>CAWEDX010000001.1:0-101533 GCA_963807995.1 uncultured Gammaproteobacteria bacterium
CAGCCATGATATCCCTGGATTCGCACCGGCACGCCTGCGGCCGCAGCGACTGCCGCACAATCAAGGACTCCAGGATTTCGTGTATGGTGTAGCCGCCGGCTGCAGGCTACGTAGTAGCTTGAATAAGACGGGCGTAGGCTCCCCAGTCTTTACCCGGTTTCTTATGCAAGGCAAAAACCTCGACATCCGGCCGGGTGATGCGTTCGCGGAAACTGGAATAGTCGGTTAGGCAGATAACCGCATGGCGGTGATCATCAGGCAATCCGTTGAGCAGATTTACCAGGCCGTTCTCAAGTCCGCCGTAATCCAGGCGGAACAGGATATGTGCGATCAGTGGACGCTGCATGAGTCAGCAGTCGCCAGCGGTGCGTTTCGGGATGCCTGCGGGGCTCTGAAAAATCGCTGCCGCGGGCGGGCAAGTCTATCAGCGTGACGCAGATCACGGCCATCTTGGAGCAACTGAATTATCCTTATAAATCCAGTGTTTGGAGCAAGCCCTCCGGCTCGAGCCAGCCCATCCATGCAGTGGAACTGAAAACTGCGGCGTAGTACTCCATGAAGCCTCCCACCTGGGGTAGCATTTGCAGACAGAGGCTGCCATGCGCCCTATAATAATAACTCAATTCAGGGAGTTCCGGGCTTTTGATGAAATTATTGGCAATGATTGACGTTGGGCATTGTTGCCTGATTTACTCTGTCCGGCTGCGCACCGGCCACCAGCACCCGTATAACGCCCGTGGCCGAATCTGCCGCAGAGCGAATACACCATCGGCCCCGGCGACACCCTGCAAGTGTTTGTTTGGAAGCATCCGGACGTATCCGTCACCGTCCCGGTCCGACCAGACGGCAGAATTTCCACGCCGCTGGTCCAGGATATGGTTGCTGCGGGCAAAACGCCACGCAGCTCTCCACAGATATCGAAACCGCCCTGTCCGATACATCCGTTCGCCCCAGGTGAATATGATCGTGACCCATTTGTCGGTGCCTTTGGCACGCAGATTCGCGTCGTCGGCAAGGCTGCAGAACCGCCGGCATCCTTACCGACAAAGCATGACCTTGCTGGATGTGAGATTGACGTTGGTGGACTGGCTGGAATACGCTGCCCGGCAATCGCGCCAAGATCATTCGCCGCGGGGACGCCGGACGCAGAGATGCCGGTTCATATTCATCATCTGCTCGACAAGGGAATCGCCAACGTAGTCATGCGGCCCGGCGACGTTTTGATGATTCCGGAAAGCCGGTTTTGATTTTCATCATCGAGTCGGCCGGACACTGCTAACCGACCGCGACGCAGGAAGACAAACTCATCTGGATATTCGCAACTACGCTGGGAGGTTGCCGATGAAGCGCTGGGCATGTGGCCCTGCCTGGCATGCGCTGGCGCTGGCCTGGCTGCTGGCCATTGCCGGCTGGACCGCAACCCTGTTTATCAAAGATGAGTCTAGAGCCACAGCGCACGTTTACGTCGATACAGAAACGGTCCTGAAACCTTTGCTGAGAGGCCTGGCGGTGCAGCCGGATACGATCGACCAAGTCGACCTGATGACGCGCGCTCTCACCGCACGCCCCCAGCTTGAGGCCGTGGTCAGCAAAGCAGGAATCGAAACCAACGCCATTACGCCCGCAGAATACGAATTGCTGCTGGAATAGATCGAAAACCGAATCAGCATTGTTAAAGCCCGCCGGGAACAGATCTATCGAATTCAGTTCGCATACGGATCCTGAATTGGCTTCAACCGTAGTGCAAACCCTGCTCGAAGCATTCATGGAAAACTCACTGCAGAAGGATCGCTCCGAGGCTGTTCAGGCACAGCGCTTCCTGACGGATCAGCTGAGCGTCTATGAAACGCGGCTAGAGGAAACCGAGCACGCCTGGCAGAGTTTAAACGCAACAATGTTGGCCTGATGCCCGGTCAGGGCGGTGGCTACTACGACCGACTGCAGCGTTCTGAAGCGACCGTCCGTAGCCTGGAAGCAAATATCGACACGGTAAAGGAACGCAGCCGTGCATTACAGGCTCAGCTCAACGGCGAAAGCCAGGCCCTGCCGCCAATTCGAGCACCCCTGGAGCCCCGGGAACAGCCTATTGATACGACGATCGCTTCCTTCGAACGGCAGTTGACTGATTTGTTGAGGCGGTACACAAAACACCCGGATGTACTCAGCACGCGCGAAACCTGGCGGATCTCTACCGGCTGCGGGACGAACAAGGCGCTGTTGACGGCAACACGAGCAATCGCAGCAATGACGGCGGCAGCGCCGGGATGAATCCGGTCTATCAGGAACTGCGTATAGCGCTGAGTGACGCCGAGGTCAATCAAGCTGCTCTGCAGTCGAGAATTTACGCGAAGAGCAACGCAATCTCGCTTATCTGAGAAGCATGGTCGACACTATCCCCAAGGTTGAAGCCGAGCTGAATAAACTCAATCGCGACTATGACGTCGTGCAAGCACAGTATCGAACAAATGCTGAGCCGCCTTGAATCGGCCAAGCTAGCCGAAGAGGTGCAGACTGACAGTGAGTCAGTGACATTTGATGTCATCGACCCGCCGCGTTACCGATTCTTCCCGTTGGGCCTGATCGTGAACTTCTAGCCATCGCGGTGCTGGTTGCATCCCTCGCCGTAGGCGTGGGGCTGACCTTTTTGCTTAGCAAGAACCACCCTGTCTTTTTCACCCTGCCGAGTCTGAGTAATGCCGTAAGAGTGCCGGTATATGGCCTGATCGGGGCGTTGCCGGCGCCCGGACAAAAGCGCCGTACACTGTTGTTCATGATATTCAGTCTCGCCTTGCTGGTGCCGTACCTCCTCGTCTCAACACGCACCAACGAAATAGTCGCCGTACTCAAAATGGTCCGCAACGGGATTCCGATATGAGCATTATTGAACGTGCAATCGAATCGTCAGATGACCGGAAGTCGGTTCCCTGGCTTCAAACCGATCGCGCAAAATATGACGCTGCCGGCAGAAGTCGGTCTGCAAATTCGATCGGTGAACGCGGTGCAATTTTCAAAACTTGCCGAAGCGAATTTTTTACCTCGTCCGGACAGGCACAACGAACCGTTGATCAAATCCGACGTATCAAACGGCCGCTGCTAATGAATGCCTTTGGCGAGCTGGCGCAACCGGGCGCAAATATTGTCATGGTCACCAGCGCCTCCCCCCCCGGTGCCGGAAAGACTTTTACTGCCGTCAACCTCGCGCAGGCACTCAGCTTTGATCGCGACCGATCTGTTCTTCTGATTGATGCTGACAATACCAAGGGCAGCCTTACCAAGAGCACTCGGCCTAAGCGACGACCTGGGACTGTTCGACGCGCTGGACGACAGCTCAATCTCACTGGAAAGCATCATTCGGCCGACGGAGCTACCGGGGCTATCTATCATGCCGACGGGTAAGCGGTTTAGTGAGTCCGAGGAGATACTGGCCAGCCGCAACACTACTGACATGTTGTCGAACCTCGGCCGACGCAATCCGCATCGGATTATCATCCTCGATGCGCCACCAGTTTTGCCATCCACGGACGCCTTGGCCCTGGCTGCAAATGCCGGGCAGATCTTGCTCGTGGTGGGAGCAGGAACTACGGATCAGGACAGCCTGCGGCGCACGATGGAACTTCTCAACAATGGCAAACCCCTGGGCCTGGTGCTTAACCGGGCGCCCATCAGCTCGTGGTTCCCAGACCATCGCGGAGAAAGCTATGCCGACTACCAACGCTAAATCAGACCGCCGGCCGGCTCGCCGCTGGCTGACCGCACTGGCGCTTGCCAACTTGACGGGAATTTTTCTTATCTCGCCGGTCCAGGCCCTGGAGTTTGATCCTGGCGTTCGCGTAACAGGCATTTATTCAGACAATATTTTCCTGGATCCGGATAACGAACTGTCAGACTTTGTCGCCGTATTAGCGCCCGGCATCGGCATATTCCACAATTCCGACAGAATCGATCTTGAAGTGGACTATCTGTACGAATACCTCTGGTACAACGATCTGGATTCCACCGCAGACTTTCACAATGGCGATGCACGGCTGGATCTGGGCATTATCCCGCAACGATTGTTGCTCGAATCATTTGCTTCTATCTCACAGGTCGCCATAGACCCGACACAACCTATTCCACGCACCAGCATTGCGCTATCCAACAATCGCACAGACTTGATCTCGCTGGAAACTGCGCCGCATTGGATTCAACCTATTGGTTAAACGGAACTTGATGCCAGGATAGCTTTCGGCACGTTTTTATATGACACTGATGAATTGGAAGATACACGAATACATTTAGCAGCCGATACGACTTATCGCGGGCCGCTGCAAAACCGCGGAATCGAATGGGCTGTCAATCACGAGTACCAGCGATCTCGAATACGAAATTAGTCCGGTTATAGCTCGTCGACAGCTACTAGAAGCCGAACTCGGCTACGTGTTCAATGAATTCAGCGTGTTCGGGCACGTTTGGTAAGGAAAGCTCCTTTCTGAACATTGAAGACGACAGTCTGCAGGATACGATTTGGCGTGCCGGCGTACGCCGCAAAACGGCAGCTAGCAGTTTCGAAGCTTTCTACGGTGATCGCAGCTTCGGCAATGTGTGGGGCTTGAGTTACGACCAGCAATAAAGAATGGCTCGATAAGCCTGAGTTTTAATCAGGAGCCATCATCCACGGAAGAGGTCTATCGGGCCAATCGTCCGCAACCCGGTCGTCCGCCGACCCCGGGAATTCCGGTCATTCC
This sequence comes from uncultured Gammaproteobacteria bacterium, assembly GCA_963807995.1. Lineage (GTDB taxonomy): Bacteria > Pseudomonadota > Gammaproteobacteria > Steroidobacterales > J054. Next base: position 4,725 of record CAWEDX010000001.1, read on the forward strand.
GGAAGTTCCGGGCGAGCCGCCGGATATCGATGTTCCGGGAACGGGTGAACGTTTCGTTCGCAAATTCGCCAATGCGACCGTCACTCGGGTTTTCAATAATAATGAACTGGCACTGAGAGTGTTCTATGACCGCCGCGAAGACGGCGTGCTGCTGGACGGAACTCTCCAGAACACGAACACGCAACAGATTGGTATCGTCGGTGATTGGAAAATCACGCTTGGAGCACGCACGTGCACTGGCCTTGAACGCCGGCTATCGTAATCGAGAGGCGGATGCTGATGATGACGACAGAGTTGACGATGATTTCGTCAGCGCTCGAGTCAGCGTTAACCGCAAGCTAGGCAGGAAGCTGGATGCCAGCACTTTTCTACGTTTTTCGGAAGCGCGCCGGCGAAATCGATGCCAATACTGATTTCGCAGTCAATGAAATCGGCATCAGTGTAAACTGGGATTTCGGCAATTCGATCCAGCAGCGCCGCCGGCGTTAATAAGCAAGCTGCCGAGCGTGATACCAACCCTGACAAACGGGCTTTCGGTAGACGTGGAAGAACACTTTCAGGTCGGCGCGTTTCAGCACACCATTAAGCGTGCAGACTGGGACAGTATGCCGTCGAGGGTGCGCGGTAACGTCTATCGAATTCTGGAGATTTTTGACCAGCATCAGGTCAAGGCGACCTTCTTCACCTTGAGCTGGGTGGCCGAGCGCCACCCGCAGATGATCCGCGACATCCTGTCTGCGGGCCATGAACTGGCCAGCCACGGCAGCGAACATCAACCGGCTTTCAGCCAGTCGCCCGAGGAATTTCGCCACGACGTAGCGACCAGCAAAGCGATACTCGAAGACATTGGCGGGCAAGCAGTGTTGGGCTACCGCGCGCCCAGCTTTTCGATTATCGCGATGAATCAATGGGCCTTCGGCATTCTTGAAGAAGTAGGTTACCGGTACTCGTCCAGCGTCTACCCGATTCGTCACGATTTATATGGCTATCCGGACGCACCGAGGTTCCCATTTATTGCCCCGGGTACGCAATTGCTCGAGTGTCCGCAGTCAACGGTGGAACTCGGTCCGCTGCGGATGCCTTGTGGTGGTGGCGGCTATCTCAGGCTGCTACCGTTCGCCGTTTTCAAACGTGCGGTAAGCCGCTTGAACCTCACAGAGAAACAGGCAATGTTTCTCTACCTGCATCCTTGGGAAATTGACCCACAGCAACCGCGGGTGACGGGCGCCGGCATGAAGTCTCGATTCCGGCACTATCTAAACCTCGACAAGACCGAAAGCCGCCTGCGGCAGCTGCTGGAAAGCTTTAGCTGGGATCGTTTCGACCATGTCCTGAAGGTAGCCTGATCAGTGACAGCTGATACGGCAACAATTAGCCTGGCAACAGAGCAGGATCAGGCCGACTGGGACGCATTTGTAGCGCGCCCGGACACCTCTGCCAGCGCTTATCACCGCTGGGACTGGAAACAGGTTTTTGGCGAGGCACTTAAAGCGCCAACCGCTTATTTCTTGGCCAGATCCAAAGCCAATGAGGTGGTCGGCATACTGCCTTTGGTGCAACTAAAAAGTCGTTTATTCGGCAATTACTTTGTCTCTGTCCCCTATGCGAATTTCGGCGGCGCAGTAGCCCTCGATGCCGAGATAGAGCAAGCCTTGATGAACGCCGCTGGCAGTCATGCCAACAGCCAATCCGCCACCCATATTGAGTTTCGCGATTCACACGAGCGCTCGGGCTGGTCGCCGCGACTGGATAAAGTAGAAATGATCCGGCCGCTGGAAACGGACGCCGAGACCATGATGTCAAATCTGGGCGCAAAACTGCGCGCCCAGGTAAAGCGCCCCATCCGTGAAGGCGCCGTATCTGAACGCGGCGGCAGCGAACTGCTGCAGGATTTCTACAACGTATTTGCGCGCAACATGCGCGATCTGGGTACGCCCGTACACTCGCGGAAATTTTTCGCCGCGATACTTGATTGCATGGGTAAAGATGCCGAAATCGTCATAGTCAGAATTAATCAGCAAGCCGTGGCTGCGGGACTGCTTATTCACCACAAACAGCGTACGGAAATACCCTCCGCCTCATCCTTGCGTGAATTCAATCGCACCGGCGTCAATATGTTCCTCTACGCTGAATGTCTTAAGGCTGCGATCGAGCGCGGCTCGACTGAATTCGATTTCGGCCGGTCCAGCCCGGATAGCGGCACATATCGCTTCAAAAAACAGTGGGGCGCGAAACCCCAGCAACTGTATTGGCACTACTGGCTCGCACCCGGCCAACAGCCCCCGAATCTTAGTCCCAGCAACCCGAAATACGAACTGGCGATACGGGCCTGGACACGGCTACCGGTGTGGCTCACCAAGCTTATCGGTCCTCCGATCGTCAGCAAGTTGCCCTGACCGACCATGTGTGGAATTTACGGCGAACTTGGCCTTAAGGGCGGCACACCTGATCCACAGGCGTCGCGTGCGATGGCTGCACGTATCGTGCACCGGGGTCCTGATGATGATGACCTGTACCATGACAATCAGGTTGCCCTCGGTTTGAGACGGCTATCGATTATCGATCTGGCCGGTGGCCGGCAACCACTATTCAATGAAGATCGCAGCCTGGTGCTGGTCTGCAATGGCGAGATTTACAACTTCCGCGAGTTACGCGACGAATTGCGGGGACGCGGGCACAGCTTCCGGACTGGCAGTGATGCCGAAGTACTGCTGCATCTGTATGAAGAATTCGGCGATGAATTCATAAGCCGTGCCGAGGGCATGTTCGGCTTTGCCTTGTGGGACACTCGTCGAGAACGGCTGATACTGGGTCGTGATCGATTGGGCATCAAGCCGGTTTACTTTAGCCAGACCGCTGGCACGCTGATTTTCTCGTCAGAGGTTAAAGCACTGCTGGCCCATCCGGCCCAGACAGCAAGTCTGGATCCAAGCGCCCTCGAAGGTTTCCTGTCCCTTGGCTACCTGAACAACGGCCATAGCCTGTTCAGCGACATAGAACTGCTGGGCGCCGGTGAAATGCTGATCTGCGAGAACGGGCGCATTGAACGCCAGCGCTACTGGCAGCTTGAACTCAATCCGGACCATGGCAACAGCGACGCACAGTGGGTCGAGGAAATACGCAGCACACTGGCCAGCAGCATTCAGGCGCAAATGGTCAGTGACGTGCCCGTGGCAGCCTTTTTAAGTGGCGGCATAGACTCCAGCCTGATCGTTGCCTATATGAGCCAGTTCATCGACAGCCCTCTGAAGACCTATTCCATCGGCTACCAGGGCTCCTCGGGTGCGGCGCTGTACAACGAGCTCCCCTACGCGCGCCAGATTGCCGAACTGCATGGCACCGAGCACCATGAAATCGTCGTGCAACCGGATGTGGTCGGCTTGCTGCCAAGCCTGGTCTGGCATATGGATGCACCGATTTCCGACTCGGCGCTGATCACCAGCAACCTGGTTTCAGAGTTTGCCAGCCGCGACGTTAAGGTGATCCTTTCGGGCGTCGGCGGTGACGAGCTATTTGGCGGCTATGATCGCTACCTGATGAGCTACTACGTCGGCTTGCTCGAACGCCTCCCCGACTGGCTGCGCAAAAACCTGCTAACGCCTGTTGCGCGCCAGTTACCCGTCGACCGGCATAGTAAAATATTGAATATCCTCAGGTATTTTCGCACGGTCACTCTGCTGGCGGATGCGCCGGGTAGCGAACGCTATCACCAGCTAATGCAGATCTTCTCGCCGAACCAGCTGGCAAGCCTGCTCAAGCAAGGTCCCTCGGGTGAACCCGACGCACTGCAACTGGTGCTCGGTAAAAATGCCGACCTGTCACAGCTGGACAGCATGTTCATGGCAGATATACAGACCCAGATGACCGATGACCTGTTGTTGCTAACCGATAAAATGAGCATGGCGCACTCGCTGGAATGCCGCGTGCCGCTACTGGACGAACGGCTGGTTGAACTCGCCACGCGCATGCCTGACCAGCAAAGGGTAAAAGGCCGCAATACGCGATTTGCGATTCGAAAGGCATTGCGTGGGGTGCTGCCCGATGAAATCCTGGATCGTAAGAAGCGCGGTTTCGGCGCCCCGGTGGGTTCGTGGCTAAAACAGGAACTGGAGCCATTGATAGCTTATCTGCTTTCACCCCAGCAGATAGACAAACGCGGCCTCTTTCGACCAGAAAGCGTCGCACAGGTAATCAGCGATCATCGCGAGAACAAGGCCGATCACAGTGATCATCTGTTTGCGCTGATCACCCTGGAAATATGGCAAAGACTATTTATCGATGGCGAACAGACCGAATCGCTCAGTGCTGAACTGAGCACGGCGGTAGCCGGGCCTGTCTGAGGCTCAGGCCTGGTCGAGCAGCGCCAGTATTTCAGCGGTTCTGACTTCCAGCAACTGCGGGTCCGCACGAGTTTCAACGTTCAGCCGAATTACTGGCTCGGTGTTGGACTTGCGCAGGTTAAAGCGCCAGTCTGAAAATTCGAGACCCAGACCATCAGTTTCGTCACGGGCCAGGGCATCCGCTGAAAAACGTTGACTCACTGCTGCAATGGCGGAATCGGGATCCGAGACACGGCGGTTAATTTCGCCACTGACCGGAAACCTTGCCACCCTTTCTGCAACCAATTGCGACATGCTGCGCCCGCGCGCACTGATCAATCCAGCGACCAGTAACCAGGGAATCATGCCGCTGTCGCAGTAGGCAAATTCACGAAAATAGTGATGCGCACTCATTTCACCACCATAGAGCGCGTCTTCTTTACGCATGCGCTCTTTAATAAAGGCATGCCCGGTCTTACTTTGCACCGCAATGCCGCCAGCAGCAGCAACAATATCCTGAGTGTTCCAGGTCAGTCGTGGATCATGGACGATGCGCGCACCGGGATTCCGCGCCAGCAACGCCTCGGCCAGCAATCCAACGATGTAATAGCCTTCGATAAACTCGCCGTGCTCATCGAACAGGAAACAGCGGTCGTAGTCACCGTCCCAGGCGACCCCGAGGTCGGCGCCGGTATCCAGAATCGCCTGACTGGTCAGCTGACGATTTTCAGGCAGCAAGGGATTCGGAACGCCGTGCGGAAAATTTCCGTCAGGCTGATGCTGAAGGGAGTGAAATTCGAAGGGTAGATAAGCTTCAAGCTGATCAATAATCAGGCCCGCACCGCCGTTGCCGGCATTCACAACAATTTTCAGCGGTTTGAGTTGCGAGGCATCTATATAGCCAAGCAGGTGTTGCAGATACGGCTCAAGCACCGGACGCTGCTCCACCGAACCGCGGCTCGCTGCCAGGTCCCCGCCCCCGGCTTCGGCCAGGCGTCGAATGTCATCCAGGCCGCTGTCCCCACTGATAGGGCGCGAGCCTTCACGAACGAACTTCATACCGTTGTAATCGGACGGATTGTGACTGGCCGTCACCATGATGCCGCCGCCAGCCTTGAGCCACGAGGTGGCGAAATAGACCAGCTCGGTGCCACAAAGGCCGATATCCAGCACCTTGACTCCTGCGTCCCGCAGTCCTTCGCTCAAGGCCTGGGCTATTTCGGGGCTGCTCAGACGAATGTCGTAGCCAACCACGACGCTTTCCGGAGCCAATGAAGTTGCCGTAGGCGCGGCCGATGCGACGCGCGATTTCACTATTCAGCTCGTCGGGAACTCGACCGCGCAGATCGTAGGCCTTAAAACAGGACAGGGTCTGCGTCATCTAAGTGCTCCACCCATAGCGGCTAGTCCGTGCGGCCCTGGCGACCGTAGATGTCCTCAAAGCGCTCGATGTCGTCTTCGCCCAGGTAGTCGCCGATCTGCACTTCGACGATCTGCAGCAATTCTTCGCCGGGATTCTCTATCCGATGCTTTGCGCCCAGCGGGATATAAGTGTGTTCGTTTACGGCGAGGTCAAAAACTTCGTCATCACGGGTTATGCGGGCTTTGCCACTTACCACTATCCAGTGCTCAGCACGGCGATGATGCAACTGTAAAGACAGGATTGCGCCGGGCAGCACAGCCAGCCGCTTGACCTGAAAACCGGGCCGGGACTCTAGGCTGTCGTAACTACCCCAGGGCCTGAATACCTCGCGACCCAGCGCCACTTCGCTGCGGCCCGCAGCGGCGAGGCGATCTACCACCGCTTTCACATCCTGGGCCCGCTCGCGCGGAGCCACCAGCACCGCATCTTTAGTTTCGATCACAATGCAGCCTTCCAGGCCGACAGCCGTAAGCAACCGATGCTCTGCCTGCAAAAGGCTATTGTGGCAATCCACCGCGGTCACATCACCACGCAACACATTGCCGTCGCCCGATGACTCGCTGATATCCTGCAGTGAAGACCATGAACCCAGGTCACTCCAGCCCGCATCCAGGGCAATGACGCTGGCCAGTTCCGTTTTTTCCATCACCGCGTAGTCAATGGAGTCTTTGGGGCTGGCCAGGAAAGCCTGCGGATCGGGGCGCCAGGTCGCAGCTTCCTGACTGGCGCCGAGCATCGCCGCGTCTACAGCTGCCAGGATGGCCGGCGCATAGCGCTCCAGTTCGGCGATAAAACTGCCCGCCGAAAACAAAAACATACCGCTGTTCCAGAAATAGTCCCCGGATTCCAGATAGCCCCTGGCGGTGGCCAGATCAGGTTTCTCGACAAAACGCTCGACGGGATTTACGCCTGGCTGGGTAGCAGCTGCGCGAATATAACCGTAACCGGTTTCCGGCGCTGTTGGCACCACACCGAAGGTCACCAGGCGTCCGGCCTGTGCCGCAGGTGCTGCGGCCTTCACAGCCTGCGCCAGGGCGTCGCTATCGCTGATGACATGGTCAGCGGGCAAAACCAGCAGCAGGGCATTTTCATCCTCAATACTGCGCGCCAGCCAGGCCGCCAGGGCTACCGCCGGTGCCGTATTCCGGCCTTCTGGCTCGAGCACAATCTGAGGCCGGCTGCCAATTTCCGCGAGTTGCCGTTCGGCAAGAAACCGATGCGCTTCGTTGCACACAAGGATCGGTTCAGCCACCGCATCGCTTAGGCAACGGGTACGCAGGACCGTGTCCTGCAACATACTGTGTTCACTGGCCAGCGCCAACAGTTGCTTGGGATAGCCGGTTCGTGAAAGTGGCCACAAACGTGAGCCCGAACCACCGCATAAGATAACCGGAATCAAATTCATCACTGCCATCCCGCGCGAGCGTCAGCCTGCAGGTCGGGCCACGCCACGGCCAATACTGTAGTAGTGAAATCCCAGTTCGGACATAACCCGAGGGTCGTACAGATTGCGCCCGTCGAATACTGCCGGCTGACTAAGGGAGTTTTTGATCAGCTCGAAATCCGGGCTGCGGAACTCCTGCCACTCGGTGACAATCGCCAGCGCATCAGCCCCGTGCAGCGCATCGGCGGATTTGTCCAAAGGTCAGGTCATCGCGCTCCGGATAGATCCGTAAAGCTTCGTCACCTGCCTCCGGGTCGTAGGCACGCACCTTGCCGCCCGCTGCCCATACCGCCTCCATCAGGGTCGCGGCTGGGCGCCTCGCGCATGTCATCGGTATTCGGTTTAAATGCCAGGCCCCACAGTGCAAATGTCTTGCCGGCAAGCTCACCATTGAAATGCTCGCTCAGCTTGCTGAACAGGACTTCCTTTTGCCGGGCATTGACACTTTCCACCGCCTTCACAAGTTCCGCGTGATAACCAGCCTGCTCCGCCGACTTGGCCAGGGCGGTGACATCTTTGGGAAAACATGAACCACCATAGCCGCAACCGGGATAGATAAAGGAATAGCCGATGCGCGGATCGGAACCTATGCCAATACGCACCTTCTCGATGTCGGCGCCATAGCGCTCGGCCAGGTTGGACAGTTCATTCATGAAACTGATCTTGGTCGCCAGCATGGCCGTTGGCTGCGTACTTGGTCAGCTCGGCAGAGCGAACATCCATGACGATCAGCTTGTCATGATTGCGGCTAAAGGGTTCGTACAGGCGATGCAACAATGCGGTGCGCGCTCGGCTATCAGTACCCACCACGATCCGGTCTGGCTTCATGAAGTCGCTCGACGGCGGCGCCTTCTTTAAGAAATTCCGGGTTGGAGACAATGTCAAAATCCAGCTCGCGCACTACGTTCGGCCAGGGTTTCTGCAATTTGTGCCGCGACCCTGTCTGCAGTGCCCACGGGCACCGTAGATTTGTCGATGACAATTTTATAGTCATTCATGTATGAGCCAATGCTACGGGCCACCGCCAGCACGTGCTGCAGGTCTGCCGAACCGTCTTCATCCGGCGGCGTGCCTACGGCGATGAACTGGAATAGCCCGTGCTCAACGCCGGCGGCTATATCCGTCGTAAAGCGTAATCGACCGGCCTCGAAATTTCGCCTGACGATAGTGGCTAGCCCGGGCTCATAGATCGGGATATTTCCGGCGTTCAGTCCGGCGACCTTGGCTTCGTCAACATCCACGCAAATAACGTCATTGCCGACTTCCGCCATGCAGGCGCCGGTAACCAGTCCCACGTAGCCCGTGCCATGAATTGTCAGTTTCATTGCTTAATCCGTACATTGACCACTGCAATGGTCTCTAATTACTTGAACTGGCGACTAAGCGTCAGACCAGTCGAATATCCTGGCAGCAATGCCTGGCAGAGCCCGCGCATCACGTGCTTTCAGGGCCGAGGCCACCTCGACGGCCATGCGCTTGCCCAGTTCCACGCCCCATTGATCGAAGGGATTAATTCCCCAGATGACACTCTGAACGAACACCTTGTGTTCATAGAGCGCGATCAATTGACCCAACGCTCGCGGCGTCAGCTCTTTCATGAGCAGAAGGTTACAGGGCCGGCCACCCGGATGCAGCTTGTGCGGCAACAGCTCTTCAATTTGCCGGGTAGAAAGTCCACTGTCCCGCAACTCAGCCGCCACAGCCTCGCTGCCACGACCGCGCGCAAAGGCCTCGGCCTGGGCCAGCGCATTGGCCAGGGCCTGGCACTGATGTTCGGCGTCAAAACCGCCGCGCACCACGGCAATCAGATCAAGGCTGGTTTTTAGCGTGCCCTGGTGCAGGAGTTGAAAAAAGGAGTGTTGAGCATTCGAGCCGGGCTCGCCCCAGATGAGCTGTCCTGTTGACCAGCCTACCGCCTCCCCTTGCCGGGTCACGGATTTCCCATTGCTTTCCATTTCCAGCTGCTGAAGAAAGGCAGGCAATCGGTGTAACCGCTGCGAGTAAGGTAATACCGCGTGATTCTGAATACCGAGCAGATTCTGATTCCAGATTGTCAGTAGCGCCAGAATAACCGGCAGATTCTGCGCCAAATCAGCTTCGCAAAAGTGTGCGTCCAGCTCGGCAGCACCGGCCAGCAGTTCCGAAAATGCGTCCGGACCTATACCAATGGCGATGGCCAGGCCTACGGAAGACCAGAGCGAATAGCGTCCGCCAACCCAGTCCCAGATAGGGAAGCGCAGCTCGGGACTGATGCCGAAACTGTCCATAGCCGACTCGTTCACCGAAACGGCAACAAAATGTCGAGCCAGGGCTTCAGCGGGCAGATGCGCAAGCAGCCAGTCACGCGCCGCATTGGCGTTCAGCTGGGTTTCCAGGGTTGCGAAGCTCTTGGAGCAAATGATGAATAGCGTCTGCGCCGGATCAATAGCAGCGAGGGTGTCAGCCAGTTCGCTGCCATCCACGTTCGAGACAAAATGCAGGCGCAGACTTGCCGCCTGCAATGGCTTCAAGGCCTCGCTGACCATTACCAGGCCCAGGTCTGAGCCACCAATCCCAAGATTTACAATGTCGGTGATGGGCGCCCCGGTGTAGCCGTGGAATTCGCCCGAACGAATCTGGCCGGCCAGCTGCATGACGCGTGCACGCTCGGCGCAGACTGCCGGCATCAGTTCTTCACCGCCCAGCGTAAAGTCTGCTGAGGCCGGCGCTCGCAGCGCCATATGCAGCGCCGCTCGATGCTCGGTGTTATTAACCAGCTGCCCCGAGAACAACGCCTCGCGCCAGCTAACAAGCTCACGCGATTCAGCTAGCTTCAGTAGCAGTGCGAGCTCTTCCTTGCCGATATTATTCCTTGAAAAATCAAGGACTAAATCAGAGAATTCCAGAGAAAAATCCGCATAGCGACCGGCTTGATCAAGCCGTTCACCCAGTCCAGCTGCTTTTGTACCCCCGGCAGCATCGAGCAATGTCTGCCAGACAGGAAGCTGTGTAAGACCACCGCTACGGGTTACGAGTTCATCGACGGACGCCATGGCGCCTCCACTAGTCGCGGCTAGAGCTGGACATCGTAATAGTCGAGATACCAGTCAACAAACCGGCGGACACCCTCTTCGACAGAGGTAGACGGCTGATAACCGACATCATCGGCCAGGCTGCGGGTATCCGCCCAGGTGTCCGGCACATCGCCAGGCTGCAATGGCAGGAGATTTCGCTCGGACTTGCGTCCCAGGCATTCTTCCAGCACATCGATATAGCGCAGCAATTCCACGGGCTTACTGTTACCAATGTTGTAAAGCCGATATGGCACCTGGCTGGTACCCGGGTCAGGATCATCAGGATCAAAGTCCGGATTAGCCGTGGCGACGTTGTCCAGCGCCGCCACCACACCAGCGGCAATATCCTCTACGAAAGTAAAGTCGCGTCTATGCTGACCATAATTAAAAACATCAATGGGCTCACCGGCCAGGATACTCTTGGTGAACTGGAACAGCGCCATGTCCGGCCGCCCGAACGGGCCGTACACGGTAAAGAATCTCAGCCCGGTTGTCGGCAGCTGGTAAAGCGCCGCATACGAATGCGCCATCATCTCGTTGGCTTTCTTACTGGCCGCATACAGAGACAGTGGATGATCGGCACCCTGATGCACAGAAAACGGCATGCGCGTGTTGTAGCCATACACTGAACTGGTCGAAGCGAACACCAAATGTTCTACTTCATGATGCCTGCATCCCTCCAGAACGTGCAGCGTCCCAACGACATTACTTTCAATATAGATATGTGGGTGCGTCACCGAGTGACGCACACCGGCCTGCGCAGCCAGGTGCACAACACGGTCAATTTTTTCCGCCGCAAACAGGGCTTCCATGCCGGCACGATCGGCCAGGTCCAGCTTGACGAACTTAAAGCCTGGCTGGGATTCCAGCTTGGCCAGGCGCGCATGTTTAAGACGCACATCGTAGTAGTCGTTAAGATTATCCAGGCCAATAACCTGGTCGCCGCGCGCCAATAACCGGGTAGTCACAAAGTAGCCGATGAAACCCGCTGCACCTGTTACCAGTACTCTCATAACTTTTCTATCCGGCCCTAGAGTCGGCCATCAACCTCCGCGGCGGGCAAAATCGACTTGATGTCATAAAGTACATGGGTCGGTTTCCCGAGTGCATGCAACTCAGTAGTGGAAAGCTGCTGAAATTCGCGATGGGCTACGGCCATGACGATGGCATCATACTGGCCCGGATCGGGCATCTCTCGCGTGGTAACCACGGCATATTCTTCTGCAACTTCGGCAGGATCTGCCCAGGGATCAACAACATCAATGCTTGCACCGTACTGCTTCAGTTCCTGGATCACATCCACGACGCGGGTATTACGAACGTCGGGGCAATTCTCCTTAAAGGTCACGCCCATTACGAGGATCCGTGCGTCGGGCATGCGAATACCCTTCTTCACCATCAAGCGTACGGTTTCTGAAGCAACGTAAAGACCCATATTGTCGTTGATTCGCCGACCGGCAAGGATCATCTCGGGGTGATAACCGATCTCCTGCGACTTATGGGTCAGGTAATAGGGATCCACGCCAATGCAATGGCCGCCTACCAGGCCGGGTCGGAACGGCAAAAAATTCCACTTGGTGCCGGCCGCCTCCAGTACTTCGAGCGTATCGAGACCAAGGCGATTGAAAATCAAAGACAACTCATTAACCAGCGCGATATTGACATCGCGCTGGGTATTTTCGATGACCTTGGCCGCTTCAGCGACGCGAATACTACTGGCCCGGTAAGTGCCGGCACGGATTACTCGCTGATAAAGCGCATCGATGAAATCGGCAGCCTCCGGCGTAGAACCCGAGGTGACTTTCAGAATGTCCGACACCCTATGCTCTTTGTCGCCGGGATTTATGCGTTCAGGACTGTAGCCAAGATAGAAATCCCGATTCACGACCAGGCCGGAAATCTCTTCCAGAATCGGCGCACAGTCGTCTTCCGTAGCGCCAGGATAGACCGTGGATTCGTAAATCACCACGTCTCCGGCAGCCAGTACCTGGCCGACGCTGCGACTGGCTGCACGCAAAGCGCCCAGATCGGGACGCTTGGCGCTATCAATGGGTGTAGGCACGGTAACGATGTAGACATTGCAGTCCTGAAGGCCCGAGAGCTCATCGCTGAAGCTCAGCTGCTTCGATTCAGCCAGCTCCGCCTCGCTGACTTCCAGGGTCGTGTCCCGGCCTTCACGGAGCTCACGAATTCGTGCTGCGTTTATGTCAAAGCCGGTGGTCGGGAAATGTTTCCCAAACTCGACTGCCAGCGGCAGCCCAACATAGCCAAGACCGACCACGGCCACGCTTGCAGTTTCTGTTTTCAGGGTAAAAGCCATTATTTTCAGTGTCTTATTGTTGGCCAACGGAAGCAGATGGCCTCCGGATAACGAAGTAATGATGCATGGGGAAACTCCCAACCGCCAAGGCGGCGGTCACATTTACAGGAAATATATGACAGACAGCAGACCCGTAGCGCTCATGGTAATCGTGTACGGCAGGGCAAGAATCACCATACGCCCATAGGACAGTCTGATCAGCGGGGCCAGCGCCGAAGTCAGCAGAAACAGAAATGCTGCCTGGCCATTAGGCGTGGCGACGCTCGGAATATTCGTGCCGGTATTGATGGCGATTGCCAGCAAATCAAACTGCTCTCGCGAGATCACCCCGGCCAGCAAGGCGTCCTTGACCTCAGTGATATACACAGTGGCTACGAACACGTTATCGCTGATCATTGAGAGCACGCCGTTGGCCACAAAGAACATCACCGTCTGCGCTTTACCCTCCAGCGCCAAAATCGCATTGGTAACCGGATCAAACAAGGACTGATCCTGAATCACTGCAACGATGCTAAAGAAAACCACCAGAAGCGCGGTAAATGGCAATGCCTCTTCAAAGGCATGACCGATCCGCTTCTCCTCCACTACGCCCGTAAAAGCCGTTGCCAGCACAATAATCATCAGGCCAATAACCCCGACCTCGGCAATATGATTACCCAGGGCCAGGACCAGCAGAATGGCCGCAATGGTCTGCGCGATGATTATGGCTTTGTCTTTGGCAGTCCGGCGTTCGCCCTGGTAGCGATCATATTCTTCCAGCACGCTGCGTACGCCCGGTCGCAGATCCGCGCCATATCCAAACCAGCCGGTTAGCTCGAGCACTGCACAGGTGAGCAGACCGACTACAAACACTGGTATGGACACCGGCGCCATGCGCAGGAAAAACTCAGTAAACTCCCAGCCGGCCTCCTTGGCGATCAGCAGATTCTGCGGCTCGCCGACCAAGGTCATCACACCGCCAAGTGCCGTGCCCACGGCCGCGTGCATCATCAGATTGCGCAGGAACGCGCGGAAGCGATCCAGGTCATCGCGATTAATACTGCCGACCTGCTCGTCATCCGAGGCGTCATGGCTGGTATCGTAGTTTTTTCCTGAGGCCACCTTGTGATAGACCGCGTAGAAACCTTCAGCCACGGTAATTACAACGGCCGTAACAGTCAGGGCATCCAGAAAAGCTGAAAGCACTGCAGCGACGCTACAAAACAACATCGATAGCAACAATTTAGAGCGCACGCCAAGCAAGATCTTGGTGAAGGCGAACAGCAACATTTCCTTGAGAAAGAAAATCCCGGCTACCATGAACATCAACAGCAGAATTACCGGCAGGTTATGTTCAACCTCGTAGTAGACCATCTCCGGCGTGGTCATGCCGATGATTACCGCCTCGATTGCCAGCAAGCCGCCGGGTTGCAGCGGATAACACTTCAGCGCCATGGCCAGGGTAAAAATAAATTCGGCCACCAGCAGCCAGCCGGCCACGAAACTGCCCAGGGCAAAAAACACAATCGGATTCACGATCAGGAATCCAATGATGGTCAACTTGTACCAGTTGGGAGAATTGCCGAGAAAGTTGTCGGCAAAGGCTCGGCTGAGGCTGTTATTCATGAACTGTGGCTATCCGATTAATTGGCGGAAGAAGTTTAGTACGCAAAGTTAGGCGTGACTATGAGTGCGGCAGATTTCAGGCATCGATTTTCTGCCACACGGGACCCTCAGGGCAGCTCTGTTCCAACATGACCAGATACTCCCGATGAGCCTGTAGTTCCTGCGTGTCGGCCTGTCGCACCAGCAGCTCCAGCCCGTCTCGATTGAACGGCTTCTCCTGCTCGGAGCCCGCCTCGCGACGCCGACTGCTGGCGTCCAGCGACAGGCTGCCCTGACCGCCTGTCATTGCCAGATAGACATCCGCCAGCAGCTGCGCATCCAGTAACGCACCATGCAGTTCCCGGCTGGTGTTGTCCACGTGATAGCGCTTGCACAGCGCATCCAGGCTATTGCGTTGGCCGGGATGCATCTGGCGGGCGAGCGTCAGCGTATCCAGCACGGCGCACCTATCCTGCACGCACATCTCGCGACCAGCCAGCCGCAGTTCGTGATTGACAAAACCGACGTCAAAATCAGCGTTGTGAATAATAAGTTCGGCGCCGTCTACAAACTCCAGAAATTCCTCGAGAACTTCGCCGAATCGTGGCTTATCGGCGAGCATCTGGCTGGATATTCCATGCACTTCCTCGGCCCCCGCGTCGATATCGCGCTCAGGATTAATATAGACATGGAAGCTACGCTTGCTGCGCCGTCGGTTAACCAGTTCTACACAACCGACCTCAATGATTCGGTGACCTTTCTCGACCTCAAGGCCCGTGGTCTCGGTATCCAGAACAACCTGACGCATAAAACTTAACTCCCGCTCTGTTGCAAGGCTTCATCCAAGCCTTTGTTAGCCAGCTCATCAGCGCGCTCATTGCCGGGGTCGCCGGCGTGGCCTTTTACCCAGCGCCAGTCGATCTGGTGATCGCCTATCGCCTCTTCCAGGGCCACCCACAAATCGGCATTTTTGACCGGCTTGCGACTGGCCGTCTTCCAGCCGCGCTGCCGCCAGCCAGGCAGCCATTCCGTGATGCCGCGACGCAGGTATTGCGAATCTGTGTACAGATGAACCTGGCAAGGTCGGCGCAGCGTTCGCAAAGCCTCAATGGCCGCGGTGAGCTCCATTCGATTATTGGTGGTATGCGGCTCACCGCCGTGGATTTCCCGCTGATGGTCGCCATACAGCATCAATGCACCCCAGCCACCCGGGCCGGGATTGCCCCGACAGGCACCATCGGTATAGACCTCGACTTCACTCATGCAGCATTCCGGGTGGTGGGGTTGACCAGGCTGCCAACCACCTGCCGGCGACCGCGCCAGCTTTGCCGCAGGGGCGTAACGGTATACATCTCCTTACGGGCCACCAGCAGATAGCAGGCCGCAAAAGGTGGCCAGGTGCTCAGACGCCGCCAGCCTGATTGCCAGACTGCATCGTTGGCCGCGCTGACGACCGCAGGCTCTTCAACGCGGTCAACCGATGCCGGCGCCTGGCCATCGGCTATGAGCGGATGCGCGGACTTTAGTGGCAGCTGATAGTGATACCAGGCCGTTTCATTAACCTTGTAATTGAGCAGACGCAGCCAGTCACACAAGCGCCCTTCGGAAATCAGGCGCCGTGCGCCGGGTGGATAGGTCCGCCGCGACAGTCGATGTCTCAGGCCCCAGAAACCGAAGGGGTTGAAGCCCAGACTGACAATATGGCCATCCGGACGCAAGATCCGGTCAACCTCGCGCAGCACCGCATGCGGATTGTCCGTCATCTCCAGTGCATGCGGCAGCAAAACCGCATCGACACTATCCGAGGCAACGGACAGATCATCCAGCCGGGTAACGGCGCTGGCGCCGTCACCCGGGGCATCGGCCAGCACCAGGTGCCGTCGGGTGCGCGCCAAACCTCTGAAACAGTCGCCACCCCACTGACCGATCTGTACAAGCTGGTCGCCGAAAACGCTGTCCAGCGCTGCTTCCAGAGCCGCCTTCTCGGCCAGCAACAAGCGCTGTCCGGGCGGCGTGGCCAGCCATTCGGCGGCCGGCACAGAATTACGAGCAAATTTGTAAGGCGTTGACATTGCCGCAATGATACCGGAGGACGGCGACGCTGAAAGGGAGACGTATACCCTCGCCATTCCAACAGCTAAAATGACGCAGATTTTGAAACAGGTTGAGTCAACATGGGATTTCTGGCGGGCAAAAATGCTCTTATCGTGGGCATTGCAAGCAATCGTTCGATTGCCTGGGGTATTGCTCAGGCAATGGCCCGGGAAGGCGCTAACCTGGCTCTCAGCTACCAGGGCGAAAAACTACGCCCACGCGTTGAAGAAATGGCTAGAGAACTCAAGGCAAGCTGCTGCATGCCTCTGGACGTGGCTGAAGACAGCCAGATTGATGCAGCGTTCGCCACGCTGGGTGAGCATTGGGACCATCTGGATATATTGGTGCATTCAGTCGGTTTCGCACCGCGCGAACAGCTCACGGGCGGCTATCTTGACACCGTCACACGCGAAGGCTCGAGCATCGCCCACGACATCAGCAGCTACAGCTTTGCCGCGCTGGCCAAGGCTGCCCGCCCGATGCTGGTCGAGGGCAGTTCGCTACTCACTTTGAGCTATCTTGGCGCAGCCCGTGCAATCCCTAACTACAATATTATGGGTCCAGCCAAAGCCAGCCTTGAAGCCAACGTGCGTTTCATGGCTGCGGATCTGGGCGCGCAGGGCATTCGCGTCAATGGCATTTCGGCGGGTCCGATCAAAACCCTGGCGGCTTCGGGAGTTGGTAATTTTCGCAGCATGCTTGCCCACGTCGCCGATACCGCCGCGCTGAAACGGAACGTAACCATAGAAGATGTCGGCAATGCAGCGGCATTTATGTGTTCGGATCTCGCCTCCGGTATCACCGGAGAAATACTCTACGTGGACGCAGGCTTCAATATGATGGGGATGAGCGTCTAGGCAGGAGCAGCGGGTCCGGCTTCGGCCACTGACAACAGACGAGTCTCGCCTTCCAGTCGGGCGACAATAACCGCGCAACTGGCGTCACCGAAAACATTGACGCTGGTGCGCGCCATATCCAGAAGCCTGTCAAACACAAATAACACGCCTATGGCCTCCACCGGCAGACCCACTGCTGCCAAAATTATGGCGATGGCAACCAGCGACGCGGATGGGATACCGGCCACGCCGATGGATGTGATCAAGGCAATAAACACAATAGAAAACTGCACGCCAAAGCCCAGATCCAGGCCATAGGCCTGGGCCAGAAACATGGCGGCCATACACTCATAAAGCGCAGTGCCATTCATGTTCACCGTAGCGCCCAGGGGCAACACAAAGCTGCTGACGCGATTTGATACCCCGGCGCCCTTCTCCACACATTCCATGGTAACCGGCAGAGTCGCAGACGATGAGGCCGTCGAGAAGGCTGTCAGCAAGGCGGGCGCCATAACCCGAAACATCGCCAGTGGGTTGACGCGGCCGACCAGCCAGAGCAGCGCTGCCAGGGTTACTGCCACATGCACCACCAGGGCTGCGACCACCACCAGCGCAAAGGTCACTAGTGGCGCTGCCGCATCAAACCCGGTGCGCGCGACCACCCTGGCGACCAGCCCGAATACCCCGATCGGGGCGAACATCATGATCCATTCGGTCATTCGCATCATGACCTGAAAGACGCCGGTCCAGAACCGAAACAAGGGTTCAGCCAGGCTGTGGTCCAGGCGGGTCATGAAATAACCGAACAGCAGGCAGAAGAAAATGATGCCCAGCATTTCTCCGCCGGCAGCCGCTGCAACAATATTAGGCGGCACCATACGCAGGAAAATTTCTACCACGTCGCCGGCGCCACGCTCGGCGATGCTGGCCGTCAAATCCGCGTTGTCACCTTCCAGGGCCAACAGTTCCGCCGCTGGCTCACCATCGACAATACCGGGACGGACAATATTGACCAGCACCAGGCCAACCAGAATGGCCAGTAGAGTGGTTAAGGCATAAAACAGTAGCGTTTTACCGCCCAGCTTGCCCAGATTTCCGGATGATCCGATACCGGCAACGCCGACGATAATCGACGATGAGATCAACGGCACGATGAGCATTTTCAGCCCGTTGATGAACAGGGTACCGACGAAATCGAAAGCGTCGACGAGCAGCACGGGCCCAAGCGATGCTGTCTCGCCACTAAGACTGCCTGCCACCACCGCCAGCAATATCGCGATGAGAATCTGCCAGTGCAGTTTTAGCTTAAGCATAAAGCAAGCTTCCCGTGCTGCTGCAGATCAGCCCCTAAAGCGCGTCAGGGTCAGTAAATGTATCGGTTGCAACCTGCATTTTCGCCTGCGAACGTACATCCACGACCAATGCACCGAAGTCTGCGTTGCCGAGCTGACCGGCCAACTGCTGCTTGGCCTGGTCACGAAGTTCACGTGGAACGCTCTCAGGGCGACCCGAGGCCACCTCGTCAAGGCGGAAAATCGCGAAACCACCGTCGCCGGACTCCAGTCCCTGGTATTCGGGCGCACCCGATGGCGGCGCCGCGCGAAAAACTGCGGCAGTAATCTCCGGCGGCAAGGTATTTGCGTTGCGCAGAATTAGTCCGGTCTGCTGCACATCACGCCCATATTCAGCGGCGACCAGCGCCAGATCCTCGCCGGCCTGCATTCTAGCCAGCGCTGCCTCGCCCTGGCTACGCGCCAGATTGGCCGCTTCCTGAAGACGTAGTTCACCGGTAATGGTCGGTCGCACCTCTTCCAGCGGCAGCGGCTCCGGAAGGCGATGCTCGGCAACTCGAAGCACCAGTACCCGGCCGTCTTCAACTTCAATCAGCGGACTGTTTTCGCCATCCTCCAGCACCATCGGGCTGAATGTCGCCTCGAGCAGGGCCGCATTGAAGCCGAAGGGCTCACCACCAGCACGCGTAATATTTTCTGCGCGCTGCAGGGGCAGCCCGGTTTGCTCAGCGACAACAGTCAGGCCACCGGGATTTTCCAGCGCGAGGTCGTCCATCAGCTCGGCTTGCTCAAAAAAGCTGTTCTCTGCTGCCTGACGCTGCAGAAGATCCAGAATTTCGGCGCGCACTTCTTCGAAAGGAAGTTCTGAACCGGGGCGGATTTCCTGCAACTGAATGAGGTGGTAACCGAATTCAGTCTTGACCGGGGCGGAGATTTCACCCTTCTGCAAACTAAACGCGGCATCCTCAAAGGCTGACACATAGACACCTCGACCGGCCCAGCCAAGCTCACCGCCATCAGGCGCTGAACCCGGATCATCGGAGAACTCTCTTGCCAGCGCAGTGAAGTCATCACCGGTGGTCAACCTGTCGCTAAGTTCGGCGGCCTTTTCGGCAGCCGCCTGTTCATCAGTGTCAGCACCAATTGCGATCAGGATATGCCGCAGTCGCCGTTCCTCGTCGGTGGCATAGCGCTCACGATTTTCTTCGTAATATTCCCGCAGGGCTGAGTCATCGACGGCGACCTCGGCAGCAATATCGGCCAATCTGAGCTCGAGATATTCGATCGCAACGCTTTCTTCGCTGCGATAACGCTCCGGGTTTTCTGCGTAATAAGCTTCAACCGCTCCTGGGTCTAGCTCCACGCTGGCAAATAAATCGGCCGGCGAAAACTGCACTACGGTGGCCGCACGCTGCTGCTGCTGCAGCTCGATAAACTGACGATATTCGGTCGGCGTATAAAAAGCGCTTTGAATTAAACCGGCAGACAGCTGATTGATCTGCAGTCCGCGACGAGTGCGTTCCTCAAAAGCCTCCGGCGTCAGGCCCTGATTTGCCAGGGTCGCGATATAGGCTTGCGATGCAAATTCCCCACCCACCTGAAAGCCAGGCTGGCTGCGCACGAAATTGGCAACACTCTGATCGTCGACCCGATAGCCGTCAGCTTCAATGAATTGAACCAGTGCCTCGCGCTGCACCAGTCCCTCCAGCACATTACGTTGCAGTTGTTGCTGCATATCCGATGATAATTCACCTTGCAGTGCTTCCTGCTGGCGCAGCAGCTGGTCCTGGTAGGCCTCTCGATACTCCAGCATAGGGATTTCGTTGCCATTCACCGATGCAGCGACACGACCGGTGGCCACGTCTGTATTCATATTGCCAAAGCCAATGACCAGCGCTACACCGATGACCAGGATAACGATCACCGCAACCCAACCGGTCAGACGATCACGAATAGTTTGCAGCATAGCGACTCCGAAAAACTGACGATCCCGCCTGGCGACGGCGTTGAAACAGGCGTCCTATTGTAGCCCGGCAAGGCAAAAAAAACGGCGTCGCCAGCGGCGACGCCGTCAATAACAAGACTGGCGGAGTGGACGGGACTCGAACCCGCGACCCCCGGCGTGACAGGCCGGTATTCTAACCAGCTGAACTACCACTCCGCAGAATTCCTGGTGGGTGCTGAGGGGATCGAACCCCCGACCTTCGCCGTGTAAAGGCGACGCTCTCCCAGCTGAGCTAAGCACCCTAAAACGGGGCCCGCAGTCTGTTCAGCAGGGCCGGATCCTTACCCTCAAGACCGCCCCGTATCGGCGCGATCCGGGCACCCGATTCCGCGTCGAAGCAGTTATGCCCCGCCGCGAAAAGGCGCGCTAGTTTACGGCATCCTTAAGGGCTTTGCCAGCTTTGAAACCAGGCACATTGCTGGCTTTAATCTGGATAGTTTCACCCGTGCGAGGATTGCGGCCCTGACGAGCTGCGCGCTTCTTCACGGAGAACGTACCAAAGCCAACCAGCGAAACCTGGGAGCCGGATTTAAGTGCATCCGTCACAGAATCCACCAACGCATCAACTGCGCGACCAGCATCAGCCTTCGACAGTCCGGCCTGCTCCGCAACTGCTTCGATCAAATCACCCTTGTTCATTTATTCACCTTAGCTTTAATTGAGACGAAAAAAACTTCTTTGTCACGACCTGCGTATCAATCGACAGATTGTAACGACCCCGCGTAAGTTCACCCGTCGTCGAAAAATTTTTTGCTGCTTGAAACTGGCCGGCCAGAATTCGCCATAGCGCGCCCAAAGAATCAGTCTCGCAAAACAACAACAACAACGAATACCCGCAGCTTATACCAAGGCGCAAAAAGCGCTGTCAATAAAAGTCGCGAGCGACGCTCGCCTGAAAGCCTAGTGTGCCCTTACCCCTTTACCCGAATCAGCAGGCTTGCTTTTTGCCTCTGATTCGTTTTTGATTTTTCCACCGTCTTTCGGTGTGGGCATGTGTTGCAGCGACAACTCCAGAACTTCGTCGATCCACCGCACCGGAACAATGTTCAGCTTGTCCTTGATGTTCTTCGGTATTTCGGCCAAGTCCTTCGCATTTTCATGGGGTATCAGCACCGTTGCTATTCCGCCACGATGGGCCGCAAGCAGCTTTTCCTTCAAGCCGCCAATGGGCAAAACCTCACCTCGAAGGGTTATTTCACCGGTCATCCCGACGTCCGAACGCACCGGAATATTGGTCAGCGCAGAGACCAGGGCAGTGCACATACCTACGCCTGCGCTCGGCCCATCCTTCGGAGTTGCGCCCTCGGGAACATGAAAATGCAGATCCAGACGCTGGTGAAAATCCTCGGATATCCCCAGCACCTCGGCCCGGCTGCGCACGACGGTGGTGGCCGCCTGAATCGATTCCTGCATGACGTCGCCAAGCTGGCCCGTATGCATCAGCTTGCCTTTACCGGGTATAGCGACAGCTTCAATGGTTAACAGCTCACCACCAACTTCCGTCCAGGCCAGCCCCGTGACCTGCCCGACCTGGTCGCTCTCTTCTACAAGACCGTAGCGATAGCGCTCAACGCCCAGGTATTTATCCAGACCGCGCGGCAAAATGTGTGTCTGCTTGTCCCGAGGCTTGAGCAACAGGCTCTTCACAACCTTGCGACAGATCTTCGCCAGCTCGCGCTCGAGATTACGCACCCCGGATTCACGCGTGTAGTGACGAATCGTCTTGCGGATCGCTGGATCACTAAAATGAATTTCACTGGCCTTCAGGCCATTCGCGGCTATCTGTTTTGGAATCAGATAGTTCTTTGCGATGTTGAGCTTCTCATCCTCGGTATAGCCGGGAATGCGAATCACTTCCATCCGATCCAGCAGCGGCGGCGGAATGTTGAGGGTATTGGCGGTGCAAACGAACATCACGTCAGACAGGTCAGCGTCGACCTCCAGATAGTGATCGTTGAAGGCGTTGTTCTGTTCAGGGTCCAAAACCTCCAGCAAGGCGGAGGACGGGTCACCACGGAAATCCATCGACATCTTGTCGACTTCGTCTAATAAGAACAAAGGGTTACGACTGCCTATCTTAGCCATGTTCTGAACAATCTTGCCCGGCATCGAACCGATGTAGGTGCGCCGATGGCCACGAATTTCTGCTTCATCACGCACACCGCCGAGGGACATGCGCACAAATTTCCGGTTCGTCGCGCGAGCGATGCTCTTGCCCAGCGAAGTTTTACCGACACCGGGCGGACCCACCAGACACAAAATCGGACCCTTCAGCTTGCGTACCCGTTGCTGAACAGCCAGGTACTCGAGAATCCGCTCCTTAACCTTTTCCAGGCCATAGTGATCAGCCTCGAGCACATCTTCGGCACGCTCAAGATTATTGTTGATGCGCGTGCGCTTCTTCCACGGCACTTTCAGCAACCAATCGATATAGTTGCGAACTACCGTCGCTTCGGCCGACATGGGCGACATCATTTTCAGCTTGTTAAGTTCTGAACTCGCTTTCTCACGGGCTTCCTCGGGCATTCCCGCGTCTGCAATCTTTTGTTCGAGCTCAGCCAGTTCGCCAGGCGAGTCATCCATCTCACCCAGCTCTTTTTGAATAGCTTTCATCTGCTCATTCAAATAGTACTCGCGCTGACTTTTCTCCATTTGCTGTTTGACGCGCCCGCGGATGCGCTTTTCAATCTGCAACATGTCGATCTCACCATCAATGAGCCCCATGACATGTTCGAGGCGAACACGAATATCCAGCGTTTCCAGAACCTTCTGCTTTTCTTCCAGCTTAAGGGCCATGTGCGCAGCCACGGTATCGGCCAGCCGCCCAGGCTGATCTATTCCGGACAACGAGGTCAAAATCTCCGGCGGCACTTTTTTATTTAGCTTGATGTAATTCTCAAATTGCGAGATTACCGAGCGCTTGAGCACATCAACCTCTCGGCTGTCGAAATCGTCGCTCTCCTGGATCAGTTCAATATCGGCCGCGAAAAACTCGCCCATACGCGTCTCGGTCAGATGGGCTCTGGAACCACCTTCGACCAGCACCTTGACGGTGCCATCGGGTAATTTCAGCAACTGCAGGATAGTGGCCAGTGTGCCAATGCGGTAAATGTCGTCCAGCTCAGGCTCATCGACGTCTGCCTGCTTCTGGGCGACCAGCAAAATCTGCTTACCGCTCTCCATGGCCTCGTCCAGTGCCAGGATTGACTTGTCGCGACCAACAAATAGCGGTATCACCATATGCGGGTACACCACGACATCCCGCAGGGGCAGGATCGGCACGGCTTTACGGGACTCGACGGTGGATTCGGTCATAGGATTCTTTACCTCTGGTCAGGTATTCGTTGGCAGCACACAACAGGATGTATGGCGGAATTACCGCCGATGGCGTGATTCGCGTAACAACGCCACCCAGACAATATTGGGGCGGCGTCGGGGGCTATCAAGGGCTGTCAGACCCTGTCGGCAGGCGTTCTTCGTCAACCGACAGCATCGGCGCGGTATCCTCGGACTCATAGATAATGTATGGGCGGGTCTCACCCGAAACCACAGCCTCATCCACCACCACTTTCTTGGCGTTGGTCGATGACGGCAAGTCATACATGGTATCCAGCAGCACGCTTTCCAGGATGGTACGCAGGCCGCGCGCGCCGGTTTTACGCTGCATAGCTCGCTTGGCCACCGCCAGCAGGGCATCTTCACGGAATTCCAGTTCGACGCCTTCCATCTCGAACAGCTTGCGGTATTGCTTGGTGAGCGCATTGCGCGGCTCAACCAAAATCTGGATCAGCGCATCCTCGTCCAGCTCGTCGAGGGTCGCGACCACCGGCAAGCGGCCGACAAACTCGGGGATCAGGCCATACTTGATCAGATCCTCAGGTTCCACGTCGGCGAGCAATTCACCAATATTGGGCATTTCATCGCTGCTTTTGACGTCGGCGACAAAGCCGATTCCGCTGTGCTCTGAGCGACTGCGAATGACGCGCTCCAGCCCTGCAAAAGCACCGCCGCAGATGAACAGAATGTTGCCTGTATCGACCTGCAGAAACTCCTGCTGGGGATGCTTGCGCCCGCCCTGGGGCGGCACCGAAGCAATGGTTCCCTCAATAAGCTTCAGCAGGGCTTGCTGGACGCCCTCGCCGGACACGTCCCGGGTGATGGAGGGGTTGTCCGACTTGCGCGAAATCTTATCGATCTCATCAATGTAAACAATACCCGTTTGTGCCTTTTCGACATCGTAGTCACATTTCTGCAGCAGCTTCTGGATGATGTTTTCAACATCCTCGCCCACATAGCCGGCTTCGGTCAGGGTGGTTGCATCTGCAATGGTAAACGGCACATTCAGCAAGCGTGCCAGTGTTTCCGCCAGCAGCGTTTTGCCACAGCCCGTGGGGCCAATCAGCAAAATATTGCTTTTTGCCAGCTCTACCTCGGCCTTGCTGCCTTCGGCACTGCGACTCTCCAGTCGTTTGTAGTGGTTGTAGACCGCTACGGAAAGAACCTTCTTGGCCCTTTGCTGGCCAATCACATACTCGTCGAGTACCGACTTGATTTCCTGCGGCTTGGGTAACTTGGTGCTGCCCTGCTCGGTACGATCTTCCAGTTCTTCGCGAATAATGTCGTTACACAGCTCAACACATTCATCGCAGATAAACACAGAAGGCCCGGCAATGAGCTTGCGCACCTCATGCTGGCTTTTGCCACAGAAGGAACAGTAGAGGAGTTTTCCGTCCTCGCTGCGACCTCGACTATCGTCTGCCATATGTTCCCTTTGCGCCCAATATAACCACTAGACGCGCCCTTTTAACCCGATTATTGAGATGTATAGCATGCCTGAGTCCGAGGGTGCAAAGACCGGTTCACGCCTTGCCTAACTCGCCGATTCTAGTCGCTGGTCTCGCTGTCAGGCGGCAGCACACGCTGATCCAGCACAGCATCAATCAGACCGTATTCAACAGCCTCTTCGCCGCTCATGAAATTATCACGATCGGTGTCTTTCTCAATCCGCTCAATGGGCTGACCGGTGTGCTTGGACAGAATATGATTCAGCCGCTCCCGTGTTTGCAGCACCTCGCGGGCATGAATATCGATATCCGATGCCTGGCCCTGGAAGCCGGCGATGGGCTGATGAATCATCATTCGTGAATGCGGCAGGCAATGGCGCTTGCCCTGGGTGCCTCCGGCCAGCAGCACGGCGCCCATACTGGCCGCCTGGCCGACACAAATTGTGCTGGTCTCAGGTCGAATAAACTGCATGGTGTCGTAGATGGCAAGTCCTGCACTGACAGAACCACCCGGAGAATTGATATACAGATGAATATCCTTACTCGGATTCTCTGATTCCAGAAACAGCAGCTGCGCCACTACCAGGTTGGCCATATAGTCTTCGACGGGCCCGACAATAAAAACCACGCGCTCCTTGAGGAGCCGCGAATAAATATCATAGGCTCGCTCGCCACGCGCGGTCTGCTCGACCACCATTGGCACCAGATTCAGCGCTTTGGTATCCATATAATTCTTTCCATAAAAATCAAATCTTAGGCTGCAAGAATGATCAGCCCTGCATCAATTCGTCAAACGACGTTGCCTTGCTGCTCACCTTGGCCTTGTCCAGCAGCAGATCAACCACCTGTTCTTCAAGCACCACATTTTCTACCTGGGACAGCAGACGCGGGTTCTGGAAATACATCTTGGCGATCTCTTCAGGTTGATCGTAAGGCGTGCAAATCTCATCGACTTTTGCCTTGACGCGCTCGCGATCAACCTCAATCTTGTGCTCGTTAATAACCGCGCCCACTAACAGGCCAAGCCGCACCCGGCGCTCGGCGGCGTCCCGGAAACCCTCTAACGGCGCGGGTTCTCCGGCGGCCTCGCCCATCTGCTGACTGGCTTCAGTCTGCAAACGGCGTGCTTCATCATCAACAAGCGCAGCAGGAACCAGGATCTCATTGGCGTCGAGCAAGCCCTCCATCACCTGGCGCTTTACCTCGGCACGCACCCGCTCCGCCGATTCACGCTCCATATTGCGGCGAATGTCGCCGCGAAGATCCTCCAATGATCCTGACTCAATGCCAAAGGCCTGGACAAAAGCCTCGTCAATTTCTGGCAGCAGCTGTTCGGCCACTTCCTTGACCGTCACGGTAAAAACAGCTTTCTCACCGGCCAGGTGCTCGGCATGATAATCCTTCGGAAATTTTAGCTTGAAAGTTTTTTCGTCGCCTGCGGCAAGACCCTGCAAATTCTTCTCGAAATCCGGCAGCATCTGGCCCTCGCCCAGAACGATGGGTACGTCTTCCCCCTGTCCGCCTTCCAGAGGCTCATCATTTAGCGTGCCGTTAAAATCCACGCGAACCTGCAGCCCGTCCTTGGCCTTCGTCTCTATCGGCTGCCAATCGGCTCGCTGTTTGCGCAGATTCTCAAGCATGCCATCGATATCACTGTCGGCAATGCTGATTTCCGGTTTGGCAACACGCAGCTTGTCCAGATCGCTCAATTGGACTTCAGGATAGACCTCGAATACGGCCGTATAGGCCAGGTCCTTGCCCTCTTCAAGAACTTCCGGCTCGATTTGCGGACCGCCGACAGGACGCAGCTGTTCCTTGTTGACGGCCTCGCTGAAACTGGACTGCAAGACTTCCTGCAATACTTCCTGGCGGACCTGGTCACCATAGTGCTGGCGGACAATTTTGGCCGGCACCTTGCCCGGCCTGAAGCCCTTAATACGGGCGGTACGGCCAACTTTTTGCAGCCGCGTACTCACTTCTGCGTCGATGCGTGCCGCCGGCACCTGTACACGCAGGCGTCGTTCCAGCCCCTCTTGGGACTCTAAAGAAATTTGTAACTCACTCATAGTATTGCAGTTCTTGCTCAATTAATTGGGCGGCAGACAGCCGCGACCGGGTTGGTGCTGGTGCGAAAGGAGAGACTCGAACTCTCACGGGTTACCCCACTGGCACCTAAAGCCAGCGCGTCTACCAATTCCGCCACTTTCGCCTTCATCGGAAACCCGTAACGCGCAAGTATAGCCAAGGCCGACGACCAGCCGTGCATTTCTGTAGCAACGGCGAGAAGCGAGAAAACCAGCAACATCGAGAACAGGCAAAATAATTACTCTTGTTCTTTCTTTATAAACAACAAGTTACATATTTTTTCTACTTTAATTTATTAACTGAAATAGGCACATCTGCGGATTCCACGGCGTACTGACAGCGCCTAGTTTCAATGCTTCTCAGCGGCAAGCCGGGGGCAATAAGGCGATGGAAGCTTCAGCCGGCGACGGCCAATGGACCAGCGTGGCTTTGAAGGACAACTTCTACCAGAGCAGCGCCTTTATCCCCATGTCCTTCGCACTGGTCACCACACAGCATGAATCAGGGGAAACCGGCATCGGCCCGCATGCCCTGTTGGCCCCGTTCGGAATCACCGAACCTCATTCCATGCTGCTGATCAGTCGCGGTAACAGCGGGACAGCGACAAACATCAGACGCACAGGCTACTGTGCACTGAACTACATCAGCCATGACCCGCAGCGACTGCAGGGCGTCGTCGCGCAGGGTTATCCCGGGCAATCTCTGGCGGACAAACAACGCGCCAACCCCTACAGCTTGTGCAACCCCCCTGGCAATGGCGCAGCAGCAGCCGAGCGGCCGCAAATTATTAGCGAGGCGTGTCAGATCATGGAGTGCAGCTGGGACCGGAACATCGACATCGACGGCCAACTCAATGACCGGAGCGACTCTGCTGCTGCGCATTTCGTGTTGAAAATCGACCGCTTGTTGATGGACCCCGACTACGTGGACAGTCTCGACGGCGGCGATCAATTTCCACAGATGCCGATTTTTTACGGATTTCGCGCAAATGGTGAATTCTGGTTCGCAGAACACGGCAAGCCTTTCTCCGTGCCGATACCAAAGGTCGAAGGACAAGAGCTACAAAGCGTCGTTTATCTGGCCAACCGAATCGACCCGCGATTGCATTTCACCGACGAGGCCTGCAGCAAGTTGACTGGCGTGCCGCGACCGTTCCTGAAAGACGTTCTGAAGGGCATCGTCGCAGCTGCGCTTGAGCTGAATATCCAGGAAATAGACCCGGCTGCGCTGGAGCGAATCAATGCCGCGCGCAACCCCTGACCGAGACAACCGGAGCCAGACATGAGCATATTTCGAACTATTTTTTTATTCCCATTGCTTGCCTGTGCCAGTGCCTTGTGTGCAGAGCAAGCTGCGGGTCCCGAAGACACCGTGCGCGCTTTCAATGCTGCCATCGACAATCGCAATCTGGATGCTGTGCTCGCTCAGCTGCTTGACGGCGGCGTGCATTTTAATCTGCGGCCCTCGCACCCGGGCCAGGGCGATACCACGCTAACGTCTGAATTGATCCCGCGCTGGTCCATGGTCGGCCCGGTGCTGTTCAGCACGACCAAAAGCTATCAACGTGATCTGGAAATCATTGATACACAGCAGCACGGCGAGGTTGCCACGGTCTGGGCCCGAGTGCGCACAGAGACGGTGATGCTGAGTGACGGCAAACGCAATCAGGCGGCGTTCACCGAGGTCTACCTGCTGGCTAACACGCCGTCAGGCTGGAAAATTGCAGGCGTGGCGGACAATCGGCAGCCCAACGATGTTGGCATGGGCGCCAACTGATTCAGCCCGCCCACACTTGCTTAAGGCTGTTTCTGGATTGAACTGATGTAATCGATCAGGTTGGCGACGATGGTGTCGACGCGCTCGCGGGCTTGCTCGTCAGCGCCCTCCTCGACCCAGAACTCATAGCCCCAGACGGGCATATAGCGCGTGCCATGGATAATCACGGGCTCACGCCCGTCAATGATCTTACGCAGAACATCCTCGCTAAATTTATCGCCGTCGCGGGCGCGCAGCAGGGTCAGGTTCGGCACCTGGATCGGCAGGGCACCGGCAACAGGACCATTCCCCTCACCCGTTGCGCCGTGACAGCTGGCACAAAAGCGCATGAAGGTCTCGACGCCAGAATATTCATCAATGGCCTGCGCCAGGGCCACCGGGCCCGTCAGCAACAGAGCGAGGCCCAGAAGGTGCGCTGCAGATTTCGCTGCAGATAAGAAATGGCGTCGTGGCTTCATCTTCGCTCTCTCACTAGATTTTTTAGCGCTGGCGTCAGTTCGGTCAGGCTCAGGACCCGCAAATCGCCGGCAGGCCGTTTTCCCGACGAATATCGCCCAACTTCGTAAGCGCGTCGCGCATCATGCCTTCCGCCTGTTCCATCGACTTTAGCTTGCGATCTTCTTTGACGATCTGCGGTAGCTGCTCACGCGCCTCGTTCTCGCGTCGCTCGTCAGCCAGCACCAGGGTTTCCACCCAAAGCCCGGCGAGCCGGAAATCTTTATTCGCAGATTTTTGAGCCTCCTCGGCATTCGCCAACGCAACCGGGTACTTGCACTCAGCCAGCGCCACTACGCCGTTGAAAGCATCATCGCCGAGCTCCTTGCGCAATTCGGCTGCCTCGTCGCGTTGCTCCGCCTGCCTTCGCTCTTCGGCTGCCTTGTCCTGCCCCGAACCGACCATTGCACCGGCTGTAGCGCCGGTAGCCCCGCCATAAACGGCCCCGCGTACCCCGGCATCGACAATATCTCCGCCGAATACCAGCGCGCCAACCATGCTACCCACGGCACCGGAAACTGCGCCCGTCTTGGCACCTTGCGAAGCGCCCCTGGAAGCCGCACTGTCACTGGCACAGGCGTTAATCAGCATCAGCGTTGCCAGTGCTAAACCAAGCGAAAACAGGCTGCTTTTATAAAACATGCTGGAATCCAAGCTGGAAAAATTTCCCGAGACGCGCAACTCTTCCGGGTGAAAAGGCTTTGCGCCTGGCCGTGCAGAAAAAGCAAAGCGTATGCAGATTAACCTGAACCGGGGAATGGTGGGCCCTCGGGGGCTCGAACCCCGGACCAAGAGATTAAGAGTCTCCTGCTCTACCAACTGAGCTAAAGGCCCATTCGCCGTCCTAACGTCGCCCCTTTACGCAGGGATATTTTCGCAACTATATGTTTTCCTTATCATCTTACGCCTAAGCGCATGTTCAACAGACAGCCTTACCTGCCCATTGAGCTAATGCGCCGCGGTCGCCCTGACTGGCGCAGCGTATGGGGTGGACGATGGGACTCGAACCCACGACGACCGGAATCACAATCCGGGGCTCTACCAACTGAGCTACACCCACACGTTGCACACTGCGCTAAAAAATCCCCGCCATCGTTGCCGATGGCGCGCCTGGCAGGACTCGAACCTGCAACCCCCGGCTTAGAAGGCCGGTGCTCTATCCGGTTGAGCTACAGGCGCTTGCTTCCCAAACAGACAGCCGCGCAAGGCCTCAAGCCCAAGCAAAAAATTGGTCGGGGCAGACGGATTCGAACCGCCGACCCTCTGCTCCCAAAGCAGATGCGCTACCAGGCTGCGCCATGCCCCGACGCTGGTCTGCCGTTTAAGGCACTGATTATAGCCCCCGCACGCGGCGCAGGATAATAGGTGGCGGCCCGCGGCCCGTCAACGCGTAACCGGTCACCAGGGCTTCGCTCGCAGCTGGCCCTCTGGTATGTTGCCCGCCTCAGTCCCCAGGTAGCTATTACCCAGCGATGGCAGCACAACTTATCGACGGCAAGGCCATTGCAGCCAGCATTCGCGCCGAAGTGCGCGAACGCGTTGAGGAACGGGTGAGCCAGGGGCAGCGCGCGCCGGGCCTGGCGGTGGTGCTGGTGGGCTCGGACCCAGCCTCGCAGATCTATGTCCGCAACAAGCGGCGGGCCTGCGAAGAAGCCGGGATAATTTCCGTCGCTCACGATCTGCCCGCCGATACGCCGCAAGCGGATTTACTCGCGCTGATCGACGATCTGAATGCAGACGCCAGCATCGACGGCATCCTGGTGCAGTTGCCCCTGCCGGCGCATATCAGCGAAACCGCGGTAATCGAGCGCATTTTGCCAGTCAAGGATGTGGACGGGTTTCACCCCTATACCGTCGGGCGACTGTCGCAGCGAATACCCGCACTGCGCCCCTGCACGCCCTACGGGGTAATGACCCTGCTGGAGCGAATCGGTATTGATCCAAAGGGCCAGCATGCCGTCGTGGTTGGCGCTTCCAATCATGTCGGTCGCCCGCTGGCGCTGGAATTGCTGCTGGCGGGTGCCACCGTGACGATCTGCCATCGCTTTACCCGCAATTTGCGCGCCCATGTGGCAGCCGCCGAAATCCTGGTAGTGGCCGTGGGCAAGCCCGAACTGGTACCCGGAGAATGGGTCAAACCCGGTGCAGTAGTCATTGACGTGGGTATTAACCGCCTCGCCGACGGCAAATTAAAAGGCGATATAGGTTTTGCCGCAGCGGCCGAGCGTGCCGCCTGGATAACGCCCGTGCCCGGTGGCGTTGGGCCCATGACCGTCGCTATGCTAATGGAAAATACCCTGGCAGCAGCCACACATGGCCAGGATTTGCTGCAGGTCAGCCTGACGGAAAAATAGGAATGAGCGCCATGGCGGGCATTGGAACGGAGCACGAGATCAATGAATAGTCGCTTGAGAGTAATTGTTACCTGCCTGTTGTTGGCGTCTATGCCAGGCTTGGCGGCGGACTTCCCCAAGGTCAGGTTCGAAACCACCGCGGGTAATTTCACGATAGAGCTGGATGACACCCGAGCCCCGCTTACCGTCGCTAATTTTCTGCAGTACGTTAATGACGGTTTTTATACCGGGACGATATTTCATCGCGTTATTCCCGGCTTCGTTATACAGGGCGGCGGCTATACCGCTGATCTGACCGCTAAGCCAACGCGGGAACCGGTTCAGAACGAGTCTGGTAATGGCCTGACCAACAGACGCCTCACCGTCGCCATGGCCCGAACCGGCGACCCGCACACGGCGGACTCCCAGTTCTATATCAACCTGGCTAACAACCTGGAGCTTGACCCTAAGGCGACACGTTGGGGCTATGCGGTATTCGGCGAGGTCGTGGAAGGCGTAGAGGTTGTCGATGACATTGGCTACCGCCCGACCAGTCCGCAGGGAGGATTTCAGAATTTGCCGGCCGCGCCGGTAATCGTTGAACAAGCGGTGGTTGTGCAGCCCGGCGACAATGAATGACCGTACTGTTTATTTCTGACCTGCACCTCGACGACTCACGACCAGAAGTTACCGCCTGTTTTATAAAATTTCTCGCCGGCGAAGCACGCCAGGCAGAACGACTATATATCCTCGGTGATTTATTTGAAGTATGGATCGGAAACGATCCCGACGACACTAACCAGCAAAGTGTCGTCCAAGCGCTGCGCGATTTCAGCGACGCCGGTGGTAGCTGCCGATTCACACACGGCAATCGTGATTTCCTGATCGATGCAGGCTTTGCTGCGTCGACGGGGATAGAGATCCAGCCACCACAGCATGTGATTGAACTCTACGGTGAAAAAGCCTTGTTGTTGCATGGCGATGAATTGTGCACCGATGATAAAAGCTATCAGCGGCTGCGCCGTGTATTCCGCTCGAGCAGCCTGCAGGCCATATTTCGCGGCCTGCCCGGCGTCGTCCAGAGAGCCGTGGCCAGACGTGTACGCAGCGCCAGTGAGTCAGCCATCAACCAGAAACCGCCGGTCATTCTCGACGTCAACCCGCAGGCGGTCGAAGCCACCATGCGCAAGTACCAGGTGCGGCTCATGATTCATGGTCATACTCACCGCCCGGCTATCCACAAGCTGACGCTAGACGGCCACGTAGCTCGCCGCATAGTGCTTGGTGCCTGGTATGAACAGGCCAGTATTCTGCGTTGGAACGAACAGGGCCCGGAACTGGTCTCCCTGCCCTACCCCTGAGCCGCAGCCGGTGCGTCGGTCTCGGATCGCCATGCCAACAGCTCGTCAACATTCTGAAATCGGTTGTCGGCATCCTTGGCTAACAGACGATCAATGGCTGGCTGATACTGGGCAAGCTCGTCCGGCAGTCTTGGGATGGGCGCATGACGATGCCGAATAATCATCGCCATCGGGGTGTCGGCATCGAAGGGTTTCTGACCCGTAAGCATCTCGTAGAAAATAATGCCCAAGCTATAGAGATCACCGCGCTGATCCACAGGAGCGCCGTGACCCTGCTCAGGGCTCATGTAGTAAGGGGTGCCAAATATTTCGCCGGCGCCGGTAATTTCCGATTTCAACTGCGCCTCGCGCGCGAGGCCAAAATCGATCAGCACCAGGCTACCGTCATCGCGAAACATTACGTTTGTCGGCTTGAGATCTCGATGCATGATGCCGACGCGATGCAGACAGCCCAGCGCCTCAGCAATCTTGCGCATGTATCGATAGGCCAGATCCGGATTAAGACCGGCTAAAATGCGCCGTTTCAGGCTTCCGCTGCCGCAATACTCCATGGCAATATAGGCATGATCGTCAGCAATACCAAGATCAAGGATATGCACGATATTGGGGTGCTCGAGACTGGCAATCAGTTCGTACTCGCGTAGAAAACGATCGAAAGCCGCTTCACTGCCGGAGTCCGGCATCTGGCGCAGCACTTTCAGCACAACCTGGTTCGCGCGAGCCTCATCGTGACACAGGTATACGGCTGATATCTCATTACCGGAAAGCTGTGCCTCGATTTGATAGCCCTTAAGGCTCGGCAAACCCGCATCGGCCAGACTGACCTGATTTTCGGCATTCAGTACCGATTCCATCACCTCGATCAAACGCCTGTGCGTCAATCGTCCTTTGGAAAGATAATCGGCCGCTCCAGCCTGCATGGCCTCGACGATATGGCGTTCCTCGCCGCTGCCAATAACGATCACCGGCGGGAACACGGGAACCTTGCGAAATTGTCGCAGCCACTCAAGGCAATCGCCTTCGCCAGCCGGATGACCCAACAGGACCAGGTCATTGCCGGCGCCGGAAAAACTTTCCGGCAGGCGGCCGGAAAAAATCGGATCGTATTCACGCACCACGGCATCGACCCAGTGCGTTGTAATGTGATGGCCGATCAGCGCCCGGTAATCGGCGCTGTCATCGATAACGAATATTTTACGGCCGGGCTTTTTCAGCATGAATCTGACCGGCCTGAGAAACTCGCATCACGCGGCCCCGGCGTGTGCATTCTGTTCGAAGTCATCGCTGTCCATCGTTGCTGCTGGATGCATCGCCTTCGCCCTCGAGCCGCCGACGCAGCAGTTCGCGCTCGCTCTTGGCAAGGTCGGAGCGCTCGAGTTGCAGTCGCTGCAGATACTCTTTCGATACATCACCGGTGACATAAACGCCCGAAAAGCATGAGGCATCGAAATCATCGATCGCAGCATTATCGTAGCGAACAGCCGCAATGAGATCAGCAATATCCTGATAAATCAGCCAGTCAGCGCCGATCTGCTTGGCTATCTCAGCCTCGCTGCGACCCGCGGCCACCAGCTCACTCGCCGCGGGCATATCGATGCCATAAACATTCGGATAGCGCACCGGCGGTGAGGCGGAAGCGAAGTACACCTTCCGCGCACCGGCCTCTCTGGCCATCTCGATAATTTGCCGGGACGTGGTGCCGCGCACAATGGAATCATCGACCAGCAATACGGCTTTGCCGCGAAACTCCAGATCGATAGCATTGAGTTTGCTGCGCACCGATTTCTTGCGCATTTCCTGACCCGGCATGATGAAGGTGCGTCCGATGTAGCGATTTTTTACAAAACCTTCGCGATACTTCACCCGCAAGCGATTCGCCAGCTCCAGAGCGCTGGTACGACTGGAGTCCGGAATAGGAATAACGACATCAATATCGTGATGTGGCCGCTCACGCAGAATCTTGTTGGCTAATGCCTCGCCCATGCGCAAGCGAGCTTTGTAGACCGAAATCCGGTCAATAATAGAATCGGGCCGGGCGAAATAAACATGCTCGAAAATGCACGGCGTGTAGCCTTTCGCCTCGCCACACTGTCCACTGTGCAGGCTGCCATCATCGCTGATAAACACTGCTTCGCCGGGCGCTATGTCGCGCAGCAGATCAAAGCCGAGCGCATCAATAGCAACGCTTTCCGATGCCACCATGTGCTCAA
Organism: uncultured Gammaproteobacteria bacterium; assembly: GCA_963807995.1. Taxonomy (GTDB): domain Bacteria; phylum Pseudomonadota; class Gammaproteobacteria; order Steroidobacterales; genus J054. The sequence goes on from CAWEDX010000001.1 coordinate 40,139, forward strand.
CACCATCGGCGGTTTCCCGTCTGCCCAAAACCACGGGGCGTATGCCGTGCGGATCCCGGAACGCCACAACGCCGTGGCCAATAATTAAGGCCACCACGGCATAGCCGCCGCGGCACCGCGCATGCACGCCTTCCACGGCAGCAAATACGGATTCGGCGGTCAAAGCACCTGAATCTTGTCGCTGCAGTTCATCGGCGAACACGTTCAGCAACACCTCAGTATCGGAGCCAGTATTCAAATGCCGGCGGTCCTGGTTGACCAGTTGCTGCTTAAGTTCAGCGGCGTTGGTCAGATTACCGTTATGGGCCAGGCTAATGCCGTAAGGGGAATTCACATAAAAAGGCTGCGATTCGGAGGAACTGGACCAGCCGGCCGTGGGATATCGCACGTGACCGATGCCCGCATTGCCTCGCAACTGAACCATATGCCGCTGATGAAAAACATCGCGAACCAGCCCGTTGCTCTTGCGAGTACACAACAGACCGTCCTCGTAGGTAGCGATACCCGCGGCGTCCTGGCCGCGATGCTGAAGCACCGTCAACGCATCGTAAATCGCCTGATTAACAGGCTGATGGCTAACGATTCCGACGATTCCGCACACGCTGTCTACTCCTGCCAGTTTACGGCACCGGGACAACCGTATCTGGGGGCCACTGAGTCAGGCTGCAAGTTTATCGACGCCTTCCGCGGCAGCGTCGCGTAGCTTCTCGGCGATGGGCGCCGCATAAGGTATCAGCTTAGATTCCTGCCACCAAGCGGCTTGATCAAATCCGGCGAATTGCAGCGCAATTACCACCAAGGCAGCGAGCACTGCGCCGCGACCGACACCGAAAAGCATTCCCAGCAAACGATCAGTTCCGGTCAGGCCACTCCGGCCCATTAAAAACCCCAGCAAGGTGGTGGCCAGCGCGCCGATCACGAGCACACCCACCAACACCCCGGCCCGCGCTGCCCAGACGCGCAAAACCGGATCTTCAATCCACGCTGACAAGCGATCGGCAGCGCTGGGCGCATAGTTCCAGGCCAACCAGATAGCAAATATCCAGACCGCCAGGGAAAGCGCTTCCTTGACGAAACCCCGGTAGACCCCGACCAGCGCCGATAGCAGAATTAACCCGGCGAGGGCATAGTCAATCCACACCAGTGAACCCATGTTCGTCTAGCCACCCGCTTCCTGTCGAGCTACCTGGCCGGTATAGCCAGCGGCTTTTAGTTTGCCGGCCAACTTTTCAGCCTGGCTGCGTTGTGCCGCAGGCGGGCCGACACGCACCCGGTAGAGCGTCTTGCCGTCACGCGCCAGCGGCACCAGGTAACTGGCGAAGCCGGCCTGCAGGGCACGCTTGGCCAGTGCTTCGGCATTTGCCTTGCTCGAGAAACTGCCCAACTGCACAACCCAGCCCGCCTGCAGCTGCGCGCTTTTTTCGGCCCCTGGTTTAGGCGCCGGCTTGGCAACGGGTTTCGGCTTGGGCTGCGGTTTCGGTTCTGGCTTAGGTTCTGGCTGCGGGCTAGGTTTGGGCGCAGGCAGGACTCCGGAATTACTGCTGCCGGCACCGGCGTTGCCTCCAGGGCGCTGGCATCCGGGGCTTCCAGCGGCTGGGCCACGGGCGGCGAAGCGACTGCGCCATCGGGGCGTATGGTCACCTGGCGCATGCCATCGGCATCCATAGGCTGACTGATATCGTTTACCGGCACCTGCTCGGGACCGGTAAGTACCGCAGGCACTATCACGATAAGGAAAATGACCAGCACAGAGGCACCGATCATTCTTTCTAATAACTGGCGATCCACAGCCAATTCACCCCTGGCGGGCGGCACACAAAAAGCTCAACCATCGGGGCACGACAGCGACCCAACCCAAGTGCAAAATTATACTCCACAGCGCCGCGCGGGATTGTTCAAACTGCTTCAGCCACTCTGAGGGATTTAGCCAGGCTCGGTAAATCGCCGCACAAAATCACGGCATGGCCAGCCAATCCAGTGCCGGTCCCACCACCATGAAGGAGCCGCAGACAATGATTCGACCGTCTGCGGCACTGGCTCGTGCGGCATCGGCTAAAGCTTCTGCAACGGACCCGCCTGCGGATACTTCGCGCAGGCCCAGCGCACGCAGGCGTTCAGCCAATGCCTGGGCCTCCCGGCCGCGTTGCGACGCCGTCGTGCAGGTTATCCAGCGCAGCGGCTCAAGTGGGGCCAATGCCGCCACTACACCATCCACGCTCTTGTCAGCCAGCAAACCGAGCACCACGGTAGTCTCGGCTACCGGCGGCAGCTGCGCACAGCGTTGAGCCAGTACACGCGCAGCCTGCGGATTGTGTGCCACGTCCAGCAGCCACTCCGGCCGGCCCTGGATACGCTGGCAGCGCCCTGGAGGCGGCGGCGCGCTAAGCGCAGTCGTCACGACATCCTGGTCGAGCAGCGCAGCATCCAGTGACGCAAGCGCGGCCAGTGCCAGGCTGGCGTTGCGCAGCTGAGCATCGTCACCGGGTGCCGGGATCGGCAGAGCATCCAAAGCCATGCCTGGACCGCGCCAGCACCAGCGGCCCGCCGCCGCACGCCGGAAACCAAAATCGTGCCCGGCCAGCAGCAAATCCGCGCCCAGCTTGGCAGCCCGTCCAGTAACGGCCTGCGGTACCGGCTCATCGCCATACAGCGCCGGACGGCCGGCGCGCATAATGCCGGCCTTCTCGGCGGCGATCTCTTCCAGGCTATCGCCCAGCCACTCCTGATGGTCAAAATCCACCGTGGTAATCAAGCTGACGTCCGGATCGACGATATTGACAGCGTCCAGCCGCCCGCCCAGGCCCACTTCCAGAATCCAGGCGTCAAGCTGAGCCTCGGCAAACAGGCACAAGCCTGCCAGGGTGCCGAACTCAAAATAGGTCAGGGGTATTTCTGCGCGCGCCTGATCAACCTGCGCGAAGGCGCGCATCAAGTCGCTATCCGAAGCCTCCAGGCCGTTCAGGCGCACACGCTCGTTATAGCGTCGCAGGTGAGGTGAGGTATAGACCCCGGTCCGCCACTGGTTGGCACGCAGTAAGCGGTCAAGGAAATTGACGGTGGAGCCCTTGCCATTGGTACCGGCCACCGTCAGCACCTTGGGCGGCGGCGGCAATTGCAGCCGCTCCAGGACCGTAGCAATGCGCTCCAGACCCAGTTCGATTTCGGCCGGATTCAGTGTCGCCTGCCAGGTCAGCCAGTCTGCCAGCGAACGCTTATGCATAGATATTTGAGGCGGGCTGGAAAACCGCGGTCAGGCCGCCGGAGGAGCCTTGTGCATTAACTTGGCCAGCAGTCCTGCAATCTGGTCGCGCAACTCGCGTCGATCGACAATCATGTCCAGCGCGCCGTGTTCGAGCAGAAACTCACTGCGCTGAAAGCCTTCAGGCAGGGTCTCACGGACAGTTTGCTCAATTACACGCGGACCGGCAAAACCGATCAGGGCGTTGGGCTCAGCAATATTAATATCGCCGAGCATAGCCAGACTGGCAGATACTCCGCCCGTGGTCGGGTCTGTCAAAACGGAAATATAGGCTATGCCGGCCTCAGACAGCTCCGCCAGAGCAGCGCTGGTCTTGCTCATTTGCATCAGCGAGAACAAGGCTTCCTGCATGCGCGCGCCGCCGCTGGCCGAAAAGCAGATCAGCGGCATACGGTTTTCGAGACTAAAGCGAGCAGCGCGGGAAAATTTCTCACCGACCACCGAGCCCATGGATCCGCCCATGAAGCGGAACTCGAAAGCGCAGGCCACCACCGGTATTTCCTTGAGCGAGCCCGTCATCGCAATCAGCGCGTCATTTTCGCCGGTGGCCTTGGTTGCCTGACTGATTCGATCCCGATAGCGCTTGCTGTCCTTGAATTTGAGCGGATCCAGCGGCGAAAGATTTTCGGCGATCTCTCGCGTACTGCCAGGATCAAGAAACTGCTCCAGCCGATCGCGCGCGGGCACCCGCATATGAAAGCTGCACTTGGGACACACCGACAAATTGCGCTCAAGCTCCGCGCGATAGAGCTGCGCGCCACACTGACTGCATTTGATCCATAGCCCCTCCGGCACCGAGCGCTTGCGACGCTCGGTATTGATCCGCGAGGGCATGATTTTGCTGAACCAATTCATTGGGTGCCAATCATAGCAAGCTATTCAAGGCTTGCCTCCACCAGCTCACAAGGCGCCGGAATTTCGAACTCGATCGGGTATTGCACCTCGGTCAGGGTCAGGGCTGCAGGGGGCGCTGTTACGCCGGACAAGCGCCGATCACGTGCTGCCAGCAGACCGGCTATCCATTCCGGCGGTTGCTCGCCAAGACCGACGCGCACCAGGCTGCCAACCAGGTTGCGCACCATATGGTGCAAAAACGCGTTCGCCTCGCAGGTAATGATCAGCAACTCTCCACGCCTGACTATATCCAGACGCCGTAGCTCGCGAACGGCAGTCTTGGACTGGCAGGCCGCGGCGCGAAAGGCTGAAAAGTCATGTTTACCCAGCAAACTATTCGCGGCCGTGCGCATTGACTCGCAATCCAGCGGCGAGCGCACCCACCACACACGCTGCCGCAGCAGCGCGGAACGCACGGGACGGTTAAGGATGCGATATTCGTACACCCGACCATTCGCTGAATAACGGGCATGGAAGTCGGCACTGACGGATTTGACCCAAAACACGTTGATATCGTCGGGCAGATTACTGTTGATACCCAGTAACCAGGAACGCAGGCTGCGCTCGGCATCACTGTCGAAATGCACCACCTGGCAACGCGCATGCACGCCGGTGTCAGTGCGTCCGGCTGCAACGGTGGCAATGGACTGAGCTGCGACCGCGGACAGAGCCCTTTCCAGCGCATCCTGGACACTGGCTGCATGCGGTTGGGTCTGCCAGCCGAAGTATTGACTGCCGTCGTACTCGACGCCGATGGCATAACGCTGAGGCATGCGTTCTGACACAGCGGCCGGCGTTTCCGGCTCGCTCATTTAAAAGCCCGCCCTGCCCGATCGACGAAATCAGTCAGCCAGATCGTCGATCAGCTTCTGCGCCTCCTGGCGCTGTGCCTCGTCACCCTCGTCAACCACCTCACCGAGGATACTGCGTGCGCCTTCCGGATCACCCATATCAATATATGCCCGGGCCAGATCCAGCTTTGTGCCCACCTCAGTCATGGTAGGACCTTCTGGACGACGTTCCGGCATATCAAGTGTGCCTGTTGGCGAATCTTCGTCGGCCGAGAATTCGCCGATATCCAGGTCGACATCGGCAGCAGGCGCAGGCTGCTCGGCAGTATCGTCAACTTCCGGCCTGGGCTGCTCCAGCGTATCGCTCTTGTCGCTGGCAGGCTCAACCGTGCGAACTTCCGCGGTGGACTCAACATCCAGAAATCCGCCCAGATCGTCATCATTGCCCATCTGCTCGACGCTGATGGACTCAACCTCGGCGGTCGAGTCCAGGCCCTCGCCGACTTTGCGCAGCAAAGTCTCGTCGTCGAGGTCTCCCGCCAGCAGCGTGGCGTCATCGTCCGCTAACTGGCTGCCGCCAGGCTCATTAGCATTGTCTGGCTCAACCGCGTCGCTGGCATCATCCATGTCCTCGAAAGCGGATAAATCCAGACCCAGTTCGTCCAGATCCAGAGAGGCTGTCTCACCGGTATTCGCAGTCCGATCCTCTTCGACAGATCCGATCGGGAAATCCACCATCGGCGACTCGATGGTCGGCGTCTCCATGGTAGTCTCGGACGTCGGTACTTCGATGGTGGGCGACTCCATGGTCGACTCATTCATCGGCTGTTCCAGCGTCGGCGATTCCATGGTCGGCGAGCCAAGTCCCTCGGCCTCGATAGTCGGCGATTCCATGGTCGGCGAATCGGAACCGTCGTCGCGTTTGGTCGGCGACAGGTCTTCTTCGTCAATACTGGCGCCACCCAGGTCAAAGTCGAGCATGTCCTCATCGGCATCGCCCATGGCGGACAGATCCATATCCAGATCTTCGCTGTCTTCGCCCAGCGGCAGATCGACCTCTTCAGACTCGCCGCCCTCGAACAGCTCGAGGTCCATGCCTTCATCAGACGCCAGGTTGGTGGCCTGAGCCTCAAACAGAGACTCCTCGGGACACAGTTGTTTGCCCATGATGAGGACTTTGTTCCAATCCGAATCGGAAGAACCGACCTGATTGTGGAAGGTCTCAGCCTCTTTCAGGAAGCCGCCCTTGTTTTCCCAGACGAAATAGACATCTAACAATTTTCGGCGCAGGTCACGACGTTCCGGTTCCGCAGCCAGGGCAGCAATCAGCAGATCTGCAGCCTGGTCATACAAGCCATAGGCCATATGGAATTCGGCTTCGGAGATCGGGTCGGATTGATCGAGATTGAGGCCTGCATCGCTACTGAGCGTCCGTTCCAGCGGCAACTCCTGATCACCGGAGCGATCGATTTCCGTGGTGCCTGACGCAAAATCGTCCAGCGCATCGGTGGCTCCGGCCTCGCCTTCCTCAACGACAAATGTTTCTTCCGGCTCACCGACCGGTGCACGCAAACGCTCCGTGGCCTCACGAGCATCAGCGTCAATGTCTTCAGCATCGGCAAGTTGTTCCCAGCGGCCGGTGGCATCATCACTGCGCCGTCGGCGTGCCAGAACCAGTCCCAGCACCAGAGCAACGGCAACCAGCAGTCCGGCCCAGAACAACACACTACCAAGCAGCTGACCGAAAAATGACGGCGATTCCTGGCTGCTGGTGGTCGAAACGGCGGGCGGCAGGCTGGATGGCACGTCTACAACGGGTTCGGCCGGCACTTCGGCGGCTGGTTCGGCCATCGGCTCGGCTTCGTCGACCATCGGGTCGCCCGGTGCTTCGCCTGAATCAGCTGCCTGCCCCAACGGGGTTTCGTCGACGGGTGCGTCCAGATCCATCTCGGCGGTCTCGCCGGACTGACGGATTTCTGCCAGCTGATCCTGGAGCGTTGCAAGCTCCTGATCCTTAAGTTGCAGCATGCGCTCACGATTGGCCAGCTCTGCTTCCAGCTGCATCACCCGCGCATCGTCGCTGGCCGTTCGACTAACGTCTGGCGCAGGCGGCGTATCCATTGCACCGACGGTTTGATCTGAACCTTCACCGGCTTCTGCCGGCGGCGGCACCAGCCGCAGTCGGGGCGTTTCCGCGGGAACCCGGCTGCCGCTGCGCCAGTCCTGATTCTGGCGGCGGACTTCTGCAAAAGCTTCGGACTTACTGAGGCTAGCCAGCTCACCGGCCGATGGCGCACGCAGGATTACGCCGGCTTTGAGCTGGTTAATGTTGCCGGCAAAGGCCTCCGGATTGGCCCGATAAATTGCCAGCATCATCTGATTAGTGTCGATGGAGGCGTCCGGGCGCATGCGCTGTGCGATTCCCCACAGGGTATCGTTCCTGGCGACAGGACCGAAGTCGCCTGCGGCAGACATGCTCGGCGCCGGACGCGGTGCCGCAGCAGTCGGCGCCGGCGCCGATTGCGGACGCGTTACCTGGCTCTGAGCCGGCTGGCGGGGAGTTGCCGGCGCCGGCGCGCTGGTGGCCGGTTGAGCACTGGAGAATACCGGCGGGTCCAGCAGCACAGTGTATTCGCGCAGCAGGCGTCCCTGCGGCCATTGCACTTCCAGCAACAGGGTTACGAAAGGTTCGATAACAGGCGTTGCTGAAACGATGCGCACCACGGATCGTCCGGGATCGTTAATCACGCGAAATTCGAAATCGCTGAGAAATAACGGCCGATTCAGTCCGTAGCGCTCGAAGGTGTCGGCTGAGGCCAATGCGACCTGCAGCTGAGCCACATCATCGCCGGCGCCAAGCACCACCGGTATTTCCGCCACAAACGGCTGATTAAGCGCCGATTTAGGATTGATTTCGCCCAGGCCGAGGCCCAGGACAGTGACAGGCAGGAGTCCGGCCAGAAGCAACCAGACACATAAAAAAACTCGCGGCATGATAAATCCCCGCATCAACGGTCCCCGTTTTCCGCACAAGCGGGCTTTGGAATGCGCACAAAGATAGCCCGTAAAGTGCCGGAAATATATGTCAAATATAGCCTATATATGTTCGCTGACCAAAATCTCTGCGATCTGTACGGAGTTCAGTGCCGCGCCCTTGCGAATGTTGTCTGACACGATCCACAGGTTGATACCGCTGTCATGCGAGATGTCTTCACGAATACGCCCCACAAATACCGCGTCCTGCCCCGAACCTTCTGTGACGGCAGTCGGATAACCGCCAGTCTGTCGCTCATCAATAACCGTCACGCCGGGTGCTGCTGCCAGCAGTTCGCGCACCTGGGCAGCCGAAATCCGCTCGCGGGTCTCAATATGCACCGCCTCGGAATGCCCAAAAAATACCGGCACGCGCACGCAGGTGGGATTCACCAACAAGTCGTCATCGGCAAAAATCTTGCGCGTTTCCCAAATCATTTTCATTTCTTCGCGGGTATAACCGTTGTCCTGAAAAGCATCGATATGCGGCACCGCGTTGAAGGCTATCTGCTTGGCCGCCCCGTCCAGCTCCACGGGACGACCGCTGAGCAGATTGGTGGCCTGGGTGGCCAGGTTCTCGACACCGGATCGACCCGCGCCTGACACCGACTGATAGGTGGCAACGTTCACGCGCGTGATCCCGACCGCGTCATAGATGGGCTTCAGCGCCACAACCATCTGAATCGTCGAGCAATTGGGGTTGGCGATAATATTTTGCGGCGCGTATTCGCCAATGGCCTGCGGATTAACTTCCGGCACTACCAGGGGAATATCCGGCTGGTTGCGAAAATGCGAGGTATTGTCGCACCACGATACAACCGGCAGCCGCCGCTCGCGGCGCATGCTCAGCCGAAACGCTGCCGCCGGCCGAAAACAGGGCAATATCGACGCCGTTAAAGTCAAAACTGGCCAGGTCTTTCACCGTCACCGCGCGACGGCCGAAATTGACCGTATCGCCCGCCGAGCGCTCGCTGGCCAGGGCATGCAGCTCAGCCACCGGAAAATTGCGCTCAGCCAGGATCTCAAGCATGTGCTCGCCGACCAGACCGGTGGCGCCCACCACCGCTACAGAGTATGAATCTTTCATAAAATAGCTTTTTTAACAATAGGTTAAGAATTAAACCTAATCTAACTTACTAGGTTTGGCTATCGGCTTTCTCAGCCGGCGCCGAAGCTGGAACCAGCGGTGTCCCGGACTCAACACCCGCGTTCTGCGCGCGCTGGCGCAGATAGTGGTCCATCAGCACGATAGCCAGCATCGCCTCGGCAATCGGCGTCGCGCGCAAACCTACACAGGGATCGTGGCGGCCCGTGGTCGAAATCTCCGCAGCCTGACCCTCGATATCAATGGTCGCCGCCGGCAAGCGAATGCTCGAGGTCGGTTTGAGCCCGATACTCACCAGCAGATCCTGACCCGACGAAATGCCGCCCAGCGTGCCGCCCGCCGAATTCGAGCGGAAGCCCGCCGGGGTAATTTCATCGCGATGCTGCGTGCCTTTCTCGGCCACGCTGGCAAAGCCGGCGCCGATTTCCACCGCCTTGACCGCACCAATACTCAACATTGCATGCCCGACATCGGCTTCCAGTCGATCGAAGACCGGCTCACCCAGCCCTACGGGCATGCCGGAGGCGGTCAGATTAATCCGCGCACCAACCGAATCCCCTTCCTTGCGCAGGGCATCCATATAGGCCTCAAGCTCCGGAACCCGGGACGGATCCGCACAGAAAAACGGATTCGAGTTAACGCTAGCCGGATCCGGGCAATCGACAACTATGGGCCCGAGCTGGCGCAGCCAGCCGGTAATTTCGATGCCGGCCGCAGCGCGCAAGATACTTCCGCGCCACGGCCCCGGCCGCCACCCGCATCACGGTTTCGCGCGCCGAGGACCGGCCACCGCCACGATAATCCCGGCTGCCATACTTTTGCTGGTAGGTGTAGTCGGCATGACCGGGACGGAACAAATCCTTGATCTTGCTGTAATCGCGTGAGCGTTGATCGGTGTTTTCGACCAGCATGCCGATGGGCGTACCGGTGGTCTGCCCCTCGAATACGCCGGACAAAATGCGCACCTGGTCTGGCTCGCGGCGCTGCGTGGTATGCCGCGACTGCCCCGGGCGCCGACGATCGAGGTCTGGCTGGATGTCCGCTTCACTCAGGGCCAGACCCGGCGGGCAGCCGTCGACAATACAGCCCAGCGCCGGCCCGTGGCTCTCGCCAAAGGTCGTGACACTGAATAGCTTACCAATTGTATTGCCAGACATAATTAAAACAACAAGTTAAATAACTTACCTAAACTACTTTCTAATGTTAATACTGGAGCGATCAAGGTCTGAGGCCTGGATCAGCGCGATACCCTCGCCGCCCGCTTCCAACTCCGGCCAGACTATCGGCAAGCGCGGCTGATCCTGCTCCAACGCCAGCCAGCCCGAGCCCACTTCCAAGGCTAACAAGCCGTCCGCTGCAAGGCAGGACGCGGCATCTTGCAGTATACGCCGGGCGCAATCCAGACCATCAGCACCACTAAACAGGGCCAGACCTGGTTCATGGTGGTACTCGGCCGGCAGCTCTGCCTGTTCCGACTGCGCGACGTAGGGCGGATTGCTAAGTATCAGGTCGAAAGAGCCGCTCAGCCCGCTCAGCAGATCCGCCTCGCGCAGCTCCAGACGGGCTTCCAACCCATAGCGGCGACGATTCTCCATGGCCACCGCCAGCGCATCGGGCGAAATGTCTGTAGCAGTGACCTGAGCCTCGGGGAAAGCCAGCGCGGCTGCAATGGCAATACAGCCACTGCCGGTGCCTACCTCGAGAATCTGCCGGACGGGACCGGGCCGCAGCCAGGGCGCGAATCCCGCATGGATCAGTTCAGCAAACGGCGAACGCGGGATCAGCACGCGCTCATCCACCATAAACGGCAGGCCAGCAAACCAGGCCTCACCCGTAATGTAGGGCGCAGGGCGCCGCAGGGCGATACGCTGATGCAGGTAATCCGTCAGGCGCGCCTGAGCGGCGACGGGAAAGGACTGAGAATAAATCGACGGGTCCGTCTGGGTAGGATCAAGGCCGGCTGCGTGCATCACCAGGAGCGCTGCTTCATCAACCGCATCAGCAGTGCCGTGACCGAAATACACGCCCGCCGCACGCAGTTGCGCAGCGCAATCCTCGATCTGCGCGCCAATACTGTCTTGCTGGTCCATCCGGCTCCTGCTGGCTCTGTCATTCCCTGCGGTCAGGCGGCATTATTGCCGCGGCCAACCGGATTGCAACACTCCCCACACTTCTCACCAAAAGCCCGTCATGACTGAACTTTTTATCGCTTTTCAGCGTCTTTTGCCGAGCTTTCTGCTTGGCCGCCTGGTGCATTGGGCCAGTCGTGTGGAGACTACCTGGCTGAAAAATCTGTTGATCGAAACTTTCTGCCGTCTTTACAAGGTCGATATGAGCTCGGCGCAGGAAACCAATCCGCGCAGCTATGCCAGCTTCAATGCGTTTTTTACCCGCGCACTGCGCCCGAACGCCCGCCCGCTGGACCCCGACGCCAACACGATCGTAAGCCCGGCCGATGGCCGCGTGCAGCAGGCCGGGATCATTGATCGCGGCCAGTTATTGCAGGCCAAGGGCATGTACTACGGCGTTGATGAATTGCTGGCCGAACCTGCCGCGCTGGCTCGCTATGATGGCGGAGAATTCCTCACCGTCTATCTGGCCCCGCACAACTACCACCGCGTCCACGCGCCGCTGGACGGGCGTTTACGCAGCATGCATTACGCCCCTGGCGAACGATGGGCGGTCAATGAGCGCACCGCCGGCGCGATTCCGGGCCTGTTCGCTGTTAACGAGCGCCTGTGCTGTCACTTCGACGCAGCCTGGGGTCCGTTCGCGCTAGTGCTCGTCGGCGCGCTGAACGTAGCCAGTATCAGCACCGTGTGGGCCGGTGAAGTGCTGCCACGGCGCCCGCGAGAAACGTGTCACTGGCACTACGGTGAACGCAGCGCAACGACCATCATGAGAGGCGCTGAAGTTGGCCGCTTCAACCTGGGTTCCACAGTTATTTTGCTGCTACCGCCCGGATCAGGACATTTCGACCCGGCTTTGCGCGCCGGGCAGCCGCTGCTGATGGGCCAGACCGTCGGCCATTTGGCGACGTGACACAGGACGCCTGGCGGCCCAGCGCAGAGCCAGGAATGCTGGCCCTGCGGGCAGCCCTATTCAGCTGCGCCCGGCGCTTCTTTGCTGAGCGCGGGATCATGGAGGTGGATACGCCAGCCCTGGCGCGCTACGCCGTTACGGATCCCCGCATCCAAAGCATTGCCGTGCAGGCCGCGGTCTTCGACGAAACCTGGCATCTGCAGACCTCGCCCGAGTACGCCATGAAACGCTTGCTGGCCTCGGGAAGCCCGGACATTTATCAGATCAGCCCGGTATTCAGAGACGGTGAGTGCGGCCGCCTGCATCAACCGGAATTTACCCTGGTCGAATGGTATCGCCGGGGTTTTGATCTCGCCGCCATGAGCAGCGAAAGTTGCGCGCTGATCAATACCCTTGGCGATGCCTGCGGTCAGCAGCCTGCCAGTTGCCGGCAATCAAGCTATCAAGCCTTATTTCAATCGCTGCTGGATATTGACCCGCTTACCGCGGCAACCGATGAGCTGGCGGCATTAGCCGAACACAGGCTGGACCAGCACTTAGACGAAGCCTTGCGCAAGACACTCTCGACTGACCGGGACCTGGTTCTGGACCTGCTGATGAGCCACCTGATCATGCCAGCCCTGGACCCGCGCGAGCTCACCGTCGTAACACACTATCCGGCCAGCCAGGCGGCTCTCGCCCGACTCAGCCCGGATGACCGGCGCTGCGCCGAACGCTTCGAAATTTTCTTTGCCGGTATGGAACTGGCTAATGGTTACCGAGAGCTGACCGATGCGGCTGAACTATCACAACGCTTTGCCGTCGATCGCGAGCAACGTCGAGCTGAGGGGCTGGCAGATCGTCGCGTCGATGCGCAACTCATGGCCGCGATGGAGGCAGGCCTGCCGGAATGTTCAGGGGTTGCGATCGGTTTCGATCGGGTGCTGATGGCCTGGTCAGGTTGCGAGGATATACGCCAGGTGCGCCCGTTCGGCTACCCGGCCTGAATCCGCGCTACTTCACGCGCGATACATACTCACCTGAGCGCGTATCGACACGAATGATTTCACCCTCTTCGATGAACAGCGGTACACGAACCACAGCGCCGGTCTCGAGCTTGGCCGGCTTGATTCCACCCTGGGCCGTGTCGCCACGCAGACCGGGATCGGTCTCGACAATCTTTAGCTCGACAAAGTTTGGCGGGCTGACCAGCAGCGGCACATTGTCCCAAAGGGTGACATTGCAAAGATCTTCTTCCTTGAGCCATGCAAGCGCTTCCTGCACCGCCGCTTCTGCGGCCGGAAATTGCTCGTAGCTGGACGGATCCATGAAATGCCACATCTCGCCATCGCTATACAGATATTGCATCTCTGTATCGAGCACATCAGCCGCCTCAAGGGTTTCACCGGATTTATAGGTCCGATCTACCACGCGACCTGTCTTCAGATTGCGAATCTTTACGCGATTAAAAGCCTGACCTTTGCCGGGCTTTACGAACTCATTTTCGACAATGGCACAGGGATCGCCATCAATAAGAACCTTCAGTCCGGACTTAAACTCACTGGTGTTGTAGCTGGCCATTGCGTCTGCCGATTACCTTTGCCGTTGAGGGAAGAGATTACAATGCGGGCCACGGCCCACGGCGGCCGGTATTGTAGCTGCAGCTTTTGACCTTGTCGCGACAGTCATGAACCCACCCTCGCCCGCCACAGAAATAAAATCAAAGCCTGCGCCGGGCTGGCAGCAGGCCCTGGCGGATGCTTACACGGATCCTCGGGCCTTGCTGGCCGACCTCGGGCTGGACCAGCAGCTGAGCGCCACATTGAATGCAAACGCGGATAATTTCCCGCTGCGTGTTCCGCGGGCCTTCGTACGTCGCATGCAGTTTGGTAACCCGCGGGATCCGCTGCTGCGCCAGGTACTGCCCGTGGATGCTGAAAATCGCATCGTCGCGGGGTTTAACGCTGACCCGGTTGGTGACCTCGCCAGCCTGAAAGCGCCTGGCTTGTTAAAGAAGTACCGCGGGCGCGCCTTACTGATCACTACAGGCGCCTGCGCAGTGCACTGCCGCTATTGCTTTCGGCGCGAGTTTCCCTATTCGGCGCAAAGCGCCCTCGGCAGCAATCTCGACCTCAGCCTGGCACAAATCGCCGGAGACCCCGAAATCCGAGAAGTCATACTGAGCGGCGGTGACCCGCTTAGTCTCGGCGACGAACGGCTTGGACGTCTGCTCGGACAACTGGATGAGCTACCGCAGCTAAGTAGAATTCGCCTGCACACTCGCCTGCCCATCGTGCTGCCAGAGCGCATCACCACCAGACTGCTGGAACATCTGAGCAAATTGCGACGGCAATTGGTAATCGTAGTACATAGCAACCACGCGCAGGAGCTTGACGCCTCCGTTGCCGGCGCAATCCAGGCCTTACAGGTCAGTGGCGCCTTACTTCTAAACCAATCGGTGTTATTGCGCGGGGTCAACGACAGCGTCGAGGCGCTGGTCAATTTATCCGAACGACTGTTTGCCTGTGGCGTACTGCCCTACTACCTGCATCAACTGGACCCGGTTGCCGGCGCTGCCCACTTCCAGGTTGACGACACCGTCGGCGCACAATTACTCGGCGCTGCCGCGGCCGAGCTGCCAGGCTACTTGCTGCCGCGACTGGTGCGCGAACGTCCCGGCGGATCCGCCAAAGAGCCGATCGCCTTTGAGCTGAACGCGGATTAACGGCCAGGGCCAGTCAGAAAAGCGGAAGCAGTGAGGTTGAAGCCGACCGGGTCCAATCAGATTTGGACATAATCCCGACTGAGCACATAAGTCAGAACCGGGTCACATAATCCCGAAGCATGCTTCCCTAAAGTCTCGGGTCAAGCGGGTGCTATCCCGTTATGTAGTTTCCAGCATTCCAGACTGAAGGGTGTCTGCCTTGGGTGATTCCGTCGGCGTCAAGATCGTTGTACTTACGACAAATGACGAACATGTAGCAACAATCAATACCGCTTTGCGGGAGGTTGGTCACGCTGCCCATTGCACCCGCGTCGAACAACCCAACAAGGTCGAGGAGACCATCGAGCAAGATTCACCGGAACTGGTGATTCTGTTTGCCGATGATGCGCCCAGATTCGATGTCGCTACCGTCGCCACCCAGATAGCTCGCTCAGCGCAAAAGCCGCCTTTGTTACTGGTCCGCCAACATGTCGATGAGCAGATTATCGCAGCAGACATGGAAAGCGGCGCGCGCGATGTCGTCTCGCTAACCCATCGCAACCGCCTGGTTGCTGTGGTGGAACGTGAACTACAGGCGCAGCGCATGCGCAGCGCACTGGACGGGGTGCTGTCCTCGGCGAATGTCTACAAGCGCGAACTTCGCGACTTGATGGATGGCGCCTCCGATGCCATCGCCGACGTGCAGGAAGGCATTGTTGTAGCAGCCAATCCGGCCTGGCTCAGTTTGTTTGATTACACGGCTGAAGAAGATATCCAGGGACAGCCGGTTATGGACCTGTACCGGACATCTGACCATCCCGCAGTAAAAGGCGCATTGGTTGCGTGCCTGAAAGAAAAATGGAACGACGAGCGCCTGTCGGTGGTCGGGCAAAAAGCTGACGGTGCAGAGATCCCCATGGAGATTCGCCTCGAGCGCACTACGCTCGATGGTGATCCTGCAGTTCGAGTCATCGTGCCTATTGAGACACCTGCAGATCAGAACCCTGTAGATTTGCTGGAACGTGCGGTTTTCAAAGACCCATCCACCGGCTTTTTCCATCGTCACTATTTTCTCGAGCGCCTTGCCGAGCGTGTCAAACAGCCTCTGGACGGTGGCGTGCGCGCCCTCGTTTATATTCGACCAGACAATTTTGCCCGCGTGCACGATGACATCGGCCTGCTGGCGACAGAAGCCTTGCTTATGCGTCTGGCTGAGCTGCTCAGAGAATTCATGCAGCCACCGGATCTTTATGGACGTTTCGGCGGCACCATGTTTGTGGCACTGCTCGAACGCGGCAACATGGCTGACGTCGAAGCCTGGGCAGAAAATCTTCGCAAGTCCGTCGCAGAGCAAGTATTTGAGGTAGAGCAACAATCTACCTCACTGACCTGCACCATCGGACTTGGCGAGCTTGATCACGACGAACAAGGCGTCACCGAAGCCCTCGGTGACGTCGAAAAAGCCTGCCGCCTGGGGCGCGATACCGGCGGAAATCGCATACAGGTAACGGCTAGCAGCAGCGCTTCCAGCAATTCTCGCAAGCAGGATGAATTATGGGTGCCGCGTCTGCGCCATGCCTTGATGCAGAACCGCCTGCGCCTTGTGCATCAACCTGTCACGGGTCTGAATCGCGAAATTGAGGGGGTCTTCGATACCCGGGTAAGGCTGCTCGACGAGCACGACGAACTTATTTTACCCAGTGAATTCATGCCTGCCGCCGAGCGTGCAGGCCTGGCCAAGAATGTTGACCGCTGGGTCATCGGCGCTTCATTTTCATTTTGCGCGGCGAAGATGCCGAATCTCGTTTTCGTGCGACTCTCGCGAGATTCAGTACTCGATGATTCGTTGCTCAACTGGCTTGATGCACGTATACAGAAAGCCCGCATTCAGTCCGCGCAGATTTGCTTTCAGGTCACGGAGGATGTGGCTGCACAGCAACTAAAAAAGACCAAGCAGTTAGCCGAAATGCTCAAGACGGCGGGCTTTAAATTCGCCGTCGACCATCTGGGCACCGGTCGGGACTCGCTGCAGGTTATTCAGCACATACCGATGGACTACACCAAGATCGATGGCAGCCTGATGCAGGGGCTGCATCGCGACCAGGACACCCAGAAGCGCGTCGGCGAGCTGGCCGCGGCAGCGCGTGATGCGAGTATCTACACCATCGCCGAACGCGTCGAAGACGCCCAGACCATGGCGGTACTGTGGCAACTGGGCGTCGCGCATATCCAGGGCAACTACAACCAGAATCACGGCCTGATCCTCGAAGATACCCAGAGTGTGCGCGGACTTAGTCTGAGCGCCTCGTGAGGGTGATCCAGATCACAGCTTTGACATAAAAAACGGCCCGATTGATGCACAAATACGAAAACAGAGAGTTCCATCCTAGATGGGTGAACCCGGTCGTGATTTGCTCCAAATAGGGTACCAGCGCATATCCAGGCGTCGTGCTTGGGAACAGGACATGCAATGAGCAGAGCTAAACAGAATTCCGAATTGCAACGCAGCATGAGGCAACTGCTGAACGACCGGCATCCTGCAAATTTAGCCAGAACCTCGCTGCGCACCC
This sequence comes from uncultured Gammaproteobacteria bacterium, assembly GCA_963807995.1. Classification (GTDB taxonomy): domain Bacteria; phylum Pseudomonadota; class Gammaproteobacteria; order Steroidobacterales; genus J054. Next base: position 57,516 of record CAWEDX010000001.1, read on the forward strand.
GTTCGCTCGTCTGTGGCAGCCTGATGGCGCTGGTCATGACCCCCGGTACCGCCAGCGCAGTAACCCTTGGCGAGCTAAGTGCGAGCAGCCGCCTGGGACAACCGCTGAAAGCCGCGATTCCGCTGCGTCTGGCCGCAGGCGAGACCATCAGCAGCCAATGTGTGAGCAGCGCCGGTGGCGGCCGCGATCTGCAGGGTCCGGCTGGTTTGCAGTTCACTGTCCCTGCCAGCCAGGGCCCGGGCAACTTTGTGCTCGGCGTCAGCAGCACCCGACCGCTGGTCGAGCCGATGTACGAGATATCCGTGCGTCTGGACTGCCAGGGCACGCCACGCGTGATTCGTCACTACGTGTTGATGCTCGATTTACCAGGTATGGCGCCGGTACTTCAGGCGGGCGTCAGTGATTCGCCTGCCGGCGTCGTGAGCGGTGATCGCCTTGCCACTTCGGTTCCTCCAAGCACTAGACCGGCCGCGGGCACGACCGCGACTTTGCAACGCAGCCGCGAGTCGATATTGCCGGGCAGCACTTACCGGGTTCGCTCCGGCGATACGCTGTCGACCATTGCAGCGCGCATCCAGGGTCGCCCGGCCGACTCAACCTGGCGTCTTGCCGGACAAATTTTCAGCGCTAACCCCTCGGCATTTATTCGCAACGATCCGGACCTGATCAAGCTCGGCTCGGAAATCCTTATTCCGCAGGCGGCCAGCTTCTTCACTCCCAGTACTTCCCTGGCCGACGCCTCCACAAGCACAGCCATGTCGGCACCGGAGGCAGCCACGAGCGCGCCGCCGCAAGGCCAACAAGCGGTAACTACGCCGACAGAGACCACCGTCGAAACGACGCGTGCTGCTGAAGCAATTACAAACTCTGTCAGCGCCGTTGCGGAACAGGCCGATATCAGCGCCGCGGAAACGACAACGCAAGCGATGCGTAGCGAAGTTGCCGCGCAACCGGCCAGCCCCTTCGCGGCTGAACCACTGCCGGAAGTTGAGCCAGAGCTCACAGCCGATACCAGTAACGCGCTGCCGGCTGTGACAACGGCCACAGTCAGTATCAGCGAATCCCGGCCGGCCAGTGTCAGCCCCTGGCTTGCCGTAGTGCTCGGTGTACTGCTTGGCGTAGCCCTGAGCCTGGTACTAATTCGTGGTCGTGTCCTGGAGCGCTTCAGCACCCTGTTACGCCGACCCCAGCGCGGCACCGCTGCACTGGCCACTGACGACGTTTTCATCGATACGGATGAATGGCTTGACCCGCGCGACACGGAAATCAGTGAATTGCCGGTGCGCAATCCGTCTGAAGAAACCTACGTTGTCGAGATAGCCGAAGCGGAAGCCTCCATCGAATCACGCGGCGAATCCAGCGAAAATGTATTCAGTCCGGATCCGGAGCCGTTGGCAGAACGCACAGCCGCGGAAGATCTGTCTGCCGTATCTACTGCGGTTGCCGGCGAGCCGTCCGAGGAATTTGTTGACGTTTTCGACGATGCCATGCATGGCTTGCCTTCGGAACCCGACCTGCCCATCGCTGAGTTTGACGCCGCGGTGTCCGCTACAGTGGAACAGCCCGGCGTGGGGCCCACAGAGGAACTGCCGCACTTCAATTCATCAAATCTGTCTTATGATGAAGACGCCGCGACGGCTGAACTGGCCTCGCTGGATGAACTCGAAGGTGGCGAGACTGCCGAGATGACCCTCGACGCCCTTGAAACCGTGAGTGGTGACGAGACGAGACTTTCGTCAACGCTGCAGGAAGCTCTGTCCTTGTTAGAGCAGGACTACGAACACGAACTCACCGCCAGCCAGGTGATTGACCAGCAGGCTATCGAAGACGCCCTGGCCGATGAGAACGCCGCCGAACTGCAGCGTAAATTGACCGGCTAGTCACTGCTCGCCACCAGGGGCACCGACAACCGCTCCACCTTGCGCCAACCGCGCGGCAACAGATTGCCACGGCGGCCACGATTACCCTCGTAGCGCTCAAGATCAGCGGGCTTCAGGGTCATCCGCCGCTGGCCCGAGTGGACCTCAAGACTTTCACCAGCAGCCAATACCGCAACTGCCTGCATCTGCTCCTCACCCGAGCGATATTTGCCGCTGGGATACCCATAATCTTGTTGCCTTTGCCGCGCGGCAGTTCCGGTAACTCTGCCGCATCAAAAACCAGCAGATGACCCTGGGAACTGACCGCGGCGACCCGCGCTTTACCGGGGAATTCGTCCTGGTCAGCAACAGCCGCCGGGATTACTACGCGTCCGTCGGCCGGCACTCGCAGAGCCGACTTACCGGCGCGATTACGCGAATGCAGGTCTGCCAGCGCAACGAAAAACCCATAGCCGCTGTCTGAAGCTACCAGCCAGCGACTCTCGGGCGCGCCGATCATTACGCCCTGAAAGCGCGCGCCAGCCGGTGGTTTGAGCCGGCCAGCCAAAGGCTCACCCTGGCCCCGCGCGGACGGCAGACTGTGGGCCGGTAACGAATAGGCCCGGCCGGTGCTATCAAGAAATACCGCCAGTTGCTGGCTACGGCCGCGCGCCGCCGCCAGAAAGGCATCGCCTGACTTATAGCTCAGTGCGGACGGATCGATGTCATGGCCTTTGGCAGCCCGTGCAAAACCACGCTCAGACAAAACCACGGTAACGGGCTCGCTGACCACCAGCTGCTCCTCTGCGAAGGCCTTGGCCGGCTCCCGCTCAATGATTAGCGTACGCCGCTCGTCGCCGTGCTCCTCGGCCAGTGCCAGCAGTTCGTCGCGTATCAGGTTACGCAAACGCACTTTGCTGCGCAGAGTCTTGGCCAGCCAGTCGCGCTCCTTGCCCAGTTCGTCCTGTTCTCCGCGAATCTTGATTTCTTCAAGCTTGGCTAATTGCCGCAAGCGCAGGTTAAGAATCGCTTCGGCCTGTAACTCGCTCAGTTTGAAGCGCTTCATCAAAACCGGCTTGGGCTTGTCCTCTTTGCGGATGATACGAATCACTTCATCAATCTTGAGATAGGCGATTAACAATCCATCGAGGATATGCAGGCGCTCTTCAACACGCTCCAGTCGATAACTGAGCCGGCGTCTAACGGTGTCAGTCCGAAACTCAAGCCATTCCAGCAGGAGTTCACGCAGGCCGCGCACCGACGGGCGACCGTCCAGGCCAATCACATTAATGTTGACCCGCAACGTACGCTCAAGATCCGTGCTGGCGTAAAGATGGTCCATCAGCTCAGACAGCGGAACCCGGTTCGAGCGCGGCACCACCACCAGCCGGGTGGGGTTTTCATGATCGGATTCGTCACGCAGGTCTTCGACCATGGGTAATTTCTTGGCGCGCATCTGGCCGGCAATTTGTTCCAGCAACTTGCTGCCGGATACCTGGTGCGGCAAGGCAGTGATTACAATGCTGCCTTCTTCCTCTTCCCAGGTCGCACGCACCCGCAAACTGCCGTTGCCGGTCTTGTAGATCTGCTGAATATCCGCGGCCGGCGTCACCAACTCACCGCCGGTAGGAAAGTCGGGGCCTTTAATGTGCTTGCGCAAAGCTGCCAGGGTTGCTTTGGGCGTCTCAAGCAAATGCACCAGCGCGGCAACCACTTCACGCAGATTGTGCGGCGGTACGTCTGTAGACATACCCACAGCGATACCCTGAGCGCCGTTAAGCAAGACGTTGGGCAATTGCGCCGGCAACATTGCTGGCTCTTCGAGGGTGCCATCAAAGTTAGGCACCCACTCCACCGTACCCTGGCCCAATTCGCGCAGTAAAACGTTGGCGTAGGCTGTCAGCCGCGACTCCGTATAGCGCATGGCTGCAAAGGATTTCGGATCATCCGCCGAGCCCCAGTTGCCCTGTCCGTCAACAATCGGATAACGATACGAAAACGACTGGGCCATGTTGACCATGGCCTCGTAGCAGGCCGAATCACCGTGAGGATGAAATTTGCCAATCACATCACCGACCGTACGGGCCGACTTTTTCGGCTTGGCGCCGGCCGCGAGGGCCAGCTCACTCATGGCGTAGATTATTCGCCGCTGGACTGGTTTGAGCCCGTCACCCAGATGCGGCAGCGCCCGATCCAGAATAACGTACATCGAATAGTCCAGATAGGCTTTTTCACTAAAGACTTTGAGCGGTACTCGTTCGATACCCTCGAAGTCCAGTTCGTTCTGGCCGCTCATGCTGCCTGTCTCCGTCAGATTTCGGCGAGATTGCCCTTGGACTCAAGCCATTCGCGACGATCGCGCGAACGTTTCTTGGCCAACAGCATATCCAGTGTTTCTTCAGTCATATCGCTGGCATCAACGGTAAGTTGAAGCAGTCTGCGCGTATCCGGCGCCATGGTTGTCTCCCGCAGCTGACCCGGGCTCATTTCACCCAGACCTTTGAAACGAATGACATTGATCTTGCCGCGCATTTTTTCCGCCTCTATGCGCTCCAGCGTGCCCTGACGCTCGCCTTCATCCAGCGCATAAAAAACCTGCTTGCCGACATCGATACGGTAGAGCGGCGGCATGGCCACGTAAACATGTCCGGCTTTGACCAGGCGAGGGAAATGGCGCTGAAACAAGGCGCAAATCAGGGTCGCTATATGCTGCCCGTCGGAATCGGCGTCGGCCAGGATACAAATCTTGTGATAGCGCAGCTCGGCCAGGTCTTCAGCACCGGGATCAATACCCATGGCGATACTGATGTTGTGAATCTCCTGGGACGCCAGTAACTCAGCCTGATCGACCTCCCAGGTATTCAGTATCTTTCCGCGCAACGGCAGAATCGCCTGAAACTCACGATCACGGGCCTGTTTGGCCGAGCCGCCGGCAGAGTCACCCTCGACCAGAAACAATTCGCAACGACTCGGCTCCGATGAGGAGCAATCCGCGAGCTTGCCTGGCAGGGCCGGCCCGGAAACAATCTTTTTGCGCACCACTTTCTTACTGGCACGCATGCGCCGCTGTGCAGCTGCGATAACGCGTTCCGCGATTTGATCACCGGTTTCGGGGTGCTGATTCAGCCAGATGCCGAGTGTGTCTTTGACGGTTCCTGAGACAAAGGCCGCGACTTCCCTGGACGAGAGTCGCTCCTTGGTCTGACCACTGAATTGCGGGTCTTCGGTTTTCACCGACAAGACGTAATTTACGCCATCCCAGGTATCTTCCGGCGCAATGCGCAGACCACGCGGCAACAGGCTGCGAAAATCGCAGTATTCGCGCAAAGCTTCGGTCAGACCGGTGCGAAAACCGTTCACATGCGTGCCGCCCTGGGCCGTGGGCACCAGGTTTACATACGACTCTGATACGGATTCAGCATCGCACCAGACCATGGCCCAGTCGACTTCATCGCGCTTGCCTCGCAGGCTGCCAGCAAACGGCTCCTGCGGCAGCATTTCAACCTCACCGACGGATTCCTGCAGGTATTGCTCCAGCCCGCCTTCGTATTGCCACTCCAGCGATTCTGCCGGCTTCTCGACCTTCAGGCGGATATGCAGGCCCGGACACAATACGGCCTTGGCGCGCAGCACGTGCTTGAGTTGCGGCAAGGAAAACTTGGCCGAATCGAAATATTTCGGATCAGGCCAGAAGCGGATTGTGGTTCCGGTATTGGTCTTGCCGACCTTCCCCACTACTTCCAGCTTGCCGGATTTCTTACCGCCCTTGAAACTGAGGTTGTATTCCTTGCCGTCGCGACGAATCCAGACCTCCAGGTTCTTGGACAAGGCATTGACCACGGACACACCAACGCCGTGCAAGCCACCGGAGAAGCGATAATTGTCGCCGGAGAATTTTCCGCCGGCATGCAGGCGCGTAAGAATCAGTTCAACGCCCGGAATTTTTTCCTTCGGATGCTTGTCCACGGGCATGCCGCGACCGTCATCGCTGACTTCAACTGACCCGTCTTTAAAGAGGGTTACGTCGATGCGCCGACAATAGCCGGCCAATGCCTCATCGACACTGTTATCGATGACCTCATGGGCCAGGTGGTTGGGCCGCGAGGTATCGGTATACATGCCGGGACGGCGACGAACAGGATCCAGGCCACTGAGCACCTCGATGTCAGCGGCAGCATAGCTACGACTCATTAGATAACCCCACCGCGGCCCCGCCTGGGGCACGGTAATACGCACAACAACAAGGGGATGTTATGCAGTCGGCAGCAAAAGGCAATGCTTATGAAGGGCCGCGAGTCGCCAAAGGCCTAATCCGGCAGGCTGCAGGCAGGATCTAGTGCAAATCCGCCAGCAGTGACTCGCGAGTCGATTCGGAGTACCTTGACCTGCAGCGAACAGGCAGAATGATCAACGCCAGCGGTAAGATCAGCGCCAGCCTTCAGCGCCGAGCACATATCCGGGCTCAACTCGAAGCGCAGAAAATGCACCGCAGAAGTCTTCTCTTCAGTTTCGCGCTCAAGGTCTTCGTCGGCAATGGCAAACACCGGCGCAGAATCCGCCACCCGCACCCAGACCTTGCGTTCGACGCCGCGCAAATCGGTCAGGGCGACGCGTCGCTCTTCTACATCCTGATACTCGATCAGCATAGTGGCCTTCCAGTTACTGCCATCAGGAATCAGCGGGTTGTAGGCATCCAGTTCCTCCTGAATGCCGACCGCCTCAAAAATCCTCTCTGCGCGCAGCATTTCCTGCACCTGGTAGTGCATGGTCAGTCGATCTTCAAACAGCAGGGTTATGTGCTCGCCCAGCGCTAGCTTGCGGTGCGCCTTGTGCTGCAGCACCTTGGCGCGGAATTCGGCGCGCAACTGAGCATAGGTCTCAAGGGAAAACAGGTCTTGCGGAGCAAGCTTATTCATTCGCCAAGTCCATACGCATCTTTCAACAGAGAAATGGGGTGACGAGCTTCTGCGCCCTCGACTCGCGCCGGCAATCTGTTCTCCGGCCATCGGACAGTCACTGGTGAAATGATCAGCGCCGGCCTCGTCGACCCGGCGAATCACCGGCTTGGCAATTTTCATTGAAACCTCGCGAAACTTTTTCTTCACGCCATAGGTGCCGTCGTGACCGGAGCAGCGCTCGATAGCCTCAACCTCGGTATCCGGTATCAGCTCCAGCACTTCCTTGGTCTTAAGGCCGATGTTCTGCACGCGCAAATGACAGGGTACCTGGTAGCTGATCTTGCCAAGGGCCGTAGCAAAGTCGGTCTCCAGCACACCGGCTTTGTGGCGCAACATCAGGTATTCGAAGGGATCAAAAAACGCCTGCGCGACAGCCTGCACGTCTTCGTCTTCAGGAAACATCAGCGGCAGTTCCTGTTTGAACATCAGCACGCAGGAAGGCACCGGCGCGACGATGTCCCAGCCCTCACGCACCCACTTGACCAGCTCGGGAATATTGGCCTGCATGGCCTGCTCCACCGACGCCAGGTCACCGAGCTCAAGCTTGGGCATACCGCAACAGCGTTCCGTTGCTGCCAGCGAGACCGGGATCCGATTGTGCTCAAAGACACTCAGCAGATCCTCGCAAACCTCGGGCAAATTTCGGTTGCCGTAACAGGTGGTGAATAACACCACCCGGCCTCTGCGTACCGTTAACTTCACTGGGCTGGTGACTGCTTTGATGTCCAGCCAGCCGATCTCGGGCGCTGCGGCTGTGATACTCCGGCACCGGCGCACTGCGATCGACCCCCAGGGCAGTTTTCCAGCAACGCTCGGGCGGCCGAATTCTTTATTCGCCGCATTAACGATGCCGTTGACCACCGGAATCCCCGCAAGACTGCCGACCTGGTCGGTGGCGGAAAGAATGCGATCGCGCAACGGGGCGCCCTCGTCACGGAATCGCTTGGCCTTGGCCCGCAACATCAGGTGTGGAAAATCCACGTTCCATTCATGCGGCGGCACATACGGACATTTGGACATGTAACACATGTCGCAGAGATAGCAGTGATCGACGACGTCCCAATAGGCCTTGGTCGGCACACTATCCAGTTCGCCGCTGTCACTTTCGTCTACCGCGTCAAACAGCGTCGGAAACGAATTGCATAAATTGAAACAGCGTCGGCAACCATGGCAGATATCGAATACACGCTCTAACTCCGCGTTGAGCGCAGATTCATCATAGAAATCTGCCGATCGCCAGTCGATGGGGTGGCGCGTCGGCGCATCCAGGCTACCTTCGCGAGGCGCGTCTGCCATGCAAATTCCTCAACGGGGCCCGGCGATCACCGGGCCCCGTATCGAGACAATGAAAAACCCGGATTAGCCCTCGAGCGTATCGAAGGCTTTCTGGAAGCGGTTAGCGTGGGAACGCTCGGCTTTGGCCAGGGTTTCGAACCAGTCAGCAATTTCATCGAAACCTTCATCACGCGCCGTTTTTGCCATACCCGGATACATATCCGTGTACTCGTGGGTTTCACCAGCAATGGCCGCCTGCAAATTCTTGCCGGTGGGCCCTATGGGCAGTCCAGTCGCCGGGTCACCAACGGTGGCGAGATAGTCAAGATGCCCGTGCGCATGGCCGGTCTCGCCTTCTGCGGTAGACCGAAATACCGTGGCCACATCGTTAAAGCCCTCAACATCTGCCTTGTTTGCAAAGTAGAGATAGCGACGGTTGGCCTGAGATTCGCCGGCGAACGCGTCTTTAAGATTTTGTTCCGTTTGACTAGCTTTGAGGTCCACGTTTGGCTCCTTAGTTATAGCTTTGCTTGAGTTTTATTAGACTCAGTCTAAAATATAGGGCTGGAGCTGTGGTGTGTCAACTGAACATTGCGAGGTTAACGAATTGACCCCTATACGCCCCTGTGTAAGAATGGTTCGGCTTTCGGAACAAAAGAAAAAAACCCGTGGCTATCAATAAAAACAAAAACTTAGACCTCGAAAAGTCCATGGCTGAGCTAGAGAAAATAGTCGCACGATCTGGAAAGCGGCGATCTCAGTCTTGACAAATCCCTGCGCCAATTCGAAAAAGGCGTTCGTCTTAGTCGTGAATGTCAGGCCGTATTGAACGAGGCCGAGCAGAAGGTCCAGCTACTCATGGACGGCGAAGCGCAGGATATGACGGCCGAGCGACTCAGCACCCTGGCCGAATAAAAAAACCGGAACGAACCGCTGGCTTCAGGTAGATGCGCCGTTGGCGCCCTGAAGTCTCTGGATCAGCGCGCGCAAAAACACCTGATTAAAACGCAGCTGGCAGGCCGTCGAAACCTGCTCCAATAGTGTTGCACTGACACTAATAATCGCAACTTCATCTTTTGCGCGAATGCTGGCGGTGCGTTTCACATTCGAGACGTAACTGGACTCGCCAAAGCAGTCACCCGCCGCCAGATAGCCCACCGGCCTGGCATTGCGTTCCACCGTTACCCGACCGCGCGCAATCACGTAAAAACGATCATCAATCTCGCCCTCGCGGACAATCTCATCGCCGGCCGCGTACTCGCGCCATTCACTGGCGCGCTGCAGCTCGCGTATCTCGGCCTGGGAAAAATCGTGAAAGAAACTAAGTTTTCGCAGCATGCCAAGCCGTTCCAGATTGTGCGACTCGACATCACTCTCGCGCAGACCCTGATGGACGCGGGTCAGGCATGCCGCCATCTCACCGCCGTCACGAAAGCGGCGTGCCGGGTCCTTTTGCAGAACCACCGCTACAGCTTCTTCGAGTTCCTCAGGAATTTCCGCTCGCAGCCGGTGAATCGGCGGCGGCGTCGCATAGACAATCTGGTTTAGCAGACGTGACAAGGTGGTGGCGCGAAACGGCCTGAAGCCGGTAAGCAATTCATACATGACAGCCCCCAGCGAATACAGGTCCGATGCAGGGACTATTTCGGCAGACTGGATCTGCTCCGGCGACATGTAGCTGGGCGAACCGGCAATGCCTTCTATACGAGAGGTATCCGCATCGCGCAAGATTGCGATACCAAAATCAATTATTTTCACCTCATTATCAAGCGTTAGCATGATATTGCTGGGTTTGATGTCGCGATGAATCACACCGCGCTTGTGCGCATACTGCAATGCTTTGGCGCAGGTATAGATGATCTTCACTACATCATCGATGCGCAAAAGATTATCCGGCCGGCAATAAGCTGACAGAGTACGCGCACCCTGCACGTGCTCCATCACAATATAGTACTGACCGTTTTCTTCACCTGCGTCGATAATCGGCAAGATATTCGGGTGCTGCAGCATCCCAACCATCTGCGCTTCGTTAAAAAACATCTTGCGCGCGATCTTTGCACGCTGGGGGTCATCTTCAGGCTCGGCGTCGTAGACCTTGATGGCTACATCGCGATTGAAATACGGGTCGTGGGAAAGATAGACGTTGCCGGTGCTGCCCTGGCCGACCTCCTTGATGATCGTGTACTTCCCGATCTTGTCAGGGATATTCGCGCGCGTAATTTTCTGGGTCGCCAGCTCGGACATCCGAAAATTCCACTGGAAAAGGGACTAAAACGCCGCTATCGCATACTGTCCTGCCCAGATCAGTACGGCGGCATACGCGGCGGCCACAACGTCATCCAGCATAATTCCCAGCCCGCCGCGTACGCTGTGATCCAGTTCCCGAATCGGCCAGGGTTTCCAGATGTCGAACAGGCGAAATAGCAGGAATGCCGCCAATATCCAGACTGGCTGCCAGGGCGTGACCAGCAAAACCAGCCACATGCCGACAAACTCGTCATAAACGATGCCGCCATGGTCATGCACTCCGAGGCGCCGGGCGCTTACACCGCAAATCCAGACGCCCAGCAGGGCCAGCAGGAGCAGACCGGCCAGCTAACCAGACCAGCGGCAGCGGCGGCAGCAGGGCATACAGCAGGATCGCCAGTACTGAACCCCAGGTGCCCGGGGCTATGGGCAGCAAACCCGAGCCAAAGCCAAACGCCAGCCAGTGCACCGGATCGCGCAGTACCTGGGCGCGCAATTCGCTGGCAAGCTGATCGTTTTGTGGCGCTCTAGAAATGCTGATACTCCTCGATCGATGCTGCCCAGGACCGCCCGTTCAGCTTCAGGTCGATGTCTGCGCCCGGGCGACATTCGCCAATTCGGGTAAGCCCGCAGTCCCAGTGCCGGGCCGAATCCTCCAGGGCCGCTGCAGCCTGCATTGGCGCAGTGAAGCACAGCTCGTAGTCATCCCCGCCAAGCAGGGCCAGGCTGCGAGCCCGGTCAATCCCACAGCGCTCAATCAAACTCGGGTCCAGCGGCAGCCGCTCCACCTGCACCTCCGCACCCAGACCACTGGCTGACATCAGCCGCTGCAAGTCGACCTGCAGTCCGTCGGAGAGGTCAATGGCAGCCGTGGCCAGATCACGCAGCGCCAAGCCCTGCTTAACCCGCGGCGACGGCTGCGAGAAAGCTGCGAATAGCGGATCGGTTTCTGACCAGCCATTGCTCGCCGCCAGCTGCCGCCAGGCATAGCCAGCGTTACCCAGTCGCCCGGTGACAAAAATGCCGTCGCCGGGCTGCGCGCCACGACGTCGCAGCGCCTGCCCCGTCGGCACATAGCCGATGGCGGTTACGCTGACCGCCAAAGGGCCACGCACCGTGTCACCACCGATTAAGGTCACCGAATGAAGCCGGGCCAACGCGGCAAGCCCCGTTGCAAAGTCTTCTACCCAGCCTGTCTCGGCTTTCGGCATGCTGAGATTCAGCAAGAACCAGCAGGGCTCAGCGCCCATGGCAGCGAGATCACTAAGATTAACCGCCAGGGCGCGATGCGCGATTGCCGCGGCGGGCAAATCTTCAGTGAAGTGCGTGCCTAGCACCAGGCTGTCGGTAGCTACGACGATTTCATGCCCGGCAGGTGGCGCAAAGATCGCCGCATCATCACCGATACCAACACGCAGTTGCGCAGCCTGTGCCGGAACATGTGCCAGCAAATGATGAATGACTTCGAACTCATCCATATCGACAGACGAGCTAGTCGGCAGCGCGGGCTGCGGTGTCGAGAATCGCGTTAATGTAGCGATGGCTGCCTTCGGCGCCAAACTCACGCGCGAGGTTGATGGCCTCATTGATGGCTACGCCAGCGGGAATATCATCGCGCTCGCGCAGTTCTTTCAGCCCGATCCAGAGCACCGCGTGTTCAACGGGGTCAAGTTGCCCCACTGGTCGGTCGGCGCAAGCTGGATAAGTTCGTCCAGCGCTGCGGTGGAATCCAGCACGCTCGATAGCATGGCCAGGAAATAGGTCTGATCAATGTCGGCAAATTCTGGTGCAGCTTTGAATTGTTCTGTCAGCTGTTGCCCGTCCTGCCCGCCGACCTGGCTCTGATAGAGCGCCTGCAACAGCAGACGGCGCGCACCCTGGCGACCGCCAATAGCCATGACTATCCGCGCTTCAGACGTCGAGCTGGCGCAGCAAGCTGACCATCTCGACCGCGGTCATGACCGCATCAGCGCCCTTGTTGCCCGCCTTGGTACCGGCTCGTTCCATGGCCTGCTCAATGCTGTCACAGGTCAACACACCAAAGGAGACCGGCAAACCCGTATCCAGGCTTACGCGTGCGAGCCCGGCGGCGCTTTGTGCACAGACATAGTCAAAGTGGGGTGTCGAACCCCGGATCACTGCCCCGAGAGCAACGATGGCGTCATATTGCCTGGTCTGCGCGGCTCGCTGGGCTGCCAGCGGTAGCTCGAAAGCCCCCGGCACCCGCAGCAAATGGATCTGACTGCTGTCCACACCAAGACGCTCAAGCGTATTCACCGCGCCCTCGGTCAAGCGGTCAACAATGGCCTCGTTGAAGCGCGCGGCAATGATGCAGAAACGCGCATCACGAATCGCCAGTTGTCCTTCAATAGTGCGCATGCAAGCCCTTAATTAAATTAGTCGGCATCGTTGACGTACTCTACTACTTCAAGGCCGAATCCTGAAATTGCCTGCATCTGCTTTGGCGCACTCAAAACGCGCATGCGGGTCACGCCCAGATCACGGAGTATCTGGGCGCCCGTCCCGTAGGTACGCAGAACTGTTGCGCCGTCATCGACCTTGGCCGGCTGAGTTTCATCAGTGACCAGCTGCCGCACAGAACGCACCAGGTCGCGCGGCGACTCTCCGTAGCGCAGCAAATCAAGACACCCTCGCCCTCCGTCGCAATGCGCTGCATGGCCGAGCGAAACGGCCAGCCTAGCTGTGGACTTTGCAGTCCCATCACATCGCCCAGGGTGTCCTGCACATGCACGCGTACCAGCGGTGCGCGCTGGCCTGCGGGATCACCCTTGACCAGTACGAGGTGCACATTGCGATTGACGTGATCGTCGTAACACAAAAACCGGAACTGGCCGAATTCAGTATCGACCATCTGGTCGGAAATACGCTCGACCGATTCCTCGTGCTGCAGACGATAGCGAATCAGGTCCGCGATGCTGCCCATTTTCAGACCGTGTTCGCGGGCAAACAATTCCAATTGAGGGCGGCGCGCCATGGTGCCGTCTTCATTAAGGATCTCGACGATGGCAGCGGCCGGTTCGAGCCCTGCCAGGCGGGCCAGATCACAACCCGCTTCGGTGTGGCCGGCACGATTAAGTACGCCGCCGGGCTGCGCCATCAGCGGAAACACATGACCAGGCTGGCGCAAGTCCTCGGGCGTGGCTTCGGGAGCCACGGCAGCGCGAATGGTGCGCGCACGATCATAGGCAGAGATTCCCGTCGTGATGCCCTCAGCAGCCTCGATGGAAACCGTAAAGTTAGTGCTTTTGTGTTCGTCGGTATCGCTCACCATCAATGGCAGTCGCAACTGGCGACAGCGATCACGACTCAGGGTCAGACAGATCAGGCCGCGTCCGAAGCGGGCCATGAAATTAACATCATCGGGACGCACCCGCGCTGCCGCCATCAGCAGATCACCTTCATTTTCGCGATCCTCGTCATCGACGATGATGACCATCTTCCCGGCGCGAATATCGGCGATGATCTCCTCAATGGCGCTGAACTGGATGCTGCGCGTTGCAGGCTCGCTGAGCGGTGTCATGATTTTTTCCCGACTTATCTGGTTTCGGCCGGCAACATCAGCCGTTCGAGGTAACGGGCAATCAGGTCAACCTCGAGATTGACCGATGTACCCGGCTGGTAGCTGCCCATAATAGTGTTTTCGAGGGTATGCGGCACGATGTTCACGCCCGAATTTGTCCGTATCGACATCATTGACCGTAAGACTGGTGCCATCGATGCAAACGGAGCCCTTCTTTGCCACATAGCGAGCCAGATCAGCGGGCAGCTGAAAGATCATTCGTGTGGAACGCGCTTCCGGTTCCCGGCTTAGCAGTCGACCGACCCCGTCAACGTGACCGGATACCAGATGACCACCCAGCGCCTGCCCCAGGGTCAGGGCCGGCTCAAGGTTAACGGCTGCCCCGACGACCAGCGTTTCCAAGGTGGTGACCGCCAGCGTTTCGCGAGAAACATCCGCGACAAATGCTGCCTCTAGGAATTCCACAGCGGTCAGACAAACGCCATTCACCGCGATGCTGTCGCCCAGCTCTGCCTGACCCAGGTCGAGGCCAGGCGTGGCAATGGTCAGGCGACGATCGCCGTCGCGTTGCTCCACCGCACTTATCGAACCCACTGCCTGGATAATGCCCGTAAACATCGCTTCAACTCCGTTTATAGCGCAATCGCAGATCCGCACCGACGCGGCGGCAATCCGTCAACTCGAAGGCCGGTCGATCCGCCATGCTGGCCAGGCCCGGCAAAGCAAACATCCCGTGACCCTCATCGCCCAGTACATGCGCAGCCTGGTAGACGAGCAATTCATCCGCCAGCCCCTCAGCCAGCAAGGCGCCACAAAGTCGCGAACCCGCCTCGACCAGCAATTCATTGACCTCCAGCGCGCCGAGCCTGGCCAGCAGCGCCTGCAGATCTACTCGCTGGTTGTGCCCGGCCAGCACTTCAATTTCAGCGCCCGCGGCTTGCAGCGCTGTCATGGCAGCAGCATTCTCAAGCGCGCAGAAAATTCGCACCTGACCCGGCAGGCTCAGCAAACGCGCCGTCGCCGGTAAACGCAGGCGTGAATCAACAATAATTCGCGATGGCTGCAAATCCGTCTGCAGGGACTCGTCGCGGACATTCAGTGAGGGATCATCCATCAGCACCGTACCAATGCCCGTCAATATGGCCGAACTGCGCGCACGCCAGCGCTGCACATCGGCGCGCGATGCTTCGCCACTGATCCACTGGCTGGTGCCGTCAGCCAGCGCCGTGCGCCCATCCAGGCTCACGGCCAGCTTGATGCGAACCAGCGGGCGACCCAGCCGCATACGTAAATTGAAACCCGCGTTCAGCGACTCGCACTCTGCCAGCAGCACGCCTTCGCTGACTTCAATGCCAGCGGCCCGCAGTCGCGCGACACCGCCGCCATCGACACGCGGATTAGGGTCGGGGGCTCCGACCACCACACGAGTGACCCGGCCGCAATCAAAGCCTCGGTGCAGGGCGGTGTGCGGCCCTGATGACAGCAGGGCTCAAGGGTTACGTAGGCCGTGCTTCCGGCGGCTTCGTCGGCAAGCTTCAGCGCCGCAACTTCAGCGTGATCGCCGCCAGTACGCGCATGCCAGCCTTCAGCCAGCAACTGCTGGTCACGCACCAGCACACAACCGACGCGCGGATTTGGATGCGCGCTATATAAGCCCCGTTCGGCAAGTCGCAGGGCGCGAGCCATCCAGCCCTGATCATTTAGAGTCATCGGGCAGCAGCGACAGTTGGTCGCGGCGCTCCTGCTGGTCACTAATCTCGCGCATGCGCGCTATCTCGTCCTGGAACTCCGTCACGTCCTGAAAACTCCGGTAAACCGAGGCAAAACGCACGTACGCCACTTCGTCGAGACCTCGCAATTCTTCCATAACCAGTTCGCCCAGCAGGCGGGAAGGGATTTCTCGCTCACCCGTTGAGCGCAGCTGGTGGATGATTCGCGCCAGCGCACCCTCCACTGCTTCACTGCTGACCGGACGTTTTTCCAGCGCGCGAATAATGCCGCTGCGCAATTTCGCCTCGTCGAAGGGTTGACGCGAACGATCGCGCTTAACCAGTCGCGGCAGCACCAGCTCGGCTGCCTCAAAGGTGGTAAAGCGCTCACCGCACTCCAGGCATTCGCGGCGCCGGCGAATCTGTCGACCCTCGCCAGCCAGGCGCGAGTCGGTGACCTTGGTCTCGGAGTGATTACAAAACGGACAGTGCACGGCCTTCAGGCGAGCATTTGCTGCTGTACTTAACCGTAAACCGGAAAACGGGCGCAAAGTTCGGTGACTTTATCGCGCACAGTCACGATTCGCGACTCATCGGCCAAGTCGTCAAGGACGTCGGCAATCCAACCACTCAGTTCGCTGACCTGTTCACTACCCAGCCCCCGGGTGGTGATGGCCGGGGTACCCATGCGCACCCCGCTGGTGACGAAGGGCGAGCGCGGATCGTTCGGTACCGCATTCTTGTTTACCGTGATATGTGCGGCATCCAGCGCCGCATCAGCATCTTTACCGGTGATGTCCTTGTCGATGAGGTCGAGCAGGAACATATGGTTGTCGGTGCCGCCGGATACGATTTTGTAACCTCGCGCCTGCAGACCCGCTGCCAACTGGCGCGCATTGGCGATCACCTGCTCCTGGTAAGCGCGAAATTCAGGCTGCATGGCCTCGAGAAAAGCCACCGCCTTGGCGGCAATGACATGCATTAGCGGCCCGCCCTGGGTACCGGGAAAAATCATCGAATTGAACTTCTTGGCTAATTCGTCGCCGTCGCGCGAAAGGATCATGCCACCGCGCGGTCCGCGCAGGGTCTTGTGGGTGGTGGTCGTGACAACATCGGCGAATTCGACCGGGTTCGGATAAACGCCAGCAGCAACCAAGCCCGCGACATGCGCCATATCGACCATCAGGTAGGCGTCCACCTCATCGGCAATGGCGCGGAAGCGGGCCCAATCGACTACCCGCGAATAGGCCGAGAAACCGGCAATAATCATCCGTGGACGGTGCTCGCGGGCGAGTGCCTCCATCTGCGCGTAGTCTATCTCGTTACCTTCCGCGTCCAGGCCGTAAGCAACAATATTGTAAAGGCGTCCGGAAAAATTAACGGGTGAACCATGGGTCAGATGCCCGCCATCGGCCAGACTCATGCCAAGTACCGTATCGCCCGGGTTCAGCAAGGCCATATAGACAGCAGCATTGGCCTGTGAACCGGAATGCGGTTGCACATTCGCAAAAGCCGCGCCGAATAATTCGCAGGCACGTTTGCGCGCGAGTTCTTCTGCAACATCCACATATTCGCAGCCGCCGTAATAGCGGCGCCCGGGATAACCTTCGGCATACTTATTCGTCAGCACCGAACCCTGCGCTTCCAGGACCCTTGGGCTGGCATAGTTTTCCGAAGCAATCAGCTCAAGATTTTGTTCCTGGCGACGGGACTCATCGGCCATGGCCTTGGCCAGCTCCGGATCAAAATCGGCAATGGTCCAGTCCGAGGTAAACATCCGTCGCGCTCCGCAGGAAAAAAGAATGCGGATTGTACCCGACCCACCCGGCGCTGGCAGCGTCGCGCGGGCATATCGACTTCGAAGATAAGGCTTTTCACGCCACAGCAAAGCCGACAGGCCGCCGCGGGCCCGGCGAAGCTGCCACGGCTATGCAATTGGCCGGCCACATCGGATAATCGTCGCTTATCGATAATCGGAAGTTGCCGTGGCTCAGTACGTCTACACCATGAATCGCGTCGCCAAAGTGGTGCCGCCCAAACGTTTTATCCTGCGTGATATCTCGCTGAGCTTTTTCCCCGGGGCGAAAATCGGCGTGCTGGGCCTTAACGGTTCGGGTAAATCGAGTCTGTTGCGCATCATGGCCGGCGTGGATCCCGATTTTGACGGTGAGGCCAGACCACAGCCCGGCATTCGCATCGGCTACCTGGAGCAGGAGCCAGAGCTGACCGACGGCCAGACCGTGCGCGAGGCCGTCGAGGAAGGCGTGGCCGATACCTTTGGGCTGGTGTCACGCTTCAATGCCATCAGCGAACGCTTTGCCGAACCGATGGAAGATGAGGAAATGACCGCTTTGCTCGAAGAGCAGGGTCAGCTGCAGGACGCCATCGACGCCTGCAACGGCTGGGAAATAGAGCGCCAGCTGGATATTGCGGCTGACGCCCTGCGCCTGCCCGATTGGGACGCCAAAGTCGGATCACCTGTCCGGCGGCGAGCGACGCCGCATTGCGCTGTGCCGACTGCTGCTTTCGGAACCGGACATGTTGCTGCTGGACGAGCCCACCAACCACCTGGACGCGGAATCCGTCGCCTGGCTGGAACGCTTCCTGGAAAAATACCCGGGCACCGTCATTGCCGTCACCCATGATCGTTACTTCCTGGACAACGTAGCCGGCTGGATCCTGGAACTTGACCGCGGCCATGGCATTCCCTGGGAGGGCAACTATTCTTCCTGGCTGGAACAAAAGGAGCAGCGCCTGGCGCTGGAAGAAAAGCAGGAAGCTGCACGACAAAAATCCATCCAGTCGGAACTGGAATGGGTACGCGCCAACCCCAAGGCCCGCCAGGCAAAAAGCAAGGCACGACTCAACCGCTTCCAGGAACTCAACTCGGAAGAATTCCAGCGACGCCAGGAAACCAACGAGATTTACATCCCGCCGGGACCTCGACTCGGCAACCTGGTCATTGAGCTAAACCATTTGCGCAAAGGCTTCGGCGAACGGCTGTTGATCGAAGACCTCAGCCTGAAAATGCCGCCCGGCGCCATCGTTGGCGTGATTGGTCCCAACGGCGCAGGTAAAACCACCCTGTTCCGCATGTTGACCGGCCAGGAAGACCCCGATTCAGGCGAAATTCGCATCGGCGAAACCGTATCTATGGCCTATGTTGATCAGTCACGCCAGGCGCTTGATGACGCGCATACCGTATGGGAGGAAATTTCCGGCGGCGACGATATTATTCGTATCGGTAAATTCGAAACCCCGTCGCGCGCCTATGTGGGGCACTTCAATTTTCGCGGCCCCCAGCAACAGCAGAAAATTGGCCTGCTCTCTGGCGGTGAGCGCAATCGCGTCCACCTGGCCAAGGTACTGCGCGCCGGCGGCAATTTACTGCTGCTGGATGAACCGACCAATGACCTGGATGTGGAAACCCTGCGTGCCCTGGAGGAAGGTCTGCTGGACTACCCGGGCTGCGCCGTGGTGATCTCCCATGATCGCTGGTTTCTGGATCGCATCGCGACCCATATACTGGCCTTTGAAGGCGACAGTCAGGTGACCTGGTTTGAGGGTAACTATGCGGACTACGAGCAGGATCGGCAGCGCCGACTGGGTGCCGATGCAGATAACCCGCATCGCATTCGCTACAAAGCACTGACGGGCTGAATTTTATTTTATATATTATATTTCATATAGTTATATAACTAATATAAGGTGGTATCTATGGCAGCTTTCCTGGATCAGCACTCTGGCCTGCAGCGCGATGCTGCCGCCAGCGTGTTGCGCTGCCCGCACTGCGAAACGACCGCGGCCATGCGAGTGGCGGCCACGCCCGACTTTAAAGACCTGCAGCAACATCAACCGCCACGTATCGGTGTGGTTTTGCAGTGTTCTGCCTGCGGCGAGCCGGTGTTTTTACGCTATCGGGTGCGCCGCTACGGACTCGAACGCATTGAACTGGAAGCAGCCGCCGAAGAGCTGGAAAAAGCGCCGGAAAAATTTCACTGGCAGTATCTGCCGGCCACGGTGGCGGCGCCGTTTCGCGACGCCCTGGGTTGTTATGGCGAAAACCTGCTGATGGCCTTCGCGGCCATGTGCCGCCAGACCGCGCGCGCCATATTCGCCGAGCATGGAGAGCGCCAGCGCTTGCGTTTGTTTGATCAGGTGGCCGAGATCCGTGATCTCGCCGGCGTTAGCGAAGCCGACTTCGACGTAGTGCGGCGGGTGATTTTCGACACCGACCTGGATCGTGGCGGGCGACCACCCGATATCAATCGCAGCGAGGCAGCGCTGCTATTGGAAACCATGAAGGATCTGCTGTTTCAGACCTATGTACGTGGCGAACGATTGCGCAAGAACCTGCGTATGCGTCAGTTCTTTGCCGAGCCTGGCGAAGTGGATGAGCCCGGAAAGTCAGTCCATATGGATAAAACCCGCGGCTGAACCGGCTGGCCAAGGCTAACCAACCCAGCTGCGGGCGTTACGAAACAGACGCATCCATGGGCCGTCACTACCCCATTCCGGCGGCGCCCAGGAATGTTGCACGCTGCGCGCCACGCGCTCGGGATGCGGCATCATGATGGTCACCCGACCGTCGGCAGAACATAGCCCGGCCACAGCTTCCGGTGAGCCGTTCGGGTTGGCGGGATAAGACTCGGCGACCCGCCCGTGGTTGTCCACAAAGCGCGCGACAATCTGCTCGTGTTGATTGAGCTGCTGCAAATCACCTGGCCGGCGAAATGCTGCCCTGCCCTCGCCATGCGAGGTGGCGATCAGCAGGCGACTGCCCTGCATACCGGCAAGCAGCGGCGAAGGACTCGGCTGTACTTCCACCAGGCTCAGACGCGCCTCGAACTGGCCCGATAGATTGTGCACAAACCGCGGCCAATGCTCGGCGCCGGGAATCAGGCTATGCAGATTGGCCAGCATCTGACAGCCATTGCAAACGCCCAGCGCAAAGCTATCCGGGCGAGCGAAGAACTCCCCGAACTGTTCGCGGGCCCGATCATTAAACAGGATCGACTTGGCCCAGCCACCGCCTGCGCCAAGCACATCTCCATAGGAAAATCCGCCACAAGCTGCCAGGCCGGCAAAATCCTGCAAGGAAACGCGCCCCCCGAGCACGTCCGTCATATGTACATCGACGGGCAGAAATCCAGCCTGGTAGAAAGCCGCTGCCATTTCCATCTGGCTGTTCACGCCTTGCTCGCGCAGGATCGCGACCCGCGGGCGCGCGCCACCACGCAAAAATGTTGCCCCGATATCTTCTGAGGGATCGAAATTAACCTGCGGCGAGAGACCAGGATCGCTGGCATCGGTGGCCGCCGCATAGGCCTGATCGGCACAATCCGGATTGTCCCGCAAACGCTGCATCTGCCAGCTCAACTCTGACCAGATGCGATGCAGCTCGGTGCGGCTGAACTCCAGCAGCGTGCGGCCCCTGGCAAGCAGACGGATCTGCTCGCCGGCTGTTACCTCTGCCACCGTGGCAACATGCTCGGCCAGTGCGTGACTGGCCAGGATCGCATGCGCCGCTTCGAGATCGGCCTGCTGCACCTGTATCAGCGCGCCCAGTTCTTCGGCAAACAGGGCCGGCAGATGCTGTTGCGGATCTTCCGGCAGTTGAATGTCCAGTCCACAGCGACCGGCGAAGGCCATCTCGCAAAGGCTGGCCCACAGACCGCCGTCGGAGCGATCGTGATAAGCCTGTATCAGACCAGCCGCGGATAACTCGCGCACCGCGGCGAATAGACCCTGCAGCAATGCCGGCTGATCAAGGTCCGCAGGCAATCCCTCGCGCCAGTCAAAGGCCTGCGCAAGGCAGGATTGTCCGAGCCGGTTGCGCCCGGCACCGACATCAATGAGCAGCAGCTGTGAACCGGGCGTCTGCCGCAATTGCGGCGTCATGGTTCGACGGATATCGCTAACCGGCGCGAATGCCGAAACGATCAGTGAAACGGGCGCCACCACGGCCTGCGCCTGATCGTCTGCCTGCCAACGGGTCTGCATGGACAGCGAATCCTTGCCCACGGGTATCGCGATTTTCAGCGCCTGGCACAAGCTCGATATCGCCGACACCGTATCAAATAAGGCCTCGTCTTCGCCGTCGACGCCACTGGCAGCCATCCAGTTCGCGCTCAGGCGCACTTGCTCAAGCGTCGACACCTCTGCTGCAGCGATATTTGTAATCGCCTCGCCCACGGCCAGACGCCCGGAGGCGGCCGGATCGAGCACCGCCGCCGGCGTTCGCTCGCCCATGGACATCGCCTCACCGGCAAAGCCCTCGAAATCGCGCGCGGTAACGGCAACATCACTGACCGGCACCTGCCATGGACCCACCAACTGGTCGCGAGCGACCAGTCCGCCGACAGTGCGATCGCCGATGTGAATCAGAAAAGATTTGTCAGCAACGGCGGGCATCCGCAAGACGCGGCGGCAGGCCTCCTCAAGGTCGCATTCGAATACTGCGGCGCTCGGCGCACTGCGGCTGCGGCTAATTTCCTTGCGCGTCTTCGGCGTCTTGCCGAGCAGCACTTCCAGGGGCATATCGACGGGGCGATTGCCGGCCTGTCGATCACGCACGGTTAACTGGCCGGAATCATCCAGCACGCCGATGACCGCATAGGGACAGCGCTCACGGCGGCAAACCGCATCGAACCACTCCAGGCGCTGCGGATCGATGGCCATGACGTAGCGTTCCTGCGCTTCGTTGCACCAGATTTCCAGCGGCGACAGACCACTCTCGGCACTGGGGACATCGCGCAGTTCAAGCTGGGCGCCTCGTTTGCTGTGATCTACCAGCTCGGGCACCGCGTTCGACAATCCACCGGCACCGACATCGTGAATGATGGCCAGCGGATTACCCTGTGAATCGTAAATGCCCGCTGCCCAGCAGGCGTCGATCACTTGTTGCGCCCGTCGCTGAATTTCCGGATTGCCGCGCTGAACCGAGGCAAAATCCAGCTCCGCGCTACTGGTGCCACTGCCAACGGATGAAGCAGCCCCACCGCCCAAGCCGATCAGCATCGCCGGGCCACCCAGCACGATCAGTAAACTGCCGCTGGGCACTTCACCTTTTTCAACGTCGGCTTCGCGGATGTTGCCAAGCCCGCCGGCGATCATGATCGGCTTGTGATAACCCCAGCTGCGACCGTTCTCTAAGGGCTGCTCGAAACTGCGAAAGTAGCCGAGAATATTTGGTCGACCAAACTCGTTGTTGAAGGCGGCTCCGCCAATCGGGCCTTCCAGCATAATTTGCAGGGCGCTGGCGATGCGTGCCGGGCGGCCGGCACTTTTTTCCCAGGGCTGCAGATTGCCCGGCAATTGCAGATGCGATACGGAAAAACCTGTCAGCCCGGCCTTCGGCGTCGCGCCCAGCCCCGTAGCCCCTTCGTCGCGAATCTCCCCACCGCTGCCCGTGGCTGCGCCAGGGAAAGGTGATATCGCGGTCGGATGATTGTGGGTTTCGACCTTTATCAGGGTGTGCACGGCTTCATCGTGCAGGCCATAGTGACCCTGGGCGCCTGGCACCAGGCGTCGACCGGGTCCGCCGGCGATCACCGCTGCATTGTCACTGTAGGCACTGAGCACGCCGTTCGGGCTGGCGGCGTGCGTAGCGCGGATCATGTCGAACAGACTATGCGGCTGGGTCTCGCCATCAATAACCCAGTCGGCATTAAAAATCTTATGGCGGCAGTGCTCGGAATTAGCCTGCGCGAACATCATCAATTCTGCGTCACTGGGGTCGCGACCCAGGGCAAGAAAACTTTCCAGCAGGTAATCGATCTCCTCAACCGACAGGGCCAGGCCCAAGTCACCGTTGGCCTGCAACAGTGCCTCGCGGCCGCTTTGCAGGATCGGCACCCGGCTCAGGGCTTTGGCCGGCTGGCTGACGAACAATTGTTCGGCCTGCTCGGGATCGTCCAGCACCGTCTGAGTCATCCGGTCGTGCAGCAAGGGCAGCAAGGAAGAACGTTCAGCCGCTGTTAATGCGGTGATACCCAACTGGTATTCAATGCCGCGTTCGACGCGGCGCACGTCCGACAGGTCACAGGTCCGCGCAATGTCCGTCGCTTTGCTGGACCAGGGAGAAATGCTGCCGAAGCGCGGCAATACGAGCAGACTGATGCCTGGTTGGGGCGCAGACCCCGCCGGCTCCCCGTAAGTCAGCAACGAGATCAGGCGCGCTTCCGCGGTTTGCTCAAGCGGCTTCGCGCAATCCACCAGATGCAGATAACGGGCGCGCAGGTCGGTCATAGCCGGGATGTGCTGACGCAGCCCGGCGAGCAACTGCTGGCGCTGAAATTCACTCAGCGCTGATGGCCCGGGCAGACGCAGTAACCGGGCGGCGCGCATCGCTGGCCCGCTATCGGGTTTACCGGGCATCTTCAGCGGCTCTGGTCGCCACCCTGGCCGCCGGGTGTATAGACGGGCATCGGGAACTGCGCAACATTGCCACCCTCGGCGTCGGAAACCTTGCTCACGCCTTGTTTCTCGACCTCGTCAATGCGAATGATGGAATGAATTGGCAGGTAACTGCGCTTGACCCCGGCAAACTCATTCTGGACGCGCTCCTCTGTGGGATCCACGACCAGCTGGCTGCGCTCGCCGAAAACCAGCTCTTCTATCTCTATGAAGCCAAACAGTTCGCCATGCGAAACACTCTTGGCATAGACCTCATAGACCTTGCCCTGGCTCATGAACATGACCTTGTACAGGCGTGTTGCCGCCATCAGAGCTGCGCTCCTGAATTATGTTGAATCGACCGACGGATTGCCGGGCCTGAAGGCGCGCGATTATAGCCCTTTGCAGCACGTCAACCCCAGCCCCGTTCGCCGGGAAACTGTGAACTGGGGCGGCGCAGGCACTGGCGGCCTAAGTCATGCTGCGGTAAGCGAGGTGGACCGTCATAAGCGGTTTCCCCAGCTTATGTGATTGAAACCTGAAACGAGGCCCGAAAGTCCGATGCCATTGCGACTGCGCATAGTGAGCGAAAACGCCAAACTACTGGGCGAGGAGCGCGAAAAAGCGTTTGTCGCCTGTGGCGGCACCATCGGCCGCAGCCTCGATAATGACTGGGTGTTGCCGGATCCTCACCGCTATGTTTCGGGTCGTCACGCCCTAATCGATTACCAGGCCGGTGCCTATTACCTGGTCGACACCAGCCGCAATGGCGTGTTCGTCAACGAGTCCGATACCCCCGTTGGCCGCGGTCATCCGCAGCGACTGTTTGACGGTGATCGGATCCGACTGGGCGACTACGACATGCTCAGCCAGATCAGCGAAGATGATGCGTCAGCCGAAGACGATGGCATGCGTGATTCGGTGGTGCGCGCTCAGCTGGTGCCGGAGGATCCCTCGGTGGAACTGGCGCTGATGAGCGAAGACAAGATGGTCGACGGCAATGCGCTGGAACAGCATCTGGCAATGGCCGACGGCTCATCCCGCCTGAGCATGCTTAGTGAAGTGATTAAGCTGCCCACCGCTATGGGCGATGAGCGCGCCGTCGGTCTGCTGCTCGAGGCTGCCGGGCTAAGCCCCAGCGACCTGGCCGGCACGCAGCCGGCTGAAGTACTGCGCACCGCCGGGAAACTGTTGCGCCTGATGGTCTCGGGCATGACCGGATTGTTACAGGAACGCGGTCGTACCAAAGAGTCTTACCGGATTTCTCAGACCATCATTAAACGCGAACAAAACAACCCGCTGAAATTTTCCCCCGGTGATGCAGAGGCGCTGCGCTATTTGCTCGGCAATGCCAGTGACTCCTACCTCAAGCCCGAAGAAGCGGTGCGCAGCAGTTTCGATGATCTGCAACAGCACCAGGACGCCATGGCCTCCGCCATGAGCACGGCTTTGCAGGATTTCATGGAACGCTTTGATCCCCGCGAACTGCAGTCACGCTTCGACCGGGGCATGAAACGCAACGCCCTGCTGGCGGGCGCCAACAAGCTCAAATACTGGGAGCTTTACGAAGAGTGCTATCACGTACTCACCCATCGTGAAGACGGCAAACTGCCCGAAGCCTTCGCCGAGGAATTCGCCCGTGCTTATGAAGCCGAGATCAAGCAGGCCAAGGCGACCCGGCGCGCCAGCTAGCTCGCTGGAGCCTGCGCGCGGCAATTATCTTAGCTAGTAAATAGCAATCATTCTCATGTAGAATCCCGCCCTGCTCAGTCGCGGTCCGGCCTTGCCGGCCAGTATTTGACTATGACCCTAGACGACCTCGCGCCGGGACAACGCGCCATTGTGGCCAGCATCGACGGCGACGGCCCGCTGGTGCAGCGGCTAATGACCCTCGGCCTGCTCGAGGGCAGCGAAGTGGCTGTCACCCGGCGAGCGCTGGGCGGCGATCCCATTGAAGTTGAGGTCATGGGCTATGCCCTCTCATTGCGTCGCTCCGAAGCCCAGCGCGTGACGGTGAATGAACCCGCCAGCTGACCCGTCGCACCGCGACCCCGTTATTGCGGTCATTGGTAACCCCAACACCGGCAAGAGCACGCTGTTCAATGCGCTGACCGGGCTGAAACAAAAAACCGCCAACTATCCGGGTGTCACTGTAGAGCGGCATACGGGCACCCTGCGCCTGCCCGAAGTCAGCCTGAATCTTGTCGATTTACCCGGCACCTATTCGCTGGCTGCGCAATCGCCCGACGAAATGGTCGCCGTCGATGTCCTGCTTGGCCACGTGGAAGATTTGCAGCGTCCGCGAGCGATACTCGCGGTTGCTGACGCAACTAACCTGCGCCGCAATTTGTTTCTGGTAACGCAACTGGCAGAACTCGGACTGCCGCTGGTACTGGCGGTAAACATGACCGATGTCGCCGAAAGCAAAGACATCCGCATCGACTACCCGGCCCTCGCAGAACGACTGGGTGTCGCCGTAGTCCCCGTTGTCGCCACCAGCGGGCAAAATCTGGAACAACTTAAAATCGCATTGGCCGCGGCCATCGGCGCGGCCGTACCTAAACGCTTGGACTTGCTGCCCGAGGTTGGCGCTGCCGTACAGCACCTATGGCAGAAGCAGCATGCGGCCGGCGCGCACCTGACTGAGTATGAAATCGAACGCGCATTGATTGACGCCCAGGGCGCTGCAGAACGACGCTTCGAATTCAGCACCAGCCCGGCGCTCTTGGCAGAGCTGGTGGACCTGCGTATGCGCCTGTCGGCCGGCAGCTCATTGGCTGCCATGGAAGCCAAGGCACGCTACGACTTCATTAACGGTCTGCTAGCCGGCGTCGAACGACGCGCACCACCCAGAAAGACCGTCGGCGATCGACTGGATAACGTCACCAACCACCCGGTTTGGGGCTCATTGTTGTTCTTGCTGGTGATGGCAACAGTTTTCCAGGCGGTATTTTCCTGGGCCGCGCCGATGATGGAACTGATTGACGGCCTGGCGGCGCAACTGATCAGCGCCGTCCAGGCGGCCATGCCGGAAGGCGCACTGGCGAGCCTGCTAACGGACGGCGTGATAGCCGGCGTCGGCAGCGTGGTGATTTTTCTTCCACAAATACTCATTCTGTTTGCCTTTATTATCGTCCTCGAAGACTCGGGCTATATGCCACGCGCCGCCTTTACCATGGATCGGCTGATGCGCAGCGCCGGGCTTTCCGGACAGTCCTTCATCCCCATGTTGTCAAGCTTTGCCTGCGCCGTGCCGGGCATCCTGGCCACGCGGGTGATCCCCGACGAGCGCGATCGACTGGCCACTATCATGGCGGCGCCCTTTATGACCTGCTCGGCGCGCCTGCCCGTGTACGCATTGCTGATCAGCGCCTTTGTGCCACGGCAAAACTATCTCGGCGGCGTGCTGAATTTGCAGGGCCTGGTGCTGTTCGCCCTGTATCTGCTGGGCATTGCCGGCGGTGTACTCACAGCCTGGCTGTTAAAACGCACCCTGCTGGCCGGACCCACGCCTAATTTCATGATCGAGCTGCCCGCCTATCGTTTACCCAACCTGCGTTCGGTACTGATAAAACTGCTGGAACGCGGGCGCTTGTTTCTGAAGCGCGCCGGCACAGTAATTTTTACCGTCGCGGTGGTGGTCTGGGCGCTGGCTTACTTCCCGAGACCTGCCGCCGTCGCGGAAGACTTTGCTGCGCAGCGCGCACAGATCAGCATGGAATTAAACGGTAGCGAACAGGCGCGTGCGCTGGCCCGGCTCGATCGCGATGAATCGGCGGCCTATCTGGAGCAAAGTGCGCTCGGCCGTGCGGGCAAGCTGGTGGAACCCGTGTTTCAGCCGCTGGGCTGGGACTGGAAAATCTCCGCAGCGGTAATCGCAAGCTTTCCAGCGCGCGAAGTCGTCATCGCTGTTCTTGGTACGATTTACGCTGTGGGTGATGCGGAAAACAATGAAGACGCCTTGGTGGGAAGACTCAGAAATGCCGTTCGTGCCGATGGCAGCCCGGTGTATTCCTTGCCGATGGTCTTCGGTCTGCTGGTGTTTTACGCGTTTTGTCTGCAGTGCGGCGCAACGGTGGCGGTAATAGCGCGCGAAACTCGCAGCTGGCGCTGGGCGGGCGGCGCCTGGCTATACATGACAGGGCTAGGCTACCTGGGCGCCCTGCTCATCTATCAGAGCTTCGGCTAACCACCATGCCCATTGGAATCCAGGAAATTATTGCGCTGGCCATCGTTTTCGCCGTGGTGGTATTTGCATTATATCGACGCCGCAGATCCGGGCAGAAGAAGGCTGCTTGCGGCGATGCCTGCGGCCATGCGGCCAAAACTGAAGAAGCCACGGTGCACTTTTATCGCCGCAACAAAGACTGATCGACTAGAGCACCGGGCCAAACTACCGGAAGGCCGCGCGGCTCGATGTCAGGGCAGCAGCTGATCCAGTGTTAGCAACTCGACGGTATCCGTATCGACGGAATCAACGATATAAAAACCATAGACGCCCGTGACGTCGAGATCCAGATTCAGAGGCCCGGCTAATACCGTGTCCGGATCGTTGGCCGGTGTAATCACCAGCTCATAGTCATTCTCAATGATGCGCAGGTAACCTGAATTGTCTTTGTAAGCCAGATTTTGAATCAACGGCAGGAATTCAGTGTAGTCCTCGCCCTGCTCAACCAGGTAGATGTCGAGCAAGTCATCGTTGGCAGCCATTTGCAGGAAACGCAGCTGCGCATAACGCGCCAGCCGGCGGTTATCATCAAAAAATGACACCACTTCCAGGGTTTCTGGCGGACCGACAAAGAACAGGGTGCTGCGGTCACCATAGCTCAGATCCAGACTGCCCTGGGTCAGAATTGCGCCCTCGTTCCCGGTATCTGTGACCACCAGGTCTGACTCGCCGGCAGGCGGTTGTTCGTAAGCGCTCAAATCGGGAAACGCCAGGTTTTCAATCAGCGGCGGTGAAAAGTTCCCGGCAACGGCAATATCAACCGGATCTGTTGCCAGCGCGGCATGCGCAGCACGCAGCTCAGGCGGCGAATTCAGGTCTTCCAGTAAAGCCAGCGAGTCTGAACCGAGCACACGCACCAACAGATCGGACGTGCCTGTACCTGCGCCATCGAGAATCGAGAACAGCAGACTACTGCGTGCGCTGGCGGCGAAGTCATCGGAGGCGAACAGCACCGTGCCGGGCAAATCCCGTTCGGTTACGGTGAGCTGATAGTCGCCTGGCGCCAGGTCGATATCGCTGACTTGTCCGGAAAAATCGATCTGCGCGCGCGGGGTCGCTGTGGCTACGTCGGTGCCGGGCAACTCGATGTACACGTCTACCGGCCCAATAGACTGGGCCGCATGCCCCACCGCGGCCGCCCAGATGCTGTCATTGCTGAAACTGCGGATCGGGCGCGTCCAGGTCAGCAGGGCCGGGGTCAGGGCGGTACCGGTAAGGACAAAAACGTAGTCTGTGTCGGCTTCGATCTGTTGCTGAAACTCGAGGATCCGGGTGGGATCCGTTTCCTCGGGCAAGGTCAGCTCAAACCAGAATTCGTAGGCGTCCACGGCCACCGTCAGCGGCCTTGCACCACCACCGAAATCCAGGCGGTCGCGCAGCCGGTCGCTGGAGCCCAGCACGAAAAAGCTGGCAGTCTCCAGATCGGGTACCGCATGCAGGGCGCCGAAACGGCCTTCCGGGCCCAAATCTGAGGTGCCATCGCTGCATGCAGCAAGCAGCAGAACCAGTAGGACGGTGGGTAAAAGCGCTAGGCGGCGCATGCGGAACTCCAGTCAGTGGCTTGGCTGATGTCGCCTGTCCCGGGGCCGGGCGACTCAGGGCAACGCACTTTAAGGGCTGGACCAGCCCCGCACAAGCGCGCGCAGCGGCTAGTGTTAACGACCGTCGGAAGGCGTCTCAGCGCTGATCGTAGACGGCCAGATTGCCGTCCTTATCGAAACTGATAACTTTATAAGGGTCGCGGCGCTCGCCCATTTCCATGCCGGGCGAACCGGCCGGCATGCCAGGCACGGAAATACCGGCGATTTCCGGCTGCTCACGCAACAATCGCCGAATGATATCGGCGGGCACGTGACCCTCGATGGCGTAGCCGTTGACCGTGGCTGTATGACAGGAAGCTACCCGCGGCGGCACCGCATTGGCCGCTTTAATCGGACCCAGATTGTCCAGGGTCTCGGTGACCACGGGAAAACCATTTTCTTCCAGGTGCGCAATCCACTTGACGCAGCAGCCGCAGGTGGGCGTTTTGTAAACCTTGATCTCCGGCAGATCCTCTGCCTGGGCAAGGACTATCGTCGGCAGCGCTATAACCAGGCCAGCCAGCTGCAGCGACCTCCTTCGGGCCAGATCCATCATCGACGATACTCCTAAATTACAGTGACCGAAGCATAGGCCATAGCTGCCGGTGAGTGAAACGGCAGGCTCGCAAGGCGCTACTATTGAGAACCGCGCAAACAGCTCGCCGCAGGCCCACCCGAATGGAACATTTCAAGCTCGTACGCCCTGAACACATGAATCACTACGGCTTTCTGTTCGGCGGCTA
Organism: uncultured Gammaproteobacteria bacterium; assembly: GCA_963807995.1. Lineage (GTDB taxonomy): Bacteria > Pseudomonadota > Gammaproteobacteria > Steroidobacterales > J054. The sequence goes on from CAWEDX010000001.1 coordinate 88,053, forward strand.
TCTGCTGCAATGGATTGACGAAATCGCCTATATCACCGCAGCCGTGGAATTTCCCGAGCACCGCTTCGTTACCGTGGCCATGGACAATGTCGAGTTTCGCGAACGTATTCAGACCGGCGAAGTGCTGCGTCTCGACGTGCGCCAGGAAAAACAGGGCGTCACTTCAATCCGATACCGTATTCAAGCCTTTGCCACGGTGTTTCGAAAAGCCCGGCCTAAGGTCTTGTTTGAAACCAGTATTACTTTCGTCAGCGTCGACGCGTCAGGCGCTAAAACTCCGATCCGAAAGAGCGAATAAACAAAGTTCATTTTGCTTCGTAGCGTAGGCGACGAAACAAGTCCACTGCCGTTTTTGAACTACCATGCAAGCATGACCGCAAAACAATCCTGTCTTATGTAAAACCCATAAACGATGGCCGGCTCGACTGCAAATAGCGGCCAGCAGCTTTTGCAAAATGTCGAGTTGACGCAGTTCAAGTTTCTAAGCATTATCGATTCAGTTGCCGCCATATTGGATCTTCTTGGAAAGCCGGTTTTACTGGTTGGTAGATTCAATGTCTTTAGAAAAGCGGAACGACTGATGACGCTCAGATAACCGCACTTACAACTGTCCGTTGGGCAGATATTCCTTTGGCCGTTGGCTTTGTTGTCGCCAGTCTGCAAACGCAAATTCGCTAAATTTGCTTGTGCCGAATATTCGGCAAAGGAGCCCTGATGTCGCGCTTACCCATTCTTTTTGCTGCGCTGTTGTCTTTATCCTCGGCCCAGGCGGCCAACGTTGTCGTGTATACCGACTTTGCCAGTTGGGCCGCAGCTGCCGGCGCACCCTTGACCATCGATTTTGAAACGCCTGATGCCTCTGCGGGCAATGTCTTCATTAATGGCGACAATATGCGGGTCTGGGTGGTTCACCTATACTCAGTTTCACGCCGACGCCCGGCCAAAATACCGGCATCGACGATCAACTGCAGGTCGGCGAAGCAAGTTTGGAAGTGGGTCCGAGCAGCGGCGATCAACTGCTATTCCCAGGAATTTTCAGTCAAGGCAATTATGGCAACGGCGGTGTGCTGCGCCTGACTAGCAATCAAAGCCTGAACGCGGCGGCCGCGGTGTTTTCCGATATCGAACAAGGAAGGGACACCACGGGGTTCGACCTCAATCTGGATGGCACTATCGACGTGCTGTTCGAAACCAGCTACCCCACATCCGGTAACGCCGAAAAACTATTTTTAGGCTTTGTTACGGACATGCCGGTGGCCGCCGTGGATATCCACGTGAACTCTGCCAATGGGGATCAAGGCGCCGGCTCCGACGGCGTAGGCCTGGACGATCTCAGCTATAACACCGTTGTGCCGATCCCGGCTGCCGCCTGGCTATTCGTGTCTGGCCTGGCAGGACTTGGCTGGTTCGGCGGCAGGCGCAAAGCCTGACAGGCTTGCAGCCAGCCCTGCTGCTGGTAGCGAGGGGGAGCCCGCAATCACCCGGAACAGCTCAGGCAGGCCAGCCCAGGCATGCCGAGGATAAGCTAGCGCGACCGACCAGAGTCAGGATAAGCGCCCAAAGTAAGCATGCTCGCCGCCCCCAGCAGGCAGGCGCCGGCAGAAAACCGCAGCGCTAGCGAATAACTTCCGGTGGAGTCGTAGACCCACCCGAACGCGGCCGGGGCCAGGCCGGCCGCGACGGAAAAGAACACGAAGGTCACTGCATAGATTGACCCGTATCGTCGCAGGCCAAAATAGCGACTGGTAAGAAACGCCAGCAAATCCACCTCTGCGCCGGCTGCCAGACCGATCAAGACGGCGCAAAGGCTAACCAGGGCCGGTGTCAGTAGAAGAATCCAACAGCAGTGCGGCGACGGCCGGACCCGCCAGCAAGGCCGCAGCGATGCCCGGCGCCCAGATCCGATCAACCAGGAACCCGGCGAGCAGGCGACCGCCGATCACGCTGACGCCAATCAGGCTGGCAAAGCCGGCCGCATCGGAGAAAGAGAAGCTGCGGTCTGTGAGCAAGGCGACGAAACTGGTGATCAGGCCAGCGACGCTGCCGGCAACCAGGAAAATGCTCAGGCATAGCACCCACAAGCGATAGCTTGCCAGTGCATCACGAAGGTCCAAGCTGCCATCCGAACTCACTGAAGAAGACTGCGCGGCTTGGGGCAAGGCGCCGCTGCGTGGCGCGTCCGGCGAGCGAAACAGCCACCAGACCAGCGGCAGGGAAATCAGCGTCACCGTCACGGCAAGCCAGAAATAAGCGGCCTGCCAGCCATTCCGCTCGATCAGCCAGCCTGCAAACCGCGGGGCCAGCGCCGCAGCGATCCCGGTGCCGGACAAAGCCATACCCAGCGCCAGGCCGCGGTGCCGGGAAAACCATTGATTCACGACAAAGGTCCAGGTCACCGGCAGCGTGCCGGCAGCGAGGATGGCCATCGCTATGAACGCCAGGTAGTACAGATACACTGAAGCGCTGGTCAGCGAGAGCATGGACAGGCCAACAAAAAACCCGCCGATGGACAGCAGCCCGATGCGGCGGGGGCCGAAGCGGTCAATCAGCCAACCCACCATCGGTGCCGTTAGCACAGCCATCAGGCTCATAATCGTGAAGGCGAATTGCACCTCGCCGCGCAGCCATCCCGTCGTTTCCGCGATTGGCACGGCAAACACGCCATGTGTATAGAAAACGATGGACGTCAACCCGCAACCGGCGCCGATCAGCGCGCCCGTTAGCGGCTTCCAGCCACGACGGAATTCCGAGGGATCTGCCAAATCATCGGCCAGTTTGCTGCAACGCTGCGGTTATAACATGGCCTGGAGAGCTGCCCGGCTCTCCAGGCAGGTTTCGCGACAGGCGTCGCGAGGCAGGATCACCCTGTCGAACGCACGCCCAGATCTCGTAACATGCGCTGCATGATCCACAGAATCGACCGTCGTGATTTCCTGCGGCTGAGCGGAGCCAGCCTGGCGGGGCTGACACTATCAGCGCATTCCGCCTCGTCATCGCCGGGCGCCGCCCTTAACCATTACATCAACATCACCCCGGACGGCGCGGTGACCCTTTACGCGCCGCTGGCAGACATGGGTCAGGGCGTATATACAACCCTGCCGATGATAATTGCCGAGGAACTGGACCTGGACTGGGAAAAAGTTCGCCTGGTGCTGGCTGCCGCGGACGCGGCATACAACAACCCGGCACACTCGGACCAATACGCCGCAGACAGCCGCTCGATTCGCGGCTACTACCTGCCCCTGCGCCGGCTGGGCGCGACGGCGCGACTGATGCTCCTGATGGCTGCGGCCGAGCGCTGGAGCGTAGATGCTGCCGCCTGCGAGACGCGCAAGGCGTTCGTCCTGCACCCGCCCAGCGGACGGAAACTTGGCTATGCCGAACTGGCGGATGCCGCCGCGAAACTGCCGGTACCAGGAGCAGTAGCGCTCAAGTCCGTCGGCGAATTTCATTTACTCGGCAATCCACCACCAAGACGTGATGTGGCGCCAAAAACACTGGGCACGCTGAAGTTCGGTATCGATATCACCCGGCCCCGTATGCGCTATGCGGCGATCCGCCACGCACCGATGCCCGGTGCAACAATCCTGAGCTTCGAAGCGACCGGCCGACGATGCAGATGACGGCAGCGAGGTATTTGCCCTTGACGACCAGACGATTACCGCCGTAGCGGATAATTCCTGGAGCGCGCAAAAAATCGTAGACAGTGTGCAATGGGACCTGGCTTATAAAGGCCAGGCTGACAGCAACGCTGCCAACGCAATGCCTGCAACCAATCACGACGCCCTGGATCAAGCTGGCGTGCCTGCCAACGGCCAGACGGCACAGGCATCCGCCGATCAGTCGTGGGATCTGCGCCGCGAGTATGCGGTGCCGCTGCTGGCGCATGCGGCGATGGAACCGCTCGCCTGCGTCGCTGAATGGGATGACAACGCCATGCAACTCTGGGCATCAGTGCAGGGCCCGCAACGCGCCCTGACAGCCGTGGCCAAAGCGCTGGATCTGCCGCCCGCCCGGATTACTGTGCACCAGGTATTGATGGGCGGATCCTTCGGCCGCCGCGCGCAAGTCGACTTTGTCGTCCAGGCAGCGCAAATAGCGCGCCGGGTCGGCGGCGCGGTGAAGCTGACCTGGAGCCGTCGCGAGGACATGCAGCACGATTACTATCGACCGGCGTATGCCGCACGCATCGAAGCGACACTGGATGAGAGCGGCTTGTTGAACAAAGTTCGCGCCAAAGTGGCCGGCGAGTCGATTCTCGCAAGCAACAACCCGAAGTATCCGGGCACCAGCGCAGACCCGACCAGCGTGAACAATCTTTTTCAAAACGGCTATCGCATTCCGGGATTGGAACGACGCTTGATTCGTGTGCCGCATCCGCTGCGAGTCGGTTTCTGGCGTTCCGTTTCATCCAGTATGAACGCCTACTTCAGCGAGACCTTCATAAACGAACTGGCCGCTGAGAAAAAGCACGATCCGTTCGAGTATCGGCTGGCGCTGCTTGCCGACGATGCGCGTGCCCGCCGAGTACTCGAACTGGTGCGCGAGCGATGCGACTGGGGAACGCCGAGCAAAGATCTTTACCGGGGCATCGCCTTCTGCATGCCTTACCAGTCCTATCTCGCGCAGGTCGCGGATATCGAAATGCTGTCAGATTCGAAATTTCGTATCGCAAAGATCTATACCGTCGTCGATTGCGGCTTCGCGCTGGACCCGGTAAATGTGCGCAGCCAGATCGAGGGCTCGACCATTTTCGGACTGACGGCCGCTGCCTATGGGGAAATCAGCCTGCGCGACGGCCGGGTGGTGCAGGAAAACTTCGATACCTATCCGATGGTCCGTCTCGGTCAAACACCACCCATGGACACGCTGATCCTGAACTCTGAAGACCCGCCGGGCGGCGCCGGCGAACTCGGGGTCCCGGCCATTGCGCCGGCCGTGGCCGCAGCCCTGCACCGGGCTTCGGGAAAGTGGCCAAGAAGCCTGCCGTTTACGCGCGCTGGGTTTACCCTGGCCTGAACGCGCCGGGAGCCTGGCCAGGCCGCGGTTAAGTCGCCGGCCCTGCTTTGCTAGAATCCGCTCGGCGGCCGCCAGCCTCGGGCCGCAATGCTATCTGCGGGGCACTTATCGCCACAAAAAAACCATGCCCCAATTATTTCTGATTCTGCTTGCCTGCCTGCTCGTCCAGACGACAGCGCTTGCCAACGACAGCTGCCCGGACTGTCGCGGCTATAGCGCCGAGATCGCCTACACCGGTGAGTTGTGGCGCAATACCTCGGGAGGCCTGAAGACCGACGGCACCTACCTCGACGACTTTGGCATTGTCCTTAACGCCGCCAGCGGCAGCCTCGGCATACCCGGCCTCTCCGGCAACCTCTTTGTGCTGCACAACAACGCGAATAATTTCTCGGCCGAGATTGTCGGCGATTTGCAGACCGTCAGTAATATCGACACGCCCAAGGCCTGGCGGCTCTATGAAGCGTGGTTCGAGTGGTCACCGGCGCAAACCAGTTTATTTTCTGTGCGTGCCGGAATTTACGCCGCGGACCAGGAATTCGATGCGGCCCCTACCGCCGGATTGTTCCTGAACAGCGCGGCTGGCACGGGCACCGAGTATGCCTCTGCCGGCGTGACGGGCCCGCCGATTTTCCCCATCACCGGTTTTGGTGTGCGCTTTGCCGGCAGCTGGGGCGATGATGGCTACTGGCTCGCTGCAGTCATGGATGGCATACCGGGCAATCCCGACGACATCACTGACTTCTATTACCGCTGGAATTCCGATGACGGCGCCCTGCTGCAAACGGAGTTCGGTATTGAAAACTTCACCTGGAACAAACTGGCCTTCGGTATCTGGACCTACAGTACGGAAAAGGAAACCCTGCGAGCCGACTCGGAGGGCAACCCGGAGACGGCCAAGTGGGACACGGGCATCTATGCGATCGCCGACCGCTTGCTCATCAGCGGTGAGCGCGGCGACGTATCGGGTTATTTACGCGTGGGCGCAACCAAGGAAGGATTTATCAACCGCGGACGGTTTAATGCCATTACACGCTTCGTCGGCGCAGGCCTGGCCTGGAGCCGTTTTTTGCCAGGCCGTGAACAAGACGAACTTGGTTTCTACGTCGCTGCAGCATTCGCCGGCGATGAACTGCGCCAGGCGCGCATAGAGGAAGGCCTAGCCACCGATCGGCACGAAACCGTCCTCGAATTGACCTATCGTTTCCAGGTCACCGACTGGTTCTCTGTGCAGCCGGACATACAGTACGTGATCAATCCAGGCCTGGAACCCGACCTGGACAATGCCCTGGTGGTCGGCGTGCGATTCTCAGCGGGTATCGCCAGGCAATGGTAGCTCAGCCTCCGCCATAGCTGCGGATAGCTGCTTACCAGGGAACGATTGTTCCGTCCACGCAGATTAGTTGCCCGCCCTCCTCGGGCGACATGGTTTCGATGATTTTGCGCAATTTCTCTACCGCGCCCGCGGGCGTATCCATGACCAGCTTGTTGCTGCGCACAAGCTCAACAACATAGTCGAGCCCCAGCGGGGCCGGCTCACCCGGCTCTACATCTGCAAAGCCCTGGGTGTCGACTACGCCAGGCTCCAGCAGGCCGACCGTAATCCCTTGCGGCGCGAGGTTGAGATGCAGCCCGCGGACCATGCTGTGCAGAGCGGCCTTGGCGGAACAGTAGCCAAACAGCAGAACCGGCGACTGCAGTTTTGAGATAGATCCGGCGGTACTGCCCATAAACATCATTTTCTTATCGGTACTCCGCATCACGTGGTCAAAGAAAGCATTGGCGAGGCGATAAGGACCCAGCGCGTTGATCTCATAGGAAACGATAAAATCGTCATAGTCGGACTGTAAGAACTTCTGGCCGCTTATATCCACCAGATGTGAGGCATTGCTGATCAAGATGTCGATGGGAACTGCTGCCAAGCGATCAGCAAGGCTGTCAATGCTGCCCTGGTTGCTCACGTCGAGACTGAACAATTCAATATGCGGGCAATGCCGGGCAAGGTCTGTCAGCTCCGTCGCATGCTCTGGCGAACGACAGGTTGCGATAACCCGCCAACCATCCGCGCCGTATTGCCGGGCGTACTCAAGCCCCATACCCCGGTTAGAACCTGTTATCAGGACAGTTCGGCGGCCTTCAGACATTAACTAGCTTCCCAGAAGAAATTCATCGATTGCCTGCGACTTCGCTGCCAGCGCATCAGCAGCTGACTCGTCATCCAATCTTGCCAGCTTGGCGTTCGGTATCAGCGCAGCGATTTGCCCGGCGCTCTGATCCAGCGGCCCCGCTACGCCAGCCAGTACCAGCGCAGGTTTTTCTACCAGCGGCGCTCGCGAGCAAACATCATGGTTAAACACGGCGTTATAGGCCATGTGGTAACTGTCTATGTTCTTCAATAACTCAAGGCTCAAACTATGCAGCACCGCGGGATCAAGGTTCCCACCCGCGCGCAGGTGCTCAGAGTCTTTACGGTAGTGCGGATAGAAGATCATCTGGTCGCGTATGTAGTTCCATGCCCAGGGGAACTGGCTGCCTTCTGCGTCTGCCTGACGTGGCGGCGCATAGTATTTCAGATACTCTGACCGCTCCTGTTCCGACAATATGGCAACGCCATCCAGGATTATTTTGTCTATCCGTTCGGGGTAGCGGATTGCTGCCTCAATGGCGATGTGTGCGCCCGTGTGAGCCCCGTAGACGTTGAATCTGTCGACCCCAAGCGCATCGGCGGCGGCAACCAAGGCGTCCGCGTAGTAACCCATGCCTGGCTCCGGTATCGCAGGGGGATCTGAGTCACCGTTCCCAGGTGTGTCAGGCGCGACAACGCACCGGCTCTTGGCAAGAGACAGCATAAGAGCCTCGAGAGATTGAGACGAGGCGGGAGACGCGTGCAACATGAACAGCGGCTGCTGGATAGCCGGGTCACCACCGCCGGTGCGGCAATGAATAAGACCATTCGGAGTCCTGACGAAAGTCCGGCCGACTGAAGATTGATTTTTACTCACATTCACGTGGCCTTTTGTATGGCCTGTGATGAATGATTGCAATTCACTGTGGCGCATAGCGAAATGCTTGATGGGTATGATGAAAAGGGCGTTGCCTGCGGCAACGTCCAAAATCGCCCGGCGATTTTGTCGAACCTGCTGCCTTCGTCCACGAACCCTCTCCGCCCGCCCAAAAAAAGGACCCCTTGCGGGGCCCTTTTCTTGAACTGGCGGAGAGGGTGGGATTGATTCGCGGCCGGGTACGGCCACTCTCCCCTGCGGGGCGTTGCCTGCGGCAACGTCCAAAATCGCCCGGCGATTTTGTCGAACCTGCTGCCTTCGTCCACGAACCCTCTCCGCCCGCCCAAAAAAAGGACCCCTTGCGGGGCCCTTTTCTTGAACTGGCGGAGAGGGTGGGATTCGAACCCACGGTACGCTTGCGCGTACACTTGATTTCGAGTCAAGCCCATTCGACCACTCTGGCACCTCTCCGGTTTTTGACAGCGTTGGCCGACAGTGCGGCCGGGTCGCGGCGGCGAAAACATACCATGCGATAAAGGCTGTGTCGCGACGGGCGAAGCAGGATACATAGTCACAGCCATACGGCCTGGCCGCAACCAGGCAAAGCTGCTCTAGAATAGTCACCCTCACCATCCGCCACCGTTGCGTAACATGAACAAACCCGAAGTCGTCGAAATCAACTATTTCAGTGATCTTCTGTGCGTCTGGGCCTATGTGGCGGAAGCCCGGGTTGAGGAATTGGACCAGGCCTTTGGCAGCCAGGTACGCATTAACCGCCGCTATTGCAGCGTGTTCGGGGACAGCGCGGATAAAATCGGCAATGGCTGGCAGGCCAAGGGCGGCTATGACGGTTTTGCCCGGCATGTGCATGAAGTCGCCCGGCAATTTGGTCATGTGGATACCCACCCCGGACTCTGGACCGAGCTGCGTCCGCCGTCCTCCAGCCCTGCACACCTGTTTCTCAAAGCCGTCGAACTGATCGAGGACAAGCTTCCCGGCAGCGCGCCGGACGCGAGCAATCGGCTTGTGGATACCCTGTCCTGGGATCTCCGCCTGGCCTTTTTCCGGGACGGAAAGGACATAGCACGCTGGGAGATACTGGCGGGTCTGGCCAAAGCGCGCCAGCTGGATGCCGATGCTATTCAGGCACAGCTGCACAGCGGCGCCGCCTATGCCGCGCTGGCAGCTGATGAGCGCAGCCAGCAGGACATGCGTATCGAAGGCAGCCCGACCTTTGTGCTGAACAATGGCCGCCAGAAGCTATATGGCAACGTCGGCTATCGGGTGCTGGAAGCCAACGTGCGTGAGTTGCTAAACACACCGGATAGCGGCGAAGCCAGCTGGTGTTGAGCGTGCACCGCCAAGCGAAAAATACAGGGTTTTTCACATAAGCGTGAACTGAGCCCGGACAGGCGATTAGCCGCGACTCACAATGCCCTGACCGCGATCCTAAGCAAAAACTCCTTTTTGCTCCGTAACTTGCATCCGCCCTCTTATGTAAAAGCCTGTGAACCAGGTCTCAGTAACAGCCGTGGCCAGCGTCTACATTGAGCGCACGGGTGTGCCTGCAATGAGCGCGCGCGCCCACCATCTAGTCAAGGAAGCAGATAAAGCCGCACATGGATCTCGCGACTCTCATTGGCATGATCTTCGGGACCCTGGTGATCCTGCTGGCAATTATTGTCGGTGGGGACATCGGTACGTTCGTCAATATCCCCTCGTTGCTGGTGGTGATCGGCGGCACCGTCGCGGCCACTCTGATCAAGTTTTCCCTTGCAGACTGCCTGTTCGCGATCAAATTAGGGCTTAAACAGGCCTTCGTCGATGAATCAGCCAATCCGCGCGAGCTGGTGGAAAAAATCAAGGATATGGCCAACAAGGCGCGCAAGGACGGCTTGCTGGTTCTGGAAGAGGAAGACATTCCCAATGTATTCCTCAAGAAAGGCGTCAATTTATGCGTGGACGGACAACCGCCGGAATTCGTCAAGAAGGTACTGGACAACGAGATGGACTATTCCATCGAGCGCATGGAGCTGGGCGAGAAAATCTACCGGGCCATTGGCGACGCGGCCCCTGCCTACGGCATGATCGGCACCCTGGTCGGACTGGTGCAGATGCTGGCCAATATGTCCGATCCCAGCGCCATTGGTCCGGCCATGGCCGTGGCCTTGCTGACCACGCTCTACGGTGCGCTATTCGCTAACTTGTTCGCGCTGCCTATCGCCGACAAGCTGCTGCTCCGCTATATGTACGATCGCAAAACCAAGCGCCTGATTACCGAAGGCGTGCTCGGAATCGCCCAGGGCGAAAGCCCGCATGTGCTCGACGAAATTCTCGGCACTTACATGCAGGAAGGCGGCGGCCCGGCAGCCGAGCCGGCCGAAAGCTCGGCCTGATCGGGACGGTATAGCGAAATGGCGGAGAAAAGTGCCGGCAGTAGCGTCCCCGCCTGGATGGTCACCTTTGCCGATCTGATGGCCTTGATGATGACCTTTTTCGTATTGCTGTATTCGTTTTCCAGCATCGACGAAACCAAGTACAAAATGATCGCGCAGTCCATGGCGAAGGGCTTTGGCGGCGTGCTGGCAGCACCGCGCAGCATGACGGCCACCAGCGTCGGGCCAACCTCAATGATGCCCTCGCCTATGCGCCAGAGTTCGAGCTCAAGGAGCCCGGCGCGTCGCTCATCAGGCCAAAATCAAAACAAGGTGTTGATGCAACAACTTAAATCCAGTCTGCAAAGCGAGATCGCCGAGGGCATTATCGCGGTGGAAACCAGCGGCAATACCGTGGTCATCCGCTTTCCGGCCGAAGTGGCTTTCCCGCCCGGCAGCGACGCCATGTCAGAAGAAATCAAACCGATGCTGGAACAGGTGGTGGCCGCACTCAAGGATACGCCTGGCACCATCATGGTTTCCGGTCACACGGATGACCAGCCGATTAAGTCCGAGCGTTTCCGCTCCAACTGGGAACTCTCTACCGACCGGGCCGTATCGGTAATTCAGCAACTGGAAGACATGGGCGAACTGGAATCGAACCGCCTGACAGCCGTGGGCTACGGGGATACCCGTCCGCTGGCACCCAACGACACACCCGAAAACCGCGCGCGCAATCGACGCGTGGAAATTGCTGTGATCAGTGAGGCACCCCCGGAATCCTGATGCTCAGGACGCCTCGCAAACGGCGTCGTAGGCCTCCAGCACCTGCAAAAACTCGCGGGGCCGTTCTATACAGGCATTGTTGACCGCATCGCTGTCTACCGAGCAGGCGGAAGGCGCCGGCTGAAGCTGTTCACCCTCACCGCTTTTTTCCAGGTGATAGAAACGAAACCATTGAGCAAGCGGCAGCGGCGTGCCACGACCGGCGGTAAAACGACGCTGCGCTGCGTAGCGTTCGAAAACCAGCCGCACCTCATCTGGGTCGATGCGATGCTGCTGCGCGAGAACTTCCCAGTCGCTGTCTTCCTGCTTGCTAGCCATACCCAGTTGTGAACTTCCCTGAAAGCGGAGACGTAACTATAAACGCGCCCGCCGGGTGGGCAGGGGCACCGGGTATTTTCTAGATTCAATATAATTCAGCATCTACAAGTACTTGTTTTTTATAGGTATTTACATAACGCCAGCCTGCTATTTCCGGCATTGTCAACATAGCGGGCATGGCGTCGGCGTGCTAGCGTAATCGAATGCATTGCTCTGTATTCAACACCCGGGCCGGGAGGCCGACGGCGTGAGACTCCTGCTGCTCAGCGTCTGCGTCAATCTGCTGGTGACCTGCAGCCAGCCGCCGTCCCTGCTCGAGGAAGTTTTGCGCCTGGGCGAACTCCGCGTGGCCACGAGAACCAGCCCCACGACTTACTACACCGGCCCGCGCGGACCGCAGGGCCCCGAATACGAACTCATTCGCGGCTTCGCCCAGTTTCTCGGCGTGGAGCTCAAGCTGCAAACAGCCGACAGGTTTAACGACCTGTTGCGCCAGGTCGAGCAAGGCAACTCGCATATGGCCGCAGCGGGACTCACCATTACCGAAGAACGCAATCGGCGGGTCAGGTTCGGGCCGAGCTATCAGACGGTGGCCCAATACCTGGTCTATCGTCGCGGTCAGCGTAAGCCTCAGGATGTAGCGGACCTGATAGATAAACACGTAGAGATCGTCGCGGGCACCAGCTATGTAAAAGGCCTCCGCCAGTTACAGACCCGCAATCCGGGACTGGCGTTCCGGGAAAACCCAAACGCCGACGTGGCTGACTTGCTGATCGGCGTGGCCAGCGGCGAAATCGACTTTACCGTGGCCGATTCCAACCTGTTCAAGATTTATCGCAACCTGGTGCCCGAGATCGGCCTCGGATTCGAGATTGCCCTGGAGGACTCCCTGGCCTGGGCCTTCCCGCGCCGCGCGGATACCAGCCTGGTGGATGAATCAGCGCGTTACCTGCGCTATATCCGCGAAAACGGCGACCTTGCCAGGATTATGGACCGCTACTACGGACACACCAGCCGATTTAATTACGTCGGCACGCGGCGATTCATTCGCGACTTTCGCGACAAGTTTCCCCGCTATGAAGGCTTCTTTGAGGATGCCGCGGCAGGCATCGAAATGGATTGGCGACTGCTGGCTGCCATTGGTTACCAGGAATCCCGCTGGGACCCGGAGGCCGTTTCACCGACCGGCGTGCGCGGCATCATGATGCTGACGGAAAATACAGCTGAGTATATTGGCGTAAATGATCGCATAGATCCGGAGCAGAGCATTTTCGGCGGCGCTGATTACCTGGCACGCATGAAACGTCGCTTTCCTGCGGCAATCCGCGAACCCGACCGGACCTGGTTCGCCCTGTCTTCCTACAATATCGGCTACGAACATGTGCAGGACGCGCGGGAACTAACCCAGCAGCTCGGTGGAGACCCCAATCTATGGGTACACGTCCGCGAGAACTTTTCCAAGCTCGGCCAACGCCGCTGGTATCAACAAACCCGGCATGGGTATGCCCCGGGCTGGGAACCTGTGATGTACGTTGAGAACGTGCGCAACTACTACGACATCCTGGTATGGCTGACACGCCAACCCTACGAGGCTGATCCCGAGTCGGACGACAAAGACACCCCAACCACGCTCGCCCAGCGTGAGATACGCAAACCCGGCTAGGGCTCGATAGTCGCTTTCCCTCAGTCGCGCCTGGCGCGAAAAAACTCCTGCAGCATTAATCGGCTTTGTTCCGCCAGCACGCCGGAAGTCACTTGCATCCGATGGTTAAGCTGCGAGTTCTGAACCAGGTCGAATACTGATCCGGCTGCCCCCGCGCGCGGATCGGCAGCCGCGTAAACCAGCCGGGCAACCCGCGCGTGCACCAGCGCGCCGGCGCACATGGCGCAAGGCTCCAGCGTCACATACAGGCAGGTATCCTTGAGTCGATAGTTACCCAGCGTCGCAGCCGCCTCGCGCAGCGCAATGATCTCTGCATGCGCG
>CAWEDX010000002.1:0-135317 GCA_963807995.1 uncultured Gammaproteobacteria bacterium
AGGTCCAGGTATGGCTCAAACCTACGAATCACCTCAAATCCCAGGTCCGGGAATTCAATTGGAACCTGTCAACGCGGGCGGGTGGCGACCGCAAGCCGTCGTCGTCCTTGTGCACGGGCTGGGTGGCGATCGCAACGACTGGATGGACCCTTTCCAGGATCGGAACTGGCCCTACGATCACCAGCACTCGCACGAAGAGCGGGACATGGGGGTCCATTCCAGACCACCGGTCGCCCAATTGCCGGGCTTGCCCATCGACCTCTTTATGTCGCCCCGTCTCAAGAGCAACTCCAAAGGGGTCGATGGCAGCGACGACCGCAGCTGGTGGAACGCCCTGGTCAAGGCCGGGTTCCCAGTGTTCACCTACTCCCAGGTTGGGGACCTGATGGTGCCCTTTAAGAGTGGGCCGGTGTAGCAGTTCACCCGGTTCATGGCGACCCTTCAGCGGGACGTGTTGAGCGATGATGCCCTCAAGATGCGCCAGGTGGTGATCCTGGGCCACAGCCGGGGCGGCCTGATCGGGCGCGCCTTTCTGGGCCATCCCGATTTTCGCTCGGGGCGGGTGGGCGTTTTTCCCCGCGTCCGGGGCCTGATCACCATCTCTTCACCTCACCAGGGCAGCCATATGGCCCTGATGGACGACAAAATCATCGGGTTCCTGGCCAAAGTTCAAAAAGTGGTGCCTATGCTGCCCAACGATGTGGGCAACGAGGTGATCAACAAACTCAAAAAGATTGACGACTATGTGGGGGCGCACGGGGACGAGATCGAGCCGGATAGCTCCTTTTCCAGGCCATGCAGGCCCAAGAGCCGTTGCGTTCTGCTGTGCGCTGCATCTCGGTGGGGGGCACCTCTCCCCGGCTTTTGCGCCTATATCTGTGGACCTATACCGCTGGCAGCATGGTCCCCAAAAGGGCGGCGATGGCAAGATAGAGTTCCACTGGAGGCCAAAGCTATGGAGGCCAAGGGGGCATCGCCCATTCCCGATGGGCTGCCGCTCAAACTGCTGGGCATGGACCTGGACGAGATTATGCCCGGTCGTGGCGATGGGCTGACCGCCGACAAACGCTGCCGCTTTCCGCCCTCATTCCGCGCCGAGGAGCATATTACGGTGCCCCTGAGCCACGCCCAAGAGCTGTGGGATGCAACGCTCCAGGCCGAGATCATTAAACGATTGGATACGTTTCAGTAGAATTCCGGTTTTTCGCCCATTCCGATGGGCAAATTCGGAATTCTTAGAAGCCGAGCAGGTACCATTTGCCCTCCCGCTGGATGAGCCTCATCGTCTCTTCCTCGTCCCCGTCGGGGCCAACCAGCACCGGCACCTGGGCCTGATCCCCATCGATCACCGGCTCGTCCGTTATCCGGGCGTTGGCAAAAAAGGCGACAAAGGATTCCTGGTCCGGGTGGTCCGCATTCATGGCGCAGATCAGGTCCATGTCGCCGTCGTGCTCGCCCAGGGGATCACACAGGCTGGACAACAAGCCATACTCTTGCGTTTGGGCAGCGGCAAACACCGCCTGCACCACGCTGGCCGGATCGGCGAAATCGACAGACTCGCTTTCCCGCTCATAGACGACCAGGCTGTCCACCATGTCGCCAAAGGTGTCGGAAAAGGGCGCCCAGCCATCGACCGTGCCGATGCCCTGGATGAGGATGCCCCAATCTCCCAAGTGCAGGGCAAAGGAAAGGTTCATGGCTGGAATGCCCTCCTCGCGCCACAGCACCGATACCGCAGCGCCCAGATTGCCACCGCCCGACACCTGTTCGATGTCGCCGATATGGATGTCCGGGTTGTCGGACAGGCGCGATTGCCCCAGCGCTTCCAGCATCTCTTCGGCGCTCTGGGTGCCGGCCATGATGCCCCCGGCCAGGGTATCCAGGGAACCGCTCTCGATCAGGACGACGGGCACCGAGGCGACCGCCTCGTCCAAGATTTCCTCGCTCTCCACCAGGACCGTCAACTCGCCCAGCGAATAGACGACCCAGTCCGAGGGATAGAGGATGGTATAGAGGTCGTCGTCGTATTCCTCATTGAGCTGCAGTTGGGTGATTGGTTCAAAGAGCACTCAGGCTATCCAGCATGCCCTCAAACGCGGGCATAAAAGCGTCCCACGTCTCTGCCTTGCCAACGGCCTGGATGACCGGTACCCGGTCTCCCTGTTGCAGCACCACGTCCCGTCCCACCAAAGCCTCGCTGTCCTGAGACCAGGCAACGTCGATGGCGATGGCTTTCTCGCCGGCCAGGGTCAAGGTCTTGACCTCACCTGCCTCAAAGCTCTCATACTCGCTGACCCACGCGATGAGTGTGTCGAGAACCTCTTGGTCCGTCTGTGCACCTGCCAACTGCTCTTCATCAATCTCGTCAACCGGGCCCGCTGTGATGCCCACGATGGGCACCTGGGGCAGGGACTCGCCGCTGAGGATCGTTTCTATGTCCACCTCGCTGGAAAAAAAGAAGTCGCTTTGGGTCTCGTCAAAGG
Organism: uncultured Gammaproteobacteria bacterium; assembly: GCA_963807995.1. Classification (GTDB taxonomy): domain Bacteria; phylum Pseudomonadota; class Gammaproteobacteria; order Steroidobacterales; genus J054. The sequence goes on from CAWEDX010000002.1 coordinate 2,484, forward strand.
CAAAGGTCTTCCAACCCTTGGGGTAGAGGACGGAATAGCCGGCAATCTCGTTGCGGAACAAGGGATTGCCCTCGTCGGGGGGTTCAACGGGCCTCGGGACCTTGGTGGGCGGGAGGGGGGTGTCGGCGGGCGGGATGGGGGGGGCGGTAGGCGAAGGCAGGGTGTTGGTGGGAGACGGCGCCGTGGCAGGAGGCAGTGGGGTGGCCGTTGGGTTTGCACCGCAGGATGTGATCACCAGGGTTGCGATGAGGACTGCGGCGAGCAGTACACCTCGAACTGTCATGCGAGTGATTCCTCCCTTTTGGTCTGTTCGGTTGGTACAGACATTGTACCACAGGCGCCATGAATGACAAACCTGGTCCCGCAGCACGATGGGTTACCAGACCGCGTGACCTGCTCATTTAAAGGCCTCATATCACAGGCTGAGAATTTGGGGCGGGACACGCCCCGTTCGTCGACTCTAACCGGGCTGCCGCCCACGTCGTGGCAGGCGGTCACGGCGTCTAGAGCAGGGCTGCTCTCCAACAACGCATGGGTGGGCAAGAAATCGGGGCCGCCGTTGTTTGCCAGGACGCCCGACCTGGGGTCCTCGCCTACTGTATTCGCGCCGCTGCCGCCGAGGGTGCAGCCATCGTCGTCCTGGATAATATTGTCGCCGGGGGTGGCTATCGCACCCCCCGGCCCTTGTCCTGGCAGAGGGCCGGGCAGAATGCCAGGGCTCTGGCGATCCCTGGCGAGCGACAACCAGCGGATCGTTTGCGCCCCGGTCTACTAGGGTTGGGTGCTTTTGAGCACAATGGGCAGGTAGACCTTGATCGCTGGCGTGACTGCAAAGGTCGCCTCGGCGAATCCACCGCCATTGTAGTAGCTGTACTCTGCCGTATTGGTTACGATATCGCAAAAGTCGCCGGTGTGGGTTACCACAAATTCAAAGGACACTGTCTGACCGCCGGTGACGGTGCCATTCCAGGTCAGCGTGTCGCTGGTCACCGTGGCTCCCGTAGGCTGTCCGCCCGGCAGCCAGCGGGCAAAGGTCACGTTGGTGGGCAAGGGGTCAACCACATTGACGCCGTCGACGTAGGCGGCGCTGCTGTTGGCCAGCTCGATGCTGTAGGTCACCTCGCCGTAGCGCGGGATAGGGGTTGCCGGTGTGGCGGCCTTGAATATCGACAGGTCAGGTTCCGCCTCGATGGCGCCGATGTCGCACTTGACGTTCACGGGCCGGCTCCAATCGCGCTGATCGTTGCCAACGGTGTCCCCACCAATATCGGTGCAGGAGCCGGCATCCAGGGCCGGACTGCCGGGACGCAGGGCGTGGGAAAAGGCTGGGCCGCCATTGTCGGCCAGGGAATGGAGCAGGGGGTCGATGGTGTCGATAGAGTTCCCGCCCACCTGGTCGGTTCCCAGCCAAGTCGTTGTTTCGCAGCCGTTCTGATCCCCAATCAGGTTGTACCCGTGGGATGTCGCATTCCCAAAGCAGTCAGGATGCTTGTTCACGGGTGAGGGGCTCTTGTCGACGTTTCCAGCGAGGATTGTGTTCTTGAGTTCCGTCAGACCGATACTGCGAAAGATGCCCCCGCCCGAGCCGAACTCGTCTCTATCGTTGTCGGCGACATTGTCCGTGACTGTCACGTGATCTAGTTGGGCCGTAGCTTGGGCATTGTAGATGCCGCCACCGGAATTGACAGCTTGGTTCCCCGAGACGGTGGTATTGGTCATGACCAGGCTGCCGTCGTTGAGGTCGATGCCGCCCCCACTGCCGCCCGACCGGTTCGCCGAGATGAGACTGTGGGTGATGGTTACGGCGGCGCTGTCGCAGCTCATGCCGCCGCCAAAGGCCGCATCGCCCGCGGTGTTTGCTGCCGTATTGCCCGAGATGGTGCTAAAGGTGATGGATACGCCACCGTCTCTTAGGGAGATGCCGCCGCCTATGCTTGCGACGAGGGGGCCGCTGGCCGTATTGTTCAGCAATTCGCTGGTCGTGATGTCGATAGTTCCATCGCGGCTATAGATGGCGCCGCCTGCGGCCGCGTTCGCTGCCGTACTGGTCGCCTGATTGTCTGACAGCGTGCTCAGGCTGATCTGGATTTTGTCTTGTGCGTTATAGATGCCCCCACCCTGGACTTCGTTGGGGCCGGTGGCTTGGTTTCCCGCGAGCGTACTCTGGTAGATGGAGATTGTGCCACCCCCAGGACCGTGGTAGATGCCGCCCCCGCTCCAGATGGCTCTGTTGTCAGAGAGCATGCTATCTGTGATCTCCAGTGTGGCGCTCCGCGTCCAGATCCCACCGCCATCTTGGGCCGTGTTGCTATAAACGGTGCTGTTTTGGATTCTGATATTGTGACCCCTGTTCACATACAGCCCGCCGCCCAAGCCCCCGGGCACGGAGCCGTGCTGGAGGGTGACCCCCGAGATGGTTACTGTGATGTAGCCCGTCGTGTCAAAAGGGATGTCCAACACCCGGTCGCCGATCACGGACCCATTCCCGTCAATGATGGTCGTGCTGGCGCCCGCACCGCTGATGGTCAGGTCGCCTCCGGCTTCCAGGATATCCAGGTCGCCTACATTGTTGAAATTCTCGCCACTGCCGGTCTGGGTGATCACATAGGTCTCGGCCAGCAGCAGGATGGTATCAGGGTTGGGATTGGTGTTGGCGGCGCAGAGGGCTTCGCGCAGGCTCACCAGGGCGTCGGCGCCGGGTAAGTCGCTCGCTGCGAGGCCCACGCAGTTGCCGCCGTTGGCATCGACGACGTCATCAGGGGTGGTCACTTGGATGCTGTCGGCGTAGGCAACCTGCACGGCCAGTAAAAGCAAGGCCGCCACAAGCAAAACCACGGACAATCCCAGCCGGGAGACCCGTGCCCACCCAGATCAATCACTGCTCGTCAATGAGTGAATCATTGCTCCTCCTCCTTGTGTGAACTGGACTGCGTTTTGTGTCTCTGCCTCCTGGAACCGGCCTATGGGGAAATGACTGAGTGTTGTTGTGAAGGGGAAAACCAGCATCGGTGAGAACGTCGTCTCGCCCTGGTCGATGGCGCCTTGAAGGGGTGTGGTCCGGGATGAACCTCCTGATTGGCGGGCCGTTGCGCCCGCGGAAGGCGGTGCGGATAGACAGAACCTCTACAAGTACGGTCTGCTGAGTATAGCATAGGTTTTTCAGGGAAGCAAGAAGGGATGGGGCACGATGGTGTGGACCATACGGCGGCATTCGTAATTTTGCCGCTGAGCCAAAGTATGGTAGACTTGGCCTGGCGTCAGGGCCTGCGCCGGTATGCGGTGCCATACCGCGTGCCATCCCGTGATCCGAAAACCAGCCCGTAGGACAAACCAGTGAAAACTGCTCTGAACGAGCTGTTCAATAGATTGCGTCGAATTCCCTCTGCCTGGTGGCTGATACTGCTCTTGGCGGTATCGCCCTGGTCTGGGTTCTTGTCGTAGGCGGGTCGCCAGAATCGGAATCGAACCGGAGGCGCCGCCAGGGCGGAACAGACCATCGAGAACAAGGGCTCCGACACGTTGGTCAACCTGGCCCTGGCCTGGGCGGAGACCTACATGGGCCTCGACCCCAACGTGCGCATATCGGTAACCGGCGGGGGGTCAGGCACCGGCATCGCGGCGATGATCAATGGCACCGTCGACATGGCAAACGCCTCTCGAGCAATGAAGGCTGAAGAGATCGCTGCGGCTGAGGAGAATGGCATTTCGCCGGTGGAGTGGGTCGTGGCCCGCGATGCCATCGCTGTGGTCGTCCACCCCTCGAATCCGGTCGATGGCCTCACGCTGCAACAGATCTCGGACATCTACACTGGCGCCATCACTCGCTGGAGCCAAGTGGGCGGCGAGGATCGGCCCATCGTTCTTCTCTCCCGGGAGTCGAACTCGGGCACCCACGTCTACTTTCTCGAGAACGTGATCCGGATGGGCAACAAGGATAGCGACCTGCTCTTTTCACCCGACACGCTCCTGATGCCGTCTTCGGAAGGGATCAGCGCCGAGGTGAGGCAGAATCCCAATGCCATCGGCTACGATGGCCTGGGCTACGTCACCCACGACCAAAAGGTGTTGGCCGTTGCCGAAGCGGCTGAGGGTCCTTACGTGCTGCCCTCTGTGGACACGGTCAACGACGCTTCGTACCCTATCTCGCGACCGCTTTTCATGTACACGGCTGGCGAGCCGACGGGCGAGGTCAAGACCTACCTGGATTGGGTGCTCAATGAGGGCCAGGGCCTCGTATCTGAGTTAGGTTTCGTCCCTCTGCAATAGCGTCGGCCACGGGCGACGACGCGCCACCGTGTCCAGCGCCCCGATTCTCAGAGAATAGCGTGGAGACCTCATCAGGAGTGTGAGATTGGTAGAGAAGGAAAAGCCGAAACCAAAGGTCCGCTGGTCCGAGTTTTCCATTGAGATTCTGATCCGGGTGTTGGGGTTTTCCAGCATCGGATTTCTGCTTCTGATCTTTCTCTTTTTGATGCGCGAAGGATTGCCTGCATTCTTTGAGGTGCCGGTGGGCAACTTTTTGGGGATCCGGTGGTACCCTATTTTCGATCTATTCGGCACCATTCCCCTGCTCTTGGGCTCGATCCTCGTTACGGTTGTCGCAATACTCATCGCCCTGCCCTTAGGCGTGGCCACCGCCGTGTTTGTGCGCGAAGTGGCACCGAAATGGGCTCGCGAGATCCTCAAGCCGCTGATAGAGATACTGGCAGGGATCCCCTCAGTTGTGCTTGGATTCTTTGGGATGACGCTCCTCTCCCCTCTGATCCGAGACGGACTGGGCGCACCCACCGGCCTGACCGCATTCACGGGCGCTCTGCTCCTGGCCTACATGGCGTTGCCGACCATCATCAGCGTTGCCGAAGACGCTCTCGACGCTGTGCCCAAGAGCTATCGCGATGCAGGCCTGGCCATGGGCGCCACAGAGTGGCAGACCATCTGGCGGGTGGTGGTGCCCGCTGGCCGCTCAGGCATCATCGTCGCCGTAATGCTGGGCATGGGGCGCGCCATCGGCGAGACGATGGCAGTCATGATGGTCACCGGCAACGCGGCCCGGCTGCCGCTGAGCCTCGATTCCCTTTTCCGTCCGGTCCGGACCATGACGGCGACTATTGCCGCCGAGATGGGTGAAGTGGCCCAGGGCAGCACCCACTATCACGCCCTTTTTGGTTTGGGCATCATCCTGTTTTTGATCACTTTTATCGTCAACCTGGCCGCCGCTTCGACCGTCTTTAAGAAACGGCGGAAGGGAGGGCTGCGCTGATGGACCGTGTATGGGTGCAGCGTGCCGGGTTTGTTCTGCTAGGTCTGGCCACCTTGGTCGTGGTGGTGCCCATTCTCCTCGTCATCGGCAGTATAGCCTACCGGGGCATTGCGACCGTCAACTGGGAATTTCTGACAGCGATGCCCCGCGACGGTATGAAGGCCGGTGGTATCTTTCCCGCCATTGTCGGTACTTTGATTCTGATTGTGGGAACGGCGCTGGCTGCCATTCCAGTAGGTGTCGGCGGAGCGATTTACCTGGCCGAGTACGCTGGCGACACACTCTTAACCCGCATTATCCGGCTGGCCATCATCAACCTCGCCGGAGTTCCCTCGGTCGTGTACGGACTCTTTGGCCTGGGTCTGTTTGTGCTGTTTCTGGGCTTGGGGACCTCGATCCTGGCTGGTTCTCTGACGCTGGCGATCATGACCCTACCCATCATCATCAGTGCCTCAGAGGAAGCTTTGCGCTCGGTGCCTACCGAGTTTCGGACGGTCAGCGCAAGCCTGGGCGGCACCCGCTGGCAGGGCATCCGCCACGTTGTGTTGCCCCAGGCCATGCCGGGCATTCTGGCTGTTCGGTTCAGCCCTGGGCCTGCTTACCTGGGTGCGTCGCCGCACTGCCTGAGCAGCAACTGGCTCAAAGTTAAAAAACCCGGCTTCGGCCGGGTTTTTTCTTTTCGGGATCGCTACTTATTCGCTGCCGCTACCGGTAATGAATTCGCGCCCCGGATTAGCCCGCGGATAACGGCGCAGGTAACTGAAGTAAGTCGCGAGGTCACGGTCCACCTCCAGCAGCGTGCCCTGCACAAAGCGAATGTTTTCGTACACGCTCTGGTCCTCGCTCATAATCTGCATGTTCATGGCTTTCAGCGTATCCAGCACCTGCTGGATAGCCTCGTCCGTCTGCGGCTGCACATCGGCGATCTTCACCGCGTTAATGCCGTAGACCTCGCAGGCGCCGGGCCGCAGTGACACCAGGCTGGCCACACCACCGGTCCACATATTGTTGATGATGGTTTCCAGGTGCACGATGTTGGTACCGTGCACCGTGGCGACCAGTTCTTTGAACACGCCTGACGCATCGAAGTAGAGATCCTCATCGACTTTATAGCTGCCCGAGTAGTCACCGAAGTTCATCGGTGGAATCTCGAACTGCGGGGCGAATTCCGGCCCGTGCAGAAACTGGGTGTGATTGAGATCCGGGGTTTGCGAAATGATCACCCAGGGGTCGACGTTGAATTGCATCTCGGTCTTGAAGGCGTGGGTGCGGATTTCGCTGTCGGGCAGCGAGAAGGACGGCGGGTCGAATAGCGGTTCCTCGCCGTTGAAGGCAAAGATTACGCCGTAGCACTCGGCGGTGGGATAGCGATACAGGCGGGCCTCGGGTGGTGGTTTCTCGCCGTTGCCGATTTTCACGGCCTTGCCGCTGCCGGCGTAATGAAAGTGGTGATAGGGGCAGCGCACGGTATGGTCCACCAGGCTGCCGCATTTCAGGTCGACGCCCAGGTGGGCACAGTAGGCGCTCAGCACGGCCGGTTCGCCATTTTCGTCGCGAAAGGCGATGACCCGTCCGCCGAGGAATTCGCGGCCAATGAGCCCGCCATCGTCCAGCTCGGCCGCCAGGCAAATGGGATACCAGGTCTGCGAGTACAGGCCGCCGTCGCCTTCGGCCGGCAGGCGCCGGGCCGGGCGCCGAGCTATGGTGTGTGTGTCGTTCATGGCGTGCGTTTCTCCTGCGCAGAAGGCATAGTCGGGTGAACGTCGGCAGGCCTGCTCACGAGACTGACGGAAGTATTCTATGTCTGAATTTCTGCGTACCCCGGATTCCCGCTTCGAGAATCTGCCCGAGTATCCATTTGCGCCCCATTACGTCGAACTGGGCAATTTGCGCATGCACTACGTCGATGAGGGCGCCGGCGATCGCGGCGAGTTGTTGTTGCTGCATGGCCAGGGCAGCCTGGAGCTATATCTATCGCAAGATGATTCCCTTGCTGGCCGACGCGGGCTTTCGCGTGCTGGCCCCGGATCTGATCGGCTTCGGTCGCTCCGACAAGCCGGTGGCCGCGGAGGCTTACAGCCATGCAGCGCATGTCGGCTGGCTGGATGCGTTCCTGGACCGGGTTGGCGTGCCCGGCATTAACGCCTTCTGCCATGACTGGGGCGCGTTTTTTGCCATGCGTATTGCCGCCGAGAGTCCTGCGCGTCTGGGTCGGCTGATCTTCAGCAGCTGCCAGGCGCCGCTGCCCAATCCCAACGGCAGTCAATGGTTTAACGCCTGGCGACGGCGCATGTTTGCCGCGCCTAAATTTCCGATCAGCCAGATGGTGCAGGAAGGCGTGCAGCGAACGTTGTCCGCAGCAGAGCTGGCCGCTTACGACGCACCGTTCCCGGACGAGAGTTTCAAGGTTGCGCCGAAGATGTTTCCGTTTATTCACCCGGTGGTTTTGTCGGGTGACGAATTAGCCGATTACGAGGCCGCCTGGGCCAGCCTGGCCCACTGGCAGCAGCCGGTGCTGACCCTGTTCTGCGATCGTGATGCGCGCCAGGCTGAAGCCCTGAAGACGCATATTCCGGGTGCTGCCGGCCAGCCGCACCGGGTGTTTCCCAACTGCAGTTTCTACCTCCAGGAAGATCAGTCGGGCGCCCTGGCCGATGCCACTATCGATTTTCTGAGTAGTAAAAAATGAGAGCACTGTTGACCCTGGGAGTGATGATGATGGTGACCCATGCCCTGGCGCAGGAACCCGGCGTGCCGCCCGGGGAAAAACTCACGCCGATGCTGCGCGCCAGTGTATTCGTGCGTGATATCGATGAATCCCTGAAACTGTATCGCGACATACTCGGCCTCAAGGTGCGCCTGGAAACGGTGCTCGAGGGCGAGCCCGTTAACCAGGTGCTGGGCACTACGGGCAAGACCGTGCGCGTGGCTATCCTGCAGTCCGGCGATACCCTCGCCGGCAATGTCGGCCTGTTCAGTTTTCTGGGCGAAACGCCACCGCCGCCACCGCCGCCGCGAACCGATGTGCGTACCGGCGACAGTGCGTTTATTTTCGTCACTACGGATATTCACGGCATCTATGCGCGGGCTCGCGATGCCGGTTACACCATCGTGTCGCCGCCCATGGTGCTGTTCCCGAACCCGGAGGTCGAAGTCGAAGACCTGGAAATGTTGTTTTTCGATGCCGACGGTATCGGCATTAACCTGATTCAGCGCGGCAGTGCGCCGTGATGGCCTGCTGTGCAACGAGCTGCGTCGCAGGGGTTAGCAAGCGCGACGCGTTTATCGCCGTGTTGCAATTTGGGAGCAAAGAGAATGAATAGAATGAAGTATTTGCTGGCGTCAGCGCTGTTGCTGACCACCACCGTGGTTCTGGCCGGTGCGCATTTAAACGCTCTTGACCAGCGTTCGGATGCCGATCGGAGCCGCGACGCGGCACGCAAACCCGCCGAGGTATTGGCCTTTGCCGGTCTTGAGCCCGGTATGACAGTGATCGACGTGATGGCCGCCAGCGGCTGGTATACGGAAGTCCTGTCCGTCGCGGTGGGGCCGCAGGGCGTGGTTTATGCGGAGAATCCTGCCTGGCTGCTCCAGGCCATGAACGGCGCTTCGGATAAAGCCCTCACCAAGCGGCTGGATAACGGTCGTCTGATTAACGTGGTTCGCGCCGACGAGGGCCTGGACAAGCAGCTTGTGCCGGCCGGCAGCGCAGACATGGCGCTGACGGCGCTGAACTACCACGACACGTATTTCATGGCCGGTGAAGCCGCCGCGGCCAGCCAGATGCAACAGGTCTACGCCGCACTGAAACCGGGCGGGGTGTTTATCCTGATTGATCATTCCGGCAAGGACGGACTCGACAACGCGAAACTGCATCGCATTCCCCAAGGCATTGTCGAAGGCCTGGCCCGCGACGCGGGTTTTGTGATTGAGGCCGAGGGCCAGATGCTCAAGCATCCCGAGGATGACCTCACGCAGATGGTGTTTGGTCGCGATATTCGCGGCAACACGGATCGCTTTGTGCTGAAGTTACGCAAGCCGGCCTGAGCGCATGTCGCGCTTCTACAATCCGCATCGCAGCCGTAATCTTTATCGACCCGGCGATCAGAAGCCGTTCAATCTGAGCCGCTCGAAGATTGACCTGTTCATTGATTGCCCCTGCTGCTTCTATATCGATCGGCGGCTGGGCACTGGCCGGCCGCCAGGGTTTCCCTTCAATCTCAACAACGCCGTTGATCGGCTGCTGAAGGCCGAGTTCGATATTCACCGCGCTGCGGGTTCGCAGCATCCCTTGCTGGAGTCCTACGGCATCGATGCCCGGCCCGTGGCTCACGAGCAGCTGAATGACTGGCGTGAGAACTTCAAGGGCGTGCAGTTTCTGCATCGCGAAACCAATTTCCGGGTCTCCGGCGCGATTGATGACTTGTGGATCGATGCCGACGACAACTACGTGGTGGTGGATTACAAGGCGACCTCCAAGGGCGAGCCTATTACCCGGCTGGACCAGGGCTGGCACGCCGGTTACAAGCGCCAGATGGAGGTCTACCAGTGGTTATTGCGGCGCAATGGGCATGCCGTATCGAATACCGGCTATTTCGTTTACTGCAATGGCCGGGCCGATGCCGCGGCTTTCGACGGCAAACTGGAATTCGACGTCACGCTGATTGCGCATGAGGGTGACGACAGCTGGCTGGAGCCCACCCTGACGCTCATCCATGAGTGTCTGCAGCAGCACGATATACCGGCCGCCGGGCCGGACTGCGACTACTGCGCCTACCGCGAAGCGGTGCAAAAGGTTACAAGCTTCGAATTGCGCTGAGGCACAAAAAAAGAAGGCCCGCTTACGCGGGCCTTCGTGAGATTAGGTAGTCCCAACCTCTGGATCGATCACTCTCGATCCTGCATCTCACCTCAGGCAGTAAAGGGTCTCCACTGTCGAGCCAATATGCGAGGCCGGAATAGCTACCTTCATACTCTCACTAGACATTTGGATCACCTCCTTTTCTTTATGAAACTGAGCCGAGTATTACGGGAAATGCGCCGACCGTGCAACCGGCGTTTTCTCGCTCTGGGAAACTCTTGTCGGGCTGACTGAACAGCGGTTACAGGCCAGTGCTAGAGTGCGTCAAACCATTGCTCCATGCGCTGACGTTCAGCGGCGTCGGGCAGGCGGCCGCGCAGCGCACCAAGATTGTCACGCGCATGACGGGCCTTGGTCATGCCGGGGATGGCGCAGGTTACAGCCGGGTGGGAGATGACGTACTTAAGGAAAAATTGCGCCCAGCTGCTGCAGTCGAACTCGGCCGCCCAGTCCGGCAGCGTGAGCGCTTCGACGGCCGAAAATAGCCGCCCGCGGCCGAGGGGCAAATTGATCAAAACGGCCATACCGCGGTCGGCCGCCGTGGGCAGGATCTCGTCGGCGGCCTCGCGATCGGCCAGCGAGTAATTGACCTGGATGAAATCCAGCGGCTGCGCGCGCATCACCTGCAGGAAATCGGCGAATTGCGCGTTGCGTGAGGTGGTAATGCCGATGTAGCGGATGCGGCCGTCCTCGCGGTATTCGCGCAATACCGGCAGCATGCTGTCGACGCCGCGCAGGTTGTGGGACTGCACCAGGTCCAGCCGCTCTCCGCCCAGCTGCGTAAAAGAGTTTTCCAGGCGCTGGATGCCGCCCTCGTCGCTGGCGCGATCCGCCTTGGTGGCAACGAACAATTGCTGGCGCAGTTTCCGCTGCTGCATCAACTGGCCGAGCACCGTCTCCGAACTCCGGTACATGGGTGCCGTATCCACCAGCCTGCCGCCACTGTCGGCAAAGGCCTGCAGGGTATCGCCCAGGGCCGCATTCTCGGCGGCCGTGCCCAGTTGAAAGCGATTGGTGCCAATCCCTATGGCGGGTATTTGTTCGCCACTGGCGGGAATGGTTTTATTGATCAGCGTTTCGCCATACACCATGCCGGGCCCGCTCAGGCTGATCGCGGCGGCGCTTTGCAGCAGCGTGCGACGATTCAGTTTCACGGTTCCGCATCCTCCAGTCCGAGACGGCGCCATTCAATGGCGGGACAGCGATCCATCACCACCGTCAGTCCGGCATCTTCGGCCAGCTGAGCTGCGGCCTGGTTGACGATGCCCAGCTGCATCCAGATCACGCCGGCATCCGTATCCAGGGCCTGTTGCACGATGGGCTCCACCCGCGCGGCATTCATGAAAATATCCACCATGTCGATGCGCTCGGCGATATCTGTCAGCGTCGCGCAGACGGTCTCGCCCAGCAACTGCTGGCCGGCCAGCCGCGGGTTCACCGGCAGCGTGCGAAAGCCCTTGCTTTGCAGAAAGCGCATGACGCCGTGCACGGGCCGGTTGGTTTTATCCGAGGCGCCGACCACGGCGATGGTCTTGACGCTGGTGAGGATCTGCCGGATTCCGGCATCGTCGGGGTTCTGGTGCATGGGCTTGCTGGTATGCTGAGGGGACTAGCCAGAGCATAGACCAAGCCATGCCAATCTTCGATTATCAGTGCAGCGCCTGTGGCCATCAGTTCGACGCCCTGCAGAAACTGGCCGAGGCGCCGCTGAAAGACTGCCCGCCTGTGGCGAGCCGGCGCTGAACAAACTGCTTTCCGCGCCGAATTTCCAGCTCAAGGGCTCGGGCTGGCGCCAGCCCAAGGCCGAGAAGCCCGTCACCAAGACGCGTCGCGGGCATATGTTTGATTCGCCGCATGCGCATGCGGATCACGGCGATTCGGGCCATGGACACAGTCATGATCACAGCGCCGATCATGGTCACAGCCACGATCATGGGCACGGCCATTCCCATTCCGGCGGCCATTCGCACGATCACTAAGGCATCCCGCTGGCTGCTGGCGCTGGGCCTGCTGCTGGCGGCGGGGGCCTGTGCAGAGCCCGTTGATCCAGGCAGCCCGGCTGACACCTCGCGACGGGTTTTTCTACGGGCGCGTTACCCGCGTCGCCGATGGCGATACCCTGACCATGAAGACGGCGGACGGCCGCGCCCTGCGTATTCGCCTGTCTGAGATTGATACCCCGGAGAAAGGCGAGCCCTTCGCCAACCGTGCGCGCGAAGCACTGAATCAAATGGTGCGCGATCGCGACATTGCAGTACGTCTGTTCGACGTCGACAAGTATGGCCGCATTGTCGGTCGCGTATATGTCGACGATCGTGATGTGAATGCAGCCCTGGTGGAGCAGGGTCTTGCTGTGGTCTATCGGCGCTGGGCTGAAGATCCGCGACTGTATGAATTAGAGGCGCAGGCGCGCGCCGCCAATCTCGGCGTCTGGAGTGGAAAAGCCATTCCGCGCGGCGCCGGGCGTCAGCCCCAGTCCGGTGATCAGGGCCGGGCAAGCAATTGCGGCAACAAGCAGGCCTGTGCCGAAATGGCCAGCTGTGAAGAGGCGTTGTTCTATTTGAACCAGTGCGGGCTGAAAAGCATGGACGGCGATGCCGACGGGGTGCCCTGCGAGCGCAGTCTCTGCCGCTAGCGATTAATTAGTATTCTGCACGGCTTGGATGCTCCGGCCTGTATTTCACCGCCGGTTATGCGTTGCGAAGCCTTTAAGTTCCCCCTCGAAACCCCTGGTAAGCGCTGGTGATGCGCTGCGGGCATCGCGACGGGCGACTGATCTATTTTCCGCAGCTCTGCAAAGCGTTTAATGTGGGTGAATAAATTATCAGGGGGTTGTGAGTAATGGTTACCAGACGCACTTTTGTCTCCTCGGCCGCGGCCGGCGCCACCGGTACCCTGCTGGGCGCGGGTCCCGCTCAAGCGCAGGCGCCCAAGTCCGTCAGTCCGCCGACCAGCCAGGTCACTTCGGAGTTTCTCTATTTTGAAGATCCGGTAGAAGAGTTTCGCGCGCACTTTCGTATGGAACGGGACCTGGTCGAGGAGCAGGGTTCGACGCTGACCTGGTATCACTGGATCGTATTCGCAATCCCGGGTGGCCGACGGCCGGAACCCGTGCTGCGTTATGAGGGACATCGAATACAGTTACTTCCGTCATCTCGGTGACGATAATTACCGTATTCACGCGCATAATATTTCCTTCCCGCGTGATCTGAAAACCAACAAGTTTATAGACTCCGTCACCAACCCGATCACGGGTGAAGTGGTTTCCGTCCCGGTATCGCTGCTGCTGACCGACCCTGGAACCATTGCCAGCCCGGTGGGCTTTCGCAATATGAACGGCAATGGCGTTGTTCAGGATGTGTATCGGCAGTTTCGCATCGAAAATGACCTGATCAAGCTGGACAGCGTGCGCAGCGCACCGCCGGACTGGCCGGCAACGCACATTGAAAACTCCTGCCAATGGGTGGAGTTTGACCTGTTCGCCAATGAAACCATTAGCTCTCTGCCTGTGCATTTCTGTGGCCACTACGCCTACGAGTATCCAAAGTGGCTGAAGATGCCGGAAGGTGGCGGTCACCTGTCCGGGTTCTGGGATGGCAAGAAGATTAATTCGCCAGCCGAGTTACCCCGGGAAATTCTGGCGCGGATGGAGCGCGAATATCCCGAGCTGCTGGTGCCTCAATGGGACATGTTTGAGCGGCCGATACCGTTTGATTTGTAGCCCCAGAGTTTCTTTCGCAGCCAGGCCGGCCTGAACCAGGGTCGGCGCTTAATTTCTCCCGGTTCGGGATTTAGCCGGATTGGCCTGTGCGCAGTCGCCACATCTAGCTGCTCAACCAGCGTCGCGCTAGCCTGGGAACGCCCGCTAACAGTGCGCGGCCGGTCCTGCTGACATTGCTTTGATTGACGATACGAATGCTGTAGCTCACGGAGTCCGTCAGGTTGATGGTGGTGTGCCACCAGTCCGCTGGCAGAAACAGGGCCTGACCCGCCTTCAGTACGACGCTCCTGGGGCGAGTCAGCTTTAACAGTGGAAAGCGCTCCAGGTCGCCGATGGTATTTCCCGTGATGCGCGAGTTGCGCTGTTGCCAGGGAAACTCCTGACCCGCATAGGCGTAGAGGCAGGGTTTATCTTCCGGTGGGAATAACATGAACTGTTTTTCGCCCGAGAACTGATAAAAACCGACGTGCACGCTGAGGTGATCAATATGCAGATTGCCAAATCCGGTGCCGGCCTGGCCGAAGAACAATTCCGGTCCGCCGATGCGATCGATAGCCGGATGCGTAACCCAGTTTGGTCGAAACTGTTGCGGCGTCAAAAAGTACCGCTGCAGCCCTGGCAGGTTGCGGAGGATCGACAGGTGCCGGAAGTAGGGCATTGTGCACTCGGTATCGTCCTGCCATAGCTCAATAAACTCACCCAGCGTGGTGATATTCAGCGCCTGGTAAGCCTCATCGTCCTCGTAGCGCAGCACCCACCCGTAGGTGCCCTGCAGGTCGGCGCAGCGCAGGTGGCCGTATTCCTTGCGCACCGTTTCCAGCAGTGGCGCGTCGTGGTGCCAGATGCTCGGGCAATCAAATACCAGCGGCTGTGCGCGTTCGCCCAGCTGCACCGCATTGGACAGGGGTGCCGGCTGCAGCTCGATCGGGCTGGCCGGGAGCTGTCTAAGGACCGCGGAGTAGGACATGGCAAAAGATTCTCGAGTGACCTAGCTGTGGTTTTCGATCGAACTTCGAGAGCGGTTTCGGCGGCCGCCTTGCTAGACTGAATATATGGATATCGACCTGGTCCTGGATTCTCAGCTGCCGCCCGCGAAACTCGCGGCACTCGGGCAGCTGGCCGAACAGCAGGGCATTCACGCCATCTGGTGCGCCAGTTACCTCGACGGACGCGATCCCTTTAGTAACCTGGTTGAATTGGCGCAATCCACGAGTCGGATTCGGCTCGGTCCCATCGCGCTGAGTCCCTACGAACTGCATCCGTTTCGGATTGCCATGAACCTGCTGACGCTGAACGAGATCGCCGAGGGTCGTGCCCAGGCCATCATCGGCGCCGGCGGTGAGGTGGTGATGGCGCTGGGTGTTGACCGTTCGCGCCGGGTGCTCGCGGTGCGCGAGGCCATCGACATTGTGACCGGCGCCATTTCGCAGCGACCCTTTAGCTATCAGGGTCAGCTGTATAGCCTGGAAAATTATCGTGCCGACTGGGTCACTGCGCCGCCGCCGCGCGTTTACGCGGCAGCCAATCGCCCGCAGATGCTGCGCATGTCGGCGCGTGCCTCCCAGGGCATCATGATGAGCGACCTGGCGCCATCCCTGGCCGCGCCGGCCGTGTCTGCGGTTCGCGGTCACCTGGCCGAGTTTGGCCGCAACGCCGATGACTTTCGCTTCAATAACTTTATGGCCTGGTATGTTTATGACGATCTGGCCGAGGCGCGCCACGAGGCGAAACGCTGGATGGGTTTCCGGGCCATTTTCCGCGAGTACATGATGCGCGAGTTCATGAGCGAAGAAGACTTCGCGGTGATCATGCGGTTTATTCCGGAGATCTATGCCATGGCCGCTGCCGATGCGGATTCTGTGGAGGGTCTGCCGGATCGGTTGCTGGATGACTGTGTGGACAATCTCACACTGACGGCAAGCACTGACGATATGGAGCCTGTCATCGAGCACTTGCTGGAGTTAAAGGCAGCGGGCTGCAACGAGATTTCGCTGGAACTGAAAAAGCACCAGGCACACGGCATCAAGTTGATCGGCGAACGCGTCATTCCGGCGCTAAGGGGTAGCTAGTTCATGGCTGATACAGCAAATATCGTTTCCCGCCAGCGCCGCCATTTGCTGATCTCAGGCTCCGCCCTGGGTGTCGCAATGTCCGTGCCGCTGCGGCTGCTGGCCGGCGTCGCTGAGCTGCCGCACAGTGAGTTTGGCTTTGCCACCACCTCAGACGAGGTTGTAGCGGGCCTGGATTTGAGTGGCCGCACGGTGCTGATTACGGGGGTGAATTCCGGTATTGGCTACGACAGCATGAAGAGCCTGGCAGCGCGCGGTGCGCATGTGCTGGGTGCTGCGCGGACCCTGCAGAAAGCCGAGACTGCCTGTGCCAGCGTCACCGGCAAGACCACGCCACTGGTCTGCGAGTTAAGTGACTTTGCCAGCGTGGCCGCCTGTGCCGCTGCGGTGCGGGCCA
This sequence comes from uncultured Gammaproteobacteria bacterium, assembly GCA_963807995.1. Taxonomy (GTDB): domain Bacteria; phylum Pseudomonadota; class Gammaproteobacteria; order Steroidobacterales; genus J054. The sequence continues at coordinate 18,792 of CAWEDX010000002.1, forward strand.
TGGACACGCCTGTGGATATGCTGATCTGCAACGCCGGGATCATGGCGCTGCCCAAGCTGGAGCAGGTATACGGGCTGGAGAAACAGTTTGTGGTTAATCATCTCGGCCACTACATTCTCACCCGCAATTTGTTACCCGCGGTAGAGGCTGCGCCCGCCGGACGTATCGTGACGGTCAGCAGTCTCGGCTACAAGAGCGCGCCGGCTGAGGGTATCCAGTTCGACAACCTGTCGGGCGAGGGTGGGTACAAGCCGTTTACTGCCTATGGGCAATCAAAGCTGGCCAATGCGCTGTTTGCGTTTGAACTCGCGCGTCGTTACAGCGGCACTTCGGTGACGGCCAACACGGTGCATCCCGGGCTGGTGGCGACCAATCTCGGCCGCTACTTTATGAAGAAACCGCGCGATCCCGATGCGCCGTTGCGCGAGGGTTTCAAGACCTCAGCGCAGGGTGCGTCAACCCAGGTCTATGTGGCTGCGCACCCCACCGCAGCGTCTATCAGTGGCTACTACTTTGAAGACTGCAATCCGGCGGAAACCACCGGACCGCACATGGGTGACGCCAAGTTGTCGGCGCGACTCTGGGAAGTTTCAGAGCAGCTCACGGCGGATTACCTGGCCTGACCCGGCCGGCGCTGGCTATTGCCAGCCGATCAGCCATTGCCGCGTGTCTTTTAGCGCGCGCCAGTCCAGTTCAAATTCGCGCTGGCTATGCACGGCTTCAATCCGGCAGGCGATTATTTTGCCGCCTTCGTCGCGTAGCAGTTTTGTCACCAGGAAGTGTTTTTCGCGGTTTTGTGGAGCGACGGCGGTCCACTTGCTGTGCAGGAGCTTGGCTGGATTTATGCGGTTGTCGTTCATGGCCTGGCAGAGCATAGCCAAGCAGCCGGCTGCCGTGCATTTAGCAGGGCCTGAAAAAGCCACGCTCAGGCCTTTGGGCTAGTCGTCAGGGCGTGATTTGCCAGAGAAGAAATCCTTTTGCCCGTCTGTGGCGAAAGATTCTAGCTAGGGGCTCATTTGTGTGACCACAGAGTGGTTGGAAAGCGGTTGTGCTGGCATGGCATGTACAGTCGCGGGGCGCAAGGCGGTCCTCAGCCATTTAGAATAGTGGATTGCATTAACAATAGTGCGGCCCGAGCCGCCTGGAGATCCGCGACCATGTATATCAATTTCTGGTACCCCATCGCCCGCTCTGATGAGCTTCTGCAGGACAAAGCCATGCGCGTGGAGCTGCTGGGATTGCCCTTCGTTGCCTTTCGGGACGAAGAAGGCGCGGCGCATGTGCTCGCCGATACCTGCGTGCATCGCGGTGGTTCTCTGTCCGCCGGCTGGGTTAAGGGCGGCAATGTCGTTTGTCCCTATCACGGTTGGGAGTTCGGTGGCGACGGTGTCTGCCAGAAGATTCCCTCGCTCATCAACCAGAAGCGTCCGGCCCGTGCAAAAGTTGACAGCTACCCCACCGAGGAACGCTACGGCATCGTTTTCGCCTTTCTCGGCGATCTCCCCGAAGAAGAACGGCCACCGATTTACGACATCGAAGAGTATGGCTCGGAAGAGTGGAAAGCCCAGCTGTATGTCATCGACCTGAACGCGTACTACGAGCGTTCCATGGAAAATGGTATGGACCCGATTCACAATGAATTCGTCCATCCCATGCAGGGCGCGCCGATGATGAGCGCCGAGCGCCAGGCTTCGCCTACGCCGATGGAAGAAATCCCCTGGGGTGCGAAGTTCTACCTGCCGTTCGGCGACAAGCTTGATAGCAACACGGCATTGAATGAAGACAAGACCGGCGAGCGCGTGGGTGCGGCCGGTTCCTGGTTCCAGGGCCCCAATCAGCTGGTTACCTGGATCGACCTGACGGCGACCAATTCCTTTCACCAATACCTGTTCGAAGCACCGGTGAATGATCACAGCACGCGTATTTTCTTCGTCAACATGCGCAACTGGTTGATGGAAGACAAACATGATGCACGTATCGAAGAGGTGACTTTGCAGGTCGTGCATGAAGATGTTGGTGTGTTGGAAGCGCTTTCACCGGTGCGCACACCGGATTCCAATACCAAGGAAATCCTGGTGCCCGGCGACACGGCCGTGGTGCGCTATCGCGATTACCTCAAGGACTGGGATGCGCGTGGCTGGCGAATCGACTACAAGGCTTTGGAAGCCAAGCGTGGCGACATCGTGTATGCGATTCCGAGCCCGGCGCGCCGCGAGTCCGGCAACTGGGTGCTGGACACCGTGCCGCTGATCGCCGGTGATGCGGCCGCGCGGCGTGTGGCTGCCCGCGAAGCCAAGAGCGCCTGATCGGCCCCCGCGTTTAATGTCGACGGAAGCTACATTAAGCGCACCGCGCGTATTGCCCTGGCGGCACTGGTGGGGGCTGGCCGGCTGCGCGGCCTTTATGGGCCTGATCTTCACCTTTGCGCCCTACAGTGACGATGTCGTTTTCGCCGTCGACAAAGGGAATTTCTGGTATCTCTGGCAGCTGGAAAACGCGACGGTCTGGACACGACTGTCGGCCTGGCTACCTTATACCCTTCACCAGTTGGCTATCTGGACTCTGATCGCCCACGCGCGCAAGGCTCGCCCGCGCTACGTATTTGGGCTGCATGGCTTTAACGTTGCTGCGCTGGCCATCAACGGTGGTTTCCTGCTGCTGCATATCGTGCAGACCAAGTATTTCTATGATGGTCTGGCCCAGGACGTGCATGAAGCGACTTCCATGATGTCCGTGATTTTGATGTTGTTGCTGATACTGCTGATGGAGAATCGTCGGCGCGGCCTGTTCTTCGGCAAGGGCCTGGCAATCCTGGAAGCGCCCGGCGAGATCGTGCGGCGTTATCACGGCTACTATTTCTCGTGGGCGATCATCTATACCTTCTGGTATCACCCGGTAGAGATGACGCCGGGACATATCGCCGGCTTTGCATATATGAGCTTGCTGCTCCTGCAAAGCAGCTTATTCTTTACACGTTTTCACACCAACCGCTGGTGGACCATGGCCCTGGAAACCCTGTTTGTCATCCATGGTGCGCTGGTCGCTTACTACATCATGGCAGAAGGGCAGGGTGGTGCCTGGCACATGTTCCTGTTTGGCGGTGTTGCGATTTTCCTGATCACACAACTGCACGGTCTGGGTCTGGGTATGCGGGGCAAGCTCGCGATAGGGCTGCCGTTAGTTGCCGCGATGATCACTTTTTACGCGCTGTCGCCTGAGGAATTGATGGGCCTGCCGCGGATTCCGGTGATCATGTATCTCGGCACGCTGGTCATGGCCGTGCTGGTCTGGGCGCTGGCGGCGCTTGGCCGCTGGCTGGGTCGGACAGCCGGTACAGTGCAGCCTGCCGGCTAGGCCGGGTCCTTGCGCTGTGGTTTTGTGCGTCTGCCGAGATAAAACGGATGGCTGAACCACTTCAATGCTATCGCTGCGGCGCATCGCTAGAGGCTTTGACTCTGCCGCTGGCGCGCCTGGACGAATGCCCGTCCTGCACCATCCCCCTGCATACCTGCCGCATGTGTCGCTTCTACGACCCGCGCGCTGTCGACCAATGCCTGGAGGACGATGCAGAGCGCGTCGTTGAAAAAGCACGCGCGAACTTTTGTGATTACTTCAAGCCCAATGCTGATGCTTACGATCCTGCCGAGAAATCTGCGGAGGACGTATCTCGGTCTCAGGCAGAGGATCTGTTCAAGTAACTTGGCGCTTGTCTAGAGCCGTGCGGATTTGATGATCGCCTCAGCTACGTCACGGTGCTTCTCATTGTAGTAAGGCTCGGCGCCCAGAAAAATCACCAGGTAAAGCTTGTCGCTGGCCACGAAGCCGCCGGCCATGCCACTGTAGCCGGGCCCGTCGGATAGTTTTGCACTCAGGTCGAACATAGCGCCACGCTGATCGGCAAATAACTGCGGTCGCAATTTACTGGTGCTAACCGCAACTTCGCCTTCGCCAAGAATTTTCACGATGGAGGATTCCACCAGTTCGGCGACCTCGTTGGGCAGCATGTCGCTGCGAAAAACCGGCAGGGCGGCATCCTTGCTGGCTATTTTGAACAGCGCCTCCCCGTCAGATACCCCGCCGAAGATCATCAATCGATCCAGCAGCAGCCCGTCCTGAGTCCAGACCTGGGAGTACTTCTGCGCATAAGGCGCCTGCATGGCTGAAGCGCTGTTCCAGGCGCCATCGGCGGTTACTTTCATACCGCCGATGGTGGCTTCGCCGGGCTCGACCAGGCTGTAGGGTGTCGCGCAGGCGGTGAGCATGAGGATCAGCAGAAGCGCGGTAATTCGACGGCAATTCATAACTTTACTCCGCAAGATAAAACTCGATCATTGCACGGTCATCGGCGTCCGGACGCAGCGCCAGGTAGCGCTGGAACAACGCCTGGGCGCCAGCAATATCCTTCTCTTTCAGGCGCAGATAACCAAGATTTCGATAGGCGCCCGCGGGTGCAGGGCCAGCCGCAATAGATGCCTCGTAGGCGCTACTGGCCAGAGCTGTATCGCCTTCTTCGCCACGCTGGCGAAACATTTCGCCGCGAAAAAACTCGAGCAGTGCGGGTTCTACGCCGAGCTCCGCATGCCGTTGCAGTAAAAAGCTGGTCCGCCCGTAGCGATTGGTGTCGATCTGGTCTTCCATGTAGACGAGATACTGACTGCCTACAGCCTGGCGATGACGGTCCGGATTCTGGCTGCCGCGTGACGAGCCGTAATTCTCCGGACCCATTCTCGCAATTCCTCGATTCGCTTTTCGGTAGCCGGATGTGAACCCATGAACAGCCCGGGTTCATCGCGCTTGGCCACTGCCTCTTCTTCTTCGGCCAGCAATTGTTCCCAGACAGCATAAGAGGCATGCGGGTCATACCCTGCCAGATTCATGAACTGTGCGCCCAGTCGATCGGCCTCTGATTCCTGCGCGCGACTGAAGGCCAGCGCGTTCATCTGGGCGGCCAATTCACCAATGGGCACGATCACGCCGGTGGCCACGCCGATGCCCAGCGATACGATGGAACCCAGTCCCATGGATGATCGAATACGTCGAAATCGCGCCAGGGAATGCGCCATGGCGTAGTGCGCCACCTCATGGCCCAGCACGCTGGCCAGTTCATCTTCACTGCCAACGCGCATCAGTAGCCCGGTCCAGACCAGCATGCTGCCGTTGGCAGCCATCGACGCATTGAAGCCTGGATTTCGAATCACATAGACCCTAAGGTCCTGGCAATACTTGCCCGCGACCCGACAGGCCACATCTTTTACGTAGTCGTTGACCACCGGATCGGAGATCAGCAGCGGAGACTCGCGCAGCTGTTGCTCCAGCTCGGCAAATTCCATCCACAGGCCGCGCTCGTCTTTATTGAGTTCCGGCTCAAAGCCAGGCGGTATTTTCGGGATGATCTCCTCGTAGGCCCCGGCAACGGTTGCGCAAAGGGCCAGCAGCCAAAACACGGCGTACTGGAGTCGGCGGATCATGATTGCGATCAGCCTTCGGGCAGGCCGGCGAACAGCGTTTCGATAACCTTCATGGCGCCGTCTTCGTTCCGCAGTTCTCCGGCACCGACGTCAACTTTGTTGAACCAGACAATCTCGCCGGTGTTCAGATCAACCAGCGAGGCAAAGCCAAATTCTGCGGTAGTTGAAACACTGGCGCCGGCGGCGGCGGCTAGAATGGCAAAGGCAATACGTCCGCCGCTGGCCTGGTAATCACGGTAAAAAGAAAACAGCGCGTAGTCGGCCCCGTAGGTTCTGGCAATGGCGTTGACGCCGGGGCCCAGGCCCCAGTCGAACATGCCTGCTTTTGCCGGCAACGGCGCCAGGCCGAAATGATTGACCAGGATTGTGCTGCCGACGGCGCTATGCAGTTTCTCGTAACTGATAATGTCGGGGTCATCGTCGGCGGTCTGGTCCGGCATGATGACGTCGGTATTCCGTTGCGCTGCAAAGTCGGAGAGGGCCTGCAGGAAATTTACCCGTGCCGCCGCCGTCCAGTCGGCCTGCGGCTCCGTTACACCACCGGCGGTTAGTACGTAATATTTCACGTCGGGCGGCATGAGCAGAATTTTCGGCTGCTCGCCAACGCTGCTAAGGTTATCGATCTGTGCTACCTGGGTCGGCGCAACGCAGCCCGCCAGTAGCCCGATCAAGACCAGACCGAAAAGTCTTTCCATGCTGTACCCCAAGTTGTCCGAAGCATCGACACCCTCTAATGCCTGCCCACAATACTCCCGTATCAAGGACGAGTACATTACAGGCTGTTGAAAAAATCCAATGTGCGCTGATTGGCAAGATCGATTTGCGCGGCCCATCCCAGGCTGCCTTCACCATCCAGGATCTGGTGTGAATACATGGCGAACTCGCGGTGATTGGCGCCTTTAACGGTCTGGAAAACAGTGTCTCCGGGCAGGCGTGCACGCGTTGCAGCGTAACGCTCCGGGCCCAGCAAGCCGTCGTCGTCACCCCACAAAAAAAGTATCGGCAAGTTCAGGTCGCTAAAGTCCTCGGGCATGGCCGCCGCCCACAAAGCAATAGCGCTAAACCTGTCGGGTAGTTTTCTGACCAGTTGCAGACTCGCCATGCCACCCATGGAGTGCCCGATGGCATACCAGTCCTGCAGGCCGAGTTCCGGGATACGCGCGGCCGCGGCATTTACGGCCGCGATGCTCATGCGTCCGGGGCCAAAGGGCAGGTAGACGGTGTAACCCTCGTTGGCAAAGAAAGCCGCGCTTTTGGCATAGCTTTGCGGCTTGATTACGGCACCATGCATGATCAGCAGGCCGCGGCCATTACCGGCGTCGGGTCGAAACAACAGGCTGCCATCCTTGCCCGTTTCTACGCGATAACGCTCGCCCTGCATATACTCGCGCGTTTCCGCCAACGGTACGCCATCAATGCGGTAGTACACGGTGGATAGCCCTGCCAGCAGCGCCGTTAGCCCGACCACTACAAGGGCAATCTTTTTCAGCACTGGCAGGCCCCCTGATACTATTGGCGGATTAGAAATACTTTGTGAGCACTATAGATGAAGATTGCAGTAACCGCTGCCACAGGGCGCCTCGGCCAGGCCGTTTTGCGCAAGCTGGCGGACGAGGTTGGCACCGATCAGCTGCTGGCCATTGCCCGTGATCCGGCCAAGTTCAAGCTGGCAAATATTCAATGCCTGAAAGGTGACTACAACTCTGTATCCGAGATGAGTGCGGCGCTGGCCGGCGTGGATACCATGGTGATGATCTCGGCGCCCGTAACGCCGGGCACTGATCGGATCGAATTGCATCGCAAGGTCATCGAAGCCGCCAAACAAGCCGGCGTGCGCAAGATTATCTTTACCAGCGTAATTGGCGGCGACAATGAACAGAACACCTTGTTTGCAGCGACGCAGGCGGTTAACCGCCAGGCCGAAGCCGATCTTCAGGCTTCCGGACTGGACTGGATCGTGGCGCGTAACGGGCTCTACCTTGAGCTAGATCTTGGCCACATTATTCTGGCCGATAAGAACGATGGTGTTTACCGCAACAATGCGGGAGAGGGCCGTGCTGGTTACATCAGCATCGACGAGATCGCCGCAGCAACGGCGCGCCTGGCGCTTGGCGATGATTGCCTGGGCAAGGTGTTAAATATCATTGGTGAGACGCTGAGCCAGGCTGAGCTGGTGAAAATGGCCAGCGAAGTTTTCGACCTGAAGGTTCGCTACGAGCCTATGAGCGTAGAAGACAACATTTCACGCTTTATGGCCGATGAGCGGATCGCGGCGCGCGGCGAAGAAGTCGCGCGCATGTTAACCGGTTGTTTCCAGTGCATCGCCCAGGGTGATTTTGATGTCGCTTCTGACTTTGAGAGGGCGACGGGGCGCCCACCCAAAAGCGTACGCCAGCAGATGCAGGAACACCGCGACCGGATGGCGACATGAAACCCGGCGTTTTCCTCGCGCTTGTCTTTGCCCTGCTGATGGTCTCCTGTTCTTTGGAAAAAGTACCGGATGATGAGGCCCAGGCGAGCATCGACTATGACTTGATTAACAGCCTTGGCGGACAGGACTTGTCCTTTCGCGATGACGTACAGCCAGTATTGGATCAACGCTGCGTGGTTTGTCATGGCTGCTGGGATGCGCCTTGCCAGCTGAAGTTGTCGTCGCACGAGGGCGTCACCCGCGGCGCCAATCCGGCGAAAGTCTATGACGGTAGTCGAATTACCGCGGTGCAGCCGACGCGTTTGTTTATCGATGCCAAGACGCCGGCGCAGTGGCGTGAGATGGGCTTTTCACCGGTGCTCGCCGAACCCGGCGCGAATGCCGAGCAGAATCTCGAGAATTCTGTGCTGTATAAGATGCTGCGTCTAAAAGAGTTAAGCCCGCAGCGGCGGCGCGGTAAGTTGCCGCCGTCCTTTGACCTGGCCCTTGACCGAAAGCAAAGCTGTACCAGCCTGGATGATTTTGCGGATTTCAGTCGCGAGCATCCCAACTGGGGTATGCCCTATGCGATGCCGAATCTTACGGACGACGAATACAGCAAATTGGTGCAGTGGATCGCCCAGGGTGCGCCAGGCAGCCCTGCGCTAACGCCTTCCGCCCTTGCTGATGCTGCTATTGCGGACTGGGAAGCCTTTCTTAACGGCAGCACGAACAAGCAACGCCTGGTAAGTCGCTATCTCTACGAACATCTTTTCCTGGCGCATATACACTTTGCAGGAACCGATCCGCGCGAGTTCTATCGCCTGATCCGATCTCGAACCCCTGGCGGCCAGGTCGCAGACGAAATCGCCAGCGTCGTGCCCTTCGATGATCCGGGCGGCGAGTTCTACTATCGGCTGATTCGCTACCAGGCCAGCATCGTTGCTAAGGATCACCTGGTGTATGAGTTCTCCGCGCAACGTATGCAACGCTACCGGCAATTATTCCTGGATCCCGATTACGTGGTTACGGATCTGCCGGGTTACGAACCGGCGCTGGCTTCCAATCCCTTCAAGACCTTTTCGGACCTGCCGCCGGATTCGCGTTTTCGTTTCATGCTCGACGAGGCGCGTTTCTTTATTAATGGATTTATGAAGGGTCCAGTCTGCCGCGGTCAGGTTGCCCTGAATGTAATCGACGATCATTTTTGGGTGTTCTTCTTCGATCCGGACCGGAATCTCTACACCGACGAGCCAGAGTTCCTTAACGAGGTAGCAGACTATTTGCAACTGCCCGCCGAGCGAGGCAGCCAGACTTTCAAGCTGCTCTCGGTATTTACGGAGTATTCAAAGAAGCAACAGGCCTTTATGGCGGCCAGGGAACGTCACCTCAAGACTACCAACGCGAAGGATATGGAAACGGCACTGAGCTATATTTGGGATGGCGATGGCGAAAACCGGAATGCCGCGCTGACGGTATTTCGCCATTTTGACAGCGCTTCGGTAAGTCTGGGCACGGTCGGTGACTACCCGGATACCGCATGGATCATCGACTACCCGCTGTTTGAACGCATTCACTATCTGCTGGTAGCGGGTTTCGATGTTTATGGCAACGTCGGTCATCAACTGAATACCCGCTTGTATATGGACTTTCTGCGCATGGAGGGCGAGGACTACTTTCTGTCCTTCCTGCCCACCGCTGCGCGCGCACCGATTCGCGATGAGTGGTATCAAGGGCCGCGTTCCAGGCGCTCAGATCTGCTCAAAGCCCGCACCACCTGGCCTAACACGGAGACGGTTATTGGCTACAACACCGATGACCCTCAACTGGAGCTTTACAAACACATCGCCTCCCGGCTTGGCTTGCTGGCCGGGCCACCTGACGCCATAAATCGCTGTGTTGGTGAGCGTTGTTTGCCGGAAACTCTGTCGCCGGCCCGGCGGGAGGTGTTCGCGGCGATGCGTAAAATCGCGTCGGCGCGCGGTGAGCGCCTCGCGCCTGTTCCGGATGTCGCCTATCTGCGTGTTCGCATGAATAGTGGTGAGGACGATTTGGTGTTTAGCCTGGTGCGCAATAAGGGCTATAAGACTCTCAGCTCGATATTTGCTGATGAGGACCAACGGGATCTCGCCGACGACACGCTGACAGTGGTGGAAGGATTTGTCGGTGTTTATCCGAACTTTTTCCTCGATGTGGCCGCGGATGAGTTGGATGCTATGGCGAATGACTTCCTCGCCGTTGCCACTCTCGCTGACTATGAGCGATTCGTGCTGCGCTATGGTGTCCGTCGAACCAACCCGAATTTCTGGGCACTGGCTGACTGGTTCCGCGATCGTTATTTCGCAGCCGAACCGCAGGAGGCCGGCATCCTGGATCTGAACCGATACAGTAATCTCTGATGTCGGAATCAGGGCAACAGGCACGGGTCGATCGTGACAAGATCGCAGCGGAAACCGGCGATATTGCCTGGGCGGAACTGCAGAAGTTTTTCGCCGGCGGGCTGGTGATCGCCGTCGCAGATGAGCTTGACCTGGTTGAGGTCGCTTTCCAGTGTGCCAGCGATAACGCAGCGCAGTTCCGTGACTGGACGGACGCTGGCAAGGTGGCGCCCGTTACTGATGGACAGGCGCGCGAATGGCTGTCTGCCAATGCACTGATGCTGGCCGTTGTCGTTAAGCCATGGGTTTTGGTGCAGCCGTGTCGTCCCGAGCCTGCCGGCTCAGCCTGAAACCTTAGTCCCGGACTGCCGGCAGCACGCGCTCGGCGATGATCTTCAGGCTCTCCATGGGTTCGTCGTGTACGCGCAAACAAAGCTCCGTGAGGCCATTGGCCTTGAAGCCCTGATAACGCTCGATTTCGCGCTCCAGGTCATCGAGGTTTCCGGCTGAGGCCAGGCCGTCGATCAGGCGACTGACCAGGTCAGGGGGTACGCCTTCGATCTCGCCACTGCGGGTCCAGAATGCCTTACGAAAATTTTCCCAGTTGTCCATGATGACCTGCACTTCGTGATCGTCGTGGCAAAACTTGCGCAGCACGTGTTCTTCTTTGCCGATGACGGCGCCGCGCCAGATCAGTTCGCGACGCGCTTCCCAAAGCGAGGCCTCACGATCTTTTTTCACATGCCAGGCCCAGAAATTGCCGATACGAAAATCCTGCGGCGGATTTTCCCGGAGAGCCAAACCCTTGTTCACGTTCTCGAGGGCGTCGGGCATCATGTCGACGGTGAAATCGCTAACCTGGATTCCGTCGGCGTATTGGCCGCCCATGCGAATCATTTGCGGGCCGCTGGAGCAGCTATACAGAAGCGGCTTAGCCGATTTGGCCCAGTTCATCACGAACGGCCGATTAATATTGAAAATCTCACCCGGGTAACCCATGGTCATTTTTCCCTGGCGGGCCAGGTCCATGACTTCGAGTGCTTCGCGCACGCCACGCACCCGGCGTTCCGGGTAGCGAGTGCCTTTCACCGGATGCCGACCCGGCCATGGTTCGCCGTCCGCCGAGGCTTTCCAGCCCACCGCGCCGAGCACGCCGCCACCGCCGCCCACGGCAATCATGCCGCGGCCATTGGCGATCTCGTTGAGTGACAGCAGGGCATTGGCCATCTTCAGCGGATGCATTTCCCAGGGGCTGATGGCCAGTGGGCCGAGGATAATCCGGGATGTGGCCATGGCCGCCGGCACCAGGGAAATAAAGCAGTCCCAGTACTGATGGTAATTGGATGACCAGAGGGCGCGAATGCCGGCTTTCTCTGCCGCGACAGCAAGTTCGGCGATGGCCTGCGGGCTCATCTCCGGGTCGAGGATGATGTCGATATCCATGTCGGGCACGCTCTTTTTCTGGGAGCGCCTATTCTGAAACATAGATTGCCGGCGGGCACGCACGCCGTTTGCTTGGATTACACTGCGGTCGCAGTACTACACCGGGCATCAGCACCATGACCCAAAGGGGTTCTCGAAAGCAGGCGCGCATTGATCTCAGCTCTGCCGACTGGCAGCGGAATGAATTTGGCGTCGATGTGCTGTTGCTTGGTCAGGACGACGTATCCGGTGCCCTGACTATGGCGCTCAAGACGCCAGCCGGTCTGGTTTACCCCGAGCGGGAACATTTTTATGCCTGCGACCAGGACCTGTTCCAGTTCGACGGTGAGTTTCATCATGACGAAGAGCGGCCGTTCCTCGCCGGCGACTATGTCTATCGCCCGCCCGGCACCGTCTATGGTCACAGTCAGGGGTCAGCTGGCGGCGTAATCATTGCCGCGCTGAACAATAGACCTTCGCGCTATCACTTTGACGATCATCCGGCCTGGCAGGGCGAGTACCTGATAGATGCAGCCTGGCAAACACGCGAAGTTCAGCCGCTGCTGGTGCACAGCAATTTGCTCGACTGGGAGTCGGCTGACGTTGGTGGTGGAATCGCGCTACGAAAATTGCGCGGCGAACCCGGTCTGCGGTCCTCGCTATATGGCGCGCGCGATCACTCGCCATGGGGTGCAGACGCTGCATGCATCCTGCGTTATCCGGCTGGTTACAGCGGTGTACTCCAGCGTTGGGCCGATACAAGCCTGGAGTTACTGGTGTTGTCGGGTCACGCGCGAATGGGCAATGAAGACTGGTACCGCGGCTGCTACGGCTTCGATGTGTTCGATACCGTTGCCGAGGTTACGGATGACTTTGTGGCCTATGCGAGGTTATTCCTGCCGCCTCGCTAAAACCTCGAGGTAGTCAGTTCAACATCTGCGGACTGCCAGGCATCCGCAAACCGTTCAGCCAGCGCAGCGGCTTCCGCATGACGTTCCTGAGCGGTTAGTGCCTGTTGTAAACCGAATAGCGAATAGCCGTTGTCTGGGTTGAGCTTCAAGTCATGCCAGTAGACGGCTTCAGCTTCGCGCGCGTAACCTGCCTCAAGCAGGGCGGCGCCCAGAAAGTGACGGCTTGGAAAGTACCAGTCAGGTGGCTCGGTATACGCCAGCGTATCCTGCAGTCGTACGGCTTTCTCAAACTTTGCGATGGCGCCTTCGCTATTGCCCGCGGCGCGCAAGATTTCACCGTCCAGCAGTTCGCCCGCTATGGCGAGCAGATCAATGGCGAGACTGGCGTTGATCCAGTAGTTGTCCAGCTGATCTTCGTCGGTGATGGCGCTGATGGCATCCAGCTCGGCCCGGGCGTCATCCAGGCGACCCTGATTGGCCCTCGCCATGCCGCGCGCATAGTGATAAATCCCCGTCATATAGCGGGCTGACGCCGGCGGCGCGACTTCGCTGAGGATTTCGTCCCAGCGGCCAAACCTCACCAATGTGTAAAGCGTCTGGCTCATAAAGTGTTCGTGAATTCGCCAGGCATCGCCGCTGACAGCGCGCGGCACGTCGCCCTGGAGATTCAGAAATTCGGGCATGTCACGCTGGATTTTTCGCGCCTGGGCAATGGCATCGGTACTGCGGCCCAGCAGAGTCGCTGCCCAGACCAGGAAGTGCACATTGTGTGGGTAGTAACCGACCGGATACAGGCCCTGCGCGCGGCACTGGGAAATATAGTCTTCATCGGCGGCTGCCGCGGCTATGTTGACGTCGTAACCATCCTGATATCGCCCCACGCGCATATAAATATGCGAGGGCATATGCATCATGTGGCCCGCCGCCGGCATCAGTCCGCGCAGGGTGTCGGCGGCCTGCATGCCGTCGGCCGGCCGCTGGGATTCAACGGCATGGATAAAGTAGTGCAAGGCACCCGGATGATCAGGGTCACGCTGCAAGACCGAATCTAGCGTGGCCAGAAAAATTTCTGTACGTGGATAGGCTTTTCCATCGCGATACCAGTAATTCCAGGGGCTTTGGTTCATCAGCGCGGCAGCGTACAAGGTCGCCGCATCAAGATCGTCAGGGTAACGCGCTACTACTTCGCTCATCGCCTCGGCGTAGGCCGCATCGAGTTCGGCGCGGTCAGCCGGTGGTTTGGCTGCATAGCGTTTGCTGAGTGCGTCAATGAAAGCCGCGTCGCGTTCGGAAACCCGATCACGGCGTGCCTGCGCAGCCTGGATGGCGGCATAGGCGGCATCGTTTAGTTCCGGCAACATGGGCAGATTCAAATTGGGTCCCAGCACCAGGGCCCAGCCCCAGTAGGCCATGGCATTGTCCGGATCAAGGCGCACGGCTTCTTTGAAAGCACGCAGCGCTTCGGAGTGATTGAAGGCGTAAGTCAGTCGCAAGCCCTGATTGAAGAATGCGGCCGAAGCTTCGTTATTGCTGCTGACTGCGCGGCTGTAGTCGCTGAGCCCGCTCAGGGTCGGCGCGATGGGGCTGGTGGCTTTGGCCGGGTCCGCGTCGAGCGCGCGTGGATCATGAAACTGTGCGCTGGCCTGCAGGCTGAACAGCAGGCTGAAAAGCAGCAGTACGCTGCAGGCAATAGATCGAACAGGCATGAGCATTCCCTCCCAGGTGCTGACGCGAATCTTTGCTGCTCGCAACAGTCTACGCCTGGAGACGCGCGCACGGTATGCTTGCAGCCACCATGAAACGACATCCGGGCTTGATAATGCTGATCGCCAGCGCCGGTCAGCTGTGCGCCGCGCTTGCCAACAGATAATTACGATTAGACAGCAACCACCATGAAATTATGAAGCAGGCCTGCGATTTTTATCTGCCGGAGAGTGCGCGTGACTAGTTCCGGGCGTCTTGTCCTTGTGAGTATGCTGTTGCTCGCTCTGCCGCTGGCCGCCCAGGATTGGCCGGCATTCGGCAACGACCCGGGCGGCAGCCAGTACTCGCCGCTGAAGCAGTTAGACCGCGACAACGTGCGCAAGCTCAAACCGGCCTGGCAACACCGTTCCGGCGATCTCATCGATGCACCGGGTCTGGCCGGGACCAATTACGAAGTAACGCCCATTAAGGTCAACGATCGCTTGTACTACTGCACGCCGTTGAACAAGGTCTTTGCTCTGGATCCTGCCAGCGGCAAAGAGCTCTGGCGCTTCGATGGCTATGCACAAGTCGACGAGGAAGAGCAGATAACCGGCGCCTGTCGCGGCGTCAGCTACTGGGCTGGAGCCGAGGCCGTCTCAGACAGGGCCTGTGAGCGGCGCATCTTTAAAGGCGACATGCTGGGCAGGCTGTGGGCGCTGGACGCCGATTCCGGCCTGCCCTGTGAAGACTTTGGCAGTGTTGCCGGGCATGCAGGCTACGTGGATACCGCCCGGGATTTCGATAACCGCGGCGAGGGCTGGTGGTCTATCACCTCGCCACCCGTTGTTTTTGAAGACCTGGTGATCGTTGGTTCGGCGCTGGACGACAGTGTGGCGGATGCCAAGGACGGGATTCTGCGCGCCTTCGATGCGCGCAGTGGCGAACTGCGCTGGTCATTCAATCCGGTGCCCGAGGCGCTCTCAGCTACCGTCGGTGGCGGCAATGCCTGGTCCCTGCTCAGCGTGGATGTGGATCGTGGGCTGATATTTATGCCGTCAACCAGCTTGTCGACGGACTACTTCGGTGGTTTTCGGGGTGCCGGCAGCGAGTATGCCAATGCACTGATCGCGCTCGATGCGCGCCAGGGCAAGCCGGTCTGGCATCGACAGTTACTGCGGCACAATTTGTTCGACTACGACCTGCCGGGCCATGCACTGTTGGTGAGTTTGCGGCAGGGCGACAGGCGTCGAGACGTCGCCATACAGCAGACGAAAACCGGCGATGTGTTTGTGTTTGATCGGGCTACTGGCGAACCGGTGTTTGCCATCGAAGACCAGCCGGCGCCGGCGTCTGACGTACCGGGCGAAACGGCGTCCGACACTCAGCCACGCAGTGTCGGCATCGAAGCCTTTGCGCGACAGAGCTTAAGCGTTGAGGACCTGTTCGGCCTCAGCCTGTTCGACCAGGCCTGGTGTCGCCAGGAATTTGCGCGCCGTCGCTACGATGGTCTGTTCACGCCGCCAAGCGAGCGGGGCAGCATCATTTACCCGTCCATTCGCGGCGGCGGTAATTGGGGCGGCGCAGCCTTTCATCCAGGCACCAACACGGTGATCGTGCGCAACGACGGTTTGGCGACCATCGTTGAACTGTTTCAGCCTGAGGACCCAGAGCAACAGGAAATATCCACGGATTACGCCAATCGTGTGCTGCCCCTGCGCGGTACCGAATGGTGGGTGCGCATTCGTCCGTTCCTCTCGCCGCTGGGCTTGCCCTGCACGCCGCCGCCGTGGGGCACCCTGACGGCTATCGACATGTCCACGGGCAAACATCGCTGGCAGGTACCCCTGGGTCAGGCGCGTCGTGCCGGCATTGATGTGCCGGCCTCGGCTGGCTGGGGTTCGCCGGGTGTCGGCGGACCAATCGCTACGGCCGGTGGCCTGGTGTTTGTGGCAGCGGCCATGGACCCGCGACTGAGGGCGCTGGATGTGACCGACGGTGCGCAGCTCTGGCAGGCGTCCTTGCCGGCGCCGGGGATGGCCGTACCGATGACTTACCTGGCCGACGGCCGCCAGTTTGTGGTGATTGCCGCCGGTGGCAATGCGCTGGCCGGTACCGAACTCAGCGATGCCCTGGTGGCATTCGCCATTCCGAGTGAATGATAGACTTTTAACTCTGTGCAGAAGGAGCCGTACTTGAAAATCAGGATTGTCTGGCTAGGACTGCTAGCCGCGTTTGTTGCCGGCTGTGCTACTACGCTGAACCTGCCCGCCGTGACTGACGCCCCGACCAATCAAACGCTTGCCGGAAAAGTCGTGTGGCGCGATTTGATTACCTCACGACCGGACGAGGCCCGGAAATTTTATAGCGAGCTGTTCGGCTGGCAGTTCCAGGATCTGGGGCTGGATCTTGGCTTTGGTAATACGCTTAATTATTCTTTGATCCGTCATCAAGGCCGCTTAATCGGCGGCATGGTTGATGCCAATCGCCTCGACGACATTCGTGACGACGATATTGATCAGGTGTCGCAGTGGGTGGTGCTGATGTCCGTTGCCGATGCCGATGCAGCAGTAGCTGAGGTCCAGGCTGCCGGTGGCAAGGTCCTGACACCACCGACGGATTTTGTAGACCGTGGACGTCTGGCGCTGGTGGAAGATTCCCAGGGCGCTACGCTGGCCCTGCTGGAAACACGCGACGGTGACCCGGCCGATCAACCGCCGGTGATTGGTGGTTTTCTCTGGGAAGAGTTGTGGACGCTGGATACTGCGAAGGCGTCTGACTTCTATCAGCAGGTTACGGGTCTGGAACCCGCCAGTCGGAGCCTGGATAACGGCAGCGCCTACCGATATCTGAGTTCGGGTGGCATCCCTCGAGTTGGTTTGCTCAAGCGGCCCATTGATGAAATTGAGCCGGTTTGGGTCAGTTACGTGCGGGTGGCTGATGTGGCGGCAACGGCAGCCCGGGTAAAGGCCTTGGGCGGGCGAGTGCTCGCTGAGCCTCAGCCACGTGATCTCGGTGGCGAAGTAGCCCTGATTGCCGATCCTTCCGGGGCCGGTATTGCGATACAAACCTGGACGCCGCCGGAACAGCGCGCGGCCAACATGGAGTAATTGCGCATGCAGAAAATAATCCGAATTACCCGAACGATTCTGCTGCTGATGCTGGCCATGAGTGTATCGGGCTGCGAGCAGCCGCAGGTATACGGCAGCATTGGCTACTCCAGCTACGGTGGTTATCGCGGTGGCGGCGGAATGGGTGGCAGCATTTCCGTCGGCGGGCGAATTTTTTAGCCGCTGCCGGTCTTAAGGTCGGACAGTTTGCCGGTGCGGGTGAGATGAAAAATGCCCGTCTCCAGGGTTTTCTCGCGACCTTCCCGGGAAATTACCACCCGATTTCGGCCTTTGCGTTTGGCCGAGTACAGGGCCTCGTCGGCTAGCTGCAGGGCGCCGGCTTCGCTGCGCTGGGTTTCGTGCGGATAGAGGTGGGCCAGGCCGGCGCTGACGGTGACATGCGGGGCCACCCGGGACTTTGCGTGCGGAATATGCAACGCCTCGATGCGCGCCAGCAAATCGGATAATTTCAGATGGGCGTGGTCGCTGCTGGCGCCGGGCAGCATCACAATAAATTCCTCACCGCCATAGCGGCCGGCGAGATCCAGCGGCCGGCGACAGACCTTGCCGATGGCGCTGGCAATTTCTTCGAGGCAGCGATCTCCAGCCTGGTGACCATACTCGTCGTTGTATTGCTTGAATTGATCGATATCGATCATGGCCAGGGCCAGCGGCTGACCTTCGCGTTTACACAGTGCCCAGGCCTTACGCAACTGTTCGGCAAAATGCTCGCGGTTGGCCAGGCCCGTCAGCGCATCTGAACGGGCCAGGTCTGCGAGCACCAGCGACTCCAGGTAGCTCTTGCGCTGGTTGTATTCCAGGTTATATAGGCCGGTGGCGCCAATCAGGTTGGCGAACAGCAGGAATACGCCGTTGTAGACAACGGCGCCTGTTGGCATGCCCTCGGCAACGGACATCGCAACGATAGCCAGCAAAATGCTGCCGGAAGTCGCTACCGCCGGCCAGAATCGCAGCCCGATGTATAGATAAGTGTAGAAGGTCAGGACCAGGAAACCAGTAAAGGCACTGCCTACATTGCGAGTCTCACCGACCGTCGTCATCAACAATGAACAGGCGGCAATACTCACGCAAACGACCACCGCCATGCTATTCAAGTATCTGTGCAGTGATGGCAGGAAAGTGGCGCCGAGCATGGCCGCGATTAACGACTGGTTAACACCGGTCCGCAGGAGCACGCCGGAATTGCTGAATCCCGTCTCGCCAAGCACATAGTCCATCAGCAAAAAGGACATGCCGAAGGCAAAGCCCAGCACCAGCGCAATGCGCAGCCTGAGCATGCCGGCATCTTGCTGATGACGACGAAACCCTTTTTCAAGGTCGGGCGTAAAGCGCAGCCACAAAAAACCGTCCTGCAACTGGCGTGCCGGTTCGGATTGTTTGTCCGGTTTTTGTGACAGCATAAATCCCCGTGTATAGGAAGCGTTTGGCGCAAATAGCGCCCCACGCCTTTATATGGGTTTTACCGGGTGATTAAGTTGAACGACCGCACAGTTTCGGCGTTCTGCGCCCGCAGGGGGGCGCTTCGGTTGGCGTGGCTGACTAGTTGGCAGTAGTCAGTTTTTGACCGAGGCGAGCAGCTTTCGCCCGGGTTTTCTCGTCTAGCTGATAGTTGCGCTCCAAGACCAAGCCAGGCTTAAGAATTCCTGTCGGCCGGAAGCCGAGCAGCCGCGCCAGTCGTTGTAGTGACGTGATGGCCTGGCTACCGAACAGGCGGTTATTGATGGGGCCAGGGGCGGCAGAGCTGCTGATCAGCACGGCGGGGCGAGTCGGCTTGGGCAGGCGCATTTTCGGTCCGCCCTGGGTTCCCCAGGGCCAGTAGGCATAGCCCACGCACCTTTCCATGAAGCAGCGCGTAAGAGCATTTACATCGGCCAGGTTGACGGGGGCGGCGATGACCAGGGCGTCGGCAGCGTCAATGGTCTGCAGGATGCCCTCCATGTCATCTTCATCGCGAAAAATGCAGCTGCCACGCCGTTTGCCCGGTGGCTGCATGCATTCCCGGCAATTGGTGCAGAAGTTAATTTGCCGCTCGGCCAGCCTTATGGTTCGGGTGTTGGCAGAGCCGGCCCTTGCATTATCCAGCACGGCTGCCAGAGCGCTCGCGCTTGCGCCCTCACTTCGATAGCTGCCGTTTATACCGACGATGTGGTTCATCTTTAAACTTTGCTGCTTGGCGTTAATAACAGCCATAGGGGCTTTCCGCAGCGGTACCGGATAAGTGCGGCCGGAGAGTTTCTGGGATAGGGTTAGATAGTTAATGGATCAGGCTGGTGTTTTTTTGCGCAACGCCAGCAACCATGAATTGGGAGCAAGCTTATGATCGACCGTCGCCAAGCCCTGGCCTCCATGGCAGCCACCGGTGTGGTTGCCTCTCTGCCCGCAGCCGGAGGCAGTCATGCCAGCCGGCTGCCGGCGCCCATTACCGGACCGGCGATGAATTTTGATCAATGTGACCGGGTGCTGCGCGAGCTGGGCCTGGATGCCCTGGTGCTGGGCGGCGGCGTAAACTTTCGCCACGCTACCGGCTTCCGTCCGGTGGTTTCACGCATGGGTCACCCGCCGGGTACCTTTGCCGTGGTTACTCGCCAGTCCGTTGGCCCGCTGGTCGCTGTGATGGCGGAGTTCAGCTATTACTACACCCTCGCCGATGCCCATCGTGCCCAGGGCCTGCCCGTGTATTTGTACTCTGCTGCGCGCTGGCCCGCCGAGGACACGGACGACCCGGCCGAGGTTCGCCTGGATGTTTTTAACGATCGCGAAGAAGTGCCGATGGATGACATCGAGCGGGATCGCCTGATCTTTACCCGTGCGGCCGTTGAAGAACGCGGTGCGAAAGCCGATTTAGCCGGCGCACTGAAGCAGGCGCTTGAGGACTTGGGTGTATCACGCGGTCGGATTGGCGTTGATCATCCGGCCGTCGCGGCCACGCTGGCTGAAGCAGCGCCCAAGGCCCAACAGACGGATGCTGATGATGCCTTGCGACGCATTCGCCTGATCAAGTCGCCCACAGAAATTGCCCTGATGCGCCGCGCTGCACAGGGAAATGTCGATGCTGCACTGGAGGCCGTCGCAACGGTGCGCGACGGCGGTAGCTATCGGCAGCTGCGCGCAGAGTTTTTTGCGGCTGCCGCCCGGCGCGGACAGCGTGGCGTGTTTATGGTGGTGGATCGCACCAGCGATGAAAACTTCGACGCCGAATTGCGCGACGGACAGGCGTTTCTTATTGACTGCGTTAGTGAATATGACGGCTACCACGGCGACTATGGCCGGACAGTTTTTCTCGGTGAGCCCGAGGCTGCCATGCGCCGGGCCACCAGCGCCGTCGGCAAAGCCTGGGACGCAGTGCGTGAGTCGCTCAAACCGGGCATCAAATTCTCCGACATTCGAAACACCGGGCAACAGGCGCTGCGTAAAGCCGGCGTTAACTACCGCGTGCCCTTCAATCCCCACAGTGTTGGTCTCTATCATACCGATCATGTGGGCTCCGGCGTTTCGCCGCCTCTCGGCGACATAGTGCTTGAGCCCGGCATGATCCTCAGTATCGACTGCCCGCTGATCGAATCCGGCGTTGGTGGCTCGCTGCACCTCGAGGACCTGATGTTGATTACCGCTGACGGCAGTGAGGCCATCAACGACATCGGGCAGCAGATCATCCAGTTATGAGTTTCGATCCGCAGGACGCTGTCGCGCTGGTAACGGGTGCCAACCAGGGCATTGGCCGCGGTTTTGTCGAGCATTTGCTCGCGCGTGGCGCCCGGCGGGTCTACGCCACGGCCAGGCGGGCCGAGACCCTGTCCGAGTTAGCTGCACTGGACCGGTCACGGGTTGTGCCGCTCACCCTGGACGTCACTGATGCCCGTCAGTGTGAGGCGGCGGCCGCAGCGGCCACGGACGTGACCCTGCTTATTAATAATGCGGGTATTCCCGGATCGTCGCGGGCTGAAGATCGCCGCTACCTTTCAGCCGATGACAATCTGAAGGACGCGCGCTCGGTCATGGAGACGGATTTCTGGGCGCCGGTGCGCCTCTGCCGATTATTTTCGCCCCACATTTTGGCCAACGGCGGCGGCGCTATTTGCAACATTATTTCCATTGGTGCCTTGTTCTGCCTGCCCGAGTATTCCACCTACAGTGTCGCTAAAGCTGCGCTGGCCACCGCCACCGCCGGGATCCGCGCAGAGCTGGATCGCGATCCCGTATTGGTAGCGGGCGTATTCACCGGTGGGGTCAAGACCCGAATGTCGGCCAAGAATTATGCCGTTGAGATGACCCCGCTGGAACATGCGCGCCAGGTGATTGATGCGCTTGTGGCCGGCGAGGAGGATATTTTTTCCGGTGAAAATGCCGCGGACATTCGCGATGCCGTGCGCGCAGATCCCAAGGCCTTCGAACGCCAGGTCATCGAACGCTTCTATACGACGCCACTAAGTATCGAATAGCCACGCTACTTGTCTGTCCGCCTGCGGCATGCCAAGGTCCTCGCTGCACAAACGTATTCGGGACGAAACTATGAAAGATTACCTGCAGCGCGATCACCGTGTGCGCAGCGGATTGATTCGCTATACCTCCCTTAAGGCCGATCGGCTGGGTGAGGAACGCGGCCGTGAACGCTGGACGCTGGTCAAGCATGAAGATGGGCGCCAGTCTCTGATGGCGCATTCAGAAATTGACGACCGGCCGAGTGTCCTGCGTTTTGTACAGTTGAATCTGCGTGGTGACGGCCAGCCCACCGATGCCTTTGTGCGCATTACCGTGGGCGATGAGTTTCGCGGCTCCGGCTGGTTTCGTTTTGGCAGTGACTATGCGGAATGTGAAACGCTGACCAGTACGGATGGGCGGGTGTCCCAGCGCATGGACTTCGACGGCGGCGTACGCTTTTTCGGTGGCCACGCGATTCAAAATGACGGCTGGGCAACGCGGGTCGTAGACCGCTCGCGTCCCGGCGAGATCCAGCTGGTGACGGCGGTGTTATCGTCTCCGGATCATCGCGGCGCCACCGGGCCAATGCTGTGTACCGTCGGCGCGCACATGGTTTACGACGGCGAGGAAAGTATCGAAGTTGAGGCCGGCAGCTTCCAGGCCTGGCACTACCGCTTCGTCGCGGTAACCGGGCTGGACGGCGAGCATCCGGACTATGATGTGTGGACGACCACCGACGGCGATTTCATTGTCTTGAAAGCGCAGGTGGCGGGTTACATGCAGACCTACTATGAGTTGGTGGAGCTGCGCGAGGAAATCTGATCGCCTGAGCGCGTGCCCGCGGAGAATGCTTATGCAACTGCCTGGTCCCTTCGAAATTGCCCGTGTACTGGAATTTCTCTGGCCGCAGCGCGAGCCCGATTTCCTGCTCACGGGCATTGGCCGGGAAGATATTCTTGCCACCCGCAGTGGCAGCGATCCGGCCTTTGTCGATCCGGCGACCGGGCTGTTATTGATGTCGTTTCACAGCCTGGTGGTGCGCACGGATGCGGGCATTCTGCTGGTGGACACCTGCGTGGGCAATCATAAAGATCGGCCCATGCTGCCCGAGTGGCATCAGCAGCAGTGGCCCTACCTGGAGCGGCTGGCGCGGGTCGGGTTAACGCCCGCGGACATCGATTTTGTCTGTTGCACCCATCTGCATGGCGATCATGTTGGCTGGAATACCAAGCTGGTCGGCGGTAACTGGGTGCCCACGTTCCCGAAAGCTCGGTATCTGTTCGCGACTTCGGAGCTGGCCTATTGGCAGTCACATCACCGCGAGGACCCTGAAAGCATCTATCGCCGCCCGTGGGAAGACAGTGTGCTGCCGGTGCTGGCAGCGGGGCAGGTCGATGCGGTGGCCGACGACGCAGAAATACTGCCGGGTGTGCGTTTGCGGCCGGCGCCAGGCCATACGCCTGGCAACGTTGTGATCGAGCTGGATGATGGCCGCCAGCGTGCGGTATTAAGCGGTGACGTGATTCATCATCCGGTGCAGATCGAATGCCCGCATTGGTGTAGTAATTTCGACCTGGACCAGGTGCAGGCCGAGGCCAGTCGACGTGCCTTGCTGGAGCGTGTTGCCGATACCGGCACTACCGTGCTCGGCGCGCATTTTGCCGGGCCGGCAGCGCTGCGCGTGGAGAGCGCGGACCAGGGATTCTTTTATACGCATGACTGAAAGCTTTGATTTTGATGTCGCCATCGTCGGTGGTGGCATTGCCGGGCCGGCCATGGCCTGTGCGCTGGCCGCAACTAACTGGCGGGTATTGCTGGTTGAACGCAGCGCCGAGGCTATTGACACTGCGCGCGGTGATCACCTGCAGCCGAAAACCTGCGAGTGGCTTGAAGACTGGGGCGTGCTGGATGAGATGTGGCGTCAGGGCGCGGAGAAACGGCTGGGTGCGCGCTACCTGTTACCGGATGGTGAGGTGGTGTTCGAAGTACCGGCAGAGCATCTCGATATCCCGCATCCGTACTTTCTGTATCTGAATCATGAGCGAATCTCTGAGGTGTTGCTGGCCGGTGCTGCGCGCAACCCGAATTTCGAACTATGGCGCCCGGCTTCCGCGTTGCCCGAAGACGGACACGATGGTTTCGGTATGAGCGTCGAACACGGGGGCCGGCGCAAGCGGGTCCGTGCGGGCCTGATTGTCGCCGCCGATGGGCGTAGCCTCTCGGTTCCGGCGCGCTGCCGGGATTGAGGCGGAGTCTTACGCCTATCGCAATCCATTGCTGACCCTGTTTGCCCGACGCTGCATTGATGATCCGCGCAATGACGTGCGTGCGTACTTTTCTGAGGCAGGCGTAATTAGCGTGATACCGCGGATCCAGGGCGGCTGGAAAATCGGTCTGCCGGTGCCGCCCACGGATCTGGCCCGCTGGAAGCGGGCCAGCGCTGACGAATTGAGCCAGCAGTTTTCGCAATGGCTGCCCGAGCTTGATGGCGTGCGTCCGGAGTTCGTTGGTGTCTACCCGGTAACCAGTATGAATGCGCAGCGCTGGAGCGAGAAAAACCTCGTGCTATTGGGTGATGCCTGCAACACCCTGCATCCCGGGCGCAGCCAGGGCATGAATGTGGCTATGCGCGCGGCGCACCGGCTGGCGCAATTGCTGACAATGGATGGTGCGATGCCATCCGCCGATACCCTGCGTGACCTGCTGGTCACTTTCGAAGCTGAGGTCAAACCGCCGATGGATGCGCGGCTGGCCGACAACCATCAGCAGGGCCTCCAAATGGACCGGCTGGAAGCTGAGGAAATTCGAGCCATGCAGTCCCGGCTTGCCGCCGTGGCAGCGGACCCGGCTATGCAGGCCAGATATTGCATGGCTTCCGCAGGCTACTGATGACTACCGCCGTCGGTATCGATGGCTGCAAAAGCGGCTGGTTCTATTTCCGTTTCGATGACGAACTGGCCACTTTCGGCGTGGTGGATCATTTAGCCGACATGCTGGATTCGCTGCCGGATGATGCCTGTGTCCTGATCGATATGCCCATTGGTCTGCGCGCGCGCGGCAAACGCGAAAGACTGTGCGATGTGGAGGCCAGACAACGTCTCGGGCCGCGTCGTTCGAGCGTGTTCGCCGCGCCTTTACGCCCCGTGTTGCGCGCCAAGGACTACACGGCTGCCAATGCGCAGCAGAAACGTCTGTCGGGCAGGGGTTTGTCACGACAGAGCTGGAACCTGGTGCCGAAGATTCGCGAGCTGGACAGTCTGCTTCTGCGGGAGTCGAGGGCGCAGGCTATATTTCGCGAGGCGCACCCCGAGCTGATGTTTGCCGGACTGGCCGGCGGCCCGATGAGTTATCCGAAAAAAACCCGTGATGGTTTCACCGAACGCATGACCATCCTGTCAATTTTGCATCCGGACGCGGAAACCCTGGTGGCGAGCGCCTTCCTGGCACATGGCGGTTTCGAGGCGGCTCGTGACGATGTTGTGGATGCCTTTGTGCTGGCCCTTGCGGCCCGCAAGCGGGAGCAACTGCTTGGCTTGCCGGCAGAAAGCGAGCGCGACCCAAAGGGGCTGGCCATGCAGATTGTTTACCTGTCGGGTATCTAGTTGAAGACCTCGCCCAGCACTGTCACGCGATGCATCTCGCGCGGCTCGGTGTAGTCGCGTACCGCATAGTGAGCGGTGCAGCGGTTATCCCACATGGCGATGGAGTTGGGTTCCCAGTAGAAGCGGCAATGCAGTTCTTTCCAGTCGATATGCTGGAACAGCATGTTCAGCAGGGCGTCGCTCTCTTTCTCGTGCAAGCCTTCGATGTAGGTGGTGGTCAGCTCGCTGACGTAGAGTAGTTTCTTGCCCGTTTCCGGGTGGACCCGAACCAGCGGATGTAGCGCTGGCGGCGTTTTTGCGAAAGTCTTGGCGTATTGCTCTGCGCCGCCTTTCATTTGCAGTTCCTGGCGGCGATAGGTCTTGGTGACATCGTGCCAGGCTGACAGGTCCTCGACGATGGCCTTCATTTTGTCGGACAGGGTGTCGTAGGCCTTATAAAGATTAACCCACATGGTGTCTCCGCCGCGCGAGGGCACCTGGACCGCGCGCAGGATCGCCGCCAGTGGCGGATCGTAGGTATAGCTCAGATCTTCATGCCAGGAGTTGGCCAGGCGCAACATTTCCTGGGCGCCGGATTTGGCCCGCAGGCGGATGATTTCATCGTGACCTTCCAGGCTGGGAATAAACGGGTGGATGTGCAGGCCGCCGAAACGCTTGCCAAAATTAATCTGCTGGTCCGGAGTGATTTCCTGGTCGCGGAAGAAAATCACCAGGTTATCCAGCAGGGCCTGTTTGATTTCCGCATAGGTCGCATCGTCTATGCCGTCGGCGAGGCTGACGCCTTCTATTACAGTGCCCAGCGAACCTGATATGGGCCGCAGGCGAATTTTTTTGTAGTCCATGCTCACCTCCATTGATCGATATTTTTGCATGCGGCTGCCACGATCGCACCTCTTTGGTTTGGCAATGCGCGCGGCATGGTCGGTCGGCTGTGCTAGGGTTGTTTGCCACAATGAATCCAGCGGATCTGATGTGAAAATAGACTGGTCGGCCTATGAGCCCGCTGACTGCTATGACGAGATTATTGCCCAGCGCGGCTTGCCGCGGCCGGCTGCCACGCATTTGGCCGCCTACCTTGGCTCGCTTGGTGCCCGCCGTCTGCAGCGTCGCCAGGCGGCGGCGGAACGTGCCATCAAGGAAATGGGTATAACCTTTACGGTTTACTCCGAAGGCCAGAATATTGATCGCGCCTGGCCCTTCGACATTATTCCGCGTCCGCTGGCGGCTGATGAATGGGACCGTACGTCCGCCGGTCTGACCCAACGTCTGCGCGCACTGAATTTCTTCATTGGGGATGTGTATGGCGAACGACGTTTCGTGCGCGAAGGACATATCCCCGAGTCGCTGCTAACCAGTTCCGGTAACTATCTTGATGCCTGCCAGGGCGCGCAGCCGGCGCACGGCGTCTGGGCGCATATCTGCGGCAGTGACCTGGTGCGCGGCGCCGACGGCACGCTGTATGTGCTGGAAGACAATCTGCGCGTGCCGTCCGGCGTGTCCTACATGCTGGAGAACCGTGCGGTCATGAAGCAGGTGTTCCCGGAGGTATTCGCGCGCCAGTCGATCCGACCCGTGGATGACTACCCGTCCGCGCTGTTCGACATGCTGGCGACGCTGTCACCGCGCCCTGGCGACGATCCCGAGGTCGTGGTGCTGACACCGGGCATTTACAACTCGGCCTATTTCGAGCACGCCTACCTGGCCCAGCGCATGGGCGCCGAACTGGTGGAGGGTGGCGATCTGGTGGTGCGCGACGACGATGGTCTACATGCGCACGGTCGAGGGCCTGACCCGGGTCGACGTGATTTACCGCGCGTCAATGCCGAATTTCTCGATCCGGAGGTGTTGCGGCCGGACTCGCTGCTCGGCGTGCCGGGCCTGATCCGCGCCTGGCGGGCCGGCAATGTGGCCATCGCCAATGCGCCCGGCACCGGCGTGGCGGATGACAAGGTCGTCTACGCCTATGTGCCGGAAATGATTCGCTACTACCTGGACGAAGAGCCGATCCTGCCGAATGTGCCGACTTATCTGTGTTCCGACCCTGACAGATTGAGCTATGTGCTCGAACATCTGGCCGAGCTGGTCGTCAAGCCGGCCAACGAATCGGGCGGTTACGGCATGCTGGTCGGCCCGCATGCCAGCAGCAGCGAACGTGATGAAGTTCCGCGCGCTTGCTCAAGGCCAATCCGCGTAATTACATGGCGCAACCTGTGATTCAGCTATCCACCGTGCCGACGCTGGTCGAGAGGTCAGGTGGAACCGCGGCACGTGGATTTGCGGCCGTTTATCCTGCAGGGCCGTGACAGCTACGTAACGCCGGGCGGCCTTACCCGGGTTGCCCTGCGCAAAGGTTCGCTGGTCGTGAATTCGTCGCAGGGTGGCGGCAGCAAAGATACCTGGGTGGTGGAATAAGCATGCTGTCGAGGGTTGCGGAACGTTGCTACTGGCTGGCGCGTTATCTGGAGCGGGCAGAAAACAGCGCACGCCTGGTAAATGTGTATTCGGGCCTGCTCCTCGACTTGCCTGACTCAACGGGTGTGGGTTGGGATGTGGTGCTGGCTATTTCCACAGGGTCCGATCTGGCTGTGAGCAGTCAGGCGGGGCTCAGTGAGCAGGATCGACTCAATTATTTGCTTAGCGACCTGGAAAACCCTTCGGCTTTGCTGACTTCGCTGTCCATGGCTCGCGAGAATGCGCGCACCAGCCGGGATATTTTGCCCGACCGAAGCCTGGCGCTCGATTAACGAGCTTTATCTGTATGCGCAGGAGCGCTTGCCGCGTGCCAGCAAGGCGCGCCAGCGTGATGCGATTCTGTCGACCCTGGTCGAGCGGGTGCAGATGATTGCCGGCCTGCTGGCCGGCACCATGAGCCACGGCCCCGCCTATCAATATATGCGCCTGGGACGTAACCTGGAGCGGGCGGATATGACCACCCGGGTGATAGACGTTGCCGCTGCGGTGCTGCTTAGCGATCGACCAGAACTTTCGCGTTTTGACAACACGCTGTGGATGGCCGTATTGCGTTGCCTGAGTGGGTATCAGGCTTATCGTCAGTATGTGCGCCGGCGGGTAAATCGTAACGATGTGATTCGCTTCCTGCTCAGGACCCGCATTTCCCGCGCGCGATCAGCCATTGTGTGGCTGAGCTGCAGATTGCGCTGGAGCAGTTGCCGCAGTCGGAAATGCCGCTGCAGCGGACCGAGAACCTGCTTGCGCGCATCGGCGCCTTGGATGTCGAGGCCGCCAAGGTTTATGACTTGCATGAACTAATGGATGAGTTGCAGCTGGAAATTGCCCGCGTCAATGATGCAATAGTCTCGAACTGGTTTTTGCCGGATACTGGCGTCACATGAAAGCATTCCATTGCGCCTGCGGACAGCGGGTATTTTTCGACAGCAGTCACTGTGTGGCCTGTGGAACGGCGTTTGGGTTTAATCCCGAGCTGCTGGATGTCGTGCCGTTAGACCCGCACTATCAACGCTGCCGCAACGGGCTGGAATACGATGCCTGTAACTGGCTGCTGCCGAGGAATGCGCCGCCGGGGTATTGTCAGTCCTGCGTCCTCACGGAAGTTATCCCGAATCTCGGGGTGCCCGGCAATATTGCCCTGTGGATCCGGCTGGAATCCGCCAAGCGACGATTACTGTATGGCCTGATGAGCCTTGGCCTGCCCGTCGGGCCCGGTCATATTGTGGCGGGCTTGCGGTTCCGGTTTCTTGAGGATCAGCGCCGCAATCCGAACGTGGCGGATGAGTTTGTAGCTACGGGCCACAGTGCCGGCGTAATTACCATTAACCTGGCGGAAGCGGATGACGTGCAACGCACCGCTGCGCGTGAGCAGATGCAGGAACGCTATCGCACCATGCTCGGACATATGCGCCATGAAAGCGGTCATTACTATTTGTCTGAGCTGGTGCGCAATCCCCGCATCCAGAGTCGCTGGACTAACTTGTTCGGCGACGCCAGCCTCGACTATGTCAGCACCATGGAGCAGTACTATCGCGACGGTGCACCAGCTGACTGGTCACAGGGATTTGTCAGTCCCTACGCGACTTCGCACCCCTATGAAGACTGGGCGGAAACCTTCGCGCATTACCTGCATATTCGCGACGCGCTGGAGACCGCGCGTGCCGATGGGGTTAAAGTTGTGCCGGAAAACTGGTTGCCCGGCGACGGTCTGCCCGGTTGGGTGCTGGAGTGGATGCGCTTGTCTATTACCCTGAATGAGCTCAACCGCAGCCTGGGTATGGATGACCCCTATCCCTTCGTTTTTTCGGCGCCGGTCATTGAAAAATTAAGCTTCGTAAACGAGCTGGTTAGTCCACCAGACGTATAGCCCGGGATTTGCCTGGCAGGCGCGGAAGCTTGGCGAAAGCAACCTTGAGTTCTTGTTCCCAAGCCTGACGTAAAGTGCGCAGATAGGGGTCGTCCTCGTCGAGCTCGTAGCGTTCGCCGGCGGTCAGGCTGTCTACTTGGTAAATCAACATTTCGATGGGCGGACCCACGCTCAGGTTGCTGCGCATGGTCGAATCCATTGAGACCAGCGCGCAACGCGCCGCGGTTTCCAGGTCAACATCCCTCTGGATGATGCGGTCGAGTATCGGTTTGCCGTACTTTGACTCGCCGATTTGCAGAAACGGTGTCTGCCGCGAGGCACGAATGTAATTGCCTTCCGGATAAACGTGATAAATCTGCGCAGGATGGTTTAGATATTGTCCGGCTACGATGAAGTTGGCCTCCGGATTGAAGCCGTCGTCGCTGGATTTGCTGTGCTTGCGTTGCTCCGAGAGGCTTAGCTCGCCAATATATTCGGCGGCTTCAGGCATGCGTTTGAAATTTGCCAGGCTGCCCGCGGAATTGTTCTCTATATCCCGGCGCACCTGGCGAATCACCGCCTGGGTTGTTGCCAGGTTGCCCGCCGATAACAGCGTAACCACCCAGCTACCGGGCTGGCCAAAGCTATGCATCTTGCTGTAGCTGCTGACCTGGTCAACACCGGCATTGGTGCGTGAATCGGAGGCCAAAACCAGTCCGGCATCGACGGTAATTGCAACGCAATAAGTCAAACAAGCTTCTCCAGCAACAACGGCTTGATCATAAACCTAGCAGGCGGATCGTCAACCATAGATACAAGCTGGCTGCCAGTTCTCGGCACCCGCCTGCGTATTGATTCCCACAGCTCCCGAACTGGCTCGCTGACAGGGGGGTTCACTGTGTCCAGCGAATCGCCACGGTTTCTGGGATTGTGAACAGCACTGTGGTGCGGCGCCGGCAAATATGTCAAACATGCCATTTTGAGGTTTAACCGGAGGCAAAGCCTTGGATGATCTGTCCGTCATCCTCGATTCCCGTGTGCCCATCGTGGCGGTGGAAACCCATGAGGAAGGCCGCTTTATCGAGCGGCTCCAGGTGCTTTGCCGGGAAGCCAGCGGGCCATTCGCCCGACCGCTTTTTGCCTGGACCCTGACCGATGGCCTGCGCCGGCTCGATCGGGATCTCGGTGCTCAGCAACACAACGCAGACCCGGCCAAGGTGCTGCAGCATATTCGTGCCGTGGAGGGTCCTGGCATCTACGTATTGCTGGATTTTCATCCGTTCCTGGCCGAGCCGCTGCACCAGCGCCTGCTCAAGGACATCGCCGTGGGCTCGCGTGACGGGCGGCGCACCGTGATTCTACTCAGTCACGATCTCGAGCTGCCGCCGGACCTGGAGCGCATGACGGCGCGCCTGGTTATGGATCTTCCCGATGCCGCCGAGCGTGCGCGCCTGGTGGCGGCCAGCATTGCAGACTGGAACCAGGCCAATCCGGGCCAGGTGGAAATCGACCCAAAGGCTGTGAAATTGCTGGTGCAGCAGCTTAGTGGCCTGACCCGGGCCGATATTGATCGGCTCGCGCGCGCTGCCGTCCACGACGGCGCCATTACCGCCGCGGATCTGCCCGAGACCATGGCGGCCAAATACGCCTTGCTCAATCGCGACGGCATTCTCGACTATGAACCGGACACCCGCAGCCTGGCTGATGTGGCCGGATTGGCTAATCTGAAGCAGTGGCTGGAGCAGCGCCGCAAGGTGCTGGCGAATCCGGCGCTTGCCGGCCAGCTGACCCCGCCCCGAGGCCTGCTGCTGGCCGGCGTGCAGGGCTGCGGCAAGAGTCTCGCAGCGCGCGCAGCCGCTGGCCAGCTGCATTGGCCGCTGCTGCGTCTGGATATGGGCGCGCTGTATAACAAGTTCCATGGCGAGACCGAGCGCCGCCTGCGCGAGGCCCTGCGCCAGGCCGAGCAAATGGCGCCCTGCGTGCTGTGGATTGATGAAATCGAGAAGGGTCTGGCGACTGGCGATAGCGATGGCGGCACTTCCCGGCGGGTGCTGGGTACTTTCCTGAGCTGGTTGTCGGATAAAACCGCGCCGGTGTTCGTGGTCGCCACCGCGAACGATGTAACCCGCCTGCCACCCGAGCTGGTGCGCAAGGGCCGCTTCGACGAGCTCTTTTTCGTCGACCTGCCGAACCAGGCCGCCAGAGAGAAGATCCTGGAAATACATCTAAAAAACCGGGAAATATCGATTAAAAACTTCGATCTCCAGAAAATGGCCAAAGCCAGCCAGGATTTTTCCGGGGCAGAACTCGAACAGGCCGTGGTGGCTGGGCTGTACACGGCCTATGCCAGTGGCAAGCCCCTGAACGAGGCCCTGCTGATGGCAGAGTTTCTGCGCACCCGGCCGCTCGCGGTCGTGA
Source organism: uncultured Gammaproteobacteria bacterium (assembly GCA_963807995.1). Classification (GTDB taxonomy): domain Bacteria; phylum Pseudomonadota; class Gammaproteobacteria; order Steroidobacterales; genus J054. The sequence goes on from CAWEDX010000002.1 coordinate 50,949, forward strand.
TGGCTGAGCAGGTCAGTGCGCTGCGCCGCTGGGCCCATGGGCGTTGCGTTCCGGCGGATGTCGCGGATTAGCAACACCTTTCGGTCTTTGCTATAAGCCGTTGATCGATTTCATCAAGTGCCTGTTGGCTTTCTGATACAGGCCGGTTAAAGTTACGCCCGCGCTGGCAATCGGCGCAGCAATTTATTGCGACAGTATTTTTTCTAAGGCCGAAAAAACGGGCCTTACCGAATTGTTAGCAGGGGAGTTCACCGAATGAATCCGATACGGAATTTGAGCATTCTGGCCACCGGCATTGCCGTTGCGCTGGGTGCCACGGCCTCCGGGCCCGCGCTGGCCCAGAGTGGACTGATGGACGATGTCCTGGTCACGGCCCAGCGTCGCGAAGAAGTTGCGCAGGATGTGCCGCTGGCCATCACCGCCTATACCGCTGACCAGCTCGAGCGTCTGCAGGTCACCGAGACACTGGACATGACCAAGCTGGTGCCGAACTTCATCGGCCACAACAACACCGGTCTGGGTTCAGCGAATACTTACTCGATTCGCGGTTTGAACAATACCGAGACCATTGCAACGTTTGACCCGCCGGTCGGCAGCTATGTAGATGACATCTACGTGACTCGCCAGAACGCGAACAACTTCACCCTGTTTGATGTTGATCGCATCGAGGTCCTGCGCGGTCCGCAGGGCACGCTGTTTGGCCGTAACACCACCGGTGGTGCCGTGCGCGTCATTCTGAAAAAGCCCCAGGAAGAGCTGGGCGGCTATGTTTCAGGTGCCTACGGTGAATTTTCGCGCGTTGAGCTTAAGGGTAGCGTTGATCTTCCGGTCACACAGAACTTCCTGACCAAAGTCTCTGCCTACTACATCGAAGATGACGGTTATTCTGCGAACCAGACCACCGGCGAAGACATCAACGCTCAGAAAGGCTTTGGTGTTCGCGGTCACGCGCTGTGGAACATCACCGATGCGCTGACCTGGGACGTTGCCGTTGACGTTATGCAGGATGACCACATCAACGTTCTCAATGTTCAAGCAAGGTAGTGGCCGGGTCAGCAATACCGGACTCGACTCGAGGTCAAGCAATCTTGCCGGCTTGAATATATTCGGTGAGAAGCGCAACTATCCGCTGCAGAATGAAACGGAATCGCTGAATGTGAGTTCAGTGATCGACTGGGATGTCGGCGAAATCGGCACCCTGTCTTTCATCACCGGCTGGCGTGATCTGGAACAGCGTTTTGCGCTGGACTTCTTTGACGGGCCGCCGCCGACTGGTTTGTTTGTGATTACTAACGATGGCGAGCACGAGCAATTCACGCAGGAAATCAAGTGGACAGGCGACGTGGGTGACACCATTCAGTACGTTGCTGGTTTGTTCTACATCAAGGAAGAAAACAATACCGATTTTGCCGATGTTCTTAGCTTCGGTCCGCCGACCGTCGCGATTGACCGCACGCTTAAGAACGATACTGAAGCGCTGGCTGGTTACTTCCAGACGGATATCAACTTCGCTGATGCCTGGACTTTTACCGCCGGTATTCGTTACACGGATGAAGAAAAGACCATCGAAATCAATTCGAATCCCAATTTGCCGTGTGATCCGACGTTGATAACACCTGCCTTGCCACCGCTAACCTGGTCAACGCGGGGATTCCGACCAAGCTGAATGAGAAAATCTGGACGCCTCGCTTCGCGCTGAATTGGGCGGCGACCGATTCGGCCAGCTTATATGTCTCGGCCACTAACGGCTTCAAGTCGGGCGGCTGGAACGCTCGAGGAGCCACGGCTCAGCTGATCACCGAATTTGGTACTGAGGAAGTCTGGTCCTATGAGGCGGGAATGAAGTCGCAGTGGCTGGACGATACTGTGCGCTTCAACGTGAACCTGTTCTTCACGGATGCTACCGATTACCAGTTGCCATCCGGTTTCGAGGATCCGAACACCGGTGCGATTGTGTTTAACACGGATAACTCGGCCGACCTCGAAAATTCGGGTGTCGAAGTGGAGCTTGTCTGGTCGCCCAACGATCAGCTGACCCTGTTTGCGAACGGCGGTATTCAGAATGCCGAGTACAAAAACATTAATCCGGACATTCTGGCTCAGCAACAGGATTGCCTGAACGGTATTGATCCCGGTACGACTTGCGGAACCGGCATCGTCGATGATCAGGGGCGCATCGCTGACCCGGTTCGCGCGCCGGACTTCACGCTGAACCTTGGCGCCAACTATGTTTATCCGCTGACTTCCAATCTGGAACTCGTGACGAATGCCTACACCTATACCGTAGGCGAACACAACGTTGGTACCGCCGGCCTGCCGATAGGACTGGTTGGTGGCTACACCACGTGGAATGGCTCCCTGGGCTTGAATAACATTGACCAGGACTGGACCCTTACCGCAGGTTGCAAGAACTGCAACGACCGACTGATGACTGTTTCGGTGCTGGCCGGTCAACCTTATTACCAGGATCCGCGGACCTGGATGGTGACGTTCCGCAAGAACTTCGCCAACTGATTCGGGCGCAAGCCTGACAAGAGGCGCGGTCGCTGATGCGGCCGCGCCTTTTTTTTTGCTACCTTAGTCCAGTTACCTGATCAGACCTTTGCTTATGAAAATCTCTCGCGTCCTGGCGCTCGCGATTCTGGCCGGGCTGGCCTGGTGGTGGTGGGATCATGCGCTGTTCGTAAAGCGTTACGTCAGCTACGTGGCCGGCGGCCACGACGCGCACACCGTGCCCGTCGAATGGTTCGAGCCATTGGCCGCGCTCGAGCATGGCAGTGGAGTCGTGCTGCCCATCGCTGCGTCGCGAACTATTCCTCAGGCCGTGCTCGACGACGTACTCGCCTACGCCGATGGCCAGGATTCCATGGCGTTGATCATTGTTCGCCATGGCCAGATTGAACTGGAAAAGTACTGGCCGGGCTATGACCGCAGCAGCCTGTTTAATCCCCAGTCCATGTCCAAGACCGTGCTCGGCATGGCCGTGGGTATTGCCGTTGCCGACGGCAAGATTGGCTCCGTTGACGATCCCATCGGTGAGTACCTGGCTGAGTGGCGCGACGATCCGCGTGGCCAAATAACAGTGCGGGATCTGCTGCAGATGTCCGGCGGGCTGGCGCAAATATCGGACGATTATCGGCCTGTGCCCTGGTCGAAAGCCGTCTGGCAACATTTCAATATCGACTTCAATCGCGCCATATTCAAGCTGCCGCAGGCCGATCCACCGGGCACAAAGTTTGACTACAACAATAACGAGAATAATTTGCTCGGCGTGGTGCTGGAGCGCGCCGTGGGCGAGCAGTACCAGGATTATCTGGGCCGGAACATCTGGGCGGCTGCCGATCTGGCGCCCGCGTATATGTACCTCGATCAGCCGGGTGGCAACGCGATGAAATCCTGCTGCATCCTGTCGCGGCCGATCGACTGGGCCACGCTGGGGCTGATCATGCTCAACGATGGCCGGCTCGGCGATCGGCAGATTTTACCGCCGGGCTGGGTGGCCGAGATGCTGACGCCGGCGCCAACCACGCCCAGCTATGGCTACCAGGTCTGGCTGGCGGCCGATATGGGCGCCAATCCCTATGGCGATGCGCCGGACAGCACGCGCGTGTGGTGGGCCTCCGAGCCGTTCGCCAGTGAAGACCTGTTCCAGTTCCTCGGCCACGGTTTTCAGCACGTCTGGGTCGTGCCGTCGCTGGATCTTGTGGTGGTGCGGGCTAACCGGGTCTGGCCCGAGGAACCCTGGGACCAGGTGCGTATTCCGAATTTGTTGATACGCGGTCTGCGTGAAACGCCGGCTACGGCTCGAGTCGACTGAAGCGCAATCGGTCGGTGCCGGCCTCATCAACAAAATAGAGCAGGCCGGTGTCCGCATCTAACCGATAGCGCCGCGTGCTCTCCAATGCCTGCAGAAAACGCCGCTCCTGATCCATCACGGCCTCCGGACAGGCCATCATGGTGCTGCCCAGGGGCCCGAATTCCAACTCAGAGTCTACCAGCGTGTAATTGCCGAAATAGCGATTGCAGCCGCCGCGACCGGCCACGCGCAGGCTGTTTTCGAAACTGAGCGTCGACTGCAGCCGGTCGAGTACACCGCGTCCGTCGATATCTTCAACCAGCCAGCTGCTGCCGACCAGGGGTGGCGGGGTTGGCTCAGCGGCCGGCGTTGTGCTGCAGGCGCTGACCAGCAAGGCCAGGCTGAACAACAGGGACGGATTGAACAGGTCGTGTGTCATGCGCCTAGTTTAGCCTGCCAGTACAGCGCGTGGGCAGCATCCATGCGCCGGCCGCTAAAGTTGCGTAGAAAATGCCTCGCCGTCGATGGCAATGCTCTTGATGAGTGCGAAAACCGGCTGGCCCGGGACCAGCTGTAATTCCGCTACCGATGCCCGGGTTAAGCGGGCGCGTAAATGGGCCCCACCCAGGTCCAGCAGAACTTCGGCATAGGGCGAAGTTGCCGGGGACTCGATTTCCAGGATCTCGGCAGAGAGGATATTGCGAATGCTGAGCTGCTCGGGCCGTCGCGTGGCGATGGCCACATCCCGGGCGCGCACCCGCAGGCGCACCGCAGCGCCCGGTTCAGCGTCGCAGCCGGGCACGGCCAGCATTTGTCCGGCGACGCTGAGGATGGTCAATCCAAAGTCCTTGTCGATGTTCAAAACGGAGCCCGTTAACAAGGCGCCGGCTTCAGCCGGCCCGACCAGCGCCGCCAGGTCGAGACGTTCGAGCATCTCTGCGGCGGGGCCGCTGGCCTGCACGCGACCGTTGGCCAGTGCCACCATTTGTGTCGCCAGCCGTGCCACCTCATCGAGTGCATGCGTGACATAGATGATCGGTACCGCGAAGTTGCCCGGCAGGGATTCCAGGTAGGGGAGCAATTCCGCGCGGCGCTCCAGATCCAGGGCGGCCAGGGGTTCGTCCATCAACAGCAGTTGCGGGCGGCTTAGCAGGCTGCGGGCAATGGCTACGCGCTGCCGTTCGCCACCCGACAAATCCTGGGTGTCGCGCTGCATGAGCTTGCCCAAATCCAGGCTGGCTACGACCTCATCAAACGCGGCACCCGGCCGATTGCCGGCACGGCGTTCGGCATAGCGCAGATTGCCGGCCACGGACAGATGCGGAAACAGGCGTGCATCCTGAAATACCAAGCCGATGCCGCGACGATGGGTGGGCAGAATACGGCGGCCGTCTTGCCAGCTTTGTTCGGCAAAGCGAATGTGTCCGCGCGTCGCTGGCTCCAATCCGGCAAGACAACGTAGCAAGCTGGTTTTGCCGCTGCCGCTGGGCCCGAACAGTGCGGTAACCCCGCGCAGTTTCCAGTCGACTTTGGCCTGCAGCTGGAACTCGCCACGTTGCAGGCTGATATCCATTTCCAGGCGCGCCATTCAGAGCACCCGCACGGCGCCGCGCCGGTTGAGCGTGTAGACCAGTAGTAGCACGATGAAGGAAAACAGCAGCAGTCCGGCAGACAGGCCATGCGCCGCGGTGTAGTCCAGTGTTTCCACATGTTCGTAGATGGCGATGGAAATCACCTGGGTACGACCGGGAATGTTGCCGCCCACCATCAGCACCACGCCGAATTCACCGACGGTATGTGCAAAGCCGAGCACGGCTGCCGTCACATAGCCGCGCAGGGCCAGCGGCGAGGCCACGCTGAAAAACGCGTCCAGCGGTGATGCGCCGAGACTGGCCGCCGCTTCGAGTACCCCGCGCCCCTGGTTTACAAACGCCGTTTGTAATGGCTGGACCACGAAGGGCAGGGAATACAGGACCGATGCAATCACCAGTCCGCTGAAGGAAAAGCTCAGGCTGTCGCCGGTAATGGTCTGCCATACGCGGCCACGGCCCGCTGTCGGGAGCGAATAGCAGCAGCAGGTAGAAACCCAGCACCGTCGGCGGCAACACCAGGGGCAGCGCGGTTAGTGCCTCGATCACCGGGCCTGCGCGCGAGCGCGTGTGCGCCAGCCACCAGGCCAGCGGTGTACCCAGCCACCAGCAGGATCAGGGTGGTCACAGCGGCCAGCTGTAGTGTTAGCCAGACAGGGCCGCTCATGGGCCTGATTCCGTGGCGTAGCCAGCGGCGCGGATGCTTGTCTGCGCTTCGATGCTGGCCAGGTAGGCCAGAAAGCCTTTTGCCGCCGGGTTCTGAGCGGCCCGGCTTAGCAGCACCGCATCCTGGCGAATCGGCGTGTAAAAACGCTGCGGCACCAGCCAGCGGCTGCCCGCGTGCAGATTGCTCATGCTGGCGGCGACGAAAGCGAAATCGGCATTACCGCTGGCGGCCATGGCAAAGGCCTGGGCAACATTCTCACCGCGCACCAATCTGTCGCTCAGCGGCTCCCAGAGTTGCAGTGTCTCAAGCGTTTCGCGTGCCGCTTCGCCATAGGGCGCGAGCTTCGGATTGGCGATGGCCACGCGGCTGCGCCGGTCGGCCAGCAGGCTGGCCGTGGGATCGCTGGTTACGCGTTGCGCGTCTGCGCTCCACAGCATCAACTGGCCGCGTGCAAAAGTGAATGGACTTGTTGCTACAGCGTGCCCGCTGGCCACAAGCAGCTGCGGCCGTCGCTGATCGGCGGCCAGCAAGACATCAAACGGCGCGCCGTTGATGATCTGAGCATATAGCTTGCCTGTTGAGCCCACGGCGACCACCAGCTGATGCTCGCTGCTATCTGAATAGGTTTGCGCGAGCTGTCGGGCGGTATCGGCAAAGTTGGCGGCGACCGCTACCAGGGCGTCATCGGCCAGCGCGGGTGTCAGGGCGCTGCCGACCAGCCATAGCAGCGCGGCAAAGAAATTTCGTGCATGGATCATTGCGGGGGCAGCTTGTTCAGGAATTCACCAATGGCCTGCAATATGGCCTGACTGTCGCCCAGGAACCACCAGTGGTCGTCACCTTCGAGCAAATGAAACTCTGCACCCGGAATGCGTGCGGCCATATCCGCGCCGGCGCCGGCCCGGGCGATGCGATCGCCGCGACGATGCAATACCAGCGTCGGCGCCTTAATTTTCGGTAACAGCTCGCGCACGTCAATATCACGCAACACCTCCAGGATGGCACGAATACTGCCGGGCGTTGCCGCCGCGCGCAGATAACGCGCCCAGCCCTCGCGAAATTCTTCGTCATTGGCCATGGAAGGTGCGAAATACTCAACGGAAGCGGGCCCACCCCAGTCGGCAATCAGGTGATCCAGCCATTTGTCATAGCCATGTCGGGACAGGCCCCAGGGATGGTCATCGCTGCGTGTGCCTTTGGCGAAAGCGCCGTACATGATCACCGCGCGGGTTCGCTCTGGATAGCGTGTTGCGAATAGCGCTGTGGCCGGGCCGCTTTCCGATACGCCCAACAGGATCACCTGCTCACTGCCGGCGGCATCCAGTACGGCCGCCATGTCTTCGACAGTTTGTTCAACGTTGGGTGGGTAACCGATGCGATCGGACAGTCCGACGCCGCGCTTGTCAAAACTGATCACCCGTCCGAACCGCGACAGCTGTACGTCGAAGTTGGCCACCATATTTATGCGATAACGCAGGTCCAGGTGTGAAACGAAACCGGGCACAAACAGGATATCCGGCCGACCCTCGCCGAGGGTTCGCCAGGCAATATGCAAGTCACCACTGCGCGCGAAGTGCACCGGCGAGAGACCGGCCGGATCACCCGCATCGTCGTCGCTCGGCGCTGAATCCAGCTCCGCGACGAATCGGTAACCGCGCTTGGAGAGTGTCTTGATAAACCCTTGCTCGCGGGCATCGTCGCCCACCGCCTTGCGGGCTTTCATGATGGTGCGGGCCAGGGCGGCCTCGGTGACGATCACGTCGGGCCAGAGCACGTCCATCAGTTCATTGTGGCTGACCACGCGTTCGCGTTCGGTGATCAGGTAGGCCAGCAGATCGAAGGCCTTTGGCTCGATTTCCGACAATTTTCCGTGCACGCGCAGCTCCCGGCGCGCGAGGTCCAGTTCGCAGCTGCCAAAACTCAGGTTTTCGGGGCTATGGGCCATGGTCAGAAAAAGGTCATGAAAAGGTCACGGGACGGTCAGGAAGCGGAGTCATTGTAGGAGCAGAGTATGACCGTCGGCCAGATGGCCGGGCATTGCAACCCACGGGAGATCGAGACCATGAACACAAAGATTGCCACGACCGCTGCCTTGATGCTGTTTCTGACCGCGAGCGGGGTCCAGGCTGAAGTACCTGCCGGCGCCCTCTATGCCAACGAGCTGGGACGCTGCGTTGCTGCCCTGCGCACTGAATTGCTGGATGCGGATACCCGGCAACTTCGTTATACGGTGACCCGCCTGGATACCCGCGGTGCCTGGTACGAATTTGAGATTCGCTCGGAAGTCTTTAACGAGCTGGAGGGGCCGGTGGTGCGCAGCGAACAATCCAGCTGCCGCGCGCATCGCTGGTCGAATGACACCGAGCTGACCAGCTAGGCGGCAAGGTTGCCGGCGACGACCCGGGGTAAGGTCGTCGCCGGCGAGATCCGGCGCGTTTAGGGGGGAGGGGGACGCGCCGGCGTCAAATCAGCCGCCCGCTCACCAGCCCTGCATGCCAAAGCCGCCGCCGCCGAAGCGCCGTCCGCGGCGTTGCTCCATCAGCGCATCGGCTTCGGCGCGCTGCTCCGGGGTAAGTTCAGCGTAGACCTGGCTCATGGTGCGAATGCCAAGCAAGGTCATCTCGACAAAAGCCGGTGCCTGGTTTTCTACCAGAATTCGCACCTCATCTTCGTCGTAGCCATCCGTTCGAATCATGCTGCCGACCTGCCCGCGCAGTTCTTCCAGTTGCAGGCGCAAAACGTCTGCTTCTGCCCGTGAATTATTCAGGATGGCAGTGATTGCCAGGGTCTGTGATTCACTCAGATCCAGATGACGACTGAGTCTGGCTAACGGGCCGCCGCCGTGACGACGTCCCCAGGGCCGGCTATTGTCGCTGTCACCCGGCGCATCGAGACCCGCTGACGGGCCGTCGTTGACGCCCCAGGCGATGGCTGAGGCCGCCAGCACGCCCAGGGCGCTGGCGGACAGAATTAATTTCTTACGTTTGTGCATGGCTTTCTCCGGATGAGGGTGAAGTCTATTGATTGGCGCGCTGGCGCTGTTGGGCGCCATCGTGCAATTCATCGCGCGTGACATAGCCGTCGCTGTTGCTATCCAGGTGCTGCAGGCGCTGTTCCTGCGGTCACCGTGCCACGGGTCGGTAAGGCAGACAGCTCCTCGGCGGACAGCCGGTCATCGCCGTCGGTATCCAGTTCTTCAAAACGCGCCCGCGGACCCTGGCCGCCGCCGTTCTTCTGTCGCTGGCTGCGGGCTTCGGCCAGTTCGTCCTGGCTCAGGTCGCCGCTGCCGTCGCTGTCCAGACGGGCAAATATGTCGGCCGGATCGCGGCCGCCGCGAGTGGGCAGCTGGCTGAACTCTTCAGCCGACAAGCTGCCGTCGCTATCGCTGTCCAGCGCATTGAAATTCGGCCGCTGGGCGCCGTGGCTGCCGGCTTGTGTGGCGCCGGAGGCGGCCAGCAAAATAATCAGTGTCAGTGAGCGCATAGGGTGTCTCCTTGGTGTGTGGTGAATCTAACGCGACCGGCCGGACTGCGCTGACAAGCTTGGGCGAAGTTTTGTCAAGAATTGCAAAGCGGCTTGCCAGCCGGCCGAGAATTGCCTCCAATGGCTGCCATGCGCGAAGCCATTTTGATTGTTGATGATGATCGCCAGCTCCGGGATATGCTGGCTGACTACCTGTGCGGCGAAGGCTTCACGGTGGCGCAGGCGGCGGATGGCGCGGATGGGGTAGAGGCGGTGCGGGCCGGCGGGCATGACCTGGTGGTATTGGACATCACCATGCCGGTGATGGATGGCTTCGAAGCCTTGCGGCGCCTGCGTAAATTCAGCGACGTTCCGGTGCTGATGCTGACGGCACGCGGCGATGAACTGGACCGCATTGTCGGTCTGGAACTGGGTGCCGATGATTACCTGTCCAAGCCATTTAATCCGCGCGAACTGGCTGCAAGGCTGCGTGCCATTCTGCGCCGGGCGCACAGCAGTCAGGCAGCGACGGCACCTGCCGAAGTCGATGGATTGCGTCTGGATCCCGGCACCCGGCAATTGTTCAAGAACGATCAGCCCGTCGCGGTAACCGCGACGGAGTATGCGGTCATGGCCGTATTGATGGACGCGGCCGGAAGCCTGGTCGACAAAGATCATTTATCACGCGAGGCGCTCGGTCGTGAGCTCACGCCCTTTGATCGCAGTCTGGACACCCACATCAGCAATTTGCGCCGCAAGCTGGGCGATGGGCCCGATGGTCAAGCACGTATCAAGACCATTCGCGGGCGTGGTTATCAATTGGTGGTGGCCGCCGCATGAGTCGGTTTTACTGGCGACTGTTCCTGGCATTCCTGGCCGTGATCCTGGTCACGACGGTGATCTCCGCCGCTATCGGCCGGGTCTGGCTCGATTCGGCTGTGGATAGCACGCGCATGGAATCCCTGCGCGGCACCCTGGGCGCGGTCGCAGATCAGGCCGAGCGGGTCGTGTTGAGTGACGGCGAAGCGGGCCTGCGCAGCTGGCTGGAGGCGCAGCAAAGATTACTGGCTGTGCCGATTTTCATTGTCACGCCGGCCGGTGAGGAGCTCCTCGGCCGGCGTCTGCCGCCCGGTGCCCTCGGAGCTTTCAGGGATCGCGGTGACGCGCGCGCTGGCGACTTTGCCGACGGGCCAAGACGGGGCCGCGGCATGCGTAGTTTCCGCGGTCCAGATGGCGCGATTTACCGAATCCTGATCCCGCGTATGCGGCCGCCCGTCGGTCGCTTCCAGGAACCCGCTTTGCGGCTGGTTTACGTGCTGGTGTTGCTGCTGGTCGGTGCGCTGGCCTGCCTGGCACTGGCGCGCTACCTGGTGCGTCCGGTGCGGGCGCTGCGTCGCGCCGGGCAATCCATTGCTGCCGGTGACCTGAGCGCGCGGGCTGGGGCGGAGATGCGTGCCCGCAACGATGAGTTTGGCGCCCTGGCCCGCGACTTCGATCAAATGGCCGAACGTGTTGAACAGGTGCTCGAGAACCAGCAACGGCTGCTGCGCGATGTCTCGCACGAATTGCGCTCACCCCTTACACGCTTGCAGATTGCAGCCGGCCTGCTGCGCCAGAAGGCGGCTCAGGGGGAGTTGCCCCAGGTCATCGACCGCATTGACCAGGAAGTGCTGAATCTCGATGGCCTGATTGGGCAGATTCTCAAGTTCGCGCGCCTGGATAGCCTCAAGCAGATTGATACCGAGCCCGTCGATATAGCGGAGCTACTGGCCGGTATTGTGGCAGATGCCCGGTTTGAAGGCCGGGCGCTAAATTGCCAGGTGCAGCTTGAAGGCGACGGCGCACCCCAGGTTGCCGGCGACGCGGCGCTATTGGCGAGCGCGCTGGAGAATGTCATACGCAATGCTGTGCAGCATGCGAGCAGCGAAGTGCTGGTTACGTATCGAGCGGGAGATGCCGGGCATGTGCTGGTTGAGATTAGCGATGACGGCGGCGGCGTGGAGGAAGATCAGCTGGTGCAGATCTTTGCGCCTTTTCACGCCGGCGTCGACGGCGGTGCCGGCATCGGCCTGGCCATTGCCAGTCGGGCGATCGGTCTGCATGGCGGAGAGATTCATGCCGGCAGAAACCCGTCCGGCGGACTGCTGGTGAGTATTCGACTGCCGTTGCTGGCCTGATGATCGCCGCGATTCTTTGTTTAACGGCCAAATTTTTTGTGGCCAATAAGGCTTTTGATTGATTGCCGAGGCGGGCATGAATCCGTCAGCGCTGATCTTTTTCCTTGTGCGGTCCCAAGAGGGACCTGCGCGGCTGAGCGCAGCCCGTCAGGCTTCGCTGACCAGGCTTTCCGGCAAACTGATGCGGTGCTCGGTGCTATAGAGGTAGTCGTTGAATACATGCTCGGCGGACAGCAGCTGGTACTTGCCGTCTGGTAATAGTCGGGTCGTATCCTTCAATCGATAAACGTAGTGGCCGCAAGTCCAGACATTCTGTTTGCCGAAGTGGTAGCAGATACAGATTTTTTCGGTGACGGGTAGTTTGCGCCCCTTGGCATCTACGCCCGTTGCGTCCCAGGCGTCCAGGTAAGAGCAATGCCCCTTGGCATCGAGGTTGTAACCCAGGGCTTCGCACTGCGGTTTGATATTCGAGCCAATGGCGGGGCTGTTGTTGAGGATCCGGATCAGATAGCCGGTGGCGGAAACGGAAGAGACCTCGACCTGGTCTTCCGTGGCGGAAAAATAGGCTTGCTTGGCGCGCGGCGATAAACCGCATTCTTCCGTGACGGTGAAGCGCGTTGCCACCTGCACGCCTGCTGCGCCCAGTTCCAGCATGTTCACGGCGTCGGTGCCGGTGAACACGCCGCCGGCGGGAATCACGGGAATCGACAGGCCTTCGTCGCGCAGGAAATTGACGACTTCAACGACGATATCAGCCAGGTTGTAGTCGGCCCAGTCCTCGCCAAAGCCCAGGTGGCCGCCGGCCAGGGGCCCTTCGACGATGACATAGTCGGGCAGCCGATCGACGCGCCGCCCGCTGCGCAGGAAAATTTTCAGAGCCCGAACGCTCGATACGATGATGCCGATATTGACGTCATGAAAGCGCGGGTTATCTGCCATCAGGCGCAGGCTGCTGGTATGCAGGCCCGCCGACAGGGTAATGCCGTCGATTCCGCCGTCCATGGCAGCTGCCAGACGCGTCTGCAGGGTGATACCCGGTGCACCCATTTGCAGCTTTTCCATCACGTTGATGTGCACCGCGCCACTACCACGTTTGCGGTTCATGGTGTTTTCCACGGTGCTGCGCTGGGCTGCGTAGAGTTGCTCGGGATCGAATCTGACCGAGGTCTTATCAATGGATGCGCGACTGGCGCGATTCAGCTGCGACTTGGCCTTCGTATAGTGCGTGGCGAAACGTCGGTCCGAGACAAAAGGTGACATCGCATCGGAGACATGGCCGATGCCACCCAGGCGCGCCGCCTCAAGAGCGAGATCGGCCGTGGATATATCCACGCCCATTCCGCCGATCATTATGGGTACCAGTTCGCTGCCGCCCAGACGCAGTCTGAACTCATCTAATTGCTTGGCCATCGGTCGGAACTATAGCATGCAGTGGCGCCAGCTTTGGACGCCTGCAGCCGTTCAGGAAGGCTCCATTTGCAGTGCCGGATCAAGCAGCTGGGCACCCGAAGTACTCATCCGAAGCTCCAGCTCCAGCTCCTGAGCACGCGTCGCCAGGCCGTCATTCTCGCGCCGTTGCTTATGCAGGGATTCGCGCAGTTCGGTTTTTTCGTTGATTTCGTCTTTTAGCATCGACTCACTTTTACCAGCCAATTCACGGGCTGCTTCCAGCTGTCCGCTCAGGTCCTCGATTTTGGCCTGCAGCGCCTGATTTTCCGCGCCGGCCTCTTCAGCCGCTTGTTTGGCGCGGACGGCATCCTGGCTGCGTACCTTGACCTCGGCCAGCAATTCGCGAATCTGTGTGTCGCGCAGGTCTTCGCTGTCAGCAATCTCCTGACGGCGTCGGATACGCCAGCGGGTCAGCCAGGCGCCGCCGGCCGCGGCGCCGGCAAGGGCACACAGCGCCAGTAAAACAAACAGAATTGACATAATCCGTGCGTCTCTTGACTCTCTGCCGCCTAAACTATCGAACATAAAGTAGGGAATCACTGGACTGGTTCTCGAAATCCGGCCCCAGGGAGTTCATCGACATGCATAAGCCAGCGGATTCCGTGGTCGTCAAAGCGCAGGGGCTGAGCAAGCGCTTCGGCGACCGTGTCGCTGTCAATGCCATTGATCTGCGTATTCCGGCGGGCGGATGTTTTGGCCTGCTTGGTCCCAATGGCGCCGGCAAGACCACCACCTTGCGCATGATCATGGGTCAATCACCCATCACTGCGGGCAGTCTTGAGGTGCTCGGTCATCCCCTGCCTCAAGGTGTGCGCGAAATTCGCCGGCGCACCGGTGTGGTTCCACAGATGGACAATGCCGATCCCGATTTTACGGTCGTTGAAAATTTGCGCATGTATGCGCGCTACTTTGATGTGCCATCGGCGGTGGTCAAGCCGCGTATTGCCGAATTGCTAGACTTTGTAGAACTCAGCGACCGCGCGGATAGCACGATACGCGAGCTTTCCGGCGGTATGAAACGGCGCCTGTCCATCGCCCGCGCCCTGATCAATGATCCCGAACTGATTGTGCTGGATGAGCCCACCACCGGCCTCGATCCGCAGGTTCGTCGCATGATCTGGAACCGGCTGCGCCAGTTGCGCACGCAGGGCAAGACTTTGCTGCTGACTACGCACTACATGGATGAGGCTGAACGCTTATGCGATGAACTGGTGATTATCGATCACGGTGAGATTATCAACAGTGGTTCGCCGGCCAGGATGGTCGCGGAACTGGTGGAGCCCCATGTCGTTGAGATCCAGGGCGATCGACCGGCCGTGGAGAAGATGCTCGGTGATTGCCCGGGGCTGAGACTGGAAACGGTGGGCGAGACACATTATTGCTATACGCGCGATCTGGCGATGGTGCTGAGTCGCCTGGAAACGGATTCTCAGCTGACCTGCATGCATCGGCCGGCAAACCTCGAAGACGTATTCCTGCGCCTTACCGGTCACGACCTGCGAGAGTAATGTGATGACTGCTGCTCAACTTGCACTGCCACAGCCGCGTCGGGCCGCGGTGAAAGTCTGGTTCCGCAACCTGCTGGTCTGGCGCAAACTCATCGTGCCCAGCCTGTTTTTCACCTTCGGCGAGCCCTTCGTTTATTTGCTGGGCCTGGGATTTGGGCTGGGTCGATTCGTTGGCGACGTCAACGGCATGCCTTATCTGACCTTTCTCGCCTCGGGACTGGTTGCGGCTACGGCCATGAATACCGCTTCATTCGAAGGCATGTATTCGGTGTTTACGCGCATGGTGCATCAACAGACCTACGATGCCTTGCTGGCTACGCCGCTGCAGGTGGATGACATTGTCGCCGGCGAGATGCTCTGGTGCGGCACAAAATCTGTGCTGGCAGCCACACCCATACTGGCCGTCGCCGTCGTGCTCGGCGCCGTCGATGACTGGAGCGCTTTACTGGCCGTCCCGCTGTTCTTCCTGATTGGCCTGTGCTTTGCCGGGCCGGCCATGGTGGTGTCAGCGTTCGCTTCCAGCTATGACTTCTTTAACTATTATGTGACCCTGCTGATAACCCCGATGTTCATCTTTAGCGGCGTGTTTTACCCGGTGGAAACCTTGCCGGAGGCGGCCCAGCTGCTGGTCTCGGTATTGCCTTTGTCTCACGCCATTGCGCTGGTGCGGCCCCTGGTGTCTGGCCAGCCACTGGTCGAGTTCTGGCCGCATGTAAGCGTGCTGCTGGCGTATGCCGTGGGTGGCTACATGGCAGCGACGGTTTTCATCCGCCGGCGGCTGATTCAGTAGGCGGAAAAAACCTCTAGCGGCGTGGCGACCCGGCGGCTATGATCGCGCCATAACAAGACAACCGGGAATACCCTGATGTTGCAACGCTCGCTTGGCGCCGCCCTGGTAGCCGTACTTTTGCCCTGCGCTGCGCTGGCGGAGACCATTGAAGAAATCGTTGTTTCTGTGCAGAAACGCGAGCAAAGCCAGCAGGATGTGCCCATAGCGATCTCTGCTTACGGCGGTGATTTTTTGCGCGCGCTGAATGCGCAGGATTTTCGCGACGTCATTGCCCTGACGCCGGGATTCAATGGCAATACGGCCGATAGCTTTAACGATGCGCTGGGTGTGCGCGGCATTTCCTCGAATAGTTTTGGCGTTGGTGGCGATGGTTCGGTGCCGATCTTTGTGGATGGTTTCTACGAGGGCCGCAACGGTGGTCTGATCACCAGCGCGCTGGATATTGATCGCATCGAAGTGGTCCGTGGCCCGCAAAATACTTTGTTCGGACGCAACGCCGTCGCGGGCGCGGTGGCTATTACCCACAATCGTCCGGATCCCGAGGCTGTGAGTGGCGAGGTCGGCTTCGGCGTCGCCGAGTTTGGGCATGTGGACGTAAAGGGCACGCTTAATCTGCCCCTGAACGATCGCTGGGCTTTGCGTGGCAGTGTGGGTTACCTGGAGGAAGACGGCTATCTGACTAACCTGGCCGGCGGTCCCGATCTTGGCAAGCAGGAGAATTCCGCGATCCAGGCCGCGCTGGGTTATAGCGGCGACGTTTTGACGGCCAATTTTTCGGCGCTCTTCGAGCGTCGTGACAGTAATGGTTCGGCCTACTGGAGCACCGCGCCGTTAAACGCCAGCGGCGAACTCGACTTTGCCGATCAGACCAGTCCTCTGCCCGAAGATGCGGTTGTGAATGACCTGGTGGGGCAGGATGAGGCTGATATTCTGCGTTTTATTCTCGATCTGGACGTCGATCTGGGTGGCGGCTACGGGCTCAAGTCCATTACCGGCTTTAAGACCTACGATTTCCAGTACGCCGAAGACTATGATGCCACCGCGGCGCTGGTTGATCATTTCACCGTCGACCAGGATGTCGACTATTTCAGCCAGGAGTTGCGCCTGCTATCGCCGGACGACGGCCGGCTGAGCTGGTTTGTTGGCGCCAGTGTTTACAGCGAGAAAGTAAAGGCGAACTTTGCTGACCGTTACACTGAAGACGACTTGTGTCGCGCCCTGCAGATAACCGAGGACGACGACTTTGACCAAAGCGCCAGGGTTACTGGCTGCGACGATCCGATTTTTGAAGAGTACTGGGAAGACGACATTGATCCGGACGATCTGCTTGAGAATAAGCCCGAACAAACCCTGATTGAGACGGAAAATTTCGGTGCCGCACTCTATGCTGATATCAGCTGGGCGGTGACCGATCGTCTCGACCTGAACCTGGGTGCGCGCTATACCTATGATGAGAAGGAATACTCGACCTGTGTTCCCGACTCGGGCGGCGCTCTGGGCAATAACTTCATCTATGACTTTTTCTATACAGCTGAGACGGTAGGTGATTGTGGTCGAAGCTTTGCGGGTACAGCGTCGGGCGGCACCGTCAGCGATACGGACGACTGGCAGGGATTTACGCCCAGGCTGGCGTTGAATTTTGCCGCTACGGACAACCTCAATCTCTACGGCAACGTGGCCTGGGGCTTTAAGTCAGGTGGTTTTGGTGACTTTGGCTTTATCGCCGCCGACGGCAGTGATGCGGAATCGGATGAAGATACGGGCCTCGCCTTGCCCGGAACCCGGCCGGATAAATTTGACGAAGAAACGGTACTGAGTTTCGAGCTGGGGGCCAAGAGCCTGTTGCTGAATGACAGTCTGCAGGCCAATCTGGCCATCTACGGCTATGACTATAGCGACCTTCAGGTGACATTTTTCTCCGGCGGTGCGCAGCGCACCGGCACGGTGGACGCTGCTACCGGCTATGGCGCCGAGGCAGACCTGCGCTGGCTGCCCGGCGAGAACTGGGACATATACTTCTCCATTGCCTATAGCCAGACGGAGATCGACAAAGTTTCGCAGCGGCTGATCGACCAGGGTCTTTGTGATAACTGTGTGGGGAATGAGCTGGCTTTCGCCCCGCGCTGGACCACCGGCACCGTGGTCCGTTACACCTTTCCGCTGGCCAACAGTGCCGGTCTGTTCGTGACCGGCGAGCACAGCTTCTACGATAAGGCTTTCGGTGGTCTGGATAATATTGAATTGGCCGCCACAGATTCCTGGAATGAAGTGAACTTTCGTGTTGGCTACGACAGCGGCAGCAACTGGGTGCTGACGGCCTATGTTCTGAATGCCTTTAGCGAAGAATACTTCGAGCGCGGTTGGGAAAATGCGGACGCCGACAACCTGTTTGGTTACGGCAACGTCAATAGTAAAGTCTGGCCGTCCCGGCCGCGCAGTTTCGGCGCCCGTATTGACTATCGTTTCGGTGCTGGCCGCTGATCCGGGTCGCCTCTCGCGAAGCTGTCGAATCTAGTCGCTGAGTTCCTGGACTTCGACGCGAAAGCCGCCCGGCGAGTAAAATGAAATCATCGGCCCGCTGCCGAAAATCGCGTCCACCCGGCCATGCTCGGTCACTTCGACGCCAAAGGTCTCCAGGTTTGCGCGCAGCGGTTCGAGGTCTGCGATCTGCCAGGTGACATGCAAGGTGCCGGTAGCGGGTGGTTTGGCCAGCGCATGGCGATCCTGTCCTCCGGTCTGCTGATATTCAATGACCTCGATACGACCCATGGGATCATTGTTGTCGCCAAATACCCGAAAATCGATGCCGGCACCCGCGGGCAGGCCAACCATCTTTTCAATCTCCGGCCCGGACAGCAGGTCCTCCATGATGCTCTCCAGACCCAGCACCCGGGTGAAAAACAGGCTCTCGAAATCCGCATCGTCGACAACAATGATCAACGGACCGATGCCGGCAAAGCCGGTCGGGCCATACTGGAAGTCGCTGCCAATAATCTCCAGCAAGACAATGTTGGTGGCGTCGGGGCCGGGCATCTGCACTTCACGAAAGCGCGAGCCGTCGGCTGAGGGCATTTCCACCCAGGGCGCGCGAAACCGGATGCCGCGCGCTTTCAGATCCTCGTACTTGGCCGGCAGGTCAGAGGTGTAGAGATCGAGATTCTTCGGTACACGGTCGAAAACCTCCGCACCCTCACGAACCGGCGCGCCAGGATTTGTAAACTCAACAAAGTGGATGCCGCCGCGCGAAATTCCCGGAGTGCGCAACAGAGCCTGGCGGGCAATGCCGTCTGCCGGTAAATCCCACAGTGCGGCCAGGGTCGTGTCGGCACCGCGACGCTCGGCAATAATCTCGAGGCCAAAGGTGTCTCGCCACAGGGCCAGCGCCTCATCCAGGTCAGCGACCCCAACGGTGACATGCGCGAAAGCTCCCAGGCCTTCCGTCCGCGGCTCCATCTTGCTCTCAGCCGCCGGCTGCTCAGGCGCCGCAACGGTGGGTGCGGGAGCGTCGCTACAGGCGCTTAGCCATAGGAGGCCAAGGCCAATTAATAATGCACGTTGCATGGCCTACTCCATCTGGCTGGCCGGGCGAAGGTATAGTTTAGCCTCTTGGGGGAGATCGCCGCATGAATAGACTTAAGAAAATCGCCTGTATCCCGGTCGTGTGGAGCGTTTGCCTGGCCAGCGTTGTGCTGGCCGATGAATCGCCGTCAGGCCGCTTGCCCGGCAATGTGCTGCCGCAGGCGTATCGCCTGGACCTGCGCATCCTCCCCGATCAGCCACGTTTTAGTGGCGAGGTGGAAATCGACGTACTGCTGAGCGAACCGCTGCAGCAGATATGGATGCATGGTCGCGGGCTCGACGTTTCAAGCGCCATGCTGGTTGCAGGGACGTCGGGCTATGCCGCCACCTACACGCAGGTCAGCGACGATGGTGTGGCACGACTGGATTTCGACGCACCGATTCCCGCCGGGCCGGCAACCCTGAAGCTGATTTGGTCGGCGCCGCTGGCGGCAGGGCTGGCCGGTCTTTATCACGTCGGCGTCGACGACGATGATTACGCGTTTACGCAGTTCGAAAGTATTTATGCGCGCCGGGCATTCCCCGGCTTTGATGAACCGGCTTTCAAGACGCCTTTCGACATTCGTATCACCACACGCAAGGACTATCGCGCCTTCAGCAATACCCAGGTGGTCGCTACCGAAACCCTGGCTGACGGATTGCAGCGGCTGAGTTTTCGGCGTACCGAAAAACTGCCTACCTATCTCATAGCCTTTGCGGTCGGGCCGTTTGACCTGGTCGAGTGGGCCGCGGTGCCCGCCACGCCACAGCGTGAAAAGCCTTTGCCACTGCGTGGAATCGCGACGCGCGGCCAGGGCGACCGACTGGCCTATGCACTGGAGAATACGGCAGCCATCGTCACCGCCCTGGAGGACTATTTCGATTCACCCTATCCCTACGACAAACTCGATATCGTGGCAGTGCCGGACTTTGCCGCTGGTGCGATGGAGAATGCGGGATTGATAACCTATCGCGAACCGCTAATCCTGATTGATGCCGATCCGCCGGTTCGTCAGCAACGCTACTACGCCGCCGTGCATGCGCACGAACTCGCGCACCAATGGTTTGGCAACCTGGTCACCATGCCCTGGTGGGATGACATCTGGTTGAACGAGGCCTTCGCAAGCTGGATGCAGTCGAAAATTGCCCAGCAATGGAACCCTTCTTATCACTTCGATCGCGATACCCAGGCCCGTGCCATTGGCGCCATGGGTGCTGACAGCTTGCGCAGCGCCCGTCAGATCCGCGAGCCGGTGACGGACTCAGCCGGCATTCTTAACGCTTTCGATGCCATTACTTATCAGAAGGGCGCTGGTGTGTTGCAGATGCTCGAGCGCTATCTTGGTGCTGAGAACTTTCGTGATGGCATTCGCCTGCACATGCGTCGCTTCCCACATGCTTCGGCCACCGTCTATGACCTGATGGATTCGCTGACCGAAGTCGCCGGGAAACAGGCCCGGGTCAGCGAGGTGTTCGAGAGTTTCCTGTTTCAGCCTGGCTTGCCCTATCTGGATGCTGCTGCTGAATGTGTCGATGGCGAGGCACGACTGCGCTTGCGCCAGCAGCGTTATCTGCCGCTGGGTTCCACTGCACAGGCGCAGCGCCAGTGGTCGCTGCCGGTTTGTATCGCTTACGGCAGCGCGGACCAGCGTCGCGAGCACTGTTTGTTGCTCGACGCCACGGAAGACAGCTTTGTGCTACCTGGTGCCTGCCCGGACTGGGTTATGCCGAATGCCGGCGGCAGTGGCTACCTGCGCTGGTCGCAATCTCCGGCAGATTTTTCCGCGCTGGCTGAAGTATTTCTCACCCGGCTCGACGCCGGCGAGCGGCTGAGCTACGTCGATGCGCTGGTTGCTGGCGTGCAAAACGGCCGTCTTGCGCCGTCAGTACTGACCGCGCAGCTGCCGATGATTGCTGCAGCATCCGAGCGCAGCGTGGTCCAGGCGCCATTGGCGGCGATCCGGCGATTGCTCGACGAGGTGATGCCGGCTGCGGATGCCGCAAGCCTGCGTCAGGCTGCAATCCAGGCCTACGTTCCGCGTTTGAGCGCCGTGCAAGCGGGCCAAGCTGCAGAATCTCCAGCTGAAGCGGCCTTGCTGGTGCGCAGCCTGACAGGCTTTCTGGCCCTGGATCTGGCCGAACCGACGGTTCGAGCGCAACTGTTGCAAGCCAGCCTGAAATTTCTGGGTTATCCCGACGGTCCTGCGGATTCCCAGGCCCTGGCGCCGGACTTGTTGCAGTTCGGTCTCACCGTGGCGGTGGAGGAGGGCGATAAAGCGCTGGTGAGCTTTTTGATCAAGGCGATGTCAGACAGCCAGGATGCGCGTTTTCGCCAGGCTGCTACCAGCGCTTTGGCGCATGCCAGCGATACCGCGAGTTTCGACCTGGTCCGTCGCTTCATGTTTTCCCCGGATGCACGTGCGAATGAGTTTCAGACCTGGCTCGGCAGTTTGTTGAATCCCGTGGCGCGCGATATCACCTGGCCATGGCTGCAACGCGAACTCGACGAGGTACTGGCGCAGGGTTCTGAACGGGTGCGGCGGGAATCACCACTGTGGTTCGGTCGCTGGCTTTGCTCCGGCGAAGATCGAGAACAACTGGCGCGCATGTTCGCGGTCAGTGCGGAGCAGACAGCAGGTGCCGAGCGTCAGCTGGACCAGGGGCTTGAGTCGATTGAATTGTGCACCGCCTTGCGCGAGTCGCTGGCCGGGAGCGCTATGCCGGCCGAGATCGCCCAGCTGCGCCCGGAGACAGAGCTGCATTGACCGCCAAGCTGTCCGGCTATCGTGCTGACATCGACGGGCTGCGCGCCATTGCGGTGCTGCCGGTGCTGCTTTTTCACGCCCACGTGCCCGGTTTCACCGGTGGCTATATTGGTGTCGATATTTTTTTCGTCATCTCGGGCTATCTGATCACCGGCATCCTGCTAAATGATTTGGACCAGTCGCGTTTTTCCATTCTGCGCTTCTATGAGCGACGGGTTCGGCGAATCTTTCCGGCACTGTGCGCAGTGTTACTGGGTACGCTGGTTGCCAGTTGGTGGCTGTTATTGCCGGCGCAATTAAATGATCTGGGCAACAGTCTGCCTGCGGCGACGTTTTTTTATGCCAACTATCACTACATGTTTGAGGCCGGCTACTTCTCTGCGCCGGCGGAATCCCAGCCCTTGCTGCATACCTGGTCGCTGGCCGTGGAAGAACAGTTTTATATTGTTTTTCCGCTACTCCTGTTTGCCACCTGGCGTTTCTTTTCTGGCAATTTCCGGGTCGTAATTTCTCTGTTGTTTTTTGTGTCTTTAGGCTATTCCGCCTGGCTGGTGCAGGCGGAGCCGCAGAGTGCCTTTTTCTCCACGCCCGCGCGTGCCTGGGAGCTATTGCTGGGTTCCTGGCTGGCGATGTCGGCTACCTCGCGAGCCTGGCCGCGCGCCGCGTTGCAAGCCCTGGCGGGCTTTGGGCTGCTGGCGATTCTGGCATCCATTTTCGTTTTCACGCGCGCTACCGTATTTCCTGGTCCGGCGGCCTTGCTGCCATGTCTGGGCGCTGCCGCTATTATTTACGCGGGTTCGCAACAGCCGACGATTGCATCGCAATTGCTGGCCTGGGCACCTTTGCGCGCCATCGGACTGATTTCCTATTCCCTGTATTTATGGCACTGGCCAGTGCTGGTGCTATTCCGCTTGCAGTCGGTGGAGCCCGTAAGTGCAATGCAGACCGCTGCGCTGCTGGCGCTGACCTTGCTGCTGTCTATTCTTAGCTGGCGATTCGTTGAGCAGCCGTTCCGCCAACGCAAACTGTTCGCCGAGCGTGCACCCATTTTTCGCGCCGCGCTGGTCAGCATGCTGGCATTCCTGGCTATTGGCGTCAGCCTGTCGGCTACCGATGGCTTTCCCGACCGCTTCGATGCGCAAGTGTCGCGCCTGCTGGCCGCACAGCAGGATCGCTTGCCGCTGCAGAATTGCAGGCAGCTGAGTTCTGCCTCGGAATTCCCCTTGCGTGGCTGCCTGCTAGGCGACACCAGTGCCGAGGCAGCCGAGTTTCTGCTCTGGGGCGACTCGCACGCCGAGGCGCTCTGGCCAGGGATAGATCAGGCAGCTCGACAGTCCGGCCAGCTCGGCCTGTACCTGGGACGCGATGGTTGCCTGCCTCTGCTGGGCGCACACCAGGTCCGTGAGACCTATGCTAGTTGCGTGCCGCATGCGGAGGCAGTGCTCGAATTTTTAGCCGGGCAACCGCAAATCAGGCGGGTGCTTCTGGCGTCCCGCTGGGGACTGTATGTGTCAGGTCAGTCTCTCAGTGATCCCGGGGGTGAGCCTTTGCTGATTCGCGACGCGCAATCTCAGGTTCTGTCCGTGGCGGAAAATGAACGGGTTTTCGGGCGCGCCCTGGAACGCAGCCTGGACGCCCTGGCGGCGCAGGGCCGACACGTAACCGTGCTGGCCCAGGTGCCGGAGTCAGGCTACCGGCTGCCCGAAACGGCCGCACGACTGGCGTTGTCCGGCAGTGACAAAGACCTGCGTTCCAGGCTGTCCGATCATCGCGTTCAGCAGGCCGGCGTCAGCAGAATACTGCAAGATTGGTTTGCGTCAGGCCGTTTGCTTGTTGCTGATCCTGCAACGGCGCTATGCGCGGGCGAGTACTGTACGGCCTTCGCCGACGGCGTACCGGTCTATCGTGACTCCAACCACCTGACTGCCAGTCACGCTCGCAGTTTGGCACCCTGGCTGGCGACCTGGCTGCAATCGCCGTGATCGCAACCGGCTAGCGCGCGAGTTGCTCTAGCCAGTGCTGGTAGCGCTGCGGCGCCGCGCCCAGCCCAGCAGCCCAATAGCCGAGCCAAACAGCAGCAGCGCAGGCGGCAGGGGAATCAGCACGGTTTCGTAGGCGATATCCGCGAGGATCGCATGGGTTACCCGCGTCGGATGGATTTCGTCCCAATACAGAAAGCCGTCCGGGTCCATGCTCTGGCCGTTACAGCCCACCAGCAGGCAGGCGTCCTCGACATTGGTCAGGCCGAAATCACCTGGGTTGTCTGTTAACTCGCGCAGGAACTTCGCCGTATCGATAGTGCGCAAACCGGGAGTTGCCGGCAGGTTTTCAGCCAGCGCAGCATTCCAGCCATCGGCAATCTGGCTAAGGGCCGGGCCGAGGCCTGAAGCCCGGCCGCGCGGCGTGAGACCAAGATCGGGCAAATTCAACACCAGGATTTTTTCCGCACCCAGGCCAAGCAAACGTCCGATGGCCGTGACCAGCTCGGTGACACCTTGCTGCACGAACTCATTCGGATCATCCACACCCGGAACGAAGCAGGTCTGGCAAAAATTATTGCTGCCGGCCCAGAGGGTATACAAAGCGCCATTGTCTGCACTGCCGCTGCCGAGGCTGGCCTGGAATTCATCCACCTGTTCGACCAGGCCCGGAAAAGCTCCGTTGACGTTGCCCGAACCGGTCTGCGCGCCACCATACGCATAGTTGGTCAGCGTCACGCCCAGGTCGCTGGACAGCAGTTCGATCCACACAGGGCCATTGCTGAAGCGCCCCTGGTAATAAAACGGTTCCGGTGGCAGAGCACCGCCCGTCAGGCCATACAGGTTACCCGTATCGCTGAGGCTATCGCCAAAGGAAATTACCTGGGAGATGGGCGCCAGCGATGTGGCATTGGCAGCAGCCATGCACAGCATCATGGCCACTGTGCATACGCCGCGGACTTTAGATTTATTCATGTAAAACTCCTCAGGCTCGTGGCCATAAGGAGTGACGGAACATGTGCGTCATCGGTAAGCGTGGCTGATCCGACACTGCCCTACCGACCTGTTCTTATAATGATTTTATCTTATTGTGCCGGCAGTTCAGATGCCAATGTCAGTTTGGCTTTATCCGCCCAGTGAAGCCAGGATCTTGTTGAAGGTCTGGCTTGGGCGCATGGCCTGCTCGGCGCGCTGATCGTCCGGGTGGAAGTAGCCGCCGATATCCACGGGCGCGCCCTGCGCTGCGTTGAGCTCCTCAACAATGGTTTGCTCATTGCCGGCGAGGGCTTTGGCGACGGGGGCAAACTGTTTTTGTAGCGTCGAATCTTTGCTCTGATCGGCCAGTGCCTGGGCCCAGTACAGGGTGAGATAAAAGTGACTGCCGCGATTGTCTAATTCGTTGACCTTGCGCGATGGTGACTTGTTGTTGCTCAGAAACTGGCCATTGGCGGTCTCCAGGGCCTCGGCCAGCACTTTCGCTTTGCTGTTGTTGGTCTTTTCCGCCAGGTCTTCGATGGATACGGCAAGGGCGAGAAACTCGCCCAGCGAGTCCCAGCGCAGATGGCCTTCAGCGACAAACTGTTGCACGTGTTTCGGTGCTGAGCCGCCGGCGCCGGTTTCGAAGAGTCCGCCGCCTGCCAGCAGTGGCACGATGGATAGCATCTTGGCGCTGGTGCCCAGTTCCAGGATCGGAAACAAGTCGGTCAGGTAGTCGCGCAGCACATTGCCGGTAACCGAAATTGTGTCCTGGCCGGCGCGTACGCGGTCCAGGGTAGTGGCCATGGCATCCACCGGTGCGAGGATACGAATATCCAGATCGCTGGTGTCATGCTCCGGCAAGTAGCCCTCAATCTTGGCGATCAGATTGGCGTCGTGGGCGCGCTTCGCATCGAGCCAGAAGATAGCCGGGGAGCCTGTCGCCCGGGCGCGGTTTACCGCCAACTTGACCCAGTCCCGAATCGGCAGGTCCTTGGTCTGACACATGCGCCAGATGTCACCTTGCTCGACCGCATGCTCCATCAGTACGCTGCCATCTGCATCCAGCACCTGCACTTTTCCGGCGGCAGGAATTTCGAAGGTCTTATCGTGTGAGCCGTATTCTTCAGCCTTTTGTGCCATCAGCCCGACATTACTGACATTGCCCATGGTGGTGACATCGAAGGCGCCGTGCTGGCGACAAAAGTCAATTACTGACTGATAAATACCGGCATAGCAGCGATCCGGAATCATCGCCTTGGTGTCGTGCAGTTCGCCGTCCGGCCCCCACATTTGACCCGATGAACGCAGCATGGCCGGCATTGATGCATCAATGATGACATCGCTGGGTACATGCAGGTTGGTAATGCCTTTGTCCGAATTGACCATGGCCAGTTCAGGTCGACTCGCGAACACTGCGGCCAGATCTTCTTCGATGGCGATGCGTTGCGCATCGGGCAGCTCGGAGATTTTCGCGTATACGTCGCCGATGCCATTGTTGGCATCAACACCCAGCTCCTCGAACAGCGTCGCGTACTTGTCAAACACAGCCGCATAAAACGTTGTCACGGCATGACCAAACATGATGGGGTCCGAGACCTTCATCATGGTGGCTTTAAGATGCAGTGACAGCAGTACACCCTGTTCGCGGGCAGCCTCTGTTTCCTGCGCGAAGAAATCGCGCAGGGCGCGCACGGACATGACCGAGGCATCGACCACCTCATCGGCGAGCACCGGTACCGCCTCACGCAGGGTGACGCGGCTGCCGTCTCCGTCCAGCAGCTCGATACGCAGATTGCCGTCTTTTTTCACGACTTGCGACTGCTCGCTGCCGTAAAAATCGCCGGCCTGCATATGCGCGACATGTGACTGGTTGCTGCTGCTCCAGGCGCCCATGGAATGCGGGTTGTCCTTGGCGTATTGCTTTACCGCAGCGGCCACACGCCGGTCCGAGTTGCCCTCGCGCAGAACCGGGTTAACGGCACTGCCGAGCACTTTGGCATAGCGTGCCTTGATCGCTTTCTCCGCCTCGTCTTTGGGTTCTTCCGGATAGTCGGGCAGTTCGTAACCCTGTGCCTGCAGTTCCTTGATGGCCGCCGTCAGCTGCGGAATCGAGGCGCTGATATTAGGCAGCTTGATGATGTTGGCAGCCGGTGTCTTGGCCAGCTCGCCAAGTTCCGACAAGTCATCATTCTGGCGCTGCTCAGCCGTCAGCGAGTCGGGAAAATTAGCAATAATGCGCCCGGCGAGCGAAATATCGCGGGTTTCCACGTCAATATCGGCAGCCCGTGAGAAGGCTCGCACTACGGGTAGCAGCGAGTATGTGGCCAGGGCCGGAGCCTCGTCTGTTTTGGTATAGATGATTTTTGGCGTGCTCATGGCCGTCCTTCGCTTTGGATTATTGTGTTTTGGCCCCATGGCGAGCCCGCCAATGCGGCCGGGCCGGGGAGCCGGAAGGGTACGGGCTGGGGCGCTTTGCGGCAAGGGTGTCGTCGTCGCCGGGTCAAAAGCCCCGGCGGCAGTCTGGCGAATCAGCGCTGCTCCAGCAGGGCCTGGCTGATGCCTGCCATGGCATCCAGAGATGCGCTGTAGAGTTCGGCCCGGAGACGTCCCTGGGTATCCAGCACGAAGGTCTGCGGAGAGTGGGCGAGCTGGTAGTTACCTTCTGCGTCCGGGTTCTCCTTAAAGAACTTGACGGAGAAATCGCTGGCGAGGTCTCGAACTACGCCTGGCGCAGCGGTCAGACCGATGAATGCAGGCGAATAGCCCTGCAGGTACTCGTGGAGCACTGCCGGGCTGTCGCGCTCACCGTCTACGCTGATTAGCACGTAGGCCATGTCGTCACTAGCCAGGCGTCCGGATTCCTCCAGTATGCGCATTTTTTCCATCGCCAGCGGGCAAACGTCGGGGCAGTGGGTAAAGCCAAAGAACACAAGGGTTACCCGACCCTGGAGGGATGAGAGCCGAAAGGGCTCGCCGCGATGATTGGTCAGCTCGGGATCGCGGATGCTGCGGGCACTGCTGAACGTTCTGACGCGTTCAAATTTTGGCAGCGTATCGGCCGCGTCAGTGATGTCCGCAGCCAGCAAACCAAGTCCGCCTAGCAGGCTGACCACCAAACCCAGCAGATTGCCGGCGCTGGAGGCGAGCTTGTAACCTGGATGGCGGGTCACTGTCCTGGTTGCCTCAGGGCGCCAGTGCCGACGGGCCGGGCGGCAGACCGAAGCGCTGCTTGAGAATAGCCAGGTCGGCGAAGTTCACGAAACCACTGCCGTCAAGATCTGCATTGGCATCATTACTGCCGAAGCGCGACTTAAAGATAGCCAGATCGCCGAAATTGACGATCCCGTCGTCGTTTATATCGGCATCGCAACGATTGCCGAAACCATCATTGTTTGTGTCGAGCTGCGCAGTGTTGGCTACCAGCAAACAATTATCGTTGTTGTCATCTATCCCGTCGGCGTCGCTGTCCGGCGCGGGTGCTGCCGTCTCGTGGACATCAATTTGTTCCAGGTAGGCCACCAGGTTCGACATCTCCGTGGTGTCGAGGGAAATGCCGGAGTGCCGTGCAACGGCCTCGGCCAGGGTCCTGGCCGAACCATCATGTAGATAGGGTTCGGTTAACCACAAGCCTCGCAGCGTAGGCGTATCGACGCCTGGGAGCGGCCCATTGTTAAGGCGCTGGCCACTGGTAGCTGGGTTTAACGTGCCGACATCGTGCAGATTATTCGGCCTACTGTCGTTGAAGCCAGCGCCGCTATGACAGGCGGCGCAATTCTGCGCGACAAACACCGCCTGGCCGGCCACCGCCGCTGCCGTCATGCTGCCATCGGCATTGCGATAGGGGCTGTCCGGATATTCATTCAATGAGGCTACATAGGCCGCCAGTGCATCGAGATCGTCGCTGAGTCCGGTTTTCGGATCGCCCAGTGGTTGATCCGTGCTACCGGTTTCGAACAGGCCGTTTTCCATCAGGCCCGAGCCTTCCGACAGCGCCCTGATCTGTCCTTCGAAGTCCTGCACTTCGTCAAAGTTGGCCGACCAGTGCAGGGGTCCATGGCCGGCGCCGCTGCCTGTCAGGCTGATGGTGTTGCGCAGGCCTTCGCCCATGCCAGTGAGGTCCCAGACACGATTGTCGTGGCCGCCATCGTTATGGCAGCTGGCACAGCTCATGTAGTTATCCTTGGCCAGGCGGTCGTCCGCTGCGTCGTAAAACAATTGTTTCCCGTTCAGTACCTCAGCAGTCAGCTGTTCGACGCTGACCGTCGGCAGTGGTGACTGCAGCAAGGGCGCGATGTAGTCGCCCCGGTCACGCAGACGCGTCAGGTCATAGACGGTGATACTTCGATCCATGAAATTACTCACGAACAAGCGACCGCCGTCTGGCGAAACCACCAGGCCCTGAGGCGCCCGGCCCACATTGATGCGAAACATCGGGGAGCCGTCATGTACGTCTATCACGGCGATCTCGCGACTGGTCTCCAGAGCAACGAACAGGTGCATGCCGAAGGGATCGAAGGCCGCAGCGCTGGCCATGCTGGCATTGTCATGGTCAATGCGACTTGCGTGATCCTCAGTATTGGTACTGAGGTCGATGCGTGAGCTAATGGCGCGCACGGTATTCTGGAAATTCAGATCCAGACCATCGCGTAGTTGGCCGCGCACGATATTGTCTTGCTTGGATGGCACCCAGGCGGCGCTGCCATCCGGCGAGATCACCGGTGCGCCCAGGTAGTTGGGTACACCACGGCCCTGGTTTTCGGCATCGCCTTTACTACTGTGTTTTAGGATTATGGTTTGCGAGACTTCCATGCTGATCGGGTCCACCATCAGCACTTCGCCGCCCGTAGCCTGACCATTTTCCTGGCTCATCACGTCTTTTGTTTCTTCCCCGGGCTGTAATGGGGTCATGAATCGCGATACTAAAACAGTGGACTCATCGCCTGGCACGGATAGGTGGCGTGGTCTGGCTTCCAGTTCGGCGGAATTCAATAGCTCGCCGCTGCTGGCATCGAGTTTAAGCAACCTGCCCGTGCCCTCAAGCACAATGAATGCCCAGTTTGCAGTCGGCGCAAAGGCGATACCGTAGGGTTGTGAGGCGCGCGGCAGATCGAGGGTTTGCGCAATGTTGAGGCTGCCCGGATCAATGATGCTGATGCTGGCATCGCCGTGGTTGGTTATCCACACCCGGTCGTCAGGGGCAATGGCCAGGGAGCGAGGGTTCTTGCCGACATCAATTTCTGCCAGCTTGGTATACAGCAGGGCGTCGAACACACTGACCGAATCGTTGTCCTGATTTACCACCCAGACACGCGGATTGCCGCCCGCATACCTGCTCATAAATCAACTTGCTCGAGTGTCCGGGTGCGGGACTGTCGAGCGGGAGATGCACGTTCTGTACAAAGTTCTCGAACTGCGGGGAGGTCAGATCATCCTCGACTACCAGGGTGATGTAGTGAATGCCCGGTTCATTGAAGGTAAAGCTGGCCGTCGGTGATTCATTCCAGGCTGTCTGGCCGTCACCAAAGTCCCAGGCGTAGCGGGTATTCTGGCCGCCTGACGCGCTGGCCGTGTAGGTGACCTCAGTGCCCACGAGCCGGGCCGACTGAGACGGCATCTGCGATAACACCAGCGGTGGCGCCGCGGTTATTTCCCAGCTGAAGCTGACCTGATCGGATTCCTGACCATCGCTCGCGGTCACTGTCACGTTGAAGATATTGGGTACGTTTGGATCGCCGCTTATCAGTCCGCTGCCTGCATCGATATTCAGGCCGGTAGGCAACCCCGTGGCCGCAAACGTAAGATCATCGAAGTCCCCGTCGCTGGCAGAAATCTGCAAACTGACCTCTTCGCCGGCGGTGCCGGTTTGTTGCCCGGGATTCACGACGACGGGCGTCGAGTTGATGCTGATGGGCGTAACGGGTGATTGTCTGCATTGCAGACCTATGCTATCCAGCCAGCTGCCCGAGCGGCCATAAATGGCATAGACCGGATTGTTCGTGGAGCAGCTTTGCGGTCCTTGCGCGCTGCCACCACTGCCGCCATCGCTGCCAAGGTAGATCGGGTCGCCGCTTAAGCCGCCGCTGGCCGTTAGCGCCCGGCATTGGATTTCCAGTTGGTTGACGTAATCGGCTGAGCGGCCGCGGAGGCCGCTCACAGCATAGTCTTGCGGGCAGGTCCGGCTGAAACTGCTGCCATTGGTATTGGTGCCCGTGACCGGACCGTTCTCCGGGCTGCCGATCCAGCGACCGAGTTGATCCATGCGCACGCATTGCGGGCCGATCTGGAGAATGTAGGTTGCGGCGCGACCGTGCACGCCCACCAGCACCTCGTCGCTGGCGCAGGCCAGTTGAAAAGCGCCGCCGCCGCCACCACCCATGGTGGGGGTGTAGTCCACAGTTATATTCGGCGTGGCGTCGATGTTAATGCGCAACATGCTTGCATGCGAAGGCACGCCCGCCGCATTCAGCAAGAACAGCTGGTAGAACCCCGGTGGCGTATCCGTCGTGCGAGTCGGCAACTGCGCCGTGATTTGCGTGCTGGCCGCGCTGAACGGTAACTCCAGGAAACGCTGATCCATATTGAAGCTATGCGTAGTGGAGCCGGTTTTGACCAGGGTGACGCGGGCCACGTCGCCGCTGGCAGCGACTATATTCAGGCTGTCGCCTACATTGGCAACCGTCGGCGCCGCGACAATCTCCGGGCGCACAGCGAAGCCGCCATCAGGCGCGAATAAATAGGGCGGGTAGTAAATCTCGGCATTGGTATTGGTCAGTAACTCGCCGTTCGGGAGTTCAGGACCGGGGGCGCCGCCACCGGATACCAGCACCGAGGCATCGGGCAACAATAGACCGGAGGAGTGATACAGGCGCGCTTTTGCGCCTGACGAGCCGACATGCCAGGCACCTGTGTCTGGGTCCCAGATCTCGGCGCTGTTGTTCACGCCGGTCAACTGGTTATCGTCACGGCTGCCGCCGGTGGCCAGCACCTTGCCATTGGGTAAAAGCGTGTTGTTAACCCAGAGGCGCTGAGAAGACATGGGTGCGGTGGGTGTATACACGGGCACCGGACCATTGATATCGATCACCAATGCGCCATTAGACTTGGCGCCCATCTGCAGGATCTTTCCTGGCCGGAACATCGATGGACTGGACTGCCAGCCCGAATAGCCTGAGGGGAAAAAACCTACAGCGGATAGACTGCCGGTCCCGGTCGGGTCGACGAAATACATTTTGCCATTGGTGTCGAAACCGAAAATGCGCCCATCGGGCGCAATGAAGTTGCGCGGGAACAAGGTCGAATAGCTACTGGTATTGGTGTTGGTAAGTAGTCGGAATGAGCCGTCCAGTTGGCGCACTTCCGGTCGATCACCACCGCCATTGCCACCCTGGATATAGACTTCGCCGTCGAGTAGCACGGTGGAACTCGAATACCAGCGTTCCCGATTCATATTTGATGAACGCGCCAGCGTATTGCTGCCGTAGCTGAAAATATTACTGTTGTTATTGCCGGTATTCGTAGTACCTGAGCCCGTCCAGTTATCGCCGCCGGCGATAAAAATATCGCCACTTTGCGGCAGGATGATTTGTGACGAGCAGAAGATGTCCGTCTCGGTCATGTTTTCCAGCGTCAGGTGGCCGTCGCTGTGTCCGAGGGCCGGGTCCCAGACGTCATAGATAAACAGGCCCGTCTGGGTACCGTCGCCTTTGGTGCCATAGGTCAGAACGCGGGCGTCGGGGGTCAGAGCCGCGTGCACCGATATTAGTGGCCAGTCGTAGACAACGGACCAGGCGCCATCGACGTTGTCTGCCTGTGCCGCCGCTAGCAGGTAAGTAGTCCAAAAAAACAGCGCGAAACCAAGCCGGCGCGCTCTGCCAAGTGCGCGCTGATACCCAAAACGCCGGTTAGGGTCACGTCGATCCATCGATAGTATGCATCCCCCGCTGGCATAGGCTTGCCTCGACTCCAAGCACTAGTTGCAAGAATCACGCCGGTCCTGATCCTTTAAGATAAAACAATCGCTTGTGGTTGCGTCGCTGGAAAATAATCGGTGCGTTGTAAATTAACCCGACGCTGGCTTGCGACATAGGCTGAACAAAGTCTTTGGTTTGTGAGGTTTTGCCGGAAAGCGCGGTATCTGACACCGTTAGCGCTCCATATCCCTGTGGATTCGCTGGCAAGACATGGCGATCGATATGCGAATTCAGCGCATGCGCGTTGCGCGCAGCTGGTCAGGCGCTATCAAAACCGAATCGCTGCGCAGTGTTCAGCGAGCACGAGACCGCTGTATGCATAGCGCGATTACAGTGAAAATGTGGTGGGCCCGGTAGGACTCGAACCTACGACCAAGGGATTATGAGTCCCCTGCTCTAACCAACTGAGCTACAGGCCCGCAGCAGCCGCGATTCTAACCTGCGACAGCCCCGCTGGGGCAGGGCCCTGGGCGACAGGCAAGGTATAATCGCGACCGGGTTTAAATTGGACGACGATATGTCGCCATCAGGGGACTAATGGGTAACAGAACCAATGACTTGCCGCCGTTAACCGGCATGCCGCGCGTAATTCGGGAACTGCGCTACCACGAATTTTCTCGCCAGACCCTGGGCCTGGTGCTGATGGCGATTTTTGCCCTGTTTGCCCAAGCGGAGCCGCTAAGCTTCTGGGTCGGCACAGCGGTGGCCCTGGCCGGCATGCTGATTCGCCTGTATGCCTCGGGCTTCATCGTCAAGAATCAGCAGCTCGCCACCAACGGGCCGTATTCCATAGTTCGTCATCCGCTGTATACCGGTAACCTGCTGCTGCTGATCGGTTTCACGTTTGCCAGCGGGCAGTGGTGGGCGCTGGTTGTAGCCGGGCTGTTCTGGTGGTTTTACTATCCCACAGCCATCGAGTACGAAGATCGAAAACTGCATCGAATTTTCGGTGACAGCTGGGCCAGCTGGAGCGGGACAGTGCCGGCAGTGATTCCGCGCGGCTTTGGCGTTCGCTCGGGCTGGAACTGGTCTTTCGCGACCAGCCTGCGCCAGAATTACGAACCCCTGGTGGTGGCCTACACACTCTTTTGGCTTTACTACATCGGTCGTCAACTCGGCTGACGGGCTGCCGGGCCGTGGAAACCTTATTGAGCAGCGGCTACCAGGGCACTGTGTACCTGGTGGAAGAGGCGGGTCAGCGATATGTGCTGAAGCGCCCGTCGGGTTCCCTGCTCAGCGGCTGGTTGCGGCGCGCAATGTTGCGGCGCGAGTATGCCGCCTACCAGCGCCTGCAGGGCATTCCGGGCATTCCGGACTGTGCCGGCCTGGGCCCGGATGGTGAGCTGAAGCTGGAATTTATCGACGGCGAGTCATTGCGTAACGCCGGCTATGGCCTCGCCGACAAGGCGGTTTTCTTTACTGCGCTGCGTGAACTGGTGCTGTCAGTCCATGCTGCCGGTGTCGCGCACGCGGACATGAAGCGTAAAGATAATATTCTGGTTGGCCGCGATGGTCAGCCCTGGTTGATCGACTTCGGCTCCGCCATGCTGGCTGACGAGAGCGGCGCTGGTTGGTTGTTTCGCCAGGCCTGCCGCATGGATCTGAACGCCTGGTTCAAGATCAAATATCAATTCGTGCATGATGCGCCAACGGCAGCGGACCGCGAATATTTTCGGCCCACCAGGGCAGAACGGATCGCGCGCGCTTTGCGCAGGTTGTGGCGCAAGATCAGCCGTCGCCAGCAGCGCAATGCCGCTGCCGCGCGCAGTGACGACTAGTTAGCTGCGGCTGATGGCAGGGCAGGCTTGTAGCTGCTGCTGCGAAGCGAAGTAAGTAAAGCGGCGGTCGGCGTAGCTCAGTTCGACCACGTAGCCGCAGGCGCCGTCGGCCGCGCAGTTCAGGTCGCAGCCAGGCAGCCTTTCGTTTGCCTGGCGTGTCCGCACGGCAAGTACCTGAATGGAAGCTTCATCGATGGCGAGTTTCTCGGCCAGGTCGCCGCGCGCAGAGTCAGCCAGGTCGGAAACCGCCGGCGAATTTCCCGACCGCCCGGATGGCTGCTCTCCCGGCTTGCGTTTGCGGCAGATACGGCCCTGGCCGCCTGAGGTACGCACATCGAAGCGACGGCCCTCGGCCTCCAGCAGCAGCCGGTGGCCGGGTGTGATGACCTGCAGATAGCTCATGCCGGGTTGTGGACAATCGAGACTGGAGTCGCTGAACTGGCGCGCCTCGACGGAAATAACCTGCACCTGATCGACTGAGATGCCCAGCACATCAGCCACTAGCTGACGTGCTGTGGCTTCAGGCCCTGCCGGCGGCGGCTCGGCCTCGGGCGCAGGGCTGCAAGCGCTGATCAGCACGGCGGCCAGCGTCAGCATCCAGGAACGAGTCTTCATGGCGGATACTCTAACCCAGCCGTCGCCAGGGACCCTAGCACTGAGGTGCCCGGGCTATGCCAGAATATGCACGAACATGACACAACAGAACCCCTCAGAACAATCAGATGACCGGCGCTGCGCTGTAGCTGATGTCGTCGCCGGTATAGCGCGTGAGATGCGGCGCGCAGAAATCTGGGAAGTCACGGCGCCCTCGGCGGAGTGCATGGCGAGTACCCAGCCGTTTTGTTTTGACACCATGAGTTTTCATCAATGGTTGCAGTGGCAGTTCCTGCCGCGCATCAATCATATTCTCGACACAGATGCGCCACTGCCGGATAGCAGTGCCATTCTGCCGTACGCGGAGGAATTTCTACCGAGCTTGCTGGACCAGCCTGAGCGGTTGTTATTTTTGCTCCACACCTTCGACGAGCTAATCACCCGGGACTGGCCAGCGGCCCATCTTGATGAGTGCCAATAGTCTCGCTGCATCCGTCAGCCACGAGCGTCGCTACAGTCGCAAATTGATGTGGCTGGTCTGCATTACCACCACCTTTGCCACCGTTCTGGCCTTGTTCAGCCGCTGGCACTGGTTTGCCGAATTATTCGCGCATTTTCGCCTCTATTACCTGCTGGCCCAGGCCGTTTTGCTGATGGTGTTTTTGAACACACAGCGCTATGCCTGGCTGGTCGCCACGTTCCTGCTTGCCTTGCCGAATGCCTGGTACGTAATGCCTTACCTGCTGCCGTTATTGCCGAGTCAGACTCAGGTCGTGGCGCAGCCCGGTGCGCCGCAGATCATTGTCATCAATCTCAGCTATCGCAATACCGAGGCGGAGCGATTGCTGGAGTATCTGTCGGAGCAAAGGCCGGCTTTATTGATTTTTTCCGAGTTCACCCCGGCCTGGGATGCAGCGCTGACAGGTCGACTGGCGGATTATCCGCATCGACTGATTCGGCCGCGCGCGGATCCTTTTGGTATGGCGGTATTTTCCCGGCAGCCCCTGGCTCAGGCAGCCAGTCTCGACCTGGGTACCCCCGGGGCGGAGAATCTTCAGCTGCGCGCGCGCATCGGCGGTCGCGATCTGAGTATCTTTGCGGTGCACTTGTTTCCGCCCACCTCGCCGAAGCGCTCTGCCGCGCGTGAGCAGCAGCTGGCTCGCCTGGCAGACGTGGTCGCCCAGTCGCCACCGCCCCGGCTGATCACGGGCGACCTCAACCTGACGCCATTTTCTCCCTACTTTCATACTTTGCTGGCAGACTCGGGTCTGCTGGATGCGCGCCAGGCGCAGGGTCTGCATATCACCTGGCCCAGCCTGCCGCTGCCATTGTGGATTCCCATTGATCACGCGCTGGCTGATCCCGGCAGCGGGGTAGTAGATGTGCGCATAGGTCCGGCAGTGGGTTCGGACCATTATCCTTTGGAAATCGTCCTGGCTGAGGTCAGGTAAAGCTTGCTTGCCAGGAGAAAGGCATGACTCTGATCAGCGAAATTCTCGACCTGTTCGCGGGCCTGTTTATTTTTGCTATTGGCCTGGGTGTGCTGGCGATTGCGGTGTTGTACGTAATCGATCGCAATCAAAGCAGCCACGCGATTCGGCGCAACTACCCGGTCATCGGTCGGCTGCGCTATTGGTTCGAGGAACTGGGCGAGTTTTTCCGCCAGTATTTCTTTGCTATGGATCGCGAAGAGATGCCCTTTAACCGGGCCGAGCGTTCCTGGGCCTATCGTGCTGCCAAGGGCATCGACAACACCGTGGCGTTCGGGTCAACGCGTGATATCACGCGCACCGGCACGGTGCTGTTTGTGAATACGCCATGGCCGACGCTCGATCAGGATGCCGCGGTCACGGAGCCGGTGACCATTGGGCCCGACTGCCGTCATCCTTATACCACCGACCGGTTTTTTCATATCTCTGGAATGAGCTTCGGCGCATTGTCGAAGCCAGCCATCGAGGCCCTGTCAGCGGGCGCAAAAATTGCCGGCTGCTGGCTGAATACCGGGGAAGGTGGTTTATCGCCTTACCACCTGGCCGGTGGCGGCGACATCGTTTTTCAGATCGGTACTGCCAAGTACGGCGTGCGCAACAGCGAGGGCGGTCTGGATGAAGACAAGCTGCGTGCCATCGCCGCCCACGAGCAGGTACGCATGTTCGAACTCAAACTCAGTCAGGGCGCGAAGCCCGGCAAGGGCGGTATGCTGCCGGCCGAGAAAGTGACCGAAGAGATTGCCCAGATCCGCGGCATTGAGGCGGGTCAGCCCTCCAACAGCCCCAACCGGCATCCGGAAATCAGTAATCCTTCCGAGCTGCTGGATATGTTGCAGCGGATTAAGCATGTCACGGGTAAGCCGGTGGGGATCAAGGCGGTGATTGGCTCCTTTGGCTGGCTGGATGACCTGCTTTGGGAAGCGCAGGCGCGCGGCAGTGACCGCCATTCCTGACTTTATCGCGGTGGACAGCGGTGATGGTGGCACCGGGGCGGCGCCGATGACCCTGATGGACAACGTCGGCCTCGGCGTTCGCGAGAGCCTGCCCAGAGTGATAGACAGCCTCACCAAGGTTGGTCTTCGGCAACGTGTACGGGTTATTGCCAGCGGCAAACTGATTAATCCTGAGGGTGTCGCCTGGGCGTTATGCGCGGGTGCCGATTTCGTCGTCTCGGCGCGCGGGTTCATGTTTTCCCTGGGCTGTATCCAGGCGATGAAATGCAACAAGAACACCTGCCCGACGGGCGTCACTACACACGATCGCGGCTCCAGCGCGGCCTGGTGCCAGCTGACAAGGCGAAAAGAGTGGCGCGTTATCAACAAAATATGGAAAAGGCTGTGTGCGTGATTGCGCATTCCTGCGGTGCTGCGGAGCCACGCCGGCTGCGCCGCTTTCACTGTCGGCTGGTGCAGGCCAACGGTCGCAGCCTGCCCCTGGACGAAGTGTTTCCCTACCGCGAGCCGGCCAGGCAGCTGAAATAAAAAACGGCGGCCGAAGCCGCCGTTTGTTCAGTCTTCCATCAGGAAGCTGCGCAGCTGATCGCTGCGCGAGGGATGTCGCAGCTTGCGCAGCGCTTTCGCCTCGATTTGTCGGATACGTTCGCGCGTAACGTCGAACTGCTTGCCAACTTCTTCCAGGGTGTGGTCGGTGTTCATATCGATACCGAAGCGCATACGCAGCACCTTCGCTTCCCGCGGGGTAAGACCGGCCAGCACATTATGCGTGGTCTCTTTCAGTCCCTCGGTAGTGGCGGAATCGACGGGTGACAGTACGCCCACATCTTCGATGAAATCGCCCAGGTGCGAGTCTTCATCATCACCAATGGGCGTCTCCATGGAGATCGGCTCCTTGGCGATCTTCAGTACCTTGCGCACCTTGTCTTCCGGCATCTCCATGCGCACCGAGAGTTCTTCCGGCGTTGGCTCGCGACCCATCTCCTGGAGCATCTGCCGCGAGATGCGGTTGAGCTTGTTGATGGTCTCGATCATATGCACGGGAATTCGAATGGTGCGTGCCTGGTCGGCGATGGAGCGGGTAATCGCCTGGCGAATCCACCAGGTTGCGTAAGTCGAGAACTTGTAACCGCGACGGTATTCGAATTTGTCGACGGCCTTCATCAGCCCGATGTTGCCTTCCTGGATCAGGTCCAGAAACTGCAGCCCGCGATTGGTGTACTTCTTGGCGATGGAAATGACCAGTCGCAGGTTCGCTTCAACCATCTCTTTCTTGGCACGCCGCGCCTTGGCCTCGCCCAGTGACATCTGCCGATTGATCTCTTTGATCTCGGCGATGGTCAGATGGGTTATCTTCCTCAATGGCAATCAGCCGTCGCTGGTTGCGCAGAATTTCTTCCTTGAGTTTGGCCAGCGTGGCCGAGTATTTGCGCTTCGCGCGAATATGCTTGTCGACCCAGCGCAGATTCGTTTCATTGCGCGGGAAGCTGGCAATGAACTCCTTGCGGGACATGCCGGCCTCGCGCACGCACAAAGCCATAATGCGTCGTTCGCGGCGCGCACGCTGGCAATGCTCATGCGCAGATTCTGCGATCAGCAGGTCAAACAGCTTGGGTGCGAACTTGATTTCCATGATTTCAGCGGTCAGTCGATCACGGGCGCGCTGGGTTTTTGCGTCGCCGGTGCCTTCATTCTCGATTGCAGCAAGCACGCGCTTGTGTCGACGGATGATGGAATCAAATCGTTTTACAACCTCTACCGGATCCGGGCCGAGGTCTTCAGGTTCGTCGTCATCGTCGCTCTTGGCGCTGGCAGGCACCGACCTCATCCGGTTCATTCGGATCGATAAAGGCGACATAAGATCCTGCAGGCGACCCGTGCCGGCTTTCAGCGGTGCGTAGGCTGTGCCGATCAGTTCGAGTGTCGGCGGGAAATAGGAGAGGGCATTCTTGACCTGGTTAAGGCCTTCTTCAATGCGCTTGGCGATACGAATTTCGCCTTCGCGGGTCAGCAGTTCCACGGTGCCCATTTCGCGCATGTACATGCGCACCGGGTCGGTGGTGCGGCCAAATTCGCTGTCGACGGTGGCCAGTGCCGCGGCCGCTTCTTCGACTGCACTCGTCATCGTTGGCTTACGGCAGTTGTCAGTCAGCACGGTGGATTCAACATCCGAGGCCTTTTCATAGACCGTAATGCCCATGTCATTGATCATGTTTACGATGTCTTCGATCTGTTCCGGATCGACGATATCGTTTGGCAGGTGATCATTGACCTCACCATAAGTGAGATAGCCTTGTTCCTTACCGCGGGCGATCAGGCGTTTAAGCTGCGACTGCTGATCGGCTTTTGGAGCGTCTTTGGCGCGTCTTTTGCAACGACCTTGGGAGCTTCTTTGGGAGCTTTAGCGCGTTTTTTAACCACGATTCCTCTCAATGCCTGCGTAAAAAAACAGCGAATTATACACGCTGGGCTCGCCTACAACCGAATAATAGGTTCGTGCTCGCGTGCCCCGTACTGGCCTCGGCCTGGGGCCTGGTCAGCTTATCGGCGGATAGCGCGCAGACTTTATGTTAACTCGGTCTGCTGCGCTGCGGCGGTGCAGTCCCCGCAGCTCTTCCAGCTCCTCGCTGGTCAGCTCGCGGGATTCTGCCTGGCCACCAGTTCCGCTAATCGAGCGCCCTCACGTGAAGCCAGTATTCGTTCCAGACAGTCGTTCAGTTCCAGCGCCGCGCCGCTTTCTTCCAGCAGCATTTCTTCCGTCAGCAAGCTTTCCAGGTGCGGGGCTTCAGCGCGGTCGCGAAACCGCTCCAGCAGGCCGGCTGTATTGATATGCGGGTTCTGCCGGCTGATATCAAGGATTTCGCATAGCAGCGAAATGCCGCGTTGCTGCACCTCGCTCAGCGCATGATTTGCCGGCACGCCGGCGCCCAGACCGGGGAAGTGCAGCAGGGTCTGGATGGCCCGCCGGACCAGTCCCGAGCGCTCATTTCTGGCGCGCCGCTGTTGTTTTGGCCGGGCGGCAGCCTGCCTGGCTGGCTGTTCGCTGGCCAGCAACCGTTCCAGCCGATCACGGCCGATAGATACTTCCTCTGACAGTCGCCCAAGCAACAGCTCGCGATAGACGCCTTCCGGCAGGCGCTCCAACAACGGACGGGCCAGCTCGGCCAGGCGCGCCTGACCGTCAAGACTGCGGGTATCCGCCTGCGCCTTGAGCTGCTCGAACAGGTAGTCGGACAAGGGCAGGGCGCTGTCGAATCGCCCGGTCAGTGCTGCCGCACCAGCCGCTGCGCACCAGGCTGTCGGGATCTTCGCCGTCGGGCAGAAACAGGAACTTCACCTGGCGCGTATCGCGCATTTCCGGCAGGCTGTTTTCCAGCGCCCGCCAGGCTGCGTCCCGACCGGCCCGGTCGCCGTCAAAGCAAAACAGGACTTCCTGGGTGGCGCGAAACAGCCGACGTAAATGCTCGCCGGTGGTGGCGGTGCCCAGGGTGGCAACGGCATTGTTGATGCCGTGACAGGCCAGGCTGACCACGTCCATATAGCCTTCTACGACCAGCACATTGTCCAGTCGTTGCCGGGCCTGGCGTGCCTCATACAGTCCATAGAGTTCCCGGCCCTTGTGGAATACGGCAGTTTCCGGTGAATTCAGGTACTTGGGCTCGTCGTTACCCATCACCCGTCCGCCAAAGGCCACCACTCGCCCGCGGCCGTCGCGAATGGGAAATATGATCCGGTCACGAAAACGGTCGTAATAGCCGCCGCTGTCGCGCGCTGCGATCAGGCCGGCCGAGAGCAGCAACTGACGTTGCTGGTCGTCGTCGCCCATGCGCTTAAGCAGAAAATCCCAGCCTGGCGGCGCAAAACCGATACCGAAACGGGCTGCCGTATCGCCATCCAGCCCGCGCCCACGCAGGTATTCGACAGCCTGCGGATGCTCGCGCAGCGCCTGCTGGTAGAGGCTGGCCGCTTTGGCCAGCACTTCGAGTACCGGTGCTATGGGCTCGCGGTCGTCGCGGGCTTGTTCGCGCGGTACCTCGACGCCGAGCATCTGGGCCAA
Organism: uncultured Gammaproteobacteria bacterium; assembly: GCA_963807995.1. GTDB lineage: Bacteria > Pseudomonadota > Gammaproteobacteria > Steroidobacterales > J054. The sequence continues at coordinate 92,509 of CAWEDX010000002.1, forward strand.
TTCTTCCACCGCTTCGACGAACTCGAGGCGGTCATACTCCATCAGAAAGCCCAGCGCGGTGCCGTGGGCCCCGCAGCCAAAGCAATGATAGAAACCCTTGTCCGGGACCACGGTGAATGAAGCGGTCTTCTCGCCGTGGAACGGGCAGCAGGCTTTGTATTCCCGCCCCGCCTTTTTCAACTGGACACGCGAACCCACACCTCGGCGACATCAGCGCGAGTCACAAGGTCGTCGATAAAATCTTGCGGTATCCGGCCTGGCACGGCTCTCGTTATTGTCTGGGTTGGGCGCACGGCTGATTGCCGTCAGCGCAGGGATTCAGTCTAGCAGAAGTGCTGCCAGGCGCAGGACTTAGCCCTGCAGGCGGGCTTTTACCCGCTGGCTCAGCTGGCCCATGTCTGCGCGTCCCTGGGCTTGCTCGCGCAATGCGTTCATGACTTTGCCCATATCGCGCAGGCTGCTCGCGCCGGTGCTGGCCAGCACCTCCTCAATGAGCTGGTTGAGGGCTGCTTCGTCCAGCGGCTCGGGCAAATAGGCTTGCAGCATCTCGGCTTCGGAAAGTTCCTTGGCCTGCAATTCGGCGCGGCCCGCATCGCCGAACTGGTTTGCTGCCTCACGACGTTGCTTGATGAGTTTTTCAGTGATCTGCAGCACCAGGCCATCGTCGGCCTCAATGCGTTCGTCCACTTCGCGCTGCTGAACAGCCGCCAGCAGCATGCGCAGGGTGGTGACGCGAGGCTTGTCGCCCGCGCGCATGGACGCTTTTACGTCGTCCTGAATACGTTTTTTCAGAGTCAAGATTTACGGCCGCGGGCGATAACAGGCGGGCGCGAGAAAGCCGCCTGCCTAGTAGAGGCGCTGGCCCTTACTGACTTCGCGGGAGGTCCGCTTGAGCTGGCGCTTGACCGCTGCGGCGCGCTTGCGCTTGCGTTCCTGGGTCGGCTTCTCGTAGAACTCTCTGCGACGGACTTCCGTCAGGACGCCGGCTTTTTCGCAGGCGCGTTTGAAGCGCCGCAGGGCGGCGTCGAAATTTTCGTTTTCTTTAATGCGAACGCTGGGCACAAAGTGGTCCTCAAGGCGAAAAAAACCGGCTTGCGCCGGAGATAGCCTGAAAATATAGCCTCTGAGTCAGTCAATTGCAAAAGGATTAAGGCATGAGCGGCCTGCCGGTACTGGGCATCGAGACCAGCTGCGACGAGACGGCGGCGGCCGTATACGACCCTGAGCGGGGTTTGCTGGCCCATCAACTGTTCAGTCAGGTCGACTTGCACGCCTTATACGGCGGTGTCGTGCCCGAACTGGCTTCGCGTGACCATATCCGGCGCCTGCTGCCGCTGGTGGACGAAGTCCTGGCCGAGGCCGGCACGCCTGGCCCGCAGCTGGGTGCGGTGGCCTATACCGCCGGTCCCGGGCTGATTGGCGCGCTATTGGTGGGTTCTACCACCGCGGCCGGGCTGGCCATGGCCTGGGGGGTGCCGGCGCTGCCGGTGCACCATATGGAAGCGCATTTGCTGGCGCCCCTGCTGGAAGCAGAGCCGCCGGATTTTCCCTTCGTGGCCCTGTTGGTGTCCGGCGGCCACTCCATGCTGGTGGATGTAGCGGGTTTCGGCCAATACCGCATTCTGGGTCAGACCCTCGATGATGCGGCTGGTGAGGCCTTCGACAAGGTTGCCAAGCTACTGGGTTTGCCGTATCCCGGCGGCCCTGAACTGGCGCGCCTGGCCGAGGACGGCGCCGCCGACGCCTTTGATCTGCCGCGGCCGATGCTGCGCAAGCCTGGCCTGGACTTTAGTTTCAGCGGCCTGAAAACTGCGGTGATGCTGGTTGCGCGAGAACTTGAGGCGGCCGGCGAACTGGCCGGCCAGCGGCGGGCCGACCTGGCTGCCTCATTTCAGGCGGCGGTGGTAGACGTATTGATTGCCAGGAGCCTGCGCGCGCTGGAGCAGACCGGTCGCCGGCGCCTGGTGGTGGCCGGTGGTGTTGGCGCAAACCGTGAATTGCGCAGTCGACTGCGTTTAGCCTTGGAGTCGCGCGCAGCCAGCGTCTACTATCCGCGCATCGAATTTTGTACCGACAATGCCGCCATGGTTGCTTACACCGGGTCGCGGCGTCTCGAGGCCGAGGGAGCCCCCGCGGGTTACCAGGTCGAGGCGCGGCCTCGCTGGGAACTGCCGGGCAACTGAGCAACGCAGCTTATGAACAATGCTCCCGACACCATCTTTCTCAAAGATCTCCAGGTTAAAGCCGTGGTTGGAATCTGGGACTGGGAGCGCGCACTGCCGCAAACCGTCAGTATTGACCTGGAAATGGTCGCCGACGTGGCGGCGGCGGCTGCAGCTGATCACATCGACGCAACGCTGGACTACAAGGGCGTAACGAAGCGCATCGTGGCCTTCGTAGAAGCCTCGGATTTTCAATTGATTGAGACCATGGCCGAGCGTATCGCGGCGATTATCATGGATGAATTCGAGGTGCCCTGGGTCAAGGTTCGCGTGCATAAGCCCTGGGCAATTCGCGGCTCTCGAGATGTGGGTATTTGTATCGAGCGCGGTCAGCGATGACAGCTGGCAGGTCTGCCGATGGTGTCGACGTTTATCTGGGCGCCGGTAGTAACGTAGATCCCGTCAAGCACCTGCGCATGGCCTGCGCAGGCTTGCAAAGTCGCTTCGGCGCCTTGCGTTTGTCGCCGACTTATCGGACCACCGCAGTCGGTTTTGACGGCGACGACTTTCTGAACCTGGTGGTGGCATTTCATACCGACGCTTCACCCGAGGCAGTGGTAGCTGTAGTTGAGGATCTGCATGACCAGGCGGGTCGGGTGCGCGGACCGAATCCTTTTTCGCCGCGGACCCTGGATCTGGATCTGCTGCTTTATGGTGATGCGATTATTCCTGACCGCGCTATCCGGGTACCGCGCGATGACGTCACTCGCTATGCCTTCGTGCTACGCCCGCTGGCGGAGTTGGCGCCCGAGTTGTTGCATCCGCAGACGGGCCAGAGCATGGCGCGGCTTTGGGCTGATTTTCCAGACAAGGATGAGTCGATGCGCCGGGTGGATATCGATTTACTGTCGGACTAGCCGGGGTTCCTACCAACCGATACTGCGGCCGCCATCCACGGCAATAATCTGGCCGGTGATATAGCCGGCGTTTGCGACCAGAAACATCACGCAGTCGGCAATATCCTGCGGGTCTCCCGCCCGGGCCATGGGCACCTGCTTGAGAATCGTATTCTTGACCTTGTCCGTCATCCCGTCTTCAGGCCACAGGATGGCGCCGGGTGAAACACCATTAACGCGAATCTCCGGGGCCAGATCGCGGGCCAGCGTGCGCGTCAGCATGGCCAGGGCCGCTTTGGCGGGTCCGTAGACCGTGTGATGGCGTAGCGGACGCAAGGCGTGAATGTCGATCATATTGATGATGCAGCCGCGCTGTTTGCGCAGATGCTCGACGGCCGCCTGGCTCAGGAACAACGGCGCCTTCAGGTTGGTGCCGAGCAAGTCGTCCCACTGCGCCTCCGTTACCGTTTCCAGCGGTGTCGGATAGAAAGACGAGGCATTGTTGATCAGGATATCCAGCCGACCGCTGTGCGCGATGACCGACTCGACCATACCGGCCAGCTGTTCACTGGCGAGCAGGTCAGCCTGCACTGTTATCGCCGAGTCCGCGCGCTCGGCATTAAAACCGGCTGCCAGTGCCTCGGCGGCGGCGGCCGAACCCCGGTAATGAATGGCCACGTTGGCGCCCTGGGCGTGCAGGGTGCTGGCGACACAGGCGCCTATGCGTTTGCCCGCGCCTGTTATCAGGGCCCATTGCCCGGCCAGCGGCAAGTGCGTGTTTGACATGTCGCCGGCTCCGGCAGATCAGTAGGGGGCTGTAAGATAACTGCCCGCGAGAGCCATTGCATCCGGCATCAGCTTAATTGCCAAAGCCTGGGGCGGGCGACCGGAAAGAATTTATGAAATTTCTTCAATCCATCGGTGGCGCTGTGTTGAGCAGACTCATGAGTTTATTGCCGTGAATCGACAGCCCTCGCCGGTTTCTTCCGAGTTGCCGGCTCCGGATGCGGATGCGCTTGAGCACAGTCGGCAGGTCAGCGAGGCCTTGCGTGTGCAATTGCAGGCCCGTGGTGGCTGGCTGGATTTTTCTGCGTTCATGGAGTTGGCGTTATATGCGCCCGGGCTTGGTTACTACAGCGCCGGTGCGGCGAAGTTTGGTGCCGCCGGTGATTTCATTACCGCGCCGGAACTCGGACCCTATCTGGCCAGCTGTATGGCTCAGGCTGCACAGCCGATTTTCGCGGCATTGCCACGGCCGGCCGTGCTGGAGCTGGGCGCGGGTACCGGCGCGCTGGCGGCGGATTTCCTGATGGCCTGCGCTGGTGTTGATGCGCTGCCGGATGAGTACCTGATATTGGAAGTCAGCGCCGAGCTGCGTGCGCGTCAGCAACACAGGTTGAACGAGCTCGTGCCGCAGCTGAGTCGCAGGGTTCGCTGGCTGGATACGCTGCCGACCGGGTTCCGGGGTTTGATCGTGGCAAATGAAGTGATGGACGCGTTGCCGGTCAGCCGCTGGATCATGACCGAAGCGGGCCCTCGGCCACTGGGCGTGGCCATGGATGGTGAAAACTTTTGCTGGGCGACGGCGGAAGCCGAAGTGGATGATCGTTTGCTGGCCCGGCTGGCGGCGGAACCAGCCCTGGATCCGGGCTACCGGTCGGAGTTTTGTCCCGGCCTGGATGCCTGGTTGCGCAGCCTGGCCGATTGTCTTGATCAGGGCGCCGTGCTGCTCGGTGACTATGGCTGCTCGCGTCGCGACTACTATCGGCCAGGTCGCCAGGATGGCACGCTGATTTGTCACTACCGCCATCATGCCCATGCCGATCCATTCTGGCAGCCTGGTCTGCAGGATCTGTCGGCCTGGGTGGACTTCACCGCCGTCGCCGAGGCGATTACAGCGGCCGGCCTGCGGCTTGATTACTACACCACCCAGGCGCATTTCATGCTGGCCAATGGTCTGGCCGAGTCCATGCACCCGCCCGCCGATCCGCTGGAAAATGCCCGCCAGGCAGCCAGTCTTCGTCAGTTGTTATTGCCGGGAGAAATGGGCGAAAACTTCAAGTTCCTGCTCTGTTCGCGCGGTCTGGAACTGGCCAGGCCGCCCTTGCTGCGGGATCTCGCCCACCAGCTCTGAATAAGCTGTGGCCGCTGCACTAGGCGGCGTCGAATGCTTGGGGTAGGGTGCCCGTCGTCGCTGCACGCCGGGGTAACGCGTGGATTTGTTGCAAGCCTGCCTGCTGGCCCTGGTCCAGGGCATCACTGAGTTTCTGCCGATTTCCAGTTCGGCCCACCTGATCCTGGTGCCGCGCTTTCTTGGCTGGCCCGATCAGGGTCTGGCCTTTGACGTCGCAGTGCACCTGGGCACCTTGCTGGCGGTGGTGGCTTACTTTCGTCGTGAACTGACGGAGATCATCGCTGCCTGGCTGGCCAGCCTGTTTGGTCGCGCCGCGCAGAACGCCAACTCGCGCCTGGGCTGGGCCTTGTTGCTGGCGACACTGCCATTGATTGTTGCCGGGCCTTTGCTGGCCGACCTGGTCGAAACGCGCTTGCGTTCGCCGCTGGTGATTGCGTTTACCACGGCTTTTTTCGGAATCATGTTGTGGGTCGCAGATCGCCGCCCCGACCGGGTATCCAGTGAGTCCGGCATCAATTTGCGCATGGCGCTGATCATCGGCCTGGCCCAGGTGCTGGCCCTGGTGCCCGGCACCTCCCGTTCAGGCATTACCATAACCGCCGGGCTTGCCCTGGGTCTGGATCGCACCACCGCAGCGCGGTTTTCCTTTCTGCTATCGATCCCCGCTATCGCAGGTGCGTCGGTATTTGAACTGCGCGAACTGGTCACCAGTGCGGTTCCGGTGGACTGGGGTTTTCTGCTCAGTGGGCTGATTATCTCCGCGCTCAGTGCCTGGCTTTGCATTAAGGCCTTCATCGCCTTTGTCGAGAGAATCGGCATGTTGCCGTTTGTCTGGTATCGACTGGGCCTGGCGGCGCTGCTGGTGTACGCCTTCGTGTAAGCAGTTGCTAACCCTTGCCTGCCGAGCTGATTGCCTCGATACGCGCCTGGCGCAATGCTTCACCGAGCTCTGCGCCGGCCAGGCCTTGCTCGGCCAGGGCGCGGGCGCTGACTGTCGCTGCTGCATCGCGCGCCCCGCGCAGCAGTTCGGCTTGCGGATATTCATCGTCCTCATGACCTGCACGTCCGCGCAGATCCGCGGCACAGGCAAGCAGGAACTGTTCAAGTCGCTGTGGCCGGCGGAATGCATCTAAAGCCTCAAGAATGTTTAGCTGGGTAGCCGGACGCAATTCGGCGACGCGGTGACAGAGTTCATGGTATCGCGCCACCTGCACAGCCAGTTCGCGATAGCGGTTAGGCGTTCCCAGGCGTTTGCAGAGCGTCTCGGCCAGGGCCACGCTGCGCGCCTCGTGGCCGATGTGTTGCGGCAATTCACTGGCGGGTGTTTCCGCTTTGCCGAGATCGTGACAAAGCACGGCGAAGCGCACTTCCTGTTCGCTGCTTAGTCGGCTGGCAGCGGCCAGCGCCAGCAACGAGTGTTTGCCGCAGTCAATTTCCGGGTGATGGGCGGCCGGCTGCGGCACCCCGAATAAAGCGTCCAGCTCCGGATAAACGACGGCCAGTGCGCCACATTGCCGCAACACCTGGAAAAAAACCTCCGGGTTGTCGCTGCCCAGCGCGTTCTCGGTTTCGCGCCAGACCCGCTCGGCGACCAGGGCATCGGCTTCGCCGGCGGCGACCATTTCTGCCATTAATTGCAGCGTCTCCGTGGCCAGCTCGAAGCCCAGTGCATGAAAACGGGCGGCGAACCGGGCGGCACGCAGAATGCGCACCGGGTCTTCACGAAATGCGTCAGATACATGGCGAAGTTTTCTGGCGTCCAGGTCAGCACGACCGCCCCAGGGGTCGATAATCTCGCCGTCATCGGACTGCGCGATGGCGTTAATGGTCAGATCCCGGCGCTGCAGATCTTCTGTCAGCGTCACTGATGGATCTGCGCGCACTGAGAAACCGCGATAACCGGGCGCGGTTTTCTGCTCCGTGCGGGCCAGCGCATATTCTTCGCCGGTTTCAGGATGCAGGAAGACCGGGAAACTGCGCCCCACGCGGCGATAGTTCAGCGCCTCAAGGTCTTCCGGTCGGGCACCCACGACCACCCAGTCGCGCTCGCGCACGGGCAGGCCGAGCAAATCATCGCGCACCGCGCCACCGACCAGATAAATTTCCATGCGCGCATTCTATCCGCAGCCCGGCACCCGTATGGGCATTCGCCGGGCTAGACTCCGCACATGCATCGTCATCCGCTGCCAGCCAGCCTTCTGTTGCTCAGCCTCTGCCTGGGCTTAAGCGGCTGTGGCCTTGGTTATTACTGGCAGGCGGCCAGCGGACATCTGCAGGTGATGAATAAGCGCGAATCCGTGACGCAGGTGCTGGCCGATCCGGATACCCCGGATGAATTATCGGAGCGTCTGCGCCGGGCAATTGCGGCGCGGGATTTCGCCTATCAGACTTTAGGGCTGCCCGACCAGGGAAGTTATCGTCACTACGCGGATTTGCAGCGGCCCTTCGTGGTCTGGAATGTAGTGGCTACCGCCGAGTTTTCCTTGCAGGCTCGCAGCTGGTGCTACCCCATCGCAGGTTGTGTGAGCTACCGCGGTTACTTCGACGCCGACAAAGCCGAGGCCGTGGCCGATGAATTGCGCGCCGCGGGCGACGACGTGCTGGTTGGCGGCGTACGCGCCTATTCAACCCTGGGCCGCTTTGATGATCCGATCCTGAATACCTTCGTGCAGCTGCCGGGGTATCAGCTGGCCGGTCTTATATTTCACGAACTGGCGCATCAGCAGCTCTACATTCGCGACGATTCCGCCTTCAACGAGTCCTTCGCCACCGCGGTAGAGCGCGAAGGTTTATTGCTTTGGCTGGCCGATGATCCCGCTCAGGCCTGCGAATACGCACTGTGGCTTTCGCGTCGGGCACAACTGTCCCGTCTGCTGACTGACAGTCGTGAGCAACTGGAGGCGCTCTATGCGGGTGCGGAGACGCCGGAAAAAATGCGCGTGCACAAGACCCGCATCCTGCAGCAGTTAAGTGCGGATTACGCGGCCCTGCGAGCCGGCTGGCCAGGTCCACCAACCTTTGATGGCTGGCTGACGGGCGATCTGAACAACGCCCGATTGGCGGCACTGGCAACTTACAACGAGTGGGTGCCGGCGTTCCGGCAACTGCTGCGTGAAAGTCAGGGTGATTGGGAGGTTTTTTACCAGCGCGCTGCCAGCCTGTCCGAGCTTCCCAAACAGGAACGCGAGGCCAGTCTCACCGAACTGGATGCGCGCGCGCCTAGCGACCCGCCAGACGCCGGAAACTGTTCAGTTCAAGCTGGTTACGGGGCATCCCCAGGGTCTCCGCCAGGTTGACCTCCAGCGAGCGCGGCTTGATGCCCAGTTTGGCCAGGCCATCGACGGTGCCGACACTGGGTACCGTTAAAGATAAATAGTTGTCCATGCTGAACAGTTTGCCTGGCAGGCGCTCGAGCACGCGGGCCTGGAGACGGGCAAGTCCATCGGGTAAACCGATCACCCGTCGTTTAAGGCCGCAGGCGCGGGCGACCATCTGCACCAGTTCGCGCAGGGTGTAGATCTCGGGACCATAGATCTCCAGACGCTGGCCGATGGCAGCGGTATCTTCCAGGCCGCATTGAATAGCGGCTGCCACATCGTCCACGTGCACCGGCGCGAACAGCGCCGCCGGGCGTGCCAGTGGGAACGGCACCGGCAGCAGCCGCAACAGGCGGGCAAAGCGATTCAGAAAATCATCGCCGGGCCCGAAAATCACCGACGGTTGCAGGATCGTCCAGTCAAGAAAATCGCTGCTGGCTTCGACCAGGGCTTCGGCCTCGCCTTTGCTGCGCAGATAGTGACTCGGTGCGCCGACGGCATCGGCGCCCAATGCGCTGACCTGGACAAAACGGCTTACTCCCGCCTCTCGGCAGGCCTGCAGCGCGAGTCGGGTGAGTTCAACATGTGCGTGCCGGAATCCGCTGCCGTCGAAGCCCGTTTCGTTAAGAATGCCGACCAGATTTACTACGGCGCTGCAATCGTTGAACAGGGCCGCCAAACTGTCTGCCTGAAAGACGTCTGCGGTGACCACATCGACATTGCTGAGGACCCGCAGATGCTGGGGTCGCAAGCTGCTGCGCGTTGCCACACGCAGCTGCCAGTCGCTGTTGGCCAGCCTTGCCGCCAGGCGCTGGCCGACAAATCCGCTGCCGCCGAGTACGCAGACTCGCTGCGAATTTTTGCCGATGCCGGTCATACGCTGCGTTTGATGCCTAGCGGATCTGCAGCAGCAGGTTGCGGTTGCCGCGGCGGAGTCCGACGATCAGCAGATTCTGTCCGTTGGCAATTTCTCGCATTTCTTCCATGCTGCGTACGCGCACACGGTTGACGGTAACGATCAGGTCACCCTCTTCGAGTCCACGCATGGCTGCCGGGCTACCCGGCGCAATACTGTCGACGCGAACCGCCCCGTTGCCCATTCCGCTGATGTCCTCAGCATAGTTCGATAGTTCGGCGCCCTGCAGTGCCGGATGGATGTCATCCGCGGCCACCTGTTGCATCGATGCTAGTTCCGTCAATGTCGCCTTGAGTCGCTTGTTCTTGCCGTCGCGCAGCACCTGCAGACGCACTTCGTCACCGCTGCGCATCAGCCCGATGGTGGTGCGCAGATCGTTGGCATTGGTTACAGCTTCGCCGTCGACATTGGTGATCACATCCCCCACTTTTACGCCGGCTGATTCGGCGGCGGAGCCTGGAACAACTTCGTTGACCAGCGCGCCTTGCACGGATGCATCAATGCCCAGTGCCTCGGCGGTTTCTGCATTGACATCAGAAATGCTGACACCCAGCAGGCCACGTTTGACCGAGCCAAACTCGATCAGCTGGGCCATGATGGACTTGGCGATGTTGACGGGAATGGCGAAGCCGATACCGATGTTGCCGCCGCTGTTGCTGAAGATGGCCGAGTTAATGCCGATCAGCTGGCCGTTCAGGTTGACCAGCGCGCCGCCCGAGTTGCCCGGGTTGATGGACGCATCGGTCTGGATAAAGTCTTCGTAGCCATCACGGCTGATGCCGCGACGGCCCAGTGCACTGATGATGCCCGAGGTGACCGTGTGCTGAAGGCCAAACGGATTGCCGATAGCGAGCACGAAGTCGCCGACTTCCACAATATCGGAATCGCCAAGCTTCATTTCTGTCAATTTAAGACCGCTGGCATCTTCGATTTGCAGGACGGCGATATCTGTGCCCGGGTCTGAGCCGACGACGGTGGCATTCAGACTGCGATCATCGCTGAGGACGATTTCGATCTGATCGGCGTTTTCCACCACATGATGATTCGTGATGATGTAACCCTTTGTTGCATCAACGATTACGCCTGAGCCGGCGCTGCGCACCTGGCGCTGCCGCTGGCGCTGATTTTCATCGGGCTCGCCGAAAAAGCGCCGGAAAAACGGGTCCTGCATCAGCGGGTTCTGGGGCGCGTCGACGGTGCCCTGGGTGGCAATATTGACCACCGCCGGCGACACATTTTTTACCAGCGGTGCCAGACTGGGCACCGGTTGGTCGCCGACCTTGGCGGGCAATTGGGCCGGAGCGTTCAGGGTTAGGAGCAGGCCGCAAACCAGGGCAGCGCTGCGCAGTATCGGGTATTTCATGGAATTACCTTATAGGCCGTATTAGAGGGAATTCGTACCACAGCAAGCGGCGGATGATAGCCCGATTTCGTGGGCTAATCGTCGCCGCTGCAGCGCAAAGTTGTGCTGCTTGGATGCGCTGTGGGAGAAAAAGGTCGCAGCGGCGCCGGGAAGCTTTAATCGGGCATGCGTCTGACCGTTGTGAGCAAGCGGTGAATAAACTGGGCAAAAACGGGGGGTTGCGGGTGGATAAGCTGACCACAAGATATTGTAGTCTGGCCAATCTATGGTCATTGTCTCTGCGTAAAAATATTTTTCCTACTGGTTGAACAGGTTATTCTCTAAGTAACTGTTTTTATTGGTTCTAGTGCGGTTTGCCGCTTGTCGATCTGATCTTGACAGGCGGGAACTGTAGACATAACCTAGACGTCGTCGGTACAACATCTTGTGCCGGCACTTTTCATCAGACCGTAGTATCGGCCACGGGTTGTCGCGACCCGCTTTTTGGCCAAGGGAGCTACTCGCCCGGTGAAAAGGGGGCGGGAGCAGGGTTATCCCAGCACCAGCATAGGGGTCGATGCCCGGCGTAGCCCGGGTTTTTCAATTTTCGGGGAAAAGTGTCGCAATGAAATCCGCAGCGCAGGTTAATCAAGGTTCAACGGCCACCATCGGCTTCCAGGATGCTTCCCTGGATATCTGGGACAAAAAGTATCGGCTCAAAGCCAAATCCGGTGATGTTATTGATGAAACCATGGATGACACCTATAAACGCGTTGCCCGGGCACTGGCGGATGTCGAGGCCGAGGCAGATCGTGAGCACTGGTACGAGGCCTTTGTTTGGGCATTGCGCCAGGGTGCGGTGCCTGCCGGCCGAATTATTTCCAACGCCGGGGCCCGCCATCACAAGCCGGCAACCTCAACCATCAACTGTACGGTGTCTGGCTCCATCGGTGATTCGATGCACGACATTCTCGATAAGGTGCATGAGGCCGGTCTGACCCTGAAAGCTGGCTGCGGTATCGGTTACGAGTTTTCTACCCTGCGACCGAAGGGTGCCTATGTATCGGGTGCCGGCGCCTATACGTCCGGACCGCTATCGTTCATGGATATCTACGACAAGATGTGTTTCACCGTATCCTCGGCCGGCGGCCGGCGGGGCGCGCAGATGGGGACCTTCGACGTCAATCACCCGGATGTGCCCGACTTTATTCGCGCCAAGCGCGAGGACGGTCGTTTGCGCCAATTCAATCTTTCCCTGTTGGTGACCGACGATTTCATCCAGGCCGTCAAGGCCGACGACGAATGGCCGCTGGTTTTTCCCATCGACAATCGGCAGATGGAGCAGGGTGGCATAGACCTTGAAGACAGCGAACAGGTTGTCTGGCGCGACTGGCCCGTGACGGAAGGCTATGTCTGCAACGAGTCCGGCCAGACGGCCTGCCAGATTTACAAAAAGATTCCGGCCCGCCGGCTGTGGGATCTGATCATGAGTTCTACCTACGATTTCGCCGAGCCCGGCTTTGTGCTGGTGGACCGTGTTAACGAGATGAACAACAACTGGTTCGTGGAAAATATCCGCGCAACCAACCCTTGCGTTACTGCGGAGACCTGGGTGCATACCGCGGCGGGACCACAACAGGTCGCCGACCTGGAGGGAAAGGCTTTCACCGCCATGGTGGATGGCCAGGCCTGGGAATCCGGCGCCGAGGGCTTTTTCAAGACCGCGACCAAGCCAGTGCTGCGCCTGGAAACATCCGCCGGTTACGCGTTGCGCCTGACCGCCGATCATCGGCTCCGGCGGGTGCTGCGATTTACAGAGAGCAGTACTGAAACAGAGTGGTGTGCGGCCGGTGATCTTGCCCCGGGTGATCGTGTACTGCTGCAGGATCATCGCCAGCATAGCTATTGGCAGGGTGCTTCGGCGCTCGGCCGCGAAAGTGGCTATTTGCTCGGCTTAATCAAAGCCGGTGGTGGCAAGCTCGAGGCCGACGCCGTCAGCGTGTCTATACCGCGTCACCCGGTCGTGGCTAACGCTCCCTATACGCCTTTGACCGATGACACCGAGCCGATGATGGCTTCGGCGCTGAACGCAGCGCGTGAAATTGCGCCGGCCGCTACGCAGCTGGCCTGGCAGGAACAGGTCGAACAGGGTCAGTACAGCTTGTCCTTGCCCTGGCTCACGGGTGCCGCACAGGAGCTCGGTCTGATTGATAGCGCCGAGTTGATTACGCCGGCTTTGGAGCGCGCGTCCAGCGATTTTTACCAGGGTTATCTGCAAGCCTTGTTTGAATTGCGCGCTGAGCTTACCGAGGAAGGTGATGCCGGGCCTGCTATTCGCTATACCGCCCGGCCGGAAGACGATGTTGTCGCACTCCAGCGCATGTTGCTCCGCCTCGGTATTCTTAGCCGTCGTAGTGGTCAGCGTTATTCCGCGGTGACCGCAACCTGCTTATGGATCAGTGGCCGTAGCCTGGCCCGATTTGCCGATCTGATTGGCTTCAACTGCGCCAATAAGTCTGCGGCCCTGGCACACATGCTTGAACACGCATCGGTGCGTGAGGCCAGCGAAAGATTTGTTGCCCGGGTCAAGTCGCTGAGTGCAGATGGCAGTGAGACGGTCTATGACTGCCAGGTGCCAGGCATTCATAGTTTCGATGCGAACGGATTACATGCGCATAATTGCGGCGAGCAGCCATTGCCGCCCTACGGATCTTGCCTGCTGGGCTCGGTTAACCTGACCAAGTTTGTCGCCAACGCGTTCACCGAGCGTAGCGCTTTCGATTGGGAAGAGTTCCGCAAAGTCGTCAAGGTTTTCACGCGGATGCTGGACAACGTGGTTGAGATTAATGGGTTGCCGCTGGAGGGTCAGCGCGAGGAGATCTACCGCAAACGTCGTCACGGCATGGGTTTTCTCGGCCTTGGTTCTACGCTCACCATGCTGCGCATGCAGTACGGCTCGGAAGCCTCGGTGGAGTTCACCGAGAAAGTCGCGCAGGAACTGGCCCTGGCTGGTTGGGAAACGGCTCTGGAACTGGCTCGTGAGAAAGGCCCGGCGCCTATCATGCTGGAAGAATTCCGCGTTACTGCCGAAATGCTGCGGCGCCGGCCGGAGATGGCAGAAGATGGCTGGAAGCTTGGCGATCGGGTTCCCGGGCGGATTCTGCATGCACGCTACAGTCGCTATATGCAGCGGATTGGCGAGGTTGCACCGGAACTGATTAAAGACCTTGAACGCACGGGTGCTCGTTTTAGCCACCATAGCTCTATCGCACCGACCGGAACCATTTCGCTGTCGCTGGCCAACAATGCCAGTAATGGCATCGAGCCAAGCTTCGCGCATCACTATTTTCGCAATGTGATTCGCGAAGGCCGCAAGAGCAAGGAAAAGGTCGACGTGTTTTCTTTTGAACTGCTGGCGTATCGTGAGTTGATTAATTCGCGTGCCATGCCCTGTCAGCGAGAAGGCCGACGAGCAATTGCCGGAATATTTTGTTGCTGCAGACGATGTTTCGCCGCGCCAGCATGTCGATATTCAGGCCGCCGCTCAGAAATGGGTCGATTCGTCCATTTCCAAAACAGCCAATGTGCCCACAGACTTTCCCTATGAAGCAGTTCAAGGATATTTACCTGTATGCGCATGAGAAGGGTTTGAAAGGTTGCACCACTTTCCGCTTTAACCCGGAGGCCTTTCAGGGCGTGCTGGTCAAAGAGCAGGACCTGCAAAGCACCACCTACACGTTTGTGCTTGAGGATGGTAAAGAAGTTTCCCTGCGCGGCGATGAAGAGCTTGAATACGACGGCGAGGTTCATACCGCCGCCAATCTTTTCGATGCCCTCAAGGAAGGTTACTACGGCAAGTTTTAGAATCAGTGGCGGGTCCGTCGGCCCGGCCCCAATAATTTAGAGAAGCATCATGGCTGAAATTAAAATTACTAATCGTATCGTCGATTACCGTGTCGAAACAGATAGCCAGGCGGAAGAACGGGTTGCAAAAACTTCTCCGCCGGTTGTGGAGACCAGCACCGATGGCAAAGTGGTGCGCATGCACGAGAAGCTGGAGCGGCCGGAGATGCTGCGTGGTTCAACCTATAAGGTGAAGACGCCGGTTTCCGACCACGCGATGTATGTCACCATTAACGATCTTATTTTGAACCCCGACACCGAGTTTGAGGCTCGCCGGCCATTTGAGATTTTCATCAACTCGAAGAACCTCGATCATTATCAATGGATTGTTGCCTTGACGCGGATCATGTCCGCGGTATTCCGCAAGGGCGGCGACATGACTTTCATCGTCGACGAGCTAAAAGCGGTTTTTGATCCGCGCGGCGGCTATTGGCAGCCTGGCGGCAAGTTCATGCCGTCCATCATCGCCGAGCTCGGTCATATCGTAGAGAAGCATCTGCAGTTTATTGGCTTACTGCCCGCTGCCACTCTGGATGAGCATCAGCAGAAGCTGGTTGACAGCAAACGCCAGGAGTTTGAACAGCAGCGTAAACAGCAGGATGCTTTTTCCACCAGCGAGTTTCCCGCAGGCGCTCAGCTGTGCGGCAAATGCAGCGTTACCTCGGTGATAATGATGGATGGCTGCATGACCTGCCTTAATTGCGGCGAGTCCAAGTGCGGTTAGTCTGATCACGGCGGGGCATAAATGGCCCCTGTGCTAGTATCGCCGCCGTTAAGGCCGCACGCGGGCGATTAATGAGTCTCACGGTTCCGGATTTCTCCTCCGTCAGGGTGCTGGTGGCAGGCGATCTGATGCTGGACGAGTACTGGTTCGGCGCCACCTCGCGTATTTCCCCGGAAGCCCCGGTCCCCGTGGTTCGAGTCACAGCTGCACAGGCACGCGCCGGTGGCGCTGCAAACGTGGCCGTAAACCTCGCCAGCCTCGGCGCCGGTACGGTACTGGCTGGCGTGATCGGCGACGATGCCAATGCCGCCCGCCTGCAGGAGGCGCTGACACCGCTGGGTATCGAGCTGGACGCGGTGCGTGCCCTGGGTCGACCGACTATCACCAAGCTGCGTGTGCTGAGCCGCAATCAGCAATTGATTCGCCTGGATACAGAAGACGCTTACACACCGGCCGAAGTCGAGCCCCTGGGGCAGATAGTGCAGACGCGACTGGCTGGTGCCGGTGCCTGTGTATTGAGTGACTATGCCAAGGGTACGCTGCACGCTGTGAGAGACTTTATCGTTGCCTGCAGGGCGCAGTCCGTGCCCGTGCTGGTTGACCCCAAGGGTACGGATTTTGCCCGCTACGCCGGCGCTACCCTGTTAACACCCAATTTGGCGGAGTTTGAGGCCGTGGTCGGGGTTGCCACGGACGACAGTGATTTGTTGCAGCGCGCTCGTCGACTGCGTACCGATCTGCGCCTGGATGGTCTGGTCGTCACCTTAAGCGAGCGCGGCATGCTGGTCATCGATCAACAGGATGCGGCGACAATACTGCCGGCGCGCGCGCGCGAAGTCTTCGATGTGACCGGTGCCGGTGATACCGTCATCGCCGCCCTGGCCGCAGGCATCGCCGCTGGTATGCCGCTTGCCAGCGCCGCGGCACTGGCCAATCTGGCTGCCGGCCTGGTGGTCAGAAAAATCGGTGTGGCCTCCGTTACGCCTTCCGAGTTGCGACTGGCTTTGCATGAGCATGGTCAGGGCGGCGGCGGCATGCTCAGCCGCGAGGAAGCGGTCCTGGTCGCCAGGGAAGCGCGTACCCGTGGCGAACGCGTGGTGATGACCAACGGCTGCTTCGATATTCTGCACACCGGCCACGTAACTTATCTCGAAGAAGCCAAAGCGCGCGGTGATCGATTACTGGTGGCAGTCAACGACGATGCGTCCGTAACTCGTCTGAAAGGTGCCGGCCGGCCGGTTAATTCCGTTGAGGATCGTATGGCAGTGCTCGCCGGCCTGGCCTCGGTGGACTGGGTGGTGCCGTTTGGTGAGGACACGCCGGCGGATTTGATCGCCGCAGTGCTGCCCGACGTGCTGGTCAAGGGCGGCGATTATCGTCCTGAGCAAATCGCCGGTAGTGAGGCGGTGCTCGCCAATGGCGGTACGGTAGAGGTTTTGAGCTTCAAGGAAGGGCGCTCTACCTCGGCTTTGATCGAAGCCCTGCGCAAGCTGTCCTGATCACCGTCGTGCGTCTGCTCTACGCACTACTGACTTATTTGCTGACGCCGTTGCTGCTGGTCCATCTGTATTGGCGCAGCCTTAGCAGCCCCGGCTATCGTCGGCGCATCGGCGAACGCTTCGGCTTCGGCATGCCGCGCCTGTCGCGCTCGAGTATCTGGGTGCATGCGGTGTCAGTGGGCGAGGTCCAGGCGGCTTCAGCACTGGTTAGCTATTGCTGGAGCGTCATCCCGAGGTGCCGTTGGTGGTCACTACCATGACGCCGACCGGCTCTGCGCGCGTTCGCGATTTGTTCGGTGACCGGGTCGTGCATAGCTATTTGCCCTACGATCAGGCCGGTGCGGTGCGGCGTTTTTTCGACTGGGCCCGGCCAAGCATCGCGATCATCATGGAAACCGAGCTTTGGCCAAATCTCTATCATGAATGCGGCCAGCGCCAGGTGCCGCTGGTTCTGGCCAGCGCGCGCGTCTCGGCCGCTTCCGTAGGTCGTTACCAGCGCATGCTCAAGCTGTTCAAAGAAACCCTGTCGCACGGCATTTTTATTGCGGCGCAAACGGAGGCCGACGCAGCGCGTTTTCGTTCACTTGGCGCCAGTCCTGAGCGCACCCATGTGACCGGCAATATCAAATTCGATTTTGATCTGCCGGTGGACCTTGAATCGCGCGGACGCGAGTTTCGTCTTCTGCATGCGCCTGATCGTCCGGTCTGGATTGCTGCCAGTACCCATGTTGAGGAAGAGCAGGCGATTCTGGTCGCCCACCGCGCGGTGCTGACACAAAACCCTCGCGCCCTGTTGCTATGGGTCCCGCGACACCCCGAGCGTTTTCCTGGCGTAGCGGCTCAGCTGGAACGTGCCGGAATGCCGTTTGTTACGCGCAGCAGCGGTGCGCGTTGCAGCGAACAATCGCAGGTATTTCTGGGCGACAGACATCGGCGAGCTGACCCTGTTTTACCCGGCTGCAGATGTCGCCTTTGTGGCAGGTAGCCTGGTGCCCATCGGTGGCCACAACCTGCTCGAGCCCGCCAGCCTGGGTATAGCTGCACTTACCGGTCCGTACAATTTCAATGCTGTCGACATAGCCGAGTTGCTGGCGGCCAGCGGTGCGGTGGAAATTTTGCCCGACGCCGATGCGCTCGCGCCGGCGTTAATTCGCTTGCTGAATGATCCGGACGAGCGTGCCAGGCGCGGCGCGGCAGGCCTTAACACGGTCGCTACCAGTCGCGAGCCTTGCAGCGCCTGATGACGCTGCTCGAACCTTTGCTGCCGCCGTCTAGTTGCTAGATTTGGGCATGACTGAGGTCGCGCTGGTCAGCCAGCCGTTCACATCAATGACGTCTTCCACAGTCAGAATACCCGCTGCCTGCTTCAGCAGCAGTATATTGAGGATGTAGTCGTAACGGCTGGCGCAAGATTGGTTTCGGCCAGAAACAAGTTAGAGCGGATCCAGCACATCGACGGTGGTCCGGGTGCCGACCTCGAATCCCGCTTCGGTTGCCTTGAGTGCCGTGCGCGATGATTTCAGCGCCTGGCTCAGAGGCTTTCACACGCGAGATTTCCGCAATCACGCCAAGATAAGCATCGCGGGTTGCGCGCTCAGTCTCGCGGGCTACCCGTTCGAGGCGTTCTTTGGCGGCACGATGTCGGTAGACCGATTCGCGTACCTGCGAGGAGGTAGTGCCGCCGCTAAATATCGGCAAGGCAAACTGCAGCCTGATACTGTCCTCAGTGTTGTTGAAGTCCGTGGGCTGTGCAGCACTTAGAGTGCCGGTGCCACCCAGGCCGGTGATGCCGGTGGCCTGGCTGCCTGTGGCATCAATATTGGTTCGGCCGGCGACCAGGTCCAGCGTCGGAAAATGGCCGGTGCGGGAAATATCAACGTCGTCGCGCGTAATCTCCGCGCCGATCTCAGCCGAAAGCAGGGCCAGGTTTTGCTGCAGGGCAATCTCAACCCACTGATTCTCATCGGCTGGCACCGGGCTGATCAGCGGCAAATCTACCCCGGGAAAAGCCAGATTTTCTTCATATTGGCCGGTAATTTCTCGCAAAACCTCACGGCGCACGGCCAGCGTTCGCTTGGCGGTAATTTCGCTCGCTACGGCATCGTCATAAGCCGCCTGGGCTTCCTGCACGTCGGTAATGGCGATGAGTCCGACTTCGAAACGCTTTTGCGCCTGTTCTAATTGCCGGCCAACCGCTTCCTTGGTGGACTGCACTGACTGCAAGGTGTCTTGCGCAGCCAATACGTCGAAGTAGGTCGTTGCGACACGCGTCATCAGATCCTGCTCGGCAGCGCGATAGTCAGCCTCAGCCTGGGCAACGGATTTGTCAGCCTGTCTCAGGCGCACCCATTGATCCCAGCGAAATATCGATTGGCGAAGCTCCAGGGTCCATGACAGGGTGTCCGAATCACCATCGAAGCTGCGATTCGCGACAATCACGTCGCCAGCGTTGCCGACACCGGGTAAATCAGCCTGCAATACCTGCGGAAAAACGTTACTACCTTCCGACTGTGCGATGTTGTAATTCACGCGGCCTTCGATCTGCGGCAGCAAAATCCCGCGTGCCTGAGGCTTTGATTCCAGCGTTGCCAGCCGGTTGGCTTCAGCCTCGCGCAGCAGCGGATCACTCAGCAAGGCTTGCTGGTAGATCTCAGTCAGATCGGCGGCCTGCACGGTCGGGCCGGCGATGAGAAGAATGAGTAATGAAATCAGGGCGGCAGTTTGCTTCACTTTGGATCAAAGCCTCTCGTTATATTCAACCGATACATGGGCTGTCCGGCGCGCGGGTGTGCATCGTATACCAGAGCGGGCCGCGACTGTAACTCACGGCAGCGCTGCTTGCCGGCAGGTGCATCAGAAGCGGAACGTCTGCGGGTCGGGAGCGTTGCGCAGCGCGGGCAGGTAGGTTTCGAACAATGCCTCGCGGCGCATGCCGCCGGCGTCCGTTTGCCGCAGCAGCAGCGCGTCCATAAGGCTGCCACGGCCCTCAATGACAAACATTCGGCCGCCAGGTTTCAGCCAGCCATCAAATTCGCCGCCATAAGTCGGCATCGATCCGGTCACTGCGATGGCGTCATATCTGGCGCTGTCCGGGCGCGTAAATACGTCGCTATGCTGCAATTCGCAGTTGTCGATCTGAATTTCCTGCAAACGCTGCCGTGCCGTATCAATGAAATCCTCGCGCAGGTCGATACTGATTACCTGGCCGCCGAGCCTGGCCAGGCAGGCAGTCAGGAAACCACTGCCGGTGCCGACTTCCAGAATATTATCCTGGGGCCCAACATCCAGTGCCTGCAGCAATCGTCCTTCTACGGACGGTGTCATCATTAATTCACCATGCGCAAGCGGGATGTCCGCATCGGCATAAGCGACCTGCTGATAGGCTGGCGGGACGAATTTTTCGCGCGGGATGTCCTCCAGGACCTGCAGTACCCGCGGATCCAGGACGTCCAGCAACGAACTTGCTGGCGCACCATTTGCTGGCGCGCGGCTTGAGAGGTATAGCTCATCATCACTTCATTGATTCGAAGGTTTTGGTTCTAAGATTCTGTGCCCGTCGAGCACCAGCGGAGCGCAGATTATGGTGAATGCTCACTAACCCCGATGAGTGCTGGGATATTCTATCAGAGCACCATTTCACTCACCTCGTGGCCGCGCGGCGGATTCCCGATCTAGTGGGAACGGGCGGGCCGACGATACCGACGCGACTGTTCCGCGGATACCGTCATTCGGCACAGCAAGCCCAGGGGCTGCGGCAGTTTGAACAAGAAAAATCAGTGTTTTAGGCTGCTTTTGGCCGCGACCTGCAGGCCATAGCACCGCTTCATGCCTGACCTCCGGATAAATTTAGCCCTGGCCCTTCTGGTCGTGCTGCTGCTCGGCCTGGTTTTTTGGCTGTGGCGCAGCCGCGTTCGTGACGCACGGCTATTGCGCGAATTTCGCAAGAAAGTTGTCGCTGCGGCCGAGAACGCCGCTTTCGGTGAACGTCTGAGCGAAACGGCCAGCGGCCCGCTGGGCGAGCTATCGACGACCGTTAACCAATTGTTCGACGCACTGACGCAGCGCGATACCGATTTGCGTCAGCGCGAAAATGCCGTCGAACAGCTGGTGGATACCCTGCCCGAGGTTGTGTTGTTGCATGACGAACGGGTGCTCTATGCCAATCGCAGCGCGGGCGAACTCCTCGGAGTCGCGGCGGGCCAGCTATCCGGGCGCGGGGTTACGGACCTGATTCGCCCCGCCTATCGCGCCATGACCCGCAAAATGATTGGCAGCCTGTTGGCCGGTGAGCCAGCCGGAGAAGATCTGGAGATCCAGCTGATTAACGGCGGCGATCGTGGTGGTTGGGTGCAGTTGAGCAGCGGACTGGTGGACTACCGCGGCAAGCAGACGATTTTGAGTATTGCCCGGGATATTAGTTATCGAAAAAGTATCGAAGCGACCCTGGGGCGCAGCAAGCAGCAAGCCCAGTACACCCTTGAATCCATCGGCGAGGGGGTGATCACCACCGATACGGATGGCTTGATCGACTATATGAACGCGGCCGCCGAGCAGTTGACGGGGGCTACCCGTGAAGCCGCTGCCGGCAAGCGCCTCAGCGATATCGTGCGCTTGGTTGATGAACAGGATCGGCGTGACCTGGGCGACCCTGTAGGGCGCAGCCTGACTGATCGCCGGCGCGTCAGCATCGGGCGGCGCGCCCTCATGATCCAGGCTGACGGAGAGCGCGAGCTTTCCGTTGAGCTGACCGCTTCGCCAATAAAAGGTCCCGACAACGAAGCCGCAGCGGGGGTGGTGGTGATCATGCACGATGTCACCGAGATTCGCGGGCTCACGCAGAAAATGAGTTATCAGGCAGCCCATGACCCGCTGACCGGATTAATCAATCGGCGCGAATTTGAGCGCCGCATGGAGCAGTCGCTGGGCAAGGTGCGTGATGATGGTGTTGCGCACGTTTTGTGCTATCTCGACCTGGATCGTTTCAAGGCGGTGAACGACACCTGCGGTCACCTGGCCGGCGATAATCTGCTGCGGGAGATTGCCGGTCTGATCAAGGAGCAGGTTCGCCAGACGGATACGTGGCGCGCCTGGGCGGCGATGAATTCGGTTTATTGTTGACGCGCTGCCCCTGGATAAGGCGCGCCAGATTGCCGACGATGTCTGTCGTGCGGTGCGCGACCATCGTTTCGTCTGGCAGGACAAGATTTTCACGGTTGGTGTCAGTATTGGCCTGGTGGAAGTGGGCCGCGATGGTGCCTCCTCAGGGAGTGCTGTCCGCCGCAGATTCAGCCTGCTACGTCGCCAAGCAACAGGGACGTGGCCAGGTGCATGTGTACTCGGCCCAGGACGAAGCCAAAGCGCGCCAGCGTGGCGAAATTCACTGGCTGCAGCAGCTGCAAACGGCGCTCAAGGAGGAACGTTTTGGATCTTTACCCAGCCAATCATGGCCGTCACCGGGCGGGTGGATGCGGTCCTGCCGTTGAGGTGTTGCTGCGTCTGCGCGATGACAAGGTGGCCCGGTGTTGCCCGGGCGCTTCATGAAGGCGGCGAGCGCTATCAGTTAATGGGGGGTATTGATCGCTGGGTGGTGAAGGCCGCCTGGCGGCCATTGGCCAGGGCGCCATCCGCTTGCCCAAAGGGCGGAGCTGTGCTATCAATCTGTCGGGCCAGACGCTGGGCGACCAGAGTTTTCTGGAGTTTGTCGTGGAGTGCCTTGACATAGCCAGGTGGATCCGGACCAGGTTTGTTTCGAAATGAGTGAGGGAGCAGTGCTCGCTGATCTGCAGCGCGCCCGCCGTTTTATCGGCGTACTGCACGGTCTGGGCTGCCGGTTCGGCATCGATGATTTCGGCAGCGGCGTGGGTTCTCTGGCCAGCCTGCGCGGCCTGAGCATCGATTTCCTGAAAATTGATGGTGCCTATACCCATGAACTGGCCACCGACACGATGAATTACCAGGTTGTCGCAGCAGTTACCCAGCTGGCTCGCACCGTCGGCTTCCAGGTGATTGCCGAGCAGGTGGAGCAGCAGGCGGATTTCGACGCGTTACGCGATTTGCAAGTTGATTTCATCCAGGGCCATTTCGTCGATCGGCCCTCACCACTCGGTCAGGCAGCCTAAAAAAAGCCCCGCACTTGGCGGGGCTTTCCAACCGTGCTGCAGGCGTCGCTCTAGAGGAGTGGCACCATCAGCAATGCCACGATGTTGATGATCTTGATCAGCGGGTTGATGGCCGGTCCGGCGGTATCTTTGTATGGGTCGCCGACGGTGTCGCCCGTAACAGCAGCTTTGTGAGCATCGGTTCCCTTGCCGCCGCAGTTGCCGTCTTCGATGTATTTCTTGGCGTTGTCCCAGGCGCCGCCTCCGACCGTCATTGAAATGGCGACGAAAATGCCGGTGACGATCGTGCCAATGAGCATGCCGCCGAGCGCCTTAACCCCACCGCCGGCGCCGAAGGCCGCATTTGCAGCGATGACGAGCAGTACCGGCACGAGGATGGGTAACAGCGAGGGCAGGATCATTTCCTTGATTGCCTCGCGGGTCAGAAGATCCACACAGCGCGAGTAGTCTGGCTTGCCGGTGCCGTCCATGATGCCCTTGATTTCGCGGAACTGACGGCGTACCTCTTCGACGACTTTTCCGCCGGCGCGGCCCACGGCTTCCATGGCCATCGCGCCGAACAGGTAGGGCACCATACCGCCGATGAACAGCCCGATAATGACGGCCGGATCACTCAGGCTGAAGTCCTCGCAGTTTGCCCTCGGTTTTCAGGTTCTCGGTGTAGTCAGCGAACAGCACCAGCGCGGCGAGGCCGGCGGAGGCAATGGCATAGCCTTTGGTGACGGCCTTCGTGGTGTTGCCAACCGCATCCAGCGGGTCGGTGATGCCGCGGATTTTTTCGTCGAGTTCTGCCATTTCCGCGATGCCGCCCGCGTTGTCGGTGATCGGGCCGAAGGCATCGAGCGCCACGATCATGCCCGGTCATCGAGAGCATCGATGTTGCCGCTATGGCGATCGCCATACAGGACCGCCAAGTGCATAGATCCCCAGATCGCGATGCAGATGGCGATAACGGGCGCTGCCGTGGCTTTCATCGAAACGCCGAGCCCAGCGATGATGTTGGTGGCGTCACCGGTAATCGAGGCGTTCGCGATCGATTGCACCGGGATTGTATTCGGTGCCGGTGTAGTACTCTGTGATCCAGACCATGAAGGCGGTCAGCGACGAGGCCGATGACGCGGCGCCGAAATAAATGTCCGTCGCGACTGAAGTCAGCCGTCAATGACGCCGTCCATCATTCCCAACATCATATTCGTCACCGGGTAGAAAGCGATCGCCGCCAGGACGCCGGAGATGATCACGCCCTTGTAAAGCGCGCCCATCACGCTGACCGCCCTCGTGGATCTTGACGAAGAAAGTGCCGATAATCGAGGCAACGATGAGATACCGCGCCCAGGACCAGCGGGTAGAGGATGCCGGCGTCGGTGCCTTCGATCAGCAGGCCGCCAAGCAGCATGGTGGCGATCAGGGTAACGCCATAGGTTTCGAACAGGTCGGCAGCCATGCCGGCGCAGTCACCGACATTATCGCCAACGTTGTCGGCAATCACGCCGGGTTGCGCGGGTCGTCTTCGGGAATGCCGGCTTCAACTTTGCCGACCAGGTCGGCACCTACGTCGGCACCCTTGGTGAAAATACCGCCGCCGAGTCGGGCGAATATCGAGATCAGTGAGCCACCGAAGGCGAGGCCGACCAGGGCGTGCAGGGCATCATCTGTAGATACGCCGTTGCGGTCAGTATCCAGTAGTAGCCGGCGACACCGAGCAGGCCGAGCCCGACGACCAGCATGCCGGTGATGGCGCCGCCGCGGAAGGCAACGTCCAGCGCCGCGCCCATGCTTTCATGGGCGGCCTGGGCGGTGCGCACATTGGCCCGCACGCTGACATTCATGCCGATATAACCCGCCGCTCCTGAGAACACGGCGCCGATCACGAAAGCCGATGGCTGTTGTTGCTGCCTATCGCGAACCACAACATGGCTGTGAGCATGAGGCCCACAATGCCAATAGTGGTGTACTGGCGGTTCAGATAGGCGCTGGCGCCTTCCTGAATAGCCCCGGCAATTTCCTGCATGCGCGCGTTGCCCGTCGGATTGTGCCAAGGATCCACCGAATCGAAATCGCGCCGTAGACAAGCGCGATGATGCCCGCGCCGCTACACTGATCAGCAAAGCTTGTTCCAATAACATTGATACAACCCCCCTTCGGAGAACACGCATGACCACAGGGCGAAGCCCGCGTATTCGTTTCGGCTGAAGCTGCTCGTATGCGATGTCCGGCCCGCGGTTAAGACCGCGCCGGTTATATCGAGTTACTTCAGCTGAAATTCCTTGTCTAGCTTCCGCTTCACCGGCACGTTCCTGAGGGTGACGTATACCGGCAAACCATTGCTATAGGGTGGGTAGTCCTCGCCTGCGATCAGGGGCTCGAGGTAGCGTCGGCAGCGGGCGTTATGCCAAAGCCGTCTTTGCTTATTAAAGTTCCGGGAGCATTTTTTCCGCGATTGGCTACCTTGCCGAGCGGTGCCGTGCCAATCGTCCAGCGATACGGTTTGATCGGACTTTGCGCCGATAGTCGGCATGACCGAGTTCTCCCCTGCCAGCGCCAGTTCTACCGCGGCTTTGCCGACGGCATAGGCCTGTTCGACATCGGTTCTGGAGGCGATATGCCGGGCTGAGCGTTGCAGGTAGTCGGCAATTGCATAGTGATACTTGTAGCCGAGTTCATCGCGCACCATCTGCGCGACAACCTGGGCGACTCCGCCCAGCTGTTTGTGGCCGAAAGCGTCCGTTGTGCCGGCGTCTGCAGGAAAGGTCCATCCGCGTAGACGCGCGCCTTCGCTGACGACTACCACGCAATATTCGTGGTCGCGGACAGCACTGTTTGACGCGCCTGAGAAAGGCCCGCTTTCATCGAATGGCATTTCAGGGAACAGAATGATATGCGGCGGATCATGCGGGGCCGTTGCCCGCCAGACCGGCTGCCGCTGCAATCCAGCCCGCATGCCGGCCCATGACCTCGAGCACGAATACCTTGGTGGACGTGCGCGCCATGGAGCCACATCCAGTGCAGCTTCAAGCGTTGAAACCGCCACGTACTTGGCCACTGAGCCGAAGCCCGGGCAGGTGTCGGTAATCGGCAAATCATTGTCCACTGTTTTCGGGACATGAATAGCCTGCACCGGGAAACCAAGTTTCGTTCGAAACTGGGAAACCTTGAAGCAGGTATCGGCTGAATCGCCGCCGCCGTTATAAAAGAAGTAGCCGATGTTATGGGCTTTGAATACTTCGATCAGCCGTTCGTACTCGGCGCGATTTTCTTCCAGGCCCTTGAGTTTGTAGCGTGCCGAGCCAAACGCGCCGCCGGGTGTATGCCGCAACCCTGCGATAGTCTTGGCCGGACTCGCTGACTGGTGTCGATCATGTCTTCTGTCAGTGCGCCGATAATGCCGTTGCGCCCGGCATAGACTTTGCCAATACGATCTTTGTGAAGGCGGGCGGTTTCTATCACGCCGCAGGCGCTGGCATTGATGACTGCGGTTACTCCGCCGGATTGTGCATAAAAAGCATTGGTTTTGGTCATCTTGGGGCCCTTTGTGAGTTGGCTGGACAGCTAGGAAAATATCACAGGCCAAGACTGCCGGGTGATTGACCTGTGCTGCTGCGAGCGGTAGCGTAACCGCCCGTTGCAAGCCAAGGCTGAGAGTCAGCTTATGCGAATCGTTTTTCTCGGCGCGCCGGGTTCCGGCAAAGGTACCCAGGCACATCGTCTGGTGGCCGAACGCGGCATGGTGCAGATATCCACCGGAGATCTGCTGCGTGCCGCAGTGTCTGCCGGCACCGAGCTTGGGCAGAGAGCGAAGGCGGCCATGGATGCCGGTGAGCTGGTTTCCGATGAGATTGTTCTCGGCATGATCCAGAATCGTCTTCGCCAGGGCGACATGCCAGCAGGTTTTATCCTGGATGGCTTCCCCCGCAACCTGGCCCAGGCCGAGGCGCTGGCATTGTTGCTGGAGGAAGAATCGCTGCCTCTGGACGCCGCGGTGCTGCTTGAGGTGGACTTCGACGTATTGATGAAGCGGCTGACCGGCCGTCGCACCTGTTCCAAGACCGGCAAATTACTCAACGTCTATTTCTCCCCGCAGTCCGAGCTGGACGCGGCGCGCGCCGACGGTGGTGAGCTGATTCAGCGCGCCGACGATAACGAAGAGACCATCGGCAAGCGGCTGGATGTGTATCGACGAGCAGACTGAGCCGCTGATTGCCTACTACTCCGCGCACGGTCTGCTCCGGCGTATCGACGCCGAGGGTGAAGTTGAACAGGTTTACGCGCGTCTTACGGCGGTACTTGACCAGCCAGGATAGTCTGACCTCAGTCGACTAGGGCAGGGCGGCAAGCAATTGTTCGCCAACCACCTCGCGTCGCCAACCCCTGGTAACCGGTTGCTCCAGTTCTCCGCGCAGCAGTCCCAGTAGCTCGCGGCGCGTGGCGAGAATTTCCGGCGCCATATTCATGCTTGCAGCGACTTCCTTGAGGACCTTGCCAAGCGCCTTTACCGCGGCCGGATCAGGCGTATCGCTGCGTTGTTTGCGCTCCAGATCGAATTCGCCTGCCGCAAACGCGCGATTAGCTTCGGCCAATATCGCCAGAATGCTGTCGCCCTGTCGGCGCAGAATGGCTGGTGGTAATTCCGGGGTATTTGCCAGCGCCGCTTTGCTGTCGGGATCAGCCTGCGCTATGCCCAGCAGGGCTTTGTCGCCCAGGACCCATTGCCTGGGGCGATTGATCTGAATCGCACGGGTTTCGCGCCAGGCCGCCAGCTGGCGAGCGCGGACCTGCACTTCTACGGGCTGAAAATCGAGGCCAGGCAAGCGCTGCCAGGCCAGTTGCGGGTCGCTCCGATACAGACTCGGGTCGAGTAGCTCTGCGCTGTCGTCCATAGCCCAGGCATAGCGGCCCGCCTGCTCGAGGCGTTCGCACAGCATGTCATGCAGCGTAAACAGATGGCTCACGTCGGCGGCAGCGTAGCGCATTTGCTTTTCGCTCAGCGGGCGCCGTGACCAGTCAGTTCGGGTCTCACCTTTGTCCAGTTCGATGCCCAGCAATTCCTGGACCAGTCGTGCATAACCGATTTGCGCCGGAAAGCCGAGAAAGCCGGCGGCTATCTGGGTATCCAGAATCCGATTGGGCAGAAAATCGCAGGTCAGCAGCAAAGCTTCCATGTCCTGCTTGGCGGCATGGAAGAGTTTTAGTGCAGGTGCCTCGGCAAGTAGCTGCCGCAGCGGCTGAAAGTCGCAGTCAGCCAGCATATCAACCAGCGCAAGCTGATCATGACCGGCAAGTTGCACCAGGCAGAGTTCGGGTCGATAGGTATTGGTGCGGTTAAATTCTGTGTCCACGGCAATGTACTCAGACGCGGCGAGTTGCTGCATCGGCGTCGTGAGTTCATCGCTAGTGCTGATTAGTTGAGCGGGTTGCTGCGGGACTGGCATAAGCGCTTAGTGTAGTGGATCATGTTGCAGTCCGGCCAACGCGGCCAAAACCCGATTTTCCTAGCCATGTTTGCACTTGTTAGAGCATTTGCTGATATCGCCTTGCGCCGCAAGGGTCCCCAGGATCTGCCGGCTTCGCGTTTTCTGCTGGCCGCAACGGTCCTCGCTTATTTGCTGTCACAGTTGCCGGCCGCCATCCTGTTGCCCGGCAGCATGGATCGTTCCTTGCTCGTCGTACTGGCAGACGCGCTGCTGATTGGCCTCAGCCTGGCAGCGCTGCTCTGGCTAACTGGCTGGCTGGCCCGCTATCTGCAGACCGCCACGGCTGTGTTCGGCACCAGCGCTTTGCTCAGCGTGATGACTTTTCCGTTTTATCTATGGCGTGCGGGACTCGGTGACGCACAACTGGACATGGCGCTGCCAACGGCTGCAATTCTGATGATCCTGGTGTGGTCATTCATCGTGGGCGGACATATTCTGGCTGAAGCACTGTCCAAGCCTTTCGTACTTGGCCTGATTATCGCCATCGCTTATTTCTTCGTGCATATGAATTTGTTGTTCCTGATAGTGCCGGTGAGCGAATAATGCATATTCATATTCTTGGCATCTGTGGCACTTTCATGGGCGGCGTCGCCGCCATCGCCCGCGCCGCAGGACATCGCGTTACCGGCTCTGATCGCAATGTATATCCGCCGATGAGCGATCAACTGGAGGCGCTGGGCATCGAGTTGCGCGAAGGTTTTGAACCCGATCAGCTGCAACCCGCGGCTGATGCTGTGGTGGTAGGTAACGTGATGACCCGCGGCATGCCGGTGGTGGAGTCCATGCTCAATCAGCGCCTGCCGTATGTATCGGGTCCCGAGTGGCTGGCCAGAGAGGTGTTGCGCCAGCGTCGCGTGATTGCTGTTTCGGGTACCCACGGCAAGACCACCACCACCAGCATGCTGGCATGGATTCTGGACTATGCAGGTCTTGATCCCGGGTTTTTAATCGGTGGTGTGCCGCGCGACTTTGATGTGTCGGCGCGACTGGGCAGTGGTGAATGGTTTGTCATTGAGGCGGACGAGTACGACACAGCTTTTTTCGACAAGCGCGCCAAGTTTCTGCACTACCGGCCGGAAATCTGTGTGATCAACAATCTGGAGTTTGATCACGCGGATATCTATGCCGATCTGGCGGCGATCCAGTGGCAGTTCCACCAGCTGCTGCGTGCCATGCCCGGGGCCGGTCGTCTGATACTGCGCGCCGGCGATGAGAATCTGCAGGCACTGCTGGCGCAGGGTTGCTGGACGCCGTTGGAATATTTCTCCAGCACGCGTGATGATACGGCTGAATGGCATTGTCAGGTAAGCAAGCAGGGCTTAAGTGTTTTTCGAAATGGCCAGCGCCTCGGCGAGGTCGATTGGCAAATGACTGGCAGCCACAACGCCGAGAATGCCACTGCTGCGCTGGCCGCCGCGGTGGCCGCCGGTGTTGCGCCTGAGCTGGCGCTGGAGGCAATTGGCTGCTTCCGCGGCGTCAAGCGACGCCTCGAATTGCGCGGGCGCTTCAATGATGTCGCCTTATACGATGATTTTGCCCACCATCCGACGGCAATCCGCCGAACCATCGCGGGCCTGCGCCAGGCGCATACGGGTC
The DNA here is from genome assembly GCA_963807995.1 of uncultured Gammaproteobacteria bacterium. GTDB lineage: Bacteria > Pseudomonadota > Gammaproteobacteria > Steroidobacterales > J054. Next base: position 122,588 of record CAWEDX010000002.1, read on the forward strand.
GCCTGCTGGTGGCTTTTGAACCGCGTTCCAACACGATGCGCATGGGTGTGCACCAGGCCGAGTTGGCCGCAGCCTTTGCCGCGGCTGATGGTGTCTGGGTATATGCCGCCGAACAGCTGGACTGGGATTTGTCTGCGTGCTTTGCGCCGCTTGAACAGGCCCGCCTGAGTTCGGACGTCGGGCAAATGGTTAGCGAGATTGCTGCCACGGCCGAGCCGGGTGACCGGATTGTGGTCATGAGTAATGGTGGCTTCGAGGGAATTCAGGCGCGCCTGGAGTCTGCACTGAGCGCGCACGTTTAACGCCCGTTCGCGACGCCGGCGGAGTCGGTTATAGTTGCGCCAACACACCTCAGGCCAAGGCATTGAGCGACAACCAGATACCCCTGTTTCCCCTGCGTACCGTGCTCTTCCCGCAAGGGCCGCTGCCGTTGCGGGTGTTCGAGCCGCGCTACCTCGATATGGTCAGTCGTTGCATGAAGTCAGACAGCGAGTTTGGCGTGGTGCTGATCCTGGAAGGTTCGGATGTGGGCGAGGCACGGCTGGTTAGCGTAGGTACCCGGGCGCGCATTACCGATTGGTATCAGGGTAGTGACGGTATCCTCGGGATCACGGCACTGGGCGGCAGCCGCTTCCGCATTGCTGAAGTCGACCGCCAGGATGACGGTTTATATCTGGCCAGCGTCGAAGACTTGCCTCCGGAACCCAGCGTTCCGCTGCCGAGCGAATATCGCGCCATGGCTGATCTGCTTCAGGCCATTGTGGATGATCTGGGCAAGCTCTATGAGCCCGTTGAAAAACACTACGAAGACGCCAGCTGGGTTGGCCAGCGTTTTGCAGAAATTCTGCCCATGGATCTTGAGCAGAAGCAGTCTTGCCTGGAAATGGATGATCCGATCGAACGACTGGCGAGTATGCGTCCGCTGCTTCGCTCGATTCGCACAGAACGCCCACAATAGAGCCGAGCATGACCGAAGCACCTGAATACCGCCGCTATATGTGTCTGATCTGTGGCTATGTTTACGAAGAAAGCAAAGGCTTGCCTGATGCTGGATTGGCGCCGGGAACGCGTTGGGAGGATATCCCTTTGTCCTGGCGCTGTCCTGACTGTGGCGCTGGTAAGGAAGATTTCGAACTGATCGACGACTAGCTGGCAGGCTAGCCGACTAGTCGCGCAATTGCTGGTTTTCAATACCTTTGGCGCGCAGCATTTCCAGCACACTATCCGGGCCAACCAGGTGCAGTGCGCCGACGACTACCAGGTAGTTGTTGCCGTCGCCTGCCAGCCGGGTGATTTGTTCGACCCAATTGCGATTGCGCCTTACCAGCAGATTTTCATAGAGTTCCGGCTGGTCGCCAAGTCCGCCCAGTAATTCCCGCTGCAGTGCCTCGCTGTCGCCGGCGCGCCAGGCCACCAGCACGGTATCAATGCCGGCCTGGATCTCCGCTGCTTCTTCGATGGTTTGCAACAGGAACAGGCGTTGCGCAGGCGCAGGCAACGAATCCAGGGCGTTGAGCTGCTGCTCCAGTGTTTCCAGCCCACGTATTTCCTTGCCATCCTGGCTGGCCAGCATCAGCATGCGCGCTTCTATGCCGTAGCTCGGGTCAAAGCCGAGTTGCTGCAGACGTAGCTGGGTAATTTGCAGGGCGGCGTACCAGGGCTCATAGGGTGTGACGGCCTGCGGGTCAATATCCAATGCCTCAAGCCCGCTGCTGGCGCTGCGGTAGTCACTGCGACCCAGCAGCGCCGCCAGATCGCGACCCTGCGGATCAATGGCCAGTTTCTGCATCAGCGCTGCGGCCGCCAGCGGATTGAGATCGTCCAGGTCAATTTCAGTGACCAAAATATCGGCCGCCTGGTAAGCCTGATTTATGCCCTCAGGCAACGGATAGTCCTGGGCGCGTAAAAAGTGAATTGAGCCTAGCAGTCGGATATTGCTGGCTTCGCCCTGCAGCTCCCACAGGGGCAGGCACCAGGCCGGCAGCGCGGCACTGAACAGCAAACTGGCCAGTAGCAGTCGTCGCATTATTCAGTGCCTCGTGTTTGCTCTAGCCAGACAACATCGGTGTCAATGCGGCCATTAGCCATCAGGTTCAGCCAGCGATAGCCGGGTGGCCGCGAGTCCAGCGCAAAGCTGTCGCTATTGGGAAGAAATTGCGCGCAGGTGGAAGGCGTGCTCATCAAGCGAACACCATGGCGCTGGCGGTCCGATGCCTGGTGAACATGACCCCAGACAAGCCCGCGCACGCGCGTTGAATTGTCCACGATTTCCAGAAGTTCGTCGCCATTGCGCAAGCCTACGCCATCCAGCCAGCGACTGCCCATGGCCTGGGGATGATGATGAACGCCAATCAGGTAGTGACTGGCTTCGCCGGAGTCCAGAACATTCTGCAACCTTGTCAGTTCGCCCTTGCTGAGGCGACCGCCATCGTCACCGGCACTGAAACTACTCAGCATGATGAGCCCCCAGTTGGCGTAGATGGCATGCCCGCCAACCTGAAAGGGGGGCTGGGCCAGCACTTCCGACATTAATGTCGGGGAATCGTGATTTCCTGGCAGGCAATAGACCGGAATGCCGGCCGGCTCCAGCGCGGCCTGCAAACGCTCGTAGCCCGCGCGGGTCTCATCCTGGACCAGGTCGCCCGTGGCTAGAATTACGTCGGCTTGCTCAGGGTCTGACAGCGCCGTTTTCAGTACCGCCGCGAGGCTGGTGGCCGTGCAGACACCACGCATCCGACTCTCTTCCGCGGCGTGCAGATGAGTATCGGTGATGTGCAGTATACGAAGAACGCGATTGGACACGGCGCAATGAAAAGGGCCAGTAAAAACCGACTATAGCGGATGTTACTGGCCCTGAAATCCGACACGGGTCTCAAGCCCGGCGGAAACTTTCGCTAACTAGTACCGATAGTGCTCGGCTTTGTAGGGTCCTTCCTGAGACACGCCGATGTACTCGGCCTGTTCCGTGGTCAGCTCGGTTAATTTAGCGCCCAATTTACCCAGGTGCAGTCGTGCTACTTTCTCATCAAGGTGTTTGGGTAGCACATAGACATCCTTGCCGTACTTGTCAGCGTTCTGCCATAGCTCGATTTGCGCCATGACCTGATTGGTGAATGAGCTGGACATCACGAAGCTTGGATGACCCGTTGCGCAACCGAGATTCACCAGCCGACCTTCGGCGAGCAGAATGATGCGTTTGCCGTCGGGGAAGATGATGTGATCCACCTGGGGTTTGATATTTTCCCAGGTGTGCTGTTTGAGGCTCTCGACGTCAATTTCGTTGTCGAAGTGACCAATGTTGCAGACGATGGCCTGATCTTTCATGGCTTCCAGGTGCTGCTTGTTAATGACCTGGTAATTGCCGGTGGCGGTGACAAAAATATCCGCCTCTTTGCAGGCGTCGTCCATGGTGACCACACGGTAGCCTTCCATGGCAGCCTGCAAGGCACAAATCGGATCGATTTCGGTGACCCAGACTATTGCCCCCAGGCCGCGCAGGGACTGGGCGCAGCCCTTCCCCACGTCGCCATAGCCGCAGACCAGCGCGATCTTGCCGGCGATCATCACGTCGGTGGCGCGCTTGATACCGTCAACCAGCGATTCGCGACAGCCGTAAAGATTATCGAATTTCGACTTGGTGACTGAATCGTTGACGTTAAAAGCGGGACAGGCGAGATCATCATTTTTGGCCATTTCATACAGCCGCAAGACGCCGGTGGTGGTTTCCTCGGAAATCCCGCGCACCTGTTTCATGAGCTCCGGATACTTGTCGTGCATGATCGCGGTCAGGTCGCCGCCGTCATCCAGGATCATATTTGGCGTCCAGCCATTGGGGCCCTGAATGGTTTGTTCCACGCACCACCAATACTCTTCCTCGCTTTCTTCTTTCCAAGCGAACACCGGCACGCCGGTGGCGGCAATGGCCGCGGCAGCATGGTCCTGGGTTGAAAAAATGTTGCAGGAAGACCAGCGCACGTCGGCGCCTAGTTCTACCAGGGTTTCAATCAGCACCGCCGTTTGAATGGTCATGTGCAGGCAACCCGCAACGCGAGCGCCCTGCAGGGGCTTTTCAGCAGCGAATTCGGCACGTACTGACATTAGGCCAGGCATTTCCGTCTCGGCGATGGCAATTTCCTTGCGACCCCAATCAGCCAGGCTGATGTCGGCTACCTTAAAATCTTCGTGCACCAGTTCGGCGGCTTTCGTGCTCATAGGTTGTTTCTCCGGGAATATGTGGTATGGGTTCGCCGGCGCGGCAAATCTGGATCAGGCGGCTGCGGCACCGCGCAGATTTTCGGCGCGGTCTGTGCGTTCCCAGCTCAAGTCCAGGTCTTCGCGGCCGAAGTGGCCATAAGCGGCAGTGGGACGATAAATGGGCTGCAGCAGGTCGAGCATTTGTCGAATCCCGTAGGGGGTGAGATCGAAAACTTCGCGGACCAGCTGGACCAGGCGATCTTCGGGCAAGCTGCCAGTACCGAAGGTTTCGACGGCGATGGAGGTCGGTTCGGCTACGCCAATGGCGTAGGAGATCTGTACCTCACAACGCCGGGCCAGGCCGGCAGCGACAATGTTTTTCGCCACGTAGCGTCCGGCATAGGCTGCTGAGCGGTCGACTTTGGAAGGGTCTTTGCCCGAGAACGCGCCGCCGCCATGGCGAGCCATGCCGCCATAGGTATCGACGATTATCTTCCGGCCGGTAAGACCACAGTCGCCCTGCGGACCGCCGATCTCAAAGCGCCCGGTGGGATTGATGTGGTAACGGGTGTCATTGCTGAGCCAGCCCGTGGGTTCCAGTACCGGTTTAATGATCTCTTCCATGACGCCGGCCTGCAGCTCGGCGTTACTGACCCCTGGCGAATGCTGGGTAGACAGCACCACTGCGTCGATGCCGACCGGGCGTTCGTCTTCATAGACAAGCGTCACCTGGCTCTTCGCGTCAGGTCGCAGCCAGGCCAGTTTGCCATTCTTGCGCTGCTCGGCCTGACGGCGAACCAGGCGGTGCGCGAGGGTAATGGGCGCTGGCATGAGTACGTCCGTCTCATCCGATGCATAGCCAAACATCATCCCCTGGTCGCCCGCGCCCTGTGCGCGTTCGTCATCGCGATCAACACCCTGGCGGATGTCCCCCGACTGCGGGCCCAGGGCGTTCATCAGGCCGCAGGTTTCACCGTCAAAACCCATGGCAGAGTCGTTGTAGCCAATCTCCAGCACCACATCACGCACCAGGCGTTCCAGGTCGAAAAAAATCGTCTTGGCCTGCGTATTGATCTCGCCGGCCAGCATGATGAAACCCGTCTTTACCAGGGTTTCGGCAGCGACCTTGGCGCCAGGATCTTCGCGCAGGATGGCGTCCAGAATGGCATCAGAGATCTGATCGGCCATCTTGTCTGGATGTCCCTCGGAGACCGACTCAGAGGTAAATAACTTGCGGCTGGGCATGGATAGTCCCGTTTATGGTTGCGGTGGGATCTTAAATTATAGCCTTGATTTGACCCTGAGCGTTGCCGCTCTGTTGCGGCCCGGCCTGGAAATCGGGACAATCCACGCCCTAGTTTCTAATCATAAGACGCGGACTGTGCCGCGCGAATCCATGGCAACAAGCCCCGAACCTGCGCCCCAGCGACCGGCCCGTCGTGCCCTGGCCAACGCCTTGCGTGCCCTGGCTATGGATGCGGTTCAACAGGCCAATTCCGGTCATCCCGGCATGCCCATGGGCATGGCCGACATGGCTGAAGTCCTGTGGAACGATTTCCTGCAACACAATCCGGCCAATCCGCAGTGGCCAAACCGTGACCGCTTCGTGCTTTCGAACGGGCATGGTTCCATGCTGATCTACGGGTTGTTGCACCTGACCGGCTATCCGCTGGGCATGGATGAGCTGCGCAACTTCCGTCAGCTGGGATCGCGCACAGCCGGTCATCCGGAATATGAACCCGAGCTCGGCATTGAGACGACTACCGGCCCGCTCGGTCAGGGCGTTGCCAATGCGGTGGGTATGGCGCTGGCGGAAAAGATGCAGGCGGCACGCTTCAATCAGCCTGACTTTCCCATCGTCGATCACTTTACTTACGTGTTTCTCGGCGACGGTTGCCTGATGGAAGGCATTTCGCATGAAGCCTGCTCGCTGGCCGGCAACCTCGGCCTTGGCAAGCTGATTTGCCTGTATGACGACAACGGGATTTCCATTGATGGTGAGGTTGCCGGCTGGTTTGCCGACGACACGCCTGCGCGTTTTCGCGCTTACGGTTGGCAGGTTATCGATACCGTGGATGGGCATGATCCAGGTGCCGTGGCAGCGGCCATTGAGGAAGCCCGTGGCGACCAGCGGCGCCCGACCCTGATCTGCTGCAAGACCGTGATTGGTTTTGGTGCGCCGAACAAGCAGGGTAGTGAAGCGACCCACGGCGCGCCATTGGGTGAAGCGGAAGTGGCGGCTGCGCGCGAGGCACTGGGCTGGTCTTATGCGCCGTTCGAAATTCCTGCGGATATCGCCAAGGCCTGGGATGCACGCACTGCGGGTGCGCAACGCGAGCAGGCCTGGCAAGAACTGATGCTTGGCTATACCAATGCCCATCCCGAACTGGCTGCTGAGTTCCAGCGTCGCATGCTGGGAGAGTTGCCGGCCGAATGGCCCGCGTTTGCGGCCGAGGCGGTTGCCGGCATTGCGGCCGAGGGTAAAAAGCTGGCGACGCGGAAGGCGTCGCTGGAAGCGCTCAATGCGTTTGCGCCGGCCCTACCAGAGCTGGTGGGCGGGTCTGCCGATCTGACCGGATCAAACCTGACCCTGCACGCCGGTTCCCGACCAATCAGTGCTGGCGATGCCGACGGCAACTACATTTACTACGGCGTGCGTGAATTTGGCATGGTAGCGGTCAATAACGGGCTGTCGTTGCATGGCGGATTTATTCCGTACGGCGGCACCTTTCTAACCTTCTCCGACTATGCTCGCAACGCCCTGCGCATGGCTGCGCTGATGGGTATCCGCAACATCTCGGTGTTTACTCATGATTCCATTGGCCTGGGCGAAGATGGCCCGACCCATCAGCCCGTCGAGCATTTCGCCAGCCTGCAACTCATTCCAAACCTGCGCTGCTGGCGACCCTGCGATGCATTGGAGACGGCCGTGGCCTGGCAGGATGCAATCGAGCGACGGGATGGACCCAGTTGCCTGGTCTTGACCCGTCAGGGCCTGCCGGCCCAACCGCGTGATGCAGACCAGGTAGCCGCCGTGCGTCGCGGCGCCTATGTATTGTCCGATGATGTCGATGCCCAGGTTATTCTCATTGCCAGTGGTTCAGAAGTGGCCTTAGCCCAGGCGGCCGCCGATGAGTTGCGCGCAGACGGTCTGGCTGTGCGTGTGGTTTCCATGCCCAGCATGCAAACCTTTGTGGCTCAGGATCAGGCCTGGCAAGACAGCGTATTGCCGCCAGCCGTTACTGCCCGAGTCGCCATCGAGGCGGGCAGCACCGGCCTTTGGTATCGTTTTGTGGGTCCCGCGGGACAAGTTATCGGTATCGACCGTTTCGGTGCGTCCGGCCCGGGTCCCGAGCTGTTTGAATATTTTGGCTTTACCCCGGCAAGCGTGGTGGCAGCGGCCAAGGCCGCGCTTTCCGACTAGGAATTTTTCAGGAGTAGCAGCAATGCCAGTCAAGATTGGAATCAATGGTTATGGCCGTATCGGCCGCAACGTCCTGCGTGCACTGTATGAATCCGGGCGCAACAATGAATTGAGTATTGTTGCCATCAATGACCTGGGTGATGCTGAGACCAACGCGCACCTGACACGCTTTGATACAGCACACGGGCCCTTTCCGGGCGAAGTCGCCGTCGAGAGCGATAGCCTGGTGGTGAACGGTGATCGCATCAAAGTGCTCGCCGAACGCAATCCTGCCAAGCTGCCCTGGGGTGAGCTGGGCGTAGAGGTAGTGCTCGAGTGCACCGGATTTTTCGCCAGCCGCGAAAAGTCAGCGGCGCACCTTGAGGCGGGCGCCAAAAAGGTGGTGATATCTGCGCCGGCTGGTAAGGACGTTGATGCAACCATCGTCTACGGCGTAAATCATGGTTCGCTGACGGCGGCACACCAGGTGATTTCGAATGCTTCCTGCACGACCAACTGTCTTGCGCCACTGGTCAAGCCGCTGAATGATTCCATGGGCTTGCAGGCCGGTATCATGACCACAATCCATTCGTACACGAATGACCAGGTCCTGACCGACGTGTATCACTCGGATCTGCGCCGGGCACGCTCGGCGACTATGTCAATGATTCCCACCAAGACCGGTGCGGCTTCGGCCGTAGGCCTGGTGCTGCCGGAATTGGCCGGCAAGCTCGACGGTTTTGCCGTGCGTGTGCCGACCATCAATGTTTCCTTGGTGGATCTGACCTTTACTGCAGGTCGCGATACTTCCGTCGAGGAGGTTAACAGCCTGCTCAAGCAGGCCAGCGAGGGCGAGCTGGCCGGGGTGCTGGGTTACAACGATGGCCCGCTGGTGTCCATCGACTTTAATCACAATCCCTTGTCGTCGATTTTTGATGCCACGCTGACCAAGGTGCTTGATGGCAACCTGGTCAAGGTCTGTTCCTGGTATGACAACGAATGGGGTTTCTCAAATCGGATGCTCGATACCACCCTGGCGCTGATCAACGCCCGCTAGTTAAAAACTGGCGGGAGCGAAGCGATGGCCGTGATACGCATGACTGACCTCGACCTGGCGGGGCAGCGAGTCATGATCAGGCTCGACCTTAATGTGCCCTTGCGAGACGGTCGTGTAACCAGCGATACGCGTATGCGTGCCTCTTTGCCCAGTATTCGCAAGGCGCTTGAAGACGGCGCCGCAGTAATCCTTTTGTCTCATCTCGGGCGGCCGAAAGAAGGTCAGTTCGAGGCGCAGTTTTCGCTCGCGCCAGTGGCGGTACATCTTGCGGAATTGCTGGAACATCCGGTGCGTCTGCAGGCCGACTGGCTGGATGGCATCGAAGTGCAGCCCGGCGAGGTCGTGTTGTGCGAAAACGTTCGATTTAATCCCGGCGAGAAGGCTAACGATGAGTCGCTGGCCAGGCGCATGGCCGCATTGTGCGATATTTTTGTCATGGATGCGTTTGGCTCGGCGCACAGGGCCCAGGCCAGTACCCACGGCGTAGCCAGGTTTGCTCCGCTAGCTTGCGCGGGGCCATTACTGGTCGGTGAGCTCGAAGCCCTTGGCCGAGCTCTGCAGTCACCCAAACGTCCGGTGGTTGCCATTGTTGGCGGCTCAAAGGTATCCACCAAACTTAGCGTGCTTGAGAGCCTGGTCAGCAAGGTCGATCAGCTAATTGTGGGGGGTGGCATTGCGAACACATTTATTGCCGCGGCCGGCCACGCCGTGGGCCAGTCTCTATATGAAGCGGACCTGGTGCCGGTGGCCAGGGAATTGATGGAATCGGGTCATCGTGCTGCCATTCCATTGCCGGAAGATGTGGTGGTGGCGCTGGAAGTCAGCGCTTCGGCGCCGGCCTATCAGCGTGAGGTTAGCGATGTTGATAGCGACGAATTGATCGTCGATATCGGTTCGCGGACAGCTGAGACTTACGCTGCTTTGTTAAAGACGGCCGGTACCATCGTCTGGAACGGCCCCGTGGGCGTGTTCGAAATCGATCAGTTTGCCGACGGCACGCGCCGGCTTGCCGAGGCCGTTGCAGCCAGCGACGCGTTCAGCATCGCCGGTGGCGGCGATACCATTGCTGCGTTGGAAAAGTTTGGCCTCGGTGACCAGGTGTCCTACATCTCCACCGGTGGCGGGGCTTTTTTGGAGTTTCTCGAAGGCAAGTCTTTGCCCGCCGTAGCCATTCTCGAGGAACGCGCCGCAACGGCCTGAGGTGGCGGCTCTCCCGGCAACCCTGCGAGCCATGCATGAGGCCGCGTTGACAGCGGTTTCGCCAAAGTCCTGCCTGCCTGCCTATATGCAGGCGCCGCCGCGCGGCAAGCTGTGGCTCGCCGGTGCCGGCAAAGCCGCCGCCAGTATGGCCGAGGCCTATGTGGAAGCTGCCGCCGTCGAATGTCGTGGACTTGTCGTGGTGCCTTATGGACATGGTCTGCCAAACGGTAAATTGCTGCCCGGCGTCGAGGTCATGGAAGCTGCGCATCCGCTGCCCGATCAGGCTGCGCTGGAGGCCGGGCGGCGCATAATGGCGCTGGCTGAGCAAGCACAGGCCGGCGATCGGCTGGTATTTTTGATTTCCGGCGGCGCCTCGGCCTTGCTCGAAGTACCGCAGCAAGGTCTCGGGCTGGCGGATATTCAGGCGATCAACCGGTGCCTGCTCAGCAGCGGCGCGAGTATCAGCGAGATCAACGCAGTGCGCCGCAAACTTTCGCGGCTGAAGGGTGGTGGCATTACGCGCGCCGCTGCGCCCGCCGATGTCGAGCTGCTGGCTATTTCTGATGTGCCAGGTGATCGACTGGCTGATATTGGCTCGGGGCCCTGCAGTCCCGATCCTGTCAGCGTGGCGCAGGCTCGCAACGTGCTGGGCAAGTACGCTTGCCGGCCCTCGCTGCCGGTGACAAAGCTGCTCGCGGAACTGGAGTCCGCGGTCCCGCCTGGCGATGAAGTGCCGTTTGGTCGGTTGAGCGCCAGCATCATCGCGCGCTCCCGGGATGCCCTGGCCGCGGCAGCGGCGGTGGCCTCTGCCGCGGGCTACAGGCCGCTGCTGTTAGGCGATGACATTGATGCGCCCGCGGAGCAGCTGGCTTGTCAGCATGCGCAGCTGGTGCGCGAAAAGCGCGCCGCAGGCCATCGCGTTGCATTGATTTCGGGTGGCGAAACTACCCAGAAACTGCCTGCCCATCCTGGTCGTGGTGGGCGCAACAGCAGCTATTTGCTGCGTCTGCTGTTGGAACTGGGCGGCTGTCCCGGGGTGCTGGCACTGGCCGCTGATACTGATGGCATCGATGGCAGTGGCGAGCATGCCGGTGCCTGGTTTGATCACAGGAGCTGGCGTCGTGCTCTAGACCGTCAGCTTGATGCTGAAGCCTTGCTGTCAGCGGCTGACAGCTACGCATTTTTTGCCGGCCTGGACCAGCTGCTGATCACCGGGCCGACGCGCACCAATGTTAATGATTTTCGCGTCATACTGATCGACGCCGGCTGACAGGAAGGCGCGGACTCGGTACCCTGCGCACAGTTTCGTCTGGTCCTCTTACTATGCGCCGCACCAAGATAATTGCCACACTGGGTCCTGCAACGGATGACCCGGATACCTTGCATGCGCTGATTAGCGCGGGGGTCGACGTGGTCAGAATTAACTTTTCCCATGGTAGTCCGGCCGATCACGAGCGCCGCATCGATATGGTGCGCATGGCAGCCGAGTCACTGGGTCGCTACATTGCCGTGCTCGGTGATTTGCAAGGCCCGAAGATTCGCATTCAGCGTTTCGCCGCTGGCAGCGTGAATTTGCGCGTAGGTCAGGACTTCTCCCTGGATCCAGCATTGCCCGTTGAAGCGGGCGATCAGCATGCCGTGGGCGTCGCCTATGCGGAGCTCGCACGCGATCTGTCGCCCGGCGATCGACTGTTGCTCGATGATGGGCAGATTGTGCTGGAGGTGGCCGAGGTGCAGGGCCAGCGCATTAACTGCAAGGTCGAAATTGGTGGCGAGCTAAGTAATAACAAAGGCATTAACCGTCAGGGTGGGGGCTTGTCTGCACCAGCTCTGACAGATAAAGATCGTGAAGATATACGCTGGGCCGCCGCGCACTCAGTAGACTGGTTGGCTGTGTCCTTTGTGCGTGAGCCGTCCGATCTTGAGGAGGCGCGTCATTGTTTGCGCAGCGCAGGCGGTAAAGCGCTGATTGTCGCCAAGATTGAACGTGCGGAAGCCGTTGATCAACTTGAATCAATAATTGCCGCGGCTGATGCCGTAATGGTTGCCCGCGGTGACCTGGGTGTTGAAACCGGTTATGCCGGTTTGACGGGTTTGCAGAAGCGCATCATTCGCATGACCCGCCGTCATCTGAAGGTCTCTATTACGGCGACCCAGATGATGGAATCCATGATCAATAACGAGGCGCCCACGCGCGCCGAAGTTTCTGATGTAGCAAATGCCGTTATGGACGGTACCGATGCTGTAATGCTTTCGGCCGAGACCGCGGCCGGTCAGTTTCCGGTCAAGACTGTTACGGCGATGGCGGAAATCTGTGTTGGCGCTGAAACTTATCATCAGTCGGCTTCACGCATGAGCCGCCATCGCATGGATGATCGCTTCCGTCGCGTCGACGAGGCGGTCGCCATGGCTGCCATGTACACCGCCAATCATCTCGATGTGCAGGCCATTATTGCGCTCACTGAATCGGGTTCCACTGCTTTGTGGATGTCGCGCATTCGATCCGATATTCCGATTTTTGCCCTCACCAGGCATGCTGAAACGCTGCGCCGTGTGGCCCTCTACAGGGGCGTCTATCCGGTAGCTTTCGATATCGTTCACAGCGAGGTGCAACGGATATACCAGGATGTTTTCGCGGTCCTGATCAACATGCAGGCTGTGAATGCCGGCGACCTGGTGATTATTACCAAGGGCGATCTGGAAGGGGTTTCCGGGGGCACCAACGGCCTCAAGATTTTGCGTGTGACCGGCCAGTGAATAGGGCCAATTGGCCCGTAATTGCCTGATTCCTGCGTCGCTATACTGCGCCGTCCACTAAGCTCGGCATTGCCGAAAATTAAATAAGAACACCATGAGCAATGAAAGAAACGGCATAT
>CAWEDX010000003.1:0-91439 GCA_963807995.1 uncultured Gammaproteobacteria bacterium
ACCTGATAGTAAAGCAGCTAATTTCCTGGGTAAGGCTCAATCCGCTATGTCATGGCATTCACTACATTTCGTCCATGGAATGTGGCTTGAGAATCATTTCTGTTTCTCATGCGATTGACAAATTCGTCCCTATTTACCGCGTGAAAGCTCCGTCTGGCCTGCAGTACTTCAGCTGGTGAGTTCTCAGGCCTATATGATTCTGCAACGTCTCTCGCTTTATTCATCAACGGGAAATCACACAATCGCGGAGGCGGCCGGCCTGGTCTATGCGGGTCTACTGTTCCCAGAAATGGATATGGCAGATACCTGCTATTCCACTGGGGTCTCAATACTGGAGCAGGAAGCGGATAAACAGATTCTGCCTGATGGGGGAGGTGCGGAGCGATCCAGCTGGTATCACGTTCTCGTCCTTGATCTTTACGGTTTGGTGGCTAGTGCCCTGGCGAAGCAAAAGCGAGGGGTTCCAGCAGCAATCGGTTCTGCGTTGGAACGAGGGCGTAGCTTCATCGGAGGGTTATCGAATTCAGTATCCAGTCTGCCGCGTTGTAACGATGCTGACGATGGCGTTGCCCTGTCTCATCGTCTCCGGATTTCCTGGCCAGATTCTGCAAGTAGCGATATTCTGCGGACTTTTCCGGATACCGGGCTCTCCATCGTTCGCTGGGGCGAAAATTGCGGTAGCTATCTGACGCTCGATCATGGCCCGCTTGGTTAAGCACCCTTGCACGCCCATGGTCATGCAGATGCTCTGGCTATAAGTCTCCATCTCGATGGCAAGCCGCTACTGACAGACAACGGCACCTATATGTACACGGGTGGCCTGGAGTGGCGGCAATTCTTTCGCAGCACCCGTGCGCACAATACTGTTGTTGTTAATGGTACCGATCAAGCTGTGCAGGCCACGCCCTTTCAATGGTCGAAGTCCTACTCTGCCAGATGTCTTTTCTCGGAAGAGCGAGCGGATAACTCTATTTTTCTGGCGGCAGTCCACGATGGATACAAGAAATTAGGTGCTACGCACATTCGTGCTCTTGTGCTAGTCCCAGGATCGGAAATTGTGGTTATCGATATAGTCTTAGCGGAGAAAGCCGTCCAAATTGATCAGTATTGGCATACCCCCTGTTTTGGGAGGCTGGATGGTCGGCAGCTCAGTTTCACATGCAGAAGACTGCCGCATGCATTTTCCCGCTGGTGATCTAACGCAAGCCACTGGTTGCTCTGATCCAATCTCCGGATGGGCGTCTGTGCTCTATGGTCAAAAGGAGCCCGTGACGGCAATCAGGGTAAGGAATTCGCTGGCATCATCCAGCGCTTTGGTGACCCGTATTGAACTGTCGGCCAATGTCGCCACGGAAAATATGCTGCCAAATGTGGGTGAGGTGCTAAGAACAAAAATCGCTGATGCCATGGATATCCAATTGACGGATATCCCGCAAATCGAGATGTGACCGGCCATGAAGATCTGGATCGATATCACAAATTCTCCTCACGTCCTGTTCTTTCGGCAGATGAATTCGAGAGTTGAAGCGGGAGCACGAAGTGGTAATCACATGCAGGCCTCTCGCAAACACGATTGATTTGCTGGATATGGAAGGGCTGGACTACGACGTGGTTGGTAAGCACTACGGTCGCAACAGGATAGCGAAGGCCTTCGGATTCCTGGTTCGCGTAATTCAGCTAGCCTCATTTTTATGGCGCCAAAAGCCTGATGTCTCGATTTCTCATAGTTCCTTTTACTCGCCAGTTGTCTCAAAGATTCTTGGAGTACCCTGCGCCTATCTGAATGACAACGAACATGCGCGCGGTAATGTCGTTTCTTTTATTTTGCGCAACGAAAATCCTGGTCCCGGAGTTCCTTAGTATCGATAAGGTAGTTGCTCAGCGAGCTCGACCCGAGAAAATTCTGCAATATCCCGGAGTTACGGAAGGCGTATACCTCTGGGCCCTTGAGGAGCAGGCAGAATCCGAAGCAGAGGATCCCGGACAGGCTAAGCCTAGGACTATCTTTGTTCGTCCAGAGCCACGAACCGCCGAGTACTATGCCGGCGGAACGGATTTCATGGACGAGTTGCTGCTGGAACTGCAGGGTGATTTCGAACTCATTTTGCTGCCACGCGATAATTGGCAGCTTGCGCACTATCAGGAGAGTGCATTTAGCGGCGTTCAGGTAGCTGAAAAGCCCCTTGGGCTGGCTGACATAATCCGGCGCTGCAGCCTTTTCATTGGGGCCGGCGGGACCATGACCCGAGAGGCGGCGGTGCTGGGAGTGCCTACCATTTCTATCTACCAGGATAATTTGTTGGATGTGGACCGATACCTAGTCTCGCAGGGGCTCATGGCTCATAATCCTGCTCTCACATCGCAGTATGTCCGGGATTTCCTGGCAGCTGCGAAAAACAAGGACCGCCCAACAAAGAATTATTAATTAAGGGCCGTCAGGCATATGAAATTATTCTCAGGGAGTTGCTCGCCCTAGGCTAAGTTGAGTCATCGTAAGTGGCCGCATAAAAATGCTTAATCGGCAGGGACCAAGATCTTCTTGTGCGACATTTGCAGGCATCTTTGCGTGCTATATCGATATAACGATATTTGATGAGTGAAATCCCGGAAAGCGATTGATCAGGTAATACGATGTTGAGATTAGGATTTGTTGGCTTTGGCAGAATGGGAATTACCCACTTCTCCATACTCAATAATCACCCACAAGTGAATATTGTTGCCGTGTGTGACGCTTCAAAAATGATGTTGGCCGTGCTTGGCAAGTTTGTGGACGTTTCAACCCACACTGATCATATAGATATGTTTGATCAGGCTGATTTGGATGCCGTGATTGTATCCACTCCGGCTGCCTCGCATGCGGGAATCGTTGGTGACGCCGTAAGTCGTGGAATCCACGTGTTTGTTGAGAAGCCTTTCGCTATTTCAAGTCAGGCAGGATCGGAAGCAATAGAGAGATTGGCGTCGAATGAAGTTGTTAATCAGGTTGGCTACGTCAATCGGTTTAACGAAGTTTTTGAAGAAGCCAAGCGATTGCTTGATCTGGGTGTTATCGGCGATGTCACTCATTTTCAATCTGAAATGTACGGTGCAACAGTCGTCAAGGACTCGAAATCCAGTTGGCGGTCCAAGCAATCTGAAGGCGGCGGGTGCATGTATGAATTTGCATCCCATTGCATTGATCTTGCGGTCTATCTCTTTGGCGCTCCGATAGGGGTACGAGGGAGCACTATGCAGCGTATATATTCGAGCACTGTAGAAGATGTGGTCAACTCAACGCTGCTTTACAACAATGGCCTTATCGGGGGCATTTCAGTTAATTGGAGTGATATGAGTTACCGTAAGCCGGCCAACATCGTTACGGCCCACGGGCGCGACGGTAAAATGATCGCCGACCGGTATACCCTTAAGCTGTTCCTGCGGAACCCCATCCCGATCTTGGTTTCCATCAGAGGCTGGAATACCCGCTACATCACAGATTTTGCAAAGCCGTCAGGGTCTACGTCCGCGGGAATGAATTTACCCGGCAACTCGACGATTTCATTGACTGTATTCAGTCAAAGCGCCCCACGACTCGATGTAGTTTTCAAGATGGTCTGGTAGTAGATCAAATCATGGAGCAAATCAGAGAAGAGTCCGGAAGCACAGTTGCGAATGCGGCCCCGAGAACAACTGGTGGTTCAGATTCCGGCGGCAAACGAACCGGCTTTTTTGGCAAACTATTCGGCGCAAGGAGTCTGGATCGTGCTTGACAGGGTAATTCTAGGTGACAATCAGTTCTTTGGGATCAATCACATGTCACCCGAAAAAGCGCAGTCATTGGATGAGCGGTTTCGTGATCTCAGTGCCATTACCGGCGTTATCGATACCGCTTATCGCTGCGGTATCAATGGTTTCATGCTGAATACAAATGAAAGGGCGCCAGAGATTTGCGATTTTCTTCGCGAAAACTCGGAGAAGTATCCTGATCTTGCTATGTACCCGTCTATGCCCTATGCGCACAAATACGCAAATGCAGTCGCGGAGAAGGGTATTTTCGGCGCGTTGCGTGAATTCATTTTGTCTGGGTCCACCGCAAGCGATTCAGTGTGGCTTGGTCGCCAAGGGTGGGGCGTCGCTTTTCGAACGCGATATGTTGAAGGTCATGCAGATTCTAGTCAATATTGAGCTGAAAAGTTTCCGCGACCTGAACGTTAAAGTCGTCTGCCTGCAGAATATTGTTACTGATCTGCTACTCGGCTATGGGGTTAAGGACATTTTTTCAGGCTTCGCAGGAATATATCCGTGAGAAGTATCAGGTGGAGCCGCGGGATTTGTCCGATGAACATGCCCTCTTTAGTGCCTTTCCTAGAGATTGCGGTATCGATAATCCTGTGGTTTGTTCGTCAATCAACGCTGCCGGATATTTCATGAATCCAAGTATTGAGGCTTATGAGGAAACCCTCCGTGAAGGTGGTTTTCAGCCCATGGCCATGTCAGATCCTGGCTTCCGGCGCTGTTAGTCCGCGCGAAAGCAGTTGACTACGTATGTGGAAAGAATCAGATCGAATCGGTGGTGTTTGGTGCTTCGAGCGAGAGGCATATAGCGGAAACAAAGCAGCTTTACAGATTCTTATGCGGTTGCAGCTTAACGGTACGAAAGGCGCAAGCCTGGAGCGCGGAATAATAGAGACAGTTACTAATGTCGACTTGGTAGTTATCACTATTGCCTGATAGCGTTAATATAAGCTCTCAGGAAAAGACTGTAACCGGTAGTGCTACAGAATATGTAAAGTATTCTGCTTTTGTAGTTATTTTATGCTTAAAGCGGTTTTACATTCGGCGGTTGTGTTTTTCTGCCAACCTTTCCGTTCAGAACTTAAAAAAATCTAAAATATGAGTATCTGATTTATGGACGATTCAACTAGCAGCCCGACTTCTAAGCTATCTACTGCCCCGGTTGGCCTTGCTTTAGTTCTTGTAACAGTCGCAGTCCTTGTTGTCGTCTTCTGGGACGGGCTGTCTTACATGGTGCGAGCAGTGGGAACGGGAGGAGTACAACCACGGTTACCTCATACCTGTCGTAGCGCTCTATTTGCTTTGGTTGCGTGCCGATGATCTGCGTCAGGCAGATCTGAAGGGTTCATGGTCCGGGCTTATTTTTATTGCCGGCGGTTTGTTTGGCCTAGTGCTGGGCGAGCTAAGCTCTATATACACGATCATTCAGTATTCTTTCATGTGCGCGCTGCTTGGTGTAATCGTTACCACCATCGGCTGGAAAGGATTCCGCATAGTCTGGGTGCCCTTCGTCTACCTGATCTTCATGATCCCGCTGCCGAACTTCCTTTATTTCAATCTATCCAGCGAACTGCAGCTAATTTCTTCGCAGATTGGCGTGGCGGTAATCAGGCTGTTTGGTATCAGCGTCTACCTGGAAGGCAATGTCATCGACCTGGGTATCTACCAGCTCCAGGTTGCCGAGGCGTGCAGCGGCTTGCGCTACTTGTTCCCGTTGATGAGTTTCGGATTCCTGTTGGGCGCTCTCTATAAAGGTCCGTGGTGGCACCGCGCCATTATCTTCCTTTCTTCGATTCCCTCTAACCATTTTTATGAACAGCTTCCGCATCGGTGTGATCGGTGTGCTGGTTGAGAATTTCGGCATTGAGCAGGCAGAAGGATTCCTGCACTACTTTGAAGGCTGGATAGTCTTCATGGCCTGCCTGGCGCTGATGTTCCTGATCATGTCTGTTCTGGCCCGCTTGCAGGGTACGTCACTAATGAAGGCGCTGGTCCTCGACGTACCGCCTACTGAGCATTTCGCCTATCTTTTGCCCAAAGGCATTAATGCGCACTTCATAGCCTCGCTGGCTGCGCTTGGTCTTGGGGTGTTTGTCGCCTTTGGCTTGCAGACGCGAGAAGACCTGATTCCCGAGCGCGATACCTTCACCACATTCCCGCTGCGCATTGCCGATTGGCGCGGCCGTGATCAGTTTGTCGAGCAGGTATACCTCGATACCTTAAAGACCGATGATTATCTGATGGCAGACTTCCGCAGTCAGAGTAGCGCCAATCCGGTCAATTTGTGGGTCGCTTATTACGCGAATCAGCGTAAGGGTCGTTCTGTGCATTCGCCCAAGTCCTGTTTGCCGGGCGGTGGCTGGCAGATGGAGTCCCTGGAAGATCACACTATTGCCGGCGTCGGTCCCGACGGGCAGGGCATGACGGTAAACCGGGCGGTCATCGCCAAGGGCGAGTCGGTGCAGCTGGTGTATTACTGGTTCGTCGAGCGCGGTCGCATTCAGACCAATGAGTACATGGTGAAGTGGTTCATTTTCTGGGATGCGCTCACACAAAATCGCACGGACGGCGCTTTGGTTCGCGTAACCACCTTTGTGGGTGACCGTGCGAATCTACCGGAAGCGGATGCTCGCCTTGAAGCCTTTGCCCAGGCCATTGATCCGCAGCTGGCCTATTACCTGCCTCAGCAGGATGCGACTTTCGTTGATGGGGGCGAGCGTGTGGCTGAGGTTGCCAGCGTAGCTGCTTGCGAGATGTTGCCGGCGTCTTAGTAATGGCGGCTGGCGAATTGTTTGCGCCAAAATCTTCAGCTTTCTTATTGAAGGGTCGCGCCTGCAGGCGCGCTTACAGGCCGGTGCCGCAGTCTTTAGCTTCGCCCTCAATCACGAACCGACCCGCCATCTCCAGAAACTCCGGCAACCACACCATCTCCCGCCCCACATTCTCATAGGGCGTCAGAATTTCATGCGGCACACCGCCGGTCAGCGTGCAGGCTGAGACCGGCCCAAACTCGCGCTGCTGCTGAACCAGGTCTTCGATGGCGGCGTTGCTGACGATCACATCCTCGTCGGCCAGAATCACCTGTATCGGCAGGCTGAGCGGACGGCTGCTGCGCCAATCGCGGTTTTGCCGTTCCAGTTGCACCAGTGCCGGTATGTGTTCCAGGCGGTAATCGCAAAATCCCGCACGACCCGCTTCGCTCCAGGCTGCGCAGTCGGCCTGCAGGCCGGCGGGTTTGACGTTCCAGTTTCTGATCCCCGGCACGCGGCCGAGAAAATTCGCCAGGCCCTCGACGAAGGCGCCGCCTTTGATGGCCACCAGCGGGGCAATGAGCAGCATGCGGTCGTAGAGTTCAGGTTTGCGATGGGCTGCGTTGATGGCCAGGGTGCCGCCCAGCGAGTAACCGATAATCACGCGTTCGCCGGGGCTCTGCCGCATGATGTTGTTCATGGTTTCTGCCAGCCCACCATAACTCGCGGCCCAGTCGCGGGCCCGTGGCACTGCGGAAAGATTTTCGCTGCCGTCGGCTTTTTTCACGAGACCGTGCCCGGGCAGCATCGGCACGAGTACATCGAAACCCTGGGCGGCCAGCGCCGGTGCCAGCTGGTAGAACTGCTGGCCGCAGGCACTGAAACCATGCAGGGCGAGCACCGCGCCGCGGCGGGGTACGTCGGCCGGCGGGCGGTAACGTCGCGGGCGGCAGCCAAACTGCAGTTTCTTTTTGTCCACACTGGCGGTATAGCCGGCCCAGGCAGCATCGAAGCGGGCGAGGGGCTCGTCGGCGCGGGCTCTCAACGCGGGTTTCCTGCCCGCTGCATCCGGCGCGAGGCCGGCGTTGTTACTGCGGGCCGGGTTCAATCAGCGTTCCTGCCCGGGGCGGCGGCTGCGATGGGGCTGCGTCGGCCGACTCACTAATCTCGGCGCCCAGTAGCAGTTCGCCGCTTAACACCCGCGCAGCGATCACGCTGACTATCAGCGCCTGGATTATTGGATGCTTGGGCAGCGCAGGCTTTATCATGGCGGCCCGGATTATGAGCCCAGCGCATGATATTTGCAGTGCGAATGTACGATTCCGCCGACGCGCCGCGACTGCGCAAGGTGCACCTTGCCGAGCACCTGGCCTACGTCGAAACCATCATGGCGCATATCCGCGTGGCCGGCGCCCTGGCCGGTGCCGGCGATTCACCACCCGGCTCGCTGGCGGTGCTGGAAATGCCCGACCAGGCGGCGCTGGAACAATTGATGACCAGCGATCCCTATTGGCAAAACGGGATCTGGGCCCGCTACGAGATTCAGCCCTATAACCCGGTGGTCGGGGACTGGCTGGCTAACGCCTAGCGCCCCGCCTGGGGCCATTTCCGGCTATGCGGCGGCTCGCGCTGATAGGGCCACGCTAAAGGGTAGCCACGCCAGAGGATCAGCAAACTTGGCCTTACTGAGCGTCCGCGGCTGCGTCGAGGCCATTATGTGCAGCGCGCTGAATGCTTTCGAACAGGGCGGATTAACGGGCATCCTGCCTGGCCCCCAGCCGGTATAAAATGCCCTGAACCGTCCACCGGAACCAGAATCATGACCCAAGCCGCTCCCGGCGCCTCTGCCGGCAACCTTCTTGCTGATCTCGCCGCTGTGGTCGGTGAATCCCACCTGCTTACCGAACACGAGGAGCTGGTGTTTTATTCCACCGACGTGTTCCGCCAGGCCGACGAGCTGGCCGCCGTGGTGGTTCGCCCGGGGAGCGTGGAAGAGCTGCATGCCGCGGCGAAGGTTTGCATCGCCCACGCAGCGCCGATGACGGTGCGCGGTGGCGGCGCTTCTTATACCGATGGCTTTCTGCCGACGAAGCCGGGTACCGCCGTGTTCGACATGGTGCGCCTGAAGGGTATCGATATTCACGCGGACGATATGTTTGTCACCGTCGAGCCCGGCGTTACCTGGGAGGAGCTCTACCAGGCTTTGTCTGCGCAGGACTTGCGCACGCCCATGTGGGGGCCGTTTTCCGGCCAGGCCGCGAGCGTGGCGGGTGGCATGTCGCACTATGCGGTGAATTATGGTTCCGGTACCTATGGCGTTTCCGCAGAAACGCTGATCAGCATGGATGTCATCCTGGGCAACGGCGAGATGATTTCCACCGGTTCCGCTGGCGGCGAGGGACATTCGCCCTTTTTCCGCTTCTATGGTCCCGACCTGGCCGGCCTGTTTGTGGGTGATGCCGGTGCCCTGGGCATCAAGGCGCGTCTCACCCTGCGCCTGATGCAAAAGCCGGAAGGATTTGCCGCCGCATCGTTTGGCTTCCCGGACGGCGAGAGCTGTCTGCGTGCGCTGATGGAAGCGGCACCCCTGGGTGTGGTGTCGCAGAACTTTGGGCTGGATCCGCGTCAGCAAAAAACTGCGCTCACGCAGATGGAGTCGGCCGATCCGCTGCAGGCGGCCTGGTCCGTATTCAAGTCCTCCACCAACCCGGTCAGCGGCGCGTTACAGGTGGCGAAGATGGGCATGGCCGGTCGCAGCTTCCTGAAGAATGCCGCCTACTCGGCGCACTTCAGCACCGAGGGCATTAACGATGCCGAAGCGAAACAGAAGCTCGCCGCCGTGCGCGACATCGTCTCGCGCCACGGTGCCGAGGTGGCCAATTCAATTCCCGCGTATTTTCACGCCGAGCCGTTCATGGAGCTGCTGCCCATCCTTGGCCCCAACGGCGAACGCTGGAAGCCAACGCACGGCATCCTGCCGTTCTCCAGTGTGCTGCAGCACCATGCGGATTTCGAGGCCCTGGTCGCCGAGTACAAAGACCGCATGGTCGAACACAAAGTCGCACTCACGCGCATGCTGATGACCTTCAGCACCAACGCGTTTATTTACGAGCCGACGTTCCTGTGGGAAGACGAGCAAACGATTTATCACAAGCGCGTGTTTCCGGCGAAAGTGCTGCCGAGCAAGCCGGTGCATCCGGCCAACCCGCAGGGCCGGGCGCTATTGAAGGAGATCAAGGGCCGCATCCAGGCCCTGTGCATCAAGAACGGTGCCAGCCACTTCCAGGTGGGCAAGGACTATCCCTACATGCAGACCCGCAAGCCGGCCGTGGCCGAGCTGGTGCGGGGATTGAAGCAGCTGGTGGATCCGCAGAACCTGATGAATCCGGGCGCGCTGGGGCTGGACTGAGGTACCTGGCGCGGCGAATGAATCCGGGCGCCCTGGGGCTGGATTGAGGCGAATCGGGTGGCCTGCGGTCCAGGACATTGATCGATAAGGATTTTACATAAGCGGGCAGGGCGGTTGCGGCGCCGCGGCGCGCTCGCGGTGTGCTGGCCAAGCCGCGTTTTCGGTCGGCTTCGCCCCAGGCTCATCCCGGCGGCAGCCTTTTCGGTCATCACTGATGGATACCACGTTAACGTAATTGACGTTGTCTGCTTTCTTCGGATAAGTTCCAAATACCGATCTAATCCTGATGACGCAAAAATCTGGCTGGATCGAGCTTTAAACAACATCACGTGGTTTTTGAGTGCGCAGGCATTCAATCGCTCGCATGGATTTTTTAAGGGGAAATCTGATGCCTTATTCCAGCCTGACCACCGGCGCGCAGCGCGCGTGCCTGGTTGCCGGATTATTACTGGCCGGCAGCGGTGCCGTTTCTGCCGCGACACTAAATTTTGGCTTCGGCACTGCCGGGCAGCCAACAACTTCGGGTTTCAGCGTGGAATCCGTCAGTGCTTTTCCCGGCACAAGCATTCCGGCCGGTGCGATTAACGGCAGTGGCGATATCGTCGGTGAGTTTGGCGCCGATTCTCTGCTGCTGGATATCGACGGCTTGAATGTGGATGTGCTTGTCAGTGATGGCAGTGGCGTGCCCTATTTCGACGAGGACTTTCAGAATCATGTGGGTGGCCTGGGTAACTGCCTTGAGGTCAATCTGACCAGTTCAGCGCAGTGCAATCCGTCTTCTGATGACAACCTGACCATCGACTCCGGCGAACAAATTCGCATGGATTTTCTCAATGACGCAGGCGCCCCGGTGTCCGTCAGTTTCGGCGAATTTATCTTCCGCGATGACCAGCATCGCCTGATCGTCGACGGTGCAGTAGAAGTGACCCATGATGATGGTGCCACCCTCATCGACGTGGCCAACGGTATCGGCGACCTTTCTGTCATCGGTGCTTCGACGTTCCTGCTGTTCGAAGGCGAGGATCCTTCTTCCAGCGAACAGAATTACTACATCACCGCCGCCAACGTGGTGCCGGTGCCGGCCGCCGTCTGGCTGTTTGGTTCAGCCCTCGGCCTGCTCGGCTGGCTGCGTCGCCGGGTCTGATTGAAAGTCATCAACGGGGCGCCGACCGGCGCCCCGTTGATGCAATTCACTTTCGGCGCAGCATTACAGGCGCCGGCAAAGGCCAGGTCTGCACACTTAAATCCCAGGGACTTCCGCACTTTACGGTCACTTCTTCGGCCTGATCGGGCGCGCCTACAATCGTTTTTTGATTAGCGTTATGCTGTTCGCGACCTTGCGGCAGAACAGGGTGCCGTCAGGGTTTCGGTATTTCAGCCGGTCGTGCCTTCCATACTTGCCCGAGCAAGCCGGCACGGCGGGCAGGTTAACGGGAGGAACCAATGGCCGCTAAAAAGAAAACCGCCGCAAAAGCCTACGATCTGGTCATCAAGAATGTTCGCGTGGTGCGGCCGAATGCCGCCTTCGTTGATGATGCAGACATCGCCATCAAGAACGGCAAGTTCGCCAAGATCGCGCCGGGCATTCCCGCCAGCAGCGCCAAACAAACCTACGATGCGAAAAACCGCATGGCCTTCCCCGGCCTGGTGGACCCGCATATGCATACCGGCATTTATGCGCCGCTGGATGAAGATGCCGTCACCGAGAGTCGCGCGGCCGCGCAGGGCGGTGTGACCTCCAGCCTGAACTATATGCGTACCGGCGGTTATTACCTGAACAAGGGCGGCTCGTATCACAAGTTTTTCCCGGAAGTGCTACAGCTTTCAAAAAATAACTTCCACGTCGACTACGCCTATCACCTGGCGCCCATGTCCAAACAGCACATTCGCGAGATCCCCGCGCTGGTGGACCGGCACGGCGTTACTTCATTCAAGATTTTCATGTTTTACGGCGGCCACGGTCTGCACGGCAGTTCGTCGAACCAGTCCGAATTCCTGATGATTGGCGAGGATGAGAAATACGACTACGCGCACTTCGAGTTCGTCATGCGCGGTATCCAGAAAGCGCGCCAGCGCTATCCCGACAAGGCCGATCAGATCAGTCTTAGCCTGCACTGCGAAACGGCCGAGATCATGGCTGCCTATACCAAGATGGTCGAGAGCGACGGTAAGTTGAAAGGCCTGCACGCGTACAACGCGGCGCGGCCGCCGCATTCCGAAGGCCTGGCGATTTTTATTGCCGCTTACCTGGCCAACGAAACCGACCTGCCGAAGATCAACCTGTTGCACCTGACCAGCCGCAAGGCGGTAATCGCGGCACTGCAGATGGCCGATGTGTTCCCGCATATCGATTTCCGTCGCGAGGTCACCATCGGCCACCTGATGCTGGACGTAGATGCCAAGACCGGCGCGCTGGCCAAGGTTAATCCGCCGATTCGTCCGCGCGACGACGTGGAGTTCCTGTGGGATGCGTTGCTGGCCGGTGAACTGGACTGGGTCTGCTCCGACCATGCCTGCTGCAAGCACGAGATGAAGGTCGACAAGCGCCGCAAGAATGACATCTGGCTGGCCAAGTCGGGTTTCGGCGGCACCGAATACCTGCTCGCGGCCCTGGCCACGGAAGGTCGCAAGCGCGGCCTCAGCTGGAATGACATGGCGCGGCTCACCAGCTTTACTGCCGCCCGCCGCTTTGGCCTGAACCGCAAAGGCGACATTGCCGAAGGGCTGGATGCCGACCTGGCATTGCTGGACCCGTCTGAGACCTGGACCGTACGCGCTGAAGATTCGGAATCGCAGCAGGGGTATACGCCTTTCGAAGGCATGGAGCTCACCGCGAAGGTCAAGACCACATTCCTGCGCGGCCAGAACGTTTACGACAACGGCAAAATCCAGGGCAAAGCCAGCGGAAAGTTTTTGAAGCGCCCTTACTGAACGAGAAGAGTTTTAGTGCGCAGGCGCGGCTGGCGTGAAGCGATAAGTTCGCGCCAGTCGGAAAGGTCTGCGCTTTGTGCAGTGATGCGTGCCTGTTTGTATCGTGCCTCGCGCAATCGGATTGCCTGTGGCAGGTGAGAGAGATTCCGGATTTGGCAAATTAGGCCGATCCGCAAATTGCTAATCCGCGCGGCAGAATGCTGTCAGCGCGTAGCGAATCGCAGCAGTGTTGTCTGCTGCCAAACCGGCGCGCGACGGTGCCGGTCTGCAGCAAATTGGCTGACGGGTCAAATGTCCGATGCTTGTGCTGGTCAGGCTGCCGATCGCCTTTTAACAACAAGATCAACATCGCAATTCAATATATGCAAGAGCGCTACCAGCTGAGACATCGACTTACTGGTATTAGCAGGATCTAGCAACCGGTAGAGTTGTGGAACCGACGTCTTGAGCTGTTTGGCCATCTGTCGCCGGCTAAGCTCACTAGTCTCGACGCACTTCTGCGCTTCTAAGGATAATTTATAGGTCAGAAGATCAGCCAGGTATTTAGGATCCTCGTTGTATTCGAGCACTTGCTCTATATGAACCGTGCCTTCTTGCCCTGATTCAAGGATATAAGTAAATGCTTCTTTACCCAGTTCCTTGTCTACTGAAACTTCTTCAACCCGGTTGTCTGAGCTTGGGCTAGGGTCCGCTTTAGAATACGGCAAAAAGTACTCAGCGCCTGAGTAAGTTACCACTGAGAACTCATGCTTCCTGCTATTTGATTTAATGCTACGAATTTTCATAGCGCACCTTCTCTATCGAGTTCTGCAATGATCTCCAATAATCGTCTGTTCGCTTTACCTTCCATAGGTTGCCAATTTTCCAGATCCCATTTCACAACCAGCTTGGTATCGCGATAGACATGGACATGCCGCGGGGAATGATCACCTTTCCAGGTCAGCAAGATATAGTTTCCCCGGCGAACCTTGCCCATGCGCTAAACGTTACCATGAAAGGTAACACTTGACAAGTACTCAGGCAGCCTGACAGCTGTGTGCAAGGGAACAGCTGCGGGTATCAGCGCGAACAGGTATCTGCGCTGCGCAGATTACTGACGTGCCCGGCAGAATACCTCAGCGAGTGAGTGAATCGCAGCCGTAATGGCTTGGGCTGAACCAGCGCGCGACCGCGCCGGTTTGCTCAGACTGACTGGCCCTAGTTAAGCGCGACGTTGGTCGGAATCGACGATTCTGCGTCTTTGCCTTCGGCACGCTTCACCGCTCTGGGCCGTTCCCCGGTAGACTTCGCCAGTACCAGCTCACTAAACATGGCTACGATGCTGGTGGCGTGACGGGAGGCCTCTTTGGGCGACATTTTGCGTACCGTGGCGGCGGCTGCAGACTCATCACCAATGGGAGCGGCCGCACACATGGTTTTGCGCAGCTGCGCAAACTTTTCGCGAATGGCCTCGGGCACGTCCGCATCAGACAGGCTGTCCAGGTTATCAAGATAGGCGTTCAGCAGCCGTTCCTTCACGGTACCGTCGCCGGAAAGCGTGCGAACTGCAGAATAGAAGCGATCAGTAAATTGGCACATTGGACCCTCGATTCTTGTTGTTATGGGTCGACTGAGACAAATCGTCCCCACGATCCTGCATCCGCCATTTTTCTGTCACTCCCCATAGGGAGATTATTGAATAGGATTCAGTAACGTGTCTGTGAAATATATAACGAATCTAACAAAATACAAACAATTCGCGGGCATTTGGGCGACTTTTTTCGCCAATCCGGCCACCAGATGCAAATAACTGCTCGCCATTGGGCCGTTTTGCTGGCGCTGGTGACGCTCTGGGGCTCGTCTTACCTGGCCGTGGAGCTGGCCCTGCAGGTCTGGGTGCCCAGTCAAATTGTTGGCTTGCGCGTGCTCAGCGGTGCCCTGGTGCTCCTGCTGGCCTGTGTATTCGGTCGTCATCGCCTGCCCGCGGATCTGCGCCACTGGGCCTGGTTTGGCGCCATTGCCGTGGTCGGTAACTGCCTGCCGTTTTTCCTGATTTCCTGGGGCCAGCAGCAGGTGGAATCTGGCCTGGCCGGCATCCTTGCCGCCAGCACGCCGCTGGTGGTTATGCTGCTGGCGCATTTCCTGCTCGATGACGAGCGCCTGTCGCGCGGCCAGGGCCTGGCCTTTGTGCTCGGATTCGCCGGAATCGTGGTGCTGATGGGTCCGGATTCTCTGGCCGCCCTGGGTGGTTCCGGCGAGCGATTGTGGTCACAGCTGGCCATATTCGGCGGCGCCGTCTGTTATGCCGTGGCCACCGTCGCCGCGCGTTTCATGCCGGCCGCGCATCCGGTGGTGACCGCCACCGGTGTCATGATCCTGGCCAACGTCATGATGTCGCCATTCAGCGCCAGCGGCCTGCCGTTGCTCGCCACAGCGCCCGTGCCGGTGATCGCCGGCATCGCCTTCCTCGGCCTGATGGGCACCGGCGTTGCATCAATCCTGTATTTCTATCTCATCCAGCAAACCGGCGCGCGTTTCACCTCGCTGCTCAACTACCTGGTCCCCGTCTGGGCCGTCACCCTCGGTACCCTGGTGCTCGGCGAGCGCCTGCCCGTGAGTTCACTACTGGCCCTGGCACTAATCCTCACCGGCCTCGTCCTGATGCGCGACTCAGCCCCGCAACCCAAAACCCCCGACGCGCCACCCAGCCCCTGAAGCCAAATCCCTCCAGCAATCACAGCAAGCCCTGCGCCAACCAGCCCAAGCCAATCCAATCACCGCAACACTCCCACCACAGCGTGCGTCTAAATACCCAAGGCGATGCAATCATCGCAAGCTGCAACCCCGTCACCCTGCACACTGACGCAATGCCCGAGCCAACACTCCCTCTCTCCACCAGCGTGCCGTCCCAAGCCCGACAAACTCCCGTCCGCTAAACCAAAGTTACGACTGCGAACCCGACGATGCGCCAGAAAAAATGCCTGGGGTAGTTTCATTCAGCCGCGGCGCCGACATCCAAATCGCCGCGCAGGCGGGGGGTTTTGGGCGACCCCTTCGGAGCCCAAGGCCCCCCGCCGAAAGCGGCGTCGCCAACCTATCTCCGCGGCCCTCAATAGCACGAAAAAAACCCTACCGAACTTCTTCGTCAGGCACCGGCCCAAAATACATATCAAAGAACAGCCCGATCCCCAGAGTCAGTTCCCGCTCTTCAAAAATAGAAAAGCGCGGGAAGGTCGCGGTGGTGCGAATCTCCGCGAACAGCCACTCGCGCAAAATGCGCTGCCGGTAGCCAATATCCACGCCAAAGTTCTGCAGCGAAGCGCGGCGCCCGGTTTCACCGCGCATGAACAGCCGGTAGTTAAACGCACGGCGGTTTGACAAGCCCTGGAAGAAACTCAGTGCCGTAGTCCAGTCCAGACCCGCGCGGTCTTCGGCGACGGTCCCGGAATTCGACCAGCGGGTCAGCAGGTTCTGGCTGATCAGCTTGTCGATGTCGATCTGCGTGGTGGTACCAAAGCCCCGTTCGTTGGTCCAGAAGACGGTTTGCCGAAAACGCAGCAGGGTGTCTTCGTTGTAATCCCAGTTGCGATACCAGCGGCCCTTGACGTACGGATCGGGTGGCGCGCGAAAGCGCACGCCGAAGTCCAGGTCGAAACCGCGATCCAGTTTCTGGCCGCGCTGAAATCCAACCCCGAGCAGCCAGCTGGCGTCCTCCACCTCGTCGAAGCGGCCGGGCAGGGTATCGCCGTCGTCAACACCACGGTCTTCGATCAGGTCCCGGTCCGTACCTCGACCCAGCTTGAATTTCCCTTGCCATTCCTTAAGTTTGTCTTTGGCTGCCGGCAGGGCCAGCTGACCGCGGAATCGATAGTCGACATCCCAGCCGTCCCGCTGGTCATAAAAGGCACCTAAACCCACTCGACCGTTGCTTTCTCTGACCGTGGAGTCAAAGCGCGTGCGGTCGCCGAAAAAGCCGTCGAACCAGCGGGTTGCGCCGCACACGGTCCAGTAGACGGTGCTCTGGGTTTTATCCAGCACGCTGTCGCTGGGGTTGTCGACCTTGCAGGGATCATCAATCTGGGCTGCCGTTTCCTCCAGCGAGGTTTCCGGTGGCAGTGGGTTATCAAAGCGGTTGCCGAGATTTTCCGTCGCGGTTGGATCGCTGCCTGTGTCGCCTTGCGGCGCGTTAGTCGCCTGTTGCTGGTCTACCGCCTGCGCTGGAAGGGTCCCGGCGATGGCAGTGTTTTCCGTCGCCGGTCGCGCTGCGTCGTTGCGACCGGCGCAGGCCGTAATCAGCATGCTCACGGCCAGCATTGCCAGCAGTCTGGCCGGACGGATTAACAATGGCGGCGCGTTGCAGATCATGGCTTCAGAACATCGTCTGGCACACCGGTTCAGTCTGCACGAGTACGGCAGTTGCTGCTGAGAGGAGGCTCAGGTTTTTCATCAGATCGCGGCTCGCGGTTGCTCGGCGTTGCAAAAAAAAGGGGCAGGCCCAAATGGACCTGCCCCCGGTTCTTAGACAGGCCATGGGCCTGTCAGGCAGTGCTTAGAAGCGGAAGCTGGCTTCCACACCGAAGCGACGCAGTGTGCCGGGGTGAATGAACGACCCGCCAAACTCGATCGCCGGGATTACCTCTTCCAGGTATTCCTCGTCGGTGATGTTGTTGCCGAAGGCCACCACTGACCAGCGCTCGCCGGCCAGGCCGACGCGCAGATTCACCGTGGTGAAAGCGTCGCGCTGGTTCAGCGAGTAGTCACCGCGGTTGTTCTGTCCAGCAAAGCCCTGGAAGATCGTCGGGCGATCCTGGTTCTGTACCGGGTGGAACCAGGTGTCGCCGATGGTGCTTACGCCGAGGTCACCGATGATGTCCATACCCGGGGTGATCGGGATCAGTACGTTGCCGCCGAAGGCCACGGTGTAGTCGGGCGTGTAGGGCGACTTGTTGCCGACCGTGTCGGGACGTGCGGCATTCGACTTGATCTCGGAATCCAGCACGTTACCGTTGGCATACAGGCTCAGCCAGTCGGTGGCCTGCCAGGAACCGGAAAGTTCCAGGCCGATGATTTCGACTTCGTCAATATTCGACACTACGCGCAGCAGACCGAACTGGCCGACATAGAACTCGAAGAACTGCATGTCATCGATGTTCATGTAGTAGGCCGCGCCTTCCCAGCGAAGATTTTCGCCGATCTGCGACTTGAAGCCGATTTCAGCAGAAACAGAAGTTTCTTCCCGATAGTCGTCGGAGACGAGAATCTTGGGGAAGTCTTCGTTGATGGTGCCAGCTTCACCGAGGCCAATGCCGCCGATACCGGTACCCGGATCGTTGAAGAAGATGTCCACGGTGCTCTGCGAGCCGAAGTTGTTGAAGCCGCCGCTCTTGAAGCCGACACCAACGCTGCCGAAGATATTCAGGCTGTCGGTCGCGTCCCAGCGCGCCGAAATCTTGGGCTGGAACTGATCGAAGGTCTTGCTCTTGTCGGCACTGTTGCCGGTCGGATCCTGACAGAGGCCCGGGTTAATCGGGTCACCGCCGGTCAAACGGTGCGCCGGTGCAGGTAATGAACTCCGTGGAAGCGCCTTGTGCCTGCGTCGGCACCAGGTTCTTCACGTCACGCTCTTCGCGGTCATAGCGCAGGGCCAGGGCCAGCTCAAAGTTGTCCGTGAGGTCGTAAGCCAACTGGCCGAAGACCGCAATCACGTCGGTATTGAACTCGTCCCAGACCAGCTGTTCGGTTGGGTTGCGCGGATCGGTGGAGTACAGGGACTTGTCGATGAAGCCGTTGGCCCGGTCGATGCCCAGGTTCACGCCCACTTCACGTTCCAGGTTCAGGTAGTACAGACCACCTTCCCAGCGCAGCGCCTGGTCACCCTTGGAGCGCAGGCGAACTTCAAAGCTGTAGTCCTTCTGGTTGCGTTCCTGGTACTGGGTACCGTCACAGGTCGTCGGGGTATACGGTCCAAGCAGGCTGCCACCCGGATCGCCCGGTACGATGAACTGCGGCGGCGGCAGGGCAAAGCCCGTGTCCGTCACAGTCAATGGTGCTTTGGGTACAGTTGTTTGGCCCCGCGTCGCCATTGAAGAAGCCGAAGGCGCCACTGGTGCCGTCGGAACCCAGGTTGTTCTGGATGTCGCTGTACAGGCCCCAGGCAATCAGGTCAGCCCAGCCCATGTCGTAATCGACCTTAACCGAGAACTCTGTGGCTTCCTGGTTGTTAAAGGCATCGACGTTGGGGTTGAAGTTGAACTCATGATCGTTCACGTCTTCCGCCAGCTTCGGCGAAGCGAATAGCTCCGGCGATGTCCTGGCAGATGAAAGGCCGCGTTAAAAGAAATCGACGCGGCTTCGACCTCACCGTAGCGAATCTTGGTGTCGATGCTCAGGTCATCGCTGGGTTCCCAGATCAAACGACCACCCAGGCTCCAGTTTTCAGCCTGGTCGATAACGCCGTCCTTGGGTTGCAAAGTGCCTTTGTTGTAATTGTCCTGGCGGAAACCATCGGTGTTGCGATAGTCACCGTTAATCTCCCAGGTCAGCGTGTCGTTGTTAACCAGTCCGCCGACCGAACCGTTCAGTGTGTAGGTGTCGTCTTCCGCAACACTGGCACGCACCCGGCCATCAAGCTCCTTCTGCGGTTTCTTGCTGGTCATGATGATGGCGCCGGCCGCCGCGTTGCGACCATACAGGGCGCCCTGCGGACCTTTCAGCACCTCAATCTGGCTGACGTTGGACCATTCCTGGTTCAGCGCGGCCGGATTGGTTTTCAGGATGCCGTCCACGATCAACGCGTAGTTGATCTCGGCGTCACGCGCACCGTTAATACCGCGAATGTTGACCTGGGTATCGGCCACCTCGGCGGTATCAACAATGGTCATGCCGGGCACCAGGGCGACGAAGTCTTCGACGCGCTGAATACCTTTCTGATCGATGGTGTCTTCACTGATCACGGAGACCGCGGCGGGAACGTCCTGCAGGGACTCCGCGCGACCACGTGCGGTGGTGACGATTTCTTCCATAGCTGCAGCGGAACCTGGTGCCAGCAGCAAAGGCGTTGCCGCAAAGGCAACGGCCAGGCCGGTAATGGTTCCGGGCAGCAGCGCCCGAATTGAAGTTGACGACATTACTTGCTCCCCCTGGAGTAGTCTGAATTGCTTAAAGGCCATTAACGCTTGTCCGGACAATTTTGATGTAACTCGAGTGTTGCGCAGCAATCACTGAAGTTCTTCCAACCCGCCCCCGTTCGACTCGTTTCCGTGGCGGCACGCTAACGGCCACCAAGCCTACCTACTTACAGCACTGGCGCCGCCGCCGTGTAACGGTGGTCTTCGCCAGAGTTGCGCTTATGTTATGCCTAATAACCCGAAAACTCTAGGTTTGTCAGGTTCTGTAGCAAATAAGCAACAAATCTAAAGTCAAGGTGAGCCGCTGGCTGTCCAGCTGTTGGTCGCCTGCCGGGCGTAAAGGCAGGGTCTGGGCGCTGCACCGGATTGCAGGTTTCGGAAGATCTGCCGGGTAAATGCCTGCGGACACTACCGGCGCGGCCCCGCAGCCATTACCATTTCGCGCGCCCGGGCAGGTGCCAGGCAATTTCAGCAGCACAACAGGCAGCGGAGCGTTTTATGCAGACCATCGTCGTTACCGGCAGTACCCGTGGCATTGGCATGGGCCTGGCCCGTGAGTTCCTGGCCCGCGGACACCAGGTGGTGATCACCGGTCGCAGCCAGGCTTCTGTGGATAAAGCGCTAGGCGAGCTGGCGCCGCTGGGTACGGTGATCGGCCAGCCCTGCGACGTGCGCAGCCGCGAGCAACTGCAGGCCCTGTGGGATGCTGCCGTGGCGCGTTTCGGCCGGGTGGATATCTGGATAAATAATGCTGCACTGGCGCCGACCCATCAGATGCTGGCCGAAGTACCCGGCGAGGAGATTGCCGCGACAGTGGATACCAATCTCAGTGGCACCATTCACGGCACCCAGGTGGCGCTGCAGGGCATGCTCGCGCAGGGCGGCGGCAAGATTTATACCTTCGAGGGTTTCGGCAGCAACGGTATGACCAATCCGGGGCTGACGGTCTATGGAGCGACCAAGCGCGCGATAAATTATTTCACCGCTTCCGTGGCCAAGGAATATAAAGACTCACCCGTGCTTATCGGTTCGCTGAGTCCCGGCATGGTGCCGACGGATCTGTTGGTCTATTCCTCCCGCAATGAAGATCCGGCCAAGTGGGAAAAGTCCAAGCGCATCATGAATATTCTCGGCGACAAGGTAGAAACCGTTACGCCCTGGCTGGCCGAGCAGGCGCTGGCCAATACCAAACAGGGTGCCAGTATCGAATGGCTGACGCGCCGCAAGGCGATGATTCGATTCATGCTGCCCAAGTATAAGAAGCGTCGCATTGTCGAGGAGTATGAAGCCAGCCTCGATCATGTGCCCGGCCCGAAGGTCAGCGGATGAGCACCGACGAGGGTAAAGATTCCGCAGCAGCGTCCGCCGGACTGGATTTTATTCGCCAGATCATCGCCGATGATCAGGCTGCGCATAAACATCCGGATGGGGTGGTCACGCGCTTTCCGCCCGAGCCTAACGGCTACCTGCATATTGGCCATGCCAAATCGATCTGCCTGAATTTTGGGGTCGCCGAGGAAAACCAGGGCCGCTGTTTCCTGCGTTTTGACGACACCAATCCACTTAAAGAAGACCAGGACTTTGTGGACGCCATCGAAGCCGACGTGCGCTGGCTGGGTTTCGACTGGGCCGATCGCCTGACCCATGCATCGGACTATTTCGAACGTTTCTATGCCTGTGCCGAGTCTTTGATCGAGGCAGGCAAAGCCTACGTTGACAGTCTCAGCGCGGAGGAGATTCGCGAGTACCGGGGCACGCTTAAGGAAGCCGGTCGTAACAGCCCGCACCGGGATCGCAGCGTGCAGGAAAATCTCGACCTGTTTCGCCGCATGCGCGCGGGTGAGTTTGCCGACGGTGAACATGTGCTGCGTGCCAGGATCGACATGGCCGCGCCGAATATGAACTTGCGCGACCCGGCCTTGTTCCGCATTCGTCACGTCTCTCATCAGCGTACTGGCGATGCCTGGCCCATTTACCCGATGTACGATTTTGCGCACACCATTTCCGATGCGCTCGAAGGCATAACGCATTCCCTGTGTACGCTGGAATTTGAGGACCATCGGCCGCTGTACGAGTGGATTCTCGATAACCTCGAGTTACCGGCACGGCCACGTCAGATCGAGTTCTCGCGTTTGAACGTCGCCTATATGATTACCAGCAAGCGCAAGCTGGCCGAATTAATCGAGCGGGGCGAGGTCAGTGGCTGGGACGATCCGCGTATGCCCACCATTGCCGGCATGCGTCGGCGTGGTTATCCCGCCGCTGCGCTGCGCGAGTTTTGCGCCGCGTTGGCATCACCAAGAAAGACAATCTCATCGAAATGGGCGCGCTGGAAAACACCGTGCGCGAGCAGCTTAATGACAGCGCGCCGCGCGCCATGGCCGTGCTCGACCCCCTGAAAGTGGTGCTGATCAATTATCCCGAAGGCCAGACCGAGCAGATGACAGCCGCCAATCATCCGGCAATGCCGAGATGGGCGAGCGACAGATTCCCTTCGGTCGGGAAGTTATGGATTGAGCATGGCGATTTCATGGAAGATCCGCCGCGCAAGTTTTTCCGGCTGAAGCCGGACGGTGAAGTGCGCCTGCGCTACGGATACATTATTAAGTGCGAAGCCGTGATCAAAGATGCGGATGGTGAAATCACGGAAGTACATTGTAGTTACGACGTTGATTCCCGGCATGGTGCACCCGGGGCTGACCGCAAGGTTAAGGGCACGATCCATTGGGTAGCAGCGCATGCGTCGGTGGCGGCGCCTGTGCGGCTGTTTGATCGTCTGTTCACCGCGCCCCGCCCGGATGCCGACAAGTCAGGGCGAGATTTCAAAGAGTTCCTGAATCCGGATTCGCTGGCTACGGTGCAGGCACAACTGGAGCCAATGCTCGGTCAGGCGGAGGCCGACGCCAGTTATCAATTTGAGCGCAACGGCTATTTCGTTGCCGACAGCGAAGACTCCCGGCCGGGCGCGCCGGTGTTTAATCGCGTGGTTACGCTGCGCGATTCCTGGGCCAAGCAGGAAAAGGCCGCGCTGCAGGCTGCTGATCCCAACGCGCCTTAGGCGCTTCCAGGTGCGCAGGGCCAGCGCGCGCTAAATGCATACTGGCGAATGCCCTGGCTTGACGGTGTTGATGTGGTTTTTTTTGGCTACGGTTCGCTGCGGACAGTTACGGGCGCGCCGCGACCGAGTCCCATGCTGTCAGCTGCGCTGCCTTCCGCGCGCGCGATTTCCAGCACACCGAATGAATTGATCAGGGCCAGGAAGTCGCCTGGCTGGCTGCGTCCGTAAGTATCCTGCAGCTTCAGGTGGCGGCCGCCCGTCTGCACCACGGGCTGTTCCAGATCGGCGATCAGCTGCGCATCAATGTTGGTAATAAGATTGCCGAAGTGATCGATGGTAATTACCTTGCCCTGCACGCTGTTGGGCTGCACTTCAGGCGCCTCGAGTAGCGAGGGCACGGCGTCATGAATTTGCGGCCCGATGTCAGCCGGCTGCACGCGGCCGGCGATGATATCGGCGGCCAGCGGCGCAAAGATGTCGCGGCCGTGGAAGGTGTTGCTGGGTTCGGGCCAGTTGGTTGTGGCGCGCCAGTTTTCGCTGAGACGGAATATGCGGCTGCCGGCATCCAGCATATGATCGGGCAGCAGGCCATTGTCTGGGGCCAGGAAAACATGTCCGTCAAATTCAACGGCAATGATATTGCGTTCCGTGCCCACGCCCGGATCGACCACCGCCACATGCACTGAACCCGGCGGGAAATATTGATAGGAATGCGCCAGCCAGAAGCCCGCTTCAGCGGGCCAATGCACATGCACGTCGTGCGTCAGATCGATGACCTCTGCTGCCGGCGTGCGCGCCAGGATGACGCCGCGCATGATCGCCACGAAGGGGCCCTTGTGGCCGAAATCCGTCGTCAATGTAATTACGCTGCTCATCAGCTAACGGTAGCGCTCCTCGACGTTGGCCTCGTCATCGCGATGCCAGCTACGCGCCCAGTAAATAAACGGCGTGTCGAAGGCGGCAATAAAGATTTTGAATGCGTATTTCACCGCACCCAGCTGCAGGGCTGTTTGCAGGTCGACCACACCCCACCAGACGACGAAGGAATACAGCAGGGTATCGACGGTTTGCGAGGCCATGGTCGACACGTTATTGCGCAGCCACAGGTAGCGGCCATTAGTGGCTCTTTTGATCGCATGAAAACACCATACGTCGAAGCTCTGGCTGACCAGGTAGGCGAACAGTGAGCCGAATACGAAGCGCGGGGTGAAATTAAGGATGGCCTCGAAGGCCTGCTGGATATCCCGCGAGAATTCGGCGGAGCCTGGCTGCTCGGAGGGTTTGAACAGCAGCGCAATACTCAACATGAACACCAGCATCAGGCTCACGGCGAAGCCTATGCGTACCGCCTTGTTGGCTTCGTCGCGACCATATTTTTCGCTGAGCAGATCCGTGGCAAAGAAAATGCTGGAGTAAAAGATGACGCCCAGGCTGGTTTGAAAGCCGAGGATTACGGTGAGCTTCGGACCCTGCAGATTGGCCAGCAGGATTGACAGGATAATGGCGGCCAACAGCCCCTGTTTGCCGAACACCCGGTACATCAGCACCGTGAAGCCCAGGTCCAGGCAAAGCGCAAAAAACCAGAGCAGACTCTGGTTGGCCAGGAAGAAATCCTGCATTACGTCGGGGAAGATCGTCATCGGGCGAGTCTAGTGCAGGCCTGCGCGACGGCGCCAGTGGCCGTCGTGACCATGACCACAGCTACATTCGCTGCATTTTTCAGTGTTTGAGTTACGCCCTTCGTGAACCAGACCGGTTGCGCTGCCCCTGTGCACCGAAGCCTGCGCATCTCGACTGCTCTACCTGCTTACGACAAGCGCGACGATCCCCCGCGGCGCGCTTGTGTCGAGATTCAGTGCCTGGCGCTTGCCCAGTCTAAGGCTCAGGTGGCGCTGGCCGCTTTGCCGGCGGCGGCTGCATCGCGACGCGCCTGGCGGCGGTTGCTGAGCTTGCGGGAGATATTGGCCTGGATCATCAGCAACGCAGGTGTAAGTAACAACGTCAGCAGGGTTGCGAATAACAGTCCGCCGGCAATCGCCGAAGCCATTTGTTGCCACCACTGCGTACCCGGGCCGCCGATGAACACGTCGCGGTTAATCATGTCGATATTTACCGCCATGGCCATGGGCATCAGCCCGAGTATGGTCGTGACCGAGGTCAAAAACACGGGCCGCAGACGCTGGGCACAGGTGCGAATAATCGCTTCACGCGCGCGCATGCCGGTTCGCCGGATATTGTTATAGGTATCGATCAGCACGATGTTGTTGTTCACCACGATACCGGCCAGGGCGATGCCGCCAATGCCACAGTTAACCAGGCTGAATGACTGGCCGGTGACCAGCAGGCCGAACATGACGCCGCCGGTGGAAAATACCACTGCGGTCAGTATTAACGAGGCCTGGAAGATGCTGTTGAACTGGGTCACCAGGATCATGGCCATCAGGCCCAGCGCAAAGGCGAAGGCACGCAGCAGGAAGTCGGCCGTTTCAGCCTGATCGCGGGCGCCACCCTTGAAACGCAATTGCACACTGGAATCCAGGTTCAGGGTCGGCAGGCGTTCCATCAGTTCCGCGACCACGGGTTCAATCTGGGCGCCGGGTTCGATATCCGACTGCACCAGCATAGTGCGGCGCATGTCCGTACGCATGATTGTGCGCGTGGCCTCAACCGGTTCGCGGGTGACAAAGGTGCCGATCGGTACCTGTCCCGAAGGCGTCGGAATGCGCAGTTCGCTGAGCCGGTCAAGACTGCGGTCGTTATAGGGGTAGCGCACGCGGATATCGATTTCTTCGTCGGCATCATCGGGCCGATAGTCACCCAGTTTGATGCCGTTGGTGACCAGTTGAATGATGCTGCCAACCAGTGTGACATCGGCGCCAAATTTTGCCGCTTCCGCGCGATCGACTTTCAGCTGCCATTCGATCCCCGGCAATGGGGCGGTATCTTCGGCATTGATGACGCCAGGGATTGTCTCCAGTTCGGCGCGAATCAGGCCTACGGAGCGGCGCAGCACTTCGTTGTCGGTGGCCGAAACCTCAATGTCGATGGGTTTGCCCGTGGACAGGTCCCACTTCAGGCATGCGCGTTTCAATTTGTAAGCCGGGAATATCAGCCACCCGCTTGCGGATATCGGCCATGATCTCGGCGCCCGGCGGGCGGCTACGCCAGTCCGCGAAATTCAGTCGGATCGAGCCAATCTGATCGGGTGCGGCGCCGTTTTGTGCTTTGCCCGTGCGCACATAAATATTCTCTACGCCCGGCACGCCGTAAATGCGTTCCTCGACGATGCGCACCAGCCGGTCTTTTTCCTGGGCGGAAAAATCACCCAGTGCGCGAATGTCCACGCTGCCCTGTGACTGCTCAACTTCAGGAAACAGGGTAAGCCCGTTGCCGAACAGGCCATAGGCGGCATACAGGGAAAACAACAGCACCGTGACGCCGCCAACCACGCGCCAGGGGTGGCGCATGGCGATAAACATGCCCTTTATGTAGCCGCCGGTAATGCCGCCGATACTGTTCAGGTCGCCCGTTTCCGCGGCAATCAGGTCGCGGCGTGTTTGTTCATTGAACTGCCCGGGCTTGCCGATCACCGTGCCCATGGACGGCACGACTATCAGCGCCATGATCAGCGAGGCGGTGAGAATGGCGATCAGCGTGGTCGGGAAGAACAGCATGAACTGGCCAATCAGGCCCGGCCAGAACAGCAGCGGTAAAAAAGCCGCCAGGGTGGTGGCGGTAGAGGCAATGATCGGCCAGGCCATGCGTTTGGCCGCTTCGGTATAGGCGTACTTGCGATGCAGACCTTCGGCCATTTTGCGATCAGCCAGTTCGGTCACAACGATGGCACCGTCCACCAGCAGGCCGACGGCGACGATGCCGGCGAACAGCACCACCATGTTGATGGACATGCCGGCGATATTCAGAATAAAGAAGGCGGCACAAAACGAACCGGGAATGGAGATGCCGACCAGCAACGCATTCTGGAAACCGAGCACGCCGATCAGAACCACGAACACCAGCACGATGGCGGCCGTTACATTGTTTACCAGGTTGTTGATGTCTTTGGTGACGAACACTGACTTATCGCGCGAGTAGGTGAGTTCCACGCCCGGCGGCCAGGCCGGCGATACCTGGTCTACGATGGCGCGTACCTGGGCAGCGGTTTCCAGCAGGTTGGCACCGGCACGGCCGGCGACCTCAATGGCCAGTGCAGGCGTGCCGTTTAAGCGTGCGAAACTCTCCGGATCCTTGAAGGTGCGTCTGACGCTGGCGATGTCTTCGAAGTGCACCACGCGTTCGCCGTCGACCTTGATCGGCAAACGCAAAATATCCTGCGGCGATTCGATGACGCCCGGAACCTTGATGGAGAAACGGCCCTGATCGCCCTGCATGGCGCCGGCCGCGACCAGTCGGTTATTACGCTGGACGAAATTCAGCACATCGGCCGGCGAGAGGCCATAGCTTTCCATGGACAGGGGATCCACCAGGACCTCCAGAAGTTCTTCGCGAGCACCGACGATATTGACTTCCAGAACGCCCTTGAGTCCTTCGACGCGCGTCTCCAGGTCGCGCGCCACTAAGACCAGTGCGCGCTCGGGCAAGTTGCCGCCCACGTTCATTACCATCATGGGGTCGAAGCGAGAAAACTTCACTTCATCCACGCGCGGCTTCTCGGCGTCCTGCGGCAGTTTTGGCTGCGCCTGGTCAACGCGTTCGCGTACTTCCTGCAAGGCGACTTCCACGTCTACCTCGGGCTCGAATTCCAGGCTCAAGGTGGCGCGGCCTTCACTGGCCGAAGCGACCATTTCCTTAACCCCTTCCAGGGTCCGCAACTCCTGCTCCAGCGGCCTTACCAGCAGCCGCTCCGCGTCTTCCGGCGATACGCCTTCCAGTACGACCACTACGTTGATGTAAGGGAAAGCGATATCCGGCTCGTTTTCCTTGGGCATGTTCTGATAAGAAATCACGCCGGCAATCATCACCACCAGGAAGGCGATGATGACGGTACGCGTGCGGCCAATGGCCGCTTCGATCATGCGAATCACGGCGTGATATCCGCTGCCAGCTTGGCATCCTGATTGGCGTAGACGGCTTCAACTTCATCGCCCACGGTCACGTAGCCCTGGCCGATGGTGATCACGTTGGCGGTTTCCGGCAGTCCGGCTACCCATATGCCGTCGCTGTCGGTACGCGCTATCTCCACCGGGTAGAAACTTACGCGGTTGAACTGGTCGATGGTTTTAACGCCGATGCTGCCGTTGCTGTCCAGCGTCAGCAACGAGGGCGAGATTTTCTGCGCCAGCATTTCCCCGCCGGGTATACGCATCTCGGCAGTAACCCCGGCAGGCAGCAAGCCGTCCGGGTTGGGTATTTCCAGTTCCACCAGGAAAGTGCGGGTGGATTGGTCGGCCACCGGTGCCATATAGCGAATTCGCCCGGTGACTTCCTCACCGGTGACCAGCACTGCATTCGGCAACAATGCCGGCGCGCACATAACGCGCATCCTGCTCGGCAATGCTGCCGGTAACAATGATGCTGGTGTTATCGACGAAACTGACCACTTCATCGCCTTCGCGGACGAAATCGCCGACCTCGACCTGACGCTCCAGGATCACGCCGTCAAAGGGTGCGCGCATGACCCGGTAATCGAGATCAAGCTTGGCGCGAGTGAGTTCCGCGCGCGCGCCCTCGAGTTTGGCCAGGGTCTCGGTAATCTGGGTATCTGATATATAGCCATCGGCCTTGAGTTTCAGCTGACCTTCGTAGGCTGTCTGATGTTCCTTTACGCCGGCCCGGGCCTGTTCCATCCGCGCTTCGCGATCGCGCATGTCCAGGTGCAGAATGGGCGCTCCGCGCGACAGTCTTTCGCCGCGGCGCGCGTCGATTGAGGTCACGCGACCTTCGGTTTCGGCTTTCATTTCAACTTGCCTGGCCGGAGCCGAGCGGCCGTACACACTGATGTAGCGGGTAATGGGTTGTGCAGCCTGGGTTTGCACCTGCACGCGCGTAGCTGAGGCCATGAGCGCCGGCGCCGTTGCGCTGCCGTCGGAGATCACGATTTCCTCACGACCAATGGTTCCGCTGGCGACCCAGGCGGTTACGCCAATGGCCACGGCAACGGCCAGTATCCAGGGGCGCTCTTTGACAAGTTTGCGAATGCTCATGCTCGATTCTCCAGCGTGGCAGCGCCGCTTCGTTGGGCGCTTGCTCGCTGTTGTTCGGATGGTCGGCTCTGTTCCAGCAAAGTCTCACCGTGTTGTTCGATGTAGTCGGCTGCGGCTTTGGCCACCGCAGCGCCAAAGCCCGCCACGAAGCGTTCACCGGCAGGGGTTTCGTCATTCCAGCCCGACTCGATGCGCTGGATATGCTCAAGGGTGCCGCGCAGATCGGTCACTCGCTCCTGCAGTAAATGGGCGAGTCGCTCCGGCTGCATCATGCCGGCGAAATAGACCGTGGCCAGAAACTCCGAGCGCAGCTTGTGCCGGGGCTTGGAGTTTTGCAGGGCCAGGCTGAAACGTCGTCGCCCGGCTTCAGTAATGCGATAGAGCTTGCGATCGGGTTTGCTCTGCTGAGGAATCAGCTCGCATTCCACCAGGCCATCGGCGGCGAGGTCGGCAAGGGCCGGATATATAGAGCCGTAGCCGGCCGGGAAAAAGTGCTTGAACAAGGCCTCAAACTCCTTCTTGAGGTCATAGCCACAGGCGTCGCCTTCGGCGAGCAATCCCAGGCAAAGGGTTTTCACATCCATGTTGTCTTCCGTCCGGGTAATTCGGCCAGGCTGCGAGCAACCTATATCGGGCCGATGGATTGGACAATCAAGGTTAAGGGCTGAATTCCCGCCGGGCCAGCAAGCCGATAGCCGCGATCAAGGCAAGCTCGTCAGGCCGCAGCGTCGGGCAGGGGCTAATCGCTGTTCAAACAATCACTTGGCCGGCGCCAATCCGCCCATCGTTACTTGTAACACTTTGTAACCGGTTGAAGAATAGGGGTTTTTTAGCTTGTCTTTGCGCCCGATCAGCGCGCTTCACGCTAGCGCGGCGGCCGGTTCGCTGATGTGGAAACGCCCCGTGGTCCGGAACATTTCGTCGGCGGGAAGCATGCGCACGCGGTTTCTGCCGCCTTCTTTGGCCGCATAACAGGCTGCATCGGCTGACTTGAGTACCGCGGAGGCTGAGTGCATGCCAGTCTGGCCGTAGGTCACGCCAACACTGGCGCCAACTCTGAATACTTTGCCATCAAACTCCAGATCCAGGTCGCTGATTTCGGCGCGTACCTGTTCGGCGATTTCCATGGCCTTCTCTGGCGGGCAATTTTCCAGCAGCAGGGCAAATTCGTCGCCGCCGACCCGCGCCGCGGTATCGCGTGAGCGCGTGTGTCGGCTCAACACGCCGCCTATCGCTTGCAGCAGCGCATCGCCCGCGGCATGCCCACCGCTGTCGTTGACCCGCTTGAACAGATCCAGATCGATAAACACCAGTGCAAAGTCCAGGTGTGGTGCGCTCTCACGGTCTACCAGCCGATGCAGCCGACGTAAAAATTCACCGTGGTTGATCAGGTCTACCAGGCTATCGTGGGTGGCCTGGTGATGCAGTGCGCGGGTCAGTTCCGCGTTGCGTGACTGCAGTTCGAGCATGCTGTGCAGGGTCTGCCCGGTTTGTTGCGCAATGCGATTCATAATGACGACGAACATCGCGACGATGCCGGCTGTGAGCTGACCTTCGACTCTCCCGTCCATCAATAGCCGTGCAACCAGGGGGATCAAAGCAGGCAAGGCGAACATGAGAAAGCCGCCGCGTAGCGGCGCATAGACAGTCACCGCACCTGCGCAGATACCGCTAAGAATAAGCGCAATGAAAAGTTGATGGGTCATCGACTGGCTTGGAAATAACCACACGGACACGGCTCCCCAGAGCAGGCCGGAAAGCACAATGCCGGCAGCGAACAACTGCAACCAGCGGCTGGGGTCCGTATTATCGGTGGCGACATGCTGATAGCGCTGCTGAATCATCAGTCGCGCCAGAGTCAGCACCGCCGCTGCGCCAAGCCATAACACCAGGCGCTCTTTGGGAACATTGGCCCAGAGCAGAAACAACAGCGCAAAGGCGCAGAACATGGTTCCGCACAGCGTCAGCGTGGAATGCTCAAACAGCAGCCGAACCTGCTGCTGGCGCAGCCAGTCCGGATTGTCCGGAACCTGTCGTAGGGTCAGATTGTGTGTTTCTGCCAGTTCATTCATGTTCGTGCCTTCGACTTATTATGTTCTCTCGCCGTGGCAGCAAGGGTTGTGACGGCCGTCTCAAACCA
Source organism: uncultured Gammaproteobacteria bacterium (assembly GCA_963807995.1). Lineage (GTDB taxonomy): Bacteria > Pseudomonadota > Gammaproteobacteria > Steroidobacterales > J054. Next base: position 31,333 of record CAWEDX010000003.1, read on the forward strand.
GCCGGCTGGGCTCGCTGGAACGCTCGCTGCAATACGGCATATCCATGACCGGGCGCAGGTCGACGGGTATACTCAATGCTCAGGCAAAAGAGGTTTATTCGCATGTCGAAAAAATGCGCTTTTCGACGCATGGCGTTGTTAGTTGCGGGCTTGCTCATAACAGTCGCCGCGTCTGCCGACGAGGCCAATACAAGCAGCACTATCCTTGGCACCCAGCCGGATCTCGCGGACGGTGCGCGCGCGCTGCAGCTTCGCCAGTTTGAGGAGGGCGTTCGTCTGACCTTGCAGGGCCTCAAGCAGGCATCATCCCGGCGACAGCGCGCGTCCGGCCTGAGTAATCTCTGCGCCGGCTACGCAGCGCTGCAGCGCTATGACGAGGCCATCGAAGCCTGCAATGCAGCAATGGATCTGAATGCGCCGCGTTGGCGTGTGTATAACAATCGAGCGCTGGCCCTGCTTGGCAAGGGGCAGGTCATAGCCGCCCGCCGCGACGTTGATGCGGGATTAGCGATGAATCCTGATTCGAACTCCCTACGAAAGGTTCTAGTACTAGTGGAAGTAGCGGAAATTTCGCCCGAAATTACTATTGCAGCCGTGGCTCCTTAGCCAGTAGTTTTAGGTGAATATACCGATGCCTGCCGGGCCATGGCCTGCTAGGATCCGGCCGCCAGCCATTAGTTGAGTTCTTCCGGCTGCATTGATTAAACCGGTGCCCACAACAGTATTGGAACTGGGCATAGACGAATTACCATAGACAAGGAAATATGCATGTCGAGCCAAAGCCTGAATCGTAGAAAGTTTCTGCAACACGCCGTTGCTGCGCTTCCCGTAGGTGCGGTGCTAATTAACCAGTCAGTTCGTGCGCAAGATCTGCCAAAACTGACCGAAGACGATCCCGCCGGCGCAGCGCTGCTGTACGTGAACGATGCCGGCGACGTGGATACCTCTAATCCGCTGGCCGCTCGTTTCGAAGCGGGTCAGAACTGCGCAAATTGTGCCCAGATCCAGGGCGAAGACGGCGCGGAATGGCGGCCCTGTGGCATCTTCCCCGGCAAACTGGTTAACAGTGGCGGCTGGTGTAGTGTCTGGGCGGCCAAGGCCTGAGCGCTTATAAAATCAGTCGGTACTGACCGATTCCGGAAACGGGCACTGTCTTCAGTGCCCGTTTTTTTTGCTCATCGCACTGAGCGCGACATAGTCAGTTGACTGGCATGCCCACCTGGTTACGCAAGCGGGTTGCCGCGGTTGAGCGCAGCGCACTAAGACTTTCAGCGGTCGGTGCCCTGTTGGTGGCCGCGCTGGCTGGGCTCGGTGGCCGATAAGCTGTTGGCAAAGACGCGGGGCTAAGCCCCCAGGCAGACCAGCGGATCGTGGCACACGGCCACCGCGATGATATAGCCGAGCGTCAGCAAGGCCGCCACGAATGCGCTTGAGCGAATGGCCAGGCTGGAGCCTCGCCGCAAGGCGATATGGCCAAGCAGAATGTATACGATCAGGGCCAGAAACTTGGTCGTCAGCCAGTCGTTCACGAACGGAAATTGTCCGAGCAAGGTGGCGGTGCCCAGCGCACTGAGCAGCAATACGGTGTCGTTGACATGTGGCGCAACGCGCACAAACGGGTGCTGCAACAACCGTGAGCCTTGCAGCATCCAGAAGCCGCGCAGCAGGAACAGGCTGGCGGTAACAACGACCGCGGTGATGTGCAGCGACTTTAAAACGTAGAAGGCGTTCATGGCAGAATGCCAGCATGCGCGTATTCGGAATTGCGGGATTTAAGAACGCCGGCAAAACCACCCTGGTGGTGGAACTGGTGCAGGAGTTTGTGCGGCGGGGCCTGCGTGTTGCCACCATCAAGCATGCGCACCATGCCTTCGATATTGATCATCCCGGCAAGGACAGCTTTCAGCATCGCCAGGCTGGCGCCCGGCAAGTAATCGTTGCGTCGGCCAAACGCTGGGCGCAGATTACGGAACTTGAAGACGGGCGAGAGCCGAGCCTGTTTGAATTGCTCGATCGCATTGAGAATGTCGACCTGGTGCTGGTTGAAGGCTACAAGCGTGAAAATCATCCACGCCTGGAGTTGCGTCGCGATGGGCAGGAAACGTCGGAGCTGGCCGGGACCGATGCGGGTATCTGCGCCATTGTTGCGGATACCGAGATCGCCGCGGCACCGGTGCCGGTCATTTTGCGCAGCAACCTCACAGCCATCGCGGATCTGGTACTTGAGCATGCGCGGTCGCCGTCCGAGTTAAGTCAGGCCGGGCTGGCGGGCCAGCGATCCGGATAGAGCCCGGCCACCTGAACCCTGGCGCCGACCGGCAGACTCTCACTACCTTCGTCTATCACGGCCCAGCAGTTGGCCTGTGCCAGCGGCAAAATGCGGAAGGACTCCTGACCAGGCAGCACTTCCACCTGCAGCTGACCCTGTGCCGAAACGCTGGCCCGTGCCTTGGCGAAAAAACGCGGGCCCGGGCGCTTGCGCACCGGGTTAATGGTGGTTGCCAGCGGCCACTGTTCGGCACCCAGCCCGCTTAAAGCGCGCAGCAGCGGGACACCAATAAAGCGCAAACCAACGGCTACTGCCATGGGATTGCCGGGGAGTCCCAGCAGCCAGCGGCCTTCCGGCAGCTGCGCCAGCAGTACGGGCTTGCCCGGGCGAATAGCCAGCTTGTGAAAAACCGTTGTGCCGCCCAGGCTCTCGATGGCCGCGGGAACCGTGTCGAAACGGCCGGCGGAAACTCCGCCGCTGGTAATCACCAGGTCGGCATCTGCCGCGGCCGCGGCAATTGCCTGGCTGATGACGTCGATGCCGTCGCCGGCCAGCGACTGGCTTGTCAGCAGGGCACCGCAGGCGGGCAGGGCGCTGCGCAAATAGGGACCGTTGGCGTCACGGATCTGCCCGCTACCGCTCGGTGCGCCGTCCGTCGCCAGTTCCGCGCCGGTGTTGAGTACGGCCACGCGCGGTAATGGTCGCGCCGACACCTGGTCAAGTCCGCCGGCCGCGCAAGCCATCAGCTGCTCCGGGCCAAGCCGCTGGCCGGCCCCAACCAGCTCTGTATCCGCGAAAAAGTCCTCGCCCGCCCGGCGCACGTTCTGGCCCGGCTGCGCCGGCATGGCGAACCGCACTTGCGAGTCCTGATCGTCGCTAACTGCTTGTTCCAGCGGTATAACTGCGTCGCAGCCGGTCGGTAGCGGCGCGCCGGTCATGATTTCAATCGCCTGGCCGGCCACCAGGCCGGCGCCGGGCATATCGCCTGCGGCTACCGTTGCGACGCGGGTCAGTGTGATCGGCTGGTCCGGCCTGGCTGCTGCGGTATCTGCAGAGCGTAGCGCAAAGCCGTCCATCGCCGCGTTGTCAAAATCCGGCACGTTTAACCGGCTACGCAAGGACTCGGCGCTGACGCAGCCCGCCGCCTGCGCCAGCAGCAGCTGCTGCGCCGGCAAGGCTTCGATGCGTGCGATAAGCTGCAGGGCTTGTGTGTAGGTGATCAAGGGCTGGGCTGGGCGAGCTGCAAGGTAGGCTATGGTACCCGTCCCGGCGTCGTCAGGCGGAGCGTCGGGCTGCATGATTTTTATCATGGCCGGAACTCAGGAGCAGTGGCAGGCTGATGTCCGCTGGATCAGGCCGACGGGCATCGGTATGGTCACGCGCAGAAAAGTTTTCCAGCGACGCTGTCTAAGTTTGCGTCTGGTTAAACTTTTTCCTTGTGCCTGCGGCTGTGTGTATAGCCGCCGTTCAGCTTTCCACCAGCAATAACATCTCAGAGGCAGTGAGCGTATGAATGACGGCGCGGCAACGCAGGCCGGACAGCCGACCAGGCAGGTCCACGGGCGCGATGACCGCGAGTTGGCGGCGCTGCGATGCGCCGCCTACGGCGCCTGCTCCGAGTTAATGGCCTCGCCACACGACCTTGATACCCGCAAAAGCCTGCGCGAGAAAATCGGCATCGGCGAATTGTTGCCCGACGCCGCTGGCCTGGATGAGGTTCTGGCTGAGCTGGTCGAGCTGGATCTGGATACCCTTAAACGAGACTACAGCAGCTTGTTCGAGGTGGGCAGCGACGGTCCGCCGGTTTCGATTCGTGAAGATCTGAGCACCGGGCAACGCGCCGGTACGCGGGAGGACCTGGTCCGCTTCTATGACTATTTTGGCTATGCGCTGGCCGAGCGATTTGCCTGGGCGCCGGATCATCTGTCGGTGGAGCTCGAGTTCATGCACTACCTTTGCTACGGCGAGGCCAGCAGCGAGACTGACCCGCAGCCTTTTCAGCTGGCGCAGGCAGATTTCGCACAGCGCCACTTTGGCTGGTTGCATGACTGGTCTGCAAAGGTCAGCGAAACCCGGCCCGGCAGCCTGTATGCGCGGGCCGCCGCAGCCATTTTTAGTTTCACTGCCGCGGATCTGCGCTGGCAGCTCAGCACTATTTCCGCTAGCCGATCAGCCCGGTACTGAGAAGTAATCAGCTCGGCGCCATGTTTGCCGCTGAGGTATCGCGATACCCGCTAGGTAAATCTCCGTATGGCGAGCGTCCGCCTGCGGCGAAATACTGATGGACGTTCCTAATCCCGGTTTGCAGGCGCTTTAATCGTCCTGCCGTTCGCTCATGCAGGAAGTCCTGGCTCAGACCTATACGGTATTACTGGTTGACAGCGACGCGCGCAGCAGTGCTGCCGTGGCCGCCAGCCTGCAGCGTGCCGGCTACCACATTCGTTCCTATGAACGCGCCGAGACGCTGCTGACAAACCTTGACCAGGTCACGCCGCCGGCGTGTGTGATTGCCGAGTTCGAGCTGCCCGGCATGAACGGCATCGAACTCAGTCTGCAATTGGGGCAGCGCATGCCGGTGATAATTCTGACCGCCACCGGCGACGTTGCCACCGCGGTCCGTGCCATGCGCGGCAATGTCGCTGATTACCTGGTTAAGCCCTATGTCGAGCGAGACCTGATCAAGCGCTTGCAATTAGTTCTGCGCCGTCATGCCGAGGCCGCCTGCAACCAGCCGCCCAGGCACTAATTGCCAGCTAACCGCCGCGTGGCCCCGAGTATCGGCTGGGCTTTTGCGCGGTCTGCTTTGTGCCAGTATCCTGCGCCAGTCAGCGCCGAGCCCTGTTAATCATCGGCCTGCGGGGGAATCAAGCATGCAGCAAGCTAGTCAGGCCGATACCCGGCCTTGGCCCAGCCCGACAAAGGCCTGGTACGCGGTCTTTATCCTGGTCATCGCGTTCATATTCTCGTTTATCGATCGCATCATTATTGCGCTGCTGGTCGACCCGCTTAAGCTTGACCTTGGTCTGACTGACACCCAGCTGGGCGTGTTGCAGGGCCTTGCCTTCGCCGTTTTTTACGCGCTGGTGGGAATTCCCATCGGTCGCTGGGCCGACCGCTATAGCCGGCGCACCATCATCGGCGTCGGAATTTTTCTGTGGAGCCTGATGACTGCGGCTTGTGGTCTCGCGATGAGCTTTGTGCAGCTATTCCTGGCCCGTGTGGGTGTCGGTGTTGGCGAAGCGGCCCTTTCGCCACCGGCCTATTCGATGATTTCTGACATGTTCCCGCCGCGTAAGCTGGGCCGCGCCATGGGCGTGTACCAATCCGGTGCATTTTTTGGCGCCGGTATCGCCTTTCTGGTCGGCGGACTGGTGATTCAGATGGTGTCAGGAAGCGAGGCGATGTCTGTGCCGGTGCTGGGCGAAGTGCGGCCCTGGCAGACGGTGTTCTTTATCGTCGGCTTGCCCGGCATCCTGGTGGCCTTGCTGATGTTTACCGTTACCGAGCCACTGCGACGCGGGACCGTGGCCGGTCAGGAAGGTGGAATTCCGCTCAGCGAAGTGATTTCTTTCGTGAAGTCTCGTGGCCGGGTTTTCGGCGCGCACTTTGTTGGCTTTGCCTTGCTCGCGGTACCCATCACCACGATCCTGACCTGGGCGCCGACGCATTTTATTCGCGCGCTGGAATTCGCGCCGCCACGTGCTGCATTAACGCTTGGCACTATCCTGATTTTGCTGTCTCCGCTGGGGGTGTTTGCTGGCGGCGCTTTGTCAGACTACTTGCAGCAGCGCGGCCATAAAGATGCGCCGCTGCGGGTTGGCATCCTGGCTGGTTTGTTGCTGCTGCCACTAACCCTGACGGCGACCCAGGTAAGCGATCCGCAGCTGGCTGTATGGTTGTTTTGCCCGTTTATTTTCTGCGCCAGCCTGGGTCTCGCCATGGCGCCTGCGGCCCTGCAGCTGGTAGTTCCTAACCAGATGCGTGCCCAGGTATCGGCGACCTGGATGCTGGTGTTGAATATCGTGACGGCCGGCATCGGGCCCACAGCTGTGCCCTTCATCAGTGATCTGTTTTTCGCCGGGCCGGCAGGCATCGGCAAGGCCATGGCCCTGGTCAACACGGTTTGTGTGCCGCTGGCCGCGCTGGCGCTGTGGACCGGTCTGAAAGCATTCCGCGAATCCGTGCGACTGCCTGACGCCGCCTAGTCCCGTTAACACCCGCTGCCATTTCGGGATGCATGTTGTTAAAGCGTGTGATTGAATAGGCAAATGCGATCCGGGGGGGTCGTAACAGCTTGACTTGTCGGCCGTGACAGTCAGAGCCGCCAAGCGGTCGAAAGGGGGGTGCGGTGGATCATTCAAACAGGCCTTGGCTTGACGGCCGGCCGCTATTCTTCTGTTCGCTATTTCTGGCGTTGCCGCTGCCGGCCCAGCAGATCGACGATATCGTCGTCACTGCGCGCAAGCGGGAGGAAAACCTGCAGGATGTGCCGCTATCTTTGTCGGCTTTCAGCGCCGAAGATCTGCAGCGCCGCGGCGTGGAGAATGCCTATGACCTGGCCTTGTTCACGCCCAACTTCAACACGCAGAAGCAGGTGGGCAGAACCCTGGATCGGCCAACCATTCGTGGCATGGCGAATTCGTCCACCCAGGGCGAGCCCAACGCCTCCTATTTTATCGACGGTGTATTTGTCTCCAGCAGCGTAGCTTCGGCAACCACCAACACCATCGAGCGTATTGAAGTTTTGCGTGGCCCGCAGTCGGCCCAGTTCGGCCGTGCCACTTTTTCCGGCGCCGTCAATTACGTAACCCGGCAACCCGGCAATGAGTGGGAGGCACAGCTCAATACCAAGGCCGGCAGTGACGAAGATGTACAGGGTTGCCGGCTGGGTCAGCGGGCCCCTGATCGAGGATCAACTGTCTTTCCTGGTGTCCGGTGCCTATGAAACATACGCCGGCCAGTGGCAGAACAACCTGCAGCCCGGTGCGGCCTTTACCCCTGAGCCTTTATCAATTTTGCTTGAGAACCCGCCGACGGATGGCGACTTCAGCGACATGGGCGGTGAGACCACCGCTGACTTTCTGCTCAAGCTAACCTGGACGCCTACGGACAATACCGTGGTCAATTTCAAGTGGGGCTATACGCGCGGCGATGACGATCATTTTCCGTCGCTGCTGCCCCAGGGCGAATTTCCGGTCAATTGTTTCGAGCCGGTGGACGAGAACGGCAATCCCACGGAGTACTTCGAGACCATTCCGGCCGACCCCGACGATCCGAACTCGCAGCGCTACGGGCTCCGGCGGTGCTTTCTGTGGCACCTTTGATGCCACCGGATGGGAGAACCGGGTCAATCTGCCGGACTTCAGGCAGGGCGTGCAGGCAGCAGGTCTGGTCAATACCAACCCGGCTGAACTGCGCTTTGCCGCGCCGGAGGAGCCCGGCACTCGGCGCGAAACGGATCGTTTCCTGCTCAATCTGACCCAGGCATTCGGAGACTGGGAGCTGGCCGCACTGGCGGCTTACAATCGCGATGATTTCGACCAGGTGTTTGATCTCGATCATACTGAGGTGCGCGCCGTCTGGAATTTGTTTGCGTTTGCCCAGAAAGCCGTTAAAGAAGATCAGTCTTTTGAGATTCGTTTGTCCTCGCCGGTGGAAAATCGGCTTAGTGGCAATTTGGGTGTCTACTATTTCGAAGTCGAGCGTAACAATCGTGTGCGCAGCTTTACCGGTCCGTCTGTGGCGTTTGGTGCTACGGATCCCTGTACCGGCGAAATCACCATTGCGGACTTTCCCTGCCCGACGGTGACGAACACCGAGAATGTGGCGATCTTTGGTGCGCTCGACTTTGCGCTAACGGACTTGTTGAATCTGTCGCTGGAAGCGCGCTACGCGGACGATAGGAAAACCATTCTCGGCGGTAATCAGACCACTGATGAGCAAAGCACCAAGGCGTTTACCCCGCGCCTCACGCTGCGTTACACGCCGACCGAAGATCTGATGTTTTACGCGCTGGCCGCCAAGGGCAACAAGCCGGCGGACTTTAACGTCGAGTGTTTCCGCGCCGATGTGCTGCCCGAGGGGACCCAGGAATGTCGCGACAATGAGGAATTGCAGCGCGTTAAGGAAGAAGAGCAGTGGACCTACGAGCTGGGTACCAAGACCAGCTGGATGGACCGTCGCATCACGGCCAACCTGTCGGCGTTCTACATTGACTGGAGTAATCAGGCGATTTTTTCGGTCGACAGCATTCAGAATACGGCTTCCGGTCAACCGCTGTTTGCCACGTTCCGGCGCAATGCGGGCAAGTCTCGCATCTACGGGCTGGAGTGGGAGTCCAATTTCGTGGTCACCGATAATTTGTTCCTGATTGCCAATTACGGGTTTCAGGATGGCGAATTTACCGAGGGTGAAGACGGCCTGCTCGGCAAAACCACCGGTAATCCGGACATTTCCGGCAAGACAATCCCCGAATGCGCCGCGTCATTCGGTGGTATTCGGCGGCGTGGTGACGGCGACCGTCAGTCCGACGATGGAGGCATTCCTGCGCAGCGACTATGTATATGAGTCGGAGCGGTATATGCAGGCTGCCAATTTCAACAAGCTGGGCAGTCGTACCTTGCTGAATATGCGCCTGGGCGTGGAGGGTGACAACTGGACGCTCACCGGCTACGTAAACAACCTGCTGGACGATGCGACGCCACTCGCAGCGCTTAATTTTGTGGACTTCAATCGTAGCTGGCCGAACGGCGAGAACGGCGAGTTATGGTCGCTGAATCCGCAGCGCGGGCGACACTTCGGTATTGAGTTTCAGTATCGCGTTGGTCGGTCTCTAGACTGCTGGCCTTAGCTGCTCGACGCGATACGCGCGATCTCCGCCAGTTGCTCCGCAGTCGGGTTCCAGCTGGCTGCGGCCACGTTGGATACCACCTGGCCGGGTTTGGTGACGCCGGCAATTACGCTGGAAACCGTCGCCTGAGCTGCCAGCCAGCCAATGGCCAGGTCCAGTACCGAGTGGCCGATGCTTTCGCCATAGTCAGCCAGCCCCTCGACAATAGTCCAGCGCTGCTCCGATACAAAAGCACCACCACCGCCCCATTTGGAGAAGCGGCTGTCGTCGGGCAGCGGCTGGTCTTTGCGGTACTTGCCCGTCAGCAACCCGCTTTCCAGCGGGAAGTAGGGCAGGATGCCGACGCCCTGTTCTGCAGCCACGGGGATCAGGTCCTTTTCTATGTCCCGGTAGAGCAGGCTGTAGCGATTTTGCGCGGTGCAGTAAGCACTGAGTTGTTGGTCGTTGACTGATGCCTGCCGATTCGCTGAGCAACTCCGCGCTGTAATTGGAGCAACCGATATGCCGGACCTTGCCTTGCTGCACCAGGTCTTCCAGCGCGCGTAGCGTTTCCTCAACCGGCGTACCTGCGTCGGGGAAATGGTGTTGGTACAGATCGATGTAGTCGGTGTTAAGTAGCTTCAGGCTCTTTTCCACGGCCGTCATAATGTAGTCGCGCGAGCCGCCGTTCTCTGCCGCGCCGCGTCCGCCGGCACCGAACTTGGTGCCGATAATGACGTCCTTGCGGCGTTCGCCCAGGGCTGCGGCCAGCATGGCTTCGGATTTGCCGTGCGTGCCCGCGTAGATGTCTGCGGTGTCAAAAAAATTGATACCTGCATCCAGTGAGGCCTGCACGATCTCGTTGGTCTGTGCCTGGTCGCACATCGGGCCGAACATCATGCAGCCGATGCCGACGGAAGAAACTTCCAGTCCGCTGTTGCCCAGGGGTTTCATTTTCTATGCTGGAATCTCGATAGTTGATTTTGTTGCGTCGCGCGTTGTTAGCTTGCGTGCGATGCAGTGCGCGAGCCTGCCTGGTGTCGCTATGGCGTATCGACGGCCGGAACCGGCTCGGGTTCGCCGTGCCGCATGCGGACCAACAAGGCCACCACCAGCAATGCCGCGTTGACGCCGCCCATGATGACGAAGGGCATTGAGCGACCCACGAATCGAATACGATAGCCGCCCACCGAGCTGACAATCACAATACCCACGGCGCCGCGACAGATTAAATACGCCGACCACGGCACCACGCAAGCTTTCGCGTGCCTCCTGACCGAGCAGTGCGCCGCCGGCAACAATCAGACTGACTTCAGCGATGCCCAGCATCACCGCGAAGGGAATGGCGGCCGGGGCCAGGGGGTCGCGCAGCTGACCCATCATGGAGTAGCCGACGGCGGCCAGAACCAGCGCGATGCACAGGGACGTCATACGATTCAGGCGGTCGGCCAGGATGCCCATGATGCCGGCCCAGATCAGCGCCGAAACCTGCACCAGGCCGAACAGCATGAAGGCGCGTCCGCTGGCGGCAGCCGTATTCATGCCTTGCTCGATGCCAAACTGGGTCACCCACAGGGTCAGAAAGGTGCCGACGATGACCATGTCGCCGCGACTGACAAATGCCGACGGCGAAGGCGATCGGCCAGCCTGGGGTTGTCGCGCCCACTGCGCAGGCCGGCAAGAAACTGGGGCAGCAGGCGTACCGAGCTGACCGGCGCCGGCCAGGGGTTTCGGGCAGACCGTTCCAAAGTACTAACGCGGCAAAGGCGCAAATACCCGCAGCGGACCAGAGCGAAAGACGACCCGCCATGACCGGGATCGAAACCAGCGGATTGAAAAAATTCCGGTGCCGCGACCCAGCAGGGCGGTAGCCAGCACCAGGACGCCTATGCCCTGGCAAATATTGTTGGTGGCTACCCACTTGCCACGTGAAATTTCCTGCGGCGTATCCTGAACCGTAATGCTTAGCATGACCGGTACCGCTGACAGTCCAACGGCGAACAGCAAGCGGTAAACATAGAGATCGGCTTCTGTACGTCGCCAGCGGATAAAGCAGATAACCCGCTGCAACCAGCACGTAGCCGATCGTAAATACGATGCGCCGCCGACCCGGTCTGCCAGCGCGCCAACAAAACCCATCAGTAGCACGGCGATTGTTTCCTGCATGGCGATCAATGAGCCCGCCAGAGCGCCCTGACGCGCTTCGGGGATTTGAACGATTTCGTTCATCACATAGGGCTGAATCAGGCTCAGGTAGACCGTCATAGCGATGCTGGTAAAAGACGCAAATAACACCGCCGCCACGTTGCCGCGGGACAAGCCCTGGTCGGATCCAGTAGGGGCCGATTTTCAGCCCATGGGGATCAGCGATGCGATTCAATGTGGCCGCTCGGGATCGGCAATCGCCACGCGGTGCATGATGCGTCGCTCGGTATAGAAATCAGCGATGCCGCGATGAATCGTGCAACGATTGTCCCAGAATGCCATGGAGCCTTTTTCCCAGCGAAAGCGGCATAGCAATTCCTCCTGGACGCAATGCTCATTCAGAAAGTCCAGCAGCGTTACGGCTCTCTGCTTCGCTGAGTTCCTTGATTCGCCAGGTCATCAAGGGATTGATAAACAGGCACTTGCGACCGGTTTCCGGATGCGTGCGAACCACCGGGTGTTCCACCGGCGGGGTGCGATCTCTAAAGGACTGCCAGCGCTCTGCGCCATATTGCTTAAGAATGCCCGGCCCCATGATCTCTACCAGGTCGTGGATGGCCGTCAGTCCATCGAGAAATCTTCGCATTGTGGGTGATAGCAGTTCATAGGCCAGGTACATATTTGACCAGGCCGTATCGCCGCCTTTAGAAGGCACCTCGCGGGCATACAGGGCCGAACATTTCTGTGGGTACTCCCGGAAACTGTTATCACAGTGCCAGTTAATGTCGGTGCCGAGTTTCTTGTAGTCCTGCATATCCTGCACGCGGATATCGGGAAATCCGTCCAGGGTCGGGATGAAGGCAGAAGGATCGACCTCGCCGAAGCGGCGGCCGAAGGCCAGTTGTTGTTCCGGGGTCAGATCCTGATCGCGAAAAAACAGCACCTGGTACTTGTGCCAGGCTGCGAGAAGCTCGGCAAAAGCTTCGTCGCTAAGCGGGTGTGACAGATCCAGCCCGTCGACCAGGCCGCCCAGTGCGCCGGTCAGCGGGCGCACAGAAAAATGCTGGTAGCCCATTATCTATCCCCCTGTTCCGGCCGGAATTAAATCATGTGGTTTAATTGGCCGCAAGCGGGTTGTCTTCGCCCTGGGCCTTGAGTTCGGCGTGAGTCCCGGGTGATATCGGCGCAGCCAGACCGCCTGCCACCATGTCGATCAGATTACTGACAAACAAGGCTGCGCCAATGTCTTCGCCGCCTTGTTGTCGCTGAGTTGTTCCCGGTCGGCCAGCGCGTGAATTGCCTGTTCCCACATCAAGCCGAAGCGTTGGCCGACAACCAGGCCGGGTATTTCGGGTAGCAAGCGGCGCAGTCGCGCGAGGGCTTCGGCCAGGCCGGTGCCATGCGGGCTGGACCAGATGTCTTCCAGCTGGATGCGGGGATGTCCCACCACCTGCGCAAGAAAGCGAATGTAGTGGTGGCCATTCTCGCTTTCGCGAATCTCCTCAACGATGGGCAGGATGATCGTTTCTACCACCGCGCGCACCGAGGCATTGTGTTCCAGCCGTTCGAGCATGGTCACGCGGCGTTGATTGACCCGCTGCATACGATAGTCGTAGATGGCTGCGACCAGCGCTTCCCGTGAGCCAAAGTGGTAATGCGCTGCTGAGGAGTTGCGCTGGCCGGCTGCCGAATTAATTTGCCTGAGCGAGACGGCATCAATGCCCTGTTCGCCGAACAGGCGTTCGCCGGCCAGAATCAGCGACAGACGGGTATCGGCGCCGACCGGCCCGGGCATGGCATTAGGCATGGGGCAACTCGACCGGCAGGCTGAAGCGGGCAGGATTCATGCTCTGACGTTACCACCGGGCCAGACCGGCTTCCAATAATCCCGAGGCTGGTCGCCAGCTTTACCCGCCCTGCGCTAAACTGCGCTGGTATGTGCTGGCGACGATGAGGGGATTCGCGTGCAAGGCCTGATTGAGCGAATGAGTAAACCACCGCTGTTCAACCTGTTGTCCGTGATACTGGTGATGTTCGGCATTGCCCTGGGGCATAGCATCGTGGTGTTGCAATGGCAGATCACCGGCGGCCTCTCGCTGCTCGACTCGTTAGTCTCGCTGGTCATTGGTTCGGCGGGCGTGGTGCTGGTCTGGCGTGGTCTCAGCCGGCCCGAATTGCCGGCGACGCTGATGGGTTACCTGGGTGGCAATCTTATCTGGGTCGGGTTTTTCGAATGGACCTGGCATGCCTTTGGTCACTGGTTACAGCTGGAGCCGGTGGTCGACAATGGTTTCGAAATTCTCGCGCCGGGTTTGCAGGTGATCCAGGCCACAACGGTACTGGTTGTGATCATGCTGATCTTTCTGGGCAGTAACAAAGATACCCGCTGTCGAATGTTTCTTTGGTTTCACCGAAACCTGAAGATTCGACCGGGTCAGATGACGGCTGGTTACAAGCGGCAGTTTTCTCGTATTGCTGCGATGGAAACGGTATTCCTGATCTGGGCCATTTACCTGTTCGCCATCGCTATTAACGATCCTCGTCTGATTCGCTACGACTCAACGGCGGCCGTGGTGATTACCCTGGGCTTCCTCGCCTGGGCACTCTACCTGGTCAGACTGTTGCTCAAGCAGCGCGGCCCGGGCGCCACGTTTCGCTATGCCATCGCCACCGGCAGCATTTTGTGGCTGCCTACAGAGGCCTTTTCTTACTGGGGCCTGTATACGGAAGTCTGGGTTAAGCCGGCGCAGTTTCCCTGGTTAATGGGCTCCGTTGCCGTGCTTTTCGTGCTCGGCATGGGTCTGGCCTGGCGCGCCGCTGGCCGCAGCGCAGGGCAGGGACTGACCCAGCCCGCCTAGTGCACCCTGGACCGGCGGTATTCCGCTGCCTTCTGGCGTGGGTTTATCATGTGGTCATGATAATAAGACCTATCTGTGTTGCTACCACTTGCCTGGTCAGCGCATGAGCAAGCATCCCGCCGAACCCGTCGATCAGGCTGTGCGCAGCCCCCGTTACGTGCAGGTGTATTCGGCCATGCGCGACTGGATCTATGGCGGTCGTTACGCCGCCGGCGCCCGCTTGCCAACGGAAGGTGAGCTATGCGGGATGTTTGATGTATCGCGCATTACCACCCGCAAGGCCGTTGACATACTGGTGGATGAGGGCCTGGTGGTGCGCTACCCGGGTCGCGGAACCTTCGTCGTCGATGATCTGGCTGATGCGCCGGTGCTCGGCGATATGGAACAGCTGTTGCTGAAGGTTCGTCGCCTGGGTAAGAACACCAGCATTGCCCGCGCTGAAGTGGTGGAGGAATCAGCCGACGGCGAAACGCGTAAAGATCTGGATTTGCCGGAAGGCGCCCGGGTCCAGCGCGCCTCGCACGTGCGCTTGCTCGACGGTGATCCCATCGGCTACGTGGTGACCTATGTGCCCGCCGAGTTCGATGTAAATTTCGATCTGCAGGAACTTAATGAAAGTCCCATGCTGACCTTGCTGGAGCGCAAGGGTGTCGACGTGCTTTCAGCTGACCAGATCATTAGCGCAGCGCTGGCTGATTCACGCCTGGCATCGCTGCTCGAAACCAATGTCGGAGCGCCACTGCTACAAGTCAGGCTGGTCGTGTTCAACAGCAAACGTCGCCCCGTCGAACGCCTGGTTGCCTGGTATCGGGCCGAGCAATATCACCACCATGTACACCTGACAAGGAAGTCGCGATGAATTTTTTGTTTCGTTGCCTGGCTGCGCTGGCGGTCATGGCTGTTGTATTGCCGTTGCAGGCGGCGACCCTGAATCGTGGCACGGCTGCAGAGCCCGGCACGCTGGATCCGCATATTGCTACCGGCAACTCCGCAGCACCGGTGCTCTACGACATGAATGTGGGTCTGACGACCTTTGATAACGCCGGTGCGGTGATCCCCGGTGCAGCCGAGTCCTGGTTGGTCAGCGACGATGGCCTGACCTATACCTTTGCACTGCGGCCGGATCTCAAGTGGTCCGATGGTTCGCCGCTGACCGCCGCCGATTTCCTGTATTCCTTCCGCAGATTGCTGACGCCTGATACGGCGGCGCGCTTCGCGTCTTTCTTTTACGCGATTCGCAATGCGCGCGCCGTCGTGAAAGGCGAAATGAGCCCTGAGCAGCTGGGCGTAGCGGCCCCCGATTCGCGTACCGTGGTAATCGAGCTCGAATTCCCGGCGCCCTATTTCCTGCAGAACCTGGGCAGCAATCCGGGTGCACCCGTGCCGCGCGCGGCCATTGAGGCCCATGGCAGGCGCTGGACGCGGCCTGGCAACATGCTTTCCAACGGCGCTTATCGGCTGGCCGAGTACGTGCCACAGTCGCATATCACCCTGGAAAAGAATCCGCATTTTTATGCCGCTGACGAAGTCAGTATCGATAGAGTTAAGTACTACCCGACGCAGAATCTTGCCACCCAGCTCAATCGCTACCTGGCCGGTGAGCTCGACGTATTACTGGCGTTTCCGGTCGACAAGATCGCAAGCCTGCGTGAAGAGGTGCCGGACGAGCTGCTGATCTGGCCATCACTGGGTACCAGCTACCTGGTATTCAATACGCGTGAAGCGCCGCTGGATGATGCGCGGGTGCGGCGCGCGCTGTCGCTGGCTATTGATCGCGAGGGCCTGGCCGCGAAAATTCTTTCTCCGGGTGAGCAGCCCGCCTATACGATTACCCCGCCTGCCATTAGCAATCACGAGCCTCCACAACCCGACTGGGCCAGCCAGGCCATGGGCGCGCGTATGGCGGAGGCGCGTCGCTTGCTCGACGCAGCCGGTTATGGCCCTGGCAAACCTTTAGAACTGGTGGTGCGTTACGACACCCGTGAGGAGACGCGCCGACTGGTGGTGGCTATTTCTGCCATGTGGCGAGGGATTGGCGTACAGGCCACGGCCGAGGACAGCGACTTCATCACGCTGAACAAGTCGGCGCGCACCGGCAATTTCCAGGTCCTGCGCTATGCCTGGTTTGCGCCCAACGACGACCCCGGTACATTTCTGGGCTTGCTTGATTCAAACAATCCGAACAATTACTCCGGCTATGCCAACGGGGAGTTCGATCGGCAGTTCCGCAGCGCGAACACCGGTCTTGATGCCGCCGAGCGCATGGCCGGCCTGCAGGCAGCCGAGGCCCTGGCACTGGCTGATGACCCGGTGGTGCCGGTGTCGTTTTTCAGTCGACGCTTTTTGGTCAAGCCCTATGTGAAAGGCTTTCAGGAAAATCCCCGCGGCCTGACCCAGAGTCGCTATTTTTCGGTGGCAAAATGAGCGGCAAGCAGGTCTCGCTGGTACTGGGCAGCGGCGGCGCGCGCGGCATGGCGCATATTGGCGTAATCGAAGTGCTGGAGGAAAACGGCTACGAAATCGCCTCTATCGCCGGCTGCTCCATGGGCGCGCTGATCGGCGGTATTCATGCCATGGGCAAGCTATCGGTCTATAAGGACTGGGCCTGTGCGCTGGATAAGAGCGACGTATTCCGGCTGCTGGACTTCTCGTTCAGCTCGGGCGGACTGCTCAAGGGCGATCGCGTTATTGAAGCGTTACGGGAGCTGGTGGGCGATAGTCGTATCGAAGACCTGCCCATCGCATTTACGGCCGTGGCGACGGATCTGGATGCCAGGCGCGAAGTCTGGATCGACGACGGGCCGTTGTTCGATGCCGTACGCGCGTCGATTTCTGTGCCGACGGTGTTTGCCCCGGTCCAGGTTGGCGGTCGCACCCTGGTCGACGGCGGTTTGTTGAATCCGATTCCGATGTCGCCGACCCTGCGTGACGATACCGACATGGTCATCGCCGTCGACCTGGCCGGACATAGCGACCGGGGTTTCGATCAGGTGCAGGATGAGGATGATGATCCCGGCTTGCTGGCGCCGGCCAATGACGGGCTCGATGAGTATCGTCAGGCCATTAATGGTTTCGTTGACCGGCTGACAAAAAAAGTCAGTAACGGCATTCTCGACAACAACGAAGGGCGACTCGGCATGCTTGAGGTGGTCAACCGCTCTTTCGACGTGATGCAGGTAACCTTGTCGCGCATTCGGCTGGCCGAGCATCAGCCTGACCTGCTGATCTCCATTCCACGCAATGTCTGCCTGACTTACGAGTACAACCGCGCGGCCGAAGTCATCGCCGTGGGGCGTCGACAGACCGAGGAAGCCCTGGAGCGATTTACCTAGTCCGAACCCTTTACTGTGAGCAAGTCCAGCTTATCGAAGGGAAGCATTGTCAGCCTATCGGTAGTGAATCGATCAGCATCACCTGAAAATGGCCGATGCCTTCGCGCAGCTTTTTGGCCGCGGCATATTCAGGTGAGTTCCAGAAGCGTTGCGCGCTGGCACGATCCGGCCATTCTGATATCAGCGCGCTTGGATTGCTGCAAAAAGCGTTTTCCAGGAACTCACCGCCGGCGCCTTTCAGGATATAGCGTCCGCCAAATTTCTCTACCATCGCCGGCACGACCTCGCCGTAACCGGAGATAAATTTTTCGCGATCGAAGATCTCGCCGATGACAATCATGTAACAACGGGTTTCTGACATGCCGGGGTCCTCCAGGCTTGATTCAATTTGTTACTCGGGCCGCCTTCAGGCGCATTTATTGCCGGCAGCTCATGCGGCGATCCGAGGCGTTTTGCGATCCACACTGTTACCTCAGGCGTGATGGCAGGCTACCTGGTGCTTTTCGCTCAAGCTTTGCAGGGTCGGTGCCTGCGAAACACAAAGCGGCGTTGCCTTCGGGCAGCGGGTGCGAAATACACAACCCGACGGCGGGTCCAGCGGTGAAGGCAGTTCGCCCTCCAGCGGCTGCAGGGATTCCAGCACTTTCCGGCGCGGATCGGGTTCGGGTATCGACTTGATCAGCGCCTGTGAGTAGGGATGACGCGGGCGCTCGAAAAACACCTCACGCTCAGCCATTTCCACCACTTCACCGAGATACATCACCATCACTCGCTGGGCCATATAGCGCACGATGGACAAGTCATGGCTGATAAAGATCATCGCGATGCCGGTTTCACGCTGCAGGTCGCGCAGCAGGTTGCAGATTTGCGCCTGGATGGATACATCCAGCGCACTGACCGGCTCGTCGCAAACTATGACCCGGGGTTCCAGGATCATGGCGCGCGCAATACTGACGCGCTGGCACTGACCGCCACTGAATTCATTCGGGTAACGGCGCGCCTGGTTGGCACGCAGGCCGACCCGTTCCATCATTTCGGCCGCGCGCTGCTCGCGCCCGGCAGCATTGAGTTCAGGCGCATGAATACGCAGCGGTTCGGCGATAATTTCGCCAATGGTCAGGCGCGGGTTGAGGCTGGACAAAGGATCCTGAAAAATTACCTGCAGGTCTTTGCGCACCGGTACCAGTTCTCGATCGGAGAGTTCGCACAGATCACGTCCGTGCCAGACTACCCGGCCCGTCGTTGGCCGCACCAGTTGCAGTACGGCACGACCGAGTGACGATTTTCCACAACCCGTTTCACCAACCACGCCGAGAGTTTCGCCGGCGCGCAGTTCGAAATTTACGCCGCGTACGGCCTTGAGGATGCGCTTGCCGCGACCGAACAGGCCGTTGCCGGCGATGGGGTAGTGCACGCTCAGGTCTTCGACGCGTAACAGTGATTCGCTCATGCTGCGGCCTCACGGTGACAGGCCCAGGGGTGCGCGCCGCCGCGCTCGCGCAGTTGCGGACGCTCATCCAGGCAGCGCTGTTCGACCAGGTTACAGCGCTCGGCAAAGGCGCAGCCCGCGGGCAGGTGTTCCAGGTCAGGCGGTTGACCGGCAATGGTCGGCAGGTCCTGTTCGGGGTCGCCCGTCAGCGTGGGTACCGAGCGCAGCAGTCCGGCCGTATACGGATGTCGGGGGCGGGTAAAGATTTCCTCGGTGCTGCCAATTTCCACCGGCCGACCGCCGTACATGATCAGCACCCGGTCGCATAATCCGGCGACCACGCCCAGGTCATGAGTAATCATCACGATGGAGGTGCCGGTGTGTCGTCTTAAGGCCGTCGAGCAAGCGCAAAATTTGTGCCTGTACCGTGACATCCAGCGCCGTGGTGGGTTCGTCGGCAATCAACAGGTCGGGTTTGCAGAGCATGGCCATGGCAATCATCACGCGCTGGCGCATGCCGCCGGACAACTCGAAGGGATAAGCGTTAAAACGACTGGCCGGATCCGGAATTTTGACAATGTCGAGCATCTCCAGGGACTTCTCGCGCGCACTGGCTTTACTGAGGCCCTGGTGTCGAATCAGTCCTTCCATGAGTTGCTCGCCGATGCGCATGGTCGGCGTAAGCCCCGACAAGCGCATCCTGAAAAACCATCGCCAGCCGATCGCCGCGCAACTCGTCCAGTTGCGCGCGCGGCAGGTTGAGGATTTCCTGGTCGCGATAACGCACCGAGCCGCTGGCCTGCCCGTTAGGCGCCAGCAAGCCGAGCATGGCCAGGAAGCTCTGGGTTTTCCCGGAACCCGGATTCGCCGACCACGCCCAGGCAGTCGCCGGCGTTGAGTTGCAGGGATAAATTACTGACCGCGCAGACTTCGCCGTCTTCGGTGCGAAAGCGCACGTCCAGATTCTCGCAAGTCAGCAGGGCGGTCATCGGCTAGCGGCCCTGGGGGTCGAGGGCGTCGCGCAGGCCGTCGCCGATGAAGTTAAAACAGAACATGGTGACGGCCAGCAGCGTGGCCGGGTAGAACAACAGCCACGGCGCGTTATCCAGTTGTCCGGAACCCTGCGAGATCAGCAGGCCCCAGCTGGTCAGGGGTTCCTGCACGCCGAGACCAATAAAGCTGAGGTAGCTTTCGATCACGATGTTGGTGGGAATCAGCAGGGTTACGTACACGACCACCGGGCCGAGTACGTTAGGAATAATGTAGCGCGCCAGGATGGCCGGTTTGGACATGCCGATGGCCACGGCCGAATCGACATACTCCTTGGCTTTCACGCTGAGGGTCTGACCGCGCACGATACGCGACATGGTCAGCCACTCCACGGCACCGATAGCCACGAACACCAGGTAGATATTGCGGCCGAATATCGTCACCAGGATGATGATGAAAAACAGCAGCGGCAGCGAATAAAGAATATCCACCATGCGCATCATGAAGCCATCGGTGCGCCCGCCGAGGAACCCTGCGACAGCGCCGTAAGTGACGCCAATCATCAGTGCCACGAAGGTGGTCAGCAGGCCGATGGTCAGCGAAACCCGACCACCATAGAACACCCGCACGAACAGGTCGCGGCCGTTAGCGTCGGTGCCGAACCAGTGATAGTCAGCAAATGAAGGCGGCGCCAGGATTGATTCCCAGGAGGCATCTTCTATGGAATGCGGCCAGACCATGGGAATGATGACGGCGGCCAGGCCGATCAGGATCAGCACATAGATGCTGCCCATGGCGGCGCGATTGCGTCGAAAACGCAGGGCTGCCTGGCGCCATAGCGAACGCGGCGCTTCGCCGGCAGCTGCCCTGGCCAGCGCCGGCGAGCCCAGCAATTCGCCGCGTTCTGCGCTCATCGGTAAGTGCGCCTTACGCGCGGATCCAGGCCGGCATAGGCCAGGTCCGCCAGCAGGTTAAGCAGAATAATCATCGAGGCGTAGATGATCACCACGCCCATGACCAGCGGATAGTCGCGATTCAAGGCGCCCTGAATAAAGTAGCGACCCACACCGGGCAGGTTAAAGATGAGTTCAATCACCAGCGAACCGGTCATGATCCCCGCCAGTGCCGGGCCCAGGTAACCCACCAGCGGAATCAGCGCGGAGCGCAGCACGTGATGCACGACGATCCGCTGTTCGCCGAGGCCTTTGGCGCGCGCGGTGCGTACAAAGTTTGCGCGCAGGACTTCCAGCATGCCGCCACGTACCAGTCGCGCGATGATCGCGACCTGCGGCAGGGCCAGGGCGGTTACCGGCAGCACCATGTTCTGCCAGGCGCCGTCATTCCAGCCGGCCACCGGCAGCAACTTGAGGTACAGGCCGAAAAACAACGCCAGGATCGGCGCCACCACGAAACTGGGAATAGCAATGCCGGTCATGGCCAGCGCCATTACGCCGTAGTCGATGACACTATTCTGGCGCAGTGCTGCAAAGATTCCGGCCAGTCCGCCGAAAATCAGTGCCACCAGCATGGCGTTCACGCCAAGTTTGATGCTCACGGGCAGGCCGATGGCGACCAGTTCCGTAACGGTGAAATCTTTGTAGACCAGCGACGGTCCGAAGTCGCCCTTCAGCGCATTGCGAACATAGATCTGGAATTGCACCAGCAAAGGCTTGTCCAGATCGTAAGACGCACGAATATTCTCGAGCACTTCGGGCTCAAGGTCGGCTTCCGCATCGAAGGGACCGCCGGGCGCGGCGCGCATCAGAAAGAACGACGCAGTGGCAATAATGAGCAGCGTCGGAATCGCAATCAGCAGCCGGCGCAGCGTGTAATTCAGCATGAATAGTGGGCTCTGTGGGCCTGTCGCTAGGATAACCGCGACCCGAGGCGCCGATTCATCCTGAACCGCTTGCCGTTCCATTTTGGTGCCCCATGGCCGGGCAGGACAGTCAGGGGGCGGCGAACAAGGCCTCACGCAGCACTTCGTCGGTCGCCGGAGCGTCCTCGCCCAGGTATTGCGCAAAGACCATGGCCACCAGGCCGGTCTGCGGGTCAGCCAGCCAGTTGGTATTTGCCAGGCCACCCCAGCTGATTTCACCCGCTCGCCCCGGGATGCTGTGCGGGCCTTCGGCCAGGCGCACGCCGACGGAGTAGCCAAAGCCGTAACCATTGAAACGCGCCGAAAAGCCCGGCTGGCCGAAATCAGCCGACTCATACCAGAACAGTGGTCCCTGGGACTTGCTGATCTGGTTGCGACGCAGCTCCAGCACCGTGGCCGGTTGCAACAAGCGTGCATTGGCCAGGCGGCCGTCGCCGGCCAGCACGGCAGCGAACCTGGCCCAGTCGGCCAGTGTCGACACCAGTCCGCCACCGCCGGAATGAAAACGGGTGGGTTGCAAGTAGTCGGACGAAGGCGGCAGGCGCTCAGTCAGGTCGACGCCTTTGTCGCCATAGGCGCGCACCAGGCGATCCGCCTGTTCGCCCGCTACCAGGAACCCGGTATCACGCATACCCAGCGGTTCGAAAATCTTTTCGCGGTAGTAGTCGTCCAGACGCTTGCCGCTGAGCTTCTCTATCAACGCGCCCAGCACATCCGAATGGTAGCCATAGCGCCAGCGCGCACCCGGCGCATCGCGCAGCGGGTAGCTGGCCAGTTTGCTCATCGCCTGGGCGGGTGTCTGGTCCAGGGCCAGAATATCGCGGTGATCAACGCCGACGCTCTCGGGATACTGTGGCGCATAGGCAAAACCGGAGGTATAGGTGAGTAGCTGGCGCACGCTTACCGGTGAAGGTGCCGGTGCGGTGCGGACGCTATCGCCGTTCACTGCGGTAATCACCTTGAGCCTGGCCAGTTCCGGCAGGTATTGGCTGACGGGTGCATCCAGGTCTACCAGGCCTCGTTCCACCAGCTGTAACAGGGCTAGCGCCGTTACCGCGCGTGACATCGAGTAGATGCGAAAAATACTGTCGACTTGCATGGGCAACTGGCGCGATACATCGCGGTAGCCATGTGCGCCGCTGGCCAGAATTTTTCCGTCCCGGGCTACCGCCCAGGCGACGCCGGCGCGGCGGCCATCATCGACCAATGCCTGCATATTCTGATCGAGCTGATCGTAGCGCTCGGCTGAAAAACCGGCAGCGCTGTTGGTTTGCGCGGCCAGCATTGCCGGCAGCGTCAGCGCCGTCATTAACAATGCGGATGCCTGGATACTGCGCATCGTCATTCTTGTTTCTCCACTCGGCAAGACTAACGGACGCTGGTCGGAGCCGCCTGGCCTTCCGGAATCAGCGTTTGCCAGGGTTTGTCGCCACGTGCGGCGAGGAAATCCGATTGTATGGACTCCAGCAATTGCGGGTCCTGGTAAAGATCAATGGCCGTGGCGGCGATGGTTTTTGCCGCGACCAGCAGCGCGCGGTTGCCAATGGGTGATCCGGTGGCGGCCACCACGGGCCAGCTATGCGTCGGCAGCCCGTAGCCATAGCTGGCGACCATCACGTTAGCCACCGGCACGAACCAGGAGATGTCGCCGACATCCGTGGATGAAGAGCCACGCATCGGTTTGTCCGGCAGCGGCATGATGTCGGCGTACAAGGCCGGTTGCTTGTCAGGCAAGGTCCGGCCCGTTTCGGCCAGAAATGTTTGCTGGGTTTGCCGGGCGAAGGCCAGCTCCTCCTCGCTCCAGTCGGGCGGTCCCAGGCGCGTCAGGTTGCCATGCATCAGCTCCGCCAGCGAGCGTACCGCCAGTACCTCGTGCATTTCTGACTGGACTTCCACTGCTTCCAGTTCGGTGCGGCTCATCTTGGCGGCTGCTTCGGCGATATCCGTGATCCAGTCGAAATAGTTTTTTACGTCGCCGAAATCAAAAGCGCGAATGTAATACCAGACTTCGGCTTCCGGCGGCACGACATTAGGCTGATCCCCGCCCTTGGTAATCACATAGTGAATACGTGCGTCGTCGCGTACATGCTCGCGCATCACGTTCACGCCCATGTTCATCAGTTCCACCGCATCCAGTGCGCTGCGTCCCTCGTAGGGTTGGGCGGCTGCATGCGCGGCTGATCCGCGGAACCGAAACTTGGCGTTAACCATGGCCAGGCTGGTTCCGAACGGCACCAGCGTGGCGGAACCCGGATGCCAGGCAAATACGACGTCGTCGTTGCGAAAGTAGCCGTCGCGCAACATGTAGATTTTGCCGATGCCCGTCTCTTCAGCCGGCGTACCGTATAACCGCACGGTGCCCTTTATCTTGCCCGCTGCGAGCAGTTGCTTGATGGCCAAAGCCGCGCCGACGGAACCCACGCCAAAAGCCGAATGCCCGCAGGCGTGGCCAGCGGCGGGATTAGGCCCAGGTCCGGGTAGCGGCGAGGCTGCCTGCGAAACGCCGGGCAGGGCATCGAACTCGGCCAGGATTCCGATGGCCGGTGCACCTGAACCGTAGGTGGCGACAAACGCCGTTGGCATGCCCGCAACGCCGGCTTCCACCTCGAAACCCTCCGCCGTCAGCAAATCCTGTAACACCTGCGATGAACGGTTTTCCTGCAGGCTGGTTTCAGCCAGCGCCCAGATCTGCCCATTGGCATTGGCCAGTGTGCTCGCCTGTCCGTCGAGGTACTGCCAGCTCTGTTCTTTCAGTGCCTGATTGTCGGCCAGCGCGTTGGACGCCAGGCTTAAGCAAAGGACGCTGGCTAAAGCCGCGGACGCCCGCGAAAAGTAAATATTTGGCATCGGGTTTCTAGTCTCTGTCGTTGGTTCGCGCAAGGCCGGGCTACTTGAGGAACTTTCCGTCCTTGAGCCAGGTCTCGTTGTCGAGGGTAATGGTCGCGTCTGCCAGCAGGTCGCGCCAGCGAAAATATCTTCCGCGTACTTCGCCGCCGAGTTCCATGTTGTCGCCGATTCCCAGGCGCACAATGCCGGCGCCATAGCCGAAGTAGGGAATCCAGGAGGCGTAGTCTTCAGGGATGCTTAACAGCGGGTTGAAGCCAAGGCCGAATTCGCGAAAGCGCCGAGCGGATTCCGGTGCCTTTTCCAGTTCCGCAATAATATGGGCGGCGCCCTGGTCAGCATAGGTCGCGACGATATCGCCATTGCGGTAGGTAATTCGCGCATTCAATACGCTATGCCCATCCCAGGCAGAAAACGGGTAAACCACAACGCCGTTCACGCTGTCTTCCAGTGGTGCCACGCGCACGACGCCGCCGGGGATTTCCACTTCGCGCACCAGGAATGGCGCGTCCTCGCGCATGCGCGCGGCCGAGGCGTCGCCGTTCTGCTGAACGATGGCCCGATCGCCAACGCGAAAACGCAGGTCCGTGCCGGCCGGCGAGGTGATGTGTACCTCGGCATCGCGCAGCGCGGCGGCGAAACCTGCCTGGTGTTCGGCCAGCGCGGCGAGATCCGTTTCCAGCACCGCGCGCTGATAGACCGCATCCACCACCTGCATCGGCGGCGGCGAGTGGCCGGGCAGGACGGTGACGCCGGTCATGCCGAACTGGTTGCCCGAGGAACTGTAACCATCGGTCCAGTGAAAATGTATCGTGCGCCGCGGGCCACCCTCGGTAAATAACAGGATCTGCAGGGCAGAGTAGGCCGGCTGCACCGGGTTCGCGCCGGGCAGCATGATGGCGGCATCAACATCGCGCAGCAGCTCGACGTAGGCGTCACGCGCAGCGGAAAATCCGTCGCGCAAGGTAGTTTCATCCCAGTCTTCCGGGAACGGCTCTGGCATGACTTCGATGACGCCCAGGTCTACGCCGCCGGCTTTGATTACCGCGTAACGAAGATGCGGCACGATCTCGGCGAATTTCCCTGGCGCGCCCAGTGAGATAACTTTTTCACCGGGCTCGAGCTGCAGCTGCGCGACAATCCGCTCGGCCAGCGCCTGCCATTGCATGCTGTGCTGGGGCAGGGGGTTTTGCGCCGCACTGTTGCCGGCAATAAACAGTGCCAGCAGGATTGCTGCGCGCCTGTGGATTAACCGTCGCCATTGCCCGGCCAAGGTTTTGGCAACAGGCATCAGCCTTCCCAGCGTTGCCACTGCGCGATGTCGCCATCACTCACGGCCATGCCGATCTGGTTGACCGTATCCAGCTCGCCTTCCCCATCGCGTTCGTCCGAGCCGATGTAATAAAGGCGCAGCGAACCGTCGGGCATGCGGCACGACATAGGGGCAGCCAAGGCGAATGTCCCAGGGGTCATCGGCCGTGGAGGCGCCGATGATGCTGCCGTCGGCGTTTGGTCCGGGCACTCGCTCCCAGTTCACGCCGTCGTCGGAAACCGCGACGCCGATCTGGCGATCGACCTGAAAGGGGTCGCCAATGTCGCGGCAGCCTTCGTAGAACATGGTCCAGCGACCGTTGAGCTTGACGATATGCCGCGTGGCGACGCCGCGATCATCAAAGCTGCCCTTTACACCGCTGGGCCCCATGACCTGCCCGCGTTTTTCCCAGCGCAGACCGTCTGCCGATTCAGCCCAGCCGACCATATAGCCCTGCTGTATGTCGATGGCGTGGTAATACATGCGCCAGCTGCCATCGTCCCAGGGAATGACCTGTGGCCAGCCCACCATCAGCGCATCGAATTCGCCGGGCTTGCCGGCATCCAGCAGGGCGCCACGATACGGTCCTTCCAGCCGGGTCCAGTGAATGCCGTCGCCGGATACCGCGCAGCCCGGACGCAGTGGAAAGCCTTTGATTTCCGCCGGGCCAGCTTTAATAGCCGACTGGTCGCCGCCGAAATACCACATCCAGTATTTTGCCGTCCCGATAGTGGACATCGTTGACGCCCACATGGCCGGAGTCGAAGCGTGCGGGATCCGGGTGCGGTTCGAAAATCGAGCCCATGGTCAGCGGCCCGCGTACCCGTTCCCAGTTGATGCCGTCCGCTGAGGTGGCCAACCCGACGCGACCGGTAGGCAGCCCGATCTGCCGATCGAATTCTGCGTCTCGGCCGTAGTACCACATCTTCCACTGGCCATCTGCTTCGCGCATAACTTTCGGGCAGGAAACTCGCTCCGAGTCCCACCAGCCTGCTTCACCCGGTCCGAAGATCAGTCCCGGTCCGCTGCGTCTCTTTCTCACTTCGGTCATCTTGCTGCCTGCTCCAGGTGCGTGGCTGTCGCCGAGGGCGGGCGACAAGGGGTCTGCGACGGCGCCGGCCGCCGCAGCGGCCAACAAGCTTCGTCGTGTCAGTCTGATTTTATCTGTGCTCATGTGCCGCCCGGGTAACTGGCCGGCTGGCCAGGATGAGCGATCTTAGAAGAGGGCTGCACTCGTTTGCAAAACTTGCGTGAGTATCAGCGTGTTTCTGCGCTGGTCGGGCGCCGTTCCGCAGTGATGCGGTGCCCGGCCCACCAGGCCAGTAACAGGGCCGGCAGCATGGCGGCCGCGCCGACCAAAAACGGCGCGTTCTGACCCAGCTGAGCGAATAACGTGCCGGAACTGGCCTGACCGATAAACCGCGCGGCACTGGCCGAGGATTGATAAACGCCCAGCACGGCGCCGCGCTCGCTGGGGCCTGCACGCATGGACATCAGTGCCTGCATGTTGGTCTGGAAGAATGCGGTGCCGAAGGCGCCGAAGGTCATCGCCAGTAACAGGCCGGGAATGTCTTTGGCAACCACCAGCGAAAGCCAGCTGCAGGTCAGGCAAACCAGTGCGGTCTTGATCAGGTTGAGTTCGCCAAAGCGT
Source organism: uncultured Gammaproteobacteria bacterium (assembly GCA_963807995.1). GTDB lineage: Bacteria > Pseudomonadota > Gammaproteobacteria > Steroidobacterales > J054. The sequence goes on from CAWEDX010000003.1 coordinate 58,871, forward strand.
TTTGCCAGCCGGCCAATACCGAACATCTGGATCAGGAAAACCAGTGCGCCGGCATAGGCCATCAGCAGACCAATTTGTTGCGCATTGAATGCAAAGCGACCAAATAGCCAGAGGCTGTAAATGGACTCGCGGATCGACATGCAGGTAATCACCAGCACGCACAACATCAGCATCACCGCGATCACCGGACGTCCGGCCACTCGCGCCAGGCTGCGCAGGGTGCCGGGTTGGCCTGCCTCGCGCTTTTTGCTGCGCTTGGACTTCGGCAGGGACTCTTTAAGAAAGATCAGGATCGCCAGGAATGCCAGCAGTGAAAAACCCGCCGCAGTAACGGCCGGCAAGACGAAATTCGCATCCGTCATGGAGGTACCGCCGGCCAGCAGTCCGCCCAGTCCCGGACCCACGGCGAAGCCCAGTCCGAACGCCGCCGAAATCTTGCCCAGTGCGCCGGCGCGTTCCTCGGGTGGCGTGATGTCGGCAATATACGCATAGGCCGTGGCGATATTCGCCGAGGTAATACCGCTGAGGATGCGCGACAGGATCAGCATTTCCAGGCTGTCGGCGAAGGCCAGGAGAACATAGGCGCCGGCATGTCCCAGCATGCTCACCAGCAACACCGGTCTGCGGCCGATACGATCGCTCAGCGCGCCCCACAGCGGCGTGACCAGTGATTGGCTCAAGGGCTGCAATGCAATGACCAGGGTAATCAGTTCGGGTCCGACGCCCATGCGCTGCACATAGAACGGCACCAGGGGTACCAGGATGCCGAAGCCGATCAGGTCGATGAACACCACGCCGAACAGGATCGGGATGGCAAAGCGCGGCGAAGGGGAGGTCATGGGGCGCGCAGCCTAGCATGGTGCCGGTCTAAAGCCTCGATTCGCGGGTACCAGAACTGCCGGTGTTACGACTACAGGGTTTGGATGCCAGGTAATTTGCTGGCCGCTGATTTTGCAACGCATAGAGCAGTTAGGCCTGGGAATGCGGTCCCGTATCGCCTGCCTTGACCGTTAAAGTCTCCGCGCCGTGGCGTGGCCTTTATACCGCCCAGATCGCGGCGCTTGTGAAATGCTAACCGCCGGGCCACTGTCACCGCCGAGCTAGAGCGGTCGATTCACTGCGCTGATTTACCGTTTCGATTTCGTTCGGCGATGACCTGCTTTTCCGTCGGGTTTCGAGTTCGGCGTTAATCGACTATCCGTGCCAGCTCTGCAGAACCTTGCTCAGTCTGAACCAATGACTGAGCCTGTTTGTCGTATCGCTGGAAAGATGTGACGCAGGAATCGTTTGCTAACATCTGCGCCATGGAAATTGATAGCGAGTTAGCGAAGAGCGTCCGTAGTCAGGCGGAGCGTTTGGGGCAGCAGCTCGAGCGGCTGGATGGCTTGCCCAAAGGTCCGCTCGGTCCGACTCTGGCGCAGATCAGCGCCCAGGCCGAAGCTTTGCAAGTGGCACTTGAGTCACTGCCGGAGGATGTGGCCGCCGGTCTCATGTCGGCAGAATTGGGCTTTATGCCCGGTCCGGCGGCGACTGCGGCGCTTCCCGGGCATGGGCGCGAATGGCAAGGTCGCCTGCGCCGGCTCGCCGAGGGCGCCGCTGCCGTGCAGGAATGGCTCGCACCGGAGGGCGTATTGGCTTATCGGGCATTCCTGATTCGCGGCTACCTGCGGGGTTTCGCGCACCTGTGGCGCGAGGCCACCCAGACCGAGGCGGATCCCGCCACCGGCAGCGAGTTTTTCCAATTTGCCGCCGGCTGGTTGGCTCATGCGGGCGTTGCTGATGATCCCGCGCCTCTAATTCGCGCTGCACTTTCATCGGGCTGGCGTGTTGGCAGTGACTGATGTACCGGTGGTCAGACTGGCCGCGGGCGCGAATACGCTAGTTTAAGGCTGCTGATTCTGCGACAGGGGCCTCGCAGGAAAGGCTTGTCAAATCGGTTGCTTGACCGAGCCTGCGCCCGGTTAACTCGCGTGTCCTGCGCCGCCCGTTCAAGCTGTGGTGCGCGCGCCTGTTTTTACCAGCTGGCTGGCCTTTGCTCGCACACTAGCGCGCCTGTGAATTTAACCCGGAGATAATAATGACCCTGCGCCTTAGCCAGTCGGCCGGACTGACGACCGCCAAGGACCCCGAACTGGATCTCGACGATCCGGACACCAATTTCAATGCGCTGATGAAACTGCGCGGCGACACGAGCGGCGCAGATTTCTTCTTCGCGTTTCCCGGCCAGGCCTGGGCGATGATTCCGCAGGAACAGAACTACAAGTGCTTCCGCACCTTCGGTTTCGGCTCAGGCAGGCTCGAGGCCGTCGATGAGGGCTATCGCATCTATAGCCGGGAAGTGCTGTACTACCTCGACCCGGTTACCGGCGAAATTCTCGAGGAGTGGAGCAACCCGTTCCTCGGCGGGCGCAAGGTCGATGTGGTGCACATCCAGAATGACCCGGTCAACGGCGTGTTTGCCCGCAGCGGCAAGGGCCCGCTGGCACCGCCCTACCCCTATGTCAGCTGCGGCGACATGGTCGCGTTCCAGTGGAATTTCTTTATCCAGCATCCGGCGGCCATGAACCGCAAGGATTATCCGCTGTATTCCTCAGGCGATATCGATCAGCACGCCGAACTGTGGGGACTGATCGGCAGCAAGACCGACATCCTGAACCCGGACATTACCTCGGCCTATTGCACCATGTCCTGGAGCCGGGTAAGCCGACTGGCTGCCGTTCATGGAGATGGGCAACTCGCCGGGCAAGATGGTGTTCCACAGCCACTCGATGAAACTGATGGACGGGCCGCAGGAATTACCGCGGCCGATTCTCGACTACGTCGAGAAGCACCACAGCGAGTACCTGACTGCGCCCACCGAATGGAACGGGCCGCAGATGACCAGCTCGGCAGGTGTTCAAGGCGATGGTGGATAAACGGCGCGCTGCGAAGTAGCTGCCGGCAGGCATAAATTGCTGTCCATGCGAGTCGTGATCAGCAACTTTGCCGGACCATGCCTGGCCGAGCGTGCTGGAAAGTAGAAAACGGGCGCCCACGCCTAGCTCGCAGAGAGACTTTAATTGTCGTGGGCGCCCGAGCTAGAAAAAAAAGTCTAGATTACTGATAGGCGCTGCGCCGCCATGAACCGGATCACAGTTGCTGCCGGCTTACGGGTTTTGATGGGTTCTCGCGGCCCGGCGCTGTCGGCGGCGGTAGGTGTTGCTGCCGCCTTTCTATGCGAACCCGAAAGGTTCGCCGAGCCGGTTGATAATCGATAGCACTTAAGTTTCTGCTGGTCGCCGCATTGCCTGGCGACGTCGGTAAGTCAGCGAGCGCCACAGCCATTCAGCCGGGCCAAAGCGATAGCGCGCCAGCCACCAGCTGCTGAAACTGATCTGCAGCAACCAGATCAGCAGCCACGAAAACATACAGATGCCAGCCGGTATAACGACCGAAAAGACCCAGGCCGATGGTGTAGAAAATCAGGCCGCAGATGACAGAGTGGCCAAGGTAGTTAGCTCAGTGCCATGCGACCCACATTGCCGAGTTTTCGTTTGAGCCATTGCCCGTTAGTGCTGCGCGACCAGAGCAGCAACAGCCAAGATGGCCGGCAGCCACGGCCAGCCGTCGCAGGTCATAGCTGACCAGCCATTGCTTTTTAGGACCGGGTCGAAGCTGCTGTTAAGCAAAGTGAATGGTTTCTGCAGTGCCAGCGGCAGCCCAACGCCATAGCCGGCCACCAGTAGCATAGCAGCGTGCTCGGCGCGATTCGCCGTGAACAGCCGGCACGCAGCGCAGCCATGCCCAGCAACATCACGGCCAGCGCATCCAGGAACCAGGCATTGAGCGCGACGACGGTTTGCAACACCAGGGAACTGGTGGCGCGGTGCGATAGAACTCGCGCGAAGCTGCCGGATGAATGATGCGAATGGTCTCGGTGATTTCTTCGCCGTTGACATCCGGGCGGGTGCGCGACTCGATTTTTTCCCAGTCCGCGACGATTTCGCCGCCGCCGGGTCTTCGTCGGCACGCAGGACAGCTTCCGGATAAGCGGCTTGCAGCTCGCGCGCTTTATTGAGATCGGCCACGCGCAGACCCGCGTTCAATGCAATCACCAGGCAGGCCATGATCACGAGTGCCGGGAACCGGTAAACGCCGCAACGGGTAGAGCAACAATCCGCACAGCCCGTAGGTAAACAGGATGTCTGCCGGCCACAGCAGGATAAAGGCGTCGAACAGGCCGATGCAGATGAGCAGGAAAATCCGTCGATAATAGACGCGGGCCAGCGGCACGCCGGGCACCTCGCCCAGCCGTGTGACCATGAGTAACATGCCGGCGCCGAACAGCAGCGAGAACAGGGCGCGCTGGCTGCCTTCAAACAGGCTATGTATTACCGCCCAGGTGGCAACGGGCGCGCCGGGCCAATCAGCAATACCGGCGGGGTTGTCGAAAAACGCCTGCGGGCCGGCGAAGGCCCAGATATTCATGAGCAGGATGCCCAGTACCGCGCAGCCGCGCACCAGGTCCAGTGCGTCGATCCGCGCGCCTGTGGATACGGGCGCGGCGGCGTTGGCCGCGGTTTTCGTGCCATGTGTCTGTCATAAGCGGTCCTTGCCAGCCGATGCCGCGCTGGCTGGCGGCTCTGTACTGGCGGCAGGATACCTTGGTGCTGCGTTGCGGCCTAAAGGGCGAGGGTAAACACCATCTGACGGCATCGCGGCCCGGGTGTAAAATTGACGTTCATCTGAAGACGGAGCCACTGATGGCCACGATCGCCAAGGAAGCCAGCGCGCCAATGATTCGCAATGGCGAGGACTATATCGCCAGCCTGCGCGGCCGAAACCTGAAGGTTTACCTGTTTGGCGAACTGGTCGATGAGCCGGTGGATCACCCGATGATCCGCCCTTCGATCAATGCCGTGGCCGAAACCTACGACCTGGCGAATAGCAATCCGGAACTCGGCACGGCGATGTCTCCCTATACCGGCGAGCGCGTCAACCGCTTTCTGCATATCGCCGAGAGTGCCGAGGACCTGGTCAATGCAGAACAAGATGCAGCGACGTCTCGGGCCAGCTGACCGGCACCTGCTTCCAGCGCTGCGTCGGGCATGGATGCCTTCAATTCCCTGCATTCGGTGACCTTCGAGATCGACGAGGCGCATGGCACCGCCTATCACCAGCGCTTCGTGGATTTCGTCACGATGGCGCAGCAACGCGGCTACGTCATCGGCGGCGCCATGACGGATGTCAAAGGCGATCGCAGCAAGGCGCCGCATGAGCAGGAAGACCCGGATCTGTATCGTGCACGTGACGCAGACGCACCGAGGAGGGCGTCTACATCAGCGGCGCCAAAGCGCACCAGACCGGTTGCATCAATTCGCACTGGATGGTCGTGATGCCGACCATCGGCTGGGCGAGGAGGATCGCGACTATGCCATCGTCGGCGCGATTCCGGTCGATGCCGAGGGCATCACCTACATCTATGGCCGGCAGTCCTGCGACACGCGCGCCATGGAAGGCGGTGACCTCGATGCCGGCAACGCCAAGTTCGCCGGCCAGGAAGCCATGATCATTTTCGACGACGTGTTCATTCCGCAACGAGCGTATCTTCATGGACGGCGAGTACGATTTTGCCGCCATGCTGGTGGAGCGATTTACCTGCTATCACCGCCGCAGCTATGTCTGTAAATCCGGCGTGGGCGATGTGCTGATCGGCGCCGCCGCGACCGTCGCCGACTACAACGGCGTGGAAAAGGCTTCGCATATCCGCGACAAGCTGGTGGAGATGACGCACCTGAACGAGACGATCTACAGCACGGGCATCGCGTCGAGCTACCAGGCCAGCGAAATGAAGTCCGGCGTGTTCATGAACGACGACATGATCGCCAATGTCTGCAAGCACCACGTCACGAAGATGCCCTATGAAATCGGCCGACTGGCGCAGGACCTGGCCGGCGGGCTGATGGTGACCATGCCCTCGCAACAGGAACTGGAGCATCCCGAGGTCGGCGCCATCTGGTACGCAAGTACCTGCAAAGGCCGCGAAGAGATCTCGACCGAAGACCGGATGCGCATCCTGCGGCTGATCGAGAACATGACGCTGGGGCGCAACGCCGTGGGCTATCTGACGGAGTCGATGCACGGTGCCGGTTCACCGCAGGCGCAGCGCATCCAGATTCCGCGGCAGACGCAGCTGGAGTTCAAGAAAGCGCTGGCGAAAAACCTGGCGGGCATCGATCCGGCGGCGGCGATGGAAATCATCGACGACCTGTCGGGCTATATGAGTCGGGTGCTGCAGAAGGCGGATTAGGGATTAAACATAATCTGCTGGCCGGCAGCCTTTCCGACTGTTTCGGTGCTTGACTACCACAATGCGGATAGTGCCGTGTGAAGCACTCTCTGCAATGCATTCCGCAAGCTGACGGACTTTTAAGGCTTTAGCAGGCCAGGCGCTGAAATGTTACCGGGCTCAAAAAATTGACGGCGGCTCTGCCGCAGCGCGATACTGAGTCACAGAACTAAAAAGAAAAATTTTCCCGAAATAGAAACCGCTTAATTCGGTTTTTTCGGGAGCTGCGGAGAGCACGCTGTTGAATGGGGATACGGCGGGGAGGTTCATAATCGGTATTGCCGGTTGTGTCACCTGCGTATATATCGGGGGGCTTGAATCGTGAGCCTGCGACCCGGTTATCCCCACGCGCGCCGCAAGAAAGGCTGGTGGCGACCCTCGTTTAAACGCTGGCTCGGCAAGATTCAGCAGTCCAGCCGCCCGCGACCCCTGTTCGAGCCGCTGGAGCCGCGCCTGCTGCTTTCGGCAGACCTCACTCCTTATACCTATGACATGGACGCGGAGCACAACGAGCTCCTGGTCCAGCTGCAGTCGCTGGGCGGTGTCGATCAGCTGGCGATCATCGACAACTCGGCGGACGGCGACGGCGAGGTTCTGGATACCGTCGCGCTGACTAATCTGGATTCTTTCCTGGTGCGCGGCACGGCGCAGGACGACGTGCTGACCATCGATGCCACGGTGCCTATCGAAATCCCGCTGACCTTCCTGGATCGATTCGGCGCAGGACAGCGATGAATTGCGCGTCACCGGCTCGGATTCCGCTGACTGGATCAATTGGCGGGCCTGACAGTGGCTATGTCGAGAGCGGTGGCACCGGTACGGTGTTCTCCGGCGTCGAGAACCTCACCGGCGATGTTGGCAACGAAGACACTTTCACGTTTTGGGCCGGTGGTGATCTGAGCGGACGGATCGACGGCAATACCGGGGGGTTCGACTCGCTGGTAATTGATGACTGGTTCTCCGGGCCGGCGAACATGCGCTACAGCGCCAGCGGTGCCGACTCCGGCGTACTGGACTATGGCGACAAGACCATCGAGTTCGCCGGACTTGAGCCGATCACGGACAACAGCGTCGGCAAAACCAGAATTTTCGATGCAACGGCCGCGGATGACATAATTCGCCTGCGCGAAGATCCGACAACGTTACGGTCTGATCATCGAGAGCTTGAATGGCAGCTTCGAGAGCATCAGTTTCGCTGCGTCCGAATTCCAGCGGTTCAATCACTATCAATGCGGCTGGCGGCAACGACAAGATCTGGGTTGAGCCTCTGCCGGGCTATACCGGCAGCCTGACCCTCACGGGCGGCGCCGGCATGGACACGCTGGTTGGCCCGGTCGGATGGCGCTGTCACCTTGTCGACACGCAACTTAGCCTGGGCGCGCAAAACTTCGCGCTGACGCTGGCCGATTTTGAAGCCGCCGAGTTCAACGGCAGCACCGTGGACACGACCGGTTTCGCAGCGCCGGTGGTAACGGGTGTGGCTCGCTGGGTGCCGCAGGGCCCGGGAGTTATCACCGGCGAGTATCGAAGGCGTGCAGAATCTGCCGGGCACGCCCGTTGCCGGCGCTATCGATACCGTCGTGGCCGATCCCTTCAATGCCAACATCCTCTACGTTGGCACCGTCGGCGGCGGCCTCTGGAAGACGGAAAACTATAGTCCGACGGCCGGCGATGCCATCGACAATGACCTGGATGGCTTAATCGACCAGGAGGATCCCTCGGAGCGACTCAGCTGGCGACCGCTGACCGAGCAGTTCCCCACCACCGGATATACGGAAATCGCCTTTGATCTGAGCGACACCTCCGGCAATACCTTTTATGTAGGTACCGGAAAAGTCAGCAGCTCGGGCATGAACGGGCCGGGTTTCGGGTTACTCAAAACCACTGACGGTGGCGATACCTGGGAAATCCTGGCCGACAAAAAGCTGATTGGGGCCAATGTCACGGGTCTGATCGTCGATGGCAGCAATATTTTTGTGTCCACATCGACAACCGGTAAAGACGATGTTGGCGGCTTGCTGATCAGTACCAATGGCGGCATCAGCTTTGCGTACGCAGACGAAATCGGCACCGGTCTACCTGACAACGGCGTCAGTTCCATCGCCCTGGACCGCGACGCAGGTATTCTCTACGCAGGGCTCCCGGGCGAAGGCGTTTATTCCAGCAGCGACAACGGCGCCACCTGGAATACAGTTTTCGATCTGAGTGCGCCGGCAACCAGTGGCACACCGGCCTGGTCTGAGCTGGAACGCGACATTGCCAACTTCGATCGCGTTATCGTTAGCGTCAGCGCCGCACAGGTAGACGATGGCAGTGCCGACGATGGCAATCATTCTGTATTCGTCGGCCTGATCGCGACGCCCGCCAGCACCATGAATCAGGCCGCGCTGGCCACGGACACCGTTATTAATGTGCGCGCACCGGAGCGTTTTGCTCCGGGCGAAACAGTGCAGGTTCTGCAGGCCCTGTCCTTCGGTAAAATTGAGTTGCAGTTTTCTGCGGCTGGCAATTCCGTGACACGCGTAGACGGAGGGACCTGGAGCGAGGATGGATTTGCCGCGGGCTTGTCCATCCAGGTACAGGGCACCACGGCCAATGCGGATACCGGATACATCGTTCAAAGCATCAGCGGCGATGGCAAGACGCTGTTTTTTACATCTGCCAAGACACTGGGTTTTGACGATACGGCGGCGGCCGGCAACGATATTCGGCTGCTGACCCCCAACAACTTTGTCCGGCCGACGATAGACTGGATAGACCCTGTCACTGGCGACATCCACCTGACTGCCGCCCTCGGCCAGGCTTTCTCTGCCAATGCCATCGTCAGCGGAGATACACGTAACGATTTTCGCCTGACCCAGGTGTTCCGCAGTAAAGATCTGGGTCAGAACTGGGTCGATCTAGGTACACCGGGATCGCTGGAAACCTACAACGATTCCAATGGCATCGACCGCCAGATGTTCTTCACCGTCCATCCCAGCGGGCAGGCGGAAAAGCACACGTCGTTTCTGCCCGATCCCTTCGAGTGGGAAAATATTTACGTTGGTGGTGATACCAATTTTATAGATGACGTGGCTGCCCCCTCATCGGGCACGGACAAATTCCACGGTCGCCTGTTTGTCTGGGATGGCATTGACTGGCAGCACGCTGCCAGCATCGGTGCGAACAATACGGCGCCCCACGCTGATTCACGCAACATGATTGCCTATCAGACGGGCCCGGGCGATTTTGTCATTCTGCAGGTTGATGACGGCGGTATCTATCAGCTCAACAACCCGGACGACCAGCCCAGCCGTCGCTGGAGCGCGCTCATCGGCGACCTTAACCTGACGGAATTTTATTCCGTGGTCTGGAATGAAGCGGAAAACCTGATACTCGGCGGCGCCCAGGATAATGGCAGCGCTCTGCAGGACCAGGCGGGATTAGCCGACTGGACAACAGTTTACGGCGGCGATGGCGCCATCGCTGCCACCGCGGGCGATACTTACTACACCACCTTCCAGAACTTCGGTGGGTTTACGGCTATCGAGCCGCTGCTCACCGTTGCCGACGATTTGACCTTCCTGCCGGTGGCCAGCGTCGATCTTCTTGACCTGGATGCCACGGGCAGCCTGACGCGCAGCATTGGCAATTTCCTTGATGACGGATTCCGCACCGGAGAGATTCTGCGCATCAAGGGGAGCAACGGTTTCGACGGCACTTACATGGTGGGTGCCATCCATGCCAACGGCCTGGAAATGGATCTGCGGGTTCGCAGTGTCGAGGCGCAGCCCCTCGGCGACCTTCGCAGCGGTGTGTCCTTCGACCAGAGCATCCCCAGGCATCTTGCCATCATCAATGCAAACGGTCCGGCCAAGCAGAACACTGATCTGCTGAGTTTCGTTAATAACGGCGCCACGGGCAGCATCGTGCGCAGCGCCAATGGCGTGAATCCCGTCGGCGACTGGCAGGCGGAAGGCTTCGTCGCCAATCAAAATATCGTCGTTACGGGCAGCGGCGCCAACGACGGTATCTACCAGGTCACGGCGGTAACGCCGACCACGCTGACGGTGACCTTTGGCGATGGTTTCCGTGACATCAAGAGTTTCTCCGCTTTCACTAACCAGGCCGGCGTGCAGGTGCAAAGCTACGCCGTTGCCATGGCGGAGACCGGTGGTTACGAGTTTATTTCTCCCTACGCGATCAACTCCGAGGACGGCGATCGCCTGATCATTGCTCGCGGCAGCTCGCTGTTCGAGACTTTCGACGGTGGCATTACGGCGACGCTGCTCAACGGCGTCATGGTAGGTTCGTCGGTACCCAATTCATCGCGCCTCGCCGAAATCAACAGCATTGTGGCCGGGGGCAGGGCATCCAACGGCAGTGCGCAAGCCGATATCGCCTGGGTAGGCACTGATCGCGGCACCAATGGTGTGACGCTATGGGTCAGGGCGCCAGGTCAGACAGCCCTGGCGCCGGTTGTAAACTCCAACATTGTCTCGGGTGTGATACGCGATGTCGCCATCGATCCGCAGAACTGGCAGCACGTTTACGCCGTAGATTCCAAAGGCAACGTCTGGTTTTCGGATACAGTGGCAGCCGATCCGGTCAACGGCACATTTACTCAGCTTACCGGCAACCTGGGTACGCTGAATGGCGGCAAGGACCTGCAGACCATTACCGTCGTTAATGCCGCGGGCAGCGATACACCGGTGCTTCTGGTCGGTGCCGCCGGCGGTGTCTATCGACATATTGGCAATACGGCCGGAACGGCCTGGACCGAGTTCGGTTCGGATATGCCTGATGTGCTGGTTACAGATCTCAGCTATTCAGTTGCGGATGATGTGTTGCTGGCCGGTACGCTCGGTCGCGGCGCCTGGACGATGGACAAGGCCAGCTGGCTGGTCGGCAATTCACCCGAGCTACGCCTGACGGGCAGTGGCGCCGACGACGTATTCGAGATTGCGCGCGACGCCCAGGAAAAATGGCTGCTGAATGTCTCGCAGTACCAGCAAGGCGATACACCGCCGGCTGAACCGCAGCTGCAGGTAAACGTCCGCGGCCTGGAGAACATTGTTATTACCGGCGCCGGCGGTGATGACGTGCTGAATATCGACGATGGCGCGGCACCCCTGGTGGTGAGCAGCAATATAGATTTCAGTGGTGGTGCAGGCGCGGATACTCTCAATTTTACCGGCCCGGTGGTGCCCAACGGCTACGCCTATACCGAAAGCTCTGATCTGGTCGATCTTGGCGGCGGTGCGAGCTTCTATGAAGTCTCGGCCATTAGTCCCTTTGGTGTTACTGAATCCCAGCGAATTGACTGGACTAGCGTTGAGACCGTTGCTCTCGACGGTTCCATAGCGCTCAGTCTCACGGGTCTGGGCGCGGGTCTGCAGAGCCTCGCCGATGCCCTGAGCGGCGGCGTGCTGGCGGAATCTTTGGCCAGTGAGGTTCTGGCGGGCCTGGCGCTGAGTTCTCTCGATGGTGCGCTCAACAACTTTATTACCGAAGCACCGCGCGTGAAGGACGAAGCGTTCTTCGATGTGCGTGGCATCAACCCGGACGGCGCCACTCAACTGCAGAATCGCGGCACCCTGATTGAGCGTATGTTCAGCGAAGGCCCGAACGGCTTTTCCATCGCAGACATTGGCGAAGATGGTGACATCAACACGCTCGCTGGGTTAGAGGCGGCATTGGTCGCCCTCGGCGCCACGGTGCTGCGCGACGAGGTCACCGATCGAGACAGCGACGGCAATGCAGACTGGTTCCTCGATGTTCAGCTACAGCGAGAACTGGAAGGTTTCCTCGACCTGACCATCGACACGGATATCGGCATCGAGCTGGATGGCCTGCTCGGTGTGGCCATGGATGTGCAGCTGGATCTCGCTTTTGGTTTCGACGGTTCGGGCTTTTTTGTCGACACCTCCGGCACGGGACCCGAGCTGCAGGTACTGGACATGCGCATCGCCGATGGCGCCAGCGCCTCGGGTCGCATTGGTTTCCTGGGCGTTGAAATGCTCGACGCCGAGCTGACGCTCGACCCCGATGTATCAATAGATTTTAATTTCAGCGATCCGGCCAGTGGCGCCGCCGATGACCTGATTCGTGTTTCCGAACTCGTTGATCCGAGTTATCGCGATTCCGTTGATGCGAATATTGTGAACGACCCCGGTGACGGCACTGCCGATGTGCAGCTTGACGGGGTTTTCGGCATTCAGGCCATCGTGCCGGGCTTTGAAGATGGCATAGACCTGGCCGAGTCAGGCATTCGCCTTAGCTGGGACGACCTGGCACAACCGCAGGCCGTCACCGCCACCGCTACGCTGCAGGCCGGACCGGACGGGCAGGCGATGCTCGACTTCCTCGAGTACAACTCTGATGAGTTGATTGCGGCACTGACTCAGCTCAAGGACCAGTTGTCGGTGTTCGAATCCGAACTGCCGTTCCTGGATGAAAGTCTCAACACGCTGCTGGATGTCATTACGAAATTCCAGGAGCAGGTGCTGGACCCGCTGAATAATCCTGCCAGCGGTCGCGTGTCTATTCCCACGGTGCAGGAACTGGCAGCCGAGCTGACTGCCAGCCTTGGCATTACGCTGGCAGACTTTGGTCTTGCCTACGATGCCACCAGCAAAGAGCTGACGTTCAATATCAGCCTGCTGGAGGAACTGGCAGAGAGTTTCCGGGAAATTCGTTACGGCGTCGAAGTGGAGGACAGCGTCAGCGGCCTGATTGTCGACACAACGGCGACAACGAGCATCGATGCGAGCTTCGACTTTACCCTCGGTATCGACTTCGACAACGTGCTTGCCGGCGATTCCGCCACGGACTACCTGTTTATCCGTGATGCCATGGCATCCGGCACCATTAATCTCGACATCGCCGATTTTGACGCCGCGGCCCGTTTCGGTTTTCTCGGTATCGAGGTGGTAGACGGCACCGCCACCGCTGACCCGACTTTTGTCGTATCGCTAACGGACCCGGCCACCAATGCCGTTGACGGTCGCATCGATCTGCAGGAACTGATCGACGCTGTCGCCAATGTGACGGATCTCACCGAGCTCAGCGTGGACGGATCGGCCGAGTTTTTCCTGCCCATCGGCGTGCCATTCCTCGGGGTTGTCGCTGATCCCGATCCGTTGCTACCAAACTCGGACCCGAATCCCGGCTATACCGGCGTCACGGTAACGCTCGGTGATATCGACGACCCGGATACCTGGACGGTTTCCCCCGCGCCGCTGCCCAGCGCGCTGACCGAGCTGCCTAACTTCAACAACATGGACGCGGCGGGGCTGGTCAGCATGCTGGCGCGCTTCCGCGACGCCCTGAACGAGCTGGTTGCCGGCGAGCCCTTCAACCTGGCGGAGATTCCGCTGGCGGGTCCGGTGATCGGGCAGGTGGTTAACCTGGCCGATGCCATCGGCGATGCCTTGCTGTTTGACGATGCAGATGACGACAAGGACAGCAGCGATTACCTGATCACGGACATCAATGAAGCCTTATCTTCCGCAGGCTTGCAGGGCCGTGTGCGCGCCGAGGCCGTGGGCAACAGGATACAGTTCAGGGTCATCGACCCGAGTATCACCGGGCTGTCGATTCAGCGAATTTCCGGCGGCGGGCCCTACAGTGAGCTGGGCTTTAACTTCCCAATCCAGGCCGCCGTGGACGATGGCTTTGCGCTGAAAATTCTGGCGACGAGTGATGCGCCCGCGGACGGTACCCTGAGCGCAGCCATCGACTTTGCGCTGAATGTGAATACCGTCGACGGCCTGCAATTCACCGAGATCAATTTACCGGGCGGTCAGAATATCGGCCTCGGGAATGATGTGGTCAAACTGGTCGACCAGGACAACAACCCGACCTTTACCACAACGCAGCAGCTGGTCGAGCGGCTGGCAGAAATTCTCGGCATTTCACCGGGCATCATCGGTGCCAGTTACGACTCCGTTAACAAGATTCTGACTTACAACCTGGATATCGACACCCAGGCGCTTGGTCTTACCCAGCCCGGCGTAGAGCTGCCGATAGACTTTAATTTTGAACTGGGCAGCGTCGCTGATGTTTCCAGCGACTCGACCATCCGCCTGGATGCCTCGGCCGGACTGAGCCTGGTTCTTGGCATTGATCTAAAAGATGCCGATTCCTCCCGCTTCATTGATAGTTCGACTTTGCTGGCTGATATCTCACCGGATGGCCCCGGCGATCCGCTGATCAAGACCCTGCCTGCCGTAACCAGCGGCTCAATCTACGGACGATTGACTGATGACGTGACCATCGATGTCAGCATCAATGGTGCAGCATCCATTCCGGTCACCGTTACCCAGCTCACAGCAGCCAACAATCGCACGCCGGATGACCTGGTAACGGACCTGAACGCGGCATTGACCAGTGCGGGTCTCGACACACAGCTGGTCGCGTCCGCTGATTCACTGCAAATATTGCTAACTGCCACCGATCCCAGCATTACGCAGCTAACCGTTGATGCCGCCGCGGACCAGGTCGCATTCGGGCAGCTCGGGCTCTATCGTGGCCAGGCCGCGGCGCTGGAAGACGGGCAACTGGTTCTGCGTGCCAATTCAAGTCTGGCCAGTCGCCTTGCGCAGCAGTCGGTTGCGGCGACCTTCGAGATTGATGTCGGTAACACCGGCAGCGGCGTGCTGGTCACCGTAAACGCGCCGCAGGCGGACGAACCGTCGCGCGATGACCTGAAGCTGGCGGCGGTAGTCAACAACGCGCTGGCGGCGGCGTCTCTTGATACAGAGATTGAAGCAGGCATTGCCGGCGGTCGACTGGTGTTTACCTCGCTGACAGGTACCGCCTTCACGATCAAGAACGCCGACGCGGAAGCGCAGGACAAGTTCGGGCTCGAGGCGCTGGATACGGCATCGACGCTGGATGACCTGGTTTTCTACTTGAGCGATGGCAGTATTCTGCCCGTCAGTCTCGACGGCGCTTTGACACTCGGTGATGTCATCGCTGCCATCAACACAGGCACCGGTGCCGCGGTAACCGCGGATACGAATACCGCAGGCACAGCGCTCAAGCTGACGGACAACAGTTTCCAGGTCGACGCGGAAGGTTCCGCCTTGCCCGGTCAGCAGCGCTTCCGCGTGGATGGCACCAACGGCTCGAAAGTTGCGCTGCGCCTGGGTATCGGCGTGATCGACGCCGAGCTGCGCAAAGACCGCAGCGGCAGTCTCGACGGTAACAAACTTGGCGGTCTGCCATTCGAAGAACGCGTGTTCTTCGAAAATGCGTCGATTTCCGCGGACGCCAGCCTGACGACGCCGTCACCGGATCCGGAAGATCCGCTGGCACCCGGTATCAATGCGACGGCCACTTTCGGATTCGTGGGCGTTGAGCTGACGGGTAACGGCGACCTCGGCTTTGCGCTCGACTTCGGCTTGCAGGAACCCACGGGTGTCACGCCCGACGGCCGCCTGACTGTCAAGGAGTTGCTGGATGGTTTGACCACAGACCCGGCCTCTGTCGTGGCAACACCGACGTTAACCGGTTCGGGCTTATTCGAACTGGACCTGGCCATTACCCCGTCCGTGGACGCGCTGGTTCCGGGCCTGGATCCCAGCCTGGATATTGAAGTTGTCGGCTTTGGTGATCCTTTTGGCGACCCGTTTGTCTCGCCGAGCCTCAGCGTTGCCGGGCTGGGGGACTACGACGTCGGCGATCCCCTGACTTCAGACATCAAGGTTACCTTCAGTGACCTCGGTGATCTAAGTCTGTTCGCCAACCCCGACTTTAATTTCTCCAATATTCTCGATGCCCTGTTGGCAGTGGCTCAGTTCCTTCGCCAGTTTGAAGGCGCCGGTTTCCTGGACGATGAGTTACCGCTGATCGGTGTCAGCATCCAGGATCTTCTCGGCTACGCTGATCGTCTGGACGCGCTGGTGAGTGAAGCGCAGAACAACCCCGCCGCAAGCCTGCAATTCCTGGAGTCGGAGCTGAAGGAAGCCTTCGGCCTGTCGCAGGACAGTGATGTTATCGGGCTGTCCGTGTTGACGGATGACAACGGTACGGTTGGCGATACCAGCGACGACCTCAGCCTGCTGAAGCTCGACCTGGGCCTGTCGGCAGTTTTCAGTGAAGCGCTGAATTTCAATTTTGATGTGCCGACCATCGGTGATGCGCTGGTTGGCTCGGCCGGACTGGCAGCCGAAGGCAGTATCGACTTTAACCTGGATTTCGGTATCGACCTGGACAATCCGCTGGATGTCTACCTGTTTGATACCACCGCACTGGCCGGTTTGTTTGCGGGTACCGGCGATAACCTGACATTCCGCGCAGCGCTGGGTGGTTTCGGTCTAACCATTCGCGGCAGCGACTCAAGGCCGAGCAATGCATCCATTAACGCGGCTTTCGATGCGGCGCTTGGATCCGAGCCTGTTTACCAACGGTCGTGTACTGGTAACTGATGTCGATGTTGTTAACGACGTACAGACCAGCCTGACAGGTTCCGCTGCAGCGCTGCTGCCGACCTATTTCCCGACGGACACTAACTATCTAGGCGACATCACGCTCAACGCGGATCTGTCCAACCCGGGCAGCCTGGTGGTCAACGCGCCGGACTTTGCCAGTCTCGGCCTGGACTTCGCCAACTTTGGTTTGCTCGACAACATCCTGCTCGCCATCGACGGCATTGATACCTTCCTGTCCCTGGCACAGTCGTCCCTGGATAGCCGTTTTGCCCAGCTCAGCCTGCCGCTGGTCGGTGACCAGTTGGCGCAGGGCGCACAGTTTATTGCTGATTTGCGCAGTGACTTCATTGCGCCGCTGCGCGAAGCCATCGAGAACGCCGACGATCCCGATGAGAACCTGATTTCCAGCCTGATCTACGACTTCCTCGGCCCGGACGGCGCCAAGCTGTTGCTCAAGGCAGATGGCAGCCAGGCCACCGAGATTGGCGATATCCGGTTTGTCACCAACATTAACGACGGCGGCCCGGAGGCAGACCATTTCGCCGAGTGGGATTTTAAACTCGGTGCGTCAATCATCGACACGGGCGCAGATATCAACCTGGACCTGGGCCTGCCGGGCCTCGGATTCGAAGCGGATGCCGATGTTGACCTGAGCCTCGACTGGGAATGGGATATCGGGTTTGGTCTGAATCGCACGGATGTCTTTTATATTGATATCGGCAATGCGTCGGATGATCCCGCGACTAACCCGAATCCCGTCAATCTAGCCGGCGACCCGAACGATGACGACGACAACGCGCTGAGCATTGCCCTGAACGCATCGGTATCCGGTGACGTCGTGGCGCAACTGGGCTTCCTGCAGCTCGGGCTTGATCCAGCGGGCAGCAGCTCCGCGACTCTGGCAGCCGAACTTCAGGCCAATCTTGTTAATACAGGCAATGCGCAGCGCAGCCGACTGGGTTTCGCCGAGCTGGGCAGTATTGGCATTACTGCCGGTTTGGCTGCATCGGCCGTTGTCGATCTGGATGTCGAGCTCGCGCTGAGCAGTGACCTGGTACCCGGCGCGGCCGGCAAGTTCCCGACGGTCAACGCCAATTTCTTCCTCGACTGGGCCATCGGCGATATTGGCCTGGCGACCTATGTACCGCTGGATAGCATCGGCAACGCCATCGGCGACGGTCTGCAGGCACTTGAGATCCGGGATGTCACCCTGGAACTGGGTTCGGTTATCGGCGAAGTGCTGGGCCCGGTGCTGGAGCAGGTGCAGAACGTTACCGAGCCGTTCCAGCCCATCATCGATATCCTGCTCACCGAAATCCCGGTGATCTCCGACCTGTTTTCCCCGGTGACCTTCCTCGATGTGGCCGGCGCCTTCGGCAATGTCGATACCAGCTTCATAGAAAAGATTGTTCGGGTCATCGACCTGATCAATACCCTGCCGACGTCTCCGGAAGAGGTGGGTATTAATTTTGGTTCCCTGGACCTGCTCGATCCCGGCAGCAGTGGCCTGAGCCTGACGCCCTGGGAGGATGACTTCAGTTACGCCGGGTCCGACCTGGACACCTGGTTCGGTAACCTGGCCGATATCGACTTCGACGCTGCCCTGGCCGGTCAGGGTGCGAGTTCGACCTCGGACTTTATCAGTGATGTGCAGGGCGGCGGCGACTTTAGCTTCCCCTTGTTCGAAGATCCGTCGCAGATTTTCGGTTTATTCCTGAACCGGCCCATCGACCTGGTCTATTTCGATATACCGGCGCTGGATGTCGGCTTCCTCTACGAAAACTTTATTCCGGTGCTCGGTCCGCTAGGTGTGTCTATCCGCGGCGAACTCGGTGCCTACATCGACTTCCATGCCGTGGGCTACGACACCTTCGGTCTGCAGCGTTTTGCCGAAACGGATTTCGTCAATCCGTTGCTAATTCTGGATGGCCTCTACGTTAATGACTTCGGCACGCCGGAAGGCGACGATCCATTCGGTGCCAACGATGGAGATAATCCTGAGCTGACTCTCTATGCCGGCCTGTCTGCCACCGCAGAGTTAAACCTTGGTATCGCGCGTGGCGGCGCGGAAGGTGGTGTGTTCGCCAATATTTTCTTCGATCTTTACGACCCATTCCCCGACGGCAAGATTCGCGGCAGCGAGGTCATTGGTGTCATCGAGACCGAGTTACTGCTGGGCGCTAATCCGGTAGAGGCCGTCGGTTCGCTGTTTGATATTTCCGGCGACCTCACGGCGCGCCTGTTTGCATTCTACGAGCTAAACCTTGGCTTCACTTCAATTCGTGAAGAGCTTGATATCACCCCACCCATCACCCTGTTCGAATTCGAGTTCGAGAGCCTGCGCCAGCCGCGCCTGGCTTCGGACCTGGGCGGCGGTGTGTTGCAGCTGAACATGGGTGAGTTTGCCCGCGAGCGCTTGAATAAAAACACCGACGATATCGTCGAAGAGTTTACCGTTACGCAGGGGGGTAACCCCAACGAGGTGACGGTTTCCGCCACGCTGCGTACCGCGACGGGCGAAGTGATCACCGTTGATCCACAGACTTACAAGCTTAAGGATGAAAACGACAACCCGACGGCCCTGACGCGCATTATTGCCCGCGGGGGGCTGGGTGATGACATCATTGATCTGTCGGGCGTTACTGGCAACGGCATCGACTTTGATCTCGAGGGTGGCGACGGCGACGACACGATTCTCGCCGGAACCGGTAATGGCACCGTACTGATTGACGGCGGCGTCGGTGACGACGTGCTGACCGGCTCCGCTGGTGCCGACCTTATTTTTGGCGGTCTGGGTGCCGATGTCATTAGTGGCCTAGGCGGCGCTGATGTGATTTTCGGTGATCTGGGTAACGCGACGGACAGCGTGTACATCAGCCTGCCCGGCGCGTCAGCTGGTGACGACAGTATCGACGCGGGCGGCGGTGACGACATCGTAATCGGCGGCGGTGGTGATGACGACATCATCGGTGGCAGCGGTGCCGATGTTCTGCTCGGCGACGGTGGCCGTGTACAGCACAGCGGTGGCGTCGTCAGTGCCGTTAAAGATACGGACCTCCCGCTGCTGACGGGTGTCGATACGATTCTCGGCAATGGCGGCAGCGACCTGATCTATGCCGGTCATGGCAATGATCGCGTGGATGGCGGCGCCGACGCCGACGAGATTTACGGCGAAACGGGCTTCGATACGCTGTTTGGCGGCAGTGCTGCCGACCAGATATTCGGTGGCACCGAGAACGACACGATTTATGGCTTGCGCGATCCCGGGGCGCCTGCCTGGGCCGATAACGCTGATGCCGCTGGCGATGGGGCGGACCTCATTGAGGGCAACGCCGGCAATGACACGATTGCCGCCCAGGGCGGCGCTGACCTGGTGCGTGGCGGGACCGGCGCGGACAATATTTCCGGCGGCGACGGCGCCGACCGCCTGTTCGGCGACAGTGATCCCGACGTTATTCACGGCGATGCCGGTGATGACGAGATCATCGGTGGCGCGGGTTCGGACCAGCTGTTTGGTGAAACCGGTCTGGACGTCATTCACGGCAATTCGGGCGACGATGAAATTCGCGGTGACGAAGACGCGGACTCGTCTGTTCGGTGAGCGTGGCAACGACCAGATTTTCGGCGGCCTGGGCGACGACCGGGTGCTGGCGGGTGAGGGCAACGATATTGTTGTCGGCGATGCCGGCGTCGACCTGCTGTTCGGTGAGGCAGGCGATGACATCATCGGCGGCGGCGACGATCCGGATCAGATCTATGGCGGCGCCGGCGAAGACAATCTTTCCGGTGACGACGGCGACGACTTTATCGATGCCGGCAGTGGCGTGGTTAACACCATCAGCGGCGGTCTGGGTAACGACATCTTGTTCGGTTCGGACGAGGGCGACGAAGACCCCGACTTCAGCGATTTCATTTTCTTTGGTGACATTATTTCCGGCGGCGCAGGCAATGACTTGATCCAGTCACTGGGCGGTGCGGACAAGATCACCGGCGGTACCGGCGACGACGAAATTGACGGTGGTACTGGTGGCGACTTTATCGAAGCGGGTGCAGGCGCCGACCTGGTCTACGGTGGTGTAGGCGGCGATACGATCTACGGGTATCGCGAAGATCCCGGCGGGGACGATGCGGCTGCCGACAAGATTTATGGCCAGGTGGGCGAGGACTTCCTGATCGGCGGCGCCGGTGCAGACTTTATTGATGGCGGCGTACGGATGCCGATACCGTGCTGGCCGGCGCAGGCGAGGACGAGATTCACGGCGGCGGTGGTGCCGGCGACAACCTGTCCGGCGAAGCGGGCGAGGACCTGATATACGGATCAGACGACGGTGCGGATGTGATATGTCGGCGGCGATGGCCGGGACCGGATATTCGGCCAGGGCGGTAACGATCAGGTCAGCGGCGGTGACGCTGCATGATCAGATCGACGGTGGATTTCGGCGACGACCTGGTGGAAGGCGATGCCGGCAGTGATGTGCTGGTCGGTGGCGCGGACAATGACATGCTCTACGGCCACAGCGTCCGGCACGGGTGACGACAACGCTGTTGACTACCTGTACGGCGATTTCGGCGACAACATCGATGTGGTCGGCGTGGGTCGCGACCAGCTGTTCGGGCAGGGCGGCAACGACCTGCTGTTCGGCGAAGGCGAAGACGACTTCATCGACGGCGGGGCTGGTGTCTCCAACCTGGTGGATTACGGCAGTGGCGAATCGGGTACGGAAAGTGACTTTGATACACCCACGGTGACGCCGGATCCCGTGGTGCAGGCAGCCGCGGCTGATCCGCGTGCGGCGACCCAATTGCCCGTCGGACCGGTGGATTACGCCGGTCGCTGGACAGAGTTTGCCGCCTCGGCAACGGGTGACGGTATCAGCCTGGGGCAGGGCCTGGCACCGGAAGGTCGACGTGGTGGCTGCTGCCGGCGAGCGTTTCGTCGCCTGGGCTGATTCGCGCAGTGGCAACTACGAAATCTACGTGGCGCGGCAAACGGCTTCCGGCTGGGAAGAACTGGCCGGCAGTGCCGGCTTCGGCGGGGTCAGCGACAGCCTGACGGCCTCGCGTCGACCCGGCATCACACTGGATGCTGGTGGCGCGCCCGGTGGTGGCCTGGACGGAGATCACCCCGGCCGGATCTGAAATACGTGTTGCCCGTTTCGATGCAACGGCCAATGCCGGGGCCGGTGCCTGGTTGCCGCTGGGCAGCGGCGTATTCAGTAGCGGCGGTGCGGCTGATGCGGCGCAAATTCTGCTGGTTGATAGCCTGCTGACGGTGGCCTGGCTGGATGCGTCAACCGGCGCGGATCGGGTTTACATCAAGCAATTCAACGGCAGCAACTGGGCCGAGTTCTAGTGCAGGCAGCGCCGGCGGCAATGGCATCTCCAGCATCGATGTGATTCGCGGCGACCTGCGCGTTGCCTCGGATGGCGCCCAGTTAGCCGTGGCCTACACCTACGATGCAGGCGGCATCGCCCAGGGCGCGGTGCGTGAGTTCGACGGCGCGGACTGGAGCGAGCTCTCGCCGGTGGCCGGGCTCGGCGATGTGAACTTCGACAGCATCGTGTCGTCCATCGCCTATCACGCCGGCGACCTGTTTACCGCCTGGACGCAGTTTAACCAGGCGACGCGCAGTGAAATCATCGTCGGCAACTACGACGGTGCAAGCTGGAGCGAAACCGCCGCATCAGGCATCGGCCAGCCAGGCCAGCAGTACATCGATGCGCAATTGGCCTCGGCCGGCGGCAAGCTAAACCTGGTCTGGAGCGCCGACCAGTTCGTGAACGGCGCTTACGACTCCACGGCCCTCTACGCGACCATCCTTCAGGGCAGTAGCTTCGTTGAAGAAATTGCCGGCGATGCCAGCGCCGGCGGAATTACCTATGCCGGTGCGCGTGCCAGCGGCCTGGCCCTGGCTGCAGACAGCAGTGGCAACCCCTTCATCGCCTTTGTCGATAGTGTGGGTGGTGACCAGGATCTGCATCTGCTCGGCAATACCTTCGATCCGGGGACGATCTATACCGCCGATGGCAGCGGTGGCAACACCGTACAGGACTTGCTGAGCGGCACTGTATTCGGTGCCAACGACGTCATCGTCGTCACCGGTGCGAACGCCGGTGGCATGACCCTGACCAGCGCCCATGCCGGTCTGACCATCATCGGCACAACGGGTTCGTCCATCGCCGGTGCAGTGACCCTGAGTAGCGGTGCCGATGGCGTGACGCTGCACCGGCTGGATTTGCTGGGTGGTGTGACGGTTAACGGTGCTGATGATTTCAACCTGCGCGAATCTTCCCTGGCCGGCGGCCTGGTGGTTGACGGTGGTACCGGCGCGCGCATCGCGCATAACGACATTGACGGTGGTACCGCACTGGTCCTGACCAACGGCGCGGCCGACTCGGCCGTTGAATTCAATACGCTGACAGGCGCCACGGGTATCGTGATGGGCGGCAGCGGCGTGACTGGTGCCTGGTTGCGCGGCAATTCGATCTCGAGTGACCGGGACCGGCATCAGCCTGGCCGCCGCCTCCGACGGACTGCTGCGTGACAACGATATTCCGGCCGATAGCCTTGGCCTGGATGTGCAGCAGGTCATTTACCGGCCTGATTACTGCCAACGATATTCACGGTGCAACTACGGGTGTGCGTTACGCCGCCGCTGCGCCATTGGTCGGCAATCGTATTTATCGGAACGGCACGGGCGTCGTCTCTACCGTTGCGGGTACTTTGGACGGCCTGGGCTTTGCCTTACCTGGCGATCCCAACGAGATTTTCGGCAATACGACGGGCGTCAGCCTTAACGGCCAGATGCAGAACCAATACGTGCACGACAACGGCGCCGGGGTTACCGGCAGTGGCATTCTGGGCGGCAACGATCTGGAGCTGGCCAACCGTGATCGAGTTCAACACGGCGGGCGTGCAGAATTTCGACGGCACTATCCAGTATAACCGCATCGGAACAACGGCACAGGCATTGCGGCGGTGAACGAACAGAAGATTTTCCACAACATCATTTATCGCAACACGGGCGTTGCGTCTGCAGATCTCCGGCGTCAACGACGTGCGCGTCGTAAACAACACCTTCTACGCGCCCGCCGGCGACAACATCCGCATCGAGTTCGGCGCCAGCGAAGTGGAGATCCTGAACAACATCCTCTGGGCCGAGGCCGGCTACGACATCTACGTGGCCAACGACAGCTGGGACGGCTTCTACAGCGACTACAACAATCTCTATGCCACCGGCACCGGCAAGCTGGTGCACTACGCGGTGGATTTCACCGACATCATCGACTGGCAGGCCGACGTCGCGCGCTTCGACCTGCATTCCATCGGCCGCAGCGTCATCGATCCGGAGTGGGCCAAGCCGCAGTTCATTCAACCGGGGTCAGGACGATTACCGGCTATTCGGCATGCTTGCGGGCCTGCGCTTTACCAGCCCCACCATCGATGCCGGTGATGCCGCGCACGGATCAGTCGATTCCGGCGCTTTACCAAAATCTGCTGGCAAACCCGGCTTCGAGACTGGCCTGACAGGCTGGACGTCGAATGCCGAGGCCGAGTGTGGCCGGCAGTACGCCGGATGCCCTTCGAGGGCACGCAGTATTTCGATCCGGGCAATACCCTGCAGGCAACGGCGGAGCAGTTAATCGACCTGCTGGCGGCGGGTTCACCGCCGGGGAGCTGGACGGCCAGTCGCTGGAAGTGGTGTTCGGCGGGCGCATTCGCTCCGGCGACGTGAACGGCGATTACGGCCGCTTCGAACTGGAGTTTCTTGATGCCAGCGATGTGTCCCTGGGCCTGATCAGCTCCGATCCGAGCGTGGCCAACGATCGATGGGACCTGAACGGCGGGCAGATGCAGCTGCCCAACGGCGCCCGCAAACTGATTTTCCGCTATATCGCCGATCGTGAAAGCGGCACACCTAACGATGCGTTCCTGGATGCAGCCTTCCTGTACCTGGTGGATGAGGGTGTGGCGCCGAACCAGGGCGCTTACGGCAATACGATCTAGGAAACTGCCAGCAGTGAGCCGCATATCGCACTGCGCTTCCCGGACCTGTACACGGACTGGGAGATAGACAAGCCACGGACCATTAGCCTGGGATACCTACAGTAACGCTGGCAATTCGCCCGTTCGTATTGATGTATACCAAGACACGCCTGATGGCCCGGCGCTGATTCTTCAACATCGCGGCGCGACGCCCGACGATGGTGAATACATCTGGGTGCCGTCAGCCACGGTTAATTTGCCCTACCCGGACATCGACTTCGGGACCTACGGTCTGCGCCTCCAGGTTTCGCTGACCGACAATCCTTCCGTGCTGGATCGCTCCACGGAAGCCTTCACCGTGCCGGAAAACGGCAGCACTTACTGGGTCGACGATCGCGATAACACGGCAGATGAATACACGCCTGGCGACGCTCGGCGACAACCGCAATACCGGCAAGCTGGCCACGGCACCCAAGCCCAACCCGGTGAATCTGCTGCGCGTCTACGACATCCAGGCCGGTGGCGTGATCAATGTCGATTCGGGCGAATACATCCTGTTCGATCCGATTGCCATTTCCGGTACCACCGATCGTGGCCTCGGGCTTGAAGAAGGCTTCACGCTGCGCGGTCCGAGCGCCGATCCCCTGCTGGAAGTGCTGATTCAGCGCGCCAACCCTTGCGTCCCATGGACGCCCTGGTCGAACTGGATGATGCGGATTTCATGACCTTGCACAATCTGACGCTGGCCGAGGCAACCAGCGGACTGTGGGTGCGCAACAATAGCGATGATGTTGCGCTCAGCTACATCACGGCCTATGGCCACAGCAATGATGGCATTCGGGTGGACGGGGGCATGACCAGCGACATCTTCGACTTCCTGACGACCTACGACAACCTGGCCAATGGTGTCGACGTCGATGCGCAGATCGGTGGCGTTACCGATAGCCTGTCCTATAACAACAGCAGTTTCGGTTTTGACCTGACCAATCTCGGCGATGC
The DNA here is from genome assembly GCA_963807995.1 of uncultured Gammaproteobacteria bacterium. Lineage (GTDB taxonomy): Bacteria > Pseudomonadota > Gammaproteobacteria > Steroidobacterales > J054. Next base: position 84,600 of record CAWEDX010000003.1, read on the forward strand.
CGTCATCGAGGCCAACGAGTCCTATCGACAACAACTACGGCTTCGTGGTTTCCAAAGGCTCGGCCGGCTCCGAGGTAGTGGTCGGCAACGCGGATCTGAGCCTCGGCCGCGGCAATATCGCCTACAACAATGCGACCACCGGCATCTCGGGTGGCGGCAATGTATCGATCCTGGGCAATATCTCCTTTGGCCATGCCGGCTCTAATGATCAGGGCATCAGCGTCGGCAGCGGCACTGCAGGCTACAACATCGTCTATGGCAACTACGATGGCATCGTTTCTAGCAGCAGCGCGCTGGTCGAATACAACCGGATCTACGGGAATAGCAACCGCGGCATCTATGCCACCAATTCTGGCTCGACAGTGCTGGGCAATGTCGTCTATTCGAACCTGGTCGGTATCGTCGCGCCGTTTAACCAGACGGTACGCAACAATCTCATTTATGCGAATACGGACTATGGCGTCGCCCTGACGGGCGGCGGGCCGACCTTCGAGAACAATACGGTCTTCCAGGCCCAGGGTGATGCCGTCCGCGTATTCGGTATCGCGTCCAATGTCAGCCTGGCTAACAACATCCTCTGGGTGCAGGACGGACGGGCGATTACGGTCAGCAGCGACAGCCAGGTGAACTTCGACAGCGACTACAACTGGTTCTTCCTGGACGGTCCTGGTGCCATCGCCGGCGAGTGGCAGGATAGTGATCGCGTTTCCCTCACCGAATGGCGCAATGCGGCCTTCGATGACTTCGCGAGCTACCTGGGCGATCCGCTGTTTGTGAATCCGGATGGCGGTGACGGCTTCGGTTACTTCGACCCGGTAAATGACGGTCGCAACGATGATTTCCATCTGCAGAGCCTGTACGGCAGTTTCGACGGCGCCAGCCTGGTGCCGGTGCTGGATGCAGTATCCGGCCTGCCGATGGCGCTGCCGGGTACGCCGAGTGCAGATGCAGCCCAGTCCGGCGCCATTGACCGGGGCGACGCCGCGACAGCCTTCGGCAACGAGCCGGCACCCGACGGCGGTTACGTCAATATCGGTGCCTACGGTAATACCGCGCAGGCCTCGCTGAGCCCGGCCCAGTACATCTGGGTGCAGGCGCCGGCTGCAGGCGCGAATGTGCCTCAGGAATCTGACTTTACCGTGCGTTGGCGGTCATTTGGATTCAGTGACACGGTGGACATCGAGGTGTCGCCCACAGGTCTACATTGGCGACTTCCAACTGTTAGGTGCCAACGAGGCTGACGACGGCGAGTTTGTATGGAGCGTTGATCCGCTGATCTATCCGCAGGCACTCACCTACCTGTTGCGGATTACAGCCAGTAACGACCCGGGTGTCAGCGATACGACGGATGGCTCTTTCAACGTCGTACCGCCGATCAGCGAGTTTTACGTGAACGATGCCAGCCTGGTGGATAACGAGTACACCACGGCGGCGGGTAACGATGCGAACGATGGGCTTACGCCGGCGACGCCGAAGGCAACATTGCAGGCTATTCTGGCTACCTACGATCTCGGTGCGGGCGATACCGTGTTTATCGACACCGGCAACTATGCGCTGGACAACAATATTTCGATTACGGCGGACGATGCCGGCGTAGAGATTCGCGGGTCCGGAGGATCTGGAGTGATCTGGGTTATGCGGCGGTTCTGGATCGTGGCAACACCGACTCCAGCACGCGGGTATTCGAGCTGTTCGATGCCGACGGCACGATTTTCAGCAACCTGGATCTGACCGGTGCGTACTCGGGCATTTATGCGAGTGGCTCCTCCGACAGTGACGGCGTGACGCTGAACAACCTGTCGGTGTACGGCAATGCAACGACGGCGTATTCCTGAGTAACGGCAACGACGGTCTGACGGTGACCGGCGGCGAGTACTTCGATAATAACGGCATCGGCCTGCGGACCAACAACTCGACGAATGCGACGGTAACCGACGCGTTGTTCTACAACAGCGAGACGCCGATCTATACGCAGGACATCGGCCTGTACCTGTTCAATAACATCGATGGCTACGTTGAGAACGTTACGGCCTGGAATCAGTCGCAGCAGGGGATCATCGTTACCGGTGCGGGTGGTGAGATTCGGGACAGCCTGGCCTACGACAACGGCAGACTACGGCATCAATGCCGGCGGCGGCGTGCTGGCGACCAACAACGTGGCCTATGGTCAGCTGGGCAGCGTAGGCGGCGGGCTGGCGGCAGGCTTTATCGGCAGCGGGCATTTCCTGGATAACGTCAGCTACGGCAACGCGGACGGCTTCTCGATGAGCGGTGGCCTGGCCGAGGCCAATACGATCTACGGCAACACCGATCGGGGCATTTACTTCAATAATGCCGCGACGATGATCGGCAACGTGATCTTCGATAACCGCGCCGGTGCGGTAATCACTTTCCGCGGCGAGGCCAGCAACAACCTGATCTACAACAACACCGACTACGGCATTTTCGCGGCCGGCGGTGATGCCGATATTCGCAACAACACCATCTACCAGCCGCAGGGCGACGGTATCTGGGTCTCGGCCGACGACGTACGTCTGAACAGCAACATCATCTCGGTGGCCGAGGGCACGGCGATCCGGGTGGATGATGACAGCCAGGATGACTTTGTCAGCGACTACAACCTGATCGAGCTGAGCGGCACGGGCGCGCTGGGCCTGTGGGAAGGCAAGAGCTTCGACAACCGCGCGGACTGGTTCTATGAGCTGGGCCTGGATGAGCACAGCATCGTGACCGATCCGCAGTTCGTGGATCGACTGCGATGATGTTACCTGGGCTTGTTCAAGAAGCTGTCATTGACAACAGCGATGCCGAATTCAGTACCACCGGCAACTGGACCGAGGTGTTCGACGCGGAGGCGGCCGGCGGCAGCTACCTGCTGCGCGACAGTGGCGATAACGGCACGGCCACCTGGGGCTACACCGGCCTGGCGAATGGCAGTCTACGCGTTGTATGGCGAATGGCCGCAGGTAGCGGGCATTGGCTTCGGCACTTACGCGGTGAGTGATGGTAGCGGACTGCTGCTGACGAATACCGTTCGTCAAGACGGCTCGGACGGCGGCTATATCGGCCGGGTCGAGGTGACTGACGGGACGCTGAGCGTGACGGTGAGTTATCCGACCACCTCGTATCAGATCCGCGCGGATCAGCTGATCCTGCAGCGTCTTGACGATGCAAGCACGGCGGACGACGATGACTTCCACCTGCAGTCGAGTTCGCCGGGTGTCGACCGTGGCGATCCCGGACCGCTTCTACCTGGCGGAGCCGGATCCGAACGGCGCGCGCATCAACGTGGGCGCCTACGGCAACACGGCCGAGGCGACACAGAGCCCGGCCGAGATCGTGCAGGTGCTCAGCCCGAACGGGCTGGAGAAGCTCATTGTCGGCGACAGCGTGCAGATTGACTATCGCATCGCCGGGCTGGCGCAGGAAGATCCGGCGCTGCTGATGAACGTGGGCAGCAGCACGACGGTGAGCGATCCGCTGCTCGGCACCTGGGCGGGTAACAGCTACCAGGTGGTGAATGAAAACGAACAGCCCCTGACCGGCTCGGTGGATGTCAGCGGGGTCAGCAACCCGCCGCCACAGGGCGTCTACCAGAACTATGCGTATATCAGCAGTCCCGTTGCCGGTGAGCGCCTGCAATGGCTGCTGCCGGCGGCCGACGGGGATTACCTGATCCGGCTGCACTTCGCCCCGGAGACCACCGCGAGCCGCATATTCGATATCAACCTGCAGGGCGCGACGGTTCTGGATGACTACGACCTGGTGGCTGACACGGGCGGGCTGGCCAAGGTGGCCACGGTGCAGGAGTTCGCGGTGACGGCCAGCGGCGATGCCGGCATCGATCTGGAGCTGGTGCACCAGTCCGGCGCCGGGCCGGTGCTGTCGGGCATCGAGCTGGTGAAGATGAATGCCGGCGGCGTGGCCAGTCCGACGGTGAACCTGGAGCTGTCGACGGATAACGGCGCGAGCTGGAACCTGATCGCCGCGAACCAGGGCGTGGATCGCTTCGGCAACGGCAGCTACAGCTGGGTCGCGACGCCGGAGACGGTGGGCAACACCGCGCTTGATCCGGGCCATTGCCAACGACGGCACGCAGCCGCAGGACGACTCGGACGAGGCCTTCCTGATCGCCAACGCGGGCAACGAGTACTTCGTCAATGATGCCAGCCAGGTGAACGACGAATACACCACGGCCATCGGCGATAACGCCAACGACGGCAAGTCTGCGGCCACGCCGATGGCGAGTATCGCGGCGGTACTGCGTGCCTACGACCTGGGTCCGGGCGACATCCTCAACGTCGATACTGGCGACTACACCATCATTCAGAACATCGACATTACTGCCGACGATGCCGGGCGTGGAGATTCGCGGGCCGGAGGATCTTGGCGATCTCGGTTATGCCGCGGTATTGGACCGTGGTAACACGTTGTCCAGCACTCGCGTGTTCGAGCTGTTCGGCCGACGGAACGATCTTCAGCAACCTGAGCCTGACGGGTGCTTACCTCGGCATTTATGCTGATGGCGTTTCGAACAGCGATGGGGTGACGCTGAACAATCTTTCTGTTTATGGCAATGCCAACAGCGGCGTGTTTCTGAGCAACGGCAACGACGGTCTGACGGTGACCGGCGGCGAGTACTTCGATAATAACGGCATCGGCCTGCGGACCAACAACATCGCGGGCACGACGGTAACCGACGCGTTGTTTTACAACAGCGAGACACCGATTTACACGCAGGGCATCGGTCTGTAGCTGTTCAATAACATCGATGGCTTCGTTCAGAACGTTACGGCCTGGAATAAGTCACAGCAGGGGATCATCGCTAGCGGCGCGGGCGGTGAGATTCGCGACAGCCTGGCCTATGACAACGGCAGACTACGGCATCAATGCCGGCGGCGGCGTGCTGGCGACCAACAACGTGGCGTATGGTCAGCTGGGCAGTGTAGGCGGCGGGCTGGCGGCGGGTTTAGCGGCAGCGGACACTTTCTGGATAACGTCAGTTACGGCAACGCGGACGGCTTCCGTCATGACCGGCGGGCTGGCCGAGGCCAACACGATCTACGGCAACACCGATCGGGGCATTTACTTCAATCATGCGGCGACGATGATCGGCAACGTGATCTTCGATAACCGCGCCGGTGCAGTAGTCACTTTCCGCGGCGAGGCCAGCAACAACCTGATCTACAACAACACCGACTACGGCATTTTCGCGGCCGGCGGTGACACCGATATTCGCAACAACACCATCTACCAGCCGCAGGGCGACGGATCTGGGTCTCGGCCGACGATGTGCGGCTGAACAGCAACATTATCTCGGTGGCCGAGGGCACGGCGATCCGGGTGGATGATGACAGCCAGGATGACTTTGTCAGCGACTACAACCTGATCGAGCTGAGCGGCACGGGCGCACTGGGCCTGTGGGAAGGCAAGAGCTTCGACAACCGGGCGGACTGGTTCTATGAGCTGGGCCTGGATGAGCACAGCATCGTGACCGATCCGCAGTTCGTGGACTCGATAGGGTATCTGGGCCTAGTCAAGGTGTCGTAGACAACAGCGACCCGACCTTCAGCACCACCGGTAACTGGACCGAGGTGTTGGATGCGGCGGCGGCCGGCGGCAGCTACCTGCTGCGCGACAGCGGCGATAACGGCACGGCGACCTGGGACTACACCGGCCTGGCGAATGGCAGCTATCGCGTTGTATGGCGAATGGCCGCAGGTGGCGGGCATTGGCTTCGGCACTTACGCGGTGAGCGATGGTAGCGGACTGCTGCTGACGAATACCGTTCGTCAAGACGGCTCGGACGGCGGCTATATCGGCCGGGTCGAGGTGACTGACGGGACGCTGAGCGTGACGGTGAGTTATCCGACGACCTCGTATCAGATCCGCGCGGATCAGCTGATCCTGCAGCGTCTTGACGATGCAAGCACGGCGGACGACGACGACTTCCACCTGCAGGCGGGTTCGCCGGGTGTCGACCGCGGCGACCCGGGCCGCTTCTACCTGGCCGAGCCGGGTCCGAACGGCGCGCGCATCAACGTCGGCGCCTACGGCAACACGGCCGAAGCGACACAAAACCCAGCCGAGATCGTGCAGGTACTCAGCCCGAACGGGCTGGAGAAGCTCATTGTCGGCGACAGCGTGCAGGTCGACTATCGGATCGCCGGGCTGGCGCAGGAAGATCCGGCCTGCTGATGAACGTGGGCAGCAGCCCGACGGTGAGTGATCCGCTGCTCGGCACCTGGGCGGGTAACAGCTTACCAGGTGGTGACCGAAAACGACACAGGCCTTGACAGGCTCGGTGGATGTCAGCGGGGTCACCAACCCGCCGCCACAGGGCGTTTACCACAACTATGCGTATATAAGTAGCCCGGTTGCCGGTGAGCGTCTGCAATGGCTGCTACCGGCGGCTGACGGGGATTACCTGATCCGGCTGCACTTCACCCCGGAGACTACCGCGAGCCGGATATTCGATATCAACCTGCAGGGCGCGACGGTGCTGGATGATTACGACCTGGTGGCCGACGCGGGCGGCTGGCCAAGGTGGCGACGGTGCAGGAGTTTGCGGTGACGGCCAGCGGCGATGCCGGCATCGACCTGGAGCTGCTTCACCAGTCCGGCGCCGGGCCGGTGCTTTCGGCCATCGAGTTGGTGAAGACAAATGCCGGCGGCGTTGCCAGTCCGACGGTGAACCTGGAGCTGTCCACGGATAACGGCGCGAGCTGGAACCTGATCGCCGCGAACCAGGGCTGTCGATCGCTTCGGCAACGGCAGCTTCAGCTGGTCGCCAACCCGGAAACCGTGGGCAACACCACCGGATCCGGGCCATTGCCAATG
>CAWEDX010000004.1:0-3541 GCA_963807995.1 uncultured Gammaproteobacteria bacterium
CCGTTTTGCACACGGGCGCCGATGCCCAGGCCGGGCATGCGCCGTTTTTGCGTGACTACGGACCCGACCTTACCGGCCTGTTCTGTTGCGATGCCGGCGCGCTCGGGGTGAAGACGGCCGTTACGCTGCAACTGGAACAGCGTCCGGCCTTGCGCGACGGCTTGAGTTTTGCCTTCGAGGATTTTCCGCGGCTGCTGGAGGCCGTACGCCAGGTAGCGCAGCGCGGCCTGGCGACGGAAGTATTCGGCGCTGAGACGGCGCTGGCGCGACAGGTCGCCGATGCGTCCAGTTTTCGACAGGATCTCGGCGCTTTGTTAACGGTGGGTCGGGCCGCGGGTAATCCGATTACCGGACTAAAGCGCATGCTGAGTATTGCCGCCGGCGGACGCCGCTTTCTGACTTCGTCTCGCTATAGCGTGAATTTTCTCACCGAAGCGGCCGATGCACAGCGGCTGCGAGCCAATCTGCGCGACATACGCCGTGCCGTCGCTGACCTGGGTTTCGAGATTCCCAACACCATGGCCCAGGTGGTCAGCGCGACACCTTTTCCGCCGCCCATGGTGCTGGGTCCGGGCGGTCGGCGACTACAGCCATTGCATGTGGTCTTGCCATACTCCGCAAGCAATGGGCTGCACACGGCATTTTCCAGTCTGCTGGACGACAACGCGGAGTTGATGGCCGAACACGACATCGAAATTTATTTGGTCTATGCCACCGTTGGCCTGTCCGGATTTCTGTATGAATGCGTAATTTATTGGCCGGATGAATGGCTCGAGCTGCATCGTCAGACTATGCCGGCGGAAATACTCGCCACGATGCAGGTCGGCGAAGCGCGCCCGGCCGCGCGCGCTGCCGTTGAGCAGTTACGCGTGGCAATTGTCGAGCTGATGCATCAGCATGGCGGCGCGCATTACCAGATCGGCCGAGCCTATCCCTATGCACGTGATCGCCAGCCCGAATCCCTGGGCTTATTGCGCCAGCTTAAAGCCAGTGTTGATCCGCAGGGCCTGATAAATCCGGGTGCCCTGGGTCTGTGACCCCGGCTGAATTAAGTGCGCTGCGCATCGGCATCGTCGGCGGCGGCATTGGCGGGCTGGCGCTGGCATTAGCGCTGGCGCGGGCCGGGGCCAGGCCGCTGGTCTTCGAACAGGCATCGGTGCTTGCTGAAGTCGGTGCGGGTATTTCTCTTTCGCCCAACGCGGTAAAAGGCCTGTGGCATCTGGGTCTGGGTGAAAAACTGGCGGAACTGGCCGACCAGCCACGCCTGCAACGCACGCGCCATTATCAGACCGGCGAGACCCTGATCAGTATCGATCGCCAGGACACGCCCGAACGATACGGCGCACCTTATTACCAGATGCATCGCGCTGACCTGCACGGTCTGTTACTGGCAAATCTGCTGGCCCTGGATGCGCAGGCAGTGCAACTGGATCGGCGTTTGCAGGGTATTGATGAATCGGCCAAGGCGGTAAGCCTGCAATTCGACGGGGCGTCACCCTGGCAGGGGGATCTGGTGATTGCCGCCGATGGTCTGCGTTCGCCGATCCGGGAACTGCATTTCGGCGAATCGCAGCCGGAATTTACCGGCTATGTCGCCTGGCGCGGCCTGGTAGCGGGTGCTGAACTCGAGTCACTGGATCTCGGCGAGGGTTCGTCCGTGCTGGCCGCCCCCGGGCGCCTGTTTGTGCATTACCCGGTGCGGCATGGGCAGATACGCAATTACGTGGCCTTTGCCCGCACCGGTGAATGGACACCGGAGAGCTGGTCAGAGCCGGCCGAGGCCGAGGAAGTGCTGAAGGTTTTCGCCGACTTTCATCCGGAAGCCGCGGCCATTGTTCAGCGCACGCGTCCCGGCGGCTGCAATAAGTGGGGCTTGTTCGCGCGTCCGCCGGTGCCGCAGTGGGTGACCGATCGGGTCGCGTTGCTCGGTGACGCGGCGCATCCCATGTTGCCGTGGTTCGGGCAGGGCGCGGCGACGGCCATAGAGGATGCCGTCGTGCTAAGTCGTGCCCTGGAGCTGTCGGCGACACCGGCTGAAGCCTTGCGTCGTTACCAGCAGGCGCGCCAGTCTCGACTCGAGGAAATTTACGAAGAATCCATGCTCGGCGGCGAACGCCTGGCCGGTGAAGATACGGCAGCGCTGGCGGATCGACCGCCGCGTACCGAGGACAGCCTGGGAATCTCCAGCTACGACCCGGCCACGGCACCTGTATAACGCAGGCCGCCCTTTAACAGGGACGGGTTAGTTTTTTTCAGGAGCCATTCGCTCGATCACCGAATTCATCGCGGATCGCCCGAGGTTGCCGCTTACTCTCGACCTGCCAGCCAGAAGGAATAGCCATCGCCGTTTCGGCAAGCCTGATGGGCTAGGCTGGGATCGCTCAGCTACGAAGATCCCCGGATGAATTCGATGGTCTTCGCCGCCAGTTCTTCCGGGTTCTCTTCAATAATGAAGAAGCCCGTATTGGGATAGATGGCGTGCGGTTGTCCCTGGGTCCCGGGAATCTGTGCATGAAATTCTTTCGGTTTGAAGCCGCGTGTGGCCATGGCTTCGCTTATCTGGGTCATGGTGGGTTTGTCCCAGCTGGCCAGCGCCTGCCAGACCCTGGTATTGGCGGCGTGCGCCGGGTTCAGTGGTGTTGCGGGAATCATCATTGGCATGCGTCGCGGGCCGCCTTTATAAGCTTCGCTGGGATAAGGCGCATCCAGGCCAATCAGCGTATCCGCATCAATTTCTTTCTCCGTCATATCCGCGACCATGCCGCTGATGGGGAATATCTCCGGTTTTAGAATGTAGCGACGCCAGCCGGCCACCCAGGCGGCGCCAAACAGGCTGTTGGCGCGCGGCACGGTGGTGGTATTCAGCACCAGCCGCTCGAACATTTCCGGGTGCGCTACGGCTACGGGCAGGCCAAAGTAGCCGCCCCAGTCAAACAGGAATCCCGTCGCGCCTTCGACTTCCAGGGCCTGCAGGGTGGCAGTCAGCCAGTCGACATGCCGCTCGAACGTATGCGCTTCCCAGTCCGCGGGTTTATCGGAGCGCCCGAAGCCGATCAGGTCCGGCACAACGACTCGATAACCCGCTGCGGTCAGCACCGGGATCATGTCGCGGAATGAGTAACTCCAGGTGGCCTGGCCGTGCAGCAAGAGGATGGTGTGACCGTCTGCGGGACCTTCGTCAAGGTAGTGCACGCGCAGCTTGCCGAGGTGCGGATCTTCGATTTCCAGGTAGTGGGGCGCATAGGAGAAATCAGTCAGCGCTCTAAAGCGTGCGTCCGGTGTGCGCAGCACTTTTACGCTGGGATCGTAGTCTGCGCCGTTGCCACGCGCCTGAACGTCGTAATGGTTGTATAGCAGGGCGCTGACCAGAATGGCGGCCAGTACCACGACGCCGATTATCAGGATGCGCAAGAAAATCTCCTTGACCCGCGATGTGACGCTGCGGGAAAGCGCCTATTTGTCGCGCTGTCGCTCGACCAGTTCGACCCGGCGATTTTGCTCGCGGCCCGCTTCGCTCTCGTTGGAGAACTCGGGCACCAGT
>CAWEDX010000005.1:0-658488 GCA_963807995.1 uncultured Gammaproteobacteria bacterium
CTACCATCTTGACATGACCATTTTCTACGGCCTTGTGCAGGGGAGTCAGCTTATACGGGCTCAATGCATTGATATCTGCCCCATTTTCGATCAGCAGTTCGGCGATCTCCCTAAAGCCATTGCTGGCTGCTTCATGCAGCGGAGCCATCCCCAATTCGTTGCGAGCGTTTAAATCGCTTTTCCAATCGATATGCCGTTCCACCTCCTCCAGATCCTCTGTCAGTACAGCCTTATGCAAGGATTCTGAAGGATGTGGCGCACTGCAGCCCAATAAACTGATGAGTGCGATATAAGACATCACCGCCAAGCTGATACGCAAACCCTGGATATTCATCTTTTCACATTAACTATATATTCAATTTCTAACCCACCAGCTCTCCTTACGGTGTTTGTACCTATTTATTTACTCTGGCTGACAGATAACCACTTTTCCATGAATCTGATCCTATAAAGATCATAGTCTACAGTGGTCATAAACCGACCGAAAAGCAAGTAACAGACCTTCACCCTGCCATTAATGAATCCATTCATTATTATACTGTATATTGTCTATGTTTATATATGGTGAGACTCATTACCAGGGTGCAAATTTATTCATAAAATTCATGGGACGACCGATATTTTGATTCATATCGGAGACGTTCAGATTGATGAGATGCGTCGAAGTTGTTATTGATCCCATATAATTAGTCATGGTGCCCACCTGGCCGTTCATGATCTCAATATTCTCATTCATGCTGCCCATATGGCTGTCTATCAAACTCATGCTTATATTCATTGCGTCCAGATTGCTCAGCATGGGTTGTAGGGGTTCCACATTACTTGAGATGACATCCATCGTGTCACCCATATCATGAATCCGGACTGTAAGGTCATCGAGATTGACCGCAATACTATGGACACTGCCAGTGAGTTCATCCAGATTGGAGGATACTCGCTGCATCTGCCCTGACATGGCGCTCATATTGATCCCAACCGAGTCTGCCATTCGGTGTATATCTCCCACCAGGTTGTGCCGTTAAGCCTTTCGTGCCGGAGCGAAATCCCTAACGTTGCGAAAGTTTGCCATGTTGTTTATGAAACATTGGGGAAAAATGCCGGCGGGAACATGCCGGCCAATTCGCCGGGCACATCCCCGCCGCTGTCAATTCCATTTATCGATCGATCACCCGGGGGTCATCCACGATTGATCCCGATCAATCCAACCCGACGTCACGATCCATTCATCATGGGAAGGTCGCTTCGAACGGAACGACCTTGACCACGCCGCCTGCTTTGAAAATAGCCGAACCTTCCGTGACGGACACTGGAAAAGAGAAGTCCGGTGCGCCGGTCCACCATTTTTCGAGCTGGTCCCAAGGGGTCACCCCCTTTTCTTTCAACTTCATCGCACCCGGCAGCAATAGTGTCAACAGGGTTTGGCGTGTGTCGAACGTCGCCGGTACTCTGAGTTGGTTTGTCTTCCCGGGCGGAATCCACATGGTCTCGGACGAATTGACGGTGTTGACCTCGAAATCGTCAAACAGAATGGTGAACTGGAACCCGTCCAGTTCTACCGGATAGGCGGAAGGATTGTCGATATCGAAAACAAAGGCCAACATCATCGGCGCACCGTAATCGCCCGCGGTGCCCTTGGTGGGTTCCACTTTCTTTGCGTAATACCAGTAACCGGTGTAGTACGGCACCTCGACATGGCTCAAAACAACCTTTGGGGCTTTGAAATTGGATTCGGTCGGTTTCGTCTCCATGCCGGCGCATCCGACCAGAAAGACGGCTACGACGACCACGCTTAGACATGTCACCAGAAAAGTGTGTTTGCGCATTATTCCCTCCCTACTCGTAACAAACGGTTGGTGGGTTCCGCTAGGCAAGCACGACCCGGGTTCGGGTCTTCTTCCGTCTGCAACCGGAAAAAGTGCGTGTTGTGCCCGGTTCAGAGCCCGATGGAAAGCGACGGTACGCGTCCGGCCGTTACGTCAGCCAGCGTTTTCGCCGCTTGTAGTGCTTGACGTCCCGGAAACTCTTTCTTCCCCCAAGGTCGGTCATCCCGAGGTAAAAATCCTTGATGTCCGGGTTTTCACGCAGCTTCTCGGCCGAATCATCCATGACAATCCTTCCGTTCTCCATCACATAGGCATGCGGTGCCACATTGAGCGCCAGCTTGGCGTTCTGCTCCACCAGCAGGATCGAAATCTTTTCCTCCTGGTTGAGCCTGGTGATGATGTTGAAAATCTCGTGGATCAGCAGCGGTGCCAGACCCATGGACGGTTCATCCAGCAGGATCAGCTTGGGAATGGTCATCAAGGCCCGCCCGACAACCGTCATCTGCTGCTCGCCGCCGCTGATAAAGCCGGCGGTCTCGCTGCGCTTTTGCTTCAGGCGTGGAAAGTAGTGATAAACCATCTCCAGTCCGTCTTTCACCGAGCGGCCGGATTTTCGCATGTGCGCCCCCACCTTCAGGTTCTGCTCGACCGTCAGGTGTTCGAACACACGCCGCCCCTCGATGACCTGCACGATGCCCATCTTGGCGATTTTTTCGGGCGCCATTTTGTCGATGCGCTCGCCCATGAATTCGATCGAACCGTCGGTCACCTCGCCGTCCTCGTGCTTCAGCAGGCCCGAAATGGCCTTCAGGGTCGTGCTCTTGCCGGCGCCGTTGGCCCCCAGCAGCGCGACGATACCGCCCTCCGGCACCTCGATCGAGACGCCTTTGATCACCAGGATGACTTCGTGGTACTTGACCTCGATGTTGTTGATTTTTAGGATCGATTCTGCAGTAGACAAAGCGTCATGACCTCCTTGGGAGTGAGGCAAATAGTTTACTTGTTAACAAGATAACTGGAGAAGAAGGGGTCTCCTCTATTAACGACTTAACCAATCGACCAGTTATCTTTTTAAACCAATATTTACCAGCCGAGCCATTCCTTGGCCCATTTTTCCGGCCAGCGGTTCTTCAGATCGACCGTTGTGACCAGGTCGAATTTGCCGTCCTTGACTTCATAGACCGGCACCGTGCCGGAAACCCGGTGGTCGGTGGCGGTGTAGGTCAGCGGCGCCCCGCCCAGGCCGAGATCGTACTCCTCATGGTTTCAAAGCCCTCTTTCAGGATGCCTTCTCCGTCCAGTTCGCCGGCCTTGTCGGCCCGTTTCATGGCTTCGGCCAGGGCCAGGGCGTTGGCCCAGGCCTGGATCGTGTGGATCGTGCGTTTTTCCAGGGGGAACGCCGGGGTTGTATTTCTTGCCATATTCCAGCACTTGTCCATCATGGGCACATCCTCGCCGTAAAAGGCGCAAAGGGCCGCAGCCCATGACCCCTTCGGCCGCCTTGCCGGCCAGGCGGGGCAGGTTTTCGTCGAATGCCCCAGTGTTGATGATGTGATCGGCCCCCAGATCCAGGGCGAATAGGCGTCCCGTAGGGTGGCCGCCACGGACATCACGGTATTGCCGTGCCAGACGACATCCGGTTTGAAGTCTTTCATGGCCAGAACCTGGCTCTTGGTGTCGATGGCGAACAGGGACACATCCTGATCCGGTCCGATCTCGAAGCCCAGAAGGGTTGCCTGATCCTTGACCGCCTTGATCGGGGCGCTCGCATACGGCGAGGCGAACATGTAGGCGCACAGCAAAGCGCGGTTTGCGTTTGCCGTAATCCGGATGCTTGGGCCAGCGCTTGTCGAACCAGGCCGTCAAGGTCGCCCGGGCGTTGGTGGAATAATCGGTTGCCGCAAAAAGATTGTAAGGGGTTTTTGCGGATCGGTCAGATGACCGGAGTAGGAGGCCGACACGTAGGGCATTTTGTCCTTGGTCACCGTGGGCGACAGGGCTTCGGTGTCGCCGGTCCCCCACCCCAGGACGGCCACGCAATTGAGCCGTTTGAACAGCTTGTACTTGGTGAGCGCCTCGGGAACGCGGTAACCGTAGTCGAACTGGTAGAGCTTGATCTGCTTGCCGTTGATGCCGCCGTTGTCGTTGATGTAGTGGATGGCTTCGGCAATGCCCAGAGCATAGTCCTTGCCGACGTCGGAAGTGGCCCCGGTCATGTCGTTCAGGGCGCCGACCTTAACTACCTCAGCCCCGGCTGTTGCGGTAAGACCCATGGTCAGGATGAGAGCAAAAACCGAGACGAACACCATTGACCATAGATTCTTACGTTTCGCATTGCTTTCCCCTTTTAGAAGAGTGTAGTGTGTCATTGCCACTGGGTTTCTGCCGAAAGAATGCCTTTTATCACCTCCTTCGCGTCAATAGGAAAACGGCCAAAGATTGAAGTAATTCTTGATCTGCCACCAGCGGTAGGCCAGGCCGTTGGGCTCGAAAATCATAAAGACGCAGATGGCCAGTCCAAAGGCGGCTTCCTTCACAAACAGAAAGTCCATGAACAACGGTTCGGCCCATGCAAAGCCCATGTCCAGAAACGGCATGATGCTCAGCTGCAGCACTTCCATGATGACCACCATGAAGATCGAACCGAAGATCGTGCCGTGGATCGAGCCGACCCCGCCGATCAGGATGACGCCCACCAGCCACAGCGACCAGAACCAGGGAAAGTGTTCGGGGCTGATGGCCGCCAGGTTGCTGATCCAGAAAGCACCGGCAATGCCGCCGATAAAACCGGCCACGAAAAAGGCCAGCAGTTTGTATTTAATGATGTTGATGCCCATCACCTCGGCCGAAATATCGTTGTCCCGAATGGCGACCCAGGCCCGGCCGACCCGGGTGCGCAGCAGGTTCGCCATCAGCGGTCACGCACAGGATAACCAGAACGAGCATCATGTAATAGACTTTCAGGTCGTTGTCGATCACCCAGGGGCCCACCTTGATGGTCCCGGGCGGCAGGGAGAAGGCCTGCCCGCGGCCGCCGATCTGGCTGATGTACTGGGTGATGATGAAATCGACGGTGATAAACTGGGCCGCCATGGTGGTCAGGATGAGATAAAACCCTTTGACCCTGGCGGACGGCAGCCCGAACAGGACACTCCAGATGCCGGCCGCCAGCGCGGCGGCGACGATGCTGATCGGATAGGCCAAACCGGCATCGAGCAGGAATTGCGGCCAGGGAAATTCGAGGATCAGCAGCGTGCTCGTGTAGGCCCCCACGGCGATAAAGGCGGCATGCCCCAGGGTCACCTGGCCGCAAAAACCGATCAGGAGCTGAACGCCCAGGGCCCCCAGAATCGTGTAGCCGACCAGGTTGCAGACACTGAGCCAGTAAGGCCCTGCCAGCAGCGGAATCAGGATCAAAGTGATCGCAAACAGCAGGATCATCTTGCCTTTGATAAATTTGGTCTGCCACCAGGCGTGATCCTGGGCGTAGTTTTGATGGTAGACACTGCAGGGTAACCAGGTTGTCGACATAGAATTAACTCCGTATATTGGTTATACGCGTTTTCAGGTGTTAGGTATTCAGCGTCAATGGGTGTTTGTTTCACTTTGACAGTTTGCTCCGCTTTCTCGCGGATGCTAGTCCTGAAGCTTACAACCTGAAACTTAAACCGTCTAAACCCGTTCGATGCGCTCCCACCCCCACAGGCCATAGGGTTTGAAGAGCAGGAACACCGCCATGAACGCAAAAGGGGCAATCTCTTTCACGCCGCCGGGGAAATAACGGTCCAGATAGGCTCCGCAAAAGTTCTGCAGAACGCCGATGATGATGCCGCCGACAATGGCACCCGGCACCGAGTTGAGCCCCCCCAGGACCACGGCCGGCAGAACCAGAAGCCCAAGGTATCCGACCGAAATATTCAGACCGTTGATGTTGCCCAGCAGCGTCCCCCCGACGCCGGCGGCCATAAACGCGATGGCCCATGCGGTGGCGTAAACGAAGCGGGCGCTGACGCCAAGCGAAAGGGCCGCCATTTCATCATCGGCCGTGGCCTGCATGGCCAGACCCCAGCGGGTGTACTTGAAGAAGGCCACGAAGACGACCAGCAAAATGATGGCCGCAACAAAACTCCACAGATAGACCGGGCCGATGACGATCGGGCCGATCCGGATCGGTTCCAGCGGAAACACAGGCGGGTTAAAAACCCGCGTGTCTGTTCCCCAGATCAGCTCGACCAGCCCTTGAAAAAGAACGACAGCCCCACGGTCACCATGATCACGGTCAGGACCGGCTCGCCGATCAGCCGGTCGAGAAAGATCCGTTCGGTCAAAATGCCGAGAACAAATCCGATGACCAGCGAAATGCCGAGCGACAGCAAAAACGGCACTCCCATGGAATAGAAACTCAGGGAAGTATAGGCGCCGATAAGCGTCAACTCCCCCATGGCCAGGTTCAGCACGCCGGAGCATTTGTAGATCAGCACCCAGCCCAGGGCGACCAGGGCATAAATACCCCCCACCATGATGCCGGTGGTCAGTGTCATCAAAAACAGTTCCATCGTATCGTCTCCTTGACGCAAGGGTTTCGGTCGGACCGAAATGCTATCGTTTCCTTTTAATTTGAACGCTCGTTTAGATCCGAGCTATCTTCCGGATGGTCAAATCGGTCTTGATATGCGATTCCCGGCCGTCCTCGTACTTGATGGTGGTATCGATGTGCACGATGTCGTTATCCGAATACAGGGCGTTGACAATGTCTTCATAGCGTTTTTCGACGAATGCACGGCGCAGCTTGCGGGTCCGGGTCAGTTCGTCGTCATCCGCATCGAGCTCTTTGTAAAGATTGGTAAATTTTGCAATCCGGGCGGCTTCGGGAAGGTCCTTGTTGGCCTGCCGGATCTGCGTCTCCACCAGATCGTAGACTTGCGGGCTGCTGAGAAAGTTCCGGGTAGCTGGTGTAGTTGAGTTTCTTTTCATCGGCCCAATTGCCCACCACGGAGTAGTCGATGCACATCACCGCCGTGATGTAATCGCGCTTGTTCCCGATAACCCAGGCATCCTTGATATAAGGGCTGAATTTGAGACGCGTTTCCAGATACTGGGGGGAGAACGGTTTGCCGTCACGCAGGGTAAAGACATCTTTGGTGCGGTCGAAAACCACCAGATGGCCATCGTCGTCGATAAACCCTCTGTCATCGGAGTGCAACCAGCCATCTATCAGAGCCTTTGCCGGTCGCTTCCGGGTTTTTGTAATAGCCCAAAAAGACCGAGGGGCTTTTGGTGATGATCTCTCCTTCTTCGGTGATCTTGATTTCGGTTCCGGGAATCGGATGCCCACGGTGTCGAACTTGATCTCCCCATCGCGGTGCACGACCGAGATCCCGGCCACTTCGGTTTGCCCGTAGATCTGCTTCAGGTTCACACCCATGGAGTGAAAAAACCGGAAATGATCCGGCCCCATGGCCGCCCCGCCGGTATACGCGTTTCGAACCCGGGAAAGGCCGAGATGATCCTTCAGTTTTTTCTGGACGGTGATGTGGGCCAGTCCGCTCAGAAGGCTCCAATACCAGGGAACCGGTGTCTTCGAGAATTTCAGGTCCGCCACCCGGTAGCCGACTGCGCTGGCGAATTCGTAAAATTTACGCTTCATCCAGGTGGCGTCCAGGTATTTGACCTGGACCGAGCCGGGTCATCTGCTCGTACATCCGCGGCGGGGCGAACATGACATGCGGGCCGATCTCACGGATGTTTTCCTGGGCGGTTTCCGTTCCCTCCGGGAAATTGATGGTATATCCAATCTGCAGCCCGCAGGAGATCGACATCATCTGTTCCCCGATCCAGGCAAACGGCAGATAGGAGACGTAATCGTCGGTTGCAAGACAGGGGTCGACGGTCATCAGGCTCCGGCCCATGGTCAGCATGTTGTTGTGGGACAGCAGGGCCCCCTTGGGCAGCGAGGTGGTGCCGGAGGTGTAGAACAGCAGGGCCACCTCTTCTCCGTGTCCTTTGGCAATCAGATCTTCAAAAAGCTGCGGCTGCTTCAGGTCCAGTTCCCGGCCGAGCTGCTGGACCTCCTTGAGGCTGATCAGAAAGTCCTGATCGTAGTTGCGCATCCCCTTGGGATCGTCCCAGATAATTTTTTTCAGTTTGGGGCATTCGTGAAATATCGACAGGGCCTTGTCGACTTCCTCCTGCCCCTCACCAAACAGAAATTTGGTGTCGGAATGATCGATGATGTATCTGACCTCATCGATCAGGCAGTCCTGGAACAGCCAGACACCGACGCCTCTGGCGCACAGGGCCGCCATCTCGGCCCACAGCCCCTCGGGCCGATTGTCGCCGATCATGGCCACCTTGTCCCCCTCCTCCAGACCGAGGCTGACAAGGCCGAGGGTAATGGTATTTGACTTCTTCGAAATATTGCTTCCAGGTGATCGGGCGCCAGATGCCGAATTCTTTTTCGCGCATGGCGACCCGGTCATCGCCGTAATGCCTGGGCCTGCTGAAAAAACAGTTTGGGAATGGTCAGTTCCTTCGGTAATCTCCATATCCGTCAATTCTCACCTTTTGATGCGGTTACGCTCTGGTTGCATAGAGGTCTTCTTCACCCAGGTAGGCCTTGATCACCTCCGGATTGCTCTGAACTTCCTGCGGGGTGCCGTCCATGATCATGTTGCCGAAATTGAGCACGAATACACGATCCGAGAGATCCATGACGACACCCATGTCGTGCTCCACCAGCAGGCAGGTGACCTTCCAGCGTTTTTCCTCGTTCACATCCAGGATGAAGCGCGCCATGTCCTCGACTTCCTCGAGGTTCAGACCGGCCAGCGGTTCATCGAGAATCAGCAGCTCCGGCTCGAGGGCCAGGGCGCGTCCCAGCTCTACCCGTTTCTGCATGCCGTAGGGGAGCATCCCGACCGGTTTGTTGCGGATGTGTTCAATTTCCAGCAGGTCAATGATTTCATCTTCGATGAAGGTCCGGTGCTCGATTTCTTCTTTTTTGGTCTTGCCGAAGTATACCGAACCACTCAGAATGCCGGATTTATAATGGATATGTCGCCCGAGGCGGATGTTGTCCAGCACGGTCATGCCGCCGAATACTTCCACTTTCTGAAACGTGCGGGCCATGCCGAGTTTGGCGCGGTCATGCGGGCTGACGTGGTTTATCCGCTCGCCCTTGTAATCGAATGTCCCCTTTCTGGGGATGATACAGGCCGTTGATACAGTTCATCATGACTGTTTTTCCGGCGCCGTTGGGTCCGATGACCGAATGGATCTCGCCTTTTCTTATTTTGAGGCTGACACCGGAAAGGGCGCTCACTTTTCCGAAATACATGTGGATGTCTTCCAGCTCCAACAGCACATCCCCTTCTTTGATCTTGCTGACGGCGACCAATCTTTCAATCTCCCTTCCTCAAAATGATTCAGATGAGGAACTTTACAAATAATTAGTGCAGATGCCATCGGATCGTTGGTCTTAAAGACCAAACAAATCTTGAAGAATTAACACTATCTGAATGTTATTCAATTCTTAAAAGACAATGTAATTTTGCTTGTAGCTATAATGTATCTTTTATCAAGTCAAGAAAATTTAACCCTATAGGATGGGCACTCATTTATGTCGATTGCATACTAACGTATTGAAATCGATTGTCAAGTTTATAATATAGCGGTAAAATAGCGGGTATAAACCACTATTTTGTGAAGGACAGCAGGTGGGCCTGCAAGTTGATCTTTTTGTTTTTGATCCCCAATTTGCGTCGGATATTGTAGCGGTGAAACAGAATGGTGTTTTTGGAAAGACAAAGTACAGCGGCAATTTCCTTGTTGGTCTTGCCTTCTTTGACCAGGTTGGCCACCCGGATTTCGGTCGGGGTGAGGTTGAGATTCCCGGTCGAAAACTGGCTGATGAACGGCGAAATAATATTATTCAGATTCGATTCGAGGATGTTGATGAGCGTCAGCTGATCGGTGCTCAAGCGGCTCTTCTGCAGCCGCTCCAGGTAGGGTCCGATCAGTTCTTTCACGTTGGCCAGCACCTTGTCGGCCAACTCTTTTTTGTCGTCCTCGCGCTGTTTCAACAAAACCTTCAAGGCGGTGTTGACCTCACCCAGATGATGCGATTGGGCCTCGAGGTCCACCTCGCGCTTGCGCAAGGTTTCTTCGGCCCGTTTGCGGTCCTCGACTTCCCGGGCCAGCCGAACGTTGGTCTCCGCCAGTTCGGCGGTCCGCCCGGCAACCAGTTCTTCCAAATGGTCGTGATACCGTCGTAATTCTTCTTCGACCTTCTTGGCGGCGCTGATATCCCGCAGGATGACGATGTTGCCGGCCGGTTGGCCGTCGCGGTCGTTGTAAAGCTGCGAGCTGAGCTGCACATCCAGTGTCCGGCCGTCTTTGGTCAGCCGCCTCGTTTCAAACAGCTGGATGGTGTTGCCGCTCAGCATGCTCTCTATCGCAGCCCTTGTTTCCGGCAAATTCTCCGCGGGCACGAAATCGATCTGTTTTCCCAGGAGCTCGTCGCGCGCAAAGCCGAACGTGCGCTCAAAGGCCGGGTTGACATAGGTGGCTCGCCCCTCGATATCATAGACCACAACCGGATCCGGGGAAGACTCCAATAGGGAGCGATAGCGCTTCTCGCTTTGTCGCAGGATCGCCTCGGTCTTTTTCCGCTCGGCCAGTTCCCGACGGGCATCGGTAATCAGCTGGGCCTTTTCGAGCGCCAGCAGGGCCAGTTCGGCAAACCGGCTCAGGATCGTGACATCTTCCTCCAGGAACCGTTGGCCTTTTTCCACCCGCGCCAAACCGATGACGCCCAGCACACCTTTCTCCGATTTCAGCGGAATTCCCACCACCGGTCCCAGAGGATCGAGGCTTTTGTCCGGCAGCCGTCCGCGGCCAGGATTGGTAGTCGTTGACGACCAACGGCTTTTCGGCCTGCCAGACCTTGCCGCCCATTCCTTCACCGAGTTTGACGCGCCGGCCGAGCTGGCCTTTGAAAAAACCCATGCCGACCTGCATCTGCATCAGGGTTTGACAAGGTTCCAGCAGGTAAATGTACCCGTGGCCCGTGCCGGTCAACAGCGACGCCCGGTACAGGATGGTTTCGAGGAGTTCCTCCTTGTCCAGCAGATCGAGCAGGCCGATGGCGGTTTCGTGCAGGGCGGTTAGATATTCGTTGCGTCGCCGTAGTTCGGCTTTGACCGTTCTCAGTCGGGAGGCGTCTTCTTCCAGCTCTTGGACCCGTTGCTCCAGTTGCGTGTAAATCGGTTTATTTTGCGGAATTTCCAGCACCTCGGTTTTTCCCCGTCGCAAAGAATATTTTTTTGTCTGTCGAGAGGACGGCAAGCGGGAATCCGTAACGGATATGAATGAGATGGCGCCACGGTCACTGGCAGAAACACACCCATTTCGCCCGGCAATCAGCTCCGAATTTATGGAACCTGGTCGGCGGCAGCCTGCCGCCGGCATCATACCCCTCAGGCTTTGCCCTGCCAACCGACCGTAACTCTTCCTTCCGCCACGATCACCGGCACTTTGCGTTTACCTTTCGAATAGTTAAGCATCGTTTCCAAGTTTCTTCGGGGCCGAAAGGACGTCGATGTACTCAAAATCCTTGTTCTCTTTTTCGTGAGCTTCCCGAGCTGCCGTGGTGAAAGGTCATGTGTTTTTACCAAAAATCAATATCTTGTCTGTCATCTTTTTCCTCCTGAACCCAAAACACCTCGTAGCGTATGACGCATCGAAAAAGTCGCTGTCTGTCACTCACAATTGAATCCTCTATACGGATGACGTAACAATATTCTCTTTTGGTGTCAATGATTTGGAATTGACAACGCCGTATCGCGCTGGTAATTATATTTGATTTCGTAACTCGTGTCCATCCGCGAGTTACCGGACGACACAAGTCGGTTTTCGATCCAGAAACGAGCCGTTTTTCGCAAGTTCAAAGAAATTGTGGAAGACGGCCATATGTGGACGGAAACCAACCCGGCAAATCGAGTTGCGCCCCCTGCCCTTCGCCTAAGGGTTCACGAAAAAATAAGTCCGCAATTTTGGGCGTTGAAGCGCCAGGCCAACAAGTCGCGAAAACGCCGGATTACCTGGTTATTCCGAGTTTTCGCAACAGCATCCGGAAGCGATGCATCGATGTCCAAAATATTGCATAAAACCTGACACCTAAAACTTAAAACCGAGTAAAAGGGCGATTTCCGACTTTTTACAAGACCATCAAAGATGATATCGAAGGAAGCGGTGATCACAAACGAACTGGGCCTGCACGCGCGATCGGCGGCCCAGATTGCTAAACTGGCGGCCCGGGCCCGTCACGGGGTCTGGCTGGCCAAGGGTGAAGAGCGGGCAGCCGCTTCGAGCATCATGGACCTGATCGCACTCGAGTGCCCTCGGGGAACCAAAATCGTGGTCATCATCGATAACCCGAGCGATCGGGACGTTCTGGACGCGATATCGGAATTGATCGAAAACGGATTCGGAGAATAAGCGTTCATGTCGGACAAAACTGCTAAAGAAATCGTGCTCGAAGGAATCAACGCCTCGCCCGGTATCTGCATCGGTAAAGCCTACATTGTCGACAAGGAGGGCGTCGATGTCATTTCCCGGTATCCCATTCCGAAGGCGCAGGTGGCCAATGAACTCAAACGGTTCAAAGCCGCAGTAAAAAAGGCACGCGACGAACTGCGGGCCATCATCGAGGACATGCCGGTTGACTTCCAGCAGCAGACCAGCATTCTCGAAACGCAGGAAGTTCTCCTCAAGGACAAATTGCTCTACGGCAAAACCATCGCCGTCATCGAACAGGAATGCGTCAATGCCGAGTGGGCCCTGAAAAAAGTGGTGGCCCATTTGAAGTCGATTTTTCAGGGAATGGCGGATCCCTATTTAAGAGAACGGGCATCGGACGTCGTTAATTTGTCGGATCGAATCATGCGCAACCTGGTCGGCGCCAAGCAGCTCAATATCGGTAAGATCGAAAAGAGGGTCATACTGGTGGCCCGGGATTTGTCACCGGCCGAAACCAGCCAGATCCGTCTGGAAAGGATCAAGGGATTTATCACTGACAAGGGCGGCAAGACCTCGCACACCGGGATCATTGCCCGCACCCTCGAAATTCCGGCCGTTGTCGCGGTGGGAAATGCCACCGCAACGATCAAGAACGACGATCTCATTGTACTGGACGGGATTACCGGCACCGTCATCATCCATCCGAGCGAAAAAACGCTGGTTAAATACGAACAAAGACGGATGCGGTACGAACGTCAAAAGGCGGCCATCAACCGCCGCAGCCGTCTGCCGGTTGAAACGCTCGACGGACAGAGCGTCAAGGTATTGGGAAACATCGAACTCTCCGAAGAGGTGGTGTCGGTAATCAATTACGGCGGTGACGGCATCGGCCTCTACCGGACCGAGTTTCAGTACATGAGCCGGGCCCGTTTTCCCGGACGAGGACGAACTCTACGACAAGTACTCCGATGTGGTTCAGGTGATGGCCCCCAAGCCGGTGACGATCCGGACGCTCGACATCAACGGAGACAAGGCGATTTCAGCCGAGAACGGTCTCAATGAAGCCAATCCGGCCCTCGGACTGCGTGGAATTCGCTACTGCCTGATCCCGATACAACTGCAGGGTCGGTCGGCGTTGTTCCGGCAGCCACTTGCGATCCTGCGAAATGGAGCCTTGCGTCAGCGCCACCTTAACCGCCGGCCCGGATGCCCGGGTCCATGCGTGGCCCTGAAGGGAAAAGACTTGGCAGGGCTATCGCCGCCAGCAAAAGGGCGACCGCCAGCCGCTGCCTCAGGCCATGGGCTAACAACAGGCAGGCCAGGCAGCCGGTAATCAGTGCGCTGACCAGCGACACCAAATACACGCCGCCCAGCGGGGCCCATACCGCCAGCGGCCCGTCGATCTGTGCATAGCCGAGACTTAGCCAGGGGAAGCCGGTAAATATCCATCCGCGCAACCATTCCACCAGCACCCAGCTGGACGGAAACAGCAGCAGCAGGTTGTGCAGCGGAGAATCAGACTGCAGGCGGGCATACAGCCAGCCTGCCAGCGCCGTGAATAACGCCATGATCAGCACCAGGGCGCACATCAGGAACAGCGCCAGCCACAGGGGCGAACCGCCGAAAATATGGATACTGATATACAGCCAGTAGGTGCCTGCGCCGAAAGCGCCGACGCCAAACCAGAAGCCCCGCCAGGCTGCTTCGCGCACCGACTGACTCTGCCAGCTTAATAGCAGCAGTAACAGTATCGGAATCATCAGCCAGAACAGCCCGAAGGGCGCGAAGGCCAGCGGCAGAGCCGCCCCGGCAATGGCGCAGATCCAGCGCCCCCGCTGCTGGAACCAGGCGGGCATACTAATCACATCAGCGGCTTCAAGACTCTTCGACCAGACGTGTCACTTCTACGCCATAGACGCGACGACGATCAGCCTGCAGCACCTTGAACCGAAAGCCCTCTGCAGCAACAACGTCACCACTGCGAGGCATGCGCCCCAACTGATGAATCACCAGCCCACCGACGGTGTCATAGTCACTGTCCGTCAGCTCCACATCGAAGTACTCGTTGAAGTCTTCGATGCGGGTCAGGGCCTCGACGCTGTAGCGTGACTCATCCTGCTGCTGGATCGGCGCAGCATCACGCGGATCATGCTCGTCATCAATCTCGCCGACGATTTCCTCAAGCACATCTTCAATAGTGAGCAAACCCGCAACACCACCGTATTCATCAACCACGATGGCCATATGATTGCGACTGACGCGGAACTGCTTCAACAAAGTGTTCAGACGCTTGCTTTCCGGAATAAACACGGCCGGGCGCAGGAACCTGTCCAGACTGAAAGCCTGCTCGCCACCATCGCGAAAATGACGCAGCAGATCCTTGGCCAGCAAAATGCCTTGTACCTCATCACGCTCTTCACCAAGCACCGGGAAGCGCGAATGACCACATTCGATAATGGTGGCGAGAATCTCATCCTGCGGCGCGCCGGCTTCGAGCACCACCATCTGCGAGCGCGGCACCATCACATCGCGCACCTGGGTCTCTGAAACCTCAAGGACATCGCGCAGCATTTCCAGCTCGTCCTCATCCAGCACCCGTTCCCAGCGATCATCGCGCAGAAATTCCAGCAGTTCTTCGCGCGTGGAGGGTTCCCCTCGCAGCACGTCTCTCAACCGCCCGAGCCAACCGTGGCCTTGCTCGTCAGCACCCTTCTGATCTTCACTCATGATTGCGCCCGTCAGCCTGAAGCTGGTAAGGATCGGTGTAACCAAGCTGCGCGAGCAGCCTGATTTCCAGCTCCTCCATCGCTGCCGCCTGGTCCGCGGTGTCGTGCTGATAACCAGCCAGATGCAAACAGCCATGCACGAGCAAGTGTGCCGCATGGGCCGACGGCGACTTAACCTGCTCATCAGCTTCGCGCAGCAACACGGGAACGCAGACCACCAGGTCGCCAAGATAGTCCATTTCGCCCGTCGGCAGTCCCGGCAGTTGTGGCGCCGGGAAGGCCAGCACATTGGTAGCCCCCGGCTTAGCCCGATACTGCTGATTGAGTGCCGCGCTCTCGGCTTCGTCGACCCACCTCAGGCTCAAGCTTGCGATCGGGTAATCGAGCGCGGCAAGCGTCGCCTTGATCCAGTCCTCAGGCTGCAGACCGGCAGGCAACTCCAGGCCAGGCGCTTGCAGAATGTCGAGTCTGGCGCCCAGCCCAGGCGTTTCGAGGTGCGCGGCGTTCACTGACGTGGTCCGGGATTGGCGCTGTGTTCGTCAGGACTGTGTGCCTCGTAGGCTTCAACGATGCGCTGAACCAGGCTATGACGAACTACGTCGCGCGGCGAGAAAAAAGTAAAACTAATGCCGGGCACCGTATTCAGAATATCGATGACGTGGCGCAGACCGGAGGTCTGGTTGCGAGGCAAATCTACCTGCGTTATGTCGCCGGTTACCACCACCCGTGAACCGAAGCCCATGCGGGTCAAAAACATCTTCATCTGCTCGATGCTGGTATTCTGGGCCTCATCCAGAATCACGAAACTTTCATTGAGTGAGCGGCCGCGCATAAACGCCAGTGGCGCCACTTCAATAATATTTCGCTCCACCAGGCGTGCCACCCGATCGAAACCGAGCATTTCGTACAAAGCGTCGTACATCGGACGCAGATACGGATCGACTTTCTGGGACATGTCGCCCGGCAGAAACCCGAGCCGCTCGCCGGCCTCTACCGCCGGCCTGACCAGCACAATGCGGCGCACGCGGTCTTGGCTCCAGCGCTTCAACGGCGCTGGCCACCGCCAGGTAAGTCTTGCCCGTGCCAGCCGGACCGACGCCAAAGCTCATATCGTTTTCGCGAATACTGCTGATGTAGGCTCGCTGATTGACACCACGCGGTCGAACCCGGCGCGCGGCGGGTACGAATAATCTGGCTATCGTCCTGGTTGCTATCTGGCGGCGGCTGCGCCTGCGCGTCGGCAGCGGCCTCCTGCAGGCAGAGATGCACTCGCCCGGGATCCAGGGTCTCACTGCCGGCCCGCGCATACAGTTCGCGCAATACCCGGGCACCTGCTTCGGTCAGGGCAGCGGGGCCGACGACGCGAAATCGATTACCGCGATTGCTGATCCGCACGCCAAGGCGATTCTCGATCTGCCGTAAATGTTCGTCGAACTGGCCACATAAATTAGCCAAGGCCGCATTATCCGCCGGCTCCAGCAGTACGTCTTCGCTGAGGCCGGGGCGTTCAAGCGGCTTGCTGCGCCGACGGCCAGGCGCCCGCGCAGTGAATTGGGCAAAGCTTCGGTGATGGTCACGTTGACAAAATCGCCGATCAATTCAGGATTGCCATCGAAATTCACCCAGCGATTATTCTCCGTCCGGCCCGGCCATTTGTTGCTGGTCTTTGCGCGAAGCTCGCTCCACCAGCACGCGCTGCACGCTGCCGATCATGGCGCGGCTGATGGCAGCCGCCTGCGCGTTAATACGATCCTGCAAAATCGCCAGCCGGGCCAGTTTGTCCTGCTGGCTGACCGGGTCTGGCAGCGCCGCCGCGGGCGTGCCGGGTCGTGCGCTATAGACAAAGCTGAAAGACTGGTCGAAACCCACTGCCGCGGCCAGATTCATAGTGGCCTCGAAGTCGGCGTCAGTCTCGCCCGGGAAACCGACGATAATGTCGGTAGACACGCTGATATCCGGCCGCACTTCGCGCAAGCGGCGAATCTTGTCCTTATATTCAATCGCCGTGTGGCCGCGTTTCATGGCGCCAAGAATACGATCCGAGCCGCTTTGCACGGGCAAATGCAGATAGTTGGCCAGCTTGGCCACATCCGCATAGGCCTGAATCAGGCGATCGTTGAATTCCATCGGATGCGAAGTGGTAAAGCGAATGCGCTCAACCTCTTCGATCGCCGCCACATAGTGAATCAGCGTGGCCAGATCGGCAACTCACCGTCGTGCGTGGGGCCGCGGTAGGCATTGACGTTCTGGCCCAGCAGGTTGATCTCGCGCACACCCTGGCGGGCCAGGCTCCACCACTTCGGCGACCACGTCATCAAGGGGCCGATTGACTTCTTCGCCGCGGGTATAGGGCACCACGCAAAAGCTGCAGTACTTGCTGCAACCTTCCATCATCGGAAACGAAAGCCGTAGGCCCGTCCGCGCGCGGTGCCGGCAAACTGTCAAATTTCTCAATCTCCGGGAAGCTGACATCCACCACGGTGCCGCCGTGATTGCGCACTCGATCGAGCATCACCGGCAGGCGATGCAGCGTTTGCGGCCCAAACACAATATCCACACCGGCGCACGCTGCGCCAGGGCTTCGCCTTCCTGGCTGGCCACACAACCACCCACGGCGATTACCAGCTCGGGACGCTGAGCCTTGAATGCGCGCCAACGGCCCAGCAATGAGAACACTTTCTCCTGCGCTTTCTCACGCACCGAGCAGGTATTCAGCAGCAGAACGTCGGCTGATTCGGCGTCAGAAACAGGCTCGAGCCCATGGCTCTCGCGGAGCACATCCAGCATTTTGTCGCTGTCGTACTCGTTCATCTGACACCCGAAGGTCTTTACGTAGACTTTTCCCGGCATGCCAGCTGGCTGTAACGCCTCCTCCTGGAGAAATAGACTCGCGGCCCCAGGCGGGCCGCGACTAAAACAAAGCTAGCGTATGAAGCCCAGACTTTCCAGCTTCACCAGGATCCGGTGCGCTGCCAGGTCCGGACTCAGGCCGACGGTATCGATACGCATCTCCGGATTCTTCGGCTCCTCGTAGGGATCCGAGATACCGGTGAATTCCTTAATAATGCCTGCCCTGGCTTTGGCATACAGACCCTTGCGATCACGCTGCTCGCAGACCTCCAGGGGGTAGCAACGTGCACTTCCAGGAAGCCACCATTCGGCTCGATGGCGCTGCGTACCGCACGCCGCGTAGCGGCATAAGGCGCAATCGGCGCACAAATAGCCACACCGCCATTCTTGGTGATCTCTGAAGCCACATAGCCAATGCGCAGAATATTCAGATCCCGATGCTCTTTGGAAAAACCCAGTTCGCTGGACAGGTTTTTCGCACCAGGTCGCCATCCAGCAAGGTCACCGCCCGGCCACCGTTCTCCAGCAGCTTGACCAGCAGGGCATTGGCGATAGTGGATTTGCCGGAACCCGAAAGGCCAGTGAAAAACACCGTAAAGCCCTGCTTGTCTCGCGGCGGATAAGAGCGGCGCAGTTCCTCAACCACTTTCGGGTAGGAGAACCAGTCGGGAATTTCCAGGCCCTCGGCCAGGCGCCGTCGGAACTCCGTGCCGGAAATATTCAGCACCGTTTCTTCCGGCTTGGTTTCGTCCACCGGTACGTATTCCGCGCGATCCTCAACGTAGACCATCAACTGAAACGGCACCATGGTGATGTCCAGTTCGGCCTCGTGTTCCTTGAACAATTCCTGCGCATCGTAAGGGCCGTAGAACGGCTCGCCGTTCGAATCATTCCCGGGTCCGGCGTGATCGCGGCCGACGATGAAGTGCGTGCAGCCATAGTTCTTGCGAATGATGGCGTGCCACAGGGCCTCACGGGGTCCGGCCATACGCATGGCCAGCGGTAACAGGCTCAGGGTCGTGGTCTGCTCCGGATACTGTTCGAGCACATGCTCGTAGCAACGCACTCGGGTGTAGTGGTCCACATCGCCCGGCTTGGTCATGCCCACCACCGGCTGAATCAGCAGATTGGCTTCCTGCTCACGCGCCGCCCGGAAGGTCAGTTCCTGGTGCGCCCGATGCAAAGGGTTCCGGGTCTGGAAAGCCACGACTTTGCGCCAGCCCAGCTTGCGAAAACGGCCGCGCAATTCCGCCGGGGTATCACGTAACAGGCGGAAATCGTAGTGCAGTGGCGGTTCTATGCCATGCAGCTTGCCGCCCAGGTAAACCTCGCCAGCCTGGTGCATCAGGTAGTGCACGGCAGGATGCTGCTCGTCCTGGCTGCCAAACGCTGCTTCGGCCTCGGCAGCCTTATCCGGAGTCCAGCTGTCGCTGACTTCCATCGTCGCGATCAGCACGCCTTCCGGGTCGCGCAGCGCAATGGACTGGCCCAGTTTCACCTGGTCAGCGAACTCACGGCTTACATCCAGAGTTACGGGTATCGGCCACAGCGTGCCGTCGGGCAGACGCATATTATCGAGTACCGCCTGGTACTCGGCCTGGGTCAGAAAACCCTCCAGCGGCGAGAACGCGCCGTTAAGGAGCAGCTCGATATCGCAGATCTGACGAGCGGTCAGATCCCATGACAGATAGTCGCGAGCCTTTTCCTGCTCGGCCTCAGCGGCTGATTCGCCCAGGTATAATTCCTTGAGCACCCCTCCGTGGGGTTCCTTGAATGCTCCCATGATCTCAATCCTTGGTTTGGTCGTGTTTAGTTAAAAAGGCTCTGGCACAGACGAAAGCGGCGTACTGTTTGAGTACGCCGGCTTGCGAAACCTGAATCTTGTCAGGCGCCTGTTAGCTAGAACGGAATATCGTCGTCTTCAAAGGCGGCCGCTGCCGGCTGGGCCTGGGGCGCCGCTGAACGCTGGGGGGCGCTGCCACGCTCGCCGGAAGACATACCGGCGCCACCACCACGCCCGCCCAGCATCTGCATCTGGTCGGCGACAATTTCGGTGCTATAGCGGTCCTTACCCTCGCGGTCCTGCCATTTACGCGTGCGCAGCCGACCCTCGACATAGACCTGGGATCCTTTGCGCAGATACTCGGTGACAATCTCAGCGAGGCGGTTGAAAAACACCACGTTGTGCCATTCCGTGCGCTCCGTCTGTTCACCGGATTCCCGGTCTTTAAAGCTTTCGCTGGTGGCCAGGCGCACATTAGCTACGGCGCCACCACTGGGCATATACCGCGTGTCCGGATCGGCGCCCAGGTTGCCAATGAGAATAACTTTATTGATGCCGCGCGGCATGGCGAACCCCCAAATCTAATCGATTGATTTATATATATTTTTTTTGCGGCGGATTGATGCCACGCCAGCAAGACCCGCTATTGTAAGCCGGGATGGGACAAATGGCACCCGCAAATGCGTCATAAGCCCACACATTTGTTCCAGGTGGCATTGGGCCGCGACGGCCGGAGCCCGTATATTTGACAGTTTGCCATCGTCCGGCCATTGCCATGCAAAGCATCAGTATTCGCGGAGCCCGCACGCACAATCTGCGGAATATCAATATCGACCTGCCGCGCGATAAATTAATCGTGATCACCGGATTGTCGGGCTCGGGCAAATCTTCGCTGGCCTTTGACACGATTTACGCCGAAGGGCAGCGACGCTACGTCGAGTCTTTGTCCGCCTATGCGCGACAGTTTCTTTCCATGATGGAAAAACCCGATGTGGACCACATCGAGGGGCTGTCGCCGGCAATCTCCATCGAGCAGAAATCCACCTCGCATAATCCGCGCTCCACGGTGGGCACGGTGACGGAGATTTATGACTACCTGCGCCTCCTGTTCGCGCGCGCCGGGCGGCCGCGGTGCCCGGAGCACGGCGAAGACCTGGAAGCGCAGACGGTCAGCCAGATGGTCGACCAGGTCCTGGCGCTGGACGAAGGCACGCGTCTGATGTTGCTGGCACCAGTGGTGCAGAATCGCAAAGGCGAACATCAGCAATTGCTCAGTGACTTGCGCGCCCAGGGCTTCGTGCGCGCGCGCATCGACGGGGAAGTTTGCGATCTGGACGACCCGCCAAAACTCGACCTGCGTCGCAAACACAACATCGATGTTGTCGTTGACCGCTTCAAGGTCCGCGAAGATCTGGCCCTGCGTCTGGCCGAGTCGTTTGAAACGGCACTAAAACTGGCCGACGGAACGGCGCGCATCGCCTGGATGGACGAAACCGAAGACCGCCGAACTGCTGTTTTCGGACCGCTTTGCCTGCCCGGTTTGCAGCTACAGCATTGTCGAACTTGAACCGCGGCTGTTTTCGTTCAACAACCCCGTGGGGGCCTGCGCCAGCTGCGATGGACTCGGTGTTCGCCAGTTTTTCGATCCGGCGCGGGTGGTCCGGCACCCGGAGCTGAGCCTGGCCGGCGGCGCAATTCGCGGCTGGGATCGCCGCAACGCGTATTATTTTCAACTCATCCAGTGCCTGGCCAGTCACTATGAATTTGATATCGAGCAGCCCTGGCAGGAGCTTGCACCGGCCGTTCAGGAAATTCTGCTGCGCGGCAGTGGCGATGAGGAAATTCAGTTTGAGTACCTGACCGGTCGCGGCGCCACGGTAACGCGTCAGCACAATTTCGAAGGCATCCTGCCGAACCTCGAGCGGCGCTACCGGGAAACTGAGTCAGGCATGGTGCGCGAAGAGCTGGCCAAGTATCTGAGCGTGCAGCCCTGCCCCGAATGCGGCGGCACGCGACTGAACACCGCCGCGCGAAATGTCTTCATCATGGATCGTTCGATCCCCGAAATCACCGGCCTGGCCGTGAACGATGCGCTGGCTTTCTTCGACCAGCTGAAACTGAGCGGCTGGCGCGGCGAAATTGCCGATAAAATTGTTAAGGAAATCGGTGATCGCCTGCGCTTTCTCGCCGACGTAGGCCTGGAATATCTGGCGCTGAACCGCAGTGCCGAGACCCTGTCTGGCGGCGAAGCGCAGCGCATTCGCCTGGCCAGCCAAATCGGCTCCGGCCTGGTCGGCGTCATGTATATCCTTGATGAACCTTCCATCGGGCTGCATCAGCGCGACAACCAGCGTCTGCTGGGAACCCTCGCCCACCTGCGCGATCTCGGCAACACGGTGATTATGGTCGAGCACGACGAAGAAGCGATATTGACCAGCGATCACGTGCTCGACCTTGGACCCGGCGCCGGCATTCACGGCGGCCAGGTTATTGCCCAGGGGACACCCGCGGAAATCCTTGCCAATGCGGATTCGCTGACCGGGCAATACCTGTCGGGACGTCGCCAGATCGAATTGCCTGCAACGCGACTGACTGCTGACCCGCAACGCATGCTGAGCATCTGCGGCGCCAGCGGTAATAACCTGAAGCAGCTAAGCGTCGAGATACCCCTGGGTCTGATGACCTGTGTTACCGGCGTCTCAGGTTCCGGCAAGTCGACCCTGATTAACGATACGCTTTATCGCGCCGCCGCAGGACTGATCAATCGCAGCAACAATGACCCGGCGCCGCATGAATCGCTTGCAGGGACTCGAGCATGTCGACCGCATCATCGATATCAGTCAAAGCCCGATCGGCCGCACGCCGCGCTCTAATCCAGCCACTTATACCGGCCTGTTTACGCCCATCCGCGAGCTATTCGCCGGCACCCAGGAGGCGCGCTCACGCGGCTACAAGGCCGGCCGTTTCAGCTTCAATGTTAAAGGCGGGCGCTGCGAGGCCTGTCAGGGTGATGGCGTGATTCGGGTAGAAATGCACTTCCTGCCCGACGTCTACGTACCCTGCGATGTCTGCCATGGCCGACGCTACAACCGCGAAACCCTGGAAATCCGCTACAAGGGTCAGCAGCATTCATGAAGTGCTGGACATGACCGTCGAGGATGCCTGCGAATTCTTCACCAACGTACCGATGATCCATCGCAAGCTGGAAACTTTAATTGACGTGGGACTCGCCTACCTGCGACTCGGGCAGAACGCGACAACGCTGTCCGGCGGCGAAGCACAGCGCGTCAAACTGGCCAAGGAACTGTCCAAGCGAGCCACCGGTAACACGCTATATATCCTGGACGAACCGACCACCGGACTGCATTTTCATGACATCGCGCACCTGCTGGACGTGCTGCACAAGCTCCGCGATCAGGGCAATACCGTGGTCGTCATCGAACACAATCTTGATGTCATCAAGACCGCCGACTGGATCATCGACCTCGGACCGGAAGGCGGTGATGGCGGCGGCGAACTGGTTGCCGCGGGCACTCCGGAAGCCGTGGCCGCTGTGCCAGGCTCCTATACCGGCCAGTACCTGGCGCCGTTACTCAAGCCGGAAGCGCGCAAACGCCGCAGCGCCTGAACTCAGGGCGAAAACTCGAAGAACTGCAGTTCGCCCAGCTCACCTTCCAGCTGACCGCCGGTGCAGCCCGCATCACCCAGGGAGGCGGCTCGTTCGTGGGCCGCGGCAAGGTAGCTGGCATACAGGCGTTTGCGCGCCTGCGCCGGCAAAGCCGTTTGTTCGCAGCCGCGCGCTTCCAGCGCAGCGGCCAGTGATAACCCCCCTTCCAGGGGCGGCTCCTGGCGATGCGTCCAGGCGCCACTGTGCAGATGGAACTCATACTCTGGAATGAAGCAATGTCCGTGATCAGCCAGAAAGCGCACAGCGTCGATCACATAGTTCGCTTCAATATCATCCATACAGAAATGAAAGCCGATACGACACCAGCCGGGCTTGATGCCGCTGAAGCCCTTCAGAATCCAGTTGCGATAACGATTGGACTGTTGCATGCCAATGCCGAGCAGACGATGACCATAGGGCCCGGCGCAGGAACAACCCGCCCGCGACTGAATACCGAATAGATCATTGAGCAACGCGGTGAGCAATTTTGGATGCAGATAGCGCTCACCGGGACCGCGAACATTGAAAGAAATAATACCGATGCGCTGATGCGGATCCGGATTACCCAAAATCTCAATACGCGGATGATCAGACCAGCGCTGCATGGCGTGTTGTAACAACTCTGATTCGCGTGCCTCAATAGCGGCCACGCCAACCTGGTCTTTGACGAGAAACGCCAGCGCCGCTTTGATAGTCTGCAATACGCCCGGCGTACCAGCTTTCTCGCGCTCTTCTATATCGTGAATATAGTCCTGATCTTCCGGGCTGACGTAGTCAACCGTGCCACCGGCAGACACTGTCGGCGGCAATGACTCATCGTAGATGCGACGATTAAACACCAGCACGCCGCTGGAACCGGGACCACCGAGAAATTTGTGCGGAGAAATAAATATCGCATCGATAGACGCGTCTCCGCCGTCCGGCAAAGGGGGCGGGTTCATATCAATGTTCACATAGGGCGCGCTGGCGGCATAGTCAAAGCAGGCCAGCGCATCGTATCGATGCAGCAGTGCCGCGATTTCCCGCACCGGGGTGCGTATACCGGTCACGTTAGAGGCCGCCGCAAAGGAGCCTATCCGCACCCGGCCCTGATACTCAGGCTGCTGTAACAGGCCTTCCAGATGCGCAAGATCAATGCCACCGTCTGCGTCCAGCTTGACCTCAACAACCCTGGACAAACCCTGGCGCCAGGAAATCTCGTTGGAATGATGCTCATAGGGCCCGACAAACACCACCGGCTGATGGCGCTCCAGGTAGGCCTGCAACGCTTCGTTCTCAGCCGCAGACAATGACGCAGTGGCGGCCTGCTCGACAAACGCGCGCGTGGCCGGCGGCCAGGCAACGCCAACGATCTGCTGCAACTTATCGATTGCACCGCTGGCACCGTTACCCACCGCGATAATGCGTCCGTCGACACCGGCATTTACAGACTGCTTGATCACCGACTCAGCTTCATGCAGCAGGTTGGTCATGCTGCGGCCGGTAATGTCATCCTCGGTATGCGTATTGGCATAACGGCGCTGAACCGTTTGCAGGAAATTCTCTATGAACAGCAGGCAGCGACCCGAGGCGGTGTAATCGCAGTACACCATCAGGCGCTCGCCGTAAGCTGTCTTAAAGCTCGCATCGGCACCGACCATCTGGCTACGCAGGAAGTCCGGATCCAGAGACAGTGACTGATCCTGAAGGCTATCCATCAACCCAGCGCCCGAATGCCAACGGCGGCTCGAATTTTCTGCATGAAAGGCGTGGCGAATTCGCGCGCCCGGCCGGCGCCCTCAAGCAGCACCTGCTCAACGTGGTCCGGCGCCGCGATCAGTCGTTCATACTCATCACGCGCCTCGCGCAAATGCTCATTCAGATACTCGAACAGCTCTTGTTTGAGCTCTCCCCAGCCGATCCCGGCGGCGAAGCGTCGGGCCATTTCCTCGCTTTGTTCGGCGCTGGCAAAGGCGCGGTAAATATCAAACAAGGTTGAGCCTTCTGTCTGCTTGGGTTCACCAGGCTCCAGCGAATTGGTCTTGATCTTCATAATCAGTTTGCGCAGTTTTTTCTCTGGCACAAATAATGGAATGGTGTTGTTATAACTTTTACTCATCTTGCGGCCATCCAGGCCGGTGAGTATCGCTGTGTCGGCGCCAATATCAGCTTCCGGCACAACGAACAGTTCAGCATAGGCATGGTTAAAGCGTTGGGCGATATCCCGCGCCATCTCGACATGCTGTTTCTGGTCTTTACCAACGGGCACTCGATGCGCATTAAACATCAGGATATCGGCCGCCATCAGCACCGGGTAACCAAACAGCGCCATGCTCACACCCTTATCCGGGTCGCGCACGCCACTCTCCTCATTGGCCTGCACCGCCGCCTTATAGGCATGGGCGCGATTCATCAGGCCTTTGGCGGTGACAGAACTCAAAATCCAGGCCAGCTCCGGAATCTCCGGAACGTCAGATTGACGATAGAACACTGAACGCCGTGTATCCAGGCCGAGGGCCAGCCAAGTGGCCGCAACCTCCAGGCTGGACTGATGCACGGCCGCAGGGTCGTGGTTTTTTACCAGCGCATGATAGTCAGCCAGAAAATAGTAGCTGCTCGCCCCCGCCGCCTGGCTGGCAGCAATAGCCGGACGGATAGCGCCGACGTAGTTGCCCAGATGGGGCGTGCCGGTGGTGGTTATGCCGGTTAAGACGGTTTGTTTGCTCATTTGAGGCGCTGCCAGCTGATAATTCGCGAGCCCGGAACGGGGCAAACAATGATGCCTGATCCGCGCCGCTGTTGGCAGGCCCGGGTACAGCATGGCTGGCCGGCACTGTTATATTTCCGCGTTAGCGAAGCGCCACCGGAGTTCAGCCCCTTGCCCGAATTACGCGAGTACCAGGACCACCTGCAGACCCTGACGTCACGCTACGC
Organism: uncultured Gammaproteobacteria bacterium; assembly: GCA_963807995.1. Lineage (GTDB taxonomy): Bacteria > Pseudomonadota > Gammaproteobacteria > Steroidobacterales > J054. Next base: position 26,281 of record CAWEDX010000005.1, read on the forward strand.
CAGCGCGCTGGCCGCAACGGGCTATGACGCGGTGCTATTGGGCGCGGGATTGGCGTCAGAGCATTTCCTCGATGACCAGGGACCGACCTTCAAGGCCAACGCCATGCTATTGCAGTGGCTGCCTCTCACTGAGCACCCGGGTGCCCTGCTCTTAGTGCCAGCCGATTCCGACCCGATAGTGGTCATCGTCACGGACGACGACTACTGGCATAAGCCACCCGAAGTACCGGGCGCGCCCTGGAACGAGGCGCTGGAAATTCGTTGCGTCACCAATGCAGCTGATGCCCTGGCCGCGCTGGGTAAACTTCCGCCGCGGCTGGCATTGCTGGGGCCGGCTGCGCATTGGCGGAGCCTGGGATTTGGCGAAGACGTAAACCCCGCAGCACTAATCGACGCCCTGCATTATCAACGCTCGGTAAAAACCAACTACGAACTCAACGCGATGCGCCGCGCCACGGCGAGCGCGGTGGATGGTCACCGCGCAGCCCTGCAGGCGTTTACCGACGGCTGTAGTGAATTCGACATCCTGATGGCCTTCCTGGCCGCCAGTCGGCACGCGGCGGAAGATCTCCCCTATCACGCAATTATTGCCGGCGATCGAAACGCGGCCATCCTGCACTACCAGCATTACCAACGGCAGCCGGCGCCAAAGGCCAGCCTGTTGATCGATGCCGGCTGCAGTTCGCTCGGCTATGCGTCAGACATTACGCGCAGCTATGCGGCGCCCGGCCAGACCGACTTTGCCAATCTGATAGCGGCCATGGAGTCCTTGCAGCAAGGCCTGTGCGCAGCTACCAGGGCCGGCGTGTACTTTGCCGATCTGCAGGCGCGCGCGCATCGTGACCTGGCCACGCTGCTGGCCGAGCAGGGGCTTATCGCAGCCAGCGCCGACGAAATTCTGGCCGCCGATGCCACCAGCTGCTTTCTGCCGCATGGCCTCGGCCATCTGCTTGGAGTGCAGGTGCATGATGTGGGCGGCGACCTTGCCGATGCGGCCGGCACGCGGCTACAGGCGCCGCCGGCTTATCCACGCCTGCGCCTGTTGCGCCAGCTGGAACCCGGGCAAGTGCTGACCATCGAGCCTGGTCTTTATTTCATCGACTCACTGCTGGACAAACTGCGCAGCGGCGCGCTCGGTCAGCGGGTGGACTGGCAACGCATCGATGCTTTGCGCGCCTGTGGCGGCATTCGCATTGAAGACAATCTGCAGATTACAGAAGACGGCAATGAAAATCTGACGCGACTGGCCTTCGCCGCCTGAGATCGTTAGCCGCCCGTTTCCGTCAGCTGCACCTGCACACCGGCGAAATCCGCAGGCTTCAGGTCGCGGATTCGCCAGTCCTCAAGCCCGGAGCGGGCCGGCCCGCTAAAACTGTCCTCACCCAGCCGCTCGGCAGCCTCGTCGAGGCCGTCCAGAGCCAGCGAAATCAGGAAAAAGCCCTCGCCGTGTTCAGCCAGATGACGCGCCGGCTCGGTACCCTCGCGGACCGGTTGCACCAGGCTTAGCCAGGTTTCACCCAGGCGGTAGCGAGCGATATCGACGCCCCGTCCGGGCAAATGATCGCGCGAGTCCGGGGCGCGGCCCAGCAGCTGCTGCCAGGCCGGAATCGCCCGTTCAAGATCGCGGACCAGAAAGTTAATGTGATGGATGCACTGCGGCATAATCAAGTCTCCGTGGCAGAATAATCACCTGCAGTTAGTCTCGGACCTGGCCTGAATCGGCACTTTCGTTACAAATACTTACCTAGATCAGGCAGGCGATCTGATAAATTAGTGGGCCCGTTTCAAACCCGGACCGAATGCTTTGATTTTCAAGCACCTTAGCAGAGCCGCCAGCTATGTCAGCGGAGCCTTTGCCTTAGCGCTGGCCAGCCTTTTTCTGGGCGCCTGCGAGAGCAACGAGCCGCCTGGCATGGCAGCCGGTCGCATGGGCAGCGGCGAGCCCGTCAATGTGATTGCTCGCACCGTGACTGCGCAACCCTATGTGGATCGTTTTACCGCCCTGGGCACGGCACAGTCCAATGAGTCCATCGAGGTCACCGCGCGGATTTCCAGCGTGGTTGATCGAATTGCGTTCGAAGAAGGGCAGGAAGTAGCCAAGGGCAAGCTGCTGATAGAACTGGAAAGCGATGAAATCGCAGCCAACCTCGCGGTTTCGAAAGCCACACTGCAGAAGGTACAAAGTCAATTCGCCCGGCGTGAAGGCCTGGCAGAGACCCGGGTTATTTCCGAGTCCGAGCTGGAGGAACTGGCCGCCGAAGTCGCCATCGCCAAGGCCCAGGTGCAGGCTCAGGAAGCACGGCTGAGAAATACCCTGATCCGGGCGCCCTTTGCAGGCACTGTCGGCCTGTTACGGATTAGTCCGGGCGATCTGGTCGGTCCCGATACCGTGATTACCACCCTGGATGACACCGCCACCATGAAGCTCGAGTTCACGGTGCCGGAAAGCTACCTGGATGCATTACGCGCGGGCCTGCCTGTTGGCGCGACAACCTCAATCTATCCGGAAGCCGTGTTTAGCGGAGTAGTTACGCATATCGACCCGCGCATTGACCCGGTTACGCGCGCGGTGCGCGTGATTGCCGAACTGCCCAATCCCGACAGAATTCTGCGCCCGGGCATGTTTTTGACCGTGGCCATCGAACGCGACCGGGACTCGGTGTTGCTGGTACCTGAAGAAGCGCTGATGCCCCGCCAGGGGCGACAATATGTGTACGTGGTCGAAGACGGCAAGGCCATCGAACGCGAAGTCGCGCTCGGGGTGAGAGCGCCCGGCATTGCGGAGATTCGCGAGGGTCTAAGCTCGGGCGCAGTGGTGATTACCGAAGGTACACAGAAGGTCCGCAGTGGTATGCCGGTTAATGTAATGAGCAATAGTTAAGTCATGCTACTGTCAGAAGTCTCCGTCAATCGCCCGGTATTTGCCGCCGTTATCAGCCTGATACTGGTCATTGTCGGGCTGCTTGCGCTGGATCGGCTGGCAGTGCGCGAGTATCCCGAGGTTGACCCACCCATCGTATCCGTCAGCACGGCTTATCGCGGCGCTTCAGCCAACGTGGTCGAGCGAAGGATTACCCAGGTCATAGAGGACGAGATCGCTGGTATCGCCGGTGTCCAGAAACTGACCTCTACCAGTCAGGACGAACGCTCCCAGATCACCGTGGAGTTTGATCTGGACCGAGATGTTGATGGCGCAGCCAACGACGTTCGTGAGCGCATTTCGCGGATTGTCGGACGTCTGCCGGAAGAATCCGACCCCCCACAAATAACCAAGCAGGACTCCGGCATGGACTCCACCATGTACGTCGATCTGTCGAGCCAGAGTCGCTCGGTCATGGAACTGACTGATTATGCCGACCGCAACATCATCGACCGATTGTCGACGGTGCCGGGCGTAGCCACTATTCGTAACAGTGCCGCACGAGTACCAGCGATGCGCATCTGGCTGGACCGTGAAGCCCTGGCCGCTCGAGGTCTGACCGTGCAGGACGTCGAAGACACCCTGCGACGTGAAAACGTCGAGCTGCCGGCCGGACGCATCGAATCGACGTCACGTGAATTTACCCTGCGCACCGACACCGGCCTAAGCACCCCACAGGATTTTGCCAGCCTGGTTTTGCTCCGCGAAGACAACTTCGTGGTGCGCCTGGGCGATGTCGCCGATGTTCGCATCGAAGCCGAGAGCGATCGGCGACTGGCCCGTTCAGACGGTATACCGGGCACAAGTCTTGGTGTCGTGCCGCAATCAAAGGCCAATATATTGGCCGTTAATCAAGGCGTTACGGAAGAGCTCGAGCGCCTTCGCTCAACTTTACCCGGCGACATCAAGATGGATGTCAATGTGGATTTCTCGGTATTTATCCGCGAGTCCATGAAGGAAGTCCTCAAAGCGCTGGGCGTGGCACTGTTGATGGTGCTGTTGGTAATTTTCCTGTTTCTCGGCTCGTTCCGTGCCACGCTTATTCCTGCACTGACAATTCCGGTAGCCATCATCGCAACCTTCATGGTAATGGCGGCGCTGGGCTTCTCCATCAATACCCTGACCCTGCTCGGTCTGGTGCTGGCCATCGGCCTGGTGGTGGACGATGCCATCGTGGTACTTGAGAACATTGTGCGTCGTATGGAACAGGGACAACCGGCCCTGCTGGCTGCTATTGACGGTAGCCGCGAAATCGGCTTCGCCGTGATCGCAACCACAGTCGTGCTGGTATCGGTATTTGTTCCCATTTCTTTCATGCCCGGCAAAGTCGGTCGTCTGTTCGGTGAGTTTGGTATTTCACTAGCAGCCGCCGTAGCATTCTCCAGCCTCGTCGCGCTGACGCTGGTGCCCATGTTGTCGTCCAAGTTTTTTACCAAGGGCGTAGATCGCGGCCCACTGACCAAGTTGGTCGACCGCGGCTTTAACTCGACAACGGAAAGCTACCGCCGTTTGCTCACGCCGCTGGTGCGCCGACCCTGGATCGGCGTGCTGGCGATTTTGCTGATATCCGCCGTCAGCTTCCAGATGTTTCGCCTGTTGCCCAACGAATATGCACCAGCCGAAGACCGCGGCATGATCCTGACCTGGCTGAGCGGTCCGGAGGGAGCAACCCCGGAATATATGGATCGGCAAATCCGCCAGTTCGAAGCACTGGCTATCCCCTATGTCGAGGCCGGCGAAGCAAAGCGCGTTCTGGTTCGCAGCGGCATGGGCAATGGCGGTGGCGACGCCAATACCGGGTTCGCCTATATACCACTGATGCCCTGGAAAGACCGCGCAATGACTTCCATGGAACTGGCCGCAGAATTGCGCGAAAAGGTAAAGGGTATTCCGGGCGCCATGGCCATGGTGATGCTGCCACCCAGCCTGAATGTGCGCAGTTCGGGGCAACCGCTGATCATAGTTCTCGGCGGAACCGACTATGACCAATTGGCCGAGTGGACTGAGCGGGTAATCGAGCGCGCAGCGGAAAACCCGAATATTCTGGGGCTGCGCTCTGACTATTTTGAGCGCAAACCAAAGATCAACGTGTCGGTAGACCGTGACCGGGCTTCAGACCTGGGTGTTTCACTGTCAGTTGTGGGCCGCACCCTGGAAAGCATGCTGGGCTCAAGAATCGTAACCACCTTCCAGGATCGCGGCGAAGAGTACAACGTGTTGCTGCAGGCGCAACCCGAGGACCGCGCCACGCCGTCAGACCTGCAGAATATCTTTGTTCGCTCGGAGCGCTCCGGGCAGCTGATTCCCTTGGCCAGCCTGGTGCAATTGCGCGAAACCTCGGGCCCGGTGGAGCTCAAACGCTTTGATCGATTGCGTTCCATAAGCCTGACATCGGCACTGGCTCCCGGCTATTCGCTTGGGCAGGCCCTGGATTACATGGAAACTATAATTGACGAAGAAATACCCGAGGGCGTGCGCATCAACTATGACGGTGAATCGCGGGATTTTCGTCAATCTGGTAGTTCGATTTACTTCACTTTTGCATTGGCACTGGTAGTGTCGTTCCTGGTGCTGGCCGCACAATTCGAAAGTTTCAGACACCCGATGATCATTATGCTAACCGTGCCGATGGCACTGTTTGGCGGGCTGATTGGCCTGCATCTGACCGGCTCGTCCATCAATGTCTTTAGCCAAATCGGTGCAATCATGCTAATTGGCCTGGCGGCGAAGAACGGAATTCTGATCGTCGAATTCGCCAACCAGCTTCGAGATCGCGGTCAGGAATTTTATTCGGCGATCATTGATGCGGCTGCGGTCAGACTGCGACCGGTAATCATGACCAGTCTATGCACGGCCGGCGGCGCGATACCGCTGATAACCGCTTTCGGTGCCGGCGCCGAGTCCAGGCGCACCATTGGTGCCGTGGTATTTTTCGGCGTGACAGTATCGGTGGTCCTGACCCTGTTCCTGATTCCTGCCATGTATGCACTGTTAGCGCGTGGCACAAAATCACCAGAGCATGTCAGCCGCAACGTTGAGCGGCTACGCGAAGCGCCCGCTGGCGAGCCCGGCAGCGAAGGAAATCTAAGCCTTTAGCACCAGTCGCAGGCGCCTAGCTTTCGCTGGATGTCTCGGGCTCCGGCTGATCCAGCAACTGGACGATAGCCATGGGTGCAGAATCGCCCGGGCGGTTGCCAATCTTGAGAATACGCAGATAACCCCCGGGACGGTCCTTAAAGCGCGGACCGAGCTCCTTGAACAACTTTCCCACGGTCTCTTTGTCGCGCAGGCGATCAAATGCGAGCCGCCGCTGTGCAACGCCGTCTTTCTTGGCGAGGGTGATCAATGGCTCTATAACGCGCCGCAGCTCTTTGGCCTTTGGCACCGTAGTGCGAATGGTCTCGTGACGAATTAACGACGAGGCCATGTTGCGATACATGGCTTTGCGATGGCTGCTGTTGCGGCCTAGCGTTCGTCCGGATTTCTGGTGTCGCATTTTTCTCTATCCCGTAGTGCCCGCGGCCGCCCTATTCGGCAACCCGGTCGCTGTGCTCAGCTTCAGGCAGCTTGATCGCCATCCTGTTCCGGCATCAGGCTAGGTGGGGGCCAATTCTCGACCCGCATACCCAAGGCCAGACCATGGCTCTCGAGAACTTCCTTGATCTCCGTCAGCGATTTCTTGCCGAGGTTAGGCGTCCGCAGCAACTCAACTTCCGTGCGTTGAATCAGATCGCCTATGTAATTAATGTTTTCTGCCTTCAGGCAGTTCGCCGAACGAACAGTTAGCTCCAGCTCATCCACCGGGCGCATCAGCAACGGATCCACCTGAGTTTCGTTGGCACCGGCGCTGACCTGGTCTTCACCCTGCAGGTCAACAAACACCGCCAGCTGATCTTTCAGGATACTGCCCGCGCGACGAATCGCTTCTTCGGCATCAATGGTGCCGTTGGTCTCAACGTCAAGGATCAGCTTGTCCAGATCTGTACGCTGTTCGACACGTGCCGACTCAACGTTGTAGGTCACCCGGCGAATCGGACTGAAGGAAGCGTCCAGGCGCAGCCGGCCGATGGTGGCGGTCTGCTCTTCGTCTTCCTGCAGCTGAGTGGCGGGCCGGTACCCACGTCCGCGTTCCACGGTCAGGACCATTTTAAGGTCACCCGCGCTGGTCAGATTAGCAATCACCAGGTCGGGGTTCACAACCTCGACATCATGATCGTGTGCAATATCGCCAGCAGTTACTGGTCCGGGGCCCTTCTTGGCTAGGGTCAATTCGGTGCGATCACGCCCGTGCATACGCAGAGCAACGTCCTTGAGGTTCAGCAGAATCTCGACGACGTCTTCCTGGACGCCCTCGATGCTGGTGTACTCATGGAGCACGCCCTCGATTTCGGTCTCTACGATGGCCGCGCCAGGCATGCTGGAAAGCAACACACGCCGCAGGGCATTGCCGAGGGTATGGCCAAAACCGCGCTCAAAGGGCTCAATAATGATTCGGGCCCGCGTTGCACTCTCGGGCTGAACCCGAACACTGCGCGGCTTAAGAAATTCGCTGATGGATTCCTGCATTTCGGAAGTCCTCTCCTGATTACTTGGAGTAGAGCTCGACAACGAGATTTTCGTTGATGTCGGGCAAAATTTCGTCACGTTCCGGCAGCTGTTTAAGCACACCGGACATTTTGGTTTCGTCAACCTTAACCCAGTCGGGCCAGCCAACCTGACTCGCAATACTTAGCGCATTTTTAATGCGCAACTGCGTGCGAGATTTTTCACGTATCTCGACCTGATCACCGGCAGCAACCTGGTAGGAAGCAATGCTGACGATCTTGCCATTTACAGTAATAGATTTGTGAGAGACCAGCTGTCGGGCTTCTGCTCGAGTCGTCGAGAAACCCATACGGTAGACCGTGTTATCCAGACGTCCTTCCAGCAGCCGCAGCAGGTTCTCTCCCGTGGAGCCCTTCTGCTGGGCAGCACGTTTGTAGTAACCCCGAAACTGTTTTTCAAGGACCCCATACATGCGGCGAAGTTTCTGCTTCTCACGCAGCTGTAATCCATAGTCAGAGACACGCGGCCGGCGACCACCCTGCACCTGACCGGGAGGTGTTTCCAGCTTGCACTTTGTGTCAAGCGGCCTGACGCCGCTCTTCAAAAATAGATCGGTACCCTCACGCCGTGAGAGCTTACATTTTGGTCCGAGATACCTGGCCATTTACGCTTACCTCAAACGCGCCGCTTTTTAGGCGGGCGACATCCGTTGTGCGGGATGGGTGTGACATCCTCGATGTTACTGATCCGGAAACCGCAGGCATGCAGCGATCGGACCGCGGACTCGCGACCTGGGCCGGGGCCCTGGACACGAACCTCAAGATTTTTCATGCCGGCTTCCTGGGCAACTTTACCCGCCTTGTCCGCTGCCACCTGGGCTGCAAACGGCGTGCTCTTGCGGGAGCCACGGAAGCCACAACCACCCGCGGTCGCCCAGGAAACGGTGTTGCCCTGCCGATCGGTGATGGTAATGATGGTGTTATTAAAAGAAGCATAGATATGCGCGATACCTTCCGGTATCTGCTTCTTAATCTTCTTGCGTACTTTCGCCTGGGCCATAGCCTGTAAACCTGCGCTGAATTATCTGCGAATGGGTCGCCGCGGACCCTTACGGGTGCGGGCGTTGGTGCGAGTGCGCTGCCCTCGCAGCGGTAGTCCGCGCCGGTGACGAATACCTCGGTAACAACCGAGATCCATCAAGCGCTTAACGTTCATTGTAGTTTCCCGGCGCAAGTCACCTTCCACGGGAAAACGTGCCACTGCGCTGCGCAAGCTTTCGACGTCCGGCTCGGTCAGGTCTTTAACCTTGATATCCGGCGCCACACCTGCCTCCGCGCAAATCTTCGCCGCGCGGGTGCGCCCGACGCCGTAAATACTCGTCAAGGCGATCACCACATGCTTGTGCAGTGGGATATTTATTCCAGCAATACGCGCCATTAATTACGTCTCCAATAGTCGCTGATCTGCATCAACCCTGGCGCTGCTTATGGCGCGGGTCGGTACAAATCACACGAATTACCCGCTTACGGCGGACAATCTTGCAATTTCTGCAAATTCTTTTAACTGAGGCTCTTACTTTCATCAGCTTTCTCCGCGCACAGGCTTAGCGCACCTGACCGGCACGGCCATACCCCTTGAGGTTCGCTTTCTTTAATAGACCTTCGTACTGATGCGACATCATGTGGGCCTGCAATTGGGACATGAAGTCCATGGTCACGACCACAATAATGAGCAACGAGGTGCCACCAAAATAGAAAGGCACCCGCCAGTACAGAATCATGAATTCCGGCAACAAACATACGGTGGTGATATAGAAACCACCCCACAGAGTGAGTCGGGTCAACACTTTATCGATATATACGGCGGTCTGGTGACCCGGACGAATCCCCGGAATGAAGGCACCCGAACGCTTCAAATTATCTGCGGTCTCCTGCGAATTGAACACCAGTGCGGTGTAAAAGAAGCAGAAAAACATAATCATCGAGGCGTAGATCAGAATGTAAACCGGCTCGCCAGGCTGCAGTTTGGCGGCAATTTCTTGCAGCCAGCCAGCGCCTTCATAGGTGCCAAACCAGCTGGCGATAGTCGCAGGAAACAAAATGATGCTGGAGGCAAAAATCGGCGGAATAACACCGGCCATGTTGAGTTTGAACGGCAGGTGACTGGACTGACCGGCATACATCCGCCGACCCTGCTGGCGCTTGGCGTAATTAACCGTTATGCGCCTCTGGCCGCGCTCAATGAACACCACAATGTAGGTTACAGCCAGCACGAGCAAAATCAGCACCAGAGCCAGTGCCGAGGCGATTTCGCCCGTCTCGACCAGTTGCAAGGTGCCGCCGATGGCCGACGGCAGCCCAGAAATAATGCTGGCCAGAATAATCATCGAGATGCCGTTGCCGATGCCACGCTCGGTAATCTGCTCACCGAGCCACATCAGGAAAATTGTGCCAGTGATCAAGGTTACCGCCGCGGTGAATACAAAATTCGGTCCGGCAGCAATCACAACACCCTGATTTTGCAAGGCAACGGCGGCGCCGACGGACTGAAAACCAGCCAGGAAAACGGTACCGTAGCGCGTGTATTGTGTGATCTTGCGCCGACCACCTTCGCCTTCTTTTTTCAGCTGCGCCAGTGTCGGCACAACAACGCTTGCCATCTGCATAATGATGGAGGCGGAGATGTAGGGCATGATGCCCAGCGCAAAAATACTCAAGCGCTCCAGGGCACCGCCTGAAAACATGTTGAACATGCTCAAAATGGTGCCGGACTGCTGCTCGAAAAATTGCTCCAGCGCTACGGGATCGATACCCGGCACAGGAATAAACGTACCAATACGGTAGACGATCAGCGCGCCAATCAGGAACAGCAGGCGCGAACGCAGATCGGAGAAGCGACTTGCTTCACCGAGCGCGGCTGCTGGATTGACTATATTGCCTTTCGCCATGGTCTTGATCTAAACGGGGGCCCCAGGCCTCAGTTCTCGATACTCCCGCCGGCAGCTTCTATAGCCTTGCGAGCACCAGGAGTCACCAAAATACCTTTCAGTTTGACGGCCTGATTGATCTCTCCCGACGCAATTACTTTGACACGCTTGACCTGGGAAGGAATAAGTCCCGCCGTGCGCAGAGCAAGAACGTCGATGACCTCTGCCTTAACGAGCGCAAGTTCGTGGAGTCGCAACTCTGCCGACTCACCACGCTTGGGAGAAATGAAACCAATCTTGGGTAGTCGGCGCTGCAGCGGCATCTGGCCGCCTTCAAAGCCAACTTTGTGAAATCCGCCCGAGCGCGCATGCTGACCCTTAACGCCTCTTCCACAGGTCTTTCCGCGACCCGCGGAATGGCCTCGTCCGACTCGCGTCTTCGCCGTGCGGCTACCCGGTTTCAGGGTATTCAATTTCATCCCACTTCCTCCACTCGCAGCAGGTAGGAGATCTTGTTCACCATGCCACGGTTCTGCGGGGTATCGATAACTTCAACAGTCTGGTGCATGCGGCGCAAACCAAGACCAGCCACGCAGGCACGGTGCTTGGGCAGTCTGCCGAAACGGCTTTTTACCAGGGTGAGACGCAATTTCTTAGTAGCAGCCATGGTTTTAACCCAGGATGTCAGCGACTTGCTTGCCACGTTTGGCGGCAATGCGTTCGGGGGATTGCACGGTATACAGCGCGTTGATCGTTGCCCGCACCACATTAATCGGGTTGCGGGAACCATAACTCTTGGCTAAAACGTTGCGCACACCGGCGCACTCAAATACTGCACGCATGGCGCCGCCCGCAATAATACCCGTACCTTCCGAGGCCGGCTGTATATAGACCTTGGTGGCTCCGTGGCGTCCTATCATCGAGTAATGCAGGGTGTCATTTTTAAGCGACACCTTGCGCAGATTCTTTCGCGCCGACTGCATTGCCTTCTGTATAGCAATGGGCACTTCACGGGCCTTGCCATAACCGAAGCCAACCCGCCCTTCGCCATCGCCGACCACCGTCAGGGCTGTAAAGCCAAACTGACGACCACCTTTGACGACTTTAGCTACGCGATTAACCGTAACCAGTTTTTCCAGCAGATCTTCTGAACCGCCCGAATGTTCAAACTTAGCCATGCAAATTGATCCTGATCAGAATTCGAGGCCAGCTTCACGCGCGGCATCTGCCAGCGCCTTCACCCGACCGTGATAGCGAAACCCCGAACGATCGAAGGCAACACGTTTTATCCCAGCGGCCTGCGATTTCTCGGCCACAGCCTTACCCACCTGAATAGCGGCAGTTATATTTCCGGTACCGCTGTCTATGCTTTCGCGCAACACTTTATCCAGCGTTGAGGACACGGCCAGCACCTTGGCGCCATCGGCCGTTGTCACCTGGGCATAGATATGCCGCGGCGTCCTATGGACCGACAGGCGCGGTACACCGAGTTCGCGAATCTTTGCGCGAGTCTTTGCGTGTCCGCCGGATACGTCTGTTTCTACTGTTCATCTGTGCGTTAAAGCTCTTGTTAGTTCAGAAAGCCCTACTTCTTCTTGGCTTCCTTAATCACCACACGCTCGTCCGAATAGCGCACACCCTTGCCCTTGTAGGGCTCAGGCGGGCGATATCGACGAATCTCGGCAGCTACCTGGCCGACCGACTGTTTATCAATGCCCTTAATGACGATTTCCGTCTGGCTGGGCGTTTCAATGGTTATTCCTTCCGGCACCGCGTAAACCACTGGATGTGAGAAACCCAGCGTCAGATTCAGGTTCTTGCCCTGAGACTGCGCTCGATACCCGACACCGACCAGCGTCAGCTTGCGCTCGAAACCGGTGCTCACGCCCACCACCATATTGTGTATCAAGGCACGCGTCGTGCCAGCCATTGCTCGTGCCAGGCGTGAACCTGAACGCGCTGCGACACTGGCATTGCCATCCTGCAGAGAAACCTCTACCTCGGTATGCACTGGCATTTGCAGTTGGCCCTTGGGACCTTTCACCGTCAACTGTGCCGCGCTCTGATTGAGCTCAACACCCTTGGGTAATTCGACCGGGTTGCTTGCTACTCTGGACATTCTTAGCGTTCCGTTCTGTCTGCTCTGCGCGTTTCCATCAGGAAACGAGGCAGATCACCTCACCACCGACGCCTCGCGTACGAGCCGCACGGTCAGTCATCACACCCTCTGAGGTGGAGACAATGGCAATACCCAAGCCGCCACGAACACTCGGCAGCTCGTCCTTATTTTTGAATACTCGCAATCCAGGACTGCTAACCCGATGCAGTTCATCGATAACTGGTTTGCCTTCGAAGTACCGCAACTCGACAACCAGGTCTCGCTTATTGCTGTCGAGCTCTTCAATCTTGTAGCCGTTTACATAGCCTTCTTCGACAAGCACCTTTACAACGCCCTCTTTTTTGGTCGATGAAGGCATCCGCACAGAAACATGACCGACTCGCTGGCCATTACGAATGCGCGTCAACATGTCGGCGATGGGATCAGACATACTCATAGCGTTGGGCTCCCCGGTACCTACCAGCTGGCCTTGCGTAAGCCGGGCACATTTCCCGACATTGTCTCTTCGCGAAGCTTGTTACGGCCCAGGCCGAACTTGCGATAGAAACCCTTGGGCCGCCCGGTAATCGAGCAGCGATTGCGCAACCGGCTGGGACTCGCATTGCGTGGCAATTTATGCAGACCAGCCATGGCTACCTGGCGCTCTTCTTCTGAAGAGCTTGCGCTATTAATAATCCGCTTGAACTCCGCACGCTTGGCAGCGAACCGCGCCACGGTTTTTGCGCGTTTAACCTCACGTGCCAGCATCGATTTCTTTGCCATTCTCGGGTCCTGTCTCTATTTCTTGAACGGGAAGCTGAATGCATCGAGGAGCGCTCGGCCCTCTTCGTCATTTCTTGCCGTTGTTGTGATCGTGATATCCATGCCCCGAATCGAATCAATCTGGTCGTAATCGATCTCAGGGAAAATAATCTGTTCCTGCACGCCCATGCTGTAATTTCCACGGCCGTCAAACGACTTTGGGTTCAGGCCGCGGAAGTCCCGCACGCGTGGAATAGCGATGCTGACCAACCGATCAAGAAACTCATACATGCGCTCGCGTCGCAGGGTTACTTTGCAGCCGATAGGCATGCCATCACGCAGCTTGAATGCGGCAACCGATTTCCGGGCATTACAAATCAATGGCTTCTGGCCGGCGATGCGCTGCATATCCTCTACGGCCTTGTCGACAACCTTTCGATCGGCAACGGCCTCGCCAACGCCCATATTCAGCGTGATCTTGGTAATCCGCGGCACTTCTGTGACGTTCTTAAGTGCCAGCTTTTCCTGTAGCTGGGCACTACCGTCTGCGCGTAAAAATCCTGCAACCTCGACATCGTCTGTTTCCTCAGGGACGCCCGCTCAGGCGTCGAGAACCTCTTTGTTTGACTTGAAGAAGCGCACACGCTTGCCGTCTTCCAGCGTCTTGATGCCCACCCTGTCGCCTTTTTCAGTAGCAGGATTGAACAGCATTACGTTAGAGACATGCAGCGGCATCTCTTTTTCAATAATTCCACCTTGAACACCCGCATTAGGATTGGGCTTCTGGTGCTTCTTCACGACGTTAATGTTCTCGATCAGCACGCGATCATTGTCGTCCACCCGCAGCACAGCGCCACGGCGACCTTTATCGCGACCGGCGATCACGATCACTTCGTCGCCTTTCTTAATTCTTGAAATACTCATAATTCGACTACCCCTTAGAGCACTTCTGGCGCCAGGGAAATAATTTTCATAAAGCGGCTGGTACGTAATTCACGTGTCACCGGCCCAAAAATACGCGTACCGATGGGCTCAAGCCGATTGTTCAGCAACACAGCGGCATTGCCGTCGAAACGAATCAATGACCCGTCAGCACGACGCACGCCCTTACGCGTACGCACCACAACTGCGTTGTAGACCTCGCCCTTTTTGACACGGCCGCGCGGAATGGCATCTTTCACGCTGACCTTAATGATGTCTCCAATGCCGGCATAACGGCGCTTTGAGCCACCCAACACCTTGATGCACATCAAACGGCGGGCACCGCTATTGTCTGCTGCATTAAGGTTTGACTGCATCTGGATCATGATTTATATCCGTCCGTTCTCGCTCGGCTCTAGGCGCCCTCAGCGCTCTCCAGCACTTCGACCAACTGCCAATTCTTTCGCTTCGACAAAGGACGGCACTCGGTAATCGACACCAGGTCGCCTTCTTTGCAGCTATTGCTCTCATCGTGCGCCAACAACTTTGTCGAACGCTTCATGTACTTACCGTAGATCGGATGTTTGATAACGCGCCCGACGGAAACGGTAATCGTCTTATCCATCTTGCTGCTTACAACCCGGCCGGTAACGGTGCGGCGGACTTCGTCCTGCGTAGCCGTTTCAGTTTTATGTTTCGCTGGTCACGGGTCCTAACCTCAGTTTTTGGTCACGCGCTCGCGCATGACCGTTTTGACGCGGGCAATGTTCTTGCGAACCTTGCCGTATTGATCCGGACGCACCAGCTGACCTGTGGCCTGCTGCATACGCAAATTAAACTGTTCGCGGCGCAAACCGAGAAGTTCCTCGGCCAGTTCCGCATCGTCTTTCTCACGAAAGTCTTTGGCGCTCATCAGATCACCTGCCGGCTAACAAATGCGGTGCTAAACGGTAGTTTTGCGGCCGCGAGGCGAAATGCCTCGCGAGCAATTTCCTCGTTAACACCTTCCATCTCATACAAAACCCGCCCGGGCTGAATCTGGGCTACCCAGTATTCGACGTTGCCTTTACCTTTACCCTGGCGAACTTCCAAGGGCTTCTTCGTAATCGGTTTGTCAGGAAAAACACGAATCCATATCTTGCCGCCACGCTTAACGTAGCGGGTCATCGCGCGCCGGGCTGCCTCGATTTGCCGAGCAGTCAAGCGACCACGACCAGTAGCCTTAAGACCGAATTCACCGAAGGAAACACTGCTGCCGCGCTGCGCGAGGCCACGGTTGCGTCCTTTGTGCTGCTTTCTAAACTTTGTTCGTTTGGGCTGTAACATGGATTCTGTCCCTAGCGAGCGGCTTTATCGGCCGGCTCCGCTGTGGCTTCCCGGGCATCGAATACTTCGCCCTTGAAGATCCAAACCTTGACGCCGATAACGCCATAAGTCGTGCGAGCCTCTGCAAAGCCATAGTCAATATTGGCACGGAAGGTATGCAGCGGCACACGGCCTTCTCGATACCATTCGGTGCGCGCGATTTCTGCGCCGTTGAGACGGCCGCCAACCTTAACCTTGATACCACCGGCACCCAATCGCATCGTATTGGTCACGGCGCGCTTCATCGCACGACGAAACATGACGCGACGCTCGAGTTGCTGAGCGATCCCCTCAGCTACCAGCTGGGCATCAAGCTCGGGCTTGCGAACTTCGGCGATATTCAAACGCACGTCGCCCATGGGAAGCTCCATAAGCTTGGCGACCTGAACACGCAGACGCTCAATGTCTTCGCCCTTCTTGCCAATTACGATGCCTGGACGCGCAGTATGAATCGTTATCTGTGCCTTACGCGCAGGCCGCTCAATATGGATGCGACTTACAGACGCGTCTTTCAGCTTCGTTTTAAGAAACTTGCGTACCTTGTAATCCGATGCCAATAACGCTGGAAACGTCTTGCTATCGGCATACCAACGCGACGACCAGTCACGGGAAATACCGAGCCTTATTCCAATGGGATGTACTTTCTGGCCCATACTGGCTGTTCCTATTCGTCCGCGACCTGGATGGTGATATGGCTGTTGCGCTTAATTATGCGAGCGCCGCGACCCTTGGCACGTGCACGGAAACGCTTGAATGTTGGCGCTTCGTCAACGTGAATTACTGCAACCTTTAGCTCGTCAATGTCGGCGCCGTGATTGTGTTCTGCGTTAGCTACAGCCGACTCCAGCACTTTCTTCACAATGCGGGCACCCTTCTTCGGCATCAGGCTGAGAACCTGCAGCGCGTTACCCACCGGTCTGCCGCGCACGGCATCGGCCACCAGGCGACATTTCTGTGGCGAGATTCGGGCATATTTCAGTTTCGCTGCTACACGCATGACAAGTCTCCTACTTGGTCTTCCGATCGCCGGAATGACCCCGGAAGGTCCGCGTGCCAGCAAACTCGCCCAGCTTGTGGCCGACCATGTTTTCGGAAATCAGCACCGGGACGTGATCGCGACCGTTATGCACGGCAATAGTCAGACCGACCATGTCAGGCAAAACCATTGATCGCCGCGACCAGGTTTTAATCGGTCGACGACTGTTGGCCGCTGCCGCTTCACGCACCTTCTTGGCAAGATGCGCATCGACAAATGGTCCTTTCTTTACTGAACGTGGCACTACTGATTCCTCATACTCTCAAGCGGCCTATTTGCGGCCACGACGACGGACAATCATGCCGTCGGTGCGCTTGTTATGGCGCGTCTTGTATCCCTTGGTCGGCGTACCCCAGGGCGTAACCGGATGCCGGCCACCTGATGTACGACCTTCGCCGCCGCCGTGCGGGTGATCAACGGGGTTCATCGCTACACCGCGAACGGTCGGACGAACGCCGCGCCACCGCGTTGCGCCGGCCTTGCCCAGCTTGCGCAAGTTGTGCTCGCCGTGGCCTACCTCACCAATAGTCGCGCGACAGTTCACGTGGACTTTGCGCATCTCGCCGGAGCGCATGCGCAGGGTTGTATACAGACCCTCGCGAGCAACCAACTGGGCGCTGGCGCCGGCAGCACGCGCCATCTGCGCGCCCTTACCGGGTTTTAACTCTATGGCGTGAATTACCGAACCCAGAGGAATGTTGCGCAAGGGCAGAGTATTGCCGCTGCGGATAGGCGCTTCGCGACCTGACATCAGCTGGTCACCGGCGGTCACGCCTTTCGGGGCAATAATGTAGCGACGCTCGCCATCGCTATAAAGCAAGAGCGCTATATGCGCGCTGCGATTCGGGTCGTACTCAATCCGTTCTACACGTGCCGGAATCGCATCCTTATCGCGCTTGAAATCGATGATCCGATAACGGCGCTTGTGACCACCACCACGATGGCGCGTGGTAATTCGACCCGTGTTATTTCGACCGCCGGTGCTGGATAGCTTCTCAAGCAGCGGCTCATAGGGCGCGCCCTTGTGCAGCTGCGGCGAGTTCACCTTGACGGTAAATCTACGACCTGGCGACGTGGGTTTGATTTTCTGCAAAGGCATTACGGCAAACTCCGGCTAGTCAGCGCCGACGAAATCGATATCCTGGCCTTCGGCCAGACTGACGTAGGCTTTTTTCCAGTCATTGCGTCGACCCAGGGTCTGGCCGAAGCGCTTGACCTTGCCCGCGCAATTAACAATCTGCACGCCCGTTACTTTGACCTCGAAAAGCAATTCCACGGCCCGCCGTACTTCGGCTTTGGTGGAGTCTTTACGTACTTTAAACACCACTTGGTTAGCGCTTTCGCTTACGCGGGTGGTTTTCTCAGACACGTGCGGCCCCAGCAGCACGGTGAGCAGTCGCTCCTGATTCGCAGCAGCTGTCATGCCAGTCGCTCCTCTAAGCCGCGGATAGCTGCGGCGGTGGCAAGCACTTTCGGGAAGCGCACCAGGCTAACGGGATTAATTTCACGCAAATCAAGAATGTCGACGTTGTGCAGATTGCGCGCTGCCAGACATATGTTCGTTTCGTACTCAGCAACCAGCAAAAGTACCCGGTCGAGATTGAGCTCCTGCAAGCGGGCTACCAGATCGCGCGTTTTCGGTTGCGCAAGAATCAAATCTTCGACAACCAGCAAGCGCTCTTCGCGAATGAGTTCAGAAAGGATTGAGCGCATCGCAGCTCGGTACATCTTGCGATTTACTTTCTGGCTGTAATCGCGTGGCCGAGCAGCAAAAGCACGACCGCCGCCAACCCAGATCGGTCCGCGGGTGGTACCGGCACGCGCTCGGCCGGTGCCCTTCTGACGCCAGGGTTTGGCACCGCCACCCTGCACGTCGGAACGGTTTTTCTGTCGTTTGCTACCGGATCGACCGGCGGCCCGATGGGCCGTTACAACCTGGTGAACGAGGGCTTCATTAAAACTGGCAGCAAAAGTGTCGTCGGACACATCCACGCTGCTGGTACCACCCTGTATTGCAAGCTTCATCATGGACCCCTGGCGATTCAGCTGCGCGCTTTGGCGGCAGGTTTGACGAGCACGCGGCCACCTTTGTGGCCAGGCACCGCGCCTTTAACGAGAATCAGATTGCGCGCTGCGTCAATCTTCACAACCTCCAGGTTTTGCGCCGTGCGACGGACGTTGCCCATGTGACCGGACATTTTCTTGCCCTTGAACACGCGACCCGGAGTCTGGTTTTGGCCGATGGAACCCGGCGCGCGATGCGCCAAAGAGTTGCCATGCGTCGCATCCTGCATACTGAAGTTGTGTCGCTTGATCGCGCCTGCGTAACCCTTACCGATACTGGTGCCGACTACGTCGACAATCTGGCCCGGCTCGAACCGCTCAACGGTTAGCTCCGTGCCAGCCTCGAAAGTTTCTGCGTCACCCTCGGCAAGCCGCATCTCCCAGAGGCCCTCGCCGGGTTGAACCGAGCTGGCGGCATACTGGCCGGAATCCGGCTTGCTCAGACGCGACGGCTTGACGCTGCCCGTGGTTATCTGCAACGCAGCATAGCCATCCTGTTCAGGCGTGCGCACCCGGGTCACACGATTCGGCAAAGCCTGAATGACCGTTACAGGTATAGAGGCGCCGTCTTCAGTGAAGATGCGCGTCATGCCGAATTTTTTACCGATGAGACCAATGGCCATGTCGGATCCTTTAACGAAAAACGTTCCACACCGCTTCAGTAAGCGATGGGCAGCTGCGAAAAAAGGCCGCCTTCGATTCCGGGAAGCACTAGGCCCCTGTAACCCCAGATAACGAATCCGACCTGCGTGTTAGCGGGATAGCCTCGGTCACCCTCCGCGCCCCCGGGAGCGAAGAACCTGTTTTGTGGCTATCTCTGGCAGCACGAAGCCCGAGGCGGATAATCCGCACCGGGCTAAGGCGAGCCGGCAATTATAGCAAGTATTCCGGCTAGTTCAATTTAATCTGCACGTCCACCCCGGCAGGCAACTCCAGCTTCATCAGGGCGTCCACGGTTTTATCCGTGGGCTCAAGGATATCCATCAGACGCTTATGGGTTCTGAGCTCATATTGATCCCGCGCATCCTTGTTCACATGGGGCGAAATCAGCACCGTGAAGCGCTCCATCTTGGTCGGCAATGGCACCGGGCCCTTGACCTGAGCACCCGTACGCTTGGCCGTTTCAACGATTTCGCGCGCCGAGGTGTCGATCAGCCGATGATCAAAGGCCTTTAGCCGGATCCGGATATTCTGATTAGTCGCCATGTCGTTTTGCTCTGCTCTGCGCCAGGACCGCCTTATTGCTGCCCTGCATCATAATGGCCTTATGGCCCATATTTCTTGGCTGGCGCGCACCAGGGCGCTCCCGCACTTTTTTATTAGTCGATTATTTTCGCGACCACTCCGGCACCCACGGTCCGGCCACCCTCGCGAATCGCGAAGCGCAGACCATCTTCCATGGCAATCGGGGCAATCAACTCTACTTTCATCTGCACGTTGTCGCCCGGCATCACCATCTCGGTGCCTTCCGGCAACTCACACGCGCCCGTCACATCCGTCGTGCGGAAATAAAACTGCGGCCGGTAACCCTTGAAAAACGGCGTGTGTCGACCACCCTCTTCCTTGGTCAGAATGTAGACCTCAGCCTCAAACTTCGTGTGCGGGTTGATCGACCCGGGCTTGGCCAGAACCTGGCCACGTTCCACATCGTCACGCTTGGTACCGCGCAACAACACGCCAACGTTATCGCCTGCGCGACCTTCGTCCAGCAGCTTGCGGAACATCTCTACGCCCGTGCAGGTGGTCTTCTCCGTCGCCTTGATGCCGACGATCTCAACCTCATCACCCACGTTCACAATGCCGCGCTCGATGCGCCCGGTTACCACCGTGCCACGACCTGAAATCGAGAACACGTCTTCCACCGGCATCAGAAAGTCGCCATCAATGGCGCGTTCCGGCTCGGGGATGTAACTGTC
Organism: uncultured Gammaproteobacteria bacterium; assembly: GCA_963807995.1. Classification (GTDB taxonomy): domain Bacteria; phylum Pseudomonadota; class Gammaproteobacteria; order Steroidobacterales; genus J054. The sequence goes on from CAWEDX010000005.1 coordinate 46,834, forward strand.
CATCGCCTCGACCAGCTTGATCACCGCCGGCGCACCAATATCGCTGGTGTCGCCTTCCAGCGCCTTCAGCGCACTGCCCGTGATGATCGGCGTGTCGTCGCCAGGAAACTCGTAAGTCGACAGCAGGTCACGGACCTCCATCTCTACCAGTTCCAGAAGCTCCTCGTCATCGACCATGTCAGCCTTGTTAAGGAACACGACGATGTAGGGCACGCCAACCTGGCGCGCCAGCAGAATGTGCTCGCGCGTCTGCGGCATCGGGCCGTCAGCCGCCGAACAAACCAGGATCGCGCCGTCCATCTGCGCCGCACCCGTGATCATGTTCTTCACGTAGTCAGCATGGCCGGGGCAGTCCACGTGCGCGTAGTGACGGTTGTCACTCTCGTACTCAACGTGCGCCGTCGCAATCGTGATACCACGCTCGCGTTCTTCCGGCGCGTTATCAATCTGATCAAACGCCTTCGTCTCGCCGCCGTGCTTGTCAGCCATTACCTTCGTCAAAGCCGCCGTCAGCGTCGTCTTGCCATGGTCAACGTGACCAATCGTGCCAACGTTTACGTGTGGCTTTGTGCGCTCAAATTTCTCTTTAGACATTGATCAGGCCTCCCAAACAACTCAGTCTTTTTTGATTACTGCTTCGGCGACATTGGGCGGCACGTCAGAGTAGCGCCCGAATTCCATAGAATATGTAGCTCGGCCCTGACTCATTGAGCGCAGATCCGTAGCGTAGCCAAACATTTCCGCAAGCGGCACTTCGGCACGAATAATCTTGCCGGCTGCCGACTCATCCATGCCCTGTAGCAGACCGCGCCGACGATTAAGATCGCCGTTCACGTCGCCCATGTAATCGTCGGGCGTAACAACCTCGACTTTCATGATTGGCTCCAGCAGCACCGGCTTGGCCTTGCGAGCGCCTTCCTTAAATGCCATTGAACCGGCAATTTTGAAAGCCATCTCGTTGGAGTCAACGTCGTGGTAAGAGCCGTCGTAGAGAGACACTTTGACGTCGACGACCGGGTAACCGGCAATCACACCATTCTGCATCTGCTCACGCACACCCTTATCAACGGCCGGAATGTACTCTCTCGGTACTGCGCCGCCGACAATTTCATTGATGAATTCGTAGCCTTCACCGGCCTCAACAGGCTCAATGCGCAACCACACATGACCATACTGGCCACGCCCGCCAGATTGGCGAACAAATTTTCCTTCCTGCTCAACCGCGACGCGAATCGTTTCCCGGTAAGCAACTCGCGGCGCACCAACATTGGCGTCAACGCTGAACTCGCGGCGCATCCGATCGACGATGATATCGAGATGCAGCTCGCCCATGCCCGCAATAATGGTCTGGCCAGATTCTTCATCGCTGCTAACGCGGAAGGAAGGATCTTCTTTGGCAAGCTTCTGCAGGGCAATGCCCATCTTTTCCTGATCGCTCTTGGTCTTCGGCTCAACGGCAACCGAAATCACCGGCTCCGGGAATTCCATGCGCTCAAGAATAATGACGTTGTTTTGATCCACCAGGCTGTCGCCGGTAGTTACGTCTTTCAGCCCAACAGCCGCCGCAATATCGCCGGCCCGGACTTCCTTGATCTCCTGACGATCATTGGAATGCATCTGCAGCAGGCGACCAATGCGCTCACGCTTGCCTTTGACCGAGTTGAATACGGTATCCCCTGACTTCAGCACGCCAGAATAAACCCGGAAGAAAGTCAGGTTGCCCACAAAGGGGTCGGTAGCAATTTTGAACGCCAGGGCCGCAAACGGCTCATCATCACTTGAGGTCCGCTGAGCCTCGGATTCGTCTTCCAGGAGGCCTTTGATCGGCGGCACATCAACGGGCGACGGCATGAATTCCACCACCGCGTCGAGCATCGCCTGAACGCCCTTGTTCTTAAAGGCCGAGCCACACATGACCAGGACGATTTCGTTGGCCAGGGCGCGCGCACGCAGACCACGACGAATCTCATCCTCATCCAATTCACCCTTTTCGAGATATTTCTCGAGCAGGGCTTCATCGCCCTCGGCGGCAGCTTCGATCATTTTCTCGCGCCACTTCGCGGACTCCTCTTTGAGATCGTCCGGGATTTCTGCGAGTTCGAATTTGGTGCCCTTGGACTCCTCATCCCAGAACACGGCCTTCATAAGGATCAGATCAATGACGCCCTTGAAGTTTTCCTCGGCACCGATTGGCACCTGAATAGAAACCGGGTTGCCACCAAGTCGGGTGCGAATCTGCTCGACAACGCGAAAATAGTCAGCGCCCGCGCGATCCATCTTGTTGATGAATGCCATGCGCGGCACTTTGTATTTGTTGGCCTGACGCCAGACAGTCTCAGACTGCGGCTCTACGCCACCGACGGAACAAAACACGGCTACTGCACTGTCCAGCACGCGCAGTGAACGCTCGACTTCAATCGTGAAATCTACGTGTCCGGGAGTATCGATAATATTGATGCGGTGCTCTTGGAACTGGCTGTCCATGCCGCTCCAGAAACAGGTCGTTGCCGCCGACGTAATAGTAATGCCGCGTTCCTGTTCTTGCTCCATCCAGTCCATCACGGCCGCGCCGTCATGAACCTCACCAATTTTGTGCGATACGCCTGTATAGAACAGGATGCGCTCGGTAGTTGTCGTTTTACCGGCGTCGATGTGAGCCATGATACCGATATTGCGGTATCGCTCGATGGGTGTTGTCCGTGCCACGTTGCGCGTCCTTGTGAATCAATCCCGGGTAGGCCAGGGCTTACCAGCGGTAATGTGAGAAAGCCTTGTTGGCTTCGGCCATTCGGTGGGTGTCTTCGCGCTTTTTAACCGCGGCGCCGCGATTTTCTGCCGCGTCCATCAACTCATTGGCTAAACGCTGAGCCATGGATTTCTCGTTGCGGCGGCGCGCAGCATCAATCAGCCAGCGCATTGCCAGTGTCTGTCGTCGTGCAGGCCGAACTTCAATCGGCACCTGGTAGGTCGCACCACCAACACGCCGGGACTTAACTTCGACGATGGGCTTCACGTTATCGAGCGCCTGCTCAAGCGTCGTTACAGACTGCTCTTCGGATTGGCCCGAACGGGTCGAAATGCCTTCCAGCGCGCCGTAGACAATCGACTCAGCCGTCGATTTCTTACCGTCCTTCATGACCATATTGATGAACTTGGCGAGCATTTCGCTGCCATGTTTGGGATCCGGCAGGATGCTGCGTTTGGGTGCTTGTGAGCGTCTGGACATTGGCTATTTCGCCTCGGTTTTTGTGATCCCGGAACGGGAGTCTATTTCGGTCGCTTGGCGCCGTACTTGGAGCGGCCCTTGCGGCGATCTGAAACGCCGGCGCAATCGAGGGTTCCGCGCACGGTGTGATAGCGCACACCAGGCAGATCCTTGACACGGCCACCGCGAATCAGCACCACCGAGTGCTCCTGAAGGTTGTGGCCTTCGCCGCCGATATAACTAGTCACTTCAAAACCGTTGGTCAGGCGTACACGCGCAACTTTGCGCAGCGCCGAGTTCGGCTTTTTGGGCGTCGTCGTATAGACACGCGTGCACACACCGCGTTTCTGCGGACTGGCTTGCAGCGCCGGCACATTGCTCTTGGTAGGTTTGGTTTTGCGGCTCTTGCGAACCAGCTGATTTACCGTCGCCATACTCTGTTCTCGACCATTTTTTAGCGTTCAAATAAACGTCAGCCCGCAGACGGCGTCACGTTGTGACATCCGACGAACGGGCTAAACTTGCTGGGAGCGGAACTGCCCCCGAAAGTCCTTGTTTTCGCGGCTCTTTAGCCGGGCGCCTTTGCGCAGGACCGCGAATTCTAGGGCCCCCGCCGAAGCACTGTCAAGGTGCTCGGCGAAGGCCCGCGATTCACGCCTGCCGGATATTACTCGCCGGCGACCGCAGACTCGCTCTCGGCGTCCGGAGAATCGCTCTGCAGGGACTCGATTTCGGCCGCTGCGGCCGCCACTTCGGCTGCTTCTGCCGCGTCGGCCACACTGGACTCCAGCGAGCGAAGCTCGTCGGCCAGCTCTTGTTCCCGGGTCCGACGCTGCTCGGCATGATGGCTGAAACCTGTTCCTGCAGGGATCAGGCGCCCAACAATCACGTTCTCCTTCAAACCGCGTAGATTGTCCCGCAACCCCTTGACCGCGGCTTCCGTCAGCACCCGGGTAGTCTCCTGGAAGGAGGCCGCCGAGATGAAAGATTCCGTCGCCAAAGAGGCCTTGGTAATACCCAACAGCAGGGGTTCTGCGGTGGCTGCAGCCTTTTTCTGCACCTCGGCCTGCTCATTAATTTCCAGCAGCCTGGATTTCTCCATTTGCTCGCCGCGCAGGAGATTAGTCTCACCCGCGTTGGCGATCTCGACCTTGCGCAGCATCTGGCGAATGATCACTTCGATATGTTTATCGTTGATCTTGACGCCCTGGAGACGGTAAACATCCTGAATTTCCCGCACCAGGTAGTCGGACAGCGGCTCAACGCCGCGCAGGCGGAGGATGTCATGGGGATTAGGCTCACCGTCAGCAATCACTTCGCCGCGCGCAACCTTTTCACCCTCGAAGACACTCAGATGGCGCCACTTGGGAATCAATTCCTCATGCTTCTCGCCATGCTCATCGGTAATAACCAGGCGACGCTTGCCCTTGGTTTCCTTACCGAAGCTCACGGTGCCGCTGTAGTCGGCAAGAATCGCCGGCTCCTTGGGCTTGCGGGCTTCAAACAGGTCGGCAACCCGCGGCAAACCACCGGTAATGTCGCGAGTTTTGGAGCTTTCCTGGGGGATACGAGCGATAACGTCGCCGATGGCAACGCTGGCGCCATTGGTCATGACCACGATAGCGCCCGCCGGCAGGGCATAAACCGCCGGAATATCGGTGTTCGCAAAGCAGATTGATTCGCCGTCGGCATCCACCAGTTTCGCGGTGGGACGCAGATCCTTGCCGGCGCTTCCGCGCTGCTTCGCGTCAGTAACCACAATGCTGGAAAGGCCGGTCACGTCGTCGACCTGCTCGGTGACGGTCACGCCATCGACGAAGTCTTCGAACTCCATGACACCGTCAACCTCGGCTACCACCGGGTGGGTATGCGGATCCCAGGTCGCCACGACCTGGCCCGGCTCGACAATATCGCCGTCAGTTACCGAGATCATCGCGCCATACGGCAGCTTGTAACGCTCCCGCTCACGACCGTGCTCGTCAATGACACCGATTTCACCGGAGCGACTCACGGCAATCAACAAGCCGGCTTCGTTCTGCACCGTTTTCAGGTTATGCAGGCGCAACGTGCCGCCGTGCTTGACCTCGACGCTGTTGGCCGCAGCCGAACGTGATGCGGCACCACCAATATGGAAGGTGCGCATGGTCAGCTGTGTACCCGGCTCACCAATGGACTGGGCCGCAATTACGCCAACTGCTTCACCAATATTGATCAGATGCCCGCGCGCCAGATCACGCCCGTAACACATGGCACAGACGCCGTAGCGAGTCTCGCAGGAAATTGCCGAACGAACCATTACATGATCCACGCCGGATTCTTCCAGCAAGCGCACCGTTGCTTCATCAATCAGCGCGCCGGCTTCAAGAACCACGTCACCACCACCGGCGGGCAGGACATCTTCGGCCACTGTACGTCCGAGTACGCGCTCACCCAGCGGCTCAACGACATCGCCGCCTTCAACCAGCGGTGACATGGGCACTCCACGCGTCGTGCCGCAATCCGTCTCCGTAACCACCAGGTCCTGCGCTACATCTACCAGGCGACGAGTCAGATAACCGGAGTTGGCGGTCTTCAGGGCGGTGTCGGCCAGACCCTTGCGCGCGCCATGCGTTGAAATAAAGTACTGCAGAACATCGAGGCCTTCACGGAAGTTCGCCGTGATCGGCGTTTCGATAATCGAACCGTCAGGCTTGGCCATCAGGCCGCGCATGCCAGCCAGCTGACGAATCTGCGCAGCGGAACCACGCGCTCCGGAGTCGGCCATCATGAAGATCGAGTTAAACGAGTCCTGGGTCACTTCCTTTTTGTCAGCATCGATAACTTTCTCGGTGCCCAGCTTGCCCATCATGGCCTTGGCAACCTGCTCGTTAGTGCGCGACCAGATATCCACAACCTTGTTGTAACGCTCGCCGTTGGTCACCAGACCACTGGCATACTGGTCCTGAATCTCTTTGACCTCTTCCTCTGCACCCTCAAGAATGGCGGCCTTCTCTTCCGGCACCACCATGTCATTCACCCCGATGGAGACACCGGCGCGGGTAGCGTAGCTAAAGCCCGTGTACATCAGGCGATCAGCAAAGACCACGGTTTGCTTGAGACCAACGCGACGGTAACAGGCATTGATGCTGTTGGAGATGGCCTTTTTGGTCATCGGCCGGTTAACGATATCGAAGCTCAGACCGTCAGGTAAGAGATCAGACAGCAGTGCGCGCCCGACGGTAGTTTCCGTAAGTTTGCGCGTGTCGACTAACTCGCCTTCTTCATTTTTAAGCTTTTGACTGATTCGGACCCGGACCTTGGCGTGCAATTCAACCTGGCGAGTCTCGTAGGCACGATGCACTTCGTGCACATCGCCGAATACCATGCCCTCGCCCTTGGCGTTGATACGCTCGCGAGTCATGTAGTAGAGCCCTAGCACCACGTCCTGAGAAGGCACGATGATGGGGTCACCGTTGGCCGGCGACAGGATGTTGTTTGACGACATCATCAGGGCGCGCGCTTCAAGCTGCGACTCAATAGACAGCGGCACATGCACCGCCATCTGGTCACCGTCGAAGTCGGCATTAAATGCGGTACATACCAGCGGATGCAGCTGGATCGCCTTGCCCTCGATCAATACCGGTTCGAAAGCCTGGATTCCCAGCCGATGCAGGGTCGGCGCCCGGTTCAGCATTACCGGGTGCTCGCGAATCACTTCCTCGAGAATATCCCAGACTTCAGCGCCTTCGCGCTCCACCAGCCGCTTGGCGGCCTTGATGGTGGTCGCTTCGCCACGCAACTGCAGCTTGCCGAAGATGAACGGCTTGAACAGCTCCAGCGCCATTTTCTTCGGAAGACCACACTGATGAAGCTTCAGAGTCGGCCCAACCACGATCACCGAGCGGCCCGAGTAATCGACGCGCTTGCCCAGAAGGTTCTGGCGGAAACGCCCCTGCTTGCCCTTGATCATGTCGGCCAGGGATTTCAGCGGGCGTCGGTTGGTGCCCGTAATGGCCCGGCCGCGGCGACCGTTATCCAGCAAGGCATCAACAGATTCCTGCAACATGCGCTTCTCGTTGCGCACGATGATATCCGGCGCATTGAGTTCGAGCAGACGCCGCAGGCGATTGTTTCGGTTAATCACACGACGATATAGATCGTTCAGATCCGAGGTGGCAAAGCGGCCGCCATCCAGCGGCACCAGCGGACGCAGATCCGGCGGCAGCACTGGCAGGACGGTCATCACCATCCACTCGGGACGATTTCCGGACTCGATGAAAGCTTCCAGCAGTTTCAGACGCTTGGACAAACGCTTGAGCTTGGTCTCGGACTTGGTGGCACCCATGTCCTCACGCACCTGAACCACTTCCTTGGTCAGGTCCATGGTGGTCAGCATGCTGTGCACGGCTTCCGCACCCATGCGAGCATCAAACTCATCGCCATGTTCTTCCATGGCTTCGAGGTACTGCTCATCATTGAGCAACTGGCCACGCTCAAGGGTGGTCATACCCGGTTCAACGACAATGAAGGCTTCGAAATAGAGCACGCGCTCGATTTCGCGCAGCGTCATATCCAGCATCAGGCCAATGCGCGAGGGCAGCGACTTGAGGAACCAGATATGCGCGACCGGACTGGCCAGCTGAATGTGCGCCATGCGCTCGCGGCGCACCTTGGTCTGCGTGACCTCGACGCCACACTTCTCGCAGATTACGCCGCGATGCTTAAGCCGCTTGTACTTCCCGCACAGGCATTCGTAGTCCTTGATGGGACCAAAAATTTTGGCGCAGAAAAGCCCATCACGCTCAGGCTTGAAGGTCCGATAGTTAATCGTCTCCGGCTTCTTGACCTCGCCAAAGGACCAGCTGCGCACCATTTCCGGTGAAGCAAGCCCAATGCGAATGGCGTCGAAGTCTTCGACGGTGCTCTGCTGCTTAAAAAGCTTCAGTAAGTCTTTCATCTGTCACCTACCCTAGCGATAGCGGGTTACGCCGCACTGGCTTCAGTCCTGTTCCAATTCAATATTGATGCCAAGGGAGCGGATTTCCTTGACCAGAACGTTGAAGGACTCCGGCATACCCGCGTCCATTTCGTGTGTGCCATCGACGATGTTTTTGTACATCTTGGTTCGACCCTGCACGTCGTCTGACTTGACCGTCAGCATTTCCTGCAGGGTGTAGGCCGCGCCATAAGCTTCGAGGGCCCAGACCTCCATCTCACCGAATCGCTGGCCGCCAAACTGTGCCTTGCCGCCCAGCGGCTGCTGGGTAACCAGGCTGTAAGGCCCGGTGGAACGGGCATGCATCTTGTCGTCCACCAGATGATTCAGTTTCAACATGTACATGTAGCCGACGGTGGTCGGGCGATCGAAGCGCTCGCCAGTACGCCCGTCAATAAGCGTGGTCTGGCCAGACTCTGGCAACCCTGCCAGCCTCAACATGTTTTTGATTTCTGCTTCGGTCGCACCATCGAACACTGGTGTACCCATCGGTACACCATTGCGCAGGTTACCGGCCAGTTCCGTCAGCTCGTCTTCACTGAGACCCTTGATGTCTTCCGTGCGGCCACCCGTCTCGTTGTAGACCTGATCGATAAAGCCGCGCAGTTCCTTGGTACTGGCCTGCTTATCCAGCATCTCGCCGATTTTCAGACCGACACCTTTGGCGGCCCAGCCGAGATGGGTTTCCAGCACCTGGCCGACGTTCATACGCGACGGAACACCGAGGGGGTTCAGTACGATATCAACAGGCGTGCCGTCTTCAGCGTAAGGCATGTCTTCCACCGGAACGATGGTAGAGATAACACCCTTGTTGCCGTGACGACCAGCCATCTTGTCGCCAGGCTGAATGCGGCGCTTCACAGCCAGGTAGACCTTGACCATTTTCAACACGCCCGGCGCGAGGTCGTCGCCGGCAGTGATCTTGCCGCGCTTCTCTTCGTAGCGACGCGTGAATTCTTCGCGCTGAGTACGCAGACGCTCGGCAGCCTGTTCAAGCTGACTGTTGGCATCATCGTTACTCAGACGAATCTCGAACCATTGCTCACGCGGCAATTCCTCAAGATACGACTTGGTCACCTTACTGCCAGACTTGAGCTTGTTGGGACCACCCTGAGCAAGCTTACCGGTCAACATGCGTTCGACGCGCTCGAAAATATCGTCCTCGAGAATACGGCGCTGATCATCCAGATCCTTGCGCACACTCTCCAGCTCGGCATCTTCAATAGCGAGAGCGCGAGTATCTTTCTCAACGCCGTCGCGAGTGAATACCCGCACGTCTATCACTGTGCCATCCATGCCGGGCGGCACGCGCAGCGACGTATCCTTAACGTCCGACGCCTTCTCGCCGAAGATCGCCCTCAGCAACTTCTCTTCCGGGGTCAGCTGGGTCTCACCCTTAGGGGTGACCTTACCGACCAGGATGTCGCCTGACTGGACCTCGGCGCCGATGAAAGCAATACCTGCCTCATCCAGCTTGCCGAGAGCCTGGTCACCCACATTGGGAATATCGCCGGTAATTTCTTCCGATCCCAACTTGGTATCACGGGCCACGCAGGTCAGCTCTTCGACGTGAATCGTCGTAAAGCGATCTTCATGCACCAGGCGCTCCGAGATCAGAATCGAGTCTTCGAAGTTGTAGCCGTTCCAGGGCATGAACGCGACCAGCAGATTCTGGCCAAGCGCCAGCTCACCCAGGCTGGTGGAAGCACCATCGGCCAACACATCACCGCGCGCAATCTGATCGCCTGAATTAACCAATGGCCGTTGATTAATACAAGTGTTCTGATTCGAACGCGTGTACTTGGTCAGGTTGTAGATATCTACGCCAGGCTCACTGGCACTGGTCTCGTCATCGTTGACGCGAACCACGATGCGCGAGGCATCGACCGAATCCACGGTGCCGCCACGGCGACCAACCACGGTGACGCCTGAGTCAACGGCCACGGCCCGCTCCATGCCGGTTCCCACCAACGGTGTATCGGAACGCAGCGTCGGCACGGCCTGACGTTGCATGTTCGAACCCATCAGGGCGCGGTTAGCGTCATCATGCTCAAGGAAGGGAATCAGCGACGCAGCAACAGAAACAATCTGCTTCGGCGATACGTCCATGTAGTCGATCTTCTCACTGGGCAGCAGCGAGAATTCGTTCAGATGGCGCACAGACACCAGCTCCTCGGCGAAGTTACCCTTCGCGTCGAGCTCGGCATTGGCCTGGGCAATCACGAACTGGCCTTCCTCGATGGCAGACAGGTAGTGAATATCGGTACTCACCTTGCCGTTCTTGACCGCCCGATAGGGGGTCTCGAGAAAACCATAATCGTTAGTTCTGGCGTACACAGCCAGCGAATTGATCAGGCCGATATTCGGACCCTCAGGGGTCTCAATCGGACAGACGCGGCCGTAGTGGGTCGGGTGCACATCGCGAACCTCGAAACCAGCTCGCTCGCGCGTCAGGCCGCCAGGGCCGAGGGCAGACACACGACGTTTGTGCGTAACCTCTGAAAGCGGGTTGTTCTGATCCATGAACTGCGACAGCTGGCTGGAGCCAAAGAACTCCTTAACTGCAGCTGCCACCGGTTTGGCGTTAATCATTTCCTGGGGCATCAGGCCTTCGGATTCAGCCAGCGTCAGCCGTTCCTTAACCGCGCGCTCAACGCGCACAAGACCGACGCGGAAGGCATTTTCCGCCATCTCGCCAACACTGCGAATGCGCCGGTTACCGAGATGATCGATATCATCAACGCTGCCACGGCCGTTACGAATGTCGATCAAAACTTTGAGAACATCCACCACGTCTTCACGACTAAGGATGCTGGAGCCTTCGCTTTCGTTGCGGCCGACACGGCGATTGAACTTCATCCGGCCAACCGCGGAAAGATCATAGCGCTCTGGATTGAAAAACAGGTTCTGGAATAAATTCTCGGCCGCGTCCTTGGTCGGCGGCTCACCCGGACGCATCATCCGGTAAATTTCGACCAGGGCTTCGAGCCGCGTCGTCGAAGGATCGATGCGCAGCGTGCTGGAAATAAACGGACCCTGATCCAGATCGTTCACATACAGAGTCTGGATGTGTTCAACGCCCTTCTCGACCAGCACATCAAAGATTTCAGTCGTTAGCTCATCATTGGCGCTGGCCAATAACTCGCCGGTTTCAGTGTCGACAACATCGTGGGCCAGAATTTTGCCTTCCAGATAATCCGGCGGCACTACCAGGGTATCGACCTTGGCATCTTCCAGCTGGCGAATATGACGAACGGTAATGCGCTTGCCTTCTTCGACCAGGGTTTTGCCCTTGATCTTGATATCGAAAGTAGCCGTGTCACCACGCAGGCGCGAAGGCACCAGGCCAAGCTTCAGCTCTTCATCGGCGATGTAGATATCGTTCTTTTCGAAGAAAAGATCGAGCATCTCTTCATTAGAGAAATCCAGGGCGCGCAAAATAATGGTTACCGGCAGCTTGCGACGCCGATCGATACGCGCGAAGACACAGTCCTTCGGATCGAATTCGAAGTCGAGCCAGGAGCCGCGATAGGGGATCACACGAGCCGAGAACAACAGCTTGCCCGAAGAGTGGCTCTTGCCTTTGTCGTGATCAAAAAACACGCCTGGCGAACGATGCAGCTGGGAAACAATCACCCGCTCTGTGCCGTTGACCACGAAGGTACCGTGATCGGTCATCAGAGGCATTTCGCCCAGGTAGACCTCTTGCTCACGCACTTCCTTGACAACTTTCTTGGAACCGCTGGCCTCCTTGTCATAGATGACGAGGCGCACCTGCACGCGCAGGGGAGCAGCGAAAGTCATACCACGAAGCTGGCATTCTTTTACGTCAAAGACTGGCTCACCGAGCCGGTAGCTGATGTATTCCAGTGCAGCGTTACCGGAGTAGCTGACAATCGGAAACACGCTCTTGAAAGCGGCGTGCAATCCCTGTTCAGCACGAGACTCCGGGCTGATTTCCTCCTGCAAAAATTTGCGGTAGGAATTGAGCTGAATCGACAACAGGTAAGGCACTTCCAGAATACTGGAGCTCTTGCCAAAATCCTTGCGGATTCGCTTCTTCTCTGTGAAGGAGTAAGCCATGAGGTATTCCCTCTGAATATCTACGTTTAGCGTGCGCTGAAAATACAAACAGACGGCACCGCCCGGCGGTAAACACCGCCGGCCGGATCCGTCTCTGAAACTACCGTCTGCAGAACAGTGAAGTCAGTAAGCAATCGAAGCGACCAGATCAAACCGGTTACTTGACATCCGCTTTTGCACCGGCTTCTTCGAGCTGCTTCTTGAGTGCTTCCGCTTCGTCCTTGGTCACGCCTTCCTTAACGGTAGCCGGCGCGCCTTCAACCATATCCTTGGCCTCTTTGAGGCCAAGTCCGGTGATGGTGCGAACCGCCTTAATCACCGAGACCTTGTTGTCGCCAAAGTTAGCCAGGACCACATCGAATTCGGTCTGCTCTTCTGCAGCCTCACCACCGGCATCACCACCAGCGGCAGCAGCAACGGCCACCGGTGCGGCAGCCGATACGCCCCACTCTTCTTCTAGGGACTTAACCAGTTCGACGATCTCCATGATCGGCTTAGCGCTGAGTTCTTTAATCAGCTCTTCGTTTGAAAGTGCCATTATTCAATCTCCTGAAAGTATTTTGTTACCCGATAGGTAGTTGGCCTACCCGTCAATAAATCAACCGGCTTCCTGTTGACCGCGCGCATTAAGCACCCGGGCCAGCATGGAAGGCGCTTCCGCAAGGGTCCGAACCAGTTTCCCGCCGGGTGCTTGCAGCAAGCCCAGCAGCATCGCCCTGGCCTGGTCGAGGTTGGGCAGGCTTGCCAGCCGGTCCAGATCCTCAGCGCCGTATAACGTCCCGCCCACGGCGACCGCCTTGGTCACCAGCAGTTCGTTGTCCTTGGCGAAACCCTTTACGAGCCGGGCAGCAGCACCCGGGTCTTCGCGGGAAAACGCCAGCATGAGCGGACCTTTGAGCGCTTCGCCGAGACATTCGAACTCGGTGCCCTCTATGGCCCGCCTGGCCAGGGTGTTTTTGGTTACCCGCACGTAGACGCCTTCGTCACGCGCCTTGGCGCGAAACTCGGTCATCTGCGAAACGCTAAGACCACGGTATTCAGCCGCTACAGCCGAATGCGCAGTCTTGGCAACCTCACTCACCTCGGCAACAAGAGCCTTCTTGTCTGCGAGTCTGAGAGCCATATCTCCTCCTAAAGTGTCGGGGCGACCTTCACCAGGAGTCCTGACTCGGGTAACACCACCTGCGCGGGCCGGCTCTCGCGAACCATTAAGGCAAACCTTCCGGTCACCACCTGCGGTCTTCGATGTGAAATGCGATCCTTCGCTTCCACGGCGCCGGTCTCTAACCGAAGCCGCGAAACGTCTTCCTTACTACTTCCTCTAAATCCTTCTACAGACGACCATTCAGGCGTCCAGACTGCCTTGATCCACCAGCACTCCGGGGCCCATGGTGGAAGACACCGACAGTCGCTTCAAATATTGTCCCTTGGACGATGCAGGCTTGGCCTTACTCAGGTCAGCCAGCAAAGCGCGGAGATTTTCGCGCAGCGCGTTGATCTCGAAGTCTGCTTTGCCGATGGTGCAATGTACGATGCCGGCCTTATCGGTACGAAAACGTACCTGGCCGGACTTGGCGTTAGTAACCGCCGTTTCTACGTCCTGCGTAACCGTGCCCACCTTGGGGTTTGGCATCAGGCCGCGAGGACCCAGTACGCGTCCAAGCTGGCCCACGATTCGCATGGCGTCCGGCGTGGCAATGACCGTGTCAAAATTAAGGTCGCCGCCCTTTATCTGTTCGGCCAGATCTTCGAAACCAACCACGTCAGCGCCGGCGGCAAGCGCTTTTTCAGCGTTTTCACCCTGCGCAAAAACAGCAACACGTACATCTTTACCTGTGCCATGCGGCAGCACAGTAGAACCGCGCACCACCTGGTCGGATTTGCGCGGATCAACGCCGAGATTAACCGCCACGTCGACGGATTCCCGGAACTTGGCACTGGCCATGCTCTTTACCAGGCTCAGCGCATCTTCAATAGGATGGGTGTCGACGCGAGATACCTGCTCGCGGAAATTATTCGTTCTTTTACTCGCCTTGGCCATCTCACACACCCTCCACATCAAGGCCCATGCTGCGGGCGCTGCCCGCAATGGTACGCACCGCGGCATCCATATCAGCAGCCGTCAGATCAGGCTCCTTGGTGCGGGCTATTTCTTCCAGCTGGGCGCGAGTCACCTTGCCGACCTTGGTGGTGTTGGGCGTGCCGCTGCCCTTGGGCACGCCGGCGATTTTTTTCAGCAACACCGCGGCAGGCGGCGTTTTTGTCACAAAGGTAAAGCTGCGGTCCGAATACACCGTGATCACCACGGGAATCGGCATCCCGGCCTCCATGCTCTGCGTATCGGCATTAAATGCCTTGCAGAATTCCATGATATTCACGCCGTGCTGACCGAGGGCGGGGCCCACGGGTGGGCTCGGATTCGCCTTTCCGGCCGGAACCTGGAGCTTGATGTAGGTAGTTACTTTCTTGGCCATGATTTACCTCATATGGGTACTAACGCCTCGCGGCTCCCCTCACCGCTCCGTCCCGGCAGCCACCGGCACGCAGCTGAATAAACTTGTGCGGCGTCAGCCTTTTTCGACCTGACCGAATTCCAGCTCCACCGGAGTGGAGCGACCCAGGATCTGCACCGCAACGCGCAACTTGCTCTTGTCGTAGTTAACGTTCTCTACAACACCGCTGAAATCATTGAACGGGCCATCGACCACCCGCACAACCTCGCCCGGCTCGAACAGCACCTTGGGCCTTGGCTTGTCGGTGCCTTCCTCAACCCGATTGAGGATGAAATCCGCTTCTTTATCGGTGATCGGCGCGGGTCGGTCGCTGGACCCGCCGATAAAACCCAGAACCTTGGGTACTTCTTTAACCAGGTGCCAGGTCTCGTCGTCGAGCTCCATCTGCACGAGTACATAGCCAGGGAAAAACTTCCGCTCGCTGCGACGTTTCTGGCCTTCGCGCATCTCAACCACTTCTTCGGTGGGCACCATGATCTTGCCGAACTTATCGTCCAGACCATGCATCTTGATGCGCTCTTCCAGCGACTTGCGCACCTTGTTCTCGAAATTCGAGTACGCGTGCACGACATACCACTTCAACGCCACCGGCTTAATTCCCCTGACCTGTGAGCCAGCGGGTGATAGACACCAGGCCCATATCCAACAACCAGAAAAACACTCCGAGGATCAATACAAATACAAAGACCGTCAGCGTGGTCTGCACAGTTTCCTGGCGGCTGGGCCAAATGACCTTGCGCAGTTCGCCACGAGAACTCTGCAGAAAGCGCCAGAACTCCTGGCCCTGCATCGACTGATAGGCAATCACGGCAGCGATTGCCAAAGCAATCAGCACACCAGCCACTCGCAAAAGCAGTGACTCGTTCTCGTAGTAGTAGTAAGCCACTACGCCACCAACGACCACACCGATAGCCACGATCAACTTGATCGTGTCTATGGGACCCGGCGCGGATTCTGTCTTAGTAGTCATACTTCCAATTGCGATGCCATCAGGCCCCGCCAAATGGCAGGCCAGGAGGGACTCGAACCCCCAACCTGCGGTTTTGGAGACCGCTGCTCTACCAGTTGAGCTACTGGCCTGTCGTTAGTCGATTATTTTCGCGACCACTCCGGCACCCACGGTCCGGCCACCCTCGCGAATCGCGAAGCGCAGACCATCTTCCATGGCAATCGGGGCAATCAACTCTACTTTCATCTGCACGTTGTCGCCCGGCATCACCATCTCGGTGCCTTCCGGCAACTCACACGCGCCCGTCACATCCGTCGTGCGGAAATAAAACTGCGGCCGGTAACCCTTGAAGAACGGCGTGTGTCGACCACCCTCTTCCTTGGTCAGAATGTAGACCTCAGCCTCAAACTTCGTGTGCGGGTTGATCGACCCGGGCTTGGCCAGAACCTGGCCACGCTCCACATCGTCACGCTTGGTACCGCGCAACAACACGCCAACGTTATCGCCTGCGCGACCTTCGTCCAGCAGCTTGCGGAACATCTCTACGCCCGTGCAGGTGGTCTTCTCCGTCGCCTTGATGCCGACGATCTCAACCTCATCACCCACGTTCACAATGCCGCGCTCAATGCGCCCGGTTACCACCGTGCCACGACCTGAAATCGAGAACACGTCTTCCACCGGCATCAGAAAGTCGCCATCAATGGCGCGTTCCGGCTCGGGGATGTAACTGTCCATCGCCTCGACCAGCTTGATCACCGCCGGCGCACCAATATCGCTGGTGTCGCCTTCCAGCGCCTTCAGCGCACTGCCCGTGATGATCGGCGTGTCGTCGCCAGGAAACTCGTAAGTCGACAGCAGGTCACGGACCTCCATCTCTACCAGTTCCAGAAGCTCCTCGTCATCGACCATGTCAGCCTTGTTAAGGAACACGACGATGTAGGGCACGCCAACCTGGCGCGCCAGCAGAATGTGCTCGCGCGTCTGCGGCATCGGGCCGTCAGCCGCCGAACAAACCAGGATCGCGCCGTCCATCTGCGCCGCACCCGTGATCATGTTCTTCACGTAGTCAGCATGGCCGGGGCAGTCCACGTGCGCGTAGTGACGGTTGTCACTCTCGTACTCAACGTGCGCCGTCGCAATCGTGATACCACGCTCGCGTTCTTCCGGCGCGTTATCAATCTGATCAAACGCCTTCGTCTCGCCGCCGTGCTTGTCAGCCATTACCTTCGTCAAAGCCGCCGTCAGCGTCGTCTTGCCATGGTCAACGTGACCAATCGTGCCAACGTTTACGTGTGGCTTTGTGCGCTCAAATTTCTCTTTAGACATTTCGTCTCTCTCTCCTGACCCTCTTGGACCACGCCCGAAGACGCGCCTGGCTATGTATCAAATCTTCCGGCGGACAACCGCCGGCAATCACTCTGGAGCCCACAACCGGACTTGAACCGGTGACCTCTTCCTTACCAAGGAAGTGCTCTACCACTGAGCTATGTGGGCAAAACACCATCGCCTGGAGCGGGTGATGGGAATCGAACCCACATCATCAGCTTGGAAGGCTGAGGTTCTACCGTTGAACTACACCCGCCGATCTATCCTCACCTGACCCGTCGGCCGGAGACCGCCGCCGACCTGTTTAGCCTGCGCCCGCCGCCAAAAGTTATGCCTCACTATCCGGATGTCTAGCTAAATCGCTATACCCCGAACTTTTCTCGTTCTTGTCTCTCTGCAAGCATCACTGCTAATCGCAAACCTTTGTCTTCAATGCAAAATGCGAGCGTGTCACCACCCGCCGGCCCGAAACAATGCTTGAGCCGCTGCTACTGAAACCAAATTGAAACTTCGCCCTGCCCGTTGGGAAACCCACTGCCCGACTTAGCCGTCCGCCTCCACCTTGTCGAGAAACCTGGTGGAGGGGGTAGGATTCGAACCTACGTAGGCATAGCCAGCAGATTTACAGTCTGCCCTCGTTGACCGCTTGAGTACCCCTCCGCGGATGCAAGCCGGCTATTGTCTGATCGCACCAACCCCATGTCAACAAGCGCAGAGCTCTAATTAGCAGGAAGCGGCGAGGGAAGAATTCCGGCCTGACAAACAGCCACCGCAAGTGCCAAGTTATTGACGCTCGGCAAAGGGCCTGCCGGAAGAGGGAATTGAACCCCCAACCTACCGCTTACAAAGCGGTTGCTCTACCAATTGAGCTATTCCGGCGCTGGCGATCCCGATTCTAGGGAATCAGGCGCTGACTCGCCAACTGGTAAATCCCGACAGGGCGCGGCCTCGCTGCGCACAATCGCCTGATCAGACAGGTCCAGCGCAGCCAAATCAGGACTGCCGCCGCCGGGATTATCCACCAGCAGCCAGTATTCACTGCCAGCTCGGAAGCGATCCGTGGTCAGCGTCGTCAGGCCAGCCTTAACTGCTTGATTAGAAACACTTTCTGCGCCTTCCAAACTGCGAAACACGCCGAGGGAAACACGATATCCGTCATCACCACGCACAATATAGGCGTCCCGGCGTCCCACCGCAGCCAGACGATCGAGGGCCACTTCAGCGGCGGCCCGATCTTCCAGATCAATGACCTGTACCCAGTGCCCGACCCAGATTTCGCCCGATTCACTGTAGCGGAATACCTGCATGCCCTCCGCGGTCAGCGAATCTGCAGCCGCGCGGGATTTTTCCGGTTCCTGAAACGGACCGACGCGGAAACAACCGGCTGCGTCGTTTGCCGCACCGGAATCGGCGAGCCGCGTATCCGCACTACCCGGCAGCAGCGCCAATTGCGGGCTGCGGCTTTCCGCGAGGGCGAAGGGATTATCGGCCGCTGGCGGCGCAATCCATCGCTGCCAGGCCAGCACCAGTAAATTCGCCAGCAGCAAAGCCAGGAACAGGTTACGCATCCTGATGCGCCAATTCGTCACCATCAGGCCGGAAAGCCTCAATCAATCCCTCCAACACCAAACGCGGCCGCAGCAGGCAGCCGGCCGGCAGCAGCGGCTGCAAAGCAGGTGCGTCGCCGCCGGTCACCACTAAATTCGCCGTGGATGCTGTCATTTGCCGAGCACGGTCAATCAGGCCGGCAGCCGCCAGCAAGGCCGCATTATTAATCGCGCCGCGCGTATCCGCGGCCGGACCGAGGCTGTTATTACCCGGCTCGGCAGAGGAACGCTCGGCCCGGCTGCGGATCTCACCGGTGCCGAAATCCAGTGCTGCGGCCATCAGGCCGAGTCCCGGCAAAATAAATCCGCCGCGATGCAGACCATCGGCCTCAACCAGATCGACGGTTATCGCCGTACCGGCATCGACCACGCACAGGGCCTCTGCGCTATCGCGACGTGCCGCCAGCATCGCGAGCCAGCGATCGGCGCCAAGCTGCTCAGGATCACGATAACCATTGCGCAAACCTCGCTGTTGCTCCAGCGCGATGGCAAATTCAACCTCCAGGCTCCATAGCTGGCGACTCGCAGCCACGCACTGCTCCGCTATCTCCGGCCCGGCCACACATACGGCAAGAATTCTGCGTGGCTCGGCCGGCAAGGTTTTCAGAAAGTCCCAGTCGGCCGCCTCACCAGTGCGCAAGGCGATATTTTCCGCCAGCCATCTGCCTTGCTGGTTACAGGCCCACTTGATGCGACTGTTGCCGATATCAAGCAGCAAATTCATGCCGCAACTCGCAGCGACACATCACCGGAATACAGCGATTCCAGCCGGCCATCAATTTCCAGCAACAGGGCGCCTTGCGGCGAAATTCCGCGCGCGATGCCCGCGCGCCTGACAGTGCCGACGGTGACCCAGACTGCTTGCCCCTGGTAGGCATCCCAGCGCTGCCAGTCGTCGGCAAAAGCGGCAAAACCCGCTGCCTGAAATTCAGGCAAGCCATCAATAAGTGCGCCGATCAGTTCGGCAGCAAGCGCATTGCGCACGGGCGGGCGACCACTGTCGGCGAGACAGGCCGTTGGCAGCGCCGCGAGCTCATCGGCAGGCAGTTCGGGTGCCTGGCTGACATTCACGCCAACGCCAATCACTGCATGCACCGGACCATCGGACTCGCCCTTAACTTCAATCAACAGCCCGGCCAGCTTGCCATGCGGGGTAACTATATCGTTGGGCCACTTTAATCGCGTATCAGCGGCGAAACCGACCAGCACCTTGCGCAGCATTACGCCCACTGCAGGCCCCAGCGCGGCCAGGCCGGGTGGCGCGTGGCTGAACTGCCAGCTCAACGACAAACAAAGTCCGCTGCCCAGCGGCGACTGCCAGCTGCGTCCGCGACGTCCACGGCCACCGCTTTGAAACTCCGCCAGCATCGCCAGCGCAGTGCCTGGCGTCGGCGGCGCGTGCTCAACCAGCTGTCGATTCGTCGAGTCCGTGACCCAGGCCAGGCGCAGATCGGCCAGTTTTGCTGCAACGGGGCTGGAGAGACTGCCGGTAATCGTTGCCGCGTCGAGCAAATCCAGCGGCCTGTGTAGCCGATAGCCCCGCGACGGCAGGGACTCAACGGACAAACCCCACTCTGGCAATGTCTGCAGGGCCTTCCAGATAGCCGCGCGCGAGCAGTCCAGGGCAGCGGCCAGGTTCGGGCCGGAGTGCAACTCGCCGTCCGCCATGAGTCTGACCAGTGCTTCGCGACGATCCATCAATCTAGTGCCTGCGTCGCAGCAACATGACGCTCTCAATCCGGGTTTCCTCGCCGCGTCGGATACGTTGAATATTTGTGCGATGGGTAAATACGATATAGCCGGCCAGCACGATAGAAAACATCAGTAATGGCATTTGTCCCTGCGTGTCGGTAGCCAGCAGATAGATGGGCAAACAGACCGCGGCAAGCATTGTCGCCAGACCCACCATGCCGGTTAGCAGCAAAATCAGTAACCAAACCACGGCCGCGGGCAGAATCAGGCCCGGTGCCAGCCCGAGCAACGCGCCCACCGCGGTTGCCGCGCCCTTGCCGCCCTGGAAGCCAAACCAGAGCGGGTAACAATGACCATGAATCACTGCCGCCGCACAGGCTAGCGCAAGCCATGATTCACTGATGGCAGGGTCTGCCGCAACGCCCGGCAATACCAGGCCGGGCAGCCAGGCCGTCGCCAGCCAGCCCTTGCCAATGTCAATCAGCATGACCAGCCCGGCAAACCATTTGCCCTGGGTGCGCAAGGCATTGGTCCCGCCGGCGTTGCCGCTGCCCTGGGTGCGAATATCTACGCCGCGCAAACGGCCCAGCAACAGCGAGCCGTTGACGGAGCCAAGCAGATAGCTAACAAGAACCTTTAGACCAAGTACCAGCATTAACGCAGCGGACCGCTGGGGGCTTTCAGTCTAACATTGCCAAGGGGCGCGACCGACTAAATGCCCAGCCACTGCAGGCGACGCTCAAGACTTTCGTTGTCCGCGTTTGCATCGAGCTCCAGATAAGCCGTATCTCGCGGCGGGCGAACCGGCTCAAGATCAAGTTTGCGTAAGTCATCGCGGCGAAAGACATGGATTTTTACTGGCTCACCTTCGCGCAAACGATTCTGGATTGCTTCGAAATTTTCGGTATTAACCCGTTCACCGTTAATCGCAATAATCTCATCACCCGCAGACATGCCAGCTTGCAGAGCCGGGCCGTCCGACAACACATTGGCTACCAGTACGCGTCCTGCCGACAACTGGGTATTCACCCCCAACCAGGCACGCTGCCGGGCCGCTGTTTTACCCGCTGTGCCGCCGCTATCAGTAGCGCCCTCGGCCGCGCGCAGTTGCAGTCGCACGGCGAATTGTGCAAGCAGAATTGCGATCGGCGGATCTACGTTGCCACGCAGATTCTGCTCGAAAAATTCGTCCAGTCGCAGACCGGAGGCCTCCTCCGCGACACGCTCAAAGGCACCCTGGGGCACACCGTGATCCGCCTCTCCATATTCTCGCCAGAACGCACGCATCACATCATCCAGGCTAACGACACCGCTGCTGCGCAGGCGCAGCTCCAGGTCGAGGGCCAGCGCCACCATAGCTCCCTTGGTGTAGTAGCTGACCAAAGCATTGGCCGAATTCTCATCCTGACGGTAGAACTTGATCCAGGTATCGAAGCTCGCTTCTTCAAGGCTCTGCAAACGTCTGCCCCGACTGCGGTAAACGCGGGTCAGAGATTGCCCCAGCACTTGCAGGTACTCATCGGAGGTCACTACGCCGCTGCGCGCCAGCATCAGATCGTCGTAGTAAGACGTTATGCCTTCAAACAGCCATAGCTGGCGTGTGTAGTTTTCGCGATCTAACACGTACGGCGTTAGTTCGGCCGGACGCAGACGCTTGACGTTCCACAAGTGAAAATATTCGTGGCTGCACAAGCCAAGGAATTTTCGGTAACGCGGGCTCGTTTCGCTATCGCCGGCGCGCGGTAAATCTCCGCGTGAGCAGACCAGGGCACAGGAATCGCGATGCTCAAGCCCGCCGTAGCCAGCATTCAGCGCGGTGGTGAGAAAGCTGTAGCGACTCATCGGCAGCGCATCGCCAAACAATTCTGACTGCGCTGTACAAATCTCCTTCAGGTCTTCACTCACCCTTTCAAGGTCTGCCTGTTCGCAGCCCTGCACCACCAGTTCATGCGGTACACCGAGCACGTCAAAGCATTGGCGTTGTAGATCACCCAATAGCATGGGTTGATCAATCAATTCGTCGTAGCTCTGCGCGGCAAAAGCACCGAATTCCATATCACCGCCACTAAGCCTGCGCATGGCAGTAGCCAGCTGCCAATGGCTATTGCCCGGCGGCGGGTCAATCTGCACGGCACAGGGCTGATCAGCGAGACCTTCGGGCCGCAGGAACAGGCAAAAACCATTTACAAAGGCATGCTCAGCATCCAGATAAGCACCGCGCACGGACAGATCGAATGCATAAATTTCTGCCTGAAGAACAAGCGGCCCATCAACCACAGGTGCGCGCCAGTGCGCTTTGTCGAGCTTGTGCAGCGGCACTCTTTCCGACGCTGTAACCATCTCGAGAGAGACAACATGCCGAGCGTATTCCCGCATCAGGTAACTGCCCGGTGCCCAGGCGGGCAAGGAAACGACCTGGCCCTCGGGATCCGGCCTGGCAATTCGGCAGGTGACCGAAAACAGGTGCGCGGCCGGGTTACTGGGGCGCAGATGATAAAAAACTTCGGCTTCGTTCAGCTGGTTAATCATGCCCGGGATTCTAGCCTTTGCAGCAACTCAGGCCCGCCGACGAGTCGGCAGAAATATCTCTGCCAGCATGCAGCGGACGCTGCCACCACCCTGTTCAATGCTGGCAACATCGACGGGCAACAGCTGGCCATGGGCTGCGAGGCGGTCAAGCTGGCCTGGCTCCAGCGCTTTCATCGCCCGCGCCGAAAGGACAATTATCGGACCACGAAATCCAGCCAACTGAAGCAGATTGCCGGCAAACTCAGCCATCTGCGCAGCCGATATTTCGATAATCTCGCGACCACTGGCAGCCAGTTGCGCCAGTATTTGTTCACGCTGACGGGCCACTATGGCTGCTGCGCAGATCACAACAAAGCCCTCGCCGATGCTCATCAGGACGTTGCTGTGATACACAGGCCGACCATCCGGACCGCTGGTATCGAAGCCGTACAGACGATAGCCCAGAAACTCAGCGGCTCGCGCAGCCGCCTGCGGATGCGTGCGCGGCGACCACGCTGCATAGGCAATACCGGCGGCGCGATCAAACACCAGGCTGCCGGTACTTTCGAGAAACTGTCCCCGCAGCTCAAGATCAGACAAATTCTTGATCGAACTAATACGCAGACCGCGGGCAGCGGCCAGCCTGGCGAGCAGATCCGCACGTCGCTCCGGCCGGCGATTGCGGGCCGCCATGGGATACAGCAACAACTGTCCGTCGCTGTGCGTACTAAACCAGTTGTTCGGAAACACAGCATCCGGTTTGATCGGGGACTCCGTATCGTCGAACAGCAGCACGTCAATGCCAGCAGAGCGCAGATCCGCCGCCAGGCGCAGGCAATCGCGCCACGCCGCGGCTTGCGTATCAAGCTCGCCCGGGCGCGCCTGAAAGGCATTGCTGGCAGAGGTCTGCGCGTTAACCGAGAAATGTCGGGGCGCGACCATCATGACGCGGCCGGTGATTTGTGGGTTCTGGCTCAATAACAACTCTGTAGAAGCCTGTAGCCGATGATTATCGGGTCAGGCGACATCGTCGTATAGTCCTACCTAAGTTCAAGCCGGAGCGCAGACATTGGCCAACAAGTTACTGGTCATCAGTAATTACGCGATAACGATGCATAACGTCCGGCCGGAAGCCGAGATGATCATCGGGCTTAAGCAACGGGGAATGGACGTCGAAGTGATGACGCCGCGTGATTGCCCCTATGCCGAACGCATGGCCGGTTTCGGGATCGAGATACATGACTTCCTGCCGGCCTCCAAGTTTTCAGGGCAGGCAGTACGACGAATTCGGCAAGTACTGGAGCATGGCGGTCACCAGTTCCAGTATCTGTTTAATAATCCGGCCATCGTCGCCGGATTACGGGCTTCGCGCGGCTTGCCCGTGCACAACCTGACCTACCGCGGACAAGTGGGAAATATCTCACGCTTTGATCCAAGCGCTTATTTGACGCACCTGCATCCGCGCGTTGATCGAATAGTCTGTGTGGCCAACGCGGTCCGCGACAGTCTGCGCCCGCAACTCCGTGACCCCGGGAAAGCGATTACGATTTATAAGGGCCACGACATTAGCTGGTACAGCGACGTGCAGGCCGCCGAGCGCAATTCCCTGGGCCTGCCCGCCGATGCCTTCGTGCTGGTCTGCGTGGCCACTAATCGACCGCGCAAAGGTGTGCCCGTGCTGATCGAGGCCATGGCAGGCCTGCCCGACGATACGCCAGTGCATCTAATGCTTATCGGCGGCGGCATGGATGGCGCGGATATCCGCGCGCAGCTGGAGAATCATCCACTTCAGCGCAACATCCACTGCTTTGGACATCGTGAGGACGTATTGGAACTGGTCGCGGCGGCTGACGCTGCGGTGCTACCTTCTTTGCGAAGAGAAGGTCTACCGAAAACCGTCATCGAGGCGATGGCCCTGGGACTGCCGCCCATCGTCACCCGCACCGGCGGAAGCCCGGAACTGGTGGTGCCGGGTGAGTCTGGCTGGGTAGTACCACCTGGAGAAGCCGGCGCCCTTACAGCTGCTATCCAGTGGCTGGTCAACGACCGGCCAAAGGCCATCCGAATGGGCCAGGCTGCCCGCGAGCGCCTGATTCAGCACTTTAATCTGCAACAGTCCATTGACCGTCACCTAAGCCTGTTTGCCAGTCTGGGCAAATCCTGATGCTGCGGAACGCCTCTATACGCTGCGCTGCATTACATAAGCGGGATCTGATGACCGACAAGGCGCAAACTTTATGATATATCTGTTATATCCACGGGCGCGGGCACAGCGCGCCAGATGATCCGCGGGGAGACGGAAAGACTTGACCTGGTTGATGACAGGATTGTTGGGACTGGCACTAGGCTTAGGCCTGTATGGCTGCGTGCGCTTGCGCAACGCCTGCCTGCCCTGGGCGCGCAATCAATACGGTCAAAAAGGCTATTGGCTTTGCTGGTTGACTACCCTGGCGGTGATGTTACTCGCCGCCAATATTGGCATCGTGATTGTCAGAGTCTTTGCCAATCTATCTGTTAGCCCGATAGCGTCGTTACCCCTGGAGGTAACTTTTATCGTGATTACGCTGGCAACGGGTGGCGGTTTAGCCATGCGGCATGCACGTACCTGCAGCAGTTGCGAACCAGCCGCCTAATCTTCCTTTTCGAGATACGAGCGCGTATCACCAAAGCGACGTTTCTTGATTTCTTCCAGCAAAGACAATTTTTCTGCCGCGGATTGCCGCGGCCAGGACTGGATTTCATCGCGGCTGCGATAACAACCCAGGCACCAGCCGGTGTCGGCATCCAGCACGCAAATACTGATGCAAGGCGAAAGAATGCGGGCGCTGCTTGTTGGTAGTGGCGTAGGCATAGGGGTGCCGCTCTATCAGTTCGAGGTATTCGGCGGAGCCACGCAGAAAGATTCGCCAGCCGATTGACTATACATAATCTGGCAATCCATTCTGTCCCAGCAGTTCATACCAGCGCTCGTTATAGCCCTGCCAGTGATACGCCTGCACAGCTGACAATTGCGCTTGCGCCAGGGCCGCCAGCTCAGCTTTATCACTCATCAATACTGCCAGTTTCTCTGCAAAGGCCTCGGCATCAGGCCGCTGCAATTCCGCGCCCATGGGTAACAATTCCGCTGCCCCGACTGCTTGTGAAGTCAGCACCGGGGTGCCACAGGCAGCGGCTTCAATAACCACCAGGCCAAAGGTTTCCAGGCGGGCCGGATGAAACAGCAAGTCCGCGGCATGATAGTAGCCTTGCACTTCGGGCACTTTGGGCCGCAATAGCAGGCGATCGCCGAGACCAACGGCAGCAAAGTCGCGCGCCAGCGCGCGGGTGTTGTGCTCCGCACCGACGGCCAGTACGCGCGGGCGCAAATGCGCCGGCATACACAACAGGGTCTTCAGCAGGATATCTGCACCGCGCAGAGGGAAATTACCCGAGGTTACAAACGCCAGCAGAAACTCATCGGTCAGGCCGGCCCCGCTGCGCAAGGGTTCGCGATACTGGTTTCGCTGCGCCGGCGAAAATTGCTGCGGGTCAAACCCCGGGTAGACGACTTGCACCTGTTGGGGCTTCAAGTCGTAACGCTCCAGCAAATCGTCCCGGGCCAGCCGTGAATTCACAACCACGACACCGAAGCTGCCTTGCCGGAACAACTCGCGATGCAGATCGACGACCACACTGGCTTGCGCCTGGCCCAGTTCCGCCAGCAATTCCGTTTCACGCTCTACCAGGTTGTGCAGAAAAAGCGCATCCTGCCGCAGCAGGTCGCCATGGCCGATGAGGTAGTCTGCCTGCTGGCGGCGGACAACGCGGCGCGCAAAAAATCGACGCGACCAGGCGCCCGGCCCGGGCAATCGCAGCATGCGCTGAGCCTGAGCGCCGGCGTCTCGAATGGCGGGCAGGTTAAGTCGTTCGCCATAGACCGTTACGCGGTGACCGCGTGCGACCAGAAAACGAATCTGCTCGAGAATCAAAGCCGCCGTGCCGGCCATGCCGGTAAGATTCCGGCTGGCTATGGCGATACTCATGGCAAAAGAGTGCTGAGTTGCCGGACAAATTCCTCGCTGCGCATACGCCAGCGCTCGCGAATACGCAGTTCGTCGGCCAGCATCAGGCTGCGGTCAGCATGCAGCATATTTTGCGCGAGACTCAACAGCCTTTCGGCTGTGGCTTCGTCGAGATCAATACAGCGTTCGGGATGGCCGATACTTTGCATGAATGCATGATTCTTGCGGTCGTAGGCCACATTGATAACCGGCACCGCGGCGGCAAGGCCGAATATAGAAGAATGCAGCATCATGGAGATGATCAGGTCGAGCTGCTGATAGACATAGAGAAGGCGCGGCGCTGATTGATGACAAATCAACAGGCCGGGCAAGCGACGACGCAGCTCGCGAGCCACCTTACGCTCAGCCCGGGTATGCACGAGATAAAATAGCTGCGCCTTATGCTCGCGCTGCAACGCCTCACCAACGCTGGTCATGGTATCGAGCAAAGCCGGTAAATATTGATCCTGAAGGCGCCAGCCGTGGCTGGCTAAATTGAGCCCGATACGCGGCGGAGCCTGCAGGCGCAATGCGCTTTTGCGAGTCTCCAGGAACAGCGCCGGATCACCCGTAACCTGGACCTTGAATCCGAGTCTTTCCAGCAGCTTTCTGGAAACCTCATCGCGAACACCCGACAGCGCGGCACGCTCGTTGAGCTCGCGCACACTTTGTAGCTGTGCCTCATTGAGGGAATCGCCACCCAAATGCTCGTTGTAGCCGGCACCAAATACAACGATGGGAATCTTGATCGCCGCCAGCGCGGAATGATCCAGCGGCAAAGCATGTTCGGAATAAAGTCCACCGCCGCCAATTACGGCAAGATCATGGCGGTTAATCTTATTGCTCATCCGACGGCTCAAAGGCAAGCTCAGCTGGTCCAGTAATTCGCTGGTCCAGCGATTCGGCCCCGTTTGCTTATCGACAAGCTCACGAATCGCCAGCACTACAGCGGCATCACCGACGTTGTTCTTGGCCTTGAAATGAAAATGTATCAGCTTGGCCATCGCCGCGATGGGCGGCAGCTCAGCCGCCGGACGCCCTCCCGGTCGCTTTGTCAGCGTAAATCTTCATGTACTTGAAAAAGGTGCCGTTAAAGTTCGACACGGCAATCACCAGGCCGCGCCAGCCGTCGAGAAAGCCGCCCTGGAAAAAGTAAGCCTTTAGAAACGCCCAGAAAGCCCGAAAGAAAATCACCACCGGCGGATAGGTTTTGCTGGTGCTATGCCGGCGCAGTTCTGTGTAGTGATTGGTCTTATCCAGAAACTGGCTGAGCTCCTGGACCGCGTCGTGCTGTAACGAACCCTGAAGGCGCGAAACGCTGCAGCCTTCGGGCACATAGATTCGCGGATGGACATCATCCTCGGAATGCCTGAATACGTGGCGATTGTAGAGCCGCAGCAGCCAGTCTCGCGCCCAGCCGGCATGCTTAACGTGACGACCCATCAAATAGTTGTCGCGCAGTACCTCGTAGGCGTGTTGCGGATCGGACAAGTCAGCTGTATCCATCGCAGCCAGCAGGTCAGCGCTAATCACCTCGTCCGCATCAATAGTGAATACCCAATCCAGCGTGGCGAGATCTGCAGCCATGTTGAAGGTCTTGCCGAAACCAAGAAACTCGCCGGTGGCAAGCTTTACGTTCGGGTAGCTGCGCGCAATTTCGAGGGTATTGTCGGTGGAGCCGTTGTCATAGATAGAGACTTCCGGCAATTGACGCAGGCTATCCAGGGTCGCGCTTAAGGTGCCAGCGGCATTCTTGGTGATTATCGCCGCAGCTATATCCTGCAAGGGCATGGGACACTCCGTTCACGCTGGTCGCCCGACGCGGCCGCGTTGCAGGGCACATATTGCCATGCCGATGCCGGCTTTGGCAGGCGCGAGCCAACAGTCAGGATCAGAGGCTGGCGATAGCAGCACCGCCGGCTTTATCGGGCATGCCTTGAAGATGCTCCATAACAGCGTCCTGCGCCATCACATCAGCATAGCGGCGACCCACATCGATCAGGTTTTGCCGGTGCGGCCCGTCGTCGGCATCACCGACGCATTCTTCCGGCACGATCACGCGAAAACCATAGGAAAAAGCATCAACCACTGAAGCGCGCACACAACCGCTGGTCGTGCAGCCGGTGATGATGGTGGTATCAACCTGGTGCTTGGCCAGAAAAGTAATCAGGGGCGTCAGGAAAAATATAGACGGCGCATTTTTCACAAAGGTGAAATCGTAATCCGGATCGTGCACGCGCGGATCCAATGCATTGGAAGGATCACCGTAATAGAAGTGATTGCGCACATCGGCCACTTTCCAGCGTGGCATATCGGCGAGACTGCCGTAGGCGGTATAGCACTTG
The DNA here is from genome assembly GCA_963807995.1 of uncultured Gammaproteobacteria bacterium. Taxonomy (GTDB): domain Bacteria; phylum Pseudomonadota; class Gammaproteobacteria; order Steroidobacterales; genus J054. The sequence continues at coordinate 76,077 of CAWEDX010000005.1, forward strand.
GCCACCGGCAAGCCCTTACGCCTGGCGAGCTCCAGCAGGCGCGCGGTGTTGTCGGTGGCCTGGTTGACCATTGGCAAACGGCCAAGCGGATACTTAGGGTCGGTAAATGCAACCTGAAGATCCACCACCAGCACCGCCGGGGTGTTCCCGAAGCCGGTGGCTTCGGTGGAATAACCTGATTCTGCGTACTTGTCTGTCATGACTCAGTAATTCTTGGGTGCCACGTAGGGCTGGGCATATTTGGCCAGCGACGGCGGTAATTGTGGACGATACTCGGGCGTCCAGGTAAACGGCTTCTTTTCCGTATCGAAATTGTTGACCAGGGGTCCATTCACCGTTCTTACAAACAGATGATAGCCAGTATCCGTGCCAGCGGGTCCGTGATACTTATCTTCGCGCCACCAACTATAGCCACCCGGCCCCATGCGCCCGCAATCCCCCCAAACATACTCGCCCTGCAGACAATACAGCTCCTCTACCATCGGGTGTGTCCACTGAGGCTTGGCCATCCCCGGCGGCACGCGATGCGGCGGCGAGCAATACAGGAACGACACCTCCTGGGTATAAGGATCCTCACGCAGCGGCTTGATTGCCACACCGGCAGACAGCTGGGGGTCTACCAGCCCGGGATCCCATTCCATGGTCAGCGGATTGACGTACTCCACCAGCAACTTGTCATCATATAGATCCGCCGGAGGCGTGCCCGCATGCGTTTCGGGCAAGTCATAGAACATCGTCAGCAACACTGCGCCATCTTCACTGTGCGCACTGGCTCGCGACATGCCGGCCGGCAGAAAGCCATAAGTATGCTTTTCATACAAACGGCCATTGACGGCTATGCTGCCATCCAGGACCAGGAATTCTTCGTGGGCAGAAACCCAGTGCTGCTCACGCCGCCATCCAGCCGGATAACGAATGATGCAGGTCGAATCAGTACCCGCTTCGTCGATACTCAGAATTTTCGTGCTGACGTCTTCGCGGCCAGGTCCATAGAGACCGTCCTGCCAGGGCAGACACTGAGCCTGAATGAACATGATGTGCGGCCGGGCCATCAGAGACAGTCCGGCCGCTGATTACACACTGGCATCAATCAGAATCCGTAACGAAGCTGCACGCCGTAGCTACGACCTTCGCCCGGGTAACCCAGGGCGGCGCCAATGGCGCCCGGATCCGTATCGCCGTTGCTGAGCGAAGTAAAGCGTACGGAATTCTGGAAATACTCTTCGTCCGTCGCATTCTTCACCAGCGCTGAAATTTCCCATTGATCGTCGCTACCAAATATGTAGCCGGCACGCAGATCCACCAGGCCGTAGCTCGACTGACCAATGATGGGATCATTGAACTGCGAATGGAAAATATCGTCCTGCCAACTGTATTGCCCAAACAGATAGAGTCGGTTGTCGAATAGATTGATGTCGTAACGCAGGTTGGTAACAATCTTGAGATCCGGCGCGTTGATCAGGCTGTTGCCGGAAAGATCGACAATATTCGGATCACCCGCATTCGGATCCGGCGGCGGCAATACGCCATTCTGGGTCACGAAGTTCTGGTACTCCGTATCCAGCCACGCAGCGCCGAAATTAAACACCAGGCCGTCAAGCAGAATTGCAGAGAAATCCAGCTCAACGCCCAGGACCTCGGCATTGGCGGCATTTTCGATCCGCGTAGTGCCACTGTCGGCATCGAAGGTGGACACCTGCAGATCCGTGTAATCGTAGTAGAAGCCGGTCAGGTTCACACGCATACGACCGTCGTAATACTCTGATTTCAAACCAAGTTCATAGCTCCACAAGTTTTCCTGGTCGAAGGGTATGGAACCGGGCGACAGCGAATTTGTACCGCCCGACTTAAAGCCCTTGGTGATCGACGCGTAAAGCAAGGCGTCGTCGCTGAGGCGATAGTCGAGACCAATTTTTGGCGTCCAGTCATCCCAACTGTCATCACGATTGCCGCCGCCGCAAGGATCGGGGCGCGGCACGGAACTATTCAAACCATCAAAGTTGCCACCGCCCAAAAACTGCGAGGCCGAGCAATCTTCCTTGCGCTCCTGGTTCCAACGCAAGCCGACGGTCAGGTCAAGCTTGTCCGTGAGCCCCGTCGTGCCCTGGCCAAAGATTGCGAAAGCCGTGGTGTCATTAACGGCGAAAATATTGAATGAGCCACCAAACTTGGCTGCCGGCAGTCCCAGGTCTTCGCTTTTGTCTTCGCTCATTGCGAAACCGCCGATTAACCAGTCGAACCCGCCGTTGCTGCCCGTCATGCGCAACTCCTGGGTGAATTGTTTGGCATTTCGCTGGTACTGCGTGTTGGTCACGGAGGCTTCCGTGCCGTCGGTGTTAAAGCTGAACTCGTCATCGAATTCTCGGTAGCCGGTAATGGATACCAGTTCCATGTCGTTGCCGAGCTGCCAGTTCAGGTTCAGCGTCAGGCCCAGCACGTCCCATTCGTGAAAAGTGTCCAGTTCATTGCGGGTTTCATTGAACGCAGGATTTTGCGCTGCCGGGCAACCCGCGCAGCCAAAGGCAGGCAAACCACCGACAGCGTCGGGCTGTCCGTCGCCCAGCTGGCTCAGATGTTGGCGGTCACGCCGACGCACACTGCGATTGTTGTTGTCGGACTTGCCGTACTCGAGAATGAAATTGCCGTCGAAACTGTCACTGGGACGAAAATCCAGGATGCCGCGCATCGACCAGATGTTGGTGTCGTCGATCTTGTCACCACCCGTCGGGTCCAGGTCATCCGTAAAGCCATCATCCTGGGCCCAGCGGCCGGCAACCCGAAAACCGACCGTATCGGAAATGGGGCCGCCCACGCCGGACTCTATTTCAACGCGGTTGAAGTTACCGTAGTAACCCGAGGCATAACCTTCCAGTTCTTCCGTGGGCATCTTGGATATGACATTGATGACACCAGCGGTGGCATTACGTCCGTATAGCGTGCCCTGGGGGCCGCGCAGGATTTCGATCCGTTCGACATCCAGGAACTGATTAATAGTCAGATTGGGACGGCCCAGATAGACACCGTCCTGATGAATGGCGACGCTGGAATCCTGACCGATACCCAGCAGGTTGGCGCCGATTCCGCGAATGTAGATCTGACCTTCACCGCCAGCCCGGCTGAACGAGGCACTGGGCGTGCGTAGCAAGACATCCTGTATTTCTTCCAGCTGCAGTTCGCGCAGGGTATCTCCCGTCACAGCGGTAATCGCAATCGCGGTATCCTGCAGATTAGTCTCGCGCTTTTGCGCCGTAACGACGATGTCATCGATGCGGCCCTGCGCGCTTGCCTGGAAACCGGTCAGCGCCAGTGCGAACATGATAAAAAGTGTTGCTAAATTGCGAATATCCACGTTTTTCCCCCTGAGAACTTTCGCTATGCGTAGTGGAATTTACCACAGTAGAGAAATTTCTCAGCCTGGAACCGGCCAGCCGTGAGCGAAAAAATCAGCCTCGATCATCTGGGTTTCGCGGTCCGCGAGTTAAATCCATTGTTGGAAATATTCCGGTCACTGGGCTTCGCGGCAACACCAGCGCGTGAATTGACCGGGCTCGATGCACAGGGCCACCGCAAGGCCCTCGGCCAGCAAAGCGCCCACCTGGTTTTCGGCAGCACCTACCTGGAATTGAGCGCAGTGCCCGATCCGACCGCCGGCAATCACCTGGAACCCTTCCTGTCGCGCTACCAGGGCCTGCATATTCTCGCGCTGCGCAGCAACGATCTTGACGCCAGTCGAAGCCGTTGCCAGGCAGCCGGCCTCAGACCCACGCCTTTGCAATTCGCCAGCCGGCAGATTGAATACGGTCAACGTCACGGAGAAGCCCGCTTCCGCTGGTGGATGCTGCCGGCAGCAGAGATGCCGGAGGGCCTGGTCTGCTATGTCGACAACACCACGCCCGAACTGGTTTTTCAGGCGGCCGTGCAGGCGCATCCCAACGGCGCGCTGGATCTTACCGCCGTGCTCGTTAATAGCCCGGCGCCAGAGAGAGATCAGCAGCGCTGGCAGCAGGTTCTGGGCACAGCGCCCGAGCCCGGCCAATCACTGGCGCTGGACAATGCGGTGATAGAACTGCGCGATCTCAGCCATATCAGTCCGGCCCTGCCCGTGGGGCTCGCCGGCATTGAGATCCGCGTCAAAAAACTCCGTGACATTGCGCAGCGATTGTCGCAGCTGGATTACGTGGTGCTGAAGCAAACATCCGCTACACTGACTGTGCAGCTGCCGGCACCGGCCAATGCATTGCTGGTGTTTCGCGCTGACTAAGCCGTGCGGCCTGCTTACCGGGGATCTGTATGAATTCAGCTCAATCGACTGAGGCCGAACGCTTTAGTCCACGACTGGCCTGGTATGCCGTCGGCGTTCTGATGGTGGCCTACACCTTCTCTTTCATCGACCGCTCGATCCTGTCGCTGATGGTGGCACCCATTCGTCGCGACCTGGGCATTTCCGACTTCCAGTTCAGCCTCCTGCACGGACTTGCCTTTGCGCTTTTTTATACCGCACTCGGTATTCCCATCGCGCGCATGGCCGATCGCTATAGCCGCCGCTGGATCATCACCATTGGCGTCCTGGTCTGGAGCATTGCCACCGCCGCCTGCGGGCTGGCGCGCAACTTCGGCCAATTGTTTACCGCGCGGATTGCCGTCGGTGTCGGCGAAGCGGCCCTGTCACCCGCGGCTTACTCGATGATTGCCGATATGTTCCCGCGCGAGAGTCTCGGTCGCGCCCTGAGCTTTTACAACGTCGGGGTATTTCTTGGCGGCGGACTGGCCTTCATCATCGGCGGCGCCGTGGTCAGCGCCGTCGGCGATACCACGACCTACTCGGTGCCGGCGATGGGCGAGTTGTATGGCTGGCAACTCACCCTGGTGCTGGTGGGCCTGCCAGGTATTCTGATCGCCCTGCTGACAGCCTTTCTCAAGGAGCCGCCGCGTCCCAAGCCAAGCAATGCTGCTGATGACAAGGACTCCATTCCGCTGCGCCAGGTATTCGGTTTTGTGCGCGCAAACCGCGCCACCTTTGCCTGCCATTTTCTGGGCTTTAGCTCGCTGGCGCTGCTGTATAACTCGCTGTTTGCCTGGTCCCCGGCACTACTGATTCGCCGCTTTGGCATCACTGGCGGCGAAGCCGGGCTTTATCTCGGCAGTATCGTGCTGATTTTTGCCACCGCCGGCATCCTTTGCGGTGGCTGGTACGCCGACTGGTTAACCAGCAAAGGACACACCGACGCTACCCTGCGCACCGGTCGCGTAGCTGCCCTCGCCCTGATCCCGCTGATCGTTATTGCGCCACTGATGCCAACCCTGCCGCTGGCACTGATCGCCTTTTGCCCGCTGATGTTTTTCATCAGCGTTCCCTGGGCCGGTGCGGCAGCCGCGTTGCAGATTGTTTCACCGCCGCGCATGCGCGCGCAGGTGTCGGCCATGTATCTGTTTGTCGTCAACTTCGCCGGCATTGGTTTCGGGCCGGTGGCTACCGCATTCGTTACCGACTATGTATTCGGCGACGACAATGCCCTGCCTTATTCCATGGCCGGTGTAGGCGTGGTCGCTGCCATAAGTGGCGCGTTGCTGCTCAGCACCGGATTCAAGCCCTTCCGTGCCAGCCTCGCCGGCCAAACCACATAAACCTCATCACCTGCAGCACGCCTAGATCACGCCATAAGCGAGCATGGCCCGGGCCACTTTGACGAAACCGGCGAGATTGGCGCCTTTGCTGTAGTTAACCCTGCCATCCTCATCGCCATGGTCGACACAGCGACGATGAACCTCCTTCATGATTCCTCGCAAGCGCTCATCGACAACGCTTCGATCAAGGGAATAGCGCATGGAGTTTTGCGACATTTCCAGCCCGGATACCGCCACGCCGCCGGCATTCGCCGCTTTACCCGGACCGAAAAGCACACCGGCCTGATGCAGCACGTCAACAGCTTCAGCGGTGGTAGGCATATTCGCCCCCTCGCAAACCATTCGGCAGCCGTTCTTGACCAGCAGCTTTGCATCCTCCGGCTCGATTTCGTTTTGTGTCGCACAGGGAAAAGCCAGCTCGGCGGATACGCTCCAGGGCCGCTTGTCCGGATGAAATTCGAAGCCCCTTTCTTCGGCGAACTCTTGCAGGCTCAGATGCTGACGGGTTTTAAACTCGGCAACTTCCTCCAGGGCATCGCAGGACAGTCCGTCTGGTGCATACAAAAAGCCGCCCCGATCCGACAGGGTCAGCACGACGGCGCCCTGATCAACTAACTTGCGGGCGGCATACTGGGCCACATTACCCGCGCCCGAGACCAGGCAGCGCTTGCCATCCAGCGACTCGCCCTGGTGTGCCAGCATTTCCTCCGCGAAGTAGATACATCCGTAACCCGTCGCCTCGATTCGAATCTCACTGCCGCCGAAATCGAGCCCCTTGCCCGTCAATGCACCCGTAAACTGGTTACTCATGCGCTTGTATTGGCCGAACAGGTAGCCGATCTCGCGGGCTCCGACACCGATATCACCGGCAGGCACGTCCGTATTTTCACCAATGTGGCGCGCCAGTTCGGTCATAAAAGCCTGACAGAAGCGCATCACTTCGCGGTCAGACTTTCCTTTCGGATTGAAGTTGGCACCGCCCTTAGCGCTGCCCATGGGTAATCCCGTCAGGCTGTTTTTAAATGTCTGTTCAAAGCCAAGGAACTTGAGAATGCTGACATTTACCGTCGGATCGAATCGCAATCCGCCTTTGTACGGCCCGATTGCCTTGTTAAACTGCACGCGGTGACCGCGGTTTACGCGAATGTTGCGATCATCGTCCTCCCAGACAACCCGAAAACTAATAATCCGGTCGGGCTCCGTCATGCGTTCGAGAATTTTTTCCTGCAAATACTCTGGGTGAGCGTTGACGTAGGGGATGAGGTCTCGCACCACTTCGTGCACAGACTGGATAAACTCGGGTTCGCCCGGATTGCGGCGCTCAAGGCCCTGCATGAATTCATCAAGTTCCACTCTATTCTCCGTGGCTCAGCGCCCGGCAAGGGCTAAAAAGCGAACCGGATGGATCGCCATGATTCCGACTCTGCGGAAGGCAGGATAGTTTAATGTGTCAGGCAGACTCCGTCTTGCTCACTCTCGGCACAACGAACCAGGCCATCACCATCACCATTAGGACCCAGCTGAAACCATCGGAAAAAATCATCATCAGCTGGTAACCCGGCGGAAATTCCGACCAGATGATGTCAGCGAAGCGCGGATAGGCGGTATACGCGATACCGAAAGTCGACGCGATGGCCACGTGTGACCAGTAGTTAGTGGTATGTCGATTAAGCAACAGCATGCCTGCTCCGATCAGCAGACCAATAACAATACTGTTGAAGCTGCCGATCAAAAATTTTACCGGTGATACCTCGGGCCGACCCTCCGTCTGAATATAGACCGTCGCCACGGGACCGTCGGCCCGCATTTGGCTGCGCACATCTTTACCACTGAAGCGCCCGGGCAAAATATAGGTACCCGTCTCCGGGAAATATTTTTTCAGCGCCTCGCCTGCAGCAAGGTCGTCCGTAGACTGGGACATACTGTAGTAAGGCACGGGCAAGACCACGTAAAAAAGCACGCTCCATATCCAGATGACCAAGGTCACGCATAAAGAGCCCAGTAACAGTCTCATAGCAAACTCCCAAGTCCGGGGAACGGCGTCATTTAAGGCGGGGATCCTGAATGTTTCGGGATTTAACATCCTGGTAGAACTCATCCCAATCCGGCTTGACCAGCTTCTCGGCCATACGGCGGGCATAGGTATCAGGCCCCAGCGGGCACTGCGCGTAAAGTGACTGACGCCAGCCATCTTCACGGCGGTTGTAGATAGACAGCACACGGTCGAAGCCATGCCTGGGCACGCCAATTGGCCCAGGCGCGCGAATTTTGATCTCAAACCAGTGGTCATAAAGCGCCAGGGCCACACCCGGCGCCAGCTCCTTCACGAATAATTTCGAATAGCCCCAGCGGAAAGCATCGAGGCCTTTTTTTGGCGGGAAAATATATTTGTTCCAGGACCGGCCAACCGACCATCACGTCATACAGTTCCTCGGCTACATAGATGGGGGACGGGTCTTCCCGATCCCAGATCTCCTCCGGCAAACGCCACCACTCCTGCGCGTTCCAGATCTCCTCGGTATGCGCCAGCACCGCATTTATCTCCGCGAATAGCTGGGGCTCGGAAGGCGGATACTCGAAATCCTTGGCGCGCAGGTGGCTGCCGGCGTCGGCCGGCTTGCCCGCTACCGATGCAGCAATGAAGCCGCCGAGCAGCGTCTTCATGAGTAGTTCGCGACGATCCGGGTCGAATGATTCAGCTTCAGACATGACATAGCCCCCATGCAATTTGAATGCAGCTGATTAGCGGCATCCAGCAGATCTAAAGGCAGACGAGGTCGCCTGTAAAGTATCAGCTGCCCCTCTGTTCGCGTCATGATGCAACAGGACGAATGCGTCTAAGCTGGCTATCGTCAATAGACGGTGATCAAAATACAGAAGCCAGGTCCTGTCGCTCTCGGTAAGGGCTAAACCGTTCAGACACGACCGTCCCGCAGGCGCGCTAACCACCTCAGATCTGTTAGCTTTGTCGATTCCGGCACCATCAGGTTCTCGACCTGCCGCGAGCCGGGTAGCGACCAGGCTGATTGTCTGCTTGTTGAGGAATTGCCATGCAATCCCTGCATGAATTGCAAAACGTATTACCGCAAGCCGGCGTGCTGGAGTGGATTGGCGTGCGTCCCGGCCGCCGCGCCGAGCTGGCCAGCCTGGCGGAAGTGTTCGCCGAGGCCGAGCGCGGCCTGACCGGCGACCACTACAGCAAGCAGGGTGGCAAGCGCCAGGTCACGCTGATCCAGGCCGAGCACCTGCAGACCTTGTCTTCGTTGATGGGCTTGTCACCCGTCGCCCCCGGCACCGTGCGTCGCAACCTGGTCGTGAGCGGAATCAACCTGCTGGCCCTGAAGGGAAAACGATTTCAAATAGGCGAAGCGATACTCGAGTACACCGGGCTGTGTCATCCCTGCTCACATATGGAGACAGTGCTGGGTCCCGGCGGTTACAACGCCATGCGCGGTCACGGGGGCATCACGGCTGCCGTGGTTGGCAGCGGGAAGATGCGCCGTGGGCGATACCTTAGAAACGGCGCCCGGGCCAGTGGATAGCTAGGCGAAGCAAAAAAGGCCGGGGCAATACCGGTGCAGCGCGCCAGCCCGGACAATTCAGAAACGCCAGTAGACGCCGAGGTTCGGCACAATCCGCGGCCAATAATCGAGCTTACTCTGCAGGCTCGGGTTACCCTGCCCGTCTTGCACCACGGAATACTCCACGCAGCATGGATTCTTAAAGAGCAGCAGGTTCGTAACTTCGCCGAATACCTCCAACTGTGTACGACCGATGTCAAAGCTACGGGCGACGCGGAGGTCCAAAGAGCGAAAATCGTCGAAGCGCTGACTGTTGCGCTCGCCAATGACAACTTTCGCCATCGACCAGGCTAACGGGGGTGGTGGGCCAGCCCGTATGGTAAGTACCCGCCAGCGTGACGTCCCAGCGATCGGTTGACCAGCCAATGGTGAAGTTGAACGCGTGACGCTGGTCCCAGCTGCGCGGTACGTCACGGCCTTCGATCTGATCGGTAATGCGCGACCAGGCGTAATTAATGCGCCACCACCACGGGCCGACGGGGTCCCCGGCAAAGCTCAGCTCAACGCCCCTCGCCCTCGCCGATTCGGCCACGATACTGATACGGTCAGTCTGTAGTTCAGGCAGCAGGGTTAGCGGGTCAAAAAGGTTTTCAAAGCGTGGCCTCAGGTCGGAAAAATCCTTCTGATATGCCTCGACTCGCAACTGAACGTCGGCCGGCAGCAGTTGGTCAACACCGATGATGAAATGATCGGCAAACTGCGCGGGAAAAAAGCTGTCGACACCATCTTCGACCTGAAGCTCGTGAATGCCCTGGGTCTGGTAAAAGCGACCCCAGGCGAGTCTCAGCTGCGTCGACGCCGTCGGTGCGAAACTCAGGTTGAGGCGCGGGCTCAACTGCTCACTATCATCCAACCCATCGTAATCCTGATCATCCCAGCGCAGACCAATTTCCGCTGACCAGCGGTCGGCGAATGCATAGCGACCACTAATATATGCCGACGCCTGATACCCCTCTGGCCGGGTAGCAATATTGACGTCACGACTCGCCGGATCCGCACCCGGAAACGGAAAGTCCGCCGCAAAGTTCACCCGACTCAAATAGAGATAATTGGCCTCAAGGCTGCGACCTTCTGCACCCCAGCTTGCGGTCCAGGGCCCGGACTGCCAGCGAAAATCCAATTTTGCCGAGCCAAAATGGAAACCCCGTCGATCCAGCAATTGCCCGGTGCGCTGGCCAACTTCATCGATAAGCCCGTCGCGCTCATTTTCAATGTCGGTGACCGATAGCTGCAGACGGGCCGACAGGTTCCGTGGCCAGTCGTGCTCGATATAACCCCACAGGTAATCATTGCGATAGCCGGCAGACGCGGTCTCGGTGCGTGCGGAATCATTGACGGCAATATCGTCGGCCGAGCGCATATAGTGCAGACCGAGCCGTGTGGCCGGGGTCAGCGCGTAGCCAGCGCCGATAAGCATGTCGTAGTACTTCGCTTCGCCAAAGTCTGAATTACTCAGGTCCGCAATTTCATCAAGGTTGCTGCGGCGGAAAGAAGCAATCCAGTTGCCGCGATCGCCGGCGAAACGCCCGGCGCCAAGAACGCTGGAGTGGAACAGGTTGATACCCAGCTCGAATTCGTTATCCTCCGGCACAACCAGGGGCTGAATATCAACGACGCCGCTCATGCGATCGCCAAAATTCGCCGTGTAGCCACCGGTAAACACGTCGATACCACTGACGAACCTGGAGTCAAAAATACTGACGATGTTGAAAAAATCCTTGCCGTGAAAGGGTTCGTAAAGCTGCAAACCATCCAGCAGATACAAAATTTCGCCCTGCTCACCACCGCGGATATTTGGCGGGGCTGACACGCCACCGCTGGCGGCACCGGGTAAACGGTGAAGGACTCGCAGGGTCTCGTCGGCGGCCTTGGGCAGGTTCTGAACCAAGGCCTCGCCAAGATGCGTGAAGGACCCGGGCTCGTCATAGCGGAGCGCATAGCGGCTGGTGGTTACCAGCAGATCCGGCAAGGGTCGCGGTACATTTAGATCCGCAGATTCGCTCGGGGTCGCCGCGGCGGCCGCAACAGGTTCAGCGGCGACGATGACATAGAGCCCCGGGCGCACCTCCGACAGCGCAAGCGCGTGTGGCGCGAGAATCTCATCAAGCATGCTGCGAGGCGCCGCCACGACCGGCTCGATGGTGACCAGCAGATCCGGAGGCACAATCTGGTCGTTGTAGATAAGCCGTACGTCGTCGCCGGCGATTACAGTCAGGGCCGACTGAACCGAGCGACCGAGAAAACTCTCCGCCAGCGCCCGCTGCGGAATAAGTGTCGCCAGCAAGAGCATTGCTACTGCCGCGAATTTGCAGACCGTCAACAAATATCTCTCTGCCATCGACGCTTCAGCATCCCAAATTTACGCGACGAATCGGCCCACCACGGCCGCAACAATGCGCAGACCTAAGCTACTAAGCAAGCCCTATGTCTATTTTTCAGTATTAGGCGAACTGGCGGGGTGTTTAACACACCCCGTGTCCGATCCCGATGAGAGAGGAACCGCAAACGGCTGCATCAACACCTTGGATGACACAGCGGTGTGATGAAAATTTTCGAGCAGCGCAAGAACCCCGTTGCCAGCACTCACGAGAAGCTAGCTGCTGGCGCTTTTAGAGCAACGCTGCACAGCGTATTCCGCGCTCAGCGGCCACCAGGTTCATTCGTGGCAGGGTATCGACAACAAACCGGGCAAGCCCCCCGAAAAACGCCACAGGGCTGCAGTCAGGCACGATTCAGCTTGTTACGGACTTTTGCTATCAGCATGGAAATCTCTTCCCGTCTGCCGTGGTCCGCCAGCTCCCGGCCTGGACGCGGTGGCGCTGCCAATGCCTGCTCAAGGCGCTCCATAGCCGCGGCATAATCACCCTCATCAAACAGGAACTCACCGAGAAAATAGTTCGGATCAATGCCGGCCGGGTTGATACTCACGGCTTGCTCAAGCATCTGCTGCGCCTTTTTATCGCTGCCGAAGCCAATCGGAAACCCGGGAACCTTGTGGTAAAGCGTGCCAAGACTCGTGTACGCCGATCCGTTTAAGGCCTGAGCGTCGATAGCCAGGGCTGCTTCAAGACTAGCGCGGGATCGCTTGGCCAGTCCAAGAGCTCCGAGCCCACCCTTGGCGCCGGCAAATGTGCTGTAAACGATTCCTTGCCAAATCAATGCTTCGGCGCGCTCGGGATGACTGGCAACGAAGTCATCGGCTTGCTGCGCGAGGACATCAAAGGCCTGCAGCTGCGCATCTTTATCGTCCAGTTGATAGTTGGCCACTGCCCAGTCCTGTTGGATCGCCAGCAACTGGGCATCGAAATCCGCTGCTCCGGCAACAGCGGTGAAGGCCTGGGCACACAGAGCCAGCAGACCAACGATTTTAAAATGTCGGTTCATGATGTCGTTCTCCTCATCGCATTGTCGGGAATCGCTGGCGCAGCACCGCCGCTGCGCGCGTAACGTCTGATCACCGGCAGCTGCCTGGTCAGGGCCGACTCGACCAGCCCTGGCAACAAGCCATTGACGCGCGCAAACAGTTTCTCCGGCCAGCCCAGCACCGCGAAGCCGCGATCTTGCTCCAGGGAGGCGCGCACCGCGCGTGCCACAACCTCTGGGCTATCGACAGCGTTGCCGAGCTCCTCGTTCATCGCGTCCACCGCACTGCTGTTGATCCCGGTCCGCGTCGCACGCGGCGCCAGGCACTGGCAACTTACCGACGTGTCGGAGAGTTCTCGACGCAGCGCTTCGGTAAAACCACGCATGGCAAATTTGCTGGCACAGTAGGCGGCATACCCCGGGTAGCCGATGGAGCCGAAGGCCGAGCCGATGTTCAGGATGCTGGCCGACGGCTGCTGGCGCAGGTGCGGGAGCAAACGCTGGCATAGCAACAGCGGTGCGGTAACGTTGATCGCCATGGTCTGCTCAATGGACTGCGGCGACTGCTCATCGAACAGACCAAAATGATTGACGCCGGCCGCATTGACGAGCACGTTGATGCCGCCATGCCAGACCTGGGCCTGCACAACGAGTCGGTCGAGGTCAGCCGGCTTCAGCAGATCGGCAACCACTGTGGTTACACGATCTCCGCCGTCCAGTGCCGCTTTGGCTCTTTCGAGCGCGGCGGAATCACGATCGGCCAACATGACCGCCGCACCAGCGGTGAGCAATTCACGCGCAATGGCCGTGGCGATACCACCGCCTCCGCCGGTAATCAGGATGCAGGACTCGTCCAATTTCATGATGCGACCCTCAGGCTCGTGTCGTGGAGCGGTGCGGCGCCCCGATCTATACCGCGAAATAGCTGGCCATAAAGCCAATACATGGCCCGGGCACAATCGATAACCGCCGTTTGCTCAGCGGACTCGGACAGGCGATCGAGGATCCCCTTGAGGTGGCCGACATGTTCCTGGTCCAGACGCCCGTGACTTGTCAGGTAGGTAAGCGCTGCATCCGGGAGGTCCAGCGCGGTCTGGATGCGCGCGGCAGCATCGAGGGCCACCGCGACGCTGGTGCCTTCCAGCACATGCACCATGCCGAAGAACCCGATGGGGTTGCGGCGGTTCACCGTATCCCAGGCATAGGCCACCATCGCGTCGGTTTCCACATTGGGCTGCGACACGCTCGCGGCGTCGGGGTCGCCGCCCGCGGCCTCAATGTCATTCAGCACCCATTGCTCATGCCCGACTTCCTCATCGAGGTAGTGGATCAGCTGGCGCTGTAACCAGGGATGCCGGTCTTCGAGACGGGCGCCCACCGCCATCAGCAGTGGCACCGTATGGCGCACATGATGATAAGCCTGGGTCAGGAAAGCCAGGTACTGAGCGCGCGTGATTTGCCCCTGCAATGCAGCCTTGATGAGCGGTGCATCGAGGAGAAATACCCGATCAAGCTGTGTCCGTTCTGCCAACACTTGAGAAAATTTCATACCGATCCCCGGGCTGGCCTTAGCCGGCCAATGCGTCAAAATAGAGTGCGTCGATATCGTCTTGATAACGACGCGCGATTGCCTCGCGGCGCGGCCGACCGTTGGCAGTTAGCAGACCGTCGGCATAATTGAATGGCTGCGAAACCAGCAGCCAGCGGCCAATCTGCGCATGGGTGGGTAGCCGACGATTGGCAGCCGCGACGGCAAGCGCCGCGTCGCTCTCACTCACCTGCGGCCCCGCAGGACTGAGCACTGCAACGCTGAACGGCCGAGCCTCGCCGCAGACCATCGCCTGTGCGATGCAGGGGCTGGAGGTCAGCTCCGCCTCAATCCATTCAGGCGAAAGGTTGCGGCCGAACGCGTTGATGAAGACGTTCCTGCGGCGGCCATGCACATAGAGAAAACCGTCATCGTCCAGCGACCCCAGATCTCCGGTGGCGATCTCACCATGGGTCGATGGTTCGCTTTGGCCGGTATAGCCAGCCATGACCGCACCAGCGACCCTAATCTCGCCATCGTTGCCAATACTTACCCGGGCGTGCGGTAAAGGTCGGCCAACGCTGCCCGCGCGGCGAGCGTCGGGCGTATTGATCGCCACCACTGAAGCGCATTCGCTGAGCCCGTAACCCTCGTAGCAGGGCAGACCCATGGCCTCGGCGCGCTCCAGCAAATCCGCTGAAACCCGCGCACCGCCGACGGCAATGAATCTGAGGGAATCAGGCACCTGCCAGCCTTGTTCCGCGCCGGAAACCAGCACTTGCAATAATTGCGGCACAAGAATCAGGCTTTCCGGCGCCATCGTGCTGATGGCATGCAGTAATCGTTCGGGATCGACGGAAGTTGCGGTCACGCCCGTAAACTCCGCCGAAGGCACCACACAGCTTGCACCCGCGCGCAGCGGGACACAGACACCGGCAAGGTTTTCCAACAGCGTTGCCAGCGGCAGCAAAACCATGTGGCGGCGGCTGCCAAGATGCTGCGTCAACTGCACCAGCGACGCAATCACAAGTTCCATACTGGCGGCTGTCAGACAGACGCCCTTCGGCGCGGCCGTGCTACCCGAGGTATAGGTGATTTTTTGCGTACCAGCCGGTAAACACGGAATGCTGAAACCGCCCTGCCTGCGCAACAGGCTCAGACCGCTGCCGGGCGCAGCGTTAGTCGCCGTAAAACCCGTGGCGAGTTCCAGGCAATACGAGGGGTCGTCAGTGAGGAACGCATCAAGACCAGCATCGTCGATTGCGTGACTTAATTGTTCGGCGCTGAAATGCTGGGGCAGCGGCACATTGAGCGCGCCCGCCTGCTCCAACGCACGGTCGGCGATCACCCAGGGCATACCATTGGCGGCCAGCAATCCAACACGGCGCACGCCGGCACCGTCTAGCCAGCGCGCATCCACATCAATACGCGTTCGCAGAGTCTCTGCATTCATGGCAGCGCGCTGATCAGCCAGCGCTGGCCCGGTCAGGTTCATAATCAAGTCGACTCGGCCGCGATCAGCCGCGCAGACGCAGCGGACGTGCGGCGCCCGCCGCCGGAACAAGACCCGCGACGACGCGCGGGTCACACTCGTAATAGCTCCCCCAGTCATCTACCGAATTACGCAACCGCGACCGCTGCGCCGGAGCTAGCTCCTGAACGTCGATGCCCATGTGCTGCATGATCTGACGAATCAGCCGGGTACCGGTAAACATGGCCCAGACGGTGCCACGTTGATCGAGAAACTCCATCAGGCCTGCGACCAGGTCCTTGCTGGCGCGGCAGCTCACGCAGGCAAAATTGCCGATTTCGACAATCTCGTGGCGGCCAAGTTCGCACTGAAAATGGGCCGCGAGCACCTGCTCAGCCGGCTTGTCAAGATAGTGCTCCAGAAACAGGGGTTCGCTGGCCGCGTCACGATATCCGGCAACCCCGGCTATGCGGCCCCCGGGCCCACGCAGAACAAGCAGCACTGGCAAGAAGCGTTGCACATCGGCGCCGTGAATCTCACGGTATCGATTACGCACGAAAGCCTCCACTTCCAGTCGCTGAGGATGATCCGCCGGCACCATCTCAAGCGCGCATCCGTAGTCTGTGGCCAGCTGCCCCGCCAGGACGGTCGTTGGCACCGGCGAGGCCATGGAAGAATCACTCAAAGTATTGATTAATATATCTTTTATTGCGCTCCGGTCCATCCCTGGGATCCCTTTCCTGCTGACTCCGAAGCCTTAGACGCCGGTCACGGCTAGAATCAATCGCCAGCCCGGATGAACTTGTTGCGATTGATTCAGCCGGCCATCGGCGTCTAAGCAAACAGAGTCAAATCACAAGTGGACCCAGCAGTGCAGCACGAGCAGCAACTGGTACAACGGATGCTGCGAGGCGAGGAACGAGCCTTTAGTGAATTCTTCGAAGAGTTCTTTCCCCGCCTTTATCGCTTCGCATTGCCACGTGTCGGCGGAGATGTCGACGCGGCTCAGGAGGTCGTGCAGGCAACCATGGTAAAGGCGATGCAGAAGCTAGACACCTATCGCGGCGAGGCCTCACTGCTGACCTGGGTCTGCCAGATCTGCCGGCACCAGGCCGCAGATTTTGTTCGCGCCAGCAAACGACGCACAGATCGGGTGGTTCTTATTGAAGACACGCCCGGCGTCCGTGCTGCACTGGATGCCATCCGTGCGCCGGCCGAAGAGAGCCCCGCCGCGCAGTATCGCGGCGAGGAATTACGCCGCCTGATTCAGTCAATCGTTGATCGACTGCCGGCGCGCTATGGCGATGCGCTGGAATGGAAGTATGTCGAGGGACTGTCTGTAGAGGAGATCGCGGCGCGACTGGAAGTCGGCCAGACAGCGGCTCAGTCGCTACTGGCGCGCGCACGCATGGCGTTTCGCGAGGCAGTCGGAAACGTGTTTGGCGCAGACGAACTTGCCGAACTACTTGGGTCTCTGGCGCCCGAAGGTGAAGCCTTATGAACGATGAACGGCTACGAGTGGAAGACACCGACGAAGAACAGGTCGGTCGATTGTTGCGGGCTTCAGGTACCAGACCTGTGCCTCCGCCCGGTATGACTAAGGCGGTACGCAGCGCCACGCATGCAGCCTGGCAGGAAACCACAGCGCGGCGGCGACGTCGTCGCCAGCAGAATGTCTGGCGAATGGCTGCGGGGTTGGTGCTGACGGCCGGGCTCGCCCTTTGGCTGACGAGCACGCAAATCGTCGATGAACCCGTGCCGGTCGCGCGGCTGGACAGAAGCAGCGGAATTGTCGAGACCGGGCAGGGAACCAGCTGGTCGCCAGCGGAGATAAACGCCTACTTCGAGAAGGGCGAGGAGATCCGCACGGCACCGGACGCGCGCGCCGTTCTCATCATGAATGATGGCTTGGCAATTCGAATTGCCGGTGGAACACAATTGGCCTGGCTGGGAGCTGATCGTTTGCGACTGAAAAGAGGCAGCGCGTTCATAGATACCGGTCGGCAGGCCAATACCGCTGGGTCACTGGTCATCGAAACGCGCTTTGGCCAGGTCCGGCATCTCGGCACGAAATACCTGGTTAGTCTTCTGCCGGAATCGTTTCAGGTCGGCGTTCGCGAGGGCCGGGTCTCACTGAGTGCAGCTGCACAAAACGTCGAAGCCGGACAAGGCGAGCAACTGGTGATTCGCGACAGCGCTGCAGGCGGCGAACTATCCATCGCACGCAGCACCATTCCAACCTGGGGCCCGCTCTGGGCATGGGCAGACGATCTGGCAGCGCCCTTCGACATCGACGGCCGGCCGATCAGCGAGTTCCTCGACTGGACCACTAACCAGACCGGTCGCCAACTGCGCTATACGAGTTTCGCGGCCGAAAAAGAAGCCAGAGCACTGAAATTACGCGGCGACATCTCAGGACTGACGCCCGAGGACGCGCTGGCTGCAATTATGCCCACGACGCGTCTCGACTACCGGCTGACAGACACCGGCGTATTGGAAATCTCTCTGCGGCCGTAAGATCTGCGGCTTCAATGTCGCAGATTCAAAATTCCGGTACACGCGAGTACCCCAGCGAGTTCCCGAAGGCCGAAAGGCCGGACCCGCAGCACAGCGAAGCGCCCCACAGTCGAAAAGCGGGGTCTTCCCATGCCCAAAAAGAAAAGCCCCCGCTACTTCTAGCGAGGGCTTTTGTTGGGAAGCCTGGCGGTGACCTACTCTCACATGGGGAGACCCCACACTACCATCGGCGCTGGGCGTTTTCACTTCCGAGTTCGGAATGGGATCGGGTGGTTCCCGCCCGCTATGGCCGCCAGGCAAAGCTAATCGGTGGGGCGCTGAATCAAGGATTCAACGCCCAATCTGGATTTTTGTTTTGACGCAAAGACTGCATTACAGGACAAGTTATTTGAGTTTATATGGCCAAGCCGCACGGGCAATTAGTACTGGTTAGCTTCATCCATTACTGAACTTCCACACCCAGCCTATCAACCTTGTAGTCTTCAAGGGCCCTTCAGGGGGATCAAGTCCCCAGGGAAATCTAATCTTAGGGGGGGCTTCCCGCTTAGATGCTTTCAGCGGTTATCCCGTCCGTATATAGCTACCCGGCAATGCCACTGGCGTGACAACCGGAACACCAGAGATACGTCCACTCCGGTCCTCTCGTACTAGGAGCAGCTCCCTTCAAATTTCCAACGCCCACGGCAGATAGGGACCGAACTGTCTCACGACGTTCTAAACCCAGCTCGCGTACCACTTTAAATGGCGAACAGCCATACCCTTGGGACCTGCTACAGCCCCAGGATGTGATGAGCCGACATCGAGGTGCCAAACTCCTCCGTCGATGTGGACTCTTGGGAGGAATCAGCCTGTTATCCCCGGCGTACCTTTTATCCGTTTAGCGATGGCCCTTCCATACAGAACCACCGGATCACTAAGACCGACTTTCGTCCCTGCTCGATGTGTCTATCTCGCAGTCAAGCACTCTTATGCCTTTGCACGCAACGCGCGATGTCCGACCGCGCCGAGAGTACCTTTGTGCTCCTCCGTTACTCTTTAGGAGGAGACCGCCCCAGTCAAACTACCCACCATACACGGTCCCCGACCCGGATAACGGGCCTAGGTTAGAACCTCAAACATACCAGGGTGGTATTTCAAGGATGGCTCCACGAGAACTAGCGTTCCCGCTTCAAAGCCTCCCACCTATCCTACACAAATAGGTTCAAAGTTCAGTGCAAAGCTGTAGTAAAGGTGCACGGGGTCTTTCCGTCTAGCCGCGGGTACGCTGCATCTTCACAGCGATTTCAATTTCACTGAGTCCCGGGTGGAGACAGTGTGGCCATCGTTACGCCATTCGTGCAGGTCGGAACTTACCCGACAAGGAATTTCGCTACCTTAGGACCGTTATAGTTACGGCCGCCGTTTACCGGGGCTTCGATCAAGAGCTTCGTCCGAGGACTAACCCCATCAATTAACCTTCCGGCACCGGGCAGGCGTCACACCCTATACGTCCACTTTCGTGTTTGCAGAGTGCTGTGTTTTTAGTAAACAGTCGCAGCCACCTGGTCACTGCAACCCCCACCAGCTTAAAGAGCAAGTCTCATCACCAGCAGGGGCGTACCTTCTCCCGAAGTTACGGTACCAATTTGCCTAGTTCCTTCACCCGAGTTCTCTCAAGCGCCTTAGGATTCTCTCCTCACCCACCTGTGTCGGTTTACGGTACGGTCAATAACTATCTGAAGCTTAGAGGATTTTCTTGGAAGCATGGCATCAACCACTTCTCGGCACAAAGGCCGATGGTCTCGTATCTCGACATTAAGAACCCGGATTTTCCTAAGCTCTCTGCCTACATACTTTCCCCGGGACAACCAACGCCCGGTAGATTTAGCCTTCTCCGTCCCCCCATCGCAATAGTTATCGGTACAGGAATATTGACCTGTTTCCCATCGACTACACCTTTCGGTCTCGCCTTAGGGGCCGACTCACCCTGCGCCGATTAGCGTTGCGCAGGAAACCTTGGGTTTTCGGCGTGCGGGTTTTTCACCCGCATTATCGTTACTCATGTCAGCATTCGCACTTCTGATACCTCCAGCATGTCTCACGACACACCTTCGCAGGCTTACAGAACGCTCCTCTACCACGCGTAATAAATTACGCGTCCGCAGCTTCGGTACACAACTTGAGCCCCGTTAAATCTTCCGCGCGGGCCGATTAGACCAGTGAGCTGTTACGCTTTCTTTAAAGGATGGCTGCTTCTAAGCCAACCTCCTGGCTGTATCTACCTTCCCACATCGTTTCCCACTTAGTTGTGATTTAGGGACCTTAGCTGGCGGTCTGGGTTGTTTCCCTTTCCACGACGGACGTTAGCACCCGCCGTGTGTCTCCCGTGATTGCACTTCCTGGTATTCGGAGTTTGCATCGGTTTGGTAAGTCGGGATGACCCCCTAGCCGAAACAGTGCTCTACCCCCAGGAGTGAGACACGAGGCGCTACCTAAATAGCTTTCGAGGAGAACCAGCTATCTCCGAGCTTGTTTAGCCTTTCACTCCTAGCCACAGCTCATCCGATAATTTTTCAACATTACCCGGTTCGGGCCTCCAGTGGGTTTTACCCCACCTTCACCCTGGCCATGGCTAGCTCGCTCGGTTTCGGGTCTACTCCTTACGACTAATTCGCCCTATTCAGACTCGGTTTCCCTACGCCTCCCCTAGACGGTTAAGCTTGCCGCAAAAAGTAACTCGCTGACCCATTATACAAAAGGTACGCAGTCACCCGACCGAAGTCAGGCTCCCACTGCTTGTACGCACGCGGTTTCAGGTTCTATTTCACTCCCCTCTCCGGGGTTCTTTTCGCCTTTCCCTCACGGTACTAGTTCACTATCGGTCGGTAGGGAGTATTTAGCCTTGGAGGATGGTCCCCCCATGTTCAAACAGGGTTTCACGTGCCCCGTCCTACTCATCGTCAGTCCCTTAATCCACCTTTCGCATACAGGGCTATCACCTTCTATGGCCGGACTTTCCAGACCGTTTTACTAGGTTTCAAAAGTTGATCTGACAGGGCTGTTCCCCGTTCGCTCGCCGCTACTAAGGGAATCTCGGTTGATTTCTTTTCCTCCAGGTACTTAGATGTTTCAGTTCCCTGGGTTTGCTTCACACACCTATGTATTCAGTGTGCGATGACCACCGAAGTGGCCGGGTTGCCCCATTCGGAAATCCCCGGATCAAAGCTAGTTTGTCAGCTCCCCGAGGCTTATCGCAGACTACTACGTCCTTCATCGCCTCCTACCGCCTAGGCATCCACCACGTGCGCTTAGTCACTTGACCATATAAAGTCAAACAACTTGTACGAATGCAGTCTTTTATGATTGGACCAAAGTCCAATCTCATCGAGCCGAAGCTCGATGCTAGACGTCAAAACAAAATCCAGATTGTTAAAGAACGGCTGACTTGGAGTCAGTTAGTAAAGAAGACAGCAACGTCTGCTTTACTAACTGTTGATGCAAAGAATTGGTGGAGCCAGGCGGGATCGAACCGCCGACCCCCTGCTTGCAAAGCAGGTGCTCTCCCAGCTGAGCTATGGCCCCCTCGCTTGTCTATATTCCGTCTGGCCGCGTTGCGCTTGTCACTTACTCAGTCACGTACGTGTGTACGCTCCTTCGCTCGCTCCGGCGCGCGCCTTGCCAGTCGAAATATCCTGCGCGAGTGCGAAACGGTTCGCATTCGCAGAGGGATTCAAAGGCTCGTCTTAAAGACCTTCGCACGGGTGGTGCGAAGCCAATGAGCCAGGATTTCTCGGGTCGTTCGATCGCCAAGGCGCCGCATACATCAGTATGCAAGTCTTGGTGATCGGGCGAGCTGAGGAATACTGGTGGGTCTGGGAAGATTCGAACTTCCGACCTCACCCTTATCAGGGGTGCGCTCTAACCAACTGAGCTACAGACCCATGCTCGTGCTCAATTTTATAGCGACCCCCATGAAGACCATGCGGGCCAAACAGCCATTTATTTAGAAACAGGTAACTTGTGAGGGAGCTCGCGCCAGCACCTTATATAGGCCCTGGATTGTCTTACTCTTAAAGGAGGTGATCCAGCCGCACGTTCCCGTACGGCTACCTTGTTA
This sequence comes from uncultured Gammaproteobacteria bacterium, assembly GCA_963807995.1. GTDB lineage: Bacteria > Pseudomonadota > Gammaproteobacteria > Steroidobacterales > J054. The sequence continues at coordinate 98,258 of CAWEDX010000005.1, forward strand.
CGACTTCACCCCAGTCATAAGCCACACCGTGGTAAGCGTCCTCCCGAGGGTTAGACTACCTACTTCTGGTGCAACCTACTTCCATGGTGTGACGGGCGGTGTGTACAAGACCCGGGAACGTATTCACCGCGACAATGCTGATTCGCGATTACTAGCGATTCCGACTTCACGGAGTCGAGTTGCAGACTCCGATCCGGACTACGAACAGCTTTCTGGGATTGGCTCCCCCTTGCGGGTTGGCAACCCTCTGTACTGTCCATTGTAGCACGTGTGTAGCCCTGGCCATAAGGGCCATGATGACTTGACGTCATCCCCACCTTCCTCCGGTTTATCACCGGCGGTCTCCCTAGAGTTCCCACCATTATGTGCTGGCAACTAGGGACAAGGGTTGCGCTCGTTGCGGGACTTAACCCAACATCTCACGACACGAGCTGACGACAGCCATGCAGCACCTGTCACTCAGTTCCCGAAGGCACCAAGTTATCTCTAACAAGTTCTGAGGATGTCAAGGCCAGGTAAGGTTCTTCGCGTTGCATCGAATTAAACCACATGCTCCACCGCTTGTGCGGGTCCCCGTCAATTCCTTTGAGTTTTACCGTTGCCGGCGTACTCCCCAGGCGGACAACTTAACGCGTTAACTGCGACACCGAGAGGCAAATCCTCCCAACATCTAGTTGTCATCGTTTACGGCGTGGACTACCAGGGTATCTAATCCTGTTCGCTACCCACGCTTTCGCACCTCAGCGTCAGTATTGGTCCAGAAAGCCGCCTTCGCCACTGATGTTCCTTCCGATATCTACGCATTTCACCGCTACACCGGAAATTCCGCTTTCCTCTCCCATACTCTAGTCTGGCAGTTTCGAATGCAATTCCCAGGTTGAGCCCAGGGCTTTCACATCCGACTTACCAAGCCGCCTACGCGCGCTTTACGCCCAGTAATTCCGATTAACGCTCGCACCCTCCGTATTACCGCGGCTGCTGGCACGGAGTTAGCCGGTGCTTCTTCTGTAGGTAACGTCAAGACAGCCGGGTATTAGCCGACTGCTTTTCTTCCCTACTGAAAGTGCTTTACAACCCGCAGGCCTTCTTCACACACGCGGCATTGCTGGATCAGGGTTGCCCCCATTGTCCAATATTCCCCACTGCTGCCTCCCGTAGGAGTCTGGGCCGTGTCTCAGTCCCAGTGTGGCTGATCGTCCTCTCAGACCAGCTACGGATCGTTGCCTTGGTGAGCCTTTACCTCACCAACAAGCTAATCCGACTTAGGCTCATCCAATAGCGCGAGGTCCGAAGATCCCCCGCTTTCCCCCTTAGGGCGTATGCGGTATTAGCACGAGTTTCCCCGAGTTGTCCCCCACTACATGGGCAGATTCCTAAGTATTACTCACCCGTCCGCCACTCGTCGCCAAGGAGCAAGCTCCTCGCGTTACCGTTCGACTTGCATGTGTTAGGCATGCCGCCAGCGTTCAATCTGAGCCAGGATCAAACTCTTCAGTTCATAGCTTATGAACAAAAAATGAGATCCCAAACTACTGCTTTTAAAAAAACGAGTATTTTGGTCACTCGAGTCGGGCCACGACAAAGTGCCGTAGTCGACGCGAGCGCCCACACAAATTATCTGTTTCCGAATTGTTAAAGAACAAGCCCGCAAATCGCGAGCAGCTCGCAATTGTACATACTAATCGTGCTCGGGCAAGGCATTATTTGAGAAAAAACTCTGGTACTTCAGCTAACTTCGTTACCCGGGCGAAGCGGCGCTTGCCGACCTGGAAGACATGGGTGGCTGCCGGCGGCAAGCTCAAGCCCGCGATCCTCGACCCGCTCACCATCAATGCGCACCGCGCCCTGCTTGATCATGCGGAAGGCTTCGGAGGTGCTGGTCACCAGCTCGGCCTCGCGCAGCAGGTGGGCTATACCCAGACTGCCGTCCCGCCCCACGACGCTGATTTCCACCAGGTCTTCCGGCAAGGCCCCCTGCTGGAACTGGCTCAGAAAGCCGCCTGGGCCGCCTCGGCCGCTGACTTATCGTGGAAACGCGCAACCAGCTCGCGGGCCAGTTCGAATTTGATGTCGCGGGGATTCATGCCCTGCTCGGCCTGGCGTCTTCAAGCCTTCGATGTCCGCCGCATCGCGAAAACTCAGCAGCTCGAAATACCGCCACATCAGCTGATCGGAAATCGACATCAGCTTGCCAAACATCTCTGCAGGCGGTTCAGTGATGCCGACATAGTTATCCAGAGACTTGGACATTTTATTGACGCCATCCAGACCCTCGAGCAGTGGCATGGTCAGCACCACCTGGGGACGCTGGCCCCAGCTTTGCTGCAGCTGTCGGCCAACCAGCAGGTTGAACTTCTGATCGGTGCCACCCAGCTCAACGTCGGCGCGCATGGCCACCGAGTCATATCCCTGGACCAGGGGGTAGAGGAACTCATGGATTGCGATGGGCTTGCCGGCAGCATAGCGCTTGCTGAAATCGTCGCGCTCGAGCATGCGCGCCACGGTATGCCGACCGGCCAGCTGGATCAGCTCGGCCGCGCTCATCTCGCCCATCCAGGCTGAGTTGAACATGATCTGCGTGCGCTCGGGATCGAGAATCTTGAAGATCTGCGCCTCGTAGGTGCGCGCATTGGCCTGGATTTCCTCCGCGGTCAGCGGCGGGCGGGTGGCATTGCGCCCGGTGGGATCACCGATCAAGCCGGTGAAATCGCCGATCAGGAAGATAACTTCGTGCCCCAGCGCCTGAAATTGGCGCAGCTTATTAATGAGTACTGTATGACCGAGGTGCAGATCGGGGGCTGTGGGGTCAAATCCAGCCTTCACCCGCAAGGTCTCGCCGGCTGTCAGGCGAGCTTCCAGCTCGGCTTCCACCAGGATCTCATCGGCGCCACGGCCTATTTCCCGTAGCTGGTCCGCAACCGCCGTCATGCTTTCTGCCTTGCTTGCGCTGAGCTGGGCGCCGAGGATAAACAATTCTGGCCTAGCGGCAAGAATTTGCCTGAATCAGGGCCGGCCTGGCCAAAACCGGACCCATTTACCAGAATCACCCTTATTTTGTTGACCCAGCAATCTGAGATTGTTGATAATTCAGGAATTATTTGTCATCTCCTCGGGGTGCGGTGAGCCACGGCAGGCCGCCGGAGAAGACGGAATCCTCACAGCAGCGATGCCGTCCTGCGGGACGGCCTAAGGGAGCATAGTGTCGTGGGTGGCCCACACTCAACCTTCCGTGACTACAAACCAAGCAGCGCGCAGAGCCGACAGCCCGGCTATTCGCGGGCTCCCTGGTTCATGCTAGGTGTTGGTATTCCGCTGATGCTGCTGACTGTCGTCATGCTGCTTCCCGAATCTTCCGGAAAAACAGCCGAGCAAGGCAGCAAATCGGCCGCCCTGCCTGACGAAACAATCAATGCGCGCGAATCAGCTGCGCCCGTTGTCGCCGAGGCAATACCCGGCGAAGCCCCTGACGGCAGCAGCTTTACCGGTGTCGTTTGTCGCCGCACCGGAACCGGAGCCGCGCGGAGAGCCACTTAAACTTACCGTCAAATCAGGCGACAGCCTCGACCGTTTGTTTAAGCGCCACGCGCTAAGTCGGGCTGACCTTGCCGAAATCATGCAGCTGGATCTTGCCCGCAAGCATTTACGCGTAATTCGACCGGGCGACCAGATTGAAGTTCGCCACGATGGCGGTCGACTGCTTAGCCTGCAGCGCGAGATAAGCATGACCGAATCGCTCAACATTAGTCGGCTCGACGAGGACTTTTCCGCGCAACTTATTGCCACGGAACTGGACAGCGAAGCGCGCCTGGCACACGGGGTAATTCAGAGCTCTCTTTTCGAGGCAGCCGCTGACGCGGGCATTTCCGACCGAACCATTATGAACCTGGCAGGGGTATTCGCCTGGGACATAGATTTCGTGCTGGATATTCGTCGTGGCGACGAATTTCATCTGGTCTACGAAGAACTGATACGCGACGGAGAAGTATTGGGCGAAGGCGACATTCTGGCCGCCGAGTTCATCAACCAGGGCGATGCCTATCAGGCCATTCGCTTCACCACACCGGATGGTCGTACCGACTACTTCACGCCCGATGGCCGCAGCCTGCGCAAAGCCTTCGTGCGCGCCCCGGTGGCATTTTCGCGGATTAGCTCAAACTTCAACCCGCGCCGTCGGCATCCGAAACTAAATACCATTCGCGCTCACAAAGGCGTCGACTATGCCGCGCCAAGGGGCACTCCCATCAAGGCGGCAGGCGACGGCAAAGTCATTTTTCGCGGTAACAAGGGCGGCTACGGCAAAACCATTATTCTCCAGCACGGCGGCAATATCAGTACGCTGTACGCGCACATGTCGAAATTTTCCGGCGTGCGCAACGGTAGCCGAGTTCGGCAAGGCCAGCTGATCGGCTATGTTGGTTCAACGGGACTGGCCACCGGCCCACACCTGCACTACGAGTATCGCCTCAACGGCGTGCATAAGAATCCCCGGACCGTGAAGTTGCCCGACGCAGAACCACTGGATCCGCAACAAATGCCGGCCTTCCAGGCGACGGCCGCAGAACTGCTGCAGAAACTTGAACTGCAGCGCAGCCTGGTAGCAGCCAGCGCACCAGCCAGCAGCGGCTGAATCCCGGGAGGCCGTTAACGGCCATGCCGAACCCATGAGCGAATCAACAGACCTGTATATTGGCCTGATGTCAGGCACCAGCGTCGATGGCATTGATGCCGCGCTACTGCAATTCCACGATCACCGCTGCCAGCTTCTGGCCCACCACTTCCATGCCTACGACGCCGAATTGCGCGCGCGCCTGCAACAGGCCGCCCAATCGCCGCTGCTTACCCACCTGGAGGAACTCGGCAGCCTGCACGCAGCCACGGGTGTTGCCTTTGCGGATGCCGCGCTGGCGCTAGTGGCCAAGAGCGGCGTTGAGAAACATCGCATCAGGGCTGTTGGCAGTCACGGCCAGACCTTGTTGCATGCGCCGAATGCGGCCAACGCTTTTTCCCTGCAGATTGGCGACCCCGCGACCATCGCCAGCCGGTCTGGCTTGCTGACGGTGGCCGATTTTCGCGCCGGTGACCTGGCTGTTGGCGGCCAGGGAGCTCCGCTGGCACCGGCTTTCCATGCCTGGGCGTTTGCCGCCGCCACAGAACGAGTTGTCGTCAATCTTGGCGGCATCGCCAACATCACCCGCCTGCACCCCGAGTCAGCCGTGATTGGTTTCGATACCGGCCCGGCCAGCACACTGCTGGACCACTGGTGCCAGGTCAATCAAGGTCAAGCCTACGACGATCACGGCAGCTGGTCTGCCAGTGGCCAGGTGCACCAGGGACTGTTGCAGGCATTCATGGACGATCCTTATTTGACGCGGTCGCCACCCAAAAGCACCGGCGTCGACTACTTTTGCCCCGCCTGGTTGACCAGCAAACTGGATGAATTTCAGAGCCTGGCGGCAGTGGACGTGCAAGCCACCCTGGCGGAATTCACCGCCGCGACGGTGAGCGAGGCAATTCTGGCGCATACCGAGGCACAGGAAATCGGCGTCTGCGGCGGCGGCAGTCACAATGACGACCTGATGCGCCGCATTGCGACACTTTTACCGGGCCGTGAAATTGTTACCACGGCAGACTGGGGAGTTTCGCCCGACTGGGTCGAAGCAGCCGCCTTCGCCTGGCTGGCGCAACGCCGGCTGGCCGGGCTGCCGAGCAACGAACCGGCCGTTACCGGCGCGCGCGCCAGGGTCAGCCTCGGCGCAATCTATCAGCCACCCGCTGAATTATGACAAGTGTGATAGCGGTAACGGTGTAGTTACGCGGGCCTGTTATATTTATTAGTTCTGCAGATCGCCGAACTTTAATGGATACGCCCAACCTCAAGCTGCCGGACTACTACATCAATCGGGAGCTCAGCGCCCTCGAGTTCAATCGGCGCGTGCTTTATGAAGCAGCCAACCGCAACACACCCTTACTGGAGCGTTTGAAGTTTCTTTGCATTGTTTCCACCAATCTCGACGAGTTCTTCGAGATTCGGGTCAGCGGACTGCAGCAAAGACTGGAACTTGGCTCCGCGCCGGCCGGGCCGGATATGCAAACGCCCAAACAAGTGCTCGACATTATCGGCGAGCGCACCCATGAACTGGTCAACGAACAGTATCGTCTGCTAAACGAAGAGTTGATTCCTGAGCTCGAAGCCAACGACATTCGTTTTATCCGTCGTACCCGCTGGAACCCACAGCAACTCGAATGGCTGCGTAGCTATTTTAACGACGAAGTCGAACCGGTGCTTAGCCCGGTAACACTGGATCCAGCCCGCCCGTTTCCGCGCATTCTCAACAAGAGTCTCAACTTCATAGTTGGGCTTGAGGGCGTACATGCATTCGGCCGCCCCTGCAGTCGCGCCATCGTGCAGGCGCCACGCTCGCTGCCGCGCCTGATACGCCTGTCGCCGGAACTGCCGGATACCGGCCCCAATGATTTCGTTTTCCTGTCTTCAGTTATTCATGCATTTGTCGACGAGCTTTTCGCCGGCATGGAAATCACCGGCTGCTATCAGTTCCGCGTCACCCGAAACAGCGACCTGTATGTTGATGAAGAAGAAGTCGATGATCTGATGCGCGCACTGGAAGGCGAATTGATTGCCAGTCGCTATGGTGCGGCGGTGCGCCTGGAAGTGGCAGATCAGTGCCCGGATGACCTCACCGGCTTTCTGCTCGACATGTTCGGCCTGGAACCGCAAGACCTCTACCCGGTTTCCGGACCGGTCAACCTGAACAGGCTGATGGCGGTCTACAATCTAATGGGTCGCGAGGACCTGAAAGACCCCGGATTTACGCCGGGACTGCCCAAAGAACTGATTGAAACAGACGACATTTTTACCGCCATTGCCGCCGGGGACGTGCTCGTTCATCACCCCTTCGAGTCATTCTCACCGGTGATGGAATTTATCAACCGGGCCGCCCTGGACCCGGATGTGCTGGCATTAAAGATAACGCTGTATCGCACCGGGCCCGACTCAGCCATCGTCAAGTCGCTGGTCGCGGCTGCCCAGGCCGGCAAGGAAGTCACGGTCAGCATTGAGTTGCGCGCGCGCTTCGACGAAGCCGCCAATATCGAACTGGCTAATCGCCTGCAAACGGCCGGCGCACATGTGGTTTACGGCGTTCGCGGCTATAAGACACATTGCAAGATGGCGATGGTTGTTCGGCGCGAGGACGGCCGGCTGAAACGCTATGTTCACCTGGGAACCGGCAACTATCACCCGGGCACTGCGAGGCTATATACCGACTACGGGTTGTTCAGCGCCGACCAGCAACTCGGCGAAGACGTCCACCATATCTTTCTGCAGCTCACCAGCATGATGCAAACGCCGCCGTTACAACGTATTTCGCAGGCGCCATTTACCCTGCACGATTTCATCATTCGCTCCATCGAGCAGGAAATCAGTAATGTGGAGCATGGCGGCACCGGACACATAATTGCCAAACTCAACGCGCTGGTTGAGCCCGAGGTTATTCAAGCACTCTACCGTGCCTCCTGCGCCGGTGTGTTTGTCGATCTGATCGTACGCGGTATCTGTTGCCTGCGGCCGGGAATACCGGGCGTATCGGACAATATCCGCGTACGTTCGGTGATCGGACGATTCCTCGAACACACTCGGGTTTATTATTTTCACGCCAATGGTGAAGAGAACATTCATTGCGCCAGCGCCGACTGGATGGACAGAAACTTCTTTCGGCGGGTGGAAACCAGTTTCCCGATCCTCTCAGCAGATCTTAAGAAACGAATGATTTCGGATCTTGACAGTTACCTGAATGACAACAGCGGAGCCTGGGAACTTAAGCCTGATGGCGATTATCGTCACTTGTTACAGGGCGACAGTGATCGCGTATCAGCGCAGGATACTCTGCTGACCAAGTTAGCCGAGAAGGCATGAAAGTGCTCGCTAGGCAGGCTCGGGCAAACTCAACCTGAGCTCAATGCCGGCGCCGGCCAGGTGCTTTTTCTCCTGCTCCAGATCCGCAACTATCAAGGGATTCGCGGCTGCCGAATCAGCCGGGATGCTAACGGACAAGCGTTTTTGATCCGCTTTCAGACGCACGTCGCTGAAGTCCGCGCTGGTTCGGCTACGGTTGAACAGCACCGCGAGACGCAGCAGAACCGTTAATCGCAAAACTTCAACTTGACGCCGCTTGGGGAGATCCTGGAACACTTTGCGGGAGAAGCCACGTCGGTGTGAACCGACCAGCAGGGCCAGCACATGCTGCTCAAGGCGCGGAAAGCCTGGCATATCGGCATGCTCTAACAGGTAAGCGCCGTGCTGATGATACTGGGCATGGGCGATGTCCAGGCCGATCTCATGCAGACGCGCAGCCCAGCACAAGGTCTGACTGTCGGCTTCGTCGCTAAGACCCCATGGCTCGGCAACCTCCGCAAAGAAATGCATCAAGGTCATTTCAACGCGATCTGCCTGGGCCGGAGCGACATGAAAACGCGCAGCCATGGCACGGACACTGCGCACCCGTGCATCCTCGTCGGTCAACCTGCCCAAAAGATCCTGCAGTATGCCTTCACGCAAAGAGCCATCCGCGACCTGCATATTCTGCATACCCAGTGTAGACATGACCTCAATCAGGATGGATACGCCGCCGGCAAATACCGGTTTTCGCTGCTCTGACAAACCCGGCAGCTCCAGTTGATCCAGTCGTTCAGCCGCGATCATGCGCGAGATGACGCGCTCCAGAGCGGCTACGGTCAATTCCGCATTTTCACCGTCTATCGCGCGAACCACATTCAGCGCAGCACGAATGGTCCCGGAACAGCCGACCCAGCGCTCGGCACCGGCTGCGCGAAAACGCTCCCGGACTGGCTCAAGTTCTAGCCGAGCCGCCAGGCGAGCCTTCTCGAAGCGTCTGGCAGTTAGTTTCTGCTTGGCGAAGAATCGTTCGCTGGTGCTCACGCAGCCGATATAAAGGCTTTCCAGGTCCTGCGGATCGTAGGCGGTTCCGCTGACTATCTCGGTACTGCCTCCGCCTATATCCACCACCAGCTGCGGTCCCGATGCCAGGGGCAAACTATGGCTGGCACCCAGGTAGATCAGACGCGCCTCTTCAATGCCCGAGATAACCTCGACAGGATGGCCGAGGAGTTTTTCAGCCTGGGCCAGGAAGCCATTGGAATCGCTGGCCTTGCGCAAGGCATTAGTGCCAACTACGCGCACCCGGTCGGCACGCATATCGCGTATTCGCTCGCCGAAACGCGCCAGGCATTCCAACGCACGGTCCTGACTGTCAGCGTCCAGTTGATCATCTTCATCAAGACCAGCTGCAAGTCGCACCATTTCACGAAGCCGATCGATTACCGTGAGCTGTCCATGCGACAGCCTGGCCACCACCATATGAAAACTATTTGAGCCAAGATCTACCGCGGCAAGAATGCCCGCTTCTACAGCCACGGATGGCGCTCTTGGCGAGGATGCTGCTGCGGAACCGGTTAGTCGCACGATTTGTGGCGTATCCTGATAACTCTTTCAGGAATTATTCCACAGCCGGACAGATTTAGCTTACCGGGACTTGGCGGGGATCGCCTGAATAGGTTGCGTCGATTCGGACGCATGACTGATGTCGGTCGGCCGGCTAACTTCACGTTCTGCGTGACGAGTATGCGCCGGCTCATGAATAAGCTGGCCATTCACTTCCGCGCCAGCGGCCATTTCGATCAGTTCGTAGTGCAGGTTACCGACCACTCTCGCCGTTGAGCCCAGTTCAACCAGCTCGCTGCAGTGAACGTCGCCTTGTACCGTACCGTGCAACACAAGGCGCGGCACATTAACGCTGCCTTCCACGCGACCTTCTTCACTGATGCTCACAAAAGACTCGCTGTCTCTTTCGGCCATAACGCCGCCGTGTACTACGCCATCAATGTGACAACCGCCTTCGAAGCGAAGATCACCCTCAATACGCGCACCGACACCCACCAAGGTGTGCACTATGCCGTTCTTGCGATTTTTCTTGCCAAACATCAGGCCATCTCCACAATACGAACTTTCGTCGAAATAAGTCTAACTGGCCGAGGTCGTAAAAACTTGATGTGCATCACACTCGCAGCATGCCTTATTTCAGCTCGCCTGTACCAGCCAGGCAAAGGACTGCTCAACGGTCTTGCCCTTCTTGCCTTTCGGTCGCAGGGTCACTGTGACCCGCTCGGGAGAGAAATCGTCCGGGACCCGCAACTCAGACTCAAGATTCTGAAAATATCGAAAGGAGAAATCCAGCCGCTGCTCACCGTCTGGCGACAATTGCGCCAATTGCAGCGACTCGGGAATTCCCGCGCGCTGGCCTTCGACCACCAGCTCCAGGCTACCGCTGATCACCCGATCGTTGCGCAAAGCCTGCGCCAGCACCAGGCGCAGGGTAAAAGCACCGTCACTTGCGCCCGGCGCCACGACCATATCCTGTACCCGCAGACCTTCCTTCTCATCAACAGAGACAATGCCCTGATAGAACGCCAGGTCTTCGGACTGAGACTGGATTTGCGCCTGCTGCGTCAATAGCTCTTGTTCCAGGCGGGCAAAAGACTCTGTTTTTATGCGTGCGTCGGTCTCAAGCAGGGCCATTTGCTCACGCAGGCCTTCGATTACATCCTGACGCTCGATCAATTGATCGCGCAGCTCGCGCTCGCGCGCCTGAGCGGAAAAGCGATTGTGGCCAGCCTGCGACTGACCCAGCTCATAGGCCGCCCAGATCATGCTCAGGCCAACAACCAACGCGGCTATAACAATCCAGCGAGCCAGACTGAAACCAGAATTGCCCGGTGCGCCACGGCGCTTTACTCCGGATCGTTTTGCAACCATTCCCTGGGCCACCATTGCGGTCGCGGCGGCGCACCCTCAGGGAACAGCACCGGAGCCAATTCACCAAGGGCCTGCACATAGACCTGTCGTTTGAAATAAATCACTTCTTTTACCGGACGCCAGAAATCTACCCATCGCCAGCGATCAAACTCAGGCATATCCGAGTGATCCAGGCGCAGTTTTTCCTCGTCACCCAGCAAACGCAGCAGAAACCAGCGTTGTTTCTGCCCAATACAAAGCGGTGTGGAATTGCGGCGGACAAAGCGTTCTGGCAATCGATAACTCAACCAGTCACGGGTTGATCCCAACAGGGCCACATCCGTGGGCTGCAGCCCCAGCTCCTCTTCGAGCTCCCGGTACATGGCCTCCTCAGGCGACTCTGCTTCAAGAATACCGCCCTGAGGAAACTGCCAGCCAGTCTGACCGATCCTGCCGCCTAACAGGACCGCGCCATTACTATCGCTTACAACGATACCTACGTTGGCGCGGAATCCCTCGCTGTCGATCTGATCGGCCACGGGTGGATTCTTCCACAATCGAGTTTCAAGTGTCACGGGCCCAGCACTCGTTAACAGCGCTCAGGCCGCTCCGGTAAACTGCTGCAGCCACGGCATCCTGCATAGCAAGGTCTGAACATGCGCATCGCCGCCAGCAAACTGCTCCCCGGCCTGGTCTGCCTGACCGCCATCGCGTTGGTCATGGGCCTGGGCGTTGGCAGCGGCAGCACGGGCTTTGCCGATCTTATCGGCCTATGGAACGGCCAGACAGAGCCGACCGCCCGCGACGTATTACTGCAGCTGCGCATGCCGAGAGTTCTGGCCGCTTTCGGCACCGGCGCCTGTCTGGCGATGGCCGGCGTGTTAATGCAGGCGCTGCTGCGCAACCCACTCGCCGACCCCTACATTCTCGGCACCTCCGGAGGTGCAGCCGTTGCGGCGCTGCTGGTAATGCTGGCGGGCGCTTCCGGCCTGCTCATTGACGCTGCCGCATTTGCGGGCGCACTACTGAGTACCCTGCTGGTTTTTGGCCTCGCGCGTGGCGGTGGCGACTGGTCCAGCGGGCGATTGCTACTCACCGGGGTGGTGGTCGCAGCGGGCTGGAGCGCCATCATCAGTCTGTTGCTGGCAACCAGTCCGGAAGCCAATCTGCGCAGTATCCTGTTTTGGCTAATGGGTGATTTCGCCTTCGCAGACCGGCCCTGGGGGATTTTGATGCTGGCCGCGCTGGCGGTAATAGCCGGCGTCCTGATGGGCCGAGCGCTGAATTTGCTCACCACGGGCGACCAGCAAGCGGCGCTGCTCGGCCTGCGCGTTGGCCCGACTCGAGCAGCAACCTATTTTCTGAGCGCATTGCTGACAGCCGTCGCCGTAACCACGGCGGGCACCGTGGGCTTTGTCGGCCTGGTGGTGCCGCATCTGATCAGGCTGGTCAGCGGCGTCGACCATCGCAGCCTGATACCGGCTTCCGCGCTGGCCGGCGGCTCGCTGCTGGTGATTGCCGATACGCTGGCGCGTACCGTACTCGCACCCCGTCAGCTGCCCGTCGGCGCAATCACCGCGCTGGTAGGCGTCCCGCTATTCCTGATTCTGCTCTCGCGCGACGCGCGCCGACGTGACAGCTAGCCGCGTTTCTGCAGATAGGCCTGGCCGCGCTGCATCAGCTGCACAAAAGCCTGCCGATCACCGGCCAGCACAGTTTCGCCAACCTGGCGGACAGCGTCGCGTAAAACCTGCATGGCTTCCTGACCATAGGGATTGTCCGCCTGAATCTCGAAGTACAGCTCCGGACTTTCTTCAGCGACCTTGGCAGCCACAGCAAGCTGCGCATCAAAAGTCGTGCTGGACAACTCGCTCAGTCGGGGCAGCGATTCACCACTTTCCGCGAGGGCCGTAAAAAAGGCGATATTGAGGGCATGCGACAAGCCCAGTACATAGGCAATCAGCCGGTCATGATCAGCCAGCGGCATTTCAATTTGTTCGGCCATGGTTGACTCAAACAAGGCGCGCGCTGCCTGGGTTGCCGCCGGCACGCCGACCTCCAGGAACAGCACATGACGACCGCTTAGCAGTTCCGTATCCGGCCCGAACATCGGGTGCACAGAGGTCACCTGGGCGCCGGCATCGGCCAGCCGCTGCAAAGCCGGCTGCAGGGGCGTTTTGAGCGAACTGATATCGAAGATGAGGCCCTGACGCTTGCGAATAGCCAGCTCATCCAGCACTTCCGCGCATAAGGCGATGGGCGTCGCCACCACGGTGACCTGAAAGCTATCCGGCGTATCCTGCCAGTCAGGCACACAGGCATAGCCGGCCGGGCTGAGCGCCGGATCAGCTACGGTGACTTCGAAGCCCTGTGAATCAAGAAAACGGGCAAACCAGTAGCCCATCTTGCCGCCGCCACCAATGACCAGGGCCTGCTGACCCTGGCCGCGACCCTCAGCCTTGACCCGGGCCCGCTCCTGCTTGGTCAGCGACGACTCAATCAGCAGCTTCATCAGCGATTCTGCCAGGCGCGGCGGGAGACCCAGTTTAAGCGCCTCGGCTTCGGCCGCCTCCAGCACCTGCTTTTCGCGCGCAAAGTCTCGCGTCGCCTGGCCGGACTCGAGTTTGAACTGGCCTATTTCATCAACCACGTCCTGACGCTCGGCCGCCAGGTTTACGATCTGGCGGTCTATGGCGGTCAGGCGGTCGCGAAGTTTCTTCAGGCTCATAAGCGCGCATAAGGTAACGCAGAATGCCTCGCTGCGCAGTGCGGCCGCGGTCTGTGGCCTTTGCGCGCGATCCACTACAATCGCGCTGGGCTAATTGTTGCTGAGTAAAACCATGAAATCACGCGCTGCCGTTGCCTGGGAAGCAGGCCAGCCGCTAAGCATAGAAACCATTGACGTGGAAGGACCCCGCGCGGGAGAAGTGCTGGTCCGGCTGGTCGCCACCGGCGTTTGCCATACCGATGCTTTCACGCTGTCCGGCGAAGATCCGGAAGGCCTGTTTCCCGCGATCCTGGGCCATGAGGGCGGCGGCATCGTCGAAGAAATCGGCCCGCAGGTCAGTGGCCTGGCGGTGGGCGATCACGTTATTCCGCTATATACGCCCGAATGCGGTCATTGCGATTTTTGCACCAGCGGCAAAACCAATTTGTGCCAGGCCATTCGCGTTACCCAGGGCCAGGGCTTGATGCCGGATGGCAGCAGCCGGTTTTCCGTCGGCGGGAAAATGCTGCATCACTATATGGGCACATCGACGTTTTCCGAATACACCGTGCTACCGGAAATTGCCCTGGCCAAGATCAATCCGGCTGCACCACTGGAAAAAGTCTGTTTGCTCGGTTGCGGCATCACTACCGGCATAGGTGCGGTGCTAAATACCGCCAAAGTCGAAGCCGGCGCCAGCGTCGCTGTATTCGGTCTCGGCGGAATCGGCCTGAGCGTCATTCAAGGCGCGGTGATGGCGGGCGCCGAGCGAATTCTGGCAGTGGACGTCAACGCGGACAAGTTTGTGATGGCCGGCCAGCTTGGCGCCACGGATTTCGTCAATCCACGCGACTATGACCAGCCCATTCAGGATGTCATCGTCGACCTCACCAACGGTGGTGTGGACTATTCCTTCGAGTGCGTGGGCAACGTAGATCTGATGCGATCAGCACTGGAGTGTTGTCATAAAGGCTGGGGCGAGTCGGTAATCATCGGGGTTGCCGGCGCAGGCCAGGAAATCAGCACGCGACCATTCCAGCTGGTGACCGGCCGGGTCTGGCGCGGCACCGCCTTTGGCGGCGTGCGCGGCCGCAGTGAGCTGCCCGGCTACGTCGATCGCTACTTGGGCGGCGAGATCCGCATCGACGAAATGATTACGCATACGCTTGCCCTGGACGATATCAACGAGGCCTTTGAGTTGATGCACGCTGGCAGCAGCATTCGTTCCGTGGTCTCCTTTTAGCGTGGCAGCAGCTTCGTTGTGACAGAAAAAGTTGCCCTTGCGACCAGCTCCGAACTGGCCGCCGCTGCCGGCGGCGCCATTGGCGAGCTGGGCGGGAACGCGGTGGACGCGGCCATTGCTGCGGCACTGGTCTCCATCAATACGGAACCCGGCGTTTGTTCGCTTGGCTGCGGTGGCTACCTCACGATTTGGCCTGCCGGCGAACGACCCGTCACTTTGGACGGCTACGTCGCTGTGCCGGGCATGGGCGACACCCGGCCACGCACGGCCAGGCGGGCCGAGCAGATCTATCTTGAATACGGGGGTGGCGTAGAAACCGTCGTCGGTCCCGATTCCATTGGCGTGCCAGGCGGCGTTGCCGCGCTTGGCGAAGCCTCGCGGCGCTGGGGACGTCTGCCCTGGCAGGAGCTATTTGCACCGGTCATCGAAATCACCGCCCGTGGCTTCCCGCTGCCGGTGGCCTCCTATCATTACCTTGAGTATTCCGGCAGCCCGATTTTCGGCCGCTCCGCCGACGGCTTCAGAGCCCTGCATGACGCCGACGGTCAATTACGCCAGCCCGGCGAACTGATCAAGGTTCCCCATTTGTCGGCCAGCCTGGCGGCCATTGCCGAGCACGGGCCGGAATATTTTTACCGTGGCGAGCTGGGCCAGGCGATGGCGGAGTTCGTGGTTGCCGCCGGTGGGCGTTTGAATGCGGCCGATCTGGCTGGCTACCAGGTGATCGAACGGCCCAGCCTGACGGCCGCGCTGGGCGAATGGGAAATTGCCACCAATCCGCCGCCTGCCGTGGGCGGCAGTGTGTTAATTGCCATGTTGCAGCTCATGGCGGGCAACCAGCTCACCAGCTGGAGCGAACAAAGCCTGCTACGACTGATTGACGTGCAACGCGCCGTACTCGGTTTTCGGCGCCGACACCTGGACCTCAGCGAGAATCTGCAGGCGGATGCCGAGCGATTGCTCAAGCAGGCCGGCAATGGTGAGCTGGCGGCAATTCTTGAATCGGCCTCGACCTGCCACACATCGGCGGTCGACGACAACGGTCTGGCTTGCAGCATTACTATGTCGGCAGGCTATGGCGCAGGAGAAATGCCGCCCGGTACAGGCATCTGGCTGAATAATTGTCTGGGTGAACTTGAACTGAACAAACGCGGCCTCGAACCGGGACCGCCGGGCACTCGCCTGCCCTCGAATATGGCGCCCAGTGCTGCCCGCAATAGCCATGGCGACGTACTGGCCATCGGCTCTCCGGGCGCTGATCGTATTACCACGGCAATCCTGCAAACCCTGGTCAACCATTTACAACTCGGTGTCAGCCTTGAGGCGGCGATTCGCCATCCGCGCGCGCATGTCGAGTGGCTCGACGACGGCTATCGTGTTGCCTATGAAGCCGGACTCGGTATTGAGGGCCTGGACGTTCCGCAGCGACAGTTTGCCGGCCCGTCGATGTTCTTCGGCGGTGTCGGTGCCGCGAGCTATTCGCAGCGCACAGGGCTGAATGCCGCCGCGGATCCGCGGCGCAGTGGCGGAACCTGGACATCGGCTAAATGAAGCCGGCCATGCGTCTGTCACGCGAGGCTGATCCGACCCGTCTTGGATCGCTGCGACTACTGGCGCTGCTGGTCTCCCTGGTCGCGACGCCTGGCGTCGCGCAAACCCTGGTAAACCTGAACGAGGGAACCCAGCTGGCCATTACTGCGGACCATGCCGGCGAATCCATCGGTTTCGACCTGGCGGGACGAATCTGGCTGGCCAGCATCGCCGATGGTCGTGGCCGTCCGCTGACCCTGTTGAGCGATCAGGACAGCAGACCGGCATTGTCGCCGGACGGCACTCAACTGGCCTTCGAAAGACGTTTCGGCCAGCGCCATCACATCATGTTGATGCAGCTGGCCAGCAACGAAGTTCGGCAGCTCACCTTTGGTGCTTACGATCATCACGCACCCAGCTGGCATCCCGACGGGCAACGCCTGCTAATGGCCTCGGATCGCGGCGGCGACTACGGGATCTGGGAAGTCGATCTGGCCACGCAGGGATTGCGCCAGCTGAGCTTTTTACCTGGTGACGAGCGCGACCCGGCCTTTAGTCGCAGCGGCCAACGACTGGCCTTCGTGCATACCAGCGGCCAGGGCGATCGGCTGATGATTAGCGAACCAGACGGTAGTCTGAGCGTTGCTGCCAGTGGCGACGGCCAGCTGCACGCCCCTGCCTGGAGACCAGACGAGAGCTTGCTGACCTATGTAGCCCGAAACACCGGGCGCAGTGAGCTGCGCATGACTATTCTGTCCACGCCGCCAGTCAGCAAAGCGCTTACGCGTGGCGAGAACGTATTTCCTGCCGCTGCACAATGGCTCGATAAGAACAATTTTCTGTATGCGGCGGACGGGCGCATCCGACGTCGCAATTTTGATGCTTTCCAGGCCGTCGATCTGCCGTTCAGCGTTGGTATCGAGATCCCCTTGAATGCACGCCGCACCCGCAGCAGTAAATTGCCGGATGCGGCGGGCAGTCGCCCGGTCGTCGGCATCACCGGCGTAGTGCCGACGGACGATGGCCTGTACCTGTCAGCGCTGGGCAATGTCTGGCAACTCGATGCGCGCGGCATCGCCGTGCGCCAGTTCACCAGCGACGCATCCGTGGATACGGAACTAAGCGGCAATCCGAGCAACTCGTTACTGGCCCTGAGCAGCGATCGTGGCGGCAGTCTGCAGATCTGGCTACTAGATCCCGATAGCGGCGAGCTCCGCCAGCTAACCGATGAACCGGGCCCGGCCTTCGCGCCGGCTTTCAATCGGCAAGGGACGGCCATCGCCTATTTGACTGCCGATCATCCGGCTGCCGACAGCGCTCAGCTGAAGCTGCTGCGACTGAGCGATAACAGCCAGCAAACACTGGCCAGAGGCCTGCCTGGCGTAATCGCCCCGAGCTGGCTGAGCGACACAAAAATCACCGTAGCTGTGACGGGAAACGGGCAGCCAGGTGTCAGCCCGGCTTTGCTGGCTTTTGATGAGGGCAGTGCCTTGCCCTGGACCTTGCCGCTGCCGTTGCCGGCCGGCAGCCAGGTCAGCGCCGCGCACTGGTCTGCCGATGGTGAACGTCTCGCGTTGCTGGCTAACCAGCAGCTATGGCTGCTCGAGCGAAGTCCCAACGGGTTTGTTGACGAACCGCGAAGACTGGCCGACCAGGCAAACCTGCCAAGATGGAGCCATCAAGACGGTCAATTGTTATTCCAGGACGCGCAACAACGACTGCAACGTATCGATCCCACTGACGGTGTTTCGACGCAGCTGGCCGTGCAGCTTAGTTGGCGACCGCGCGCACCCGAAGGGACCAGTGTTGTGCGCGCCGGGCGGGTATTTGATGGCCTCGGGCCAGGCTATCGCGAGCAGCAGGATATTTTTATTCGCCACGGCCGTATCGAGTCCATCCAACCCTGGGGCTCGTTACCGCCAGATGCGGAGTTCATCGACGCCAGTGAATTGACCGTTATACCGGGACTGATTGACAGTTCTGCGCGGCAAAGCTGGCCCACGGGCGCCCGGGCAGGACGCAGCTGGCTTGCCTGGGGCGTCACCAGCGTGCGCGAATGGTCGTCCGGCGAAGCATCCGTGCTGGAGCGCCAGGAAAGCTGGGCTGGCGGCGCACGGCCGGGCCCGCGACTGATCAGCGCTCTGGAATTGTGCAGCGCCGATTTAGTCAACAGCGGCCGGCAATTGGCCCGGGCCTGGCGGCTGGGATTTAACGGCGTTGAAGTCTGCGCCGCTATGCCGGGTGAAAAGCTGGCGGAAATTATTCGCCTGGGTGGTTACCTCGGACTGGGCGTAGCCACAGCAGCACCTTTCCCGGGGCTGCTGCTCGGTGCTGACGAAATAAGCCTGACTGGCCGACGGGAAGTCATCGATGCTTATCCCAAGGGCTTTGATCGCTTCGCCTATGGCGATCTGACGGCCCTGGCAGGTGCCGGCGGACTCACGGTGGTATCCAGACTGGCACCAGCCGGCCTGCCGGAATTAGCCAGGCGAGAGAATCCCCTGCTTTCAGCGCCGGCATTTGCAGCATTGAATTCACCCAGCGAGCGTTATTGGTATGAAGAATCCTGGCGTCGTCAGCGCGCGGCGGCAGGCACCGACCTGCGCGCTGAGCAGCGCACCGCCGGACAAAGCGCCTTCCGGGCAGTGGCGCGCGGCGCGCGCCTGGTAGCTGGCTCTAATGCGCCGACGACGCCGCGCGGTCTGGGGCTGCATGCGGAGCTGCAGCTATTGACAGAAAGCGGCCTGCAACCCTTTCAGGTGCTTAGCATGGCGACCCTTGAGGCCGCCAGGGCACTGGGCCTGGAAGAGGAATTAGGCCGTATCAGTGCCGGCAAGCGCGCCGACCTGGTACTGATTCAGGGCGACCCCCTGACCGACATCGCGGCCGCGTCCGCAGTGGTAGCAACGATGGTTGACGGCCGCTTATATCGTTTCCAGACGCTGGTGCCTGGGGTGCATGTTGGAAATTTTTACAACGCGGCGATGACTTCTGCTCCAAACCCCGAGGGTAAGGACTGGTCCGGCCGTTCCGGAAGCCCGCAGACCAAAGGCGCCGAGGACCCCTCTCAGGGCCCTTCTGCGGCGGTATTTTCTCGCGACTGACAGCCTGTTGCACCGCCTAGTTGATGCGTATTCCATGCGCAGAGGCCAGGCTGATGCGTCGAATCTCTTTACAAGCAGTGCAGCTGTCCGGCGAACTCACAAGATCTAGAATTCATAAACCTCTGATTTTTTTTGGATTTAGTGCTCATGGCACAGCTCTTGCAATACTTTGTTGCGCACAAAAAAAGGTTTCTGTGACGCAGGGCAAATTCGAAATCTGAATACAGACATCGAAGCCAGAAGTTAACGGATCAAGAAGAAGAACAATAAATAACAATAAAAATAAATTGAGACCGTAAATACAACAACAACAATCCACCACAGCCCCACGCTGAAACAGAAACCGAATTCGCGACAACAACAATAACCCGTATACCCCGCTCACCCAGCGGGGTTTTTTTTGCCCGCGATTTTCGCGTTCGGCGCGGGTATGGTCGGCTCGCATGGGCCAAGCTGAAGTTTCTAACGCCATTCTGAGCTGTGAAGCCCTGGATATCAGGGTCGGCTCGAGAACGCTGGTTGAAGGCCTCAAACTGCAACTGAGCGCCGGTGATTTTCTCGCGGTGCTCGGCCCCAACGGAGTCGGCAAGACACTAACATTGCATGCCTTGGCCGGCCTGCGCCCAGCGCCGGGGGCAAATCTGCACCTGGGCAAAGAGCGCCTGTTGCAGCTCGACCGCCGAAGCGTGGCGGCGCGCCTGGGACTGCTGCTGCAAGAGCATGCCGACGCCTTCCCCACCACGGTCCTGGAAATGGCCCTGCTCGGCCGCCATACGCAACTGGGATTCTGGCAATGGGAGCGCGCCGCAGACCTGGCAAGTGCGCGCAAGGCGCTGGCGCAAATGGACCTGGCGGGGCTGGAACAGCGCATGGCTGCAACGCTGTCGGGCGGCGAACGTCGGCGGCTGGCGCTGGCCACACTGCTGGTGCAAGACCCGCAGCTATTCCTGCTCGACGAACCCATGAACCATTTAGACCCCTGGCATCGGTTCACGGTGCTGGAGACATTTGCAAAGCTGGCAACCCAGGGTCGTGCGATTGTTGCCAGCCTGCACGACCCGAGCCTGGCAGCACGCTATGCCAGTTCTGTGCTGCTGCTGCATGGCGACGGTCGCTGGCAGTACGGCCCGACTCACGAGCTACTTAACATCGAAAACCTGCAGGAACTATATGCAACACCGTTTCGCCGTTTCGTTGCCGGCGACGAAGAAATATTCCTGCCGGGTCCGCCAACTTGATTGTGTAGCTTGGCAAAGCTACCCTGAAATCATCAGGTGCTCCTGACCGTCAGGTCAGGATAACGGGAAGCCGGTGCAGGAAGCTTTGCAAAGTTTCCGATTCCGGCGCTGCCCCCGCAACGGTAATCGAGTAATTGTCGATTTAGCGGACCCTGCAGGGTCCGCAGCCACTGCGCAATACGCGTGGGAAGGCGAATCAACAAAGCGCTAGCAAGCGTCTGCTCGTAAGCCCGGAGACCGGCCTGATCGATGGGATGAGGGTGCGGCGGGCACCTGGTCAGGCTTGTACAGCTTAACCAGTACCACCCCCCTCTGGATAAATAAGTCAGCCAAACCACGCGGGGAGCGTGGCTGGGGGAAAAATGAAATCCTGCCAAACCCTGGTCGCGACTATTGTCGCCGGCCTGTTCTGTTTGCCTGCATTTGCTGACAGCGATGAACTAGAGAACATCATCAGCAAAGCCAGTCGTACGCCGATCACCCGCGCGCGAGTGGGCAGTGCAGTCTCTGTCATCAGCCGCAGCACAATCGAGCAACGTCAGAGCTTGCTGATCTCCGACTTGTTGCAGGACCTGCCATCCATAAATGTCAGTCGCGCCGGCGGGCCCGGCCAACAGACCCAGCTACGCATTCGCGGCTCTGAGGCCAATCATTTATTGGTAGTCATCGATGGTGTCAAAGTCAACGACCCTGCCGTCGGCGACGAATTCAGCTTCGAACAACTCAGCGCCTGGGACATCGAGAACATTGAGGTGGTGCGTGGACCGCAAAGCGCGCTATGGGGCAGCGACGCTGTCGCAGGCGTGGTTAATGTGACCACTCGACGCGCCAGCCAGGGCTTGCAAGGTAGCCTGCAGGCTGAAGGCGGAAGTTTTTCCAGCAGCAATTTTGCTACCCAGCTAGGCAACGCGTCGGAACGTTTCTCTATCAATCTCAACGCCTCACGTTATGACACCGAAGGCATCAACGTATCAGCCCTGGTAGATGAGAACGACGGATTTACAGGCACGCGCGAAGACGGCTATAGCAATACCACTGCCAGCCTGAATACCGAATTTCGCGCCAGCGAGAATTTGCGCTTCGCCCTGGTGGGTCGATATACCGACTCGTCCAGTGATTTTGACACCATCGGATCTGAAGGCTTGCCGGTCGATGCCAACAATCGTTCGGATGTTCAACTTGGCCTGCTGCGGGGCAGCCTTAATCTGTCTCTTCTGGAACAGCGCTGGCAACATATTTTGTCAGCCGGCTACTCGGACTCCGAACGCGTGAACCTGGCGGACAGCATAATCAGTGACACCAGTAACGGCAGCAAAGCAGCCCTTACTTACCAGACCAGCTTCGATTTTGATCCAAGGCCGGGAAAATTTCGCGG
Organism: uncultured Gammaproteobacteria bacterium; assembly: GCA_963807995.1. Taxonomy (GTDB): domain Bacteria; phylum Pseudomonadota; class Gammaproteobacteria; order Steroidobacterales; genus J054. The sequence continues at coordinate 120,283 of CAWEDX010000005.1, forward strand.
CATACTGGCCGTGGACTACGAGAAGGAAGAATTTGAACAGCGCTTTTTGTCCGTCGACGGTGCTGACCAGGGCCAATCGCGCGACACCATCGGCTATGTCGCAGAAATTCTTGCACAACCCACTGAAGCCAGCGATATCTCGATCAGTGTTCGCTACGACGACTACAGCAACATTCAGAACAAGGCCACCTATCGACTGAGCGGCGCCTATCGGCTGGCAGCAGAGACTCGCTTGCATGGCAGTCTCGGCAGCGGACTAAAACAGCCAACCTTTACCGAGCTATTCGGCTTTTTTCCGGACAGCTTCATCGGCAACCCTGACCTCAAGCCGGAGGAATCGCTGGGCTGGGACATCGGTCTGGAACAGGGCTTCTGGGATCAGCGCCTGGTGGCAGACCTGACCTTCTTCTCCATGACCCTGGAAGATGAAATTCAGACGGTGTTCACACCGAGCTTTGATTCAACGGTGATCAACGCCGATGGCACTAGCCGGCGTCAGGGCGTGGAATTCGCTCTCCGTGCCCGCGTATCCGACGAACTGCAGGCCACGGCCAGTTACACCTATAGCGATACCAGGGAGCCGGATGCGCTGTCGGAAGCAGGCACACGCCGCGAAGTACGGCGGCCAAAGCATATGGCAGCGATTAATCTGAACTATGCATTCCTGAACCAGCGGGCAAACGTGAACCTGAATCTCTCGTATACCGGCGAGCAGGACGATGACAGTTTTCCACCACCGTTTTTTAGCCGTGAAACCACGGCCCTGGATGCCTATACGCTGGTGAATGTTAGCGCCCGATTTCAACTGACATCAGGCATCAAGCTGTTCGCCCGAGTCGAAAATCTGCTCGACAAGGACTATCAGAACCTCATCGGCTATCGAAACCCCGGCGTTGCCGCCTATGCCGGTGTCCAGGTAGACCTGGGTTCACGACTATAAGCTGGGCCGGATTTCTCGACGTGCATTCAGCGCACTGGCCGCGCCGATTCCCCCCCGCTTACCACTGATTTGGCCGGCGACAATACATGCGATTATTTGCCGTCTCTCGTCCGCCGGCAGTATTCTGCATACTGCACCCTGAAGTGGACTGACCGAAGCCGGGAATCTGTGCGGTCCGAAACTTCGAAGTTAATGCATACAGCGCTCGGCCGCAGCTGAGCAACTCGGGCCCGAACCGATCTCGACAGGACCAGCCATGGGTAATCGACTGACTAAAATTTATACGCGTACCGGCGACCAGGGCAGCACCGGGCTTGGCGACGGGCAAAGGGTGCGCAAGGACGCGGCGCGGGTAGAAGCCTATGGCAGCGTGGATGAGCTTAATTCAGCCATTGGTGTGCTGATCGCCACAGGGGGTCTGGGAGAACATCTCTCCGAGCAACTTACCTTCATTCAGCATCGCCTGTTCGACCTGGGCGGCGAGTTGTGTATGCCCGGACATGAATTTGTTGGCGCTCAGGACATAGCCGATCTGGAAGCTTTGCTGGACCAGATTAATGCGGACCTGCCCGCGCTGAAAGACTTTGTACTACCTGGTGGCAACCCGACAGCCGCAGCCTGCCACATGGCCCGCGCCATTTGTCGACGGGCTGAGCGGCGCGGCTGGACCCTGGCTGCCAACGAAGAGGTCAATGAACATGCGCTCAAGTATCTGAATCGCTTGTCAGATCTATTGTTCGTCATGGCACGCGCGGTCAATCGCGATGCGGGTCACCCGGAAACACTCTGGCAGAAGTCCAAGCGCGCCGACTAACCAGACCGCGCCTGCGCCATAAAGCCACACAGCTGCCTGGCGCCATCCAGCAACCTCGGGCCGGGACGGCTTAGCAGGTTCGCATCAACGACATAGATCCGGCCGTCACGCACGGCCGGCACCACCGTCCATTTGAGCCAGAAATCCACGTCCGGCTGACTTCCGGTCAGCGGGGCACTGGCAAAGATTACCGCTGGCGATGACTCAATCACCGCCTCCAGCGACACGGCCGGTACCGCGTCGGGCAAGTCGGCAAACAGGTTGCGGCCACCGCAAAGCTCCAGGGCCTGGCCGATAACATGCAGTCGACTCACGGTGAGCAACGGCTGCGCAGAAACCTGGTAAAACACCGGTACCGGCACCGAACCGGCATGACGTTGCCGCAATTCCGCAAGGCCTTGTCGATAATCGGCAGCGGCGCGCGCAGCAATCTGACGGCTGCCGGCCAACTCGCCAATGGTCTCCAGTTGCCGGGCGATGCCGTCCAGGCTGCGAGGCTCCAGCGATACAACCCGATAACCCAGATTACGCAGACGTTCCACCATTGCGGCAGGGTTGCCGGAGCCCCAGCTCAGTATCAGGTCAGGCGCCAGGGCTGCTACTGCTTCATAGTCAACCCGAAAAGCGTCGCCGATAATCGGCAGGCCGCGAACCGCGGCCGGGTAATCTGTGAAGGCGGATACGCCGACAAGCTGCTCACCCGCGCCGGCAGCAAACACCAGCTCGGCGAGATGCGGGGCCAGGGTAATAATGCGTTCAGCTGGCGCCTCGGTCGATTCCTCCGGGGGCGGAGGCGCGCAGGCCGCCAACAACAGCGCACCGGCAAGCCAGGCGATGGCCAGCCTCATGCCGGCCAACTCACATCACCAGATCATAGAGCGTCAGGACGGCAATCACCGGACACCAGATGAGCCACAGGGTCCGCACCACCAGGTCCAGGGCCGCGCGAATGCGGGCAGCAGGCTTAACTTCGCAACTTTCTGTCGCGCGTCCCGTCGCGCCAGCTCCGGCACAGCCGACAACATCACTATTGATGTCGAAGAAGCGCGGTGCGCAATTTACGTAGTAGCCGCGCCAATCGGCTATGGCCTCTTCAAAACTGCCCGCCAGGGCATAGCCGATGGCCAGTAAACGCGCAGGAATCCAGGCCAGCAGACCATGCAAGCTGCGCACAGCAGCCGCCAGATTGCCCCAGCGAGCATCATCGTCAGAATAGCGAAACGCGACGCGCCGGCGCATCAGATCAACGATACGGAACAGCCAGGCACCAGCGGGGCCGAGCAAAATGAACCAGAAAACTACGCCAAACACCCGGTTATTCGCCTGCACGTAAATGGCTCGCTCTACCTGTCGCAGCTGCTCGGCCAGATCTTCGGACGCATCGGTCTCAGTGAGCTCCTTGGCGAGTCGCCGCATCTGCTCCCGGTCGCCGGCCTCGACCGCAGCCGCGTATTCATCTGCTTCTTCCTTGAGGTCTCGCGGACCCAGCGAAAACAATAGAACCAGTACAGCAAAGGCAAAATTCGGGATTTGCAGTAAGGCATCTTCCAGCAACCAGACCACGGCCGCGACGGGTAGCGTCAGGCCGACAGCAAACAGCGTGACACCGACCAGAGTCAATCCGCCCGGAACTTTCGACAACGGCGAAAACGCGTTATCGAACAGAGGATCCAGCCAGCGAAATTCACGCAAGTGAAACTGTTGTGTCAACAGGCGCTCTATAGCCAGACCCAGCAATAGTGCAAACAGGTTCATCCAGGCTCCAGTTGTTTCAGGCGTTGCGCCAGTTCCGTCCAGTCAAAAGCGGTCCCGGGATCAGTCTTGCGGCCAGGGGCGATGTCACTATGCGCGACAACGGGCGCCTGTCGCAAAGACCTCAGGCCCTGCCTGAGGGCGTGGATAACTTGCGCGAGCTGAGAGTATTGAGCGCGCTCATAGGGCTGATCGTCAAGGCCTTCAAGCTCAATGCCGACGGAAAAATCATTGCAGCGTTCGCGTCCGGCAAACACAGACGGGCCGGCATGCCATGCACGCAGATGCAACGGTACATATTGGACCAGTTCAGCATCGCGTCGGATCAGCAGATGACTGGAAACTTCGAGGCTGCAAATCGCCCGAAAATAGGGATGCTCATCCGGATCAAGGCAATTGGTAAACAGGCGATCAATCCACGGCCCGCCGAAATCGCCAGGCGGCAGGGAAATGCCGTGAATCACAATGAGTTCAGGCTGGCAGCCGACGGGACGCGGATCACAGTTCGGGCGAAGGCACCAGGCGGGCGCCTTCCAGCAATCCAGAGGACAGGTCTACGGCTAGCATCGCTGAGTTACGCAGGGCGAGTTTGCAGGGCAGACTAGCATCACCGGGCAAACAAGCAAAAATTGCCTGTCAGCCACCCCGACACAGAGACCTGGGTGATAATTACCAGCATGAGAGTGTCACGTATCTATCATCCGCCGCCGATCCGTACTGGCGAGCAACTGGAACTTGGCAGCGAAGCGGCGGCCCATGTGCAGCGAGTTCTGCGTCTTGGCCCGGGAGATGGCCTGCAGCTGTTCGACGGTGTCGGCAATGAATTCGCCGCAAACATCGCATCACTGACACGGGGCCGTTGCCAGGTCATTGTCGCCGAGCCTATACCTGCCGTTGCAGAGTCACAGCTGAAAACACTGCTGCTACAAGGCATTTGCCGCGGCCAGCGTATGGACCTGGTAATACAGAAAGCCACCGAACTTGGTGTGCATCGAATTCTGCCGCTGCGCTGCGAGCGCAGCGTTGTGCGTTTAAGCGACGAACGCGGCGAGCGGCGACGGCAACACTGGCAGGCAGTATCCATAGCCGCAGCGGAACAGTGCGGACGAGCACAACTGCCGCGTATCGAGGCGCCTTGTTCGCTGACCCAGGCTATGACCCAGCTGCCCGGCCACGGCCTGCGAATCCTGCTTTCACCAGAGGCCGACAAGGGCTTGGAAAAATTGCCGCCAGGCGATGAAGTAGCCCTGCTGGTCGGGCCGGAAGGCGGACTGACGTCTGCTGAACAGGCCGAGGCCCTCGGCGCTGGATTTGCCAGCTTTGCCATGGGTCCGCGCATTTTACGCACGGAGACCGCCGCCTTGACGGCACTCGCGATCGTGCAATTCCTGCATGGCGATCTGGGCGGCGCCTGACGCGTCAGGCGGGTAAATCGCCCGCAACCATAGCCTCGCTGATCAATGCTTCCATGCGCTCGAGGTCAGGAATCAAGGGATACTCATTGATCATGCGAATCTGACAGATTACCGGGCCGTTTTCAGGCCAGGCATGTCGGGTATCCGGCTCCATGACGTCGCGATTGACCTTCACCAGTTGCGGAAAGCCCTCCGTCAGCATGGCAAAAGCCTGTTCTCTCAACTGACCGGTCAGCGAGTTGAATACCGCCAGTCGCGTACGCCCGCCCGTTTCCGTAAACGGCAGACCGGCCAGGTCTTCAAAACTGATTACCGGGATCTCGACGTCATTCCACATCAGGCTGCCGCGCAGCCAGCTTGGGCCTCGGTCAGTTTGCGTGCACAACGCATAACGAACGACTTCAGCAACGCAAACTCGCGGCACAATCAGACGATGCTGATGCAGCGGCACCAGCAAGCTATACAGTTCCTCGGCCTGGCTGCCTGCCTGTCTGCTCATTCGGCTGGTATCTTCAACAAGTGATTGACGGCATCCATGAGCTCTTGCTCCTGGTAGGGCTTGCCCGAGGTAGTCATTGACACCCAGTTCGATGGCGCGCGCCCGATGCTTATCGCTCACCCGCGAGGTAATCATGATGATCGGCACCGCCTCAGAATCCGGGTTATTGCGCACATGGGCCGCAAACTCATAGCCGTCCATCCTGGGCATTTCTACATCCAGCAAAATGATGTCGGGAATATGCTCCTGCAGTACGCCTACCGCTTCTACGCCGTCTTTGGCGGTCAACACGCGAAAATCATTGCGATCAAGCAGTCGCTGAGTCACCCGCCGCATGGTGATGGAATCGTCGACCACCAGCGCAACCGGGCGATCCGGGACAACTTCGACGGGTGCGGCAACGGGTTCCACTGTCGGACGTGCCGAACGCACCAGCGCACCGACGTCCAGAATAACCACTACCCGACCATCGCCGAGAATAGTGGCGCCGGAAATTCCGCGAATACTGGAGAGCTGATCGCCGACGGGCTTTACCACGATCTCGCGGCTATCCAGCATTTCATCCGTGATCAATGCGGTTGAGTTTTCGCCGGCGCGCACCAGGATGATGGAAATACGCTCTTCATCGTCCGACAAGTCTTGACGCGACCCACGCCCAGGTATTGTCCAAGATGTCGGAAGGTGTAACGCTGACCCGCATATTCAACGGCCGGCTCTTCCTTCGCCATGTAATTGGCGTAGTCCTCGCGACTAATGCGAATAATCCCCTCGACGGTGGGCAGCGGCAGGGCATAAAGCTCCTGGCCCGTGCGCACAATCAAAGCCTGCGTAACCGCCAGGGTAAATGGCAGCCGCACGGTAAAGTGCGTGCCCTGCACCGACTTCTGAATCGATGCGCAAGATTCCGCCGAGCTTGGTGATCTCACTGGCCACCACATCCATGCCGATGCCACGCCCGGCTGACTGGGTCAGCCGTTCAGCCGTTGAGAAACCCGGCCGCAGAATCAACTGCATGACTTCCTCATCCGTCAACTGGATTCGGTATCGAGCAGATCCTGCTCCAGTGCTTTCTGACGAATAGTGCAACGTCCAGGCCGCGGCCGTCGTCCTCAACCTCGATTAATACCTCTGCGCCTTCGCGGCGCAGCGTAATCGCGACATTGCCGGCTGCCGGTTTACCGACCGCCTCGCGCTGCGCCGGTGTCTCAATGCCATGAATCACAGCGTTGCGCAGCATATGCTCGAACGGCGGCAGCATTTTTTCCAGCACCTGCCGATCCAGTTCACCGCCGCCACGCAATGACAGCTCGGCCTGCTTGCCATGCTCACTGGCTGTCTGTCGGACCAGGCGGGCCAAGCGTGTTGCATGACCCTGGAACGGCACCATGCGCGTGCGCATCAGCCCGTCCTGAAGTTCGGCGGCGGTGCGCGACTGCTGAACCAGCAAGGCCTCCGTATCACCGGTGAGGTTCTGCAGCAGATCCCTGATGCTGCTGACGTCGCTGGCCGTTTCAGCCAGGGCCCTGGAAAGTTGCTGAATGCGTGAATAACGATCCAGCTCCAGCGGATCAAATTCTTCGTTAGCAGCCAGCTCGGCCTGATGGCGATAGAGGATTTGCGCCTCGGTGGCCAACTCAAGACTGCGCAGCTGATCACGCAGACGCACGACCGTCTGGCCCAGTTCCTCCAGGTTGAATTGGGTCTGGCTCATCTGCTGCGACAAGCGCGAATGAAAAATGCTGATCTCGCCAGCGTTGTTCAGCAGTTGCTCGAGCATCTCCGGGTCGACGCGGGCGGTTTCCCGGCGTTCTGCCACCGCGGCTTCGCGATTCGGCGGGGCAATCAGCTGTTCCAGATCCTTCGGCTGTTCCGGTCGTGCCGGGGCCTCCAGGTCGCGGGCCAGCCTGCCGATCTCATCCAGCAGTGGCATGGCCGGAATACTCTCGGCGGGTTCCGGAATCTGCTCGGGCACCTGCAGCGGCGCTTGCTCGTCGTCTGCCGCGGACGACTCGGCAACGGGCTCCGCTTCAGCCGGTGTCGCTTCCTCTTCAACGATAGCCTCGGCCGGCACTTCCACGTCGACGGCTTCGCCTGCAAGGGCAGCCGCCAGACGCTCCAGCAAGGCTTGCGGACGCTCCGGCTGGGCACCTGCGGCAACCTGATCGCGCATGCTGTGCAGGCTGTCCACCGCAGCCTGCAGCAAGGCCGAATTGCCATCGGTCAATTGCAGTCGGCCACTATCGATGCCAATCATCAAAGCCTCAAGATCATGGCTAAGATCGCCCATCTGGCCCAGACCAGCCATCCGCGCACCCCCTTTCAGGGTGTGCAGATAACGTTGCATTTCTTCCAGAATGGCTGCGGATGGGGCACCCGCGGAAAGCTGCGCCAGAGCGGCATCGCAGGCTTCCAGAATTTCGGCCGCTTCCTCGGCAAAAATGCCGGCGATTTCAGGATCGAAGTCCAGCTCTACCAGCGTTGCGACATCCTCGACAATCTCGCTGGTTGCCGTATCGACAAGTTCGACCTGCACCGCAGGTTCTTCGTCTTCCGGCTGTTCGGCGCGCGCGGCAGCCTGCGCTTCCACCTGTTCATCCAGCGCCCGCAATCGGTCAGCCAGCTCGTCGCAAGCGGCGAGCCCGTGCCGTTATCCGCATAACTGGCGACGATATCTCGCAAGGCCAGGACCGAGTCCCGGACCGCATCAACCACCGGCAGATCGACGGCGACATCATGATCGTAAGCATGCCGAATCAGGCGATTCAGGGGCTCAGTGAGCTCGCCGGCTAACTCTGCCTTGGCCATCGTCACGCTGCCATGCAAGGTGTGACAAGCACGGTAAAGCTCTTCAGGCACCGCAAAGGGTGGTGTGCCCTCAGCGGTCTCGGCCAGGAATACCTCGATGGTGTCGAGATGACCGCCCACTTCCTTGGATAATATTTCCAGCAACACCGGATCAATGACGGCTTGTTCGCTGCTGTCCGCCAATTCATCCTCTGCAGCAAGCTGCTGCTCGGCCGCGGCCTCGGGCATCGGCAAGTCAACGCCACCGATATCAAAATCAACGGCTTCCAGCTGGACGGTGCCGCTGCCCTCGACTTCCGGCGCGGCGGGTGGTTCAGCCGCCGCAGAAAGATCCGGCTCCCGACCTTCTACCAGCGCGCTGACGCGCTCCATAATCTCGGCGATATTGGTGACCGGCGGCGTACCTGCCTCAAGCTGTTCGAGCAACTCCGGCAAGGCATCGACGGCCTCTGCGGTCAGCGATACCAGCTCACCCGTTGCTTCCTGGGTCTTGTTGATGACGCGATTGAGCAGATTCTCCAGATTCCAGGAAAACTCGCCGATCAGCATGGCGCCGACCATCCGACCGCTGCCTTTCAGGGTATGAAAGGAACGACGCAATGAGCTAAGTGCTTCATCATTGCCGGGGTTGTCGCGCCAGGCCGGGAAATTAGTCTGGATCGAAGTAATCTCTTCGCCGGCTTCCTCGATAAACAACTCGATGATTTCCGGATCCGCAGGTTCCTGGCCGACGGTCAGCGCTCCCGGAACCATGGCCAGCGCGCGCGGATCCAATGCTTCCACGGTCGCCGAGGGCTCGTCGAGCGTGAGCGTAGCCACCAAACCACTCTGGCCCGGCTCCGGCTCCAGCTCTGCCACTGGCGCTGCCAACGGCTTTAACTCATGCAGAGCTGTCAGGCAGCGCTGAGCATTTTCAAGCATGTAAACCGGCTCACGCCGACCGGCTTCCAGGGTCTCAAGGTAATAATCCAGGCTGACAATGGCGTCGGCGAGCAGATCAAGACGCTGGCGATCTGCGGGCGAATAGCCCTGTTGCACAATCTCGCCTGATTGCTGCGCCAATGCCGTCGACAATATCTACTGCTTCGGTTTTGCTCAGGATTAGCAGACCCGCGGTAATGCCGCGTAGCTGACCCGGTACCGCATCCAGCACGCCGGCCTCACCCGGACGCTCCAGCACCTGGCTTACAGCATCCTGTACCCGCGCCAGATTAACCACGCATTCGCGCATCACCGCGCGCGATACTTCGGCGTAGTCAACATCTTCGCCCGAGGATGGGGCCGTCGCAGCGTCTTCCTCGTCAGGCGCAATCAACCCATATAACTGGTCGCCCAAGGCACTTTCTACTTCCAGCAGCGAAGCCGCCATAGTTACCAGGCGCGATTCCTCAGCGTCGCTCTCCCCGCCGGCTATGGCCGCCAGTTCCTCGCGACGCTGCTGCACGGTTTCGCGTAATTGACCCAGACCTAGCACGCCAAGCGTATCGCCAATCTTCTTGAGCAGCTCTACCTGGGGCAGCAATTCCTCGGCATGCTCCATGCCGGTGCGCACGTAGATATCGAGCACATCCTTGACCCGGCCGAGATCTTCGCGGATAGCCTCGGCCACGGTTTCCATCAGCTTGGCGCTGGGCGCAGCCAGGCTTTCACGTACCGCTTCTACCTGTGAATCACCGGGTACCAGTTCGGACAGCTGGAATGCTTCGCGAATCGCGGTGACCCTGGGTCCCGCATCGCTTACCCGAGCGATGTAATAGAGCAGATTATTGATCAACTCACGCGGCGGCTGGGCGGCGTAACGCTTTTCGCCAATAGTGATCAGGCGCTTCATTTCGCGGTCGACCTGGCCCATCAGGCGCTTCAGCGATACGCTGGTTTCGAGACTGTCGCTAACCAGGGCCTCGGTAATAGCGGTGACCACCCACCAGAGGCGATGCACCTCTACGTCACTGGCTGCTGCCTCGAGACGAGCCGCAATTTCTCCGAGAGTGCCCAGATTGCGCTCCAGGTCACCACCCTTGATCCAGCCGAGCAGCGCAAGCTGAAAACGCGGGCGCAGTTTAACGGCCAGCGCCTGCAAGTCCTCGCCACTGGGCTGCAGCGCCGGGTGCTCGTTGGCCGCGTCTTCAACCGGAGTGAAAACATTGAGCAACAGGAGCGTGCTCTCGGACAACAGTGGCTTGCCGCGCGCTGCGCGCAGATCGTTCAGCAATGGCAACAAAACCAGTGGAATGTCACGGCCACCGTTAAGAATTCTTTCTACGTAGGCCGGCAACTGAACGGCCGCACGGCTCAGGGCATCAATAGCCTCGTCGCTGCCATCTTTACCGCGCGAGCGTCCGAGATGGCGGCAGGTCTGTTCCATTTCCTCGGCCAACAAACTCGCGCCATAGGTTTCCGTCAGTCGCAACACACCCCCGGCGGTATGCAGCAGGCTCACGCAACGATCAAGAATATTCGGACCGCCCTCGCCCTCGGCAAATTGCTCCAGGGCCAGCCGCGCATCCTGCAGGGTAATCGCCAGCTCGTCGCCGACGATCTGCAAAGATTCAGGGATAACTCGGTTAAGTGCGACCACAGCTCAGCTCGCGGCTATCAGCTCAGGCTGTACGCTGGTCGACGTATGCGACCGCGCCGGTATCGTCAGCTTGAAGATCATCAGCGTCAGCACTAATACCGGGCGGCTCTGCGGCAGTGGAATACTCAGGCTCCTCTGCAAGCTGTTGCGCCGGGTCAGGCAAGCGAAAACCGGCAACGGATTCGCGCAATTGCGCCGCCAGAGCGGCCAGTTTACTGATCGAGTTCGTGGTCTCACTGGTGCTGGCAGCGGTCTGCGTATTTATTTTCTGCAGGGCACTCATGTTCTGGGTTACGCCTTCGGCAGCGCCGGCCTGATCGCGTGCGGAGTCTGAAATATTCTGCACCAGCGAGGCAATCTGGTTAGATACCTGCTCAATCTCGGTCAAAGCCGCGCCCGCATTTTCTGCCAGCAGTGCACCTCCAACCACGTCGGTGGTGCTGCGTTCCATGGATACCACCGCTTCATTAGTGTCCGCCTGAATGGTTCGCACCAGCACTTCAATCTGTTTAGTCGCGTTGGTGGAGCGTTCTGCCAGGCGCTGGACTTCATCGGCCACCACCGCAAAACCGCGGCCCGCCTCACCGGCCATGGAGGCCTGTATAGAGGCATTCAGCGCAAGAATATTGGTCTGGTCAGCGATGTCATTAATCAGCTCGACAATGTTGCCGATTTCCTGGGAACTCTCACCCAGACGTTTTATTCGCTTGGAGGTATCCTGAATCGTTTCGCGGATCGTGTTCATGCCCTCGATGGTGCGCCGTACGGCCGCGCCACCCTTGTGCGCCACATCCACAGAATGACGAGCCACGTCCGAGGATCGTTCCGCGTTGCCCGACACCTGTTCGATAGTAGCGGCCATACTTGCGATAGCCTCGGAGGCCAGCTTGATTTGCTTCGACTGTGAAGCACTGGCTTCAGCCAATTGCTGCGCTGTCACGTCGGTTTGCTTGGCAGCGCCATCAACCAGGATGGCGCTCTCGTTGACCGTCGTCACCAGGTCGCGCAGGGCTTCAATGGCAAAGTTAATTGAATCAGCGATATTTCCAGTAATGTCTTCAGTAACTGTGGCTTTGGCCGTCAAATCACCATCGGCGAGGCTGCTGATCTCATCCAGCAGCCGCATGATCGCCGCCTGGTTGCGCTCCGTTTGCTCAGCCTGCAACGCCGCCGTACGACGCAAACCGGCAGACCGCATGTACAGGACAGACAGGGCCAGAAATAGCGCCAGTGCCAGACCTGTTAACAGCAGGGGCAGTTGCGACAGCAGACCCTGATCGCCTGCAGCACCGCTGCTGATTCCACCGCCCGCCGGGCTCAATGTGGCAGCGAGCACCTCGAACTGACTCCGCGCACGGCTTACCGCCACCAGCTGATCAGCCGAAGCCATCACGTCGCGAATCGTATCGGCCATTGCATCAGCAGTGCGCCCGACGGAAGCAAGCGCATCAATAGCCCCAGGTTCTTCCACCGCGCGCAGGCCCAGTTCCGGATCACCAGACTTAAAGCCACGAACAACCTGGCCGATACCCATTTCTGCGTCCAGCAATGGCTGACTAAGCGCGTTCGGGTCGCCGCCGAGCACCAGGCTACGCACATCCCGACGCATACCGTCGCCAAGCTGACGCAAACGTTCCAGCTGGGCCGCCACGGCGGGCTGGCTCTGCAGTGTGATAGCGCTCTCCAGGGTATAGACACGGTCTGTCAGCTCGCTGGACAGCGTCTCCAGATCATCGGCCGCCCGGCTCAGCCTGACCACTGAGTCCTGGTTATCCTGCACGGTGGCCAGCGCGCGAGCTATTTGCTCCAGAGTCTTTTTCTGCCCCGGATTACTGCGCATGGCTGACTGCACATCGCGCTGTCCCTGGCCAAGCTTTTCAAAGGCTTCGGCGTTACCAGACAAGGCCAGGCGCGCCTGGGCCACGGCAGCCTGAGCCTTGCCCAAATCGCTACCCGCAGCAGGCATGGCCCCACCGGAACCCTGACCGGCAAAAAGCAGATATAGCGAGCCGCACAGTGCCAGCAAGGTAATAACACCGAGCAACGGCATTACGGCTGAACCACTAGATTTTCTTGTCATTTGCCTGACCCCACCCTGATACTGGCCACCCGGCAGGATTTCCCACCGCGGCCTGTTTGCCCGATTGTCGACAGTCGCTGCCGACTTATTCCGCAGCTGCGCGACGAAACTCGTCCGCAGACACCAGATTCCGAGTACGGAATACCGGCCAGCGTTCTGCACCGCGCTCAAAACTGCCTTCTAAAAAACGCTCACAACGAATCATCGTGTCGGGCTGCTCACCATGGTGTTCACCCTCGAGGAAACGTCGGAAGCCAAATACTTCATCCACCAGCAATCCCACTGGCAAATCATTGCTATTCAAAACCAGCACACGACTGCTGCGGCCGCTGCCCCCGGAACCTGCACCCAGGAAGGCTGCGTAAGTCGACCACCGGCAGCAAGTGACCGCGCACATTGGCAAGGCCACGTATCCAGGTCTTGGCCCCCGGCACCCGGGTAACCGTTGACGGCACCATCAGCACTTCGCGAACTTCATCACGACCCACGATGAAGCGCTCGGCACCCAGCCGGAAACCAATGCCAACCCATTCCTGAACATCAACGTCGGCACCAAGCTCGCCTGCCAGGGCCGCTTTGCTTCGTCTTTCCATTTCCACGAGCAGATCAAAGGGATGCTCGTGTAATGCGCGCAAAGCGGTTCCGGAGGTCGCTTCCATCAGGCGACGCGGGCCCTCACCGCATCCAGTAATTCAGTATCGGCGACGGGTTTCATCAAATAGTCCACCGCGCCCTGACGCAGACCCCAGGCCTTGTCACTTTCCTGATCTTTGGAAGTCACCATCACCACGGGTATTTCTGCCGTTAACGGATTCTTGGCCAGCTGTCTGGTAGCCTGGAAACCGTTCATTCCCGGCATCACTACGTCCATCAGGATCACATCGGGACGACTTCGTTCGGCAATGCTGATTGCCTCTTCGCCATCGTTAGCGACGATGGTTTCAAAGCCATGTTTCTCCAATAGCCTTGCGATGACATGCTGCTCGGTAGGCGAGTCGTCAACGATAAGTACCAGCGCCATGGCCTGTGCCTCGCGGTTAACTAGAAACCTGGGTCGCGATTGCGCCCAGTAACTCATCTTTAGTAAAGGGCTTGGTCAGATATTGCTCTGAGCCAACAATCCGCCCGCGTGCACGATCAAACAGGCCGTCCTTGCTCGACAGCATGATTACCGGCGTATCCCGGAATACCTTGTTGTGCTTGATCAGCGAGCAGGTCTGATAGCCGTCCAGTCGCGGCATCATGATGTCGACAAAAATTACGTCAGGATGATGGTCGGCGATCTTTGCCAGCGCATCAAAACCGTCCACGGCGGTGTACACAGTCGCAACCTTCCTTGGACAGCAGGGTCTCGGCCGTACGGCGTATGGTCTTGCTGTCGTCGATTACCAGCACCTTCAGGCCATCGAGGCTCTGGGCGGCTCCGTTATTCACTGCTACCTCCTGGATCGGCGACATAAGCTACCTTTTAACATAAGGTTATAAGGACATCTACGGTACGCCGGCATAAGCACGACGAACCCACAGAGCTCGAATTCAGGGGCAACACAGCTGGTCTGAATCTCGCACAACAACAAGCCACGTAATAACTGCGCAGCCAGCGCAAGCCACCGGTCCCCACCAGGCAGGCTCGCGAACACAAGCTATCGAGCATACCCCGCTAAAGGTGATATTTCAGCAGCGCTGCGCCAGAATTGGGACCTCTTTCACCCCGCCGTCGCTCGCAGGCATTTTCGGAGAACCCGATGAGTCGAATTCGTCTCGGAGTCGTGATGGACCCGATAGGCCAAATCACGCCAGCCAAGGACAGCAGCCTGGCCATGTTGCTGGAAGCCAGCGCGCGCGGATATGAACTGCATTATTTCGAGCTGGCGGACTTACGCCTGGAAAATGGCGTTGCCATGGGGGCCTCGAGGCGCCTGAGCGTGCGCGATGACCCGGCCGAATGGTTCGAGCTGGATGCCGCGGAGGAGCTCCAGCTGGGTGATCTGGACGTAATCCTGATGCGCAAGGATCCGCCCTTCAACATGGAGTTCATCTACACCACCTATATATTAGAGCGCGCGGAACTGGCCGGGGCCCTTGTAATCAATCGACCCGCCGCACTTCGGGACATTAACGAAAAAGCCTTCACCGCCTGGTTCCCGCAGTGCTGCCCGGACACCCTCGTCACCCGTTCCATGGATGAGATACGTAGCTTCCTGAAAGCTCACGAACAAATTGTCGTTAAACCATTGGACGGTATGGGCGGGCGATCGATTTTTGTGGTTCGCCTGGGCGATAACAACGCCAATGTCATCTTCGAGACTCTCACCGGCGAAAACAGCAATTTCGCCATCGCGCAGCGCTATATCCCGGAAATCACAGCAGGCGACAAGCGTATCTTGCTGGTTGACGGTGAAGTCGCTGCAGCGCACTCGCTGGCCCGGGTGCCGCCGCCGGACGACAATCGTGGCAACCTGGTGATGGGCGCAAAACCCGAGGTACGGCCGCTTACAGACCGCGAACGCTGGATTTGCGCTGAAGTCGGACCAAAGCTCAAGGAGCGTGGTGTGATTTTTGCCGGCCTGGATGTGATCGGTGACTATCTCACGGAAATCAACGTCACCAGCCCCACAGGCATTCGCGAACTGGCAAAACTGGCCAAAGAAGATGTGGCCGCCAAGCTGATGGACAGCATTGAAAGCCATTTGCAGCGCTAATCAGGCAGGATCTGTGACGCAGTGCCGCGTTGCCATGTCGGCGAGCGTATAATCAAGGTGTGCCTACGACGGAACGGGAGCGCAGCCAAGCGCTAGCGCCTATGGGCCTGAAAAGTTCTCCAACAACCGAGCGCAATGTGCTGCTATCGCCGCCCCTGGAATGGACGGAGAAGGCTGCTCGGGATCGACTTTCTTCAACAATTTTTATTGCCGCCCTTTTTCATGGCGTGGTAATCCTGGGCGTGACGTTTAGCAACGGCGAGTTGCCGGACTTTTCCACCGCGACCTCCCTGGACGTAGTCCTGGTAACCAGCGAATCCAATACTCAACAACCCAGCGAAGATGCGCGATTGCTGGCCCAGCAATCGATGCAGGGATCGGGTAACACCAGCGAGGAGAACCGCCTGCAGACCGCCCTGACCCGCAGGAGCGACGGTGCACTGGGACCTGATCGCGACGGCAGCGAGCAAACGCTGCAGGCAGGCGAGCAAGCCAGCAGTCGACCAATACTGATGGCGGCAGGGCAAGCCGACTGGCAACGACCAAGAGACCCAGGCGAGCAACGGCCGGCCAGCCAGCAAAGCACGGCCATGCCAGGCGACACCAGCTTTATCGAAATCGTCAATGAACCTGAAAACAGTACGTTAATCAGTTCAGCCGGACCGCGCGAGCTGGTGATCAGCGCCAGCACCCGGGAGTCGCGCATTGCCGCCTACCTGAGTGGCTGGAAACGCCAGGTCGAACGAGTTGGCACGCTGAACTTCCCTCGCCAGGTCAGCAGCCGCAGTGCGACACAGCATCCGACTCTCGAAGTGGCCATTGCCGCAGACGGGATCCTCAAACAGGTGGTGGTGCGGAAATCGTCCGGTCAGCGCAGCATCGACGATGCCGCCGTGGAAATCCTGAAAATCGCGTCGCCCTTCGAACCATTTCCGGAGATCTTGCGCAGCGACTACGATGTTCTGCGCTTTGCCTATGAATGGCGATTCGGATCCGAACCGGGGGTAGCCCAGATGAGCGTGCGCGATGAGCTCTGAATTAATGGAGACAGCCAGCACCAGCTTAACCGGTCACTTGTTGATCGCCATGCCGGCCATGCTGGACCCTAACTTTCACCGAACCGTCAGTTATATCTGCGAACACAGCGATCAGGGCGCCCTCGGCCTGATCATCAACCGGCCGCTGGACATGGATTTCGGCGAAGTCATGGAGCAGCTGGATCTGAGCGCAGCCAGACCAGGCATTTCCAGCCAGCCGATTTTGCAGGGCGGGCCGGTGGAACTTCAGCGCGGTTTCGTCATCCACCAGCAGCCAAAGCAATGGGATGCAACGGTGGCAGTCACGGACAGTATTTTCGTGACCACATCACAGGACATACTTGGCGCCATGGCGGCCGGCAGCGGTCCGAACAAAGCGCAACTCGTGCTCGGATATTCCGGCTGGGGCCCTGGACAGCTGGAGCGCGAAATTACTGAAAATGCCTGGCTCAGCGTTCCCGCCGAGCCAAAGCTGATCTTCGAAGTACCGTTCGAACAACGCTACGAGGAATCCGTCGCCTTGCTGGGCGTAGACCTGAGCAGCCTGAGTTCCCAGGCCGGACATGCCTGAAACTGGCCGTAACCGGCTGCCTTGAACGAGAAGCCCGACAAGCCGGCCTTGCAACAGGCGCTGGTATTCGATTTCGGCGAGCGACGTATCGGTGTGGCCAGCGCTAACGCCCTCACCGGCATCGCCGGTGAACTGGTCACCCTGAACGCACGCAACGGCCAGCCGCAAGCTGACGCACTCGACGCCCTGCTGCGCGAGTGGCAGCCCGAGGTTCTGGTCATCGGCTTGCCGTATAATGAGGATGGTAGTGAGTCGCCCATGACCAAAAGGGCGAATGATTTTGCTGCCTGGCTCGGCGAGCGTTACCAGCTACCCACGCAAATGGTGGATGAAAGGCTGACCTCTGCCGAAGCCGAATCTATATTGCGCAGCCAGCGACAAAGCGGTTTGCGCAAGCGCAGGACACGAAAACAGGATATCGATCGCCTGGCTGCCCGGCTCATCGCCGAGAGCTGGCTGCGCGGCGCGGGTAACTAAAAGCAGCATGGCCACGGAAGCTGAGCACAGACACTGCGAGCAATTAAACCGCTCGGGTCACCTCAAGCACCTTCTGACCCTGGAAGGGCTGGACAGAGAAATTCTGAATATGTTGCTGGATCGGGCCGAATCCTATCTGCGCCCGGCCGGCGAGCCGCCAGCGCGGGATCAGGCGCTGGCCGGCAGAACCGTGGCGAACCTGTTTTTTGAGGCCAGCACGCGCACCCGCGCGTCCTTCGAACTGGCCGCCAAACGCATGAGCGCAGATGTTCTGAATCTGGACGTCAACACCTCATCGCGCAAGAAAGGCGAAAGCATTCTCGACACTATCTATACCTTACAGGCCATGCAGGCAGACGTATTCGTGGTACGCGATGCCTCGGCCGGAATTCCGGCGATGATCGCTGCTAGCGTGCAGCCGCACGTGAGCGTATTAAACGCCGGCGAATCCAGTGTCTCGCACCCAACACAGGGACTGCTGGATATCATGACCATCCGCCAGCACAAGCCAGACTTCGACCAGCTTGCTATCGCCATTGTTGGCGACGTTGCCCATTCGCGCGTAGCACGCTCCGTGACCCAGGCTTTGCGCATCATGGGCACGCGGGATATCCGCCTGGTTTCGCCGCCCGGACTTGATCCCGACCCCGGCCTCTATCCTGGCGCCAGCATTACCAGTGACCTGAATGCCGGCCTGGCCGGTGCCGATGTGGTCATGGCCCTGCGCATACAGCGCGAGCGCATCGAACAGCAGGCAAAGCTAATAAGCGCTGCTGACTATCACGAGGCTTACGGCATTAACGACGCACGCCTGCTGCGGGCAAAGCCAGATGCCATTGTCATGCATCCCGGACCGATGAATCGGGACGTGGAAATATCCTCACAAGTTGCCGACGGACCACGCTCGGTGATCACGCGCCAGGTAACCAACGGCCTGGCCATGCGCATGGCTATCCTGGCCACCGTAGTCGAAGCAAGGCGTCACCGATGAGTAAGGCGCAGCGCAACACCATCTTTGTTGAAGATGCCGCAGTTCTCAGTCACGAGACATTCGACGGCGATCAGTACATTCTGCGCCTGGAAGCTCCGCAATGCGCTGCGCGGGCGCGCCCCGGAACGTTCGTGCATCTGCGTTGCGATGCGGATATCCCGATGCGCCGGCCGCTGTCGATCATGCGTAGTAACCAGCAGCAAGGCTGGATTGAAGTGCTATACAAGATCGTCGGGCCCGGTTTGCGCGGGCTAAGCCGGGCAAAGCCGGGCGACAAGCTTAACCTGATGGGCCCGATCGGAAATGGCTTCAGCATCGATCCGGAAAAACCGCGCGCCTTGCTGCTGGGCGGTGGCGTCGGGATTCCACCGCTGCTGTTTTTTGCCGAACAGCTTGCCGGCCTTAGTGATGTTCAGCCGCAAGCATTTTTTGGCTCGGAGCTGCCCTTCCCGTTTTCACTCAAAGCCAGCAGCTTGCCCACACCTGGCATCGATGCCACCGCCAGCCATAGCCTGGTGATGCTGGAGGACTGGGGTATTCCCGGCCGCCTGGCCAGTGCCGCCGGACTGACGGGCTGCTTTCGCGGCTATGTCACCGACCTGGCCCGTCAGTGGCTGCAGCAGCTCAGCGCAGAGGAACGGGGGCAGTGTCTGCTCTACGCCTGTGGCCCGGAGCCCATGCTGCTGGCAGCCAGGCAACTGGCCATGGAATTTCAGCTGGCTTCGCAGCTATGCCTTGAGGAATTTATGGCCTGCGCCGTCGGTGGATGCGCCGGCTGCGCGGTGCGGGTGATGACCCCTGAGGGCCCTGCGATGAAAAGAGTCTGCGTGGATGGCCCGGTATTTGACGGTGCTACGGTATATACGGGCGACGCGGCTTAGCCGAAGTGGATTTGCGCTTCCAGGTTAGCGCGGGAATCCGCGTTGGCCAGCGCTTCTTCCATCCCGATTCTGCCATCCCGATAGAGCTTGAGCAGTGACTGATCAAAAGTCTGCATGCCCTGCTCAGTGCTTTCGTAAAAAGACTCTTTTACAGCACCGATGTCGCCAGCCTGAATTAGCTCGGCCAGACGCGGCGTATTCAACATGACTTCCACAGCCGCCACCCGGTCACCGCTGGTGCCGCGTACCAGGCGCTGAGAAATGATTGCGCGCAGGTAATGAGACAAGTCCATATAGACTTGTGGATGCTGATCCTCGGGAAAAATGTTGATCGCACGATCGAGCGTTTCCGGCGCATTATTTGAATGCAGTGTCGCAATGGCCAGGTGGCCGGTGCCGGCGAGGTCAATGGCGGCCTGCATGGTCTCGCGGTCACGAATCTCGCCAATCAGAATGACATCGGGTGCTTCACGCATGGCACTCTTGAGCGCTCGCGCGTAAGACTTTGTGTCACTGCCAACTTCGCGCTGATTAATAATCGACTTGCGATTGGTATGCAGATACTCGATCGGGTCTTCAATGGTCAGAATATGCGATGAAGTCTTATCGTTCCGATAATCGATCATGCCAGCCAGCGTCGTGGACTTGCCATTGCCGCTGGCGCCGACCATCAATATCAGACCACGGCGAAACATCACCAGCTCCTTCAGGATCGGCGGCATGCCGAGCGCATCCAGATTGGGAATCTCTTGCGTGATGTAGCGCATGACGATGGCAACATTTCCGCGCTGGTGAAAACAGTTGACGCGAAATCGCCCCAGCCCCGGCTTGGATACCGCGAAATCAATTTCCATTTCGCGATTGAATTCGTCCATTTGCTCTTCTGTCATCAACTCGATGGCAGCCTGGCGAATCATTTTCGGCGTCAGGTCGAGCTTGTTGACGGGCATGATTTTGCCGTCAATCTTGATCTTGACCGGCGCATAGCAGGTCAGAAAAAGATCTGAGGCCTTCTTCTCGACCATCAGGTTAAACAGAGGCTGAACGTTCATGCTTCCTTGCTCGTAGTGCAGCGCTTGCAGTCAACTAGAACTGCATCGCCTCCTCTCCATCGTCTATAAGGCTCAGGCCGCCATCCTTGTCCGGCGCTGTCTTGTCTCGCTTGGATTCAAGCTTGATGCGCAACCGTAGCTCGTTCTTGGAGTCTGCATTACGCATCGCTTCTTCATAATCAATTTTGCCCGCTTCAAACAGATCGAACAGGTCCTGGTCGAAGGTTTTCATACCCAGGCGATTCGACTTGGCCATGATTTCCTTGATCTTGAGCACCTCACCTTTCGAGATCAGGTCGGAAATCAGCGGCGACTTGAGCATGATCTCCATTGCCGCAATGCGCCCAGTGCCGCCGGAACGCGGAATCAGGCGTTGCGAGATCAGTGCCTGAACATTAAGCGACATGTCCATTAACAACTGGTCGCGGCGATCCTCAGGGAAGAAGTTGATGACGCGATCCAGCGCCTGGTTTGCGCTGTTGGCATGCAGCGTGGCCAGGCACAGATGCCCGGTTTCGGCAAACTGAATGCCATATTCCATGGTTTCGCGATCACGGATCTCGCCAATCAGAATCACATCCGGCGCCTGGCGCAGAGTGTTCTTCAGGGCTGCGTGCCAGGAATCGGTATCAACGCCTACTTCGCGCTGGGTTACCACGCACTTGAGGTGTGGATGGACATACTCAATAGGGTCCTCGATGGTGACGATGTGGCCACGCGTATTCTGATTGCGATGGCCGACCATGGCGGCCAGCGTAGTCGACTTACCTGAACCGGTTGCACCAACCAGGATCACCAGGCCACGCTTGGTCATCACCACGTCCTTCAGGCCGCCCGGCAGATCCAGGTCCTCGAAGCTTGGGATCTTGGTGACGATGGTGCGCAAAACGGCGCCAACCGCGCCCTGCTGAATAAATGCGCTGACCCGGAAACGACCAATGCCCTGCGGGCTAATGGCGAAGTTGCATTCCTTGGTGGCATCAAACTCGCGCGCCTGCTTGTCGTTCATGATCGAACGGACAATGACCGCACTCTGTTCCGGGGTTAGCTCCTGTTCGCCGGCGCGATGAATGTCACCGTCTACCTTGATGGCCGGCGGAAAACCCGCCGTTATGAACAGATCGGAGCCGTTCTGGGCCACCAGCTTTTTCAGCAGCCCCTGCATCAAGCGGGTTGCCTGATCGCGTTCCATATCGCCTTACCTCCCTCGAGATCCGCAGCTTGCGCTGACGAAACTCAGAAATCGTCCTTGTTGGCGGCCTTGAATCTGGCCTCTTCCTTGGTGATCACGCCCTTGCGCAGAAGCTCCTGCAGATTCTGATCGAGCGTATGCATGCCCGCAGCCTGGCCAGTCTGAATAGCTGAATACATCTGCGCGATCTTGCCTTCGCGAATCAGATTCCGAATAGCCGGCGTACCAATCATGATTTCGTGGGCGGCGATCCGGCCTCCGCCAATGCGCTTGAGCAAGGTCTGCGAGATAACAGCGCGCAACGATTCCGAAAGCATGGAGCGAACCATCTCTTTCTCAGCAGCCGGAAACACATCAACCACACGGTCGATGGTTTTGGCAGCGGAACTGGTATGCAGCGTGCCAAACACCAGGTGGCCGGTCTCGGCCGCAGTCAGCGCCAGACGAATGGTCTCGAGATCACGCATCTCGCCGACCAGAATAACGTCGGGATCTTCGCGCAGGGCTGAGCGCAGCGCTTCGGCGAAGCCCAGGGTGTCGCGATGGACTTCACGCTGGTTGATCAGCGAGCGCTTGCTTTCGTGCACAAACTCGATGGGATCTTCGATGGTCAGAATATGATCGGGTTTGTGATCATTAATGTAATCCACCATCGCTGCAAGCGTCGTTGATTTGCCCGAACCCGTTGGCCCGGTTACCAGGCAGATACCGCGCGGATACATGGCGATATCTTTAAAGATGGGCGGCGCTCCCAGATCATCCAGGGAGAGTATTTCCGAAGGAATCGTGCGGAACACCGCACCGGCGCCACGCGCCTGGTTGAAGGCGTTGACGCGGAAGCGTGCCAGCTTCGGAATCTCGAACGAAAAGTCAGTCTCGAAGAATTCCTCGAAGTCCTTACGCTGCTTGTCGTTCATGATGTCGTATATCATGCTGTGCACTTCCTTATGGGAAAGTGCCGGCATGTTGATGCGCTTAACGTCGCCGTCAACACGAATCATTGGAGGTACGCCTGCAGAAAGATGCAGGTCAGAGGCGTTGTTCTTTACTGAAAAAGCCAGTAACTGAGCAATATCTACAGACATTTATTCCACCCGAATCAAGCAGTTACCTGTTGTGAGTAGCGCGCGACTTACCATAACAGGCCCGAACGTGAGACATAGTATAGCCATTGGCCTGCGGAGGGTCGTGACGGGAATCACGGAACAACTAGCTGATCTGCGGAAAGAAATCGCCGCGGCTGCCAGGCTTTCAGGCCGGGATCCCGAACAGATCCGTATTCTGGCGGTCAGCAAGCGCCAGTCACTGGCCCGGATTCAGGCGGCCCGACAAGCAGGTTTGCAAGACTTCGGGGAAAACTACCTCCAGGAAGCCTTGCAAAAAACCGACCAGGTCACGGGCGCCCGCTGGCATTTTATTGGTCAGCTGCAATCCAACAAGACTCGCGCTGTGGCCGAGAACTTTGACTGGGTCCAGAGTCTCGCCAGCAGCCGCATTGCTGATCGCTTGTCGGCACAGCGACCGGCAAGCCTGGATGACCTGCAGATCTGTATCCAGGTACAACCCCAGGGCGGCAATCGGGGCGGCGTGCCGGCAGCAGAAGTTGCAGCGCTGGCCAGACATGTCGACAGCCTGCCGCACCTGGCCCTGCGCGGCCTGATGGTGATGCCTTTGCCCGGCAAGAGCGAAGCAGCTTTGCTCGCCGAATTCAGCGCTGGACGGCAATTGTATGAACGCCTGCGCGCCGAGGGTCATGTGCTGGACACGCTTTCCATGGGCATGTCGGGCGACATTGGTCCTGCGGTGGCAGCCGGCAGCAACATGCTTAGAATCGGCAGCCGGTTATTCGGAGCGCGCAGCGATGCATGAACAGTTAATCATTGGTTTCATCGGCGGCGGCAATATGGCCAGGGCCATTGTTGCCGGCTTACTGCGCAGCGGACATCCGGCCGAAGGTCTGAAAATTGCGGACCCCAGTCAGCCACAAAGAACACTACTGGCCAATCTCTCTCCACAAATCGAAGTCAGCGCTGACAACGATCGGGTTGCCGCCCAAAGCGACGTGCTGATGTTGGCCGTCAAGCCGCAACTGATGGAAACTGTTATTGCGCAACTCGGGCCGCGGCAGCCAGCGCAATTGGTCGTTTCCGTTGCCGCCGGCCTGACCCTCAAACGCCTGGGCGCCTGGCTTGGCCAGGCCACAGCGCTGGTGCGCGTAATGCCCAATCAGCCTGCCCTGGTGGGCGCCGGAATGGCCGTGCTGGTTGCCAGTGAAAATGTTAGCGCGGCGCAGCGTTCGCAAGCGGACTACATCATGCGCGCCACCGGCGAGGCCGGCTGGGTTGATGACGAGCTGTTGATTGACGCGGTGACTGCCGTATCCGGCAGCGGGCCTGCCTATTTCTACTTGTTGATGGAAGTACTGGAAGAATGGGCCGCAGAACAGGGTATTCCAGCGGAACTCGCACGGCAGCTGGCAATCAATACGGCGCGCGGCGCCGGCATGGCTGCGCGGGAAACTGGCATTGCGCCAGCAGAGCTGCGCGCCAGCGTCACTTCGCCAGGCGGTACCACGGCGGCCGCGATCAGTGCGCTTGAACAGGCAGGGCTTCGTGCTATCTTCCGCGACGCTCTTAATGCGGCCCGAGAACGCTCACTGGAACTCGGCCGTCCGACGGATTAGTCCATAGCACAACCAAATAACTTGGCGGGAAAGACATGCAGGACGCGCTGATATTCATTTTTCGCAGTCTTCTGGACCTGTACATCATTTGCTTTGTCCTGCGTCTGCTGCTGCAGTGGGTGCGCGCAGATTTTCGCAATCCGCTGAGCCAGTTTATTTTGCGCGTTACTGATCCGCTGGTTATTCCGCTGCGACGGCTGGTACCCGCCATCGGCAGTCTCGATACCGCCACTCTGCTGATTGCCGTAATTATCCAGCTGATCGCTACAGCCGATACTGGTAAACGTGGCCTGCGTCGGTGATACCGATATCGTTCAGCTAGTCGGCATCGCCGTCGTCAGGCTGCTGCAGTTGAGCCTGCGAATTTATCTATTCGTGGTTCTGATCTACGTCGTCCTTAGCTGGGTAGCACCTGGCGGCAGTTACAACCCGGCAGCCAACTTGCTGGCCTCGCTGGTCGAACCCGTGCTGGCGCCGGTGCGGCGACTGGTCCCGACCATCGGCGGGCTGGACTTGTCGGCGCTGTTTGTACTGATCGGCATTCAGGCCCTGAGCATGTTGCTTCCGATAGGTCAGGTAATGTCCGGCATCGTTTGCACTTCCATGGGCCAGCCGCTCTGACCGAGGCAGGCCGGGAAGCAGATTGGGCTCAATGGCAGCAGGACAATCTGATCCTTGAAGTGCGGGTCCAACCGCGCAGCAGCCGCTTGAAAATCGGCGCGCCAGAAAGCGGCCGCTTGAAAATCTATCTCACCGCGGCCCCGACCGATGGCAAAGCCAATCAACAGGCTTGCCGTCTGCTGGCCGAAGCGTTCGGCGTCAGCCTCGGCAACGTGCAGCTGTTGCGGGGTGCCCGCAGCCGCAATAAGCGTTTCCAGATCACATCTCCTGCAAACTTGCCCCTCAGCATCCTGGCTGGCCCGAATCCCGGGTAAGGACAGACCCGACGACGTGGTTTATAGTGTTATTTATTGATTCTTTGCCAAGGTATCGGCTATGAAACTCGTCCGTATAAGCCTCACCGCTCTGTTTGCCGGCATCTTGCTGAGCGGCTGCGGTCCCGGCAGCAGTTCAGACAATCGCAGCGCGCCGCCGGCAGCACCCGCCGACCAGCGCTCTCAGGACTTCGGCAGCCATGTACTGCACTTCAATGCGCTGTCCACCGACCAATTACAACCTGCGGTGGCTCAGCAGTACGGCATCGTGCGCAGCAAGAACCGGGCGATGCTGAATATCTCTATCGTTAAGAAGGTCGAAGGCACCGCGGGCCAACCCGTACCTGGCAACGTCAGCGCCACGGCGAGCAACCTGACCGGCCAGTTAAAAACCATCTCACTGCGGGAAATCAAAGACGGCGGCGCCGTTTATTACATCGCTGATTTGCCAGTAGCTAACGGCGAAACCCTTAAATTCGATATCGCGGCAACGCCCGCAGACAGCCAGGGTGAGGCGTTTCGCGTGAGCTTTAACCAGGAGTTCTATGCTGACTGAGTCAGATCACGACAGCATTATCTTATTTCAGGAGCCGAGTCTGAACGCTGTTTCGCAAACGTATGACGTCACCACGCGAAACGTAAAGTAATTCACCCAGCTTGGCGATCAGATAGTCCTCATACTTGTCCAGATTCTGATCCGCCAGGGCGACCTGCCAAAGCATTTCAATCACCCGCTGCTTCTCAGCGTAGTCCATGCCCTCATGAATAGCGCGGGTGAACTCATGCATCGAAACCGAATCCTCGGCCTTTTCGCGCGCCTCACTCATTAACTGCTCGGCTGCTGCCGGCGTCAGCTTAAAAGCTTGATGCAGCAAGCCACGAATAGCGGCCTCTTCTTCAGCAGCGAGATGATGATCAGCCCTGGCCATCTCGACCAGCAACACCGCGACCGCCAGCTCCAGGCTGGTTTCCTCGTCAGCAATCTCTGCCGGCGCCAATCCATCCAGCAGCTTTTTTAGTTTTCGAATCATCGTTCGCGTTGCTCGCCGAGTCGTGCAACCACCGTTTCGCGCAGCAGCGTCAGGCGGCCATGAAAAAAGTGCTCCACACCCGGCAGCACCACCAGTTCGGGAGATGGTTTGCAGTCCCTCAACCCAGTCGACCACCGACTGGCAATCGACCACTGCGTCAGCATCGCCCTGTACTACCAGCCAGGGGCAATCTGGCTGGCGACCTTCCAGAATCTGCTGCATGCGTTCGGCGGGCGGCGCAACGCTGACCAACCAGGCCGGCTCTGCCGACAACGCTGCGCGACAAGCCACCATGGCACCGAAGGAAAAACCGCACAGCCACAATTCAGCATCGGGATAGCGCTCTCGCACCCAGTCCACAGCGACCAGGGTATCCTCAGCCTCACCGATGCCCTCAGCATAAGCACCCTCACTGGCGCCCACTCCGCGAAAATTAAAGCGCAGCGCAGGCGCACCCAAATCATTTGCTGCTCGCCCCAGGGTATGCACGACTTTATTAAGCATGGTGCCCTGAAATTGCGGATGCGGATGACAGAGCACGGCCACAGCCTTGCCGCTCATTTCGCGCGGCGTTTCCAGCAGCGCCTCAAGGCGGCCGGCCGGACCATTCAGCGTCACTGCTTCTTTCAAAACTGCGGGCTTGGGCATATAGGCTCTCAATCTTGCCGCTGGAAGGTCACCGATTATTCGGGGTTTCTGGCGCGGCCGCCAGTGCCCGACTGATAACATGACCTCGCTTGGACTCAGGAATGCTCACAATGGACATAAGCACCCAGCTCGAAGACCAGTATGGCGCGAACAACTACGCGCCACTGCCGGTGGTGCTGAGTCACGGCCAGGGTTGCGAGTTATGGGACACCGAGGGCCGCCGCTACCTGGATTTCATGAGCGCGTATTCTGCCGTCAGTCACGGGCACGCGCATCCGCGACTGCTTGCCAGCCTGAACCAGCAGGCACAGAAGCTCGCGGTAATTTCCCGCGCTTTTCATAGCGACCGCCTGGGGCCATTTCTTGCCCGCGCCTGCCAGCTGACCGGCATGCAACGCGCCCTGCCGCTGAACACGGGCGTAGAAGCCGTCGAAGCCGCCCTGAAGATGGCGCGCCGCTGGGCCTACCGGGTTAAGGGCGTGCCCGCAGATCGGGCCGAGATCATTGCTTGCCGGGGAAATTTTCACGGCCGCACGATCGCCGCCATCGCCCTCTCCGATGAGGCTGCCTATAAACGCGACTTCGGCCCTTTCCCGCCCGGCCTGAAGCTCATCGACTATGCAGACAGCCGTTGTCTTGAAGCTGCCATCACAGAGAACACAGCCGCTTTCCTGGTCGAACCTATTCAGGGTGAAGGCGGCATCATGGTGCCGCCGCCGGGCTACCTGGCCTCCTGCGCGGAGATCTGTCGGCAACATAACGTGCTGCTCATTGCTGACGAAATTCAGACGGGTCTGGGTCGTACCGGCCGACTACTGGCCTGCGACCATGAAAATCTGCGCCCGGATCTGCTGTTGCTCGGCAAAGCGCTGGGCGGCGGGCTTTACCCGGTCAGCCTGGTCCTCAGCAACAACGCGGTTATGGACTTGCTGGAGCCGGGCTCGCACGGCAGTACCTTCGGTGGCAATCCCCTGGCAGCAGCGGTGGCAATGAGCGCCCTGGAGATACTCGAGGATGAAGGCATGATAGAAAACAGTCGGCGCATGGGAGAGTATCTGCGCACCGGCCTCGGCAAATTGTCCCATCCCGGAATTCGCGAAGTGCGCGGACTGGGCCTGATGATTGGCATGCAACTGGACCCGGGGAAATTAGCCGGACGCGCCGTTAGCGAAGCACTGATGTCGCGCGGGATACTTGCGCGCGAGACTCACACAACAGTGCTGCGTTTTGCGCCGCCGCTTATTATTCGCCAGGACCAGGTGGATGAGCTTTTGGATACCTTGCCAGAGGTGCTTGAGCAACTATGCCCGAGCTAGAATTCCATCCAATCCGCGCCAGCGATTCCCTTGTGAGGTTAAAAAATGCAGTTGAGTTCAGTTTCCTTTGATCACCTGGGCAGGATTCCCGAGTCCTGCGCATTCGCCGTTGCCGACAGCGAGGCACATATGCGCCTGGGCGCCAACCGAAACCCGGCCCTGAGCTGGTCATCGATTCCGGCGAACGCGCGCAGCCTGGTGCTGATCTGCGTCGACGTGGATGTGCCAACCTCCATGGATGACTTCAACAAGGAAGGCCGCACCGTACCGGCAGACTTACCCCGCACCGACTTCACCCACTGGGTTATGGTCGACATCGACGCTGCCGATGGCGGAGTCAGCGAAGGCGAGTGTGCCGACGGTATTGTCACCGGCGGCAAGCAGAATCCAACCGGCCCCGGCCAGGCGCGCCAGGGTATCAACGACTACACCGGGTTCTTTGCCGACGATGAGCAGATGCGCGGCGACTACTATGGCTACGAAGGCCCCTGCCCGCCATGGAACGACGAGCTTCTGCATCACTATCATTTCCGCCTGTATGCCACCGACCTGGACCAGTGTCCGGTAGAAGGTCGTTTCACCGCGGCAGACGTGATGGCCGCAATTCAGGGCCATGTGCTGGCCGAGGCAGAGTTGATCGGAACCTACAGCCTGAATCCGAGCATTGGCTTAGCAGCGCGGGCTAGTTGTCGTATTTGTCCGAAGGCGCCAATTTTAACGCGGCAGAGTTAATGCAGTAGCGTAGTCCGGAGGGTTCCGGTCCGTCTGCGAAGACATGGCCCAGATGTGCCCCACAGTCACCGCACAAGACTTCGTCGCGCGGAAGACCCTGACTATGATCCACGCGGGATACAACAGCAGGCGCTTCAATGGGCGCCCAGAAGCTCGGCCAGCCGGTTCCGGAATCGAATTTTTCCGAGGAACGGAATAAATCGCTGCCGCAGCAAATACAGCGGTACGACCCGGCGATATGACAATCATGGTATTCGCCGGAGAAAGGCGCTTCGGTGCCCTGCTCCTGAGTTACATGGTACTGCTGCGGCGACAAGCGGTCACGCAGGGCATCCCTGCTGGTATCTAGCGGTTTTCTCATGGGGAGACGTTCGCTCCCCACCCGGTAAACGGATTCGCCGCGCTTAGCCCGTCAGTTCCAGCAACAGGCGATTCAGGCGCTGCGCAAAGGCGCCGGGGTCTTCCAGGCTGCGGCCATCAGCGAGCTGTGCCTGATCCAGCAGCAAATCCGCCAGGTCCGCAAATCGCTCGCTATCCTGCTCCTCGGCCAATCGACGTATCAACGGGTGCTCGGCATTGACCTCGAAAACCGGCTTGCTGTCGGGCACCTGCTGACCGCTGGCTTCCAGCAGGCGGCGCATCTGTTCGCCCATCTCGAACTCGCCCAGTGCCAGGCAGGCAGCAGAATCTGTCAGGCGACCGGTAACCCGAACGTCGCTAACCCGATCACCCAGCTGCGCACGCAAGCGCTCCAGAAGTTCCTTATGGGCCTCAGGATCTTCAGCAGGCTCGGTCGAATCTGTCTCGGCCGCTTTGTCCAGATCCAGTTCGCCACGACGCACATCACGTAGCTCAAGACCTTCATACTCGCCAAGGTGGCCAACCAGCCATTCGTCAATGGGCTCACACAGCAGCAGCACCTCGATGCCGCGCGCGCGAAAAGCCTCCAGCTGCGGGCTCGACTTGGCCGCTGCGAAACTGTCGGCAGTCAGGTAATAGATTTTGTCCTGCTGCTCGGCTTTGCGCTCCAGGTAGTCCGCCAGGCTGACCGACTGCGCATCATCATCATTGTGGGTACTGGAAAAGCGCAGCAGGCGCGCGATTTTCTCGCGATTCTCGGGATCTTCGGCCGGGCCTTCCTTCAGCACACGGCCAAACTCTTTCCAGAAGCCCTGGTATTTGTCCGGCTCATCGCCAGCCAGACGTTGCAACATATCCAGCGCGCGTTTGGTCAGCGCGCTGCGTATAGCCGAGACATTGTCATCCTGTTGCAACAACTCGCGGGAAACGTTCAGGGACAGGTCCCCAGAATCGACGATGCCGCGAACGAAGCGCAGGTAGAGGGGCAGAAACTGATCGGCCTCGTCCATGATAAAGACGCGCTGAACGTAAAGCTTCAGGCCGCGTGGTGACTCGCGATTCCACAAATCGAAGGGTGCGGTGGCAGGCAGGTACAGCAAGCTGGTGTATTCACGCTTGCCTTCGACACGATTATGGCTCCAGCTAAGCGGGTCCTGCAGGTCGTGGGACACATGCTTGTAGAACTCGATATATTCGTCGTCACTGATTTCAGTGCGCGGCCTGGTCCATAGAGCCCGCGCGGTATTCACGGCCACCTCGGCGGGCGGCTCATCGGAATCATCGGTTTTCAGCTCGGGCATCAGCACCGGGAAAGCAATGTGATCCGAGTACTTCCGAATCAGGCTGCGCAAGCGAAAATCTTCGGCAAACTCCTTGGCATCCTCGCGCAGATGCAGCTTCACGGTAGTACCGCGTTCGGCAAGCTCGACTTCAGCCACAGTGAACTCACCCTGGCCATCCGAGCTCCAGTGCACGCCCGCCTCCGCGGCCGTTCCGGCTCGGCGTGTGAACACCTCAACCTGGTCGGCGACAATAAAGGCTGAGTAGAAGCCAACGCCAAACTGGCCAATCAGCTGCGCATCCTTGCGCTCGCTGCCGCCGAGATTGCTCAGAAACTCGCCGGTTCCGGACTTGGCGATGGTGCCAAGTTGCTCAACGACGTCGGCGCGCGACATGCCGATACCATTGTCCGTCACACTGACAGTGCCGGCTTCCTCATCCAGCGAAATTCGAATGCGCAGCTCCGGATCCGTCTCCAGCAGTGACTCATCGGCAATGGCAGCAAACCGCAGCTTGTCGCAAGCGTCCGAGGCATTGGAGATCAGCTCACGCAGGAATATCTCCCGGTTGCTATACAGAGAATGGATCATCAGATGCAGGAGCTGCTTGACCTCTGCCTGAAATCCCAGTGTTTCGCTTTGCTTGGCCGTCGCCTGGTCCATATCTCTCACGTCTTAATCTGGTGCCTGTTACAGGCGCTGAAAAAGGCCCGGCCCCACGGGCACAGGTTGTTCCTCCAACCTGAGGCTGAAGGAGCATTTTTTCAAGGGCTGTGAGGAGATTCCGCGGCTAAAGGCCAGACGCAAGGAGCATGCTCAGGGTGACCATGAAAAGCAGCGCAACACGCCGCCAGCGCCAGCCATGTTCGCCATGCCAGACCAGCAGCATGGCGAATAGCGAGCAATCAATCTCATCGAGCCAGCGCAGCACGCATTCCATGGGCTGTATTACCGACCCCGGCCGGAACCGACCACATAGAGCTTTGGCCGGGCGGGCTGCGCTTCATTCGGCGAGCTAGCGTCGCCCCCGGGCAACTGCTCACGCACGCTCGCCAGAGCCCGCTCGATCCAGTCCCGGCGATGCCGCGTCTCTTCGTTGGTAATAATGGTTTCGCTATGTTTATTGTCCGACATAGTCTTGATCTTTTATTTTTCTGGCCCGAAAGGCATTGAAAGAAACTCTAGTACTTGAGTCTGGCGCTTCGCCGTGAACATGGTCACAAGCTGGTTTTCGCTAACCAAAAAGTGCTGGTAACCCGATCTGCCACACGGCCTAGTCGTCGTTTTTCCAGTCACGGCGTACCTGGTCAGACCAGCTGCGATACCCCTTCCAGGTATACAGCGAAGCATCCAGGGGTGCCCGGCTACTGTCAGGCGACTGCACGCGCGTTAGCCAGCGCCGATAGGCATCCCAGCCACCACTGCCGGCGCCGTTAGTTTCCGGCGCGCGTCCTGCCTTTAGTAAGGAAGGGGCGTGACGCGGACGTGGCTGGCCGACCTTGCTGGCGCTATCGCTGCCTGCGAACTCTTCTGTTTTTAGACGTACACGGACGTCGGGTTTCGATTCGCTCATTACTGCTTACCCCAGTTGGGAATAGACAGTTGCAGCTTAGGAATCAGGCGCCGCGTGAGCGAGGAACTACATCACAGGCACTTTCATTTAACTTGTTGATTATTTGCGGTTTAGCACGTTTAGCCGCCGACAGCAGGAGAACCTTAACTAACCAGTCGATAACATGGCCGATAAGTTTTTGCCTCAAGTTTCATGCGGCCCTGTGCGACAAAACCCTTCAGCAAACTGTCCAGTTGCGACATGATTGCTGCGTCGCCCTGAATCTCAAATGGTCCCTGCTCCTCGATGGCACGAATACCCGCTTCTTTCACATTGCCGGCCACCAGGCCCGAAAATGCGCGACGCAGTTGCACAGCCAGCGATTGCGCCGGCAGGTCAGGGTGTAGCTGCAACTGAGCCATATTGGCGTGATTGGCCAGAAAAGGCGTTTGAAAATCGAGGCCCATATTTAATCGCCAGTTGAAGTAAAACGCGTCTTTTTTCGCGTGACGAAATTCGCGCACTTCGTTGATACCCGAGGTTAGCAAGCGCGCCGTCGCGGCCGGATCACCGATTTCTATGCGGTACAGGGAGCGCGCTTCGTCGCCCAGAGTGCTGGCGATGAATTCATCGATGGCCGCAAAATAATCGGCACTGCCCGTCGGGCCCGTCAAAACCACCGGAAGACTTACATCCTGATTATCAGGCCGCATCAGGATGCCCAACAGGAACAGCAATTCCTCAGCGGTACCTACTCCGCCGGGGAAAATAACGATGGCGTGAGCCACGCGCACAAAGGCCTCCAGCCGCTTCTCCATGTCCGGCATGATGACCAGCTGATTAACGATGGGGTTGGGAGATTCAGCCGCAATAATGTCGGGCTCGGTAATACCCAGGTAGCGCCCGTGACGAATTCGCTGCTTGGCATGCGCCAGGTTGGCGCCTTTCATCGGCCCCTTCATGGCGCCGGCACCGCATCCTGTGCAGATATCCAGGCCGCGCAAGCCGAGTTCATAGCCAAGGTCTTTGCTGTACTCGTACTCGACCCGACCGATGGCATGCCCGCCCCAGCAGACCACCAGATTGGGCTCGCTGGGCACCTGCAGAATGCCGGCATTGCGCAGAATCTGGAAGACGGAGTCGGTGATGCCCTCACTACTGGCAAAATCTAAGCGGCCGGTGGCGGCTTCGCTATCCACGTACACCACGTCACGCAGCACCGCAAACAATTGCTCGCGGATTCCGCGGATCATCATGCCGTCGACAAACGCATCCGCCGGCGCATTCTCCAGCGCCAGTTTCACACCGCGATCCTGCTGAATAATGCTGATTTCAAAGTCAGCGAACTCGGCCAGGATCGCGCGCGTATCGTCGGTACGACTGCCGACATTCAGCACCGCCAGGGCGCAGCGACGCAGCACTTCATGCTGGCCGCCCTGGCCTACACGGCGCAGGCGATTAACTTCTTCCAGGGACAAAATTTCCAGGCTGCCTTCCGGCATTACCTCGACCACCCCTTGGTGTATGCGGTTTTCAGTAGTTGTCATGCTTATGCCTGCGGGCCCGATAAAACGCCATACCGGACAAGCTCAGGGAAGAATTCGGATTGGTGTACTCACGTCAGTCATCAGCCAGATATCCACCATGTCGGAATTGGATACAGCGATACAGCCATTCGTCCAGTCCGTCAGCCGATAGAATTCCTCGTTATGCTTGGGCTGATTCGGTTGCCCATGAATCATGATCTGGCCACCGGGCGCCACACCTTTGCGACGCGCTCGATCGCGGTCCTGCTGATCCGGATAGGAAATCAGGATTGACAGGAAAAAGTCGCTGTTGGTATTGCGTTCGATAAGCCGATAGCGGCCCTCGGGTGTGCGTGAGTCCCCTTCGCGCAGCTTATGCCCCGCCGGCTCAAGCCCCAGGGCAATATCAAAACTGCGCAGTACCTGTTCATCACGCATCAGCATCAGCTTGCGCTGGGTCTTGTTGACCACAACCTCGTCCGCCTGCTGAAAGTCAGCAGCGACCGCAAAGCTAGTGCCAGCCAGTAGCAGCAATACCAACAGGCCACCCGTGAAGGGATGGCTGTAGCGCATACATAGACTCCGCCTGAGCATGGCGCAGAGTAGAACGGAAGCTAACTAGACGTGCAAGGGCCTGGCGCCCATCAGGATGCGTCAGCCAGCACGCCACGTTTGGGCGCGGCGGTCTCAACCGGTTCAACCTGCGGGAAGATCAGCGGATCACCGGGCCGCAGGCGATCAATGTCCAGATCCGGGTTGTACTGGCGCAGCAGCCAGACCGGCACCCGATAAGTGCGCATCGTCAGCAACCAGACGGACTCGCCGCGCCGCAGTTTATGCACCGTGGTGTCGGTAACCCGATAACTATTGAAGTAGCTGGCCTGCAAAGCACGATGATGGGCTACGCGGCGGGCAGCAAACTCCTGCGCGTCGATACGGCTCATGTCCAGCTTAAGGCGCTGACCAATAACCACCGGCCGACGAAATGCATAGCCGTTAAGATCGCGCAGACGCTGCGTCTTGATTTCGAGCCAGTCGGCATAATGGCCCAGGGTCTCGGCCGCCTGCACTTCGATACTGCCATCGTCGCTGACCAGATAGTCACTGGGATCAGCCAGCAGCGCGTCATTCTCGGCCTGAGGCTGCTGCTCATCGGCAGGGGCAAGGTCTCCGGCAAGGTCCATGGTGGCCATGTCGGCGGCCACAGGCATTTCAAGCAGGCTAGCGGTCACCATCACCGGCTCAAGCGCCTCGCCTGCCGGTGTCTTCGCAGCAATAGCCACCGACTCGACGCCTGGCGGCGAACGCAATTGCAGCGTCTGACCGACAAAAATGCGATTGCGATCACGAATACCATTAACTGCCAGCAATTCACTTTCGCTGACGCCGGCTCGCTTGGCGATGCTGCCTACGGTATCTCCGGAGCGCACACGATAACTCTGCGTGTTCGCGACCAGCACCGTCCCGGCGTAGGCATCGCTAACCGGCAGACGCAACTGCTGGCCGGCGCGAATGCGGTGACGATTGTTGATGCCGTTCAGCGCCATCAACTCGGTCACGCTGGTGCGATAGCGCCGCGCAATAACCGACAGACTTTCACCCGACTCGATACGATGAAACAGGTCGGGTGTTTGCTGATCGAAGCGCACCCGCGCCGGAATAGCTGCCAGCTGTCGATCGCTGGAGTACTTGCCGTCGGGCAACGGCAGACGCAGGGCATAACCCCTGGGCACATACTTGCTGCCGGACCAGACCGGCGGCAGCAGCGCGGGATTGAAATCCTTGAGTGTGTCCATGGAGACGCCGAAAGCATCCGCGAGTTGCTCTGCCGGCACATAGTCCGGCATAGCCACCATCAGCTCCGGACGGGGAGTCTCGCGCTGTAGCGGACCAAAATATTGCTCCGCATTGGTTTCCACTTCCAGCGCGGCAAGAAAAGCCACAAAGAAGTTGCGCGAGGCGAAGCCGAAAGCCGGACCACGATATTCCCGAATAATGGTCTCAATGTCTTCACTGCCAACACTGCGCACAGCCCGGCGCATACCGGCGACACCGTGGTTATAGGCGGTTATCGCCAGCGGCCAGGATTTCAGGATTGAATAGTTATACGCCAGCAGCTTGGCAGCGCCTTCGCTGGAAATATATGGATCCCGGCGCTCATCAACGACATGATCCACTTGCATGAAGCGTCGCCCCGTCGCGCGAGTGAACTGCCAAAGACCGGCCGCGCCGACATGCGAACGGGCGCGCGGATTAAACGATGACTCAACATGCGGCAATGCAGCCAGCCCGGCCGGCACACCCTGCTCGTCCAGCTGACGCAGAATATGCGCGCGCCACTGCCCGGAACGCACGTAGCCGTCGCGAAAGCGATCAGCCAGCCCTTGTTGAAAACGAATCCGCTCGGCGGCTTTGCGCAGTTCCTGGTTGCTGACCTCGGCAGGCCATAATTCCAGAACGCGACGTTGTTCTGTGGTGAGCCCTTGACGCTTGCCATCCGCCAGCGCGAGCAGAATACGCCGATAGCGGCTGCGCGCATCAGACGCGATCTTGCGTCGCTGGGCGGCCCCGGCACGCGCCGGGAGATCCACCACTTCATAAACCACGCCCAGATGCCGGTTGTCATGTATCGCCGCCTGGCTGGATGTGATCTCACCAAATACCGCCCGCCAGAAATCGATTTCGGGCGCTAAGCCGGCCGGCCGGCTCAACTCTGCGGCGCTGGCAGATACAGTCAAAAACAAGCCGGCCAGCAAAGCCAGGAATTGACCTGAGCGAGCGCTGTGCCTAGATAAATGCTTCATGAATAGATGCTTCCTGCTGCCATCGCTGCCCTCACCCGCCAAGCTGCCATTGGATTGAAAAATCCGGCTGCCGACTATCCTATCCCGCAGTAAAGGCAAGGCCGGCTACCGGCTTCACATAACTGACGTTCAATTCAATTGGCTTAGTTGGGCGCCCGATTCGTTGTAATTCTTATTAAGGCCCTGACAAACGGGCTAGCGTGTCACGGAAAATCAGTATATTTTTCCTTATCTTCCAACAGCTAGCTTGCAACATAACTTAACTCTGCGACGGAACCGGGATCAAGTGCAGCCTGTAAACTCCACCACTGTTTGGCGATGCCTGTTACTGGCAGCCCTGTGCGCCTGGCTGATTGCCTGCGATCCATCGCCGGCATCGCTGGCGCTTAGAGCCCCGGCAGCCGCGTCCGCGGAGCCTTCGGACCCCACCGAACCCGCCCAGGCAGAGCCTGAGGCCGGCGAATTCAATCTCGCCGATAGCGAGGATGCGGCGCCACCCTATACCCTAAATCCACGCCGACCCGCCAGCATACTGCCCGTCAGCGGCCAGCAGAACTCGGCGGCAGCCTTGCGCGCTGAGCCCCAGACACCGCCGGATGCGGGCACCCAAGCCCTTGAATTACTTGGCAACAGCATCGCCGCCGGCAGTTCTCTGCGCCTGACCTGGTCGGCCAGCCAGGTGTTTGAAGGCGTCTCCACCGCGACTCCGGTTCTGGTCGTTAACGGTCGCGAGCCGGGGCCGGTGGTCTGCCTCACCGCAGCTATACACGGCGACGAGCTGAACGGCATCGAGATGGTGCGACGGATCATGCACGAGCTGGATCCTGACGATCTCAGCGGTGCCGTGATTGGCGTGCCGATTGTGAATCTGCAGGGATTTCGACGCGGTTCACGTTATCTGCCGGACCGCCGCGACCTGAATCGCTATTTCCCCGGCAACCCCGAGGGCAGTTCCGCATCGCGTATCGCCTATTCGTTCTTTCAAGACATCATTCGTCATTGCGATACGCTGGTTGACCTGCATACCGGCTCGTTCTATCGCACCAACCTGCCGCAATTACGCGCCGACCTGCGTTATCGCGGCGTCCGCGACCTGACCGAGGGGTTTGGCGGCATGGTGGTATTGCACAGCGAACCAGCCGAGGGGACCTTGCGCAGGGCTGCCACCGACGCAGGCATTCCGACGGTAACGCTGGAGGCCGGCGAGCCCTTAAGGCTGCAATCAGACAAGGTTGCCGAAGGCGTAAGCGGGATACTGGCCCTGCTCGGCGCCATGGATATGGTCCAACGTGTGCGGCTACTCGGCCAGGCCAAGCCGGTGATTTACCAGTCATCCTGGATCCGTGCCGATCACGGCGGCATCCTGTTTTCGCTGGTACGGCTTGGCCAGGAAGTGGAACCCGGCGATGTACTGGGCACCGTGACGGATCCGATCACGAACCAACAAAATCTGATTTACGCCTCCGATTTCGGGCGAGTGCTGGGCATGGCCGTAAACCAGGTTGTGATGCCCGGTTTCGCCGCCTTCCGACTGGGCGTGGAAACAGACGGTCCTCCCGTCGACAGCATTCTAGCCATTTCATCGCGCACTGACGGGCAACCCGAGGAAGATGCCGGGCCGGTCCAGGCGGACTCACCGCGCACCAAAACAGGCGGTCAGGACGTGGTCGTAGAGATCGAAGAAAGATCCTGAACCAAAGACTGAGCTCAGGTCAGC
Source organism: uncultured Gammaproteobacteria bacterium (assembly GCA_963807995.1). GTDB lineage: Bacteria > Pseudomonadota > Gammaproteobacteria > Steroidobacterales > J054. The sequence continues at coordinate 158,653 of CAWEDX010000005.1, forward strand.
GCGCGCAGCGCGGCAATACGCTCCTCCAGCGGCGGATGCGAGCGGAAAAATCGCTTCAGGCCGCCTTTGCCGCCCCCGGCAATACCGAAAGCCTGCAGCTGATCAGGCAACTGGCTGGGATTGTGCAGTGAACCCAAACGCTGCAGGGCGGCCACCATATTCTCGCGGCCGGCGAGTTTGGCGCCGCCTTCGTCAGCTCGAAATTCGCGTTGCCGCGAGAACCACATGACGATGGTACTGGCCAGAATGCCGAGCACAATTTGCGCCACCAGCGAAGCAATGAAAAACCCAGGACCATAGCCACGGTCATTCTTCAACAGCACGCGGTCAACAAAGAACCCGACTATCCGGGACAGAAAAATCACGAAGGTATTCACGACACCCTGAATCAGGGTCAGGGTCACCATATCGCCGTTAGCAACATGCGCAATTTCATGCGCCAGCACCGCATCAATTTCATTTTCGCGCATGTTGCGCATCAACCCGCTACTGACCGCTACCAGCGCGCTGTTGCGCCGCGCGCCCGTCGCAAAGGCATTGGGCTCCGGTGAATCATAAATCGCAACATCCGGCATACCGATGCCGGCAGCCGTGGCATGTTTCTGCACCGTATTCACCAGCCAGGACTCCGTGCTGTTCGCCGGCTGATCAATCACCTTCGCACCGGTGGTCCATTTGGCGATGGTTTTCGACATCGCCAGGGAAATAAACGAACCGGCAAAGCCAATAATCGCCGAATAGATCAGCAATGCCTGCAGGTCCAGGCCGCCCTGCTCGTTGAGATAGCCCTCCAGACCGAGCAGACGTGTTGCCACAGCCAGCACCACCAGCACAGCGATATTGGTAGCCAGAAACAGTAAAATTCTTTTCATGACAACGGGTCCATACAGAAGGCTAGCTAGTTATCCGGGCAATGCGCCGACTTTTCAAGTATCACGGCTGGCAGCGCGGTTATGACCCAGGCAACCGACAGTGAACGGCCATCGCTGGCCAGGCTGGCCCTGTCACCAAGCAACTGGCCGCTATTGCTGGGTCTCGGGCTGTTGCGAGCACTGGTGCTGCTTCCCTACCGGGTGCAGCTGGTTCTGGGTCGCGGCGCTGGCTGGCTGCTTTATCGACTCCTCCCAAAACGTCGACACGTAGCCGCCATAAATCTGCGCATTTGCTTCCCGGAGCTAAGCGATACGGAGCAGGCAAGCCTGCTAAAGCAGCACTTTGCCTCGCTGGGCATCGCAATATTCGAATTGGCCCTGGCCTGGTGGGCGAGCGACCGGCGCATTGATGCGCTGACCCAGTTTAATGGCTTGCAGAATCTCACCGAGCCGCTGGCGCGCGGCGAAGGCGTGGTTTTGCTCAGTGCGCATTTACCGGGAATTGAACTGACGGGGCGAAAAGTGATGTTTAGCCTGTCGGAAATCGCCTCCGTCTATCGCAGTAACAAAAACCCGCTGCTCAACGAGATTCTGCTGCGCGCTCGCATGCGCGCGGCCACGGATCTGATTCGCAAAGACGACATTCGCCAGATGATTCGCATACTGCGTAAAGGTGGCGTTCCGGTCTGGTATGCACCCGATCAAAGTTATCGACAGAAGTACCATGAGCTGGTGCCGTTCTTCGGAGAACCGGCCATGACCAACGCGGCACTAACACCCATTACCCGCATCACCAAAGCCAAGGTGGTGCCCTACCTGCCCCGTCGTCTGGACAATGCACGCGGTTACCAGGTTGATATCCTGCCAGCCTTGGAAAACTTTCCCAGCGATGACCCGGCTGCCGATGCAAGCCGGATAAACCAGCTGTTCGAGGCGCATATTCGCCAGGTCCCTGACCAGTACTACTGGGTCCACCGACGCTTCAAGGACCGGCCACCGCCGTTTACAGATCCTTACCGCGGCAGCGAATAGATTTCGCTGTAACCGGCGGTCAGAGCCTGCCATTCACGAGCGCCGAAACTCACGCTGCCGTCGAGGCTGATCTTGCGCAATGATCGATGCAGGCGTTGCAGATTGGCGTCGCTCCAGGATCCAGGACCGGCCATCACCTTGCCGCGATCAAAGTCGAGCAGATATAAACGGTCTTCACTGTCGATCTGCAGATTGTGCGCCGTCAGGTCGGCATGAAAAATATTTTCACGGTGGAAACGCCCAATTAGCCGACCCACATCCCGCCACCCGCCGTCGGCCAGGCCATCGCTTGCCAGGCGCGTAGACAGGGGCAGGACATCCGGAATCTGCAAGGTAATCAGGTCGGCCGAGTAAATCAGCCCGCGACGCAAAACCCGCGCTGCCACCGGTATCGGCGAGGGCAATTCACGGCGGGCCAGCTCCTCGAGCAACAAATACTCTCGGTAGGGACGGCTGTTTTTCAGGCCCAGCCAGACAAACTGGTCGTCCAGCCAGCGCCCCATAAAACCCCCGCGATGGTAATGGCGCAGCACCCAGTCCTGATCAGCGTGACGGATAAACAGCGTGCTGCCGCGCCCCCCTGCGTAGCCCGGAGCTTCCGGCGCGCCCGGATAGCGGTCCGGATCGAACAGAGACTCACTGATCTGGCTGACCAGCGAGGCATCGTATAGGATCACGCTCTTTCCAATCCGCTCGATGCGCCGCTTAGTCATGTCCTTTTCCCGGGAGCAAGCGCCGGAGGCTATATGCCTGATCCGGCTTTCGGCCATCGGTGACTGCTGTCATACAGTTCCGGTGCTGCGAACTTTTCAGGCTTACTGGCCGGATACGCCTGTGACCTGGATTATCGGCCGCACTGAACAGCGTCTCTTCGAGGGGCTTAGTGGCGTCGAGTTTATCACCTTCGATAAAAGCGACCCGCAGGCCAGTCGGCGCAAGCTCAAAATGCAATTGCGCCAGCGACGGTTTCCGCTACTGCTGCATATGCATCCAAATATGCGCGCCAACCTGATTTCCCGGCGCGTGCAAGCAGACCTGCGACTGGGCCTCGGCGGCCGTGTGAATGATTTTCAGGGGCTATTCGTCAACGCGCGAACCGAGGCCAAGGATCGCGTGCATGTCATGGACCGCCTGTTCGGCTTTTCCGAGTATTTCGGCCTGACCGAACGCCAACTGCGCTGGGATATTCCGCTGGCCGATGCTGACCGGGCGATGGCCGCTGAACTCTGCGCCGGCAACCAGCCGGTGGTCGTGATCAGCCCCTGCTCAAACCCGCGTTTTCGAAATTTTCGCAACTGGCGCGCGGAGAATTACGCGGCCCTGACACGCTGGCTGGTCGAAGAGCGCGGCGCGCGCGTTATTGTCACCGGCGGACCCACCGACACCGAGCGCGAATATGGCCGGGTGATCGCCGATGGCTGCGGTGAGCAGGTCAGCAACCTGGTGGGCGAGACCAGCCTCAAGCAGCTGCTGGCCATCATCGCCGCGGCGCGGCTGGTGATCTGCCCGGATTCAGGCCCTGCGCATATGGCCACCGCCGTTGGCACACCTGTAGTTGGTCTGTACGCCACGACCAATCGTTTCCGCGCTGCGCCCTATTTTTGCCAGGACCTGGTGGTGGATAAATACCCCGAAGCGGTGCAACGGGAATACGGAAAAAGTGTTGACGAAATGCGCTGGGGCACCCGGGTCCGCGACCCGTCTGCCATGGATCTGATTACCCTCGCCGATGTGACGGCCAAGGTCGACCAGGCCCTGACAAGTAGCGGAAAGCCCGCATAACTGCGCACCGGCCGGCTGCTAAACTTGGCGCCTTCGCCGGAGGGTGTAAATCATGTTGGAAACCTTTGACGCACAGCGACTGGCCAGCGCCGCGACGGACAGTGTTGGCGATCTGCTGGAACAGGGCAACATCATTCAGTTCATACCGAACCCTATTGAGTTGCCCGATAGCGACGAGCTCGAATTGCTGCGCAATGAGCTGCCCAAGCAACTAAAACTCAAGAACGTTAGCTATCACCCGGAAGCTGACCAGGTAAAAGGCCTGCACGACGACTCACCCATCGCTGAACTGGTCTATCGCAGCCTGACCAGTCATCGTGACCGGGTCACGGCCTTCCTGCACAGCGTAATGCCCACGCTAACGCGCGGTATGAATGTTGGAACTTGCAGCTTCCGACCGATGCAGGAGCAGGGTCGCGATCTGAAGCCACATGCGAGTAACGAGCTGATTCACGTGGATGCCGGCGCCTATGGCGCCACCAACGGCAATCGCCTGCTGCGCTTTTTTGTCAATGTGAATCCGGTAGAAGACCGTGTCTGGTCAACCAAGGGTGCGCTGCCTGAGCTTTTGCAACGCTATGGCGAACAGGCCGGAGTAACAGCTGAAGAAGTTGGCCGACTGGAAAAAGGCCTGGCGGACAAACTGCGCAGCTCAGCGCTGGATGGCATCTCGAAAGCCGGCCTGCCACTGGCCAAAGTACTCGACAGCAGCCCTTACGACCGTGCGATGCGCCGATTTCACAATTTCATGAAGGATACGCCGGCGCTTTCAGGCCGACCCGGTGGGTCACCATGAGTTTCGCTTCGGGCCTTTCAGCGCCTGGATGGTGTTCACCGATATGGTCAGTCACGCCTGCCTGTCGGGCCAGCATGCGCTGATTTATACCGCGGTATTGCCGCTGGAAAACTGCCGCAAGCCGGAACTGGCGCCTATTAACCTGCTGCGCGCCGCCGCTTAGTCCAGCGCCAGCGCTGTCCAGACCTGTGCCGCACTGATATCGCGCAGGCAACGCAGATGACCGAGCGGGCACTCGCGCTTGAAACAAGGGCTGCAGTCCAGGTCCAGGTAGACTATTTCGCGCTGCTCGGTGAGAGGCGGCGTATAGGCCGGCGAGCTGGAACCATAAATGGCGACCACCCGGGTACCAGCGGCTGCAGCCACATGCATCAGCCCGGAATCATTACTGACGGCAGCTTCGGTCATGGAAAGCAGATCCACGGTATCGGCCAGCTCGGTTTCCCCGCACAGGTTTCTGGCCGCAGCGCCGAGCCCGCTGCAAATTTGCGCGCCCGCGGCATGGTCTGCCGATGAGCCCAGCACCCATGCCTGCCGACCGCTGGCAACTATCTGTTCGGCCAGGCTGGCATAGGCTTCCAGCGGCCAGCACTTTGCCGGGCCATAGGCTGCACCGGGCATCAGGGCCACGGCCGGCGACCTGCAGACCGAAATGCGCGGTTAAGCGCGCGAGGTTTTCGCCGTCAACGGACAGTCCGGGCGCAGGCGGCGTCGGCAGCACCCCATCAGCCGGTCCGCCCAGGGCCAGGAATCGCTTGACCGTCTGATCCAGGCGCACGCGATCCAGCCTGCGCCGGTCATTCAGCAACCCATAGCGCATTTCGGTAGCAAAACCCGTGCGCTGCGGTATGCCGGCAAAGAACGGCACCAGCGCGGATTTCCAGGAACGCGGTAAAACGATGGCGCGCGTGTAGCCCGCAGCGCGCAGTGATCGGCCGAGCTGCCAACGAGCAGACAGACCCAGATCACCATGGCCCAGCGGCATGGTTAAGGCCTGGCGAACCTCCGGCATGCGTGCCAGCAAAGGTCCCGACCAGGCCGGCGCCAGCACATCAATGGCCGCTGCACCCTGCTCTTTCAGCAACTTGAACAGAGACTGGGCGATAACCATGTCGCCGACCCAGGCCGGGCCGACTACCAATATTTGTTCAGCCGGGGCCATGAATTGTCTGCGCCTGCGCGGCTAAAGCGCATCCAGGTATCGGGCGACGCCTTGCTGTACGTTGAGAAAATCATCGCCATAACCTGCGCTACGCAGACTGGAAATATCCGCCTCGGTAAAGCTCTGGTAACTGCCCTGCAGATGTTCCGGAAACGGCACATAGCGAATACTGCCCTTGCCGTGCCACTCAATGACTGCCTGGGCAATTTCGTTAAAAGTCTGACTGCGACCGGTACCGGCATTGAAAATCCCTGATACGGTCGGATTTTTCAGCGCCCACAAATTGATATTCACAATGTCATCCACGTGGATGAAGTCGCGACGCTGTTCGCCGTCCGCGTAACCATCGCTGCCGGCAAACAGTTGCACCTCGTCATTTTCCAGCAACTGATTGTAAAAATGCCAAACCACGCTGGCCATACTGCCCTTGTGCGACTCGCCGGGTCCGTAGACGTTGAAATAGCGCAGACCAACGACCTGCGAATCAGGTTTTGGCAGGAACTGGCGAACGTACTGGTCGAATACCAGCTTCGAGAAGGCATACACATTGATAGGGTGTTTCGCACTCAGGACTGATCCTGAAAATCCTGGCCGGCACCGTAAACCGAAGCCGATGACGCGTAGATCAGCGGCACCGAGTTGTCCAGACAGCTATGCAGCAGCTCTTTGGAGAACTCAAAATTGGTCTCCATCATGTAGCGGCCATCCCACTCAGTGGTCGTGCTGCAGGCGCCGTTATGCAGAACGGCGCGCGCCTTACTGACTAAATCGTCGCCGGAGCGCAGCCGGCGCAGGAACTCATCTTTTTCCAGATAGTCGACTATGCGGCAGTCAGACAGATTAAAAATCTTCTTGCCATCGCTGAGCTCATCAATTACCAGGATATCAGTCTCCCCGGCGGCATTCAGCTTGCGCACCAGGTTACTGCCAATAAAGCCGGCTCCGCCGGTCACGATAATCATCTGCTTGACTGCTCCATGCGACTGGTTTTCAGCAACTGACGGTATATGGCCGCATAACTGCTAGCCATCTCCGCCGGCTCGAATTGTCGCGCTTTGCGACGATTATTGTCGGCAATCAGACTACGCCGGCCCGAATCTGCGACCAGTCCCAGCAAAGCCTCGGTTTGTGCGTTCAAATCGTCGACCGCGCACAACACACCGTTTTCGCCATCACTAATTATTTCCGGTATGCCGCCCACCCGGGTTGCCACTACCGGCAAACCGAAGGCCATGGCGTCAAGCAGGACTGAGCCCAGACCCTCATGTCGGGAAGGATAGAAAAATACATCCATGGCTGCCAGATAATCGCCAACGTTATCCACATGGCCGGCAAAATGCAGGTTAGCCAGATCGGCCGCCTCGGCCCGCAAAGCGGCTTCATCTTCACCGCCACCGACCAGCAGAAACGCCAGCTGCGGATGCGCGCCGGCCAGGCGCCGAGCCAGTGCAATGATCTGTCGCTGACCCTTGTGCGAATCAACCAGCGCCGCCACATTACCAATTAATAGCTCGCCACCGTATTGCGCCCGAATCCGCGCAACTTCTTCAGGGCTACTGACCAGTTCACTGCTGGCGTCGGGAACAACACAAATACCCAGCGCCGGATCCAGCTGCAGCAATGAGTCTGCAATGGCGGCGGAGACTGCTACCAGGGCTGTGGCACGGCCGTACATGCGCCGGTTGAGCGCCGTGGCGCGCGGCCCACGCTGCACCCGGCGCGTCACCAGGTATGGTGTTCCGCGCAGCAGGCTGTTCAGCCAGGCGGCCTGAATAGCCCGGCCCTCATGCACATGCACGAGGTCTGCCTGGCCCAGCGCGCGCGTAGCGCTCAGGACATTGTTGGCTACTGCGCGAATCGTCAGTTCGGCAATGTCGGCGCAGCGCTCCGCTAAAGGCGCGCCACGGCGGGCTATCAGGCACTGTCGCCAGCCGGCTTCGGCCAGGCCGCGCAGCAGCAGTTCCGTTTGCCGCTCGCCGCCACGATACGCCGGGGCCAGATTAATATGCGCGATACAGGGCGTTAGCCCGGACATGGCAGAACGGGTCAGGCCCTGTCTGCCAGGGAGAACGTAGACCCGCAATAAGGGCACTTCGCCCGCCCGGTTTCCTCAATGGGGAGGAAGACCTTGGGATGCGAATTCCACAGGGCCATGCCCGGCATCGGGCAGGATAGCGGCAGATCGGAACGACTGATCTCGTAGTGATTCTGCGCGTTCGGCTGGATGCTGCCGGCCGCGGAAGCCGTTGGCTGTTTCGCATTCATCGAAGTCTGACTCGGATCCTCAGCGGGAGGCGAAGTATAGCAACGCTAGACAGCGCTCTCGGCAAACAGGCGCTGCCAGGCCGCTTTAACCGGCGCAGCCAGTTCGCTGACCTCCGCCTGCGGCAGCAGCGCCGGCGCACCGGCCAATGACAGGCGATGCATGCGGGTACGAAACTCCCGGTAGCTATGGGCCAGCGACTCGGACGTGGCCTTATCGAGCAAGGCCGCTGCTGCCAAGGCTTCCAGCTGACGGATGTTGTCCGAATAGGTCAGCAACTGGGGATGCTCGGCGGCATGCTCCAGAACCAGGTACTGCACGATGAACTCGATGTCCGCAACGCCGCCCGGATCCTGCTTGAGGTCAAAGCTCTCGTCACCACCTTTGGATAATTCGCGGCGCATGCGCTCGCGCATCTGCATAACGTCCTGACGCAAACTGTCGCGCCGCACATATTCGGTCAGCGCCTTGCTGCGCAGCCTGGCAAAGGCCGCCGCAACGGCTTCATCGCCGGCTACTACCCGACTGCGCAATAGAGCCTGGTGCTCCCAGGTCCAGGCGTCTTCGCGCTGGTAACGGTCAAAGGCCACCAGACTGGAAACCAGCGCACCCGAACGTCCGCTTGGGCGCAAACGAGTGTCTACTTCGTACAAGCTACCCACCGCAGTTCCCACCGTCAGCAGATGAATGATCCGCTGGGTCAGCCGCGCAAAGAATCGATTGTTGTCGAGCGGGCGTTCGCCGTTGGTCTCCTGCTCTTCACCGCAAGAGTCATGCACAAAAACCAGATCCAGATCAGAGCCATACCCCAATTCCAGGCCACCCAGTTTTCCATAGGCGACCACGGCAAATTGCGCGGCGCGCGACTCACCATTATCAATGCAGCAGGGTGTGCCATGACGCGCGACGAGTTCCCGCCAGGACAACTCCAGCGCCGCTGCGATCACCAGCTCGGCAGTGGCTGTCAGCCGATCGCTGACCTGCATCAGCGGCAAAGCGTCACTGAGATCAGCTACCGCGATGCGAAACACTGCAGCCTGCTGAAAATGACTTAGCGCGAACTGGGCAGCCTCAATATCATCGTCGGCACAGGCCATCAGCCTTTCCTGCAAATCCTCACGCAAGGCCTTTTCGTCCGGGGGCTCGCTGAATACGCGCGGATCGAGCAGCTCGTCCAGCAGCACCGGGTGCGCCGCGAGTTGCCGAACAAACAGGTCACTTTTGCCGCAGAGCGCCAGCAAACGCTGCAGCGCGGCCGGGTTCTCATTCAGCAGTGAGAAATAGGCCGAGCGCCGACCAATAGCCTCGATCACCGCCAGGCCACCCTGCAGGGCCCGCGCCGGCGCCGATTGTTCAGCCGCCACACGAACCACGTCCGGCAGCAGTTGATCCAGACGCTGCCGACCCGCCTCGCTCATCCGCCGATACCCACCGCTGGCGCGTAGCGCGGCGAGCTGTTCTGAGGCTGCGCCCGCATCCTTATAACCCAGCTGCTGCAATTCACTGGCAAATCGCTCGGCCGTGGCCGCCTCCGCCCAAGCCATGGCCAAACTATCTGTCTCGTCGCTATCGTCAGCCTCACCCGCGCCACGGAATACAATATTGCGAAAATGACCAGCGACGCGCTCGCGATGCGTGTTCACCTCGGCCAGCAATGCATCCCAGTCAGTGCTGCGATTCGCCAGCACCAACCGCGCCCGATCCAGCTCCGTGTGCGGCAGGTCGTGGGTTTGCCGATCAGCAATGGCCTGCAAGCGGTTTTCCACGCGGCGCAGGCAGGCATAGGCTTGCGCGAGCTCCTCGCCCACCGATTCCGGCAGCAGGCGATGTCTGACCAATTGCTTCAGGGCGGGCAACAATTGGCATTGGCGCAAATCCGGCAGGGTGCCGCCGCGGACCAGTTGCAAGGATTGCACAATGAATTCGATTTCGCGGATTCCGCCGGCACCGAGTTTCAGGTTGTCGCGAAATTCCTTGCGCTCTACTTCCGCTGTAATCATGGCCTTCATTTCGCGCAGCGAAGCGAACACGCCGTAGTCAAGATAGCGCCGGTAAACAAATGGCCGCAGAATTTCATCCTGCATGGCGGCAGTTCCTTGCCAATCGTTAATAACACGGGCCTTCACATAGGCGTAACGCTCCCAGTCACGACCATGTCGGAGCAGATAGGCTTCCAGAGCCGGCAGACTGACGGCCAATGGGCCACTGTCGCCGAAGGGCCTGAGGCGAACATCGACGCGATAAACAAAGCCATCGGCGGTCTGCTTGCTGAGCAGCGCAATAAGTTTCTGGCCGACACTGCGAAAAAACTGCTCATTGCTGACGCTGCGACCGCCATTGGTTTCACCCTGATCGGAATACAGAAAAATCAGGTCTACATCGGAAGAAAAATTCAGCTCGTGACCACCGAGTTTGCCCATCCCGAGAACCAGGAAAGCGGCTGGTGTGCCATCGGTTTCCAGGGCCTCGCCATAAACAGGCGCCAGGGCGGCGAGACTCCAGCGCAGGGCAGCACAGATCGCAGCGTCTGCCAGCGCCGATAACTCTCGCAAGGTCTCTTCAACGCCGGCCATACCCGCCAGGTCCCGCCAGGCAATGCGCAGCAGTTCGCGATGCCGCAGTCGTCGCAAATCACGCTCGCAATCGGCTTCACTGAATGCGTTGGGCAGACTCTGAGTAAACAGGACCTCGAGCTCATCGGGCTCAAGCGCTCTTTGCAGGCGCCGACTCTCAACCAATTCGACCAGCGCCGTCGGGTAGCGAGCCAGCGTATCGCTGAGATAGCTGCTACAGGCAATAATGCGTGGTAATTCAGCAGCAACCTCGGGTTGCTTGCCAAGCCAGGCAGCGAGCCCTTCCTCGCCGGCATGCTGAGCGAACCAGTCCTGCACCGGGCCGGAAAGAATCTGCGGCAGATTATGGCTATCTATGTATTGATTCATGGTGGCCAGGAAATGATGACGACCTGCGGCCGACAGCTTATATCAGGCCGTTGCAATCAAACATAAGCAGATGCCGTGACGGCGCGGCGCGGCGCAGGCAAAGGCAAAGGCAAAGGCAAAGGCACAGAGAAGCTCAGAAATGCCGAAATGGCGATTCCGCACCGATTATCTGTCAACCACGGGCAGTTCATCGCGTTTTCCTGATCACGGGCGGCAAATGGCCCGGGAGTCAAAGGAAGCAGCAACATGGACGTAAAGATTATTCTCAGCTCAGCCCTGGCCCTCGCCAGCCTTGGCATCACCGCGTTACCCACCGTCGCGATAGCAGACGGGGCCAGCAACAACATCGTGCTGGCCGCGCAAGGCAACGGCCAACGCAGCGCGCCAGGTCGTTCCAAGGGTAGCAGTCAGCGCCAGGCCAATGGCCGCAGCGGCAGCTACGAGCGCAATCGAACAGTCAGCGGGTCGAATGGACGACAGGCACAGCAACGTGAACAGGGGAGCCGGGATCGTAACCAGGGTAGCTGGGAACGCTCGAGACAAACCACGGGCCCCAATGGCCAACAGAGAACCAGCGAAGTTCGCGGCCAACGTACCGACACCGGCTACGAGCGCAGTGCCCAGCGAACAGGTCCCGACGGCCAAATTTCGACGCGCGACACTACCGTGAGCCGCGACGGCGAGGTCGGTACACGCAGCCGTGATTCCGTCACCACACTGCCGGACGGACGCACTGCGACCAGCAGCAGCACGACTCAGCGCACCGACACCGGCTACGATCGCTTGGTAACGAAAACTGGTCCCGATGGTCAGTCTTCCAGTCGTGAAACCTCAGTCAGCCGCGATCCGAATGCCGGCATCCGGACCAGCGATACCATCAACACATTGCCGGACGGACGCACTGCCAGTCGCAATGAGGTGCTGGAACGCAGCGAGGATGGCTTCACGCGCACCATTAAGCGCACTAATCCTGATGGCGAGGTGTCGAGCAAGGAAATCGTCGGCAGCCTGAACGAGGAGTCAGGTAGCTGGACACGCGAAATCACGCGGACCGGAGTCGATGGCCAGGTGATCGCTGGCAGCACGGAAACCAGCGTAGATATTGCTGACTAGCTAGTCGCCGCTGCAGTAACCCGGGCGCCTGAAACCGAACTGATCCAGGCCGGCAGATTCGGTTTCTGAACCGCCAAAAAGAAAAGGCCCCGCCGAAGCGGGGCCTTCTCATTCAGGCCAGTCAAAAGGCTGATTTACATCATGCCTTCCATGCCGCCACCGGGCATAGGCATGGGCTCATCCTGCTTCGGGAGCTCAGTGACCATCGCTTCAGTGGTTAACAAGAGGCCGGCGACGGAAGCTGCATTCTGCAGCGCCGAACGCGTGACCTTGGTCGGATCGATGATGCCAAATTCCACCATGTCTCCGTATTCACCAGTGGCCGCGTTGTAGCCAAAGTTACCCTTGCCTTCCAGCACCTTATTGAGCACCACAGAGCCATCACCGCCAGCATTAATCACGATCTGACGCAGCGGCTCTTCCAGGGCGCGACGCAGGATGTTGATACCCACCTGCTGATCGTCGTTGAGACCCTTGATAGAAGCCAACACCTTCTCGGCACGCACCAGGGCGACACCGCCACCAGGCACTACGCCTTCTTCAACGGCAGCGCGAGTGGAATGCAAAGCATCTTCAACGCGCGCTTTCTTTTCCTTCATCTCCACTTCCGTAGCGGCGCCAACCTTGATCACTGCTACACCACCAGAGAGTTTGGCAACGCGTTCCTGCAGCTTCTCGCGATCATAGTCAGAACTGGAATCTTCGATCTCACGCTGGATCTGCTCGACCCGCGATTTGATCTCCGCATGTTCGCCGGAACCATCGATAAGGGTGGTGTTTTCCTTGGTGATCTGGACTTTCTTGGCTTCGCCAAGGTCTTCCAGGCTGGCCTTTTCCAGGCTCAGACCCACTTCTTCGGAAATCACCTGGCCACCGGTCAACACAGCAATATCCTGCAGCATGGCTTTGCGACGATCGCCGAAACCGGGCGCCTTGACCGCGGCCACTTTCACGATACCGCGAATGTTGTTCACCACCAGCGTCGCCAGGGCTTCGCCCTCAACGTCTTCGGCAACGATCAGCAAAGGACGGCCGGATTTGGCCACGCCTTCCAGCAGCGGCAGAAGCTCACGAATGTTAGAGATCTTCTTGTCGTGCAGGAGAATCATCGGATTCTCAAGCTCGACACTCTGGCTCTCGGCGGAGTTAATGAAATACGGCGACAGGTAACCACGATCGAACTGCATGCCTTCAACGACATCAAGTTCGTTGTCGAGGCCAGAGCCTTCTTCAACCGTAATCACGCCCTGTTTGCCAACCTTGCCCATGGCTTCAGCGATGATTTCACCAATCTGTTCGTCGGAGTTGGCAGAAATGGTGCCAACCTGAGCGATGGCTTTGTCATCTTCACAAGGCTTGGACAGTTTGCCCAGCTCGGCAACGATGGCAGCGGAACCTTTGTCGATGCCGCGTTTAAGGTCCATGGGGTTCATACCGGCAGCGACGGACTTCAGTCCTTCGCGCAACACGGCCTGAGCCAGGACGGTGGCAGTGGTGGTGCCGTCACCAGCGATGTCGGAAGTCTGCGAAGCAACTTCCTTGACCATCTGGGCGCCCATATTTTCGAATTTATCTTCGAGCTCGATTTCCTTGGCGACAGAGACGCCATCCTTGGTCACCGTCGGGGCGCCAAAGCTCTTGTCGAGGACAACGTTACGGCCCTTGGGACCGAGCGTGACCTTGACGGCATTCGCCAGAATGTTCACACCAGCAAACATGCGCTGACGCGCTTCGTCGCCGAATCTCACATCTTTAGCAGACATTAGTTTCTACCTCTATTTCGAATTTTTCAGTGCAGCGTGGGGCGGGATCAGCTCTCGATCACCGCCATCACGTCGTCTTCCTTCATGACCAGCAGGTCTTCGCCATCGACTTTGACCTCGGTGCCGCTGTACTTGCCAAACAGCACGGTGTCGCCAGCCTTCAGATCCAGGGCGCGGGTTTCGCCGCTTTCGAGGACCCGGCCGTTACCCACGGCGATAACTTCACCCTTGATGGGTTTTTCAGTAGCGCTGTCCGGAATGACGATGCCGCCCGGGGACGTGCGCTCTTCTTCCATGCGCCGAATGATCACGCGATCGTGAAGCGGACGGATTTTCATAGTCAAAACCTCCTGATTTAATTGGCTTTTTAGCCTTTATTCGGGGCAGAGCCTGTTAGCACTCCCCCCGAGCGAGTGCTAATAATAGGGGCGGCGCCCTGAATATCAAGGGCTGTGCGGAGTTACCAAGCTGTGCGCGACCGCAATGACAGGGTCTTGCGCCCGGGGCTATCCTCTGCGCCTGGAATGGGCAAGCGGGACTGCCATGGGCGTGGATCACCTGCTGGTGCTATGCAGCTGCCCTCATGCTGCAAGTGCGCAAATGCTGTCTACCGCAATACTGGATCAGCGCCTGGCGGCCTGCGTGAACCAGTTAAGTGGGGTTAAATCCCTGTATCGCTGGCATGACAAGCTGGAAGAGGACGATGAAGTGCTGCTGTTGATCAAGACACGAGCCAGTCTCTATGACCAGCTTGAAGGGCTGATTCAGTCACTGCACCCCTACGAACTACCGGAAATTATTGGTGTCCCACTGAGCGTGGGTTCCAGGGATTATTTGCAATGGATCGACGCGGCCACACAACAATGATCAGAATTCTCGGCGCTTTGCTGCTATGCCTGGTCACTAACGCAACGGCGTTAGCGGCCGAGGACATCCTTAAGCCTGAACAGGCGTTTCAATACACAGTTTCAGCCAGCGCGGATAGCGTGGAAGTGCGCTGGAAAATTGCGCCCGAGCACTACCTGTATCGCGAGCGCATGAGTTTTCGCAGTCGCACGGAAGGCGTGGAACTTGGTGAAGCACAGCTTCCGGAGGGCAAGGCCTACCAGGACGAATTTTTCGGCCGCATGGAAATCTATCGCGGCGAAATAGTCGCGCGCATTCCCTATACCCGCTCCGACGCCGGCATCAGTCAACTGGATCTGGAAATTCGCTCTCAGGGCTGCGCGGATATCGGGCTTTGTTATCCACCCCAGCGCTGGGCGGCGAACGTAGCGTTGCCGAAATCCGGCGGCACCCTGTCGGGTCTGCTCGGCAACCCCGCCCTGGGACAACTTAGCGATGGCCCGCTGCCGGTGGAACAGGCGTTTCAACCCACAGCAGAAGTTGTCGACCCTTTTCGGCTGGCAGTGACCTGGAAAATTGCCGAGGGCTACTACCTGTATCGCGACAGCCTGACCGTTACTGGCATGGACGGCGTGGCCAGACCGGGACCGGTCAGCTTGCCACCCGGCACTGATAAATGGGATGAACATTTCGGCGATACCCAGGTTTATTACGATGAGGTGCGGCTGGAAATTCCCCTGCTGCGACCAACCCCCGATGCGGGGCTGGTCGAATTACAGCTCGCCTACCAGGGCTGCAAGGAAGACAGTATTTGCTATCCACCGGCAATCACCGGCATTGCGCTGGACTTGCCGCTCGCCGCAACCACCGCAGCGCCGCCGCTGGCCGAGCAGGACCGCCTCTCGGCACTGATACTCAGCGGCAATCTGCTGCTGGTTATTGCGACCTTCACGGGCCTCGGCCTGCTGCTGGCTTTCACGCCCTGCGTCCTGCCCATGCTGCCGATTCTGTCCGGGATCATTGCGGGTCAGGGCAAGGACGTCACCACGACGCGCGCTTTCACGCTATCGCTAACCTACGTCCTCGGCATGGCCCTGACGTATACCATCGCCGGCGCAGCCTTTGCTGCGGCCGGCGGACAAATCCAGGCGGCTCTGCAAAAACCCTGGATCATTGTCTCGGTCGCCGGACTGTTTGTAGCACTGGCACTGTCCATGTTCGGGCTCTATGAAATCCAGATGCCTGCGGCCATTCAAACCCGCCTTACCCAGACCAGCGGCAAGCAGAGAAGCGGCACCTTTATCGGCACCGCGGTGATGGGCGCGCTGTCCGCGCTGGTGGTTACAACCTGCGTTGCGCCGCCGCTGGTGGCCTCGCTGATGGTAATTGCGCAGTCAGGCGACGTCGCACGCGGCGCACTGTCCTTATTCGCCATGAGCATGGGTATGGGCATCCCGCTGCTGGTTATCGGCACCTCGGCCGGCAAGTTGTTGCCAAAAGCCGGTGCCTGGATGGACAAGATCAAGGGCGCCTTCGGTTTCATGATGCTCGGCCTGGCGATCTGGATGCTGGAACGTATTCTGCCCGGCGCCGTCATCCTTGTGCTCTGGGCCGCACTGGTGTTTATGGCCGGTGTATTTCTCGGCGCCTTCCAGTCCCTGGATGCTCAGGCCGGCACCCTGCCAAAACTCGGCAAGGGCTTTGGGCTGCTGGCCGCTTTGTATGGCGCAGCCTTACTGATCGGCGCGCTAAGTGGGGCGCGTGACCCACTGCAGCCACTAAGTTTCGTCAGTCGCAGCGGCGGCGAAACAGCGGTGGAATCAGAACTACAGTTTCGCACCATCAAGTCGGTTGCCGATCTCGAAGCAGAGCTCGCGCGCGCCAGCGCCTCAGGCCAGTCCGTGATGCTGGATTTCTACGCTGACTGGTGCGTGTCCTGCAAAGAAATGGAGCGTTACACATTCAACGACAGCAATGTGCAACAAGCATTGAACAATGTCGTGCTATTAAAGGCAGACGTCACCCTCAACGATGACCTCGACCAGGCCCTGCTAAAGCATTTCGGCATTTTCGGGCCACCGAGCATCATATTTTTTGACCGCAACGGTCAGGAACAAGCCAATTTTCGCATCGTCGGATTTATGCCGGCTGAGGAGTTCGCCAACCACGTAGGTATGGCTATATCCTCTCCGGTATGACACCGATAATTCTGCGGCGCATTCGACGCCTTGCCTTTATTCTGATTTTTGGCCTCGCGGGCTTCTTTTTCGCAGCCTATCTGCGCGAACCGATACCCGAAGTCGACCCGGCATCGGGAAGCAACCAGACGCAGACACTGGTCCAGGAACTCCCGGATTTCCAGCTCAGCGACAGCTTCGGCCAAATGCGCTCCATACGGGAGTGGTCAGGCCGGCCCTTGCTAATCAATTTCTGGGCCACCTGGTGTGCACCTTGTTTACGCGAGATGCCCTTGTTGCAGGCGCTGCAGGACGAGCGTGGCGAGCGTTTTCAGGTGATCGGCATTGCGGTGGATCGACTACCCGCGGTGCAAAGCTTCGTCGCCGAAGCCGGAGTCAGCTATCCGATCCTGGTCGGTCAGCAGGATGCCATGGATGCTGCCGAGCTGTTCGGCCCGGAATTCCTGGCTTTGCCATTTTCAATCTTTATCGCCGCTGACGGCCGAGTGCTGGGATTACGCGCCGGGGAACTCGATCCGGCCGAATTGCGCGAACTACTGGACACGGTGGATGCGGTTGGTGAAGGGCGGCTCGAGGTCGCCGAGGCGCGGGTTCTAATTGGCGAAAGCTAGCCATTATTCGCCTAAAAGACTGGCATCTGCGGCGATTTGGTTTAAACTCGCCGACATCTTGACGAACGAAGATGCGCCGAGACGATGTCCAGTTTACTGCTGCTGAACGGCCCGAACCTTAATCTGCTTGGCACCCGCGAACCCGGCCACTACGGCAATCAGAGCCTCGCTGAAATCGAACAGGGGCTGGCCAAGACCGCCCACAGCCTGGGCCATCAGCTCAGCTGCCTGCAGAGCAACGCCGAGGCAGAACTGGTCGAGCGCGTGCATGCGGCCGCGGGACAGGTCGATTTCATTCTGATTAACCCCGGCGCACTCACACACACCAGTATTGCCCTGCGCGACGCACTGCTGGGCGTATCCATACCATTTATAGAAGTGCACATTAGTAACGTTCACGCCCGCGAAGAATTTCGCCGGCAGTCTTATTTTTCGGACATTGCGGTGGGCAGCATCACCGGCCTGGGTCCGCAGGGCTATGAGCTGGCTCTGCGTGCGGCCGATGCGTACCTGCAGCAGACCTGACAGTAGCTTTTAGACGAGGTAGCGACGATGGATATTCGCAAGGTCAAAAAACTCATCGAACTTCTCGAAGAATCGGGTATCGCCGAAATCGAGATCACCGAGGCCGAAGATTCCGTGCGAATCAGCCGTTACCCGCAGAATGTCCCCATGCAGCCAGCGGTAGCTATGCAGGCGGCACCGATGGCCGCCGCGCCAGCAGCAGCCGCGCCAGTGGCGGCTGCACCCAGCGGCGAAGTACCGGCTGCCGCCAGCGACGGCCACGCGGTTCCGGCACCCATGGTCGGGACTTTCTACGCAGCGCCTTCTCCGGACGCTCAGGCCTTTGTGAAAGTCGGCGATGAAGTCAATATCGGTGACACACTGTGCGTTATCGAAGCGATGAAAATGATGAACCAGATCGAATCGGAGGTCGCCGGCACGATCGTCGCCATCGAAGTCGAAAATGCAGAACCCGTAGAGTTCGGCCAGACTCTTTTCGTAATCCGCTAATCAGCGGACCGGTCAACGCGGAGTTCGCCTGCTAATGCTCGAAAAAATCGTAATCGCTAACCGTGGTGAGATCGCGCTGCGCATTCAGCGCGCTTGCCGTGAACTGGGGGTCAAGACCGTAGCAGTGCATTCCACTGCTGATAGCGGACTCAAGCATGTTCTGTTAGCCGACGAGACAGTCTGTATCGGACCGCCACCGTCAGCCGCCAGCTACCTGAATATGCCCTCCATCATTGCCGCCGCAGAAGTTACCGATGCTGTAGGCATTCATCCCGGCTACGGCTTCCTGTCCGAAAATGCCGATTTTGCGGAACGCGTTGATCGCAGCGGCTTTATATTTATCGGCCCGACACCCAATGTGATCCGCGTGATGGGCGACAAGGTTGCCGCGATCCAGGCCATGAAAGCCGCCGGCGTGCCCTGCGTGCCGGGCTCCGACGGACCGCTCGGCGATGATCCAGCGGAGAATCTGCGCATGGCTCGCGAGATTGGCTACCCGGTCATCATCAAGGCCTCTGGCGGCGGCGGCGGCCGTGGCATGCGCGTGGTCAACACCGAAGCTTCGCTAAACAACGCCATCAGCCTGACGCGCTCGGAGGCCCAGGCCGCTTTCGGCAACAGCACGGTGTACATGGAGAAGTTTCTGGAGCGACCGCGACATATCGAATTTCAGGTGCTGGCCGATAACCATGGCAATGCAGTTCACCTGTTCGAACGTGACTGCTCAATGCAACGCCGACACCAGAAAGTACTGGAGGAAGCCCCAGCACCGGGAATCTCTGACGAGCAACGGCAGCGAATAGGTGCACGCTGCGTAAAAGCCTGTATCGAACTCGGCTATCAGGGCGCCGGCACGTTTGAATTTCTGTTTCAGGATGACGAGTTCTATTTCATCGAAATGAATACCCGAATTCAGGTAGAACATCCGGTAACCGAGATGATTACCGGCGTTGACCTGGTCAAGGAACAACTGCGCATTGCCGCGGGCGAACACTTGAGTTTTTCCCAATCGGACCTGATTCTGCGCGGCCATGCGATTGAATGCCGCATCAACGCAGAGGACCCCAAGACTTTCGCGCCTTCGCCCGGGCGCGTTGAGCTATGGCATCCGCCGGGCGGACCTGGTGTGCGCGTCGACAGCCACCTTTACAGCGGTTATACCGTGCCGCCATTTTATGACTCGATGGTCGGCAAGCTGATCACCTATGGCGATAACCGTGAATCGGCAATTGCACGCATGCGCATTGCCCTGAGCGAAATGGTTATCGAAGGCATCACGACCAACATCCCGCTGCACCAGGAAATCTGTCAGCTAAAAATGTTCCGCGACGGCGGCACCAATATTCATTACCTGGAAAAACGTCTCGGCCTCTGACGCCCGGCCCGTGGCAGAGATGCATTCGTGAGCTGGCTGATAGCCAGCGTTGAACTCGGCGAAGTCCCCTCGGCCCCGGTGGAGGCTGCGCTGTTGGCGCTAGGCGCTGTCAGCATCGAGTATCGCGATGCCGGCGACGAACCGATCCTTGAACCCGCCCCGGGAGAAACGCCGCTCTGGTCACGCCTGACCGTGTCCGCGCTGCTGCCCGCAGAAACCGAGCCGGACAGCCTGCGACTGGCCATTGCCGCTGCGGCGCAGCCTCTTCCGCCGCCCACGCTAGCGCTGCGACGCCTGGATGATCGTGACTGGCTGGCCGCCTGGCGCGACTCGCTGGCACCCAGACGTTTCAGCGGCGGATTGTGGGTCTGCCCGCGTAAACATGCGCGGCCAGCGGATGCCAGCCATGTCGTATGGCTGGATCCCGGGCTGGCCTTTGGTACCGGCAGTCACCCGACTACCAGCTTGTGCCTGGACTGGATCGCCACCCGGGTAACCAACGGCAGCCTGCTGGACTATGGTTGCGGCTCGGGCGTCCTCGGCCTGGCCGGTCTGGCAATGGGTGCCAGGCAGCTGGTGTGCGTGGACATTGACCCGCAGGCATTATCAGCCACTGCAGCCAATGCCCGATTTAATCGACAGACCGCGGTCACAGAAATCCTTGCTCCGCAGGACTTGCCAGCCGGTCGCCAGTTCGACTTTGTGGTCGCTAATATTCTGAGCGGCATTCTCATCGACCTGGCACCGCAGCTGTCCGCCCACTGCAAATCTGGCGCCAGCATCGCCCTGACGGGTATTCTGACGGAGCAGACAGAACAGGTCTGCGCAGCCTATGCTCGCTGGTTCGGGAATTTGAGTGTCCAGGAGCGCGATGGCTGGGTTCTGTTGTCCGGCACCGCCAACTTCTAGCGAGAACCATGTTTACACGTTGTCCCCAGTGCGGCACGGTGTTCAGAATATCCGCAACCCAGTTGCGGGTAGCCAGTGGCGATGTGCGCTGCGGCAGCTGCGCGCATGTATTTAATGCACTCGGCCTGTTAACCGATGAATTGCCGGATAGCGCCCAGCTACCTGCTTCGACCGGTGCGGCGCAGACCGACGACGAGGAATTTCTGGCCGAGCCGCCATCCGGGGCCGAGATCGAGAGTCAGCCAGACAATCGAGCAAGTCCCGGCGATGACGCCGAGCTTGAATTTGACGCGCCGGAACCGACCTGGTCAAAGTTCTTTATCGACGCCACCCGCAACAGCGAACCAGTGGCGGATCCGCAAAGCAGAGCTGCCGGCGATGTTGCCCTGGACGGTGAGCTGGAAACGGTAACGGCCGACCCCAACGAGTGGCGCGCCTTTCTTAAGGAGATGGAGGAACCGCATCCCGCCGGCAGCGCCGACCTGGAAGACGCGGATGCGGCAAACGCGGATCCGCTGGGCCGGGAAACACAGGTCTACGTGGACGACGATGAACCAACAGGCGAATTGGAAAGCACGTTAGCCACGAACTATGACAATGAATTGGAGCAGCCAGCCGAGAATGCGCTCGAAGAAAATGATGGTTATCTGGCCGAGGCAGTCGAGGAATTCGAACCGGTCGGCTGGTCTGCTGAGGCGTGGACGCCGGAGCATACGGCCGGTGGGGCCGAGAGCGATTCTGCACCGCCCTGGGCTGAGGATATCGAGGTCACTGCCGAGCCGAATCACCTGCGCTGGCTGGCGGCCAGCCTGATGATGACAGCTCTACTGCTGGTCCAGGGGGTACATATTTTTCGCGACGATATTGCCGTTGATGATCGTTTCGGTCCGCAGCTGCGAGGAATCTATGCGCGCCTGAACATGCCGTTATTGCCCAACTGGCCATTGGAAGCCTACAACGTGCGTCGCGCCGAGGCATTGGCCGGCGGCAGTGCCGAAGAGGCGCTGGATATCAGCGCGGCCGTGGAAACCAGCGGCAGCGGGAGCCTGGGACTGCCGCTGGTGCGGGTCGTCCTGCGCGATCAATGGGCCAATGTAGTCGCCGGCCGGGTCTTCACGCCTGAGCAATATCTGCCCGCGCCGCTACCCGCCATCGTGCCGGCCGGGACACGCATCCCGGTACGTTTGAGCGTGCTGGATCCCGGCAGTGAAGCGCGTGGCTTTGTGGTCGATTTATGCCTGCCGCGACGCGACGGTCTGGACTGCCAACTGGCCCGCGACCCCTTCCAGCCATGAATTCGCCGCCGCGCATTGGCCCGCATCAATTGGCGGGCAGGGTTTTGCTGGCACCGATGGCGGGCATTACCGATGCCCCGTTCAGGCGCCTGTGTCGACAGTGGGGCGCGAGCATGGCAACCAGCGAAATGACCACCGCTGATATCAGCCTCTGGCAATCGACGAAAAGTGTTCGGCGCCTGGATATCGGCAACGATCTCTCACCCCGCGTCGTGCAGATCGCAGGCAGCGAACCGGCAGCCCTGGCCCGGGCGGCACAGCTCGCAGTAGATCGTGGCGCGGAGATCATCGATATCAACATGGGCTGCCCGGCAAAAAAAGTCTGCCGCCGGCTGGCCGGCTCAGCTTTGTTGCGCGACGAAGATCTCGTTCAGTCGATCCTCGGGGCGGTGGTAGCAGCGGTGAGCGTACCGGTCACGCTGAAAATGCGCACGGGCTGGAGCCCGGAAGAACGCAACGGCGTGCGAATTGCACGCATTGCACAGGAAGCCGGCATCAGCGCATTGGCGGTACACGGCAGAACCCGGGCCTGTGGTTACCGAGGCAATGCTGAATACGCAAGCATTCGAGCGATCAAGGCGGCCGTTGATATCCCAGTTTTTGCTAACGGAGATGTGCTTAACCCGCTGAAGGCAGAACAAGTGTTACTCGAAACAGGCGCTGACGCGGTGATGATCGGACGCGCATCGCGCGGACAGCCGTGGTTAATGCAACAGGTGCAGGACTACCTGGATAAAAAAATACTCACACCAACACCAACACTCCGCATACAACGTGATATTATTATCGACCACCTTGAAAACACGTATCGCTTCTACGGCGAGCAAACGGGTGTAAGGGTGGCACGCAAGCATCTCGCATGGTTCACGGAACAGATGGTCGGTGGGGCGACGTTCCGCAAAACTGTCATGAAGGCGGAGAACACACATGCGCAGATGCAGATAACCGAAAAATTTTTGGCGCACTGTGTTGCAGGGGACAGCATTGATGCGAGTTGGCAATCTCCCCCGGTGTCGGTAAGTGGCGAAGACCAGCAGAAGCAAACCATCTAACAGGAAATCTGCCAGCAAGGCGCCGATAACAAGCCTGAGAAACAGACCCTTAAGAGATTTTACGGAAGAGGCTCTTACGCATTACTTCCGAAATCTGAACGGACACAAAGCAGGCGATCTTTATGGCCTGGTTTTAGGCGAAGTTGAATTACCGCTGTTGCGCACTGTGCTCGATCACACAGACGGCAACCAGAGCCAGGCTGCAGAAATACTCGGCATCAACCGCGCCACCCTGCGCAAGAAACTCAAGCACTATCAGCTGCTGAGCTGACCGGCGCTGCCGGCAGCCACACCCCTACAGGCCACTGCCATGCAGAACTCTGCCACGGCGCTGCTTAGCGTCAGCGACAAAACCGGAATCGTTGAGCTGGCCAGCCAGCTGGCGGCGCAAGGCGTGCGCCTGCTGTCCACCGGCGGCACTGCCCGTACGCTGCGCGAGGCGGGCCTTTCAGTCACCGATATCAGCGAGATCACCGGCCATCCGGAGATCATGGATGGCCGCGTTAAGACCCTGCACCCGCGGGTGCACGGTGGTCTGCTGGGCCGCGGCGAACAGGATGCCAAGGTCATGGCCGAGCATGGCATTCAACGCCATCGACCTGCTGGTGGTCAACCTGTACCCCTTTGAAGCCACCATTGCGCAGCCCGATTGCGCGCGCGACGAGGCCATTGAAAATATTGATATCGGTGGTCCTGCAATGCTGCGGGCGGCGGCAAAAAATCATGCTTTCGTCGCCGTGGTAGTCGATCCGGACGACTACACATTAGTTGCTGAGGAATTTGCCCGGCAACAGAAAATCAGCCAGGAAACGCGCCGTCGTCTGGCCCTGAAGGCCTTTTCTCACACCGCCAGCTACGATGCAGCCATCAGCAGCTATCTGCGCCAGGACCTTGGTGACGATAGCTTGCCGGATCGCCTGCCGATCGGACTGCGACGCGAAGCGGAATTGCGCTACGGAGAAAACCCGCATCAGCGTGCGGCGCTATACCGCCTGCCGCAGACACCTGCCGGCAGCCTGATCGACGCTCGCCAGCACCAGGGCAAACCGCTGTCTTATAACAACCTGGCCGATGCTGACGCGGCGCTGGAGTGCGTGAAGAGTTTTGGCGAACTGGCCTGCGTCATCGTCAAGCACGCTAATCCCTGCGGCGTGGGTCTGGGCAGCTCGCTCGTGCAGGCCTATGAACGCGCCTACGCGACGGATCCAACTTCAGCCTTTGGCGGCATCATTGCCTGTAATCGGGAAGTTGACGGCGAACTGGCCAGCGCCATTCTTGCTCGCCAGTTTCTTGAAGTGATCGTGGCCCCAGGGTATTCGGCCGAGGCGCTGGCCGCATTTTCTGCCAAACCGAATATACGCGTGCTCGCCACTGGACCCTTGTCCGCTACATTGCCGGGGCTGCGCTTGCAGGCCATCGAGGGCGGCATGCTGGTGCAGGATAAAGATGTAGCCCGCCTGAATCCCGGCGAACTCAAGGTGGTCACGGAACGGCAGGCTGACGCGCGTCAGCTGACAGACGCGTTGCTCGCCTGGCAGGTAGCCCGCTACGTAAAATCCAATGCCATTGTTTACTGCCGTGACGGTATGACGCTGGGCATTGGCGCGGGCCAGATGAGCCGTGTGGTCAGCGCGCAGATCGCGGCCATGAAGGCCGCCGAAGCGAAACTGGCTTTGCAGGGCGCCGCCATGGCCTCCGATGCATTTTTCCCGTTTCGCGACGGCATTGATACGGCGGCGGAAAAAGGCATCGAAGTGGTGATCCAGCCTGGTGGCTCCATGCGCGACCAGGAAGTAATCGACGCAGCCAATGAGCACGGTATGACCATGTTGTTCACGGGTATGCGCCACTTCAGACACTGACGAGGCCAGCAGATGAAAGTGATGGTGATTGGCGGTGGTGGTCGGGAACATGCCCTGGCCTGGAAACTGGCTGCCTCGCCGCGCGTATCCGAGGTATTGGTAGCCCCGGGTAACGCCGGCACCGCCGGCGAGAACGGCATACGCAATGTCGCTGTAGCTGCGGACGACATCGAAGGACTGCTGAAACTGGCCCAGGACGAGGGTGTGGCGCTAACCGTCGTCGGCCCCGAGGCCGCCCTGGTAGCCGGGGTGGTGGATCTTTTTCATCCGCCGGTCTGCGTTGCTTCGGACCCTTGGCAGCGGCCGCACAGCTGGAAGGCTCCAAGGCCTTCAGCAAAGATTTTTTGGCCCGCCACCAAATTCCGACCGCCGCATCGCAGACTTTCTCCGCTACCGCACCGGCACTGGAGTACCTGCAGCAACGCGGCGCACCCATCGTAATCAAAGCCGATGGTCTGGCGGCCGGCAAGGGCGTAATCGTTGCCCAGACCGTGGACGAGGCAGAAGCTGCTGTGCGCAGCATGCTCGATGAGGGCGCCTTCGGCAGCGCTGGTGGGCGCGTAGTCATCGAAGATTTTCTGTCCGGCGAGGAAGCCAGTTTTATTGCCATGGTGGACGGCCAGCACATCCTGCCGCTGGCCACCTCCCAGGACCACAAAGCCCGAGACAACGGCGACCTGGGGCCCAATACCGGTGGTATGGGCGCGTATTCGCCGGCACCTGTCGTTGACGGAGAAATGCAGGCGCGCATCATGCGCGAGGTAATGGCCCCTGCCGTCGCCGGCATGGCCGCCGACGGCACACCATATACCGGCTTTCTGTATGCCGGGCTAATGATCGGCACGGACGGCCAGCCCCGTGTGCTGGAATTTAATTGCCGTTTTGGCGACCCCGAAACGCAGCCCATCCTGTTTCGCTTGCGCTCGGATTTACTGGATCTGCTTGAAGCCGCGCTGGCAGGAGAACTGCACCAGACCGTGGCCGAATGGGATCCGCGTGTCGCGGTGGGCGTTGTGATGGCGGCCGGCGGTTACCCGGAGAAATATCGCAGCGGAGATCTCATCGAAGGGCTTGGCAGCGATACGGCGGAGCATTTAAAAGTTTTCCACGCCGGTACACGTCTGGAAGACGGCAAAGTGCTAACCAGTGGCGGCCGCGTGCTTTGCGCTGTAGCGCTGGGGGAGACTACCGCCGCCGCGCAGGCCGAAGCCTATGGCCTGGTCAGCCGGATTCATTGGCCCGGCGCCTATTACCGCACGGATATCGGCTATCGGGCCGTAGCACGGGAGCGTACTAGCTAGAGCAGCGCACGGCCGGTCTCGCTGTTCGAGCGCCAATCCAATCGACGCGCTGCTTTCGTGATCGACAGAAAGACCGGACGGGCCCTTTAGCGCTTCATCGACTCAAAGAAGAGCGCATTGGTCTTGGTGTCCTGCATTTTGCCAATCAGGAACTCTACCGCAGCCAGCTCGTCCATCGGATGCAGCACCTTGCGCAGCACCCACATCTTCTGCAGTTCGTCCTCGGCCGTCAGCAAGTCCTCGCGGCGGGTACCCGAACGATTGATGTTAATCGCCGGATAGACGCGCTTCTCGGCGATGCGGCGATCCAGGTGAATCTCCATATTGCCGGTGCCCTTGAACTCCTCGTAGATGACCTCGTCCATCTTTGAGCCGGTATCAACCAGCGCGGTGGCGAGAATAGTCAGGCTGCCGCCCTCTTCAATATTGCGTGCAGCGCCAAAAAACCGCTTCGGTCGATGCAGCGCGTTAGCGTCAACGCCACCGGTCAGCACCTTGCCTGACGACGGCACTACAGTGTTATAGGCACGCGCCAGACGCGTGATGGAATCCAGCAGGATCACCACGTCGCGTTTGTGCTCAGCCAGGCGCTTGGCCTTCTCGATCACCATTTCGGCAACCTGCACGTGACGACTGGCGGGCTCATCAAAGGTGCTGGAAACCACTTCACCGCGCACCGTGCGAGCCATTTCCGTGACTTCTTCCGGGCGCTCGTCAATCAGCAGCACGATGAGCACCGTTTCCGGATGGTTGGCCATAATCGACAGGGCAATATTTTGCAGCAGCATGGTCTTGCCGGCCTTGGGCGGCGAAACGATCAGGCCGCGCTGGCCTTTACCAATGGGCGCGCACAAATCGATGATGCGCGCAGTCAGATCTTCGGTACTGCCATTGCCCTGCTCGAGCTTGAGACGTTCCTTGGGAAACAAGGGCGTCAGATTCTCGAACAGCACCTTGTTGCGGGCATTTTCCGGCGCGTCCAGGTTGATCTCGCAAACCTTCAGCAGGGCGAAATAGCGCTCGCCTTCTTTGGGCGGTCGGATCAGCCCGGAAACCGTGTCGCCGGTGCGCAGATTGAAGCGACGGATCTGGCTGGGCGAGACATAAATGTCATCAGGGCCTGCCAGGTACGAACCATCGGAAGAACGCAGAAAGCCAAAGCCATCCTGCAGAATTTCCAGTACACCGTCACCGTAAATGTCATGGCCATTGCCCGAATGCGCTTTGAGAACCTCAAAAATGATGTCCTGTTTGCGCGAACGCGCCATATTCTCCAGCCCGAGGGACTGGGCCAGCTCGACAATTTCAGACGCCGGGTGATTTTTGATCTCCGTCAGGTTCAGCAGGTTCTCGGTAGCCTCGAGCTCCGGACGACGGATGACCTCATCCTCAGAGAACGTGACATTCTCATCGCGATCATGACGACGACGTCTGCCGCTCTTTTTGTTGCCGCCGTGATCACCCTTGCCGCGGGGACCGGATTTGTTATTCGAACGACCGCGCGCCGAGTTGCCCAGATAACCTCTCACAGCTGTGCATCCACTAACTGGCTGAGCTGATCCTTGGATAGCATCCCGACGTGCTGCGCCTGGACAACCCCGTCCTTGAAAATCATCAGTGTGGGAATACTGCGCACGCCATATTTCATGGCAATGGCCTGACTCTCCTCGACGTCCAGCTTGGCTATCTGCAGGCGATCGGCGTATTCATCGGCTACCTGCTCGAGGATCGGCGCGATCATCTTGCAGGGTCCACACCATTCGGCCCAGAAATCCACCAGTACCGGGGTGCCGGACTGGAGAACGTCGCTATCAAAATTATCGTTATTAACGTGAACTATGCTCATCGGTACTCTCGTAACGGTTTACGAACTAAAAGAAATATTTCGCGGCGCCGACAGGCTTTCCGGACATGGCCGGATAGATCTCGGTTGAGGGCGTCTCCCCAGACAACGACAACCGGATAGGACTGGCTTGGAAGCCTGCTCGAAGAAAACTTCGAAAAACTACTGTCAGCGAGCGGGTGTGTTATGGCGGGGCAGGTCATGCCCTCTGCGAATAGTTATAATTTGAACCCTTCGCGAGGCAATTTGCAAGTATCCGGCAAGATCGGAGCCGCACAAAGCATCCCGAAACAGCTACACCCATGAAGTCTTCCGCGTCCCTGCAGCGCGATTGGCATACAATCTCAGCCCCACAGCGAGCCACCACCCGGTTCGCAATAGCGCAAGGATCCCGCCTGATATGGCCGAAGAAACCGAAGTTCTGTTCAGCGAGCTAGTGATGCCGGAGGCATTAATGGCCGGCGTTCAGACCGCAGGCTTCACGAAATGCACCCCGATTCAGGCCGGCACGCTGCCGCTGGCGCTGCAGGGCAAAGATGTGGCCGGCCAGGCCCAGACCGGTACCGGCAAGACCGCTGCATTTCTGCTCGCCACCTTTAATAGACTGCTTACCGAGCCTGTCACCGCGAGTGAGGGCATCAGCAGCCCCAGGGCCATCATTATTGCGCCGACGCGCGAATTGGCCGTGCAAATACACGAAGACGCCAAAATTCTCGGCGGCTCCACCGGTCTGCGCATGATGGTGGTATTCGGCGGCGCGGACTATGAAAAACAGCGTGAGAACCTGGGTGCCGGCATAGACGTCCTGATTGGCACGCCGGGACGACTGATCGACTACTTCAAGCAGGGCGTATACAACCTGAACCATATTCAGGTGGTGGTGCTGGACGAAGCCGATCGGATGTTCGACCTTGGCTTTATCAAGGACATACGCTTCGTCATGCGGCGCCTGCCACCGCCCTCGGAGCGGCTTAACCTGCTATTTTCGGCAACGCTCAGCCAGCGCGTACTGGAGCTGGCTTATGAGCACATGAATGAGCCAGAACTGGTGCAGATTGAGCCAGACAAGCTCACCGTGGACCGGGTCACCCAAAAAGTATTTTTTCCCGCCAACCCGGACAAACCCGGATTGCTGGTGCATCTGCTAAAAAGTATGGACGCCACCAGGACGATGGTCTTCGTCAATACCAAACGCCAGGCGGATTACGTGGCGCGACTATTACAGGCCAATGACATGTCGGCCGAAGCGATATCCGGTGACGTACCGCAGCGCAAGCGCATGCGCATGCTGCGTGATTTTGTGTCCGGGGAACTGCCGGTGCTGGTCGCCACCGATGTTGCTTCGCGGGGCCTGCATGTGCCCGGCGTCAGCCATGTCGTGAACTACGACCTGCCCCAGGATGTGGAAGATTATGTGCATCGCATTGGCCGCACGGCGCGTGCCGGAGCCACCGGAGACTCCGTCACTTTCGCCTGCGAAACCTATGCGTTCACCTTGCCGGAAATCGAGGAATACATTGGTCACCGTATTCCCACCGGCAGTTACGATCCCCAGGAGCTGCCGAAACTGAAGCGGCCGGCGCCGGCGCCAAGACGAGCATCTGGCCCGGGTGGTTCGCGCGGGCGACCATCGCGCGGCGGCGGATCCTCTTCTGGTCCGCGCAACTCATCCGGCGACGGCAAGCCGCGCCGACGCCGGCGTCGCAATCCCAGCCCCAAGCCGACTTCAGACTAGCGCGGCTTAGCGGGCGCCAGCTCGTCCAGGGCGGCCACACTTGGCACCTGGTCAGGCGGACGACCCGGTACCGTTGTATCGGGTCGACGCACTGCAACCACAGCAGCCAGACCAAAGCTACGGGCTGCGCTCAGCACCGGTTCGCTGTCATCCACAAAAACGGTGGTTTGCGGATCGAAGTCGAGATGGGCCTGCAGGGCCGGCCAGAATGCCGCCTGCTCCTTGGCGTGACCAAACTGATGCGAACTCACAAAGCCATCAAAGTAGCGGTCCAGGCCTGCCACGGCGCGTTTTATGTCCAATGTCGCACCGTGCGCATTGGTGACCAGGACCACGCGGCGTCCGCTGGCGGCAAGCTGCTGCAAAAAATCACGCGCGCCGGGTAGAAAGCGAATGCGATGACTGCTGGCCGCCTTCAAAGCCCGCAAATCCAGATCCAGAGCCTCTGTCCAATAGTCCAGGCAGTACCAGTCCAGGCTGCCGGCTTTGGCTGCGTACAACTCGGTGAGTTCGCCGTGCGCTGCCGCGAAGGATTGAGCCCGCGCGCGGGCCATACAGCGCGGCACCAGCTCCCGCCAGAAATAGTTGTCAAAGGCCAGATCGAGGATCGTGCCATCCATGTCCAGCAGGACGGTATCGAGTTCATGCCATGCGAGCATTTTGCGACGGGCTTCCGTGGGCGCATTGAATTCCTTCGCCTATACTGCGCCACCCGCCGCCACAGTCAAAATACGCCCGCGAGGTCCAGCCCATGCAAGTCGAAGCCCAGCAATTACTCGAGGACGTGGTAGGCATAGCGCGTGCCGCCGGCCAGGCGATCATGCAAATCTACGAATCCGATGACTTTGCCGTCGAGACCAAGGCAGATCATTCACCGCT
Organism: uncultured Gammaproteobacteria bacterium; assembly: GCA_963807995.1. Classification (GTDB taxonomy): domain Bacteria; phylum Pseudomonadota; class Gammaproteobacteria; order Steroidobacterales; genus J054. The sequence continues at coordinate 189,298 of CAWEDX010000005.1, forward strand.
CACCGCTGCCGATCGAGCCGCCCATGAACTGATCCTGGCCGAATTGTCGGCACTGACCCCGCAGATTCCGGTCTGGTCCGAGGAATCCGCCACCATCCCCTTTGCCGAACGACGCCACTGGCGGGAATTCTGGCTGGTTGATCCCCTCGACGGCACCAAGGAGTTCATCAAACGCAACGGCGAATTCACCGTCAATATTGCGCTGGTGCGAGACCACGTGGCGATCCTGGGCGCGGTGCATGCACCGGCTCGAGACACGGACTACTACGCCTGCCAGGGCGCGGGCGCCTGGCGCCGGGAAGCTAATGGCCCGGCGCAGCCCATCACGGTGCAGCGGCCGGCGCTCGAGCCGGCGCGAGTGGTCGGCAGTCGCTCTCATCGTGGCGCTTCACTGGAGCTGTTCCTGGAACGGCTGGGGCCCCACGAGCTGGTGCCCATGGGTAGTTCACTCAAGATTTGCCTGGTAGCCAGCGGCGAGGCCGATGTCTATCCACGCCTGGGGCCGACCTCGGAATGGGATACGGCTGCAGCTCAAGCGGTGGTGGAATGTGCCGGCGGCGCGGTGGTCGATCTCAACGGGGCACCGATTCGCTACAACCAGCGCGAAACCGTGCTTAATCCATATTTCCTGGTCTACGGTGACCCGCAGCGCGACTGGCTCGCCTGCAGCGCGGAGCAGGCCTGAAAGCTGACCTGTGCCGGCGCAGTTGCTAAGATATTCGTCAGGCCTGAACGAGGGCGCAGGGATCGGGCAAAACGACGCGTTTTGCTGATGGAATGTCGGTCGATATTGCGCGCCCCGCGGGGCCAATAAACTAACAAGAGCTGTCTTACGCAGCCTGCCCTGGATCAAACCTGGACGATGGTCGATAACGTCGAAACCAACATATTCAGCAGTCGCTCGCGCCTGAAAGAGTTACGCATTGAGCATCGCGATCTTGACGTCGCTATCGGTGAGCTCAATAGCAATCCCAACGCCGATCAACTGAGAGTTCGCCGCCTGAAGAAAAAGAAGCTGCAGCTCAAAGACCTGATCGCGCGCATCGAAAGCGAACTGATACCCGACCTGAACGCCTGAATCCAGGCGCCGAACAGCCGCCGGGAGGCCGCAGCACTTCTGCGCCGCAGGTAGGCGGCTGCGCCCACCGACTCTCGCCTGTCGAATATGCTTACAACGCCGGTAGCCCCGTAAGCGACTGAAATGGCAGCGCTACAGGCTGGAACTGTGATGCCTGCATCCGCAGGAGCTGTCTGACTGTCGCAATAGTTTACACCCGGGCAAAACGGCAATCACCTGGATGCACGAAAGCCGGTGCGCAATCTCTGGCCTGGCGTTCGGCCGGGTGACGCAAATCACGAAATCAAGCTGAAGCTCGGCGTTTTGTTCAATGGCAGCAGTGAATCCGGCAATCTGGCATGGCACATGCATATAGATCATCGACACACAACACAAGCACTCGTCTCTCCTTCAACAAAGACGACAACAACGACACAACACAACTAAGAGCCAAAAAAAACAACAACACAACGGCTCAACCCGAAAATATAAAAATAATAAAAAATCCGCGCCCATCTAACCGCCCCTCCGGGGCGGTTTTTTTTGCCTGGATGGAATGCATTGCAATCTGCTCAAGCGACGGTATGGTCTCGACATGTCCCGAGCTTCACCGCCAATCCCTGACCTGGTCGATACCGCCCTGTTCTTTGACCTGGACGGGACCCTGGTGGAAATCGCCGCGCGTCCGGAACTGGTAGCTATATCGGACGACTTACGCAGCCTGCTGGCAGGCGCGCAACAGCGTGTGAATGGCGCGCTGGCGATAGTTTCCGGACGCAGCATTGCCGATCTCGACCAATTGCTGGCGCCGCTGCGCCTGGCCACTGCAGGGATCCATGGTCTGGAGCTACGCCCGCGCGTCGACGCTGAGATACTAAGCGTCTCCGGGCAGGTGATGCCGGAATCTGTGCGCGCTCGGCTGGATAAGCTGGCCGCAGAGCACCCTGAACTGCTGCTTGAATACAAGGGCGAGAGCGCCGCCGTACACTATCGCCAGGCACCAGAGTTAGCTGAGCAGGTGCACGCGGTAACTTCCGCCTTGCTACAGGAATTAGGGCAGGAATTTCGCCTGCAGCCCGGCAAGATGGTGATGGAGCTGCGCCCGAGCCAGGGTGATAAGGGTCAGGCCATCAGCACACTGATGACCCGGCCACCTTTCGCTGGCCGCCGACCGCTGTTTATCGGTGACGATGTGACGGACGAGGCGGGTTTTACAGCGGTCAATGAATTGCAAGGCTGGTCAGTTTTTGTCGGCGAACCAGACTGGTCGTCACAAGCGCAATATCGACTGGCTGACGTCGCCGCGGTAGGACGCTGGCTGAAACTTGTTGCATCGGAAAAGGAACTCCCTTCGGAATGAATTCACTAGAACTCGCGGTAGTCGGAAATTGCCAGATCGGCGCATTGATCGATGCTCAGGCGCGCATGGTCTGGGCCTGCTTGCCACGCTTTGATGGCAATCCAGCTTTCTGCAAGCTGCTCGAGCCCGTGGAGGAAAACCTGGGAATCTATGAAATAGAACTGGTGGACTTCTCCCATTCCGAACAGAAATATATTCGCAATACGCCGATTCTCGAAACCACCCTGTATGACAGCCATGGCAACGCAGTGAAAATCACAGACTTTGCGCCACGCTTTCAGCTATTCGAGAGAAACTATCATCCTGTGATGCTTATTCGCAGCCTGACTCCTGTGGCTGGCTGGCCGCGCATTCGCGTGCGCATTCGCCCTGCCGGCGAGTATGGCAAGAGCGCTCCGCAGCTTACGCACGGCAGCAATCATATTCGTTTCGTTCTGCCGGACTCGGTGATCAGAGTGACCACCGACATTTCTCTAAACGGCATCATGGAAGAGCAAAGCTTTGTACTGACAGCTCCGCGTCACCTGATAGTGGGCGTGGATGAGTCTTTACCCGAGTCACCGGCCAGCATTGCGCGTGATCATTTTGGCCAGACACGCAGCTACTGGGACTCCTGGGTGCGCGGCCTCGCAATTCCCTTCGAATGGCAGGAAGCCGTGATTCGCGCAGCCATTACTCTGAAACTTTGCACCTTTGAGGACACCGGCGCCGTCATCGCGGCGATGACGACCTCTATTCCGGAAGCGCCCGATAGTGGCCGTAACTGGGACTATCGCTACTGCTGGCTACGCGACAGTTACTTTACCGTGCAGGCGCTAAATAGCCTTGGCGCGACCAAGACCATGGAAGCCTATCTGCGCTACATGCTGAATGTGTCCTTTGACGGAGACGACAAGCTGCAGCCGGTTTACAGTCTGACCGGCAGCGCTGATCTGACCGAGCGAAGCGTCGACAGCTTGCGCGGCTATCGTGGCATGGGCCCGGTGCGCGTTGGCAACCAGGCCTATGAACAGGTGCAGAATGATGTTTACGGTGCCGTGGTGCTGTCCGCGACCCAATACTTTTTTGATCGCCGCCTGTCCGAGCCTGGTGGCGAGGCCAACTTTGATCGACTGGAACAGCTGGGCAAGCGAGCGGCAGAACTCTACGATCAACCCGATGCCGGCATCTGGGAGTATCGCGGTCGCAAGCGCGTACACACCTTCTCCAGCATCATGTGCTGGGCTGCCTGCGACCGCTTGGCCAAAATCGCGCGACATCTGGGAATCGATGCACGCGCCGACCACTGGCACGACGTCGCCGAGCACATGCACAAGGAAATCTGCAGCAAGGCATGGGATGCCGAGCGCAGCACCTTCACCGATGCTTTCGGCTTCCCGGAACTCGACGCAAGCCTGCTAATGATTCCGAGCCTGGGCTTTTTGCCCGGTGATGATCCGCGTTTTCTCGGCACGCTCAAAGCCATCGAAGCTGAACTGCGGCATGGCGATCACCTGATGCGTTATCACGCTGCCGATGATTTCGGTCATCCGGAAAACGCTTTTAATATCTGCACATTCTGGTACATCGACGCGCTGGCCAGTGCCGGGCGACGCGACGAGGCCCGCGAACTCTTCGAGAACATGTTGAGCTGCCGAAATTCATTGGGCCTGCTTTCTGAGGACCTGAATCCCGCAAGCGGCGAGTTATGGGGCAACTTCCCCCAGACTTACAGCATGGTGGGCATCATTCACGCGGCAAGACGACTCAGTTGTGACTGGGAGGATGGGCTGTGACCCGGCTGGTCGTGGTTTCCAATCGCGTCGCCCGACCAAAGGGCGGGGCACGTTCAGCGGGTGGGCTGGCTGTTGGCGTGCTCGCGGCACTACAGGAATACGGCGGACTGTGGTTCGGTTGGAACGGCAACACCACGCGTAGCGAACCCGCCGACCCCGTTCTCGAGCAGGATGGCAGGATCACCTACGCGACCATTGAACTGAACCAGCGCTCCTACGAACTCTATTACAACGGCTTTGCGAATACGTCTCTATGGCCTATCTGCCACTACTTGCTGGGCTTTTTTCGTTTTGATCGACGTGAGTTTGATGAATACCGTCGGGTTAATGCGCTGTTTGCCCGCAAGCTCATACCACTGCTGCAGCCAGACGATGTTATCTGGGTTCACGACTATCACCTGATTCCGCTGGCTTCGGAGCTGCGCAGGGCTGGCGTTACTCAGCCCATCGGCTTTTTCCTGCACGTCCCCTTCCCTGATATCGAGATGCTGCGCGTGCTACCCGTCTACCGACAGTTGCTACGCGCCATGTGCGCTTACGACGTACTGGGTTTTCATACGCAACGGGATCTGCGCGCTTTCAACGAGGCTATCGGCGAACGTGAGCTCGGCGGACCGGTAGACGCAGAGCGCCGAATGGCAAGGCCGCGCGGCTTGAAAGCCGATGTCTTCCCGATTGGCGTTGATGTCGATAATTGCCAGGCACTGGCGGTGGAAACGGGACGCGGCGACAACGTCAAACGGATGGTCCGACACCTGCACGGCCGCCAGCTACTGATGGGTGTCGACCGACTTGACTACAGCAAGGGCCTGGAAGAACGCTTTCGTGCCTTCGAAAGGCTGCTGGAAAACTATCCGGCAAATCGCAACCAGGTGTCTTATATCCAGATTGCCCCGGCTACCCGCTCCGGCGTGCGCGCTTATGGTGAGATTCGCGAAGCCCTGGAACAACAGGCAGGAATGATCAACGGCAACTACGCTGATATCGACTGGGTACCGATTCGCTATCTCAATCGTGCCTTCGATCGACCTACGCTGATGGCATTTTTCCGCGAAGCTTCCGTTGGCCTGGTCACCCCGGTACGTGACGGTATGAACCTGGTGGCGAAAGAGTTTGTCGCCGCACAGCCCATCGAAGATCCGGGCGTGCTGGTACTTTCGGAATTGGCCGGAGCGGCACTCGAACTGACCGATGCCGTACTGGTAAACCCTTACGACATTGACGGGGTAGCCGACGGCATTCACAAGGCGCTTAGTATGCCCGCCGGAGAACGACGCGAACGTCACGCCGGCATGTTGGAAATTCTGCGCCGCAATGACATCACCGCCTGGCGCACACGATTCATGGATGCCCTGCTGGCCGCCGGGCAAGATAGCGAGCGGCGCTGATGCGAACCTTGCTCGCAGACATCGGCGGCACCAATAGCCGCTGCGCAATGCTTGAGCCCGGCGCGGTTATCCCGTCCCAGGTTCGCTATTATCAAAACGCGGATTTCGCCACGCCTGCGGCCGTGTTGAAAAATTACCTGGAAAGCTGTGCCGGCGAGCAACGGCCGCAGTCGGCAGTGCTGGGGGTAGCCGGACCGGTACGCGACTCGGCAGTGCAAATGCTCAACATCAACTGGCAGTTAAGCAGCGTTGAACTGGCGCGCGAGCTGAGTTTGCAGCGGGTCGATTTGTTAAACGATTTCGCGGCTTTGGCGCATGCCTTGCCACAACTCGGCGAAGACCAGGTCCTCCAGTGCGGCGGGGGGCAGGCTCTCGCCGAGCAAAACTGCGTGGTACTGGGCCCGGGCACCGGACTGGGCGTCGCCGGGCTGGTCTGGAGCGCTGGCGGATGGCATGCCGTCAGCGGCGAGGGCGGGCATGTATCGCTGACCGCGGGCACAGAAACCGAAGCCAGTTTAATTGCCGACTGCGTCAGGAAATATGGCCACTGCTCCGCCGAGAGACTGATTTCGGGACCCGGCCTGGAGCTAATCCACGCTTTCCTGCATGGCGAGAGCGACGTTGATGCAGCCGGGATCGGCAGCCTGGCAACTTCCGGCGAACCACGCGCCCTGGCCAGCCTGGAGCTGATGTTCTCCCTGCTCGGCGCGATAGCTGGTAATTTCGCCCTGACCTTTGGCGCCTTCGGCGGCGTTTTTATTGGCGGCGGCATCGTGCCCCGCTACCGCGAGGTTTTTCTGCGCTCGCCGTTTCGGCAGCGCTTCGAGGCCAAAGGCCGCTATGCCGACTATCTGCACAATATTCCCAGCCTGGTGATTACGGCGCCTGACCAGACACTGACAGGACTGGCGGCCTGGTACCGGCAGCAAGCCTAGCCAGCCAATAATTCGTCGATCAGGGCGCTTAACTGGCGCTCAATGAAGTCGAGCTGCGACGTTAGCCGATGCTCGCCATCCACCAGCAACAAACGCGCGCTGGGTTTTTTCTGCCCAGCGGATGCTGCCGGTGCACGGCACCACCTCATCCCGCCAGCCGTGCACGATGGTGGTAGGACAGTCGGGAGCCGGCTCAGGCAAATGCTCTTCGTAGCCCGGCAAATACAGCGCCGGCGCCAGCAGGAACAGACCGCGCACCGGGATCCTGGCAGCCGCAGCCAGCGCGACGAAACCGCCCATACTGCTGCCCACCAGCAACGGCGGCTTGTGATAAGATCGCGCGCATAGTCGAGCAATTTTTCGACCCGCAGCAAGGGATCGGCAATGCCCTGGTAATCAATCGATTCAACCGGCAGACCGGCATGCCGACCGATATCGGCCATGGCGCGGATCTTACGGCCCCAGGGTCCGCTCTCCTGGCCATGGGAAAAGACCAGCGCTGGCTTATCGCGAGTCACGATCTGCGCACCAGCGCGCCGGGATCCTGTCCGCCATGACCCCACAGCAACTCATCAAGATCCGGCTGCCAGCCAAAGCGCCGCAGATCTACGCGCCCGCGCAGCACCATGACAGCCTCGTCGCGCAATCGACTGATTTGCTCGGCACGCGCCGGATTGTCGCGTGGAATGGCCACGCAACCGCTGGCATTAAGAATTCGGTGCCAGGGAATTCCAGACTCCGCGCCCTCGCTGCGTAATACGGAGGCAACCAGGCGGGCACCACGCGGCAATCCGGCCAACTCAGCGACCTGGCCGTAGCTGGCGACTCGCCCGTAAGGCACCGCCGCGAGAATTTGCAGGATTCGGCGACGGGTGGGTGACTTTTCAGACAGTTTACGCATGGCTTTGTAAGCACAGGATGCTACATTAGCGCCGATGTCCGCACGAGGTTGGCAATTCTGGATCGACCGCGGCGGCACATTCACCGATATTCTCGCGCGCCATCCGGATGGGCGGCTGAGCAGCCGCAAACTGCTGTCAGATAATCCCAACCAATATCAGGATGCGGCCGTCGCGGGGATCCTCAGCGTGTTGGCCGGCAGCTCCGGCAGGCCGCACATCGAAGCGATCAAAATGGGCACAACGGTGGCCACCAATGCCCTGCTGGAGCGTCGCGGCGAGCCAACGGCACTGCTGATTACCGCGGGTTTTAAAGATGCGTTACGCATTGCCTATCAGGACCGGCCGGATTTGTTCGCGCTGGATATTCGCCGGCCCGAGATGCTTTATCACGAAGTGCTGGCCGCCGAAGAACGCCTGGCAGCTGATGGCCGCTGCCTGCAGGCCCTGAACCAGGAACAACTGCGCAGCGACCTGAAGGCAGCCTATGCGCGCGGTCTGCGCGCCGTCGCCATTTGTTTTCTCCACGCCTATCGCTATCCCCGGCACGAACAGATCGCAGCTGAAATCGCTGCTGAGGCTGGCTTCACACAGATTTCCGTTTCACATCTCACCAGCCCGCTGATCAAATTCATCAGTCGCGCAGATACGACCCTGGCCGACGCCTATCTGTCGCCGGTCCTGCAAGCCTACATAGAGAAGCTGCACGCAGCCCTGGCCAAGGCCGGCGTGCAGGCAGAGCGCCTGTTATTTATGCAAAGCAATGGCGGGCTGGTGGCGCCGGCTGATTTCCAGGGCAAAGACAGTGTGCTGTCCGGGCCTGCTGGCGGTGTTGTTGGCATGGTCTCGGCCTGCGCCGGCATCGGTGACCAGCGCCTCATCGGTTTCGATATGGGCGGCACATCTACCGACGTATCTTTATATGCGGGAGAGTTCGAGCGAGTTGCTGAAACGGAAATTGCCGGCGTGCGTCTGCGCGCGCCGATGATCCGCATTCACACCATCGCTGCGGGTGGCGGCTCAATACTCAAATTTTCTGGCGGACGCTTCCAGGTAGGGCCTGAATCTGCCGGAGCGCAGCCAGGTCCTCGCTGCTACCGCAATGACGGTCCGCTAACCGTGACCGACGCGAATCTGGTCCTGGCGCGGCTTGACCCTGCACATTTCCCCGCCGTGTTCGGCCCTGGAGGCGATCAGGGTCTCGATGCGGAAGCCGCACAAGCGGGTTTCCAGGCACTGGCAAAAAAAATCAGCCAGGCCAGCGGCAAACACTGGAGTCCAGAGTCCGTCGCGGAAGGCTTTATTCGTGTCGCCGTGGACAACATGGCCAATGCAATCAAGACGGTTTCTATTCAACGCGGCTATGACCCGGCGGACTTCACCCTGTGCTGCTTCGGCGGCGCCGCCGGGCAGCAGGCCTGCCGGGTGGCCGATGCATTGGGCCTGCAACGCGTAATCATTCATCCGCTGGCAGGTCTGCTGTCCGCTTACGGTATCGGCATGGCGACGCTCAGCAGCTATGCCCAGGCCAGCCTGGATGTTGCGCTTACGGAAGCCCAGATCGACACCCTCAACGCAACGCGCGACCAGCTGGCCATGGAAGGCCAGACGAAATTGTCCGATCAGGGCATCAAACCGGCAGACATGCGCGTGGAAACAACCCTGGCCGTGCGTATTAAAGGCACCGATACCAGTCTGGCCATTGACTGGCAGGGGAGCCCGGCCGAAACAGCCGACGCCTTCCGGGCCGCGCACCTGCGTCGCTTTGGCTTTGCCGGCGGCGCGGATGAATTACGCGTTGACTCCATGCGTGTCACGGTAATCGGCGCTCACCTCGACAACGCTACACCGTTGCCGCCGGCATCGACGAATATCCGGCAAGCGCCTCAACAAACCCGGCTGTTTGTCGCTGGCCGCTGGTGTCGCGCAGAGCTTTGGCGGCGCGAACAACTGAGCAACGACACCCTGCTGCAGGGACCCGCCCTGATCGTCGACGAAACCAATACCGTGGTCCTTGAACCCGGCTGGCAGTTGCAGCTGGACGATCAACAGCGGCTGGTCATGAGCCGCGCTGAGCCCAGCACGTTTGCAGCCGTCGCAACGGAAGCAGACCCGGTGTTGCTGGAGGTTTTCAACAACCACTTCGTAAATATTGCGGAACAGATGGGCGCGGTGCTGGAGAACACGGCGCATTCTGTGAATATCAAGGAGCGCCGCGATTTTTCCTGCGCCCTGTTCGATGCTGCCGGGCGGCTAATCGCCAACGCGCCGCATATTCCGGTGCACCTGGGCTCCATGGGCAGCAGTGTGCAGGCCGTACTGGCAGGTAATGAAATCCGGCCCGGCGACAGCTGGCTGTTGAATGATCCCTACCACGGCGGCACACATTTACCCGACATCACCGTGGTGACGCCCGTTATTTGATAGCACGTAGTGAAGGGATACGATTACTGGTGGCCTGCCGGGCGCATCATGCGGACGTCGGCGGCATCAGCCCTGGCTCCATGCCGGCCAATAGCCGGCATATCGACGAAGAAGGTCTGCGCTGCGAACCGTTTTTGCTGGTGCGCGACGGCCAACTGCGCATTGACGAACTGCGCCAACGGCTGGGTGCTGGAGCCCACCCGGCTCGCAATCCTGAGCAAAATATCGCGGACCTGCGCGCGCAGCTGGCGGCTAATGAAAAAGGCCTGCAGCAATTACAAGCCATGCTGGAGCACTTCGGTGCGGCTGCGGTAACGGCATACATGGAACATGTGCGCGCCAATGCCGAAGCCGCGGTGCGCGAGCTGTTCCCCGAATTGCAGGCTGGCCAGGGGCGAGCGCAGCTGGATAGCAATGAGCAGGTACAGGTCAGCATCAGCCTGAGTTCGGACCGGCAAACGCTGCGCGTCGATTTCACTGGCAGCTCGCCGCAAAGTTCGGGAAATTTCAATGCACCAGCCGGCGTGACTCGGGCGGCGGTGCTGTATTGCCTGCGCTGCCTGATCAAGCAGCGCATTCCCCTGAACGATGGCTGCCTCGCCGCGGTTGAGATTCGCCTGCCACAGCCCAGCCTGCTCAGCCCGCTGGCGCCCGCGGCTGTCGCAGCCGGTAATGTGGAAACCTCGCAATGCGTCGCCAATGCACTGCTGGCCGCATTCGGCGTGCAGGCTGGCAGCCAGGGCACCATGAACAACCTGAGTTTTGGCAATCAGCAGTACCAGTACTATGAAACCATGGGTGGCGGCGCGGGTGCCGGGCCTGGCTTTGCCGGCGCGGACGCAGTGCATACCCACATGACCAATTCGCGTATCACGGATCCGGAAATCCTCGAGTTGCGCTATCCGGTGCTGTTGCGAGAGTTCGCTATTCGTGAAAATAGCGGCGGGACCGGGCGCTGGCCAGGCGGCAACGGCCTGCTGCGGGCGATTGAGTTCGAGCAACCGATGCAAGCAGCCATTGTCTCCAATCATCAGGCGGCGCGGGCCACCAGGACTGGCCGGCGGCGGACCCGGCCGACCCGGCGCAAACATGCTGGTGAAAGCCGACGGCTTCGTCGAACGGCTACCCGCGGTTAGCGAAGTCGCCGTTGCGGCCGGTGACATGCTGGTCATCGCAACCCCCGGCGGCGGCGGCTATGGCGCGGCTAAAAGCAAAAAATCTTGAGCTCTTGCCGTTACCTGTTCGACGCGATGCATTATTCTTGCCTGACGTGAATATCGAAATTGTCCAGGTACTATTGATCCTTGGCGCCGCGCTGGTGCTGTTCATTACCGAATGGATCCGCATGGACCTGGTGGCGCTGCTGGTGCTCGGGGCACTGGCGGTACTCAACCTGGTCTCGCCCAGCGAAGCGCTGTCAGGATTCAGCAATGCGGCGGTGGTCACGGTCTGGGCCATGTTCATCCTCAGCGAGGGGCTCACGCGCACCGGCATTGCAAACATCCTCGGCCAGCAAGTCCTGCGCGTTGCCGGTCGCCGTGAAATCCCGCTGATCATCGTGATCATGCTGGTCGGGCGGCTTTCTGTCTGCCTTCATGAACAACATTGGTGTAGCGGCGCTCATGCTGCCGGTGGTCATCGATATCGCCCGCCGCACCGATACGCCACCCTCTATATTGCTAATGCCGATGGCCTACTCGACCCTGCTGGGCGGCCTGACCACACTGGTCGGCACGCCGCCGAATCTGCTGATCAGCGGCGCACTGGCCGAGGCTGGCGAAACACCCTTCTCGCTGTTCGATTATTCCGGCGTCGGCATCGGTGCCTTGTTCGGCGGCATCGCCTTTATCGCCCTGTTTGGCCGCATGATCCTGCCGCGACAGGATCCGGTCTCCAAGACCCAGCGCAGCCAGCGCAACCTGCGCACCCAGTACGGACTTGCAGGAAAGCAGCTTGTCGATGACAGTGCCGCCGAGTCGGTGCTGGTGGGCAAGACCCTGGCTGAAAGCCGGATCGGTTCTGCCGCGGGACTGATTGTGATGGCGCTGGAGCGCGACAGTCAGGTCGAAACACTGCCGACGCGACAGACCGTACTTCAAGGCGGCGATCGCCTGCTGGTGCAGGGCCGTCGGGATCGTTTCGAGGAATTGCGTCACTGGAGTGATCTGGTCATTGAGCGCGAAGCGCCATTGATGGACACGCTGATGTCAGCGCAGATCAAGCTGGTAGAAGTCACCGTGGCGGAAGATTCGCGCCTGGTCCGCGAATTGCTGCATCACTCGGATTTTCGCCGGCGCTTCGGCGCAAACGTGGTGGCGATTCAGACGCCGCGACCTGGTACGCCGGGTAAATCTCAGTTTCGTTCCCTTGCGCGCCGGCGACCAGTTGCTATTGCAGGGCAGCGAGGAAGTACTCGACAACCTGGCTAAAGACCAGGAATTCAGCGATATCAAGGAGATCACCGAGACCGAGCTAACAGAACTGTATCGACTGCAGGAACGGATCTTCGTCGTGCGCGTGCCACGCGAATCACCGCTGGGCGGCGCGACCCTGGCGAAAAGCCGCATCGGCGACGCCTTCGACTTTCGACTGCTGGCGGTTTTCCGCGAGGGCAGCCTGGAAGTCATGCCCGACCCCGACCAGGTAATTCTGGGCGGCGACCTGCTCCTGATTCAGGGTCGCCCGGAAGACCTGGATGTGCTGCGCGGCCTGCAGGAACTGGATATCGGCGCCAGCGTGCCGCGCAGTCTGAACGTTTTCGACTCGGACCGGCTGGCAACTCTGGAAGCAACCCTGGCGCCGCAATCACCGCTGGCCGGCACGCGCGTAGCCGACGCAAACTTCCGCGAAAAATACGGCCTGGAATTGTCGGCAATTTTGCGTTCCGGCGAAGCCATTCGCACCGATCTCGATCAGCTGGAACTGCAGTTCGGTGATGCGCTGCTGTTCGTGGGGCCACGCCAGAAGCTGCTGTTGCTCAGCGATGACCCCGGCTTGCTGGTGTTGACGCCGGTCAGCGTCAAACCGCCGGACCTGGGCCGCGCGCCGGTGGCCGGCGGCATCATGCTGGCCGTTGTGCTGACCGTGTTGGCTGGCTGGCTGCCGATTTCCATCGCCGCCATCATCGGCTCCTGCGCAATGATTCTAACCGGCTGTCTGAACATGGAGCAGGCCTATCGGGCGATTGAATGGCGCGCCGTGTTCCTGATCGCTGGCATGCTGCCGCTGGGTATTGCCATGCAGGAAACCGGTACCGCAGAATATCTGGCCAGCAAAGTCATGGCTTCGCTGGGCAGCTTCGGGCCCTGGCCGGTGATTATGGGACTGTATGGTGTCACCGCCCTGGCGACCATGATTGTTCCGACCGCTGCGCTGGTGGTCTTAATGTCGCCGATTGTGCTGTCCGCCTGCGCGGAACTCGGCATCATGCCGCAGACGGCCATGATGGCTGTGGCTATGGCGGCCTCGGCAAGTTTCACCAGCCCGATCTCGCACCCGGCGAATATTCTGGTGATGGGTCCCGGCGGCTATCGTTTTTCTGATTACATCAAGATCGGCGCGCCGCTAACTCTCGTTGTGTTCGTGCTGGTCATGTTGCTGCTGCCGGTGCTCTGGCCGATAACGCCTTTGCCCTGAATCAGGGCAACAGCACCGTCGAGCCCGTGGTACGCCGGGCCTCCAGATCACGATGCGCCCGGGCCGCGTCGGCCAGCGGATAGGTTTGATTCACATTTATCTTGACGGCGCCGGAGCGAATCGCCGCGAACAAGGCAGCACTGGCGCTCTCCAGTTCGGCGCGACTGCGGATAAAGTCGAATAGCACGGGCCGGGTCAGAAACAAGGAGCCGCGCCGCGCCAGCTCCATCGGCGAAAATGGATCAACCGGGCCCGTCGCATTGCCGTAGGTAACCATGGTGCCATGCGGCCGCAAACAGTCCAGCGACTGAAAGAAAGTATCGCGGCCCACGGAATCGTAGACTGCGGCCACACCGGCGCCATCGGTCAGCTCGCGCACCTCAGCGACGAAATCTTCGGCGTCAGACAACACTGTGGCCGCGCAGCCACACTCCCTCGCCAACGCCGCTTTCGCTTCATTGCCGGCTACACCAATCATCCGCACACCGAGACTGTTACCCCATTGGGCCGCGATCTGACCGACGCCGCCGGCGGCTGCATATAGCAATACCGAGTCACCGCTGTGCGCCGGGTAACTGCGGTGCAGGAGGTACCAGGCGGTGAGACCCTTGAGGAGTGACGCCGCAGCCACCTGCTCATCAATATCATCGGGCAAGACAATCAGCCGATCAGCCGAATAAATACGCTGCTGTGCGTAGGTCCCGGGCGGCACACCCACCCAGGCTACCCGCTGCCCGGGCTGCAGACTGGTTACATCGCTGGCGACGGCCTCAACCACACCGGCTGCCTCGGTGCCCAGGCCCGCCGGCAGCTCAAGCGGATAAAGGCCCGAGCGATGATAGGTATCGATAAAGTTCAAGCCGACCGCGGTATGTCGAACCAGTACCTCGCCAGCCGCCGGCTTGCCGATCTCAACTTCTCGCCAATGCATGACCTCGGGGCCGCCAAACTCGTCAACCAGAATTGCTTTACTCATACGCCTTTTTTCCTGAACCTTAACTAACGCGGGATCACGCAGCGCTTGAGTATAATGCGTGCTGAGATCAGCGGGTCATACCGTCGTGCACAGCCGTTTCCGACCAGGCCAGAACCGGATTAGCCACCATGCCAGAATCCATCGTAATTGCCGGCGCCGGACATGCAGCCGGACAGTTTGTCGCATCGCTGCGTCAGGGCGGTTATAGCGGCCGCATTGCCATGGTCGGGGAGGAAGGACTTTCCGCCTTACCAGCGCCCACCTCTGTCGAAAAAATATCTGGCCGGCGAATTGGCCGTGGAGCGATTGTATTTACGCCCGCTCAATTTTTACGCCGATCAGAACGTCGATCTTTACCTCGGTCGGCGGGTCGAGACGATCGATCTGCCGGGCAAGAGCGTCTTGCTGGATGACGATCAGCATCTGAGCTACGACAAGCTGGTGTTGGCCACGGGCAGCCGGGTGCGACGCCTGCAACTTCCGGGCAGCGAGTCTGCGCGGCGTTCATTACCTGCGCGATATCGACGACGTGGATGCCATTCGCGCGCAATTTAAAACCGGTGCTCGACTGGTAATCATTGGCGCTGGCTACATCGGGCTGGAAGTGGCTGCCGTGGCTGTGCAGGCCGGTCTTGAAGTGCGCGTGCTGGAACTGGCCGGACGGGTCATGGGGCGAGTCGTCACGAACACGACTTCAGACTTCTACGCCAACGTCCATCGTCAGGCCGGCGTCGATCTGCGATTGAATACTGCACTACCGCAGCGCTTCATTGGCGATGAGCATCTTGAGGCGGTAGAGGACACTGCCGGCCAGCAGCATGCCGCCGACCTGGTGGTCATCGGCGTGGGCGTGAGCCCGCAATAGAACTGGCGGAACGTGCAGGCCTGAGCTGCGACGATGGCATTTTGGTCGACGAACTATGCCGCACCGCCGATGCAGATATTCTTGCCATCGGCGACTGCACGCGGCATCCAAACGGATTACTTGGTCGTCAGCTGCGACTGGAATCCGTGCATAACGCCCAGGAACAGGCCAAGACTGCCGCCGCCCTGATTTGCGGCGAACAGAAACCCTATCATCAGATCCCCTGGTTCTGGTCCGACCAATACGATCTCAAGCTACAGATCGCCGGGCTTTCCGACGGGCATGATCAGAGTGTCCTGCGCGGCGATCCGGCCAGCCACAGCTTTGCTGTCTTTTGTCTGAAGGATGGCAAATTGGCCGCCGTAGAGGCGGTCAACAGCGCGCGCGAATTCATCTGGTCGAAGAAACTGATCGCAGCGGGCGTACCGGTAACAGCAAACGATTTGGCTGACGAGCAGCGAAACTTCAAGGAAATAGCCGAGCAGCTTTTGAGCCAATAGCAGCTGCGGCCGGCGATTAGCGCGGCTCTGCGCCTAAGGATTCTTGAGTTGTAACTCCAGCGCACCGCCGCTGCCAGGCAGGCTTTGCCAGACGCGAAAGCGTCCGCTCACTTTGTCCAGCCGACCACTGGCGCCGACGACCTGCAGGGCCGACCCTGGCTGTTCGCCGTTCATTGCGTACTCGCGCGCCTCGGGCGAAAAACCGGCGCCGGTAAATCCACGTCGAACGGTATCGGCCAGCAACGGCCACTGGTCCTCTTCGCCGACCAGGAACAGGCTGCCCTGTCCTGGCCAGACCAGGTTCCAGGCGGCCTGCGTGCTCAGACGGCCGCCCAGCAGATCGTTATCCCGGCTCAAACTGGTCAGCTTCACGGCCAAGGCCTGACCGCCCAGTTCGGCGCCGTCCAGCAGCATCAGATCAAAGCGCACATGGGCCAGGGCGGCATCGCCGAGTCCGCCGCCGAGACTTTCTCCCAGGCCGATAGCTGCCATGGGACTGGCGTCTAATCCGCGCTGCAGACTTTGCGCAAATACCATGCGCACCGCATCGCTATTGTCGAACACGCTTGCGGACTGCAGCAGCTGTGCTGGCCGCAACAGGATTCCGGCCACGGCAATAGCGATACCGCAAATTAATCCCAGCACCACGATCGCCCAACGCATCATTGATCACCCGCGCTATAAGTCACCAGCGTAATCCGGCCCTCGGTACGCCCGTCAGCGCTGATCTCCTGAAGCTCCCATATTTCGCTGTAGTCGCCGCGCAGGCTACGAAATTCATCGCTTCCGGAAATAATCCGACCGCGGCCGCCAGGCGCAGGCCCGGCAGTAATACGATAACGACTGCCCGGCGCCCAGAAATCAGCGGTTTCCGCCGGCAGGCTATAACCATCCGCCGTGCGAAGCGCGCTTAAGTCGGCGCTGTTCTCCTGGGCAAGCAACAAACTGCCGCGGCTTGGAATCAATAAAACCCAGTTGCTCGACGATGCGGCCGATACTCGCTGATTGGGAAACCTGGCGGTGCTGCGACTGGCCAGCCCAATCACATTGCCATTGGTATCGCGCAGTCTGAATACCTCTAAGGATGCCGCGCCGCCGGCTGCCGGCAACACGAGACCACCGCCGGCGGAAACTGCCGCGGCGCCGTCGATCTCACCCGGCAGCGCCAGCCGGTCTTGCGGCCAACGAATGTGAAAGCTCTCCTGGCCACCACCATTCGTTAACACTTCGATATTGGACGGAAAACGATCGTGCCTGGGCAGCGGCACCAGTGCCGCTGCTGCAACAGTCAGCGCAATGCCAACGAGCAAGCTGAGAAAAAACAGACGTTTCAAAGCGATCCGCTCAAGACTATCAGGAGATACTAAACGTCAAAGCGGCTGATAACCAAGCACCTGCGCCACAGTTTTGGTTGCCGCCGGCAATGGCAGGGCCCAGGCAAGTCACGTCCACAGTCACCACCGACCAAGACACCTAGAGATAGTAGTTGCGCAAATAGGTGTCGAAATCTAACTGTTCCGAATTTTCCAGGGCCAGCTGTCGCTCTAGCGAAGCACTGCTTTCTTCGCGCAGCATCGCCTGCCGAAGCTCCAGGCCGGTATCCAGACTGGTGAAATAGTCGCGATAGTCCTGGGCCAGCTGCATTGCATAGGTATACAGGGGTAAACCCGTGTCGCGCAGTTCCGTAAGCAGTCGCGCTGAAGGCGTCTGCTCAGCATCGCGCAACACGCGCTGTTGTTCACGCACAGCGTCCTGGTAACCGCGACTGCCGTCGGCGTCCATCAGCTCGCTAACCGCCGACATACCATCCAGTATTTCCTCGCCCCAGTCACGCAAGTTCACTGGCTGGTCATGGCGGCGCAACTGCAAACCGGGCGTCCGCCCTTCGCGTGCAACCGACAAATTGTTGGCCACCACTTGCGCCGATTCGCTCATATCGGCTGGCGGACTTTCTTCCAGCAGGCAATAAACCAGAAAAACTTCCAGGAAATGCGCCGTGCGCCGATTAATCCCGACCGGATCAAAGGGACTGACATCCAGCGCCCGCAGCTCAACGTATTCGACGCCGGCACGCTGCAGCGCTGCCGTCGGCCGCTCGCCGCTACGGGCAACCCGTTTTGGTCGAATAGTGCTGTAGTACTCGTTTTCGATCTGCAGCAAATTGGTACTCAACTGCTGATACTCGCCGCCCACTTTGAGTCCCAGGGCCTGGTAGTCGGGATTGGGCGTACGAATGGCGCGATCCAGGTCAGCGGCATATTCATTGAGGCTGTTGGCCGAGACATGCAGGCTGGACTGGTTCTTGTTCTGATAACCCAGGTCGCTCATACGCAGCGACGTGGCATAACGACCGTAGTAGGTGCCGCGATCAAACTCCTCAAGGCCCGCCTGGCCATCGCGCAAGAAGCTTTTGCACACTGCCGGCGAAGCGCCGAACAGATACAACAGCAGCCAGTCCAGACGACGCACATTGCGCACCAGGCCAAAGTACTGCTCGGATCTAAAATCTGCAGGCTCCAGGCGACTGGCGCTGAGTTCGCGATAGATCGGCCAGAGTTCGACCGGTGCTGAATAATTAAAGTGAATCCCCGATATAGCCTGCATATAGCGGCCATAGCGATGACCCAGACCACGCCGATATATAGTCTTCATGGTGGCAACATTGGAGCTGCCGTAGCGGGCCAGCGGAATATCGGCATCCGAGCGAATCATGCACGGCATGCTCATGGGCCAGAGCAATTCGTCGTCAATGGCAGCATAGGCGAATTCGTGCAGATCGCAGAGAAACTGCATCACCTCCCAGGTAGAACCCAGCGGCGGCGTCACGAATTCCAGCAGGGCCTCGGAAAAATCCGTCGTAATGAAGCGATGAGTCAATGCAGATCCCAGTGCCCTGGGATGCGGACTGGCGGCAATGTAGCCGTCGGGGGTTACGCGCAGGCATTCCTTCTCTATACCGCGCCGAGCATGGGGGAACAGGTCTGAGGCACCGGCGTCTTGCAACGCAGCGAGGCGATCCTCCAATACACTCACGTCCTGGTCACTCCCACGCGCCTATACGTGACTCATCGCTTTGCGTCCATCGACAGGCCCGCCCACGCCGGCAAACCAAGGCCGTCTAGCAGTACTGTAAACTAACCGCCAGCCCAAACTTGGACAGCTGGCTTGCAGCGTCCCGGCGACGGAGCATATATCAATGAAACTGACGCGTCTGCTTGCCACCCTGCTTATATTACTGCTGACCGAACCAGCCCTGGCGCTCCGCTGTGGCAATCGTGTCATCTCCGACGGCGACCCGATGATCAAGGTCAAAAAGTACTGTGGCGATCCGGATGTGGTTCAGCAGCGGAGTATCGTGCGCAGCGGAATCCCGCGCAGCAGTTCGCGGGTCGATGACCCCGACACACCAGCACAGGATGATGAGCTGTTGATTCGGGATCGTTCTTACGTCGAAGTCCTGGTCGAAGACTGGACCTACAATTTCGGACCCAACAAGCTGATGCGACTGATCCGATTCGAAAACGGCGTCGTGCGCGATATTGAACAGCTGGGTTACGGCTTTACAGATTAGCCTCGAATACCTGCAAGGGATAATCATCCAGTCGGCTGGAACAGCGGTAATCGCTAAGAAATCCGCAATGGCCGCCGAAACCGGCTCGCTCGATCTGCAATGCAGCAGGTTGTTGCAGGCGTTGTAGGCCGGCGATGGGGATCACCGGATCATCATCGGCCAGCAAGGCGCGGGCCGGAACCTGCAGCCCGGCCAAACGCTCACCCGTGATGGCATAACCACGCAAGTAGCTCAGCAGGTCTGGATACTCGGTGTAGTTACGTACAAAAAAGTCGGTCATGGCCAGCAGACTCTTAAACCGCCGCAAATCCCCAAAATCGTAAAGACCCGGAAATTCATCGCGTTTACGTTCCAGCGAACGGCGCCATTTTCTAATGAAATACCAGCGATACGCTAACCAGCCGTCGTCCAGCGCATACATGGTTTCTACCGGGTCGAGAACCGGGCAGACGGCAGCGACCCGTTCAATGCGTAAACCCGCGGCATCCGCATCGGCGGCTACCCGCAGGGCAAAATTTCCGCCCAGGGAGAAACCGCCGAGCATCAGCGTTTCGCGCGGGAAGCGTGCCTGCAGCGAGGCGACAGCACCGATTACCTCGTCCAATCGACAGGAGTGAAATAATTCCTGGTTAAGGTGATGAGAATCGCCGTGATCGCGCAAATTCAGCCGTATCACACGGTAGCCGGCACGCCACAACTGGCTGGCAGAAGCCAGCAGGTAACTGGAATCGCCGCTGCCCTCCCAGCCATGGATCAGGATGGCCAGTCGACCGCGACGCGCGTTAATCGGCGGGCTGTGCTGAGCCAGCAGCCGCACGCCATCACCGCAGTCCACCAGTTCGGCCTGACTTGCCGCCTGCATGGCAGCCGCGCGCTCGATTACCCGGCGACGTCGCAGCGCCGTGCTGCCCAGCAGGGACTGCAAATGCGCGCTGCGCAGCAGGATTGGCGGCTGAAAGTCTTGCACGCCGGTACTCAGGGTTGCGGCAGTTCCTGACTCAGCAGGGCCGGCTGATCGGCTTCGGGCAACAGGCGCACCTGGACACGATTATTGCGCGCAGCAATTCGATTCCACTCCTGGGCAGTGGCCGCCTGCGGATTCACCGGATAGGTAAACCGGGGATCCTGATTACCCATATCTTCCACGCGCAGATTGATACCAGCGGGCAGGCGAGCCAGCTCGGTGCGAAAATTAGCGAAGGCCACAGACTCTCGCGGCGACTGGGAAAACCCCTCTGCCGAAGGCCAACCGACGCGCTCGCAATCTGGGACCGGCACCATGGGCTCGGCCGCAAGCCAGCCACCGTTGGCATCCTGGACCAGGCAAAAGTCGCCGGCATGCACGCGTACTTCGACGGCACCAGTGAAGCCGCTGCTGCGCAATCGATCGAGCAAACCAGCGATGATCTCCAGACGTTCGTCGCCCAGCGGCGTCTCGTCCAGCGCATACTCGCCGGACTGATTAACACTCCATTCCAGGGTTTCCAGGTATTCCTGATACTGGCGACCCAGACTCGCGCGCTCTGCATCGAGGAAATTCCGCAATCCAACCGTATCTTCCGCTGCGGCCAGGCGCTGCTGATCCATGGCTGACAATAAGGCTGAATTTTGCAGAGAAACCTGCTGCCATTTCTTCTGGGTATCCAGGTGCAGCCAGAGAAACACCGCAGCGACTGCGGCCAGGCTAAATACCATTACTGAAGTCAGCAGCGTGCGCCTGCTCTCGTCGGCAGGCGGCGGCAGCTCGGGTTCCGACGCAGGTTCTTCCAACTCGACTTGGTTCGGGAAAGCGTTCACTGAGCAAACGCGCCATGCTGGCCTCAATGTCGCTGCGCAGGTGATCGCCATGATGGCGGAACATCTCCTCCAGCCAGCGATGCAATTCATCCCAGTCTCCCGGGCGTAATGGCGCCTTCGATCTCATCGGCACCATTGGCCGCAGCATCGGATTCCGGCGGCGCCTCAACCCCGGCGACACTGGCCAGATCAGGGACCAGATGCAGTGACTCCAGTAACTCCGAGACTTCCACGGGTTTGATCTGTTTCGGCAATACGCCGACCGCGCCCAGCGCGCGCGCCTGGCCGACATAGAGCTCGCCGGACTGCGAGGTATACATCATGATGGGAATAGTGGCCGTGGCAGGATTGCTCTTGATCGCCCGCAAGGCTTGAAAGCCGTCCATGCCGGGCATCATGTGATCCATAAAAATGACGTCTGGACGCGCGGTGCTCAGGATTTCCAACGCGGTCTCGGCAGACTCAGCCGTCTGCACGTCCACCTGGTGCTGTTCCAGAACCCGCGACAGAAACCGCCGGGCGGTCCTGGAATCATCAACGATCAGCGCACTTTTTCGCGCCATAAGGCTACCCACCGCCTCCCTGGCCAGACCGTCATTTTACTGGAATGTGCGGCCGATAAGTAAATTTGCTGCGAGCAAAACTTGTTCCGCGGCGCAGATAGCGCGATGCTAGGTCGTCGCCGGCGGCCAAGAGGTGGCCGTGATAAGAATAAGTAAACACCCGTCCGGCGGTCTGCGGTGTCGTTTGGCCGCTGGCCACAGCGACGCTATTTGTTACGTAATGCTGCCTGTTTGTGGGCAGCGGCGCGCAGGCCCATGAAGCCGTATCGTCTGGCAAGCCGCTATCTCGCGGTCGGCCTGGCTGTGGCCGTCACCACCGTGGCCCTGACCGGCACAGCGATTTATCTGATCTACCATAAGGCGCTGGACGAACTCACCCAGACCAGCCTGCAAACCAGCCAGGCGGCGCAAAGTGCCCTGCTGCAACACCATGCCGATGATATGGCCGATAGCCTGGCCGCGAAGCTTGGCCCGCTATTGTTGGCCGGGGATTTGCCAGGCGTAGAAGCGCTGCTGAACAGCGGCCGACGTATTTCAGGTGCGCGTCTGATCCTGCTACAGGGGCCGCCCGGCAGCCTGCCGCTGACCAGCGGTGACAGAAGCCTTGCACCCGGAGAGGCCGAACTTTTCACAGGCTTTCGCGACCAGCTCCTGTATACACGTGCGTCGATCTCGGGCACAGAACCCGAGGCCGAACTATTACTGGTATTTAACGTTGCGGCATTTGTTAACGACAGCAACGCGCTTGGCGAGCAGCTGACCGAGATCCAGTCGGAGGCGCAGCGACTCAGCCTGGTTAGCCTGCTCGGCTTCGGGCTGCTGCTGTTGCTGGGCATTGCAGTACTGGCGGCCACCGTGGCCGGTCGCCAGATACGCACGATTAAGGGGCTGGTTGATGGCGCCGTCAGCCTGGCGGAAGGGGACTATTCCGCTGAACTCCCTACCGATGGCAGCGACGAACTGAGCGAACTGGCCGGCATCTTCGAAGCGATGCGCGATAAGCTTCGCCAGACCACGATTTCGCGGGACTATCTCGACTCGGTGCTAGCCAGCATGGCCGACGCGATTATTCTTACCGATCGCGACGGGATCATTACCTGGGCCAACCCTGCGGCCTGCGAATTGCTGGAATATTCAGCCGAACAACTCACTGGGATGCAGGCTGCGGAACTGGTTGCCGGCGAACAACAAGAACACTTCGGCAGCGACGAACGTCGGGAGCGCCCGGCCGAATCGGTGTTTATTACCCGCACAGGTACTCATCTGCCCGTGTCTTATAGCTGGGGAAAAATAGAGCCCGGCGAGACCAACGGCGGCGGTGGCGGTGCGATTATCTCGGCCAGAAATATCTCGCAGCGCAAAGTCGCCGAGCAGCGCATTCGCTACCTGGCGCGTATTGATGCGCTAACGAAAGTGCCCAACCGGATGCAGTTTCAACACCTGCTGCAGCGATCTATTGCGCGCAGCAAACGACGCGGCTATCGCCTTGCCTTGTTATATCTTGACGTCGATCGCTTTAAGGATATTAACGACACCTTCGGCCATATGGCCGGCGACGCCAGCCTGGAAACTCTCACCGCGCGCGTGAACAAATTGTTACCTGACGGCGCATTCATAGGGCGCCTGGCCGGCGACGAGTTTGGTATCGCATTGCCGATGAATGAAAGCGGCGCGGATGCCGAGAAATTGCTGAAGGGTCTGGCCAAGGAGCTTTTGCGCTCGATTAACGATGTATTGATCGTGCAGGGTCACGAGCTGTATATCACCGCCAGCATCGGCATAGCCTGTTGTCCCCAGGACGCCGACAATGTGCTGGACCTGATTCGAAATGCCGACGCGGCGCTTTACCAGGCCAAGAACTCAGGCGGTAATCGCGCGGAGTTCTATAACACCGAGATGAATGCGCGCGCGGTCGAGCGGTTAATGCTTAAGAGCAAGTTGCGGCGCTCCTACGAACAGGACGAATTACTGGTCAACTATCAGCCGAAATTCTCACTGCGCAGCGGTGAGATAGTCGGCGCCGAGGCGCTGGTTCGCTGGGAGTTAAGCGAACACGGCATTCTGCTGCCATCGGAATTTATACCCCTGGCCGAGGAAACTAACCTGATACTGGAAATCGGCGAATGGGTACTGAATCGGGTCTGTACTGATATTGCGTCGTGGCGCGGCAAGATCGACCACCCCGGTCGCATATCCGTCAACCTGTCGCTGAAACAACTCGGCCAGCAGGACTTTGTACGCCGTATCGGGCGAATTGTGCGGCGTCACCAAATCCCTATCGACTGCCTGGAATTCGAAATCACCGAAAGCACGCTGATGCAGGACCCGGATCGCACCGTGCGAATCCTGCAGGAATTGGTTGATATGGGCCTGCACCTGGCCATTGATGACTTTGGCACCGGCTACTCATCGCTCAGCGCCTTGCAGCAATTCCCCATCGACACGCTTAAGGTGGATCGATCCTTTGTCCGTGATTCAGCCACCGACGCCGACGATGCCACCATCGTTACAGCCATTCTGGAGATGGCTCACAGCATGAAAATGACGGTGGTCGCCGAGGGCGTTGAAGACGAAGCGCAACTGAAATTTCTGCGCGGGATAAATTGCGACTATGTTCAGGGGCTGCTCTTCGGCGAGCCCGTAGACGCCAATAGCTACTTGTCGATGCTGCAGGACCAGGAAGCGGGGAGCGGGAGCTACCGCTCCCTGTTTGGCTAATCTTCATCGGCCGGGTAGCCAGTCAGCTCCATGAAGCCCCGGCCGCGCAGAGCACTATCATTGCGTGCCCGCACATCAACAGCGCCTTCCCAGTACAGCACGCTCAGGGCCTGCTCCTGGTCATCGAGCATCGCCGTAACCTCAAGATCCAGCGCCGCATCGGGGAGTTCGATTCGCCAGGCCAGCGGCCAGCTGGCCCCGCTGCGCGGACTTTTCCAGAAGCGTAAGGCGCTGAGACTGAATTGATCCGCGCCGAACGCGCGGTAGCTGCCATCGGCGGCAACCAGCATCGCAGAGGAGAACTTGCTGGCGCGACCGCGATCGTCACGCAACGCGTAGAGCATCAGCTCGCGCCCATCGTTCATCTGCAATCCGAACCAGTCCCAGCCTTGCACGTCCGGGCCAAGGCTGCTGCTGCTCCATTCGCGATCCAGCCAGGCATTGCCACTGACCGCGAAGTTATCGCCATCCATGGCCAGTTCACCGCGGGCTGGCAGCCGCGTATAGCTGTAGTAGTAAGAGGCATTGCCCGCTTCCGGGCCCTTGGCACTCAGGCCTGCATCGCCCTGAAATACCACGGGCTTGCCAACGCCCAGCTGGAGATCCAGCGATAAACCGGTGGCAGTATCGACTGCCTGCAGGCGCAAGGGCAGAAAATCCGCGGCGAGACTTTCGACCCGCCAGTCGTCCAGCCACACGGCGAACGGCGCTGTGGTTGCACCAGCCAGATCCGCACCCGCCCGCGCAAAACGCTCGACCGCGCGATGTTCTTCGCCGGATACATCGCTGATCGCAAAGTGAGCCATGTAGAGCTGATTGCTCGCCCAGACTGACTCCCGCTGCGCCACCGTCGGCGCCGTGGCGAAACGGAAAAAAGTCAGCTGAAACGCAAAGCGGCGGCCGTCACTATCGAGGTTACCGGTGAAGTACCACCACTCCGACTGAAATTCCGGGTGCGCACCATGATCGGCTGGCAAACGAATCGCGCCGGCTCGGGTAGCGCGGGCAAAACCTTCGGGCAGTTGCGGGTCACCGAGCAGACTGGCGACCTGCAGACCTGTCTTAGGCTCAGCGGGCGCCGGATCATTACGCAAGAAAAGGCTGGCAATCAGCAACAACAGGCCGGTCAAACCAAGTGCCGCGACGGCGCGCATTACTCTTCCCGCAGCGCCGCTGCCGGCGGCGTACGCATGGCCTGTCCGGCCGGCCAGAGCCCGGCCAGCACAGCCGCCAGGACGGCCAGCAACAATCCCTGCAACAGCAGTCCTGGCTGCCAGACAAACATCATGTCCCAACCAAAGGCCAGCCGATTGATCACCACGATCAACAGCCACGCCAACAGCAAGCCCACGGGCAGCGCCAGCAATCCAGCGCAGGCGCCGAGCAGTGCTGTCTGCAATTCGGCCAGCCACAACAGTTGCCGAGGCGGCATGCCCATGGCCCGCAGCGTGGCAATCTCGCGACGGTTGTCCAGGCGTTGGGCCTGCAAGGCATTAACGATGGCGATTACTGCGACCAGGCCGGCGATCAAGCGCAGCACCTGAGTAATGGTAAAGGTGCGATCAAATATGCTCAGACTCAGCTCGCGTAAAAATGCGCTGCTGGTAACCCGCCATTGCGAAGCCTCCGCGGCATACTCGCGCGTTGCCGCCAGTAGCTGATCAGCTTGACCAGGGGCGGCGAATAAACCCAGGGTAAGCGCGCCAGAAGGATCAAAATAACGCAGATAAACCTGACGATGCATCGCCACCAGGCCAAGGTCACTGGAATAGTCAACAAATATTCCGGCAATCGCAAACTCGCGGCGTCCGTCGCGGGTAAACAGCGGCAACTTGTCACCAGTATCCAGGCCGCGTTTACGTGCAAAGGCCTGAGACACAAGCAGCTGTTCCTGCTCCAGCATGGCCCGCAACAACAGGCCGCGATCGGCGGCTGTTTTCGGCCAGCGCCCGGCCTGCAGGTCCGGTTCGATAACCAGCAAACCTGCCAGCGCTTCACCGTCAGGCAAACGCAAGCGCTGACTCACGCTAACACCACGCAGCCCCGGCAATCCGCTTAACTCTGCGCGCAGCACATCCAGCGACGGCTGCACAGCGTCGTCAACGCGCAACAACACGTCGGCATCCAGGCTATAAGCCAGCCAGTCATCAACGCTGGCGCGGAAACTACCCACCATCAGGCCAATACCTGTAAACGCGGCTACCGCAATCATCAGGGCCGCCACGGCAGGACCCGTACGGCTCAGATTGGCCTGCACCGAACGCGCCGCATAGGCGAGGTTAAGCCAGTGACACGCGCCGGCCAGGCGGCCAAGGCCGGCCATTAGCGCGAACACGACGGCTGGCGTCGCCAGGGCCAAACCGATTAGCAGCAGAAATATTCCGGCGAAAGCTGCCTGCAGACTCGATTGCGCGAACAACAGTGCGCTGCCCGCCGCCGCGAGCAACAGCGCGAATAGCAGGCGCCGCGTCAAACCCTGGCGCAGCCGTTGTTCCAGCGCCGCGCGAGTCATATTGAGCCGCGGACTTACCGCCGCCGCTTGCATCGCGGGCCACAGGGCAGCGGCCAGGCTCGCGCCGACACCGAGGGCGAGAGCCTTCAACAATAGAGTTGCAGACACAGCATAGGTATCTACCGCGTCGATCAGATACAAATCACCCAGCGTTCGCAGCACCAGGCTGACCAGGCCGGCGCCCATGACGATGCCCAGCAGAATCCCCAGCAAGGTCGCCGGAAATGCCAGCACCGCGGTCTCGGCCAGTACCACGCTAAAAACCTGTCGGCGATCGGCACCCAGGCTGCGCATCAAACCAAATTGCTCATAGCGCCGGACCACACTGAACACTACGGTGCTATAAACCAGGAACGCACCAACCAGCAAAGCCAGCAAGCTCAAGGCCTGCAAGTTGATTCGGAAAGACCGGCTGACAGCATCCAGCTGGCCAACGCGTGCTGCGACCGTCTGCAGACGATAGCCACGCACATCCAGAGCCTGCACCCTGGCGATCTCCTCCGGTGAATCCAGACGCAGGTCAATGCGACTCAGTACACCGAATTTGCCCAGCAGCTCTTCGACCGTGGCAATGTCGGCCACAAAATATTCATCGTCAATGCCTGCCAGGATGCCCATCACCTGCAAGCTCACGCCCGCCGGCTCGAGCAACTCAAGGCTGGTTCCGGCTTTCAATTGCAGTCGCGCGGCCAGGCCGGCGGATGCCCAGACGCCACCCGGCGTGCGCAGCAACTGATTGGTATTCGGCATACCACCGCTGTCGCCAAAAGCGGATAGCCGTTGCGTCGACCAGGGGTCCAGACCTACTAACAACCAGCTGCGTTCTGGCAGCGCTGCGCTGCGCACGCGACCTTCGAGCACCGGCATTGAGGCCGCAACGCGCAGCTGACGCCGCAACTCCGTCAACAGCGCGACGGGTAACTCACCACCCGGGCGCGTCAGCTCGTGGCTGGCGACCCCGCGCAAACGTGCTGTCGATGCCTCAAAGGCCTGACGGGCACTAAAGGCTGCCAGGTCGATAGCCAGCACTGCGGCGACACCCAGTGCGATGCCGGCTACAGTCAGCAGCAACTGGCCGGGATGCCGAAGGTAGAACCGCAAGCCACTGAGTAACAGTAAACCCGGCAGGGTCATGGTTCGCACGGGTAGCTCACATCGCCTCGGCGGCGGATATCTTGCCGTCGGCAATGCGCAGAATCCGGCTGGCTCTACCCATCACCTCCTGGCTATGGGTGGCCATGATCAGGCTGCGGCCACCCGCGCGACAAAATTCTTCAAGCAGCGCGAGCACCTGCCGCGCCGTGGCCAGATCCAGATTGCCGGTGGGTTCGTCGGCGATCACTACTGACGGTGCATGCACGATGGCGCGCAGCACTGCCACACGCTGTTGCTCGCCGCCGGATAGTTCCTCGGGGAAGCGCCCGGGATAAGCGCCCAGTCCGGCCGCTTCCAGCAAGGCGTGGCAGTGGCGACGCGCACGCGCCCGCTGCCAGAGATTCAGCTGTAAAGGCACCAGCAGATTCTCCAGCACCGTCAGGGTTGGAATCAGATTGCAGGCCTGAAAAACAAAACCCAGTTCGCGACGCCGCAGATCAGCCCGTTGCGATTCACTCATCGCGGCCAGATCGCGTCCGCCGAATAACACCTGGCCACTGCTGGGCAAATCCAGTGCGCCGAGCAGGTTCAGCAAGGTCGATTTTCCCGAACCGCTGCGACCAATGACCACAGCGTACTCGCCGCTGGGCAGGCACAAGTCCACCTCGCGCAGCACGGCATTCTCGGCAGCATCGCTGTCATAACGTTTGGTCAGCTGCCTGAGCGTCAGCTCCATCATTTAGACCGCTTCGCGGACAGAACCCGCGCGTAAGGGCCGCTAACAAAAGAAGTCATTTAAAAACATAACCTTGTGGCTTTTTCCAGCAGATATGGCAAACCGGCCATTGACCGGCGCCCGCGCCGCTAAGGCATAATTGAAGTTAGTACAGCGGTTGCCAGCGTAGCACCGCGGCGATCACCCGGCCGAGTTCCGAGGAGGACAGACTGCATGATTAACCTGCGTAGATATCTGGCAACGGCCTGTGCCGTTCTTTTTGCGACACCAGCCATGGCCGCCTGCCCGTACCCGGATGACATCCAGGTTCCTGACGGTTCGAAGGCCAGCGAAGCCGAGATGATAGACGGCCAGACGCTGGTAAAGTCCTATATGGCGGAAATGGAAAACTATCTCGAATGCCTGGATAAGGAATCCAACGCCCGGACTGAAGAAGAAACCGATGATCAAAAAGCCATGCATGTAAAACGGCATAACGCTGCTGTCGATGCCATGGAGCAGGTTGCGGCCAGTTTTAACGAGCAAATTCGAGCTTATAAAGCCCGCGCAAATTAGTCGCGCACGCTATTAAAAATCTGCGTTCGAGTGCGACGCAGGCTCCCGCGAATACGCAACGGAGCTGCCGACAAGCTTGGCGCCACCGGGCTGCCACCTGACTGCCGCCCTGTAACCATCCAGCAAGGATCAACAACATGCAAAAACCTGCCCGCGTCGTCATCACCGGGGCTGCCGGCCAGATCGGCTATCAACTCGCCTTTCGCATCGCCTCCGGACAAATGCTCGGCGCCAATCAGCCGGTTATTCTTCAGCTACTGGAAATCACTCCAGCCCTTGAGGCACTGAAGGGCGTCGTGATGGAGCTTGAGGACTGCGCCTTTCCGACCTTGCAGGGGATCGTCGCCACAGATCAGGCCGAGGTGGCTTTCAAGGACGCCAACTACGCCTTGCTGGTGGGCGCCAAACCCCGCGGTCCCGGTATGGAACGGGCCGACTTGCTCATGGGCAATGCGAAAATATTCTCAGCCCAGGGCAAAGCAATGAACGCCCAGGCCGCTCGCGACATCAAGGTTCTCGTGGTCGGCAATCCGGCCAATACCAATGCGTTGATCGCACAGCAGAACGCGCCGGACCTTAACCCGGCGAATTTCACTGCCATGACTCGACTGGACCACAATCGCGCGCTGGCACAAATGGCCGCCAAGACCGGCAGTCACGTGAACGATATTCGTGGCATGACCATCTGGGGCAATCACTCCGCCACCCAGTATCCCGATGTCAGCCAGGTCACCGTGGCCGACAAACCGGCCGACGATCTGATCGATCACCAGTGGCTGACGGATGAATTTATTCCCACCGTGCAGCAACGCGGTGCTGCCATTATTAAGGCCCGTGGCGCATCCAGCGCGGCATCCGCCGCATCGGCTGCCATTGATCATGTTCGAGACTGGGCACTGGGCACGCCGGGCGACGAGTGGGTCAGCATGGCCGTGCCGGCCGATGGCAGCTATGGCATCGAGCCCGGAATTATTTATTCCTACCCCTGCCGCTGCAGCGGCGGACGTTACGAAATCGTCCAGGGCCTGGAAATCAGCGACTTCAGTCGCGAGCGCATGTCAGCGACCGAAGCTGAGCTCCGCGAGGAACGCGCAGCCATCGCAGAACTGCTGTAAGGCAGAAGGTTTGGCGCGCCGGGCGGAGCAAAGCGGCCCGGCAGATTCAGTCTGCGTTGACAGCCCTGCGCTGGGTGACCTGGCTTTCAGTTATATTGGCTGACGATGGCCCGTTGCCCGGCAATAATTAGCGAGGTATTCCCGTGTCCTTAATCATGTGGCTAGTCTGGCTGGCGGCCCTGTTGGGTGTCGGCCTGACCCTCGCCTACCGGCGCACGGATTTGCGCTCGGCCACCATTGTGCTGGGCTTCGCCATGCTCGCCTATGCCTTGTTCGGCACTGGCTGGTGGCTCTGGAAAGCTGCTCTCTGGCTACTCTTTGCCGGCCTGGTAGCGCTTAATTTCGAAGGCTTTCGACGTCGTCGCATCAGTGAACCGCTGCTGCGCATGTACCGCTCCATGGTGCCGTCGCTTTCTGATACAGAACGCGAGGCCCTGGAAGCCGGCACCGTCTGGTGGGATGGCGAACTGTTCACCGGCATGCCCGACTGGAGCAAACTGACCTCCATGCCGGAACCCCGGCTGACCGACGAAGAACGCGCCTTCCTCGACGGCCCCACCGAGGAACTCTGCCGCCGGCTGGACGAATGGCAAATTACCCACGAACTCGGCGACCTGCCCAAAGATGTCTGGGACTTCATCAAGCAGGAACAGTTCTTCGCGATGATCATCCCGAAGGAATACGGTGGCCTCGAATTGTCCCCGCTGACCGTCGCCATGGTGCTGGCCAAAATATCCGGCCGCTCCATCGTTGCCGGCTCAACGATTGGCGTGCCCAATTCGCTCGGGCCTGCAGAACTATTGCTGCACTATGGCACCGAGGCGCAAAAGCAGCGTTATCTGCCGGGTCTGGCCAGCGGCGACGAGATCCCCTGTTTTGCCCTCACCTCTCCGCGCGTCGGCTCGGATGCGTCGGCCATCACCGATAGCGGCGTCGTTTGCCGGGGCGAATTCAACGGTGAGGAAATCATCGGCATTCGCCTCAACTGGGACAAGCGTTACATCACACTGGCGCCCATTGCGACGGTGCTTGGCCTGGCGTTCAAGCTTTATGATCCCGAACACCTGATCGGCGATCAGGATGAATATGGAATCACCGCTGCACTGATCCCGACTAATTTGCCCGGCGTGGAAACCGGGCGCAGGCACTTCCCGCTCAACATTCCATTCCAGAATGGGCCAACCCGCGGCAAAGATGTGTTCGTGCCGCTGGACGCGATAATCGGCGGGCCCGAGCGCGCCGGTCAGGGCTGGAAGATGCTGGTCGAGCAACTGTCGGCCGGTCGCGCCGTGGTGTTACCTGCCAACAGCATGGGCGGCAGCAAGGCAGCTGTGTTTGCTACCGGCGCCTATGCGCGTCTGCGCCGGCAGTTCGGATTACCGATCAGTCAATTCGAAGGCGTCGGTGAGGCCATTGCTCGCATGGCCGGTCGCACCTACATCATCAATGCCGCCGTCACCGTAACCAATACAGCCATCAGCCATGGTGAAAAGCCGTCCGTGCCATCGGCTATTTTGAAATATCACTGCACCGAACTGGCCCGCCAAATCGCTTGCGACGCCATGGACGTACAGGGCGGCAAGGGCATCATGCTGGGCCCAAAAAACTATTTGGGCCGCGGTTACCAGGCGATGCCCATCGCGATCACCGTAGAAGGTGCAAATATCCTGACCCGCAGCCTGATTATCTTTGGTCAGGGCGCGATCCGCTGCCATCCCTTCGTGCTGCGCGAGATGGAAGCCGCCCAGGACGAAGATCAGGTGCGCGGTCTGCGTAACTTCGATACGGCCCTGTTCGGACACATCGGCACCGCTATCAGTAATGCCGCGAGGGCTTTCTTCCTGGCGCTGACGCACGCGCGGCTGACGCCCGCACCGGTGACCGGACCCACCTCGCGCTACTACCAGCACGTGAACCGCTATAGCGCGGCCTTCGCCCTGAGCGCGGACATAGCCATGCTCACCATGGGCGGCGCTCTGAAGCGCAAAGAACAATTATCAGCGCGACTGGGCGATGTATTCAGCAGTATTTATCTGGCCAGCATGGTGCTCAAGCACTACGAGAATCAGGGTCGACCAGCCGAGGATCTGCCACTGGTCGAATGGGCCTGCCGCAGCCTGTTATATCAGGCCCAGGAGCAACTGCATGGCCTGCTGCGCAATTTCCCCAACCGCGCCGCCGCCGGGCTGCTGCGACTGCTGGTATTTCCGCGCGGTCGCACCTACTTTGCGCCCAGCGACAGTCTCGGCCAGCAACTTGTCGACCTGGTAACCCACCCCACGGAAGCGCGCAGCCGGCTGTGCCGCAACATCTACATTGCCCCGGATCCAGGCAACCCGCTGGGGCAGCTGCAAGTCGCCCTGGAAGCCGCCAATGACGCCGAGCCATTGCAACGCAGGCTCCGCGAGGCCCGCAAGGCCGGGGTGATCAGCAGTGCACACCCCCTGGAGCGAATTGACGAGGCCGAATCTGCCGGGGTACTCAGCGCCGAGGAGGCCGAGCAGCTGCGCCAGCTGGATGCCATGATCATGGATATCGTTAACGTTGACGATTTCGACCCGGCCGAGCTGGGCACCAAGCCGGCCTCAGCCCGGCCCCGGCGTCGCAAGAAAGCCGCGGCCCGCAAGACCACGGCCAAAAAAACCGCCCGTAAACGGGCAGCCAGCAAGCGCCCGCCGGCCGAGCCTGCGTCATGACACCCTGCTGAGGGTGCGCTACCATTCCGGAATGAAAACAAGATTTGCGTTTGTACGACGCTGGTCCAGCCTCGCGCTGGTCAGTTTCCTTGCGGTTTTCCTGCAGGCCTGCGGTGGCAATGAGTCACAACCGCAACAGGCTGGCGAAAACCCGCCCGCTGCTACCGGGGCCATGCCGCGCACGCAGTCACCACCCGGCGCCAGTGTATTTTTTATTACCCCGGCGAACGGCTCGACGGTCGCTTCGCCGCTGACCGTCAAGTTCGGCATCAGCGGAATGGCCGTGGTCGCTGCGGGTGATATGACTGCTTCGACGGGCCATCATCACCTGCTGATAAATACTCAGCTTGCCGACCCGACAATGCCGGTACCCAAAGACGAAAGCCATCGACATTTTGGCATGGGCCAGACAGAAACGACTTTGGAGCTTCCCGCCGGGCAACATACTTTACAGCTGGTCATGGGCGACGGTAACCACGTGCCCCATGATCCGCCGGTCGTTTCCGAGACCATCACCATCACGGTGGAGTAAGCGGTCGGCTAAGGACCGCACGCGAAACTTATGAATGCACGCGCCCCGGGCATCAGCGGACTGGCAGTCTATCTACCGCCTTATCGAGTCGATCTCAAGGCCTGGTGTGACTGGACCGGCACCGAGTCCGACAAGATTACCCAGGTCGTAGGATCGGGGTTTCGCCTGCTCGGGCCTGGACAGAGCGTTTACACCATGGCCGCCAATGCGGTCCTGCGGCTGATCCGCCAGTACGACGTCGACACCAGCCGGGTTCGCTATCTGGCGCTCGGCACCGAGTCGAGCACCGACAATTCAGCCGGCGCCATTATTATCAAGGGCATGGTAGACAGCGCACTGCGCGAGCAGGGCAGACCGCCGCTATCACGCCACTGCGAAGTACCCGAATTCAAGCATGCTTGCCTGGGCGGGGTTTACGGCATCAAGAACGCCCTGCGTTTTTTATCCACCGACGGCCGCGGCGATCTGGCCATCGTAGTCTGTGCGGACAAAGCCCTGTATGCGCGCGGCAGCAGCGGCGAACCCACCCAGGGCGCCGGCGCTGTTGCCCTGCTGCTGGAATCCGAACCGCGTATTGCCAGCGCAGATCTCGCCGAAGCTGGCACTGCGTCGGACTATCGGGGCGTCGATTTTCGCAAGCCGCTGATTAACCGCAACGGCACTGCTGCCAGCGTGGACTTCGTCGATATTCCAGTCTTCAACGGCAAATATTCCACCGGTTGCTACGTCGACGAAATGCAGCGAGCGCTGGAAGATATGTATAGCCGTCGGCGCATCAGCGGCGCCGAGTATTTACGTTCGCTAGACGCGGTATTCATGCACCGCCCCTACCATCGCATGCCGGAAACCGGCTGGAGCATGGCCTACCTGTTCGCCCTCGCCCAGGGGACCGCCAGTGATCAGGCAGAACTGGCAGGCTATTGTGAACAGGCCGGTGTATCCGCTGAAGCGGTGTTGTCGGAACTGCTCGAAGCACCGCAACTGGCGGAATTTGGTGTGCGCGAGAAAATCTGTGACGAGGTTTTCCCACTGGCCGGCAAAGCCATGCGGTATTTTCGCAAGACCGAAACATTTCAGCGCGTGGTGGGCGATAAAACCCGGCTGGGTAGCGATTGCATGCGCGAGTTGGGCAACCTGTATACCGGCGCGCTGCCCGCCTGGCTGGCGGCCGGCCTGAGCGAAGCCGCCGAGAGCGGGGTCGACCTGGATGGTCGAGAACTATTGTTGCTTGGCTATGGCAGCGGCGATGCGGCCGATGCCATTCCGCTGCGCGTCATGCCCGGCTGGGAAGCCGCAGCCAAACGCATTCATATACGCGAGGCGCTCACTCCCTGCATCAACCTCAGTCATGATCAATACTTGGCTTTACGCGATCATGGCGAAACTGGTGAACTGACTTACCAGCCGCATGACGAGTTCATCATCGACCGGGTAGGCAGTGATGCTAACCCCAGATTCTCTGACGCCGGCATCGAGTATTACCGCTACGTGCAATAAGCTCAGGGCTGACCGCTAACTTTCAGCCCGGCCACCGCAAGCTGCCGATCCAGCACCTGAAAACCAGCCGCGGCAAAATCGCCGCGCAATCGCTGCGCAACGTCCGGATCCTGCGTCAGGGCAAAGCCGAGATCGCCGCCACCGGCACCGGAGGTTTTATAGACCGCGCCACTGGCATCAGTAAGTCCTGCCAGCGCACGATGCTCGGCGGTCAGAATACCGATATTCCCAGCCTCATCGAGTCGCTGCAGACAAGCGGCGTAGTGCTGACTGGCGGCCATAATTTCACCCGTCTCGCCGCCGCGCCAGGCAACCGAGGCGCGACCGGCTGCCAACTCAAGTTGCTGCATTAACGGCACCGCCCGACTCTGGCCGGCCAAGCGCTCGAAGGCCTGGATCATCTGCGGTGTCGAAGCAGACTGGCCCGACCAGACCACAACCATCTGCAAGCCCGTCGGCCAGGCAAGCGGCTCGGCGACCGGCAGATCACCGCGACTATCAACATTCAGCAGCCGGCCAAACACGGCCGTCAGGACATCAGCGCCGCTGCCACGGCCCGATTGAAAGCGTCGATGCGCCAGGCAGGCCAGGCGCGCAAGCTCGTCCTGGGAAGCCGTTTTGCCCAGCATCTGGATCATTGCGCCCACCAGGGCCACGGTCAGCGCGGCGCTGGAGCCCAGCCCAAACTTGCCACGCTCGCCCGCCGAAAACTCGTCACTCAACAGACTAATCTGCAGCCCCTCTGCGCAACTCGCCGCGGGCCAATGCTCAGCCAGAGTCTGCCACACAGCTGCCGGCAGGCTGCCGGGCTCGCCGGGGTCCCCGGCCAGCCATTCGAGACCGCTCGCGGGTTGCCACTGAAATGGAAATTGCCGAGCACTGCGACCGTCATGCAACAACGAAGGACGCGGCCGGCTTTCGATCCGCACCCGCGCCGATACGTCAACGGACACGCAAACGGCGGGTGCACCGCGTAACACGGCGTACTCACCACTCAATAGCAGTTTGCCGGGAGCCGCAGCCTCAAGCATCGTTGGCAATAATCGTCGGTCCGCCGCCCAGACCGCCGGGAATCAAGCGGCGAACGCCGGGCAGATCGGCCAGGCGGCTGCTTACGGCTGCCGTGGCATCGGGCAGGCATACGGCTTTGACCTGGGGACCCGCGTCAATGGTGAAGAACACCGGCAAACCTTCGCGGCGCATAGCCTGAATCTCCAGGATGCAGGCAAAGGTGGCCGCCGACCAATACATCAGTGGCGGCCGGGTACACATCATCACCGCGTGCATTTTCAAACAACTGTGCTCACTGAGTTCAGCCAACTTTTCAAAGTCCTGACTCAGCACTGCCTGTTCCGCGGCCGCCATATCCTGCGCATGGCTTTCTATCCAGGCCGGATAGAAAGGCGAGGTGCGCGCGCTTTGCTGCATGCCATCGCGCGAAGTCACCGACTTGCCGGCTTCACTGGTTACCGCAACGACGATATCCAGCGGCCAGCTGCTCGCTTCCAGCAATTGCTCGCAGCGGGTCCCGTCGGCGACATTGCGCAACACGGCAAAGCCACCGAACAGCGAACGCGGTGCGGAACCCGAGCCGATGCGCGCGACGGAGGCCAGCCGGGGATCGTCGGGTTCAAGACCCAGTGCCGCGCCGCCAGCGACCACCAGCGCAGCGTAGCCCGAAGCCGACGAAGCCAGACCAGCGCCGGTGGGAAAGTCGTTGCGCGATTCAACGCGGGCAAATTGCGGTTGCCCTGCCAGCCTTCGCAGCGCATCCAGACAGGCCACCAGGCGCGCCTGCTCACCAGGCACCGCCTGACCATCCAGCAGCAGCTGGTCAGCCTCGAGGCTGCTATCGAAACATACCTGGGTGCGCGTCTGCATGGCGCCGAGCGTTATCGACAGCGAGCCCACGGCCGGCAGGTTATCGCCGCCGGCGCGTTTGCCCCAATACTTGATCAGGGCGACATTCGGATGTGCGGTAGCCGTCGCGCACTGCTTGGCCATGAGTGAGCCCGGTGGTTTCGCTGGGCGGCATTATAGGCCGCTCCAGCCATTTCGGTTTGGCGCGGCCTGCTCAAGGCACTATCCTTGCCGCTCGTTTGGCGCGATGGGATCCGCGCATGAGTTTCGAAGACCGCATTCAAAGCTATCAGGAACGTGTGGAACGCGCCCTGGACCACTGGCTGCCGGGGGTCGAAATCCCGCCGTCCAAGCTGCATGAAGCGATGCGTTACTCGGTACTCGGCGGCGGCAAGCGCATTCGCCCGCTGCTGGTCTACGCTACGGGTGAAATTCTTGGCACCGATCCGGAGGTGCTGGACGCGCCGGCGGTAGCCATCGAACTGATGCATGCCTTTTCGCTGGTACATGATGACTTACCAGCCATGGATGACGATGATTTGCGCCGCGGTCGACCCACTACGCATAAGGCCTATGACGAGGCCACCGCGATCCTGGCCGCAGACGCGCTGCAGCCGCTGGCCTTCCAGGTACTGGCCACGGCGCCTGCGCTGATCGATCACCCGGCTTCACAGGTCAGCCTGGTGCGTATCCTGGCCGATGCCTGCGGATCAGAGGGCATGACGGGCGGTCAGGCCATCGACCTGGCTGCCGAGGGCCAGACCCTGGAAGCGGCCGAACTGGAACATATGTATCGTCTCAAGACCGGCCGCCTGCTACGTGCCTGTATTTTATCAGCGGCCAATTGCCCGCCCGTGGTCGATGCGACGGGGCACCAGGCCCTGGAACTGTTTTCTGATCGAATTGGCGTCGCCTTCCAGATTCGCGACGATATTCTCGACATCGAAGGTGAGACCGAAGTCATCGGTAAACAGCAGGGTGCGGACATTGCCCGCTCGAAAGCCACCTATCCTGCGCTGTTCGGCATGTCGCATGCGCACCAGCGCGTGGAAGACCTGCTCGACGAAGCCCTCGCCGCGCTGGGGCATTTTGGGGACAAGGCCGACAGCCTGATCTGGCTGGCCCGCTATATTGCTGCCCGCGACCACTGACTTTGCCAATGTCTTGCTAGAATAGCGGCAATCTGAGCCAGTCAGCGAGAAGATGTACAGCAGCTTCTTCGGACTCAACGAGAAGCCTTTTTCCATAGCCCCTGACCCTCGTTACCTGTTTATGAGCGAGCGGCATACGGAGGGGCTCGCCCATCTGATTTATGGCGTCAAGGAAGGCGGCGGCTTTATTCAGCTGACCGGCGAGGTCGGCACCGGCAAAACCACGCTGGTACGCAGCCTGTTGCAACAGCTGCCGGAAAGCGCTGATGTCGCGCTGATACTTAACCCGCAGTTATCCCGGGTCGAGTTTCTCAGCGCCATCTGCGAGGAACTCGGCGTGTCTCTGCCTGACAAGGCCGATAGCATCAAGGCCCTGACCACGGTGCTGAATGCATTCCTACTGCGCAATCACGGTCGCGGGCGGCGGACTATTCTGATTGTTGACGAAGCGCAGAATCTGCGCGTGGACGTTCTGGAACAGGTGCGGTTGTTAACCAACCTGGAAACCACCAAGCAAAAACTGCTACAGATAATCCTGATCGGCCAGCCCGAATTGCGCGAGCTGTTGTCGCGCAATGATATGCGTCAACTGGCACAACGCATTACCGGGCGTTACCACCTGCAGCCGCTGAATCGCGAAGAAGCCATCGCCTACATCGAACATCGTCTGAAGGTAGCCGGTGCGGTCGGTGAAATTTTCACGGCCAAAGCCAAGCGTGAGTTATACCGACTGGCCCACGGCATTCCACGCATGATCAATGTAATTGCTGATCGTGCGCTGCTGGGCGCCTTCACCCGCGAGACGCACCAGGTATCTGCGGAACTGGTACGTGGCGCCGCGGCGGAAGTTTATGACCGGTCCAGCTCACTGATCCCGCCCTGGGCTGCATGGCTGGCCGCAGGCGCCGGCGTCGCGGCACTGCTGATCGCCGGCTTGTTGTTGCTGCCAGACGCAGGGCCACCGGCACCAGCGACCGCAACCACAACTACAACCCAACAGACAACCACGGGCATCAGCGACAACCCGCTACCCTCGCCCGTGCTCGCCAACGCATCAGTAGCGGCTTCGCGGTCGGTGGTGGACGACTCAGCGCAACTGGACAAGGTATTAGCGGGTGGTATCGGTGAAACCGGCACCGACCAGGCCTTCGCCACTCTATTCGGCCTGTGGGGCATCGACTACGACCGCGGACCGATGCGCGCCTGCAAGCAGGCTGAGGCCCACAAGCTCTATTGCCTGTTTCAGCGCGGCTCACTCTCGCAGGTACGCAGCCTCGACCGACCGGTGATCCTGACCCTGCGGGATTCAGGCAGCAACGAGCATCAGCTGGTGCTGGCTGGTCTCGACGATGAGCAGGCGATTCTGGCCATCGGCGAGCAGGAGTACCGTATTCCCGTCGCAGAGCTGGGTAGTTACTGGTTCGGTGAGTATCTGCTGGTCTGGCGACCGGAAACCGGCGAAGTGAAATCCTATTTCCCCGGCATGCGCGATGCGAATATCCCCTGGATACGCTCAAGCCTGTCGGCTATTCAGGGCCAGCCTGCCTCACCGCTGGATTCCGAGCTATTTGACGAAGCGCTGGAAGAACGCGTGCGTCAATACCAGCGAGATCGCCGCCTGAATGTAGATGGCCTGGTCGGGCAACAAACCCAGATTGCCATGAACACAGACCTGGGCGCGACGAATCGGCCACGCCTGGTACGGGCCAACTAGGCATGTCTTTTATCCTGGATGCATTGCGCAAAAGCGAGAACGAGCGCCAGCAAAAAGACACCCCGGATATCACTGCAGCACGCTACAAGGCCGGGCCGGCGCGCAGCCGGATCTGGTTACCAATACTCGGCGCGGTACTGGTCATCAATGCCCTGCTGCTGTTGGTCTTGTTGTTTCGTGCCGACGGCAATACACCATCGCCGGAACCATCGGCCGCGGTTACTTTACCGGCCAGCCCGGTCAGCCCGGCACGCATGGCGCCTTCGGCTCGGCCTGCGCCAGCCGTGCGCCCGCTGGCGCGCGAGGTTATGCCTGCCACCCCCGCGCAGCTACCCGCTCCGGCCAGCCCTTCTGCAGACATTACGCAATCCGCCCCAGTCGTTGCCGCGACCAGCCCGCGACCAGCCATAGTTGACGGCACCGCCGCCAGCGGCGGGCTGCCCAGCATGCGACAGCTGGTCCTTGACGGAGCACTGGAGATGAATGCGCTGCGTCTCGACATGCATGTATATAGTCCGGTTCCGGCCGAACGCTTTGTATTTATCAACATGCAAAAGTATCGCGAAGGCGAACGACTCAAGGAAGGCCCGCAAGTAGAGTCCATCGATGCCGGCGGCGTCATCCTTAACCACCAGGGGCAGCGCTTCACGCTGGAGCGTGAGTGAGCGAGGGGGACCAAGCCGTACCGGGCCGGCCTCGCATCGCCTACCTGGATGGTCTTCGCCTGGATCGCGCGTTGCGCGCGGGTGTAAGACGAGTGATTGCCGAACGCCAGCATCTGAACAAGATAAATGTGTTCCCGGTACCCGATGGCGATACCGGCACTAACCTCGCCCTGACCCTGAGCGGGGTGGGCGCGGCACTCGCCGCGAAACCTTCAAGATCAGCGGGCACGGTCATGATCAGGGTTGCCGACGCCGCTCTGGATGGCGCGCGCGGCAATTCAGGCGCCATCATGGCGCAGTTTTTCCAGGGCCTGGCCGACCAGCTGGGTGAATACCAGCGCGTTGGCGTCGAGGAACTTTCTGCGGCACTGATTGAAGCCAGCGCTTATGCCCGAGATGCCCTGGACAAACCCCTGGATGGCACGGTGCTCACGGTGATCCAGGACTGCGCCCAGACCGCCGAAAAACTGCGGGAGCGGGGCGTCAGCGACGTGGCCGAATTCATGGACGAGCTGCTGGTCTCAGCACGCAAATCACTGGATACCACACGCTTCGGTCTGGAAGCGATGCGCAAAGCCGATGTGGTTGACGCCGGCGCCAGCGGATTCGTGCTGTTACTGGAAGGCATGACAGAGTTTATCCACAGTGGCTCGCTGCGCACGGCCGACGCCAGCATTGAAATACCCGTCGACGTACCGGATGAAAGTGTGGTCGGTGGCAGCGAAGATCTCGAGTTCAGGTTCTGTACTGAATGCATGGTCAGCGGCGAACGCATTGACCGGCGCAAATTGCGCGAAGCCCTGTCGCCCATGGGCAACAGCATGGTTATAGCCGGCACGCATAGAAAGCTGAAAGTGCATATTCACTGCAATGAACCGGACGAGGTTTTTCGGCGTGCCGGAGAATACGGCATGGTCAGCGCCACTAAAGCTGATGATATGCAGCAGCAGACCCGCACGCTTTCGCGCCATGGACGCTGGGCGGCAATAGTGACGGACTCAGCCGCTGATCTCCCTGACTCGGCTTACGAAGAACTGGATATTCATTTTGTGCCGTTGCGAATCAACTTTGGTGAGCGTAGCTATCTGGATAAGGTCAGCCTGCCGGTGTCCGACTTCTATGCGGAGCTGAAGAGCAATCCGATCCATCCACAGACTTCACAACCACCACCGGGAGACTATCGAAGAGCCTACGAGTTTCTCGGCTCGCATTTTCCGGAAGTGATTACCGTGAGTTTGTCACGCGCCGTCAGCGGTACCTGGCAGGCCGCAACAAATGCCGCACAACGCAGCGAAAGCAACATAATCGTCATCGACAGTCGCAGTGTCTCTGTAGGCCAGGGGCTGGTGGCCATGGCCGCTGCCGAATACGCCGCGGCCGGCTATCGTGGCGCCCCATTGGTGGCTGCTGTGGAACGCGCGGTGACCAGCACTCAGAGCTTTGGCCTGGTGCCGGATCTGGCCTGGGCAGTACGTGGCGGGCGCGTGCCGGCCTGGCAAAAAAAGGTCGCCGATCTGCTGGGCCTGGCGCCGATCCTGGAAATGAATCAGGCCGGGGAATTACATACCACTCGGGCCACCCGCAAGCGGGGCGACACGGTGGAGGCCATGGCCCGTCATATAGCCCGGCGCGTGCAGCACTATCGGCGTAAGCGCGTACTGGTCGGGCATGCTGACGTGCCGGAACAGGGCGCGAAACTCGCCCAACTATTGCGCCAGAAGCTCACCGATATTGAGTCCGTAGCGGTAGTCAGTATCGGCCCCAGCCTTGGATCGCATGGCGGTCCAGGAACCCTGGTGGTAGCGGTGCAGGATTACCTGGCACCGCCCGCACTGAGCACTTAAAGCGGCGCGATCAAGTCTGCGCCCTGGTGGGTGGGATTATTTACGGCGCGACTCACCGGTCGTGCAATCAGGCGATCTTCTGCACAAGCCTGCAGAAGGCCCTCAGCACCCGCGCTTATCCACTCCGGCACTTGTTCGGGCATCAGAACCACGGGCATGCGCTGATGCAGCTCAGCCATAAACTGATTGGCCTGGGTGGTAATAATGGTGCAGGTCTCAAGCGGCTCCGGTCCACGTTCCCAGTGTTCCCACAAACCCGCCATGGCGAAAGGCAGACCATCGGCAGCGCTTATATAGTGTGGCTGCTTGCCATCGGCACCGGCCTGCCATTCGTAGAACCCGTCAGCAAGGATGACGCAACGGCGGCGCCGATAAGCCGCACGAAAAGACGGTTTCTCCGCCACCGTCTCGGCGCGCGCATTGATCATACGGTGGCCTATAGCCGCGTCCTTGGCCCAGCTCGGTACCAGACCCCAGCGCAACATGGCTGCGGCCGGTTGGCCCTGCTGATCGGCGCGAATCGCCGCGACGTACTGACTGGGTGCAACGTTATAGCGCGGCTCAAGGGCCAGCGGAAAATCCACGCCAAACAGTTCGCCGATGGCTTCCCGGGGCGAGTAGAACGCGAACCGGCCGCACATCAGGCGGCAAACGCCGGCCAGGGCGCGCGAGTCAGGTTAGTCGCGGATGCCGTAACCACGATTGATCAGGAACAAACTGACGGAGAACAAACCCACTACAAACAACAAGATTATGCCGTAGGCCACACCTATATCGATATCTGACTCACCCAGCATGCCGTAGCGAAAGGCATTGACCATGTAAAGAATGGGATTCATTTTTGACAGCGTCTGGGCAAATTCCGGAAGCAGAGAAATTGAATAAAATACGCCGCCAAGATAAGTCAGCGGTGCCAACACGAAAGACGGCACAATGGAAACATCATCAAACTTGCGCGCAAATATGGCATTGATGAGACCACCTAGAGAAAAAACCACGGCGGTCAGAATAACCACGCTTGCAGTAATCGCGAGGTTATAGACCTGCAAACGTGTAAAGAACAGGGCGATCACCGTGACCACCAGCCCAACCAATAGACCACGCATCACGCCGCCGAGCACATGCCCGAGCACAATCGCATAATTGGGCATGGGTGAAACCAGCATCTCTTCAAGATGTCGGTTGTACTTGGCACTAAAAAACGAAGAGACAACGTTGCCGTAAGAATTAGTGATCACCGACATCATGATCAAACCCGGGGCAATGTATTGCATGTAGTCAAAGCCACCCATCTCACCGATGCGTTTGCCAATCAGGGTGCCGAAGATCAAAAAGTATAAGGCCATGGTGATGGCCGGTGGCACAATGGTCTGCACCCAGATGCGGAACACGCGCCGCATTTCCTTCTCGGCCAGGGTCAACAGCGCGATCAGCTGGCCACGCAGATTCATGAGGCAACCTCGGGCGGGTAAGGTTCTGGCTTGGCCGGCATCTCTGGCTGGCCGCCCCGCTCGGTCAGACGAAAGAACACTTCTTCCAGACGATTTGACTTGTTGCGCATGCTGATCACATGGACATCCGCCTGACTCAGTACTGCAAAAACGCCATTCAGATCCTGCTCGCGATTGATCTCTACCTCGAGTTCCTGGCTACCGCGCTGGGTCAACCTGTAGCCGCTGTCCGTCGGTAGTTGCACGATGGGGTCACGCGTATTCAGGACAAATATTTCGCTATGTAATTTGCCCAGCACGTTGCGCATTTCGTCATGCTCGATGATCAGGCCATGATCGATAATCGCCACATGCCGACAGAGGGTTTCAGCTTCTTCAAGATAATGGGTGGTCAGGATGATGGTCGTCCCGGCGTCATTGACCTGGCTCAGGAACTCCCACATCGAACGACGGATCTCGATGTCGACCCCGGCCGTCGGCTCGTCAAGAATCAGCAGCTTGGGCTGATGAACCAGGGCCCGCGCAATCATCAGTCGACGTTTCATGCCGCCGGACAGGTTGCGCGCGATCTCGTTGCGCCGGTCCCAAAGCTGCAGTTGTTCCAGGCATTCCTGCGTGCGTGCCGCAGCTTCGCGCTTGCCTAGCCCGTAAAAACCCGCCTGGCACATGACAATGTTATCCAGTCGATCGAACTGATTGAGATTGATCTCCTGGGGTACCACGCCCAAAAAGGACTTGGCGGCG
This sequence comes from uncultured Gammaproteobacteria bacterium, assembly GCA_963807995.1. GTDB lineage: Bacteria > Pseudomonadota > Gammaproteobacteria > Steroidobacterales > J054. The sequence continues at coordinate 233,929 of CAWEDX010000005.1, forward strand.
GCCAGTTCGCCGTCAAGGCTATGCCCAAAGATCCTCACTTCACCGCCGGTCTTGTTAACCAGCGAGGTGACGATGCCGATGGCCGTCGTTTTACCTGCGCCGTTGGGGCCCAGTAAGGCAAAGAAATCACCCTCGCTGACATCCAGATCGATACCCTTGAGGGCCTGCACGCCGTTGGCGTAGACCTTGGTCAGATTTCGTAGAGACAGGGCGGGCATGGCGGCGCATTGTGCATTCCTGCTCCCGGCATGCCAACCGGGTCCTGCCCCGCTATCGGCCTGATGGACGTTGTGGATTGTTGCCAGGCCGAAAAGCCCGCGCAGGATCGCGGCCCAGACCGAGGGCGATGAGATCAAGTCGGCAACGTTCGCGCTGGTCGATATCACCGCTGCGGGCTGCCTCAAGCAGGTCTGCCCACCAGTGCGGGTGCCAGCCAAGTCGGGTGCGCAACTCTGGTGCGCTATGCATTGCGCAATGCTGGATATCCTTAAAACTGACGGCGCGGATACTTTGCCGAGGATCCGGACCCGGACCCAGGCATAGGGCGGTCAGCAGGCGGTCGCGGCGCGACAGTTGCCACAGGTAGGTGAGCAGGCCGGCCGTGAACACGGCGGCAGCCTGCAACCACTCGCCGTCCAGCGTTGCGTCGGCGGGAGGTCGCTCGGAAACACCCAGCGAACCGGGCAAGCGACGGAAGTCGGCCAGCAAGCCGGGCACCGAGGCGATGAAATCCAGCTCGGCGGCATTAAGACTGCGCAACTGGCTGGCGGTGGCCGGCGCCAGGCCCAGCGATCGCCAGGCGGCTTCGCCGGCGCGCGAATCGGTCAGGAGGGCCAGAAATTCGCGGTTCAGGTCCTGTAATTCGCCAAAAAAGCGTTTATCCGGGGCTTCGCACTGCATTCTCCAACTCCGCTGACTGACGGCTCGATTTACTATATATGGGAAAAATGGACCATAAAAGGTATTTTTTAGCCTGATTCGGGCAAAAATGTCTGAATCCACAACAACTGCGGAGAAAAGACCATGCGGGTAACCGACCAACGCTATGCGGGCGAACTGGATAAATTCGAGCTGGCCATGCGCATGATCCGGCATGAGGCCCGTACCGGCACCATTCGCGCCTGTACGGGTTTTACCGAGGACCGGGTGCGCAAACTCTTTAACAGCTATTTCGTGGGTAACGGCGGGCTGACGGTGAAACGCAGGCGCGGCAAGACGCCGCAACAAATCGACCGCTTTGTCAGCAACGGCCAGCGTCAGGCGGAAGCCACCCTGCTGGGCTGCATGTTCATCTATTGCGGCGCGACAAAAATGGATGAGCTGGGCGGCTGCCTCCAGCCTGAAGGCCTGGACCCGCTGAATATCGGCCAGCGACTTTGCCAGGCCTTTGAAACCTATAGCAGTCTCGCTGACGAGCCCCAACTATCGTTTGAATGGGCCTGGAACCTCTATCATTCACTGGTGGCCAGTCGAGAATTATTTTTTGCGCAATGCGAGAGCTGCGATGCGCGCTATGTGCAGGACCGTTATGCGCTCGACTATCAGCGTTGTCCTTCCTGCGACATGAAAAGGCGTGATTGCAGCGCCGCAGCGCGAAGCGGTTGAATACGCGGGAAATTCACACCACCTTTGCCGGCGGACCAATGGATCGCCGCGGCGAACTGCGCACTGATCCCGCCGAACTGGCAAGAATTTACGCGCACCCGGATACGCGCTTTGTGCCCCTCTGGCAGCATCGCTGCCTGGTTCAGGAGCATGCCGCCTTGTTGCTGCGTCGCGATCAGCTGAGTCAAACCCACGGCGCAATGGAACAGGCGATATTCCTCGGCGAACAGGATCAACAGTTCCTTTTCGCCCTGCGACTGCCCGACCAGCAGCCGCAACATATTCCGGCAGGCAGCGAGTTCGTTGAATTACGCGATGCCATGAGTCATCTGCCGGCCGACGATGCCAGCCTGATCGCTTACGCGCGCGCCATGATCAGTTGGCAGGATCGACACGCCTATTGCGGTAGCTGCGGGTGCGAAAACCAGGCCGAGCAGGGCGGCTTCGTGATGGCCTGCTCGGATCAGACTTGCGGCCATCGCAGCTTCCCGCGCCTGGATCCGGCAATTATTGTGCTGGTTCAGCATCAGGATCGCTGTTTGCTCGGCAGGCAGCCGAGCTGGCCGGCGGAGCGCTTTTCTACCCTGGCCGGATTTGTAGAGCCGGGCGAAAGTCTCGAGGATGCCGTGCGCCGCGAAGTACATGAGGAAACCAACGTGCGCGTAACTAACTGCCGCTACCTCGCATCGCAGCCCTGGCCGTTTCCGGCGGCCCTGATGATCGGCTTCCACGCCGACGCGAATACCACCGAATTGCGCTACAACGACGGCGAACTGGCCGAAGCGCGCTGGTTAAGCCGGGCGCAGATCCAGGCCCGCGAGGTCACCCTGCCACCACCGACATCGGTGGCCTTCAAACTGATCGAAGCCTGGTTTGATCGCGACGGCGAGCCGGGTCTGGCGGAACTGGGTCTGGCCGGGCCGCCGTTGACCGTGCGACGCCCGGGCGATACGGCCCGCTAGGCTATGTGCCTGGTCGCTGTTGGCGTCGATAGTCACCCGCGTTACCCGCTGGTGGTGGCAGGCAATCGCGATGAATTACATGCGCGACCCAGTGCAGCCGCAGACTGGTGGCCGGATGCCCCCGACATTTGCGGCGGACGTGATTTGCAGGCCATGGGCAGCTGGCTGGCAGTGGATCGCCAGGCGCGCTTCGCCGTGGTAACCAACCAGCCAGCCAAAGCTGCACCAAATGCGCAGGCGCCCAGTCGCGGTCACCTGGTGAGCAACTACCTGCGCGCCGCGGTCAGCGCCGGCGACTTCCTTACCGCGCTCGCAGAGCGGGCAACTAACTACGCGGGCTTCTGCCTGGTGCTGGGCCAGGCCAATCGGGTACAGCGGCTGTGCGAACCGAGTCCGGGCCAGCAAGCGTTGCACAGGCTAACCGGGATCAGCGCTATTAGTAACGCAGCGCCGATGGAGGACTGGCCAAAAGCCGCCTATTTAAGTGCCGGCATGCGCCAGGTGCTGGATGCAGAGGAACCCTCGGCAGACGCCCTGTTCAACTTGCTGGCAGAACGCGAGCGTGTCGCTGCCGGCGGACCTCATCGCTTCAGCGCGACGCCGTTTCTGGTCGACGCTGAATACGGTACGCGCGCGAGCACGCTACTGATGCTGGCAAGCGATGGGGAGGCTACGCTGCTTGAACGTCGGTTTAACGCGCAGGGACAATTGACCGGTGAATCAGAACTCAGCTTTCAGACTAGCCCGCCGCCAACGGCCTGACCTGCGCATCCAAAAATTGCCTGATATCGGCCAGCTCCTCCGGTATCACGCTGTGCGGCATGGGGTAAGTTTTCCAGCGCACGTCACAACCGGCAGCCAGTAATTGCTGACAGGACTTTTGGCCCAGGCTCGGCGCCACTACCGGATCCGACTCGCCATGCGCCATGAAAATCGGCACCGCGCGATTGGCCGCCGGCAGTTCTGCCTCGAGACTGTCTGAGTCCGGCAAGTAACAGGATAAAGCCAGGATGCCGGCCAACGGCGACGAATAGCGCAAGCCTGTATACAAAGCCATCGCCCCACCCTGCGAAAAACCAGCGAGAAGAATTCGCTCAGCGGACAGGCCACGTTGCTGCTCTCTGTCCAGCAGGGCGGCAATCGGCCCGGCGATGGCGCGCACACCTGCAACATCCTCGCGACTGCCCGCCTCCAGGCCGAGAATGTCGTACCAGGAACGCATGGTCATGCCGCCGTTTATGGTCACTGGCTGCACCGGCGCATTGGGAAAAATAAACCGCAGCGGCCGATCGGGTCCCAGGTTAAGCATCGGCACCACGGGTTCAAAGTCATGGGCGTCAGCACCGAGCCCGTGCAGCCAGATGACGGCAGCCGCGGGTTGCGGGCCGGTTTCAATTTCCAGGGTTTCCAGCTCTGCCATCTTCACCGTCTCCACCAAAACGCGGCGCAGCTTAGCAGCTGGGCGCATGCGTCGAGGCCATTGCTGACCTTGACAGCCGGTATATTACAGGTAATATGCGCATCTTATTAATTTTATGCGCATTTATTGATGCCCGTGGAGACCGCCCAACAGGAGAAGCGCCATCAGGCCATTCTCCAGATACTGCGTGAACGCAGCATCGGCCGGCAGGCTGAGCTGGTCGGGCTGCTGCGCGCGCGCGGGATCGAGGCCACCCAATCCAGCGTCAGTCGGGACCTGCGCCAGCTCGGCATCGCCAAACTGGCGGACGGCTACAGGCAGCCAGACGCTGCATTGACGGACAGCGCCCTGCCACCGGAAGACTATTTGCGTGGCGTGGACCCCGCCGGCCCCAACCTGACGGTAATTCGCACCGCCGTTGGCGCCGCTTCGCGGGTTGCCGTGTTTCTCGATCGGGCTGGCTGGCCGGAAATCGTCGGCACCCTGTCAGGCGACGATACGATTTTTGTTGCTACCGGCTCTGCTGCCGAGCAACGCACCCTGATCGCGCGCCTGCGCGGTCAATTCGATATTTAGTGATGACCACCGAGACCTCATGAACAGCTCAACTGCCAAAACTTCACCCATCGTGCTGGCCTTTTCCGGCGGTTTGGACACCTCTTTCTGTGTGCCCTGGCTCAAGGAGACCTATCAGCGCCCGGTAGTGACCGTCACTATAAATACCGGCGGACTCGACGCGGACGCTGCGCGTGAACTTGAGGCACGCGCCATGACCCTCGGTGCCCAGGAACACGTACTGGTGGAGGCACGGCCGCGGTTCTTCGACCAGGTGATTCGTCACCTGATCGCCGGCAATGTGCGGCGCGGACATCTTTACCCGCTGTGCGTAGGCGCCGAGCGCGGCATTCAGGCCACGCTGCTGGCGGAAATTGCGCGCGAGCGCGGTGGCGAAACCGTTGCCCACGGCTGTACGGCAGCGGGCAACGACCAGGTGCGCTTCGAAGTCGCCCTGCGCACGGTGAATCCGGGTCTGGAAGTGCTCGCACCGGTACGCGACAACGCCTTCGTGCGCAACGAACAAGTGGCGTTCCTGGAAGAACGCAAGCTGCCAGTGCCAGCCAAGGCATCGGCCTATTCCATTAACCGCGGTTTGTGGGGCGTGTCTATTGGCGGCACCGAAACCCTGGACTCCGCCGGGTCGATTCCTGAAGACGCCTGGGTACTGTCCCCCGGCGCACTGACCGGATCGGCGCCGGCCGCAAGCAGCCACCTCATCGCCTTTGAACACGGCATACCGGTGAGCCTGGATGGGCAGGCTATGCAGCCCGTGGCCCTGATCGAGGCGCTCGAGGAACTGGCCGGCGCCTATGGCATCGGGCGCGGCATACACCTTGGCGACACCGTACTGGGCACCAAGGGCCGGGTGGCTTTCGAGGCACCCGCCGCCGAAGTACTGCTGGTAACCCATCGCGAACTGGAGAAGCTGGTACTGAGCGGCCCGCAGCAGCGCATCAAGGACAGTGTCGCGGCAGCCTATGGCGACTTCGTTCACGAGGGCAAGCAGCTTGACCCGGTATGCCGGGACATCGAAGCCCTGCTGGACTCCTCGCAAGCGCGGGTCAGCGGTGAAGTCAGATTCCGCCTGCAGGCAGGCAGCGTGTTTGTCGAGGGTCTGCAATCAGCGCATTCACTGATGGCCGCCTCGCGCAGCGTTTATGGTGAAGCCGCCGGTGAGTGGACACCGCAGGACGCGCTGGGCTTCGCGCGCATTCTTTCATTGCCGGGTATCTTGCAAACCCGCGCCGCCGGAGGCGAATCATGAAATCCGTAATAGTCGATAAGATTGCCTCAGTCGCGCAACACCAGTCGCTAAAACGCGAACTGCGTGTCAGCGCAGAGATCCCCTGTGAAGAAGGCGTGCTGGTTGCTGCTGAAATTCTCAACAGCAAGTCCTCTTACAATACTCTGGAACTTACCAGTGGGCGGATGGCTAAATTGCGCCCGGGCGATGTAATTGTCGGCGCGCTTGGCCATCGCAAAGCCTTGTTTGGCTATTCCGGACATATGCCCGAAAAACTGGCGCCTGGCGATGTCGTGCAGGTTCTCAATATGGGCGGCGCGCTGGGTATTTGTGATTCGATCAACGCCAATTTCGGCGCACCGTTTGACGCCCGGGTGATCGGCGCAGTGCTGGAATTTCCCTATCTCGGTGAACGCATCGGCGTGCCGGCGCGCGCCGGCGGCGAACAACTGGACAGTAAGGCGGTGGTGGAAACCCATGGCATACCCGTGGTGGCCATCGCCGGTACCTGCATGAACGCCGGCAAAACCGCAGCAGCCTGCTCCATCATCAGCCGGCTGCGGCACCGCGGCCTGGTCGTGGATGCGTTTAAGGCCACCGGCGTCGCCCTGCGTCGCGACATTCTCGCTATGGAAGATGCGGGCGCGCGCAATACCTCAACCTTCACCGACTTCGGCGTAATTTGCACGACGGAGCACAATGGCCCTGCCGTGACCCGCACCATGTTGACCCGGCTGGCCGCCGAAAGCCCCGACGTCATAGTCTACGAACTCGGCGACGGCATACTCGGCGCCTATGGCGTAGAAGCCATCCTGCGCGATCCGGCAGTGCGCGATGCCCTAAGCTGCCTGGTGCTGTGCGCCAATGATCCGGTGGCGGCCTGGGGCGGCGTTCGCCTGCTACGCGAAGATTTCGACATCGAACCGCATATCGTCACCGGCCCCGCCACGGATAACGTGGTGGGACGGGATATCATTAACGACCGGCTTGGCGTCACTGCGATCAACGCCATGACCGATGGTGCGCAGCTGGGCGAGGCCGTCGCTGCTGTGATCGGTCACAGCGAAATCAAAGTCTGAGAAGTCAACGTGAACCAGACCCCCTGTTATGTGCTTGGCGGCACCGGCTATGTGGCCGGCGAACTGCTGCGTCTGCTGGTCACGCATCCCGCTCTGGCCATCAGCGGCGTAATGTCGGACAGCCAGGCAGGCAGCCGCATACGCGATAGTTTTCCGAGCTTGCAAAGCAGCCTCGGCGAGCAGGTATTTCTCAGCAAGGCCGAGCTGCTGGATAGCCTGCCCGCCGGACGCGCCGCATTATTTTCAGCCGCGCCCCATGGGGCCAGCGCTGCACTGATTGCCGAATTCATCGCGCGTGCGCAACAGCTTGGCTGCGAGCTCAGCGTGGTCGACGTGTCAGCCGATTTTCGTTTTTCTGATCCGGCCGACTACTCGGCAGTCTATGGGCAGGCCCACGATGCGCCAGAATTGCTGGAGCAATTCGCCAGCGCCCTGCCGGAACATTTGCCGGCCACGGACCGGCCGCATATCGGCCATCCGGGTTGTTTTGCCACGGCGCTGCTGATGGCCAGCGTACCGGTGATGGCGCTCGGCTGGAGCAAAGGCGATTTGCACGCGGTCGGGATTACCGGCAGCACCGGCTCGGGACGCAGCCCCACAGCCACCACGCATCACCCGGAGCGTCATGCGAATTTGTTCGCCTATAAACCGCTGGAGCATCGGCATGCGCCCGAGGTCATAAATATCTGTGCTGCCGTGACGGGCCAGCGGCCCCGACTACGCTTTGTGCCGCACTCGGGCCCGTTCGCGCGCGGTATTCACCTGACCCTGCAAGCCAGCCTGGCGCAGCCGGCCAGCAGCGAGACGCTGCGCGATGCGCTGACAGACTTTTATAGTGACTGTCCGTTTGTAACCGTGCGCGATACCAGCCCGCGTCTGAAGGATGTGCTCGGCAGCAATCACTGCCACCTCGGCGTGCATACGGATGGTGAGAGCCTGGTGGTACTGGTGGTGATCGATAACCTGGTCAAGGGTGCGGCCGGCGGCGCGATCCAATGGATGAACCGTTTGCTGGGACTGCCGGAAACCACCGGCCTTGAAGCGCCGGCCCTGGCCTGGACCTGAGCATGCCCGCAATCAGCTATAAAGAGATGGAAGCCCGTCACCTGTTGCAGGTCTACGGCCAACTGGATCTGTCACCCACCGGCGCAGAGGACGTTTACCTGCATTGCGGTGAGCGACGGCTAACCGACTGGTATGGCGGACACGCGGTTGCAGCGCTGGGCTATGGCCACCCGGACTTGCTGGCGGCGCTCAGCGCGCAGGCCAAAGACGTGTTTTTCCAAAGCAATGCCGTGCCCCTGGCCGTGCGTGCGCAGGGCCGCCGATGCGCTGGTTGAGTTCGCGCCGGAGGGCCTCGAGCGCGTGTTCTTCGTCAACAGCGGCGCTGAAGCCAACGAGAACGCGCTGCGGCTGGCACTGCGGCTAACGGGCCGGCAGCGCATCGCGGCCATCGAGCATGGCTTTCATGGGCGTACCGCAGCGGCGGGCGCGGTCACCTGGGGCTCGGATAGCTGGTACGGCTATCCACGCAAGCCTTTCGATGTGGATTTCATTCCGCGCAACGACAGTGCAGCGGCCAGGCAACTCATCGGCGCCGATACGGCGGCGGTCATTGTCGAACCGATTCAGGGCGTTGCCGGCGCCTTCGATCTTGACCCGGAATTTCTGGACAGCCTGGCGCAGGCCTGCCAGGCCAGCGGCGCCTTGTTGATTGTGGATGAAGTGCAGAGCGGCATGGGTCGTACCGGCCAGCCCTTCGCGGCGGACCTGTATGGACTGCGGCCGGATCTGCTCACCGCGGCCAAGTCGCTGGGCGGCGGCTTCCCCTGCGGTGCGCTGCTGGTGACCGCCGACGTTGCCAAAGCCATCAACAAAGGTGACCTGGGCAGTACCTTCGGCGGCGGGCCGCTGGCCTGCGCGCTGATTGAAACCGTATTGAAAGTTATCGAACGTGATCATCTGCTGGAAAATGTCCGCAATCTGAGCGCGCAAATCGCTGCAGCCTTGCCGCTCGGTCCCGTCACCAGCTTGCAGGGCAAAGGCTTTCTGCTCGGTCTGCGTTGCAGCCGTCCGGCCAGCGAAATCCAGCAGGCACTGCTGGCGCGCGACCTGCTGACCGGATCCAGTGCCGACCCCGAAGTGGTGCGCTTGCTGCCCCCCCTGATCATGCAGCAACAACACGTGGATGAATTATTAAGTAGCCTCGCAGATTTGCCTGAGGCCTGAGGAGACCCTATGCAGCAGTATTACGACATCGCTGATGTCCCGCATGAGCAGATCGAAAGTCTGCTGGAACTGGCCGCACGCCTGGAAAACAATCCGGAGCCGCGCGCCCTCGAAGGCAAGGTCCTGTCGCTGCTGTTTCTGAGTCCGTCGCTGCGCACCCTGGCATCTTTCCAGGCCGCCATGACGCGGCTGGGTGGCGGTGCCTTTGTGATTTCTCCGGACATGTCCATACACGGATCTGGAAACGCGTCCGGGCATCGTTATGGATGGCGTGGCGGCAGAACATATCCGTGAGGCGGTACCGGTAATCGCCTCCTATGGCGATGCCATGGGCATTCGCGCCTTCGCCCAGGGCCGGAACCTGGAGCAGGATCTGACTGACCAGGAATACAAAGACATGGCTTCCCTGGTCGACAAGCCGCTGATCAACATGGAATCGGCCGTGAGCCATCCCTGCCAGAGCCTGGCTGACTGGAAAACCATGGACGAACTCGGCGTGCCACGTCAGGGCGGCAAGTTCGTGCTCAGCTGGGCTTATCATCCGCGTGCCTTACCGCTGGCGGTGCCGATGTCTACCCTGCAGATGGCCAGCATGCGCGGCATGGATGTCACAGTGTTGCGGCCACCGGGTTTTGAACTACCGGCTAGCAGTGATGGCCCGCGCACAAGCCTCGGCCGAAGCGGCCGGCGGTTCGCTACGGGAAACCGATGATCGCGCCGAAGCCCTCGAAGGCGCGCAGATAATCTATGCCAAGTCCTGGTCGTCGACGCGGCACTACGGCGACAAACTCGCCGATCAAGATTTACGCAGACAATTCATCGACTGGTGTGTCGACGAGCCCTGGTTCGATACCGCTGCGCCGGACTGTCGCTTTATGCATTGTCTGCCGGTGCGGCGCGGCGTGGTGGTTGCCGACCGTATTCTCGACGGACCGCGGAGTGTTGTTATCCAGGAAGCCCGTAACCGCATGTATGCGCAGATGGCCGTGTTGCACGCCATGCTGGCTGGTAAAGGAACGAATTAATGCAGACCGTAGAAAATCGCGACATCGTAGTGGCGGCGCTAAAACACGCGGCGCCCTACATTCGCATGTACAAAGGCAAGACCTTTGTGATCAAGGCCGGCGGCGAATTGTTTGTCAGCGCCGAAGCCACCCATGCACTCGTAGAACAGATTGCCATTCTTCACCAGGTCGGCATTCGCGTGGTGCTGGTGCATGGTGGCGGACCGCAGTCGACCAAACTGGCCGAAGCGCTGGGTCTACCGACCGAATTCATCGAGGGTCGGCGGGTCACGGATGAGAACGCGCTGGAAGTCGCTGCCATGGTGCTGAACGGGCAGATTAATACCCGCATCCTGGCGGCCTGCCGCGACGTCGGACTGGCAGCCGTGGGCATTAGCGGTGTCGATGCCGGGCTGATTCGCGCCCATAAACGACCACCGGTGGATGTGGCCGGACGCAGCGGCGGACCCGTCGACTATGGTTTTGTCGGTGACATTGATTCCGTCGATGCGGACGTTCTGCGCACGCAACTGGAAAGCGGCCTGGTGCCGGTGATCAGCCCATTGTCGGCGGATCCCAGCGGCACCCTGCTGAACATTAATGCCGATACCGTGGCGGCGGCCCTGGCGGCGGCCCTGGGCGCCGAGAAACTGATCCTGGCCACCGGTGCGCCGGGCATACTTGAAGACCGAGACGATCCCGGCTCGATCATGTCCTACCTCGATCTGGCCGGTCTGCAGAAATTGCGCGCAGCTGGCTCGCTGGCCGACGGCATGCTGCCGAAAGCCGCTGCCATCGAAGCCGCGGTGCGCGGCGGCGTCGAGCGCGTGCATGTAATTTCCTATCAGCTGCCCGACAGCCTGCTGCTGGAAGTGTTCACCAATGAAGGCACCGGTACCATGGTGGTGGCCAACATCAATAGCCTGTCGCCGGAAGAACAGGCGCCGGGACGTTAACCGGCCGAGGCAACAAGCATGAGCAGGTTATGGGACAAGGGTAAACCGCTGGACGCGCGAATTTTGCGTTACACAGCCGGCGAAGATCACTTACTCGACGCACGTCTGGTGGCTTACGACGTGCGTGCGTCCATCGCGCATGCGGCAATGCTCAATCAGCAACAGCTGCTCTCGGACCAGGATTTTGCGGCCATTGATGCGGGGCTGACGGAACTGGCCCGTGAACATGCCGAGGGCGAATGGTCCATCAGCCTGGCCGACGAAGATGTGCACACGGCGCTGGAGCAGCGCCTGACCGAACGCGTTGGCGAGGCTGGCAAGCGAATTCATCTGGGCCGCTCGCGCAATGACCAGGTGCTGGCGGCCTTGCGGCTGTATTTGCTGGATGCCGCCGATACCCTGGAGCAGTCGGCCATTTCGGTAGCCGACGCATTGAGCGCGCTGGGCGAACGCGAAAGCGACACCAGCCTGCCGGGCTACACGCATATGCAACAGGCCATGCCCAGTTCCGTGCACCTGTGGGCGGAAGGATTCGCGGCAGAAATCCGCGATGATGGCGACGGCATCGCTGCCAGTCGGCGGCGGATCTCCCGTAACCCGCTGGGCAGCGCGGCCGGTTATGGTGTGCCGGGTCTGCCCATTGACCGGCAGCAAACGGCCGAAAGCCTGGGCTTTGACGAAGTGCACGAACCCGTTACCGCGGTGCAACTGTCGCGCGGCAAAGCCGAAGCCGGGCTGGTATTCGAAGCCTGCCTGCTGTTACAGGATCTGGGTAGGCTGGCCAGTGACTTGCTGATGTTCTACACGCAGGAATTCGCCTTCGTGCGCCTGCCTGAAGATATGACCACCGGTTCGTCCATCATGCCGCAGAAACGCAACCCCGATGTGCTCGAGCTGGTGCGTGGCGCTACGGCGACTGCCCAGGCCGCCCTGCTGGAGATCCTCAATCTGCCGGCCAAGCTGGGTTCGGGTTATCAGCGCGACCTGCAGAGACTCAAGGCGCCGCTGTTCAGGGCCATTGATCTGGCCGAAGAATCCTCCGCCATCATGGCGCATCTGATCAGCGGTCTGGAGTTTGTGCCGGAGAATATCGATCTTGATCCGGGCATCTATGCCGCCGGCCACGCCAATCGCATTGTGCTCGAAGAAGGCATCAGCTTTCGGGATGCCTATCGTCGCGTCGCTGCAGAACTGGCAGATGACCTTGACGACTAGCCTGCGATGCCTGGCCGTGGCCGGGTTATTGTTTTGCCTGACCGGCTGCGGACTGAAGGGCGGTCTTTATCTGCCCGCGCCGGAAACCGGAGAACCGGAGCAGGGCAGCGCAGAGGCAGAGGAACCCGAGGCAACGGAAGCACCGAAGCCACCGATGAAGAATCGCCACAGGTAACGCCCGATGGCTGAGCCAGGCGGCAACTGTTGCTGGTGGACGGATCGTCCTATTTGTATCGCGCCTTTCACGCGCTGCCGGCACTGAGCAACGCGGCCGGAGAACCCACCGGGGCCATCCATGGCGTGCTCAATATGCTCAACAAGTTGCTGCGCGAAACGGATGCCAGCCACATCGGCGTGGTCTTCGATGCGCCGGGCAAGACTTTCCGTGACGAAATTTTTGCCGAGTACAAGGCCCATCGTCCGCCGATGCCCGATGACCTGCGTGCCCAGGTCGATCCGCTGCTCGCCGCCGTTGCTGCCAGCGGGCTGCCACTGTTGCGGATCACCGGCGTCGAGGCCGACGACGTCATCGGCACACTGGCCAAGCGCGGCCGCGCGGCCGGCATGCAGGTCACCATTGTTACCGGCGATAAGGATATGGCGCAGCTGGTTGACGCACAGGTCAGCCTGCTCGATACCATGCCGCGTGGCCCGGATCGCAATCCACGCGCTACGGATGTGGCCGGGGTCAGCGAACGTTTCGGCGTGCGTCCCGAACAGATCATCGACTACCTCGCATTAGTCGGCGACAGCTCGGACAACATACCCGGCGTACCCAAGGTCGGCGCCAAAACCGCTGCCAGCCTGCTGCAGCACTATGACCATGTGGATGACATTCTTGCCGACCTGGCAGGCGTTGCCGAGTTGCCGCTGCGCGGTGCCGCCGGCCTCGCCAAGCGCCTGGAAGAAAATCGCGAGACGCTGGAACTATCCCGACAACTGGCCACCATTCGCTGCGACGTCGAATTGGAACAGGCCCTCGATGATCTGATTCCGGGCGCCGCCGATGTGGATGCCTTGCGCGAGCTTTACCAGCGCCTGGAATTGAAGCGCTTGCTGGAGACCCTGCCGGATGCCGAGACAGCCACTGTGCCGGCCGCAGCCGCCGTAACCATCGACTATGACGTCATCCAGACCAGCGCCAGCCTTGACGCCTGGCTCAAGCGGATCGATGCCGCCGAGTACGTCGCCTTCGACACGGAAACGAACAGCCTTAACTACATGCGTGCCGAGATTGTCGGCGTATCTTTCGCCGTTGCGCCTGGCGAGGCTGCCTACTTGCCGCTCGCCCACAGCGGGCCTGATGCGCCGGAACAGCTCGACCGGGAGATAGTGCTGGAGCGGCTGCGCGACTGGCTGGAGGACCCGCAGCGCGCAAAAATTGGTCACCATCTGAAATACGACGCTCATGTTCTGCATAACCACGGCATCGAACTGCGCGGCATTCACTGGGACACCATGCTGGAATCCTACGTGCTCAACAGCGCCAGCAATCGCCACGACCTGGATACCGTAGCGCGCCAATATCTGGGTCGTGAAACTATTCACTACGAAGATGTCGCCGGCAAAGGCGCCAAGCAAATTACCTTCGACCAGGTAGCCCTGGACCAGGCGGCACCCTATGCCGCCGAGGACGCCGACATTGCCCTGCAGTTGCATGAGGCGCTCTGGCCGCAATTGCAGAACACTGGCGACCTGGCAAAGGTCTATACAGAAATAGAGCGACCCCTGGTGCCGGTGCTGAAAGCGATGGAAGAAACCGGCGTGCTGGTGGATTCAGCATTGCTGGGCAAACTAAGCCAGGAATTTGCCCAGCAAATGGCTGAGATCGAGGCAGCAGCGCATAGCGAAGCCGGCCACGAGTTCAATCTGGGCTCGCCCAAGCAATTGCAGGCAATTCTCTACGATGAACTGAAATTGCCGGTGCTGCGCAAGACCCCCAAGGGCCAGCCATCGACGGCCGAGAATGTGCTCGCCGAGCTGGCCGAAGAGCACCAGTTGCCGCGACTGATTCTCGACTATCGAGGCTTGAGCAAACTCAAGTCCACCTATACCGACAAGCTGCCGACGCTGGTCAATCCGGATACCGGCAGAATTCACACCTCTTATCATCAGGCCGTGGCCACTACGGGCCGCCTGTCATCGTCGGATCCCAACCTGCAGAACATTCCGATCCGACGCGCCGAGGGCCGGCGAATTCGGCAGGCGTTTATTGCCCGCCGCGGCTATCGGCTGCTGGCGGCAGACTATTCGCAAATCGAACTGCGCATCATGGCGCACCTGTCCGGCGATGCCGGCCTGCTGACAGCTTTCGCTGCCGATCAGGATATTCATCGCAGCACTGCCGCGGAAGTTTTTGCGGTGGCGCTGGATGAGGTTAGCGACGATCAGCGACGCTCCGCCAAAGCAATTAATTTCGGTTTGATTTATGGCATGTCGGCATTCGGACTGGCCCAGCAGCTGAATATCTCGCGTGCCGAGGCGCAAAGCTATGTCGAGCTTTACTTCGCGCGCTATCCGGGCGTGAAAGACTATATGGATCGCACGCGCGAGCAGGCGCATGAGCAAGGCTATGTGGAAACAGTTTTCGGCCGCCGCCTGCATCTGCCAGAAATTGACTCACGGCAGGCGCAGCGGCGCCAATACGCCGAACGCAGCGCCATCAACGCGCCCATGCAAGGCACTGCGGCCGACATCATTAAACGCGCGATGCTGAGTGTGGCCGACTGGCTGACCGCCGCCACGGTAGATGCACGCCTGCTGATGCAGGTTCATGACGAGCTGGTTCTCGAGGTACACGTAAAAGACCTGGATGCCGTGCGCGACCAGGTCATTGAACTGATGTCAGCGGCGGCCGACTTGCGCGTGCCGCTCAAGGTCGCGGCCGGCAGCGGCAACAACTGGGACGAAGCCCACTAAAGCTGCCACTGAGCAGGTTTGCTGCACTACAGCGAAAAGGCCTTGAACTTTTGCGTTTAGACCCAATCTAACTCTACAGGCGCAGGATGCGCCCGCCCGCTACCCTCCCTGAGCGGGCAGGAGACCGGTCACCCCAAACCGGTTGAATTGGCCTCGGGCGCACCCCTGTACTCCGCGCCCGAGGCCCTTTTTTTGCCCGCCAGAAAGTTTTCCAGCGCTTCACGGGCCGGGCCAAGTCCTTGATTTTTAAGCGCTGAGAACAATTGCACACTGATCTCATCGGAAAGCTCGCGCCTGACCCCGGCCAGCGCTGAGGCCGCCTCGGCCCGCTTGAGCTTGTCAGCCTTGGTCAGCAGCACATGCACCGGGCAATGAATCTCACGGCACCAGTCGAGCATCTGCCAGTCAAAATCACCAAGACCGCGACGTGAGTCCACCACCAGCATCAGACCCGACAGGGAGCGACGTTGCTCAAAATAGTCCGCCAGCAAAACCCGCCAGTGCTGCTGCAGCGCCCGTGTGACGCGGGCGTAGCCATAGCCTGGTAAATCTACCAGGCGGCGTTGAGCGGACAGCTCAAAAAAATTGATCAGCTGGGTGCGACCGGGACTCTTACTGGTGCGCGCAAAGCCGCGCCGATTGACGATAGCGTTGATAGCACTGGACTTGCCGGAGTTCGAGCGGCCCGCAAAGGCCACTTCCCGCCCACTGTCCGCGACAAATTGATCGGGCCGAAAGGCACTGGTCAGGAAGACGGCGTTACTATAATCAGACATGCAAAGCTAAGCTCGGTGGACGGAGCTCCAAGGGTTTGGTGTAAAATGCGCGGCCTTCCGCACTATAGCAAGACTTTGTCCCGCCAAAGGGGCCGGTAACCTCATGCATATGTTCCAATCCGAGACGAATTCCATCCCCCGCAAGCTGGCGAAAATGGCCTTGCTGCTAGCCACGCTGTTAGCCGCCGGAGCTGCTGCAGCCGAAGGTTCGGCTGAACGCGGTGAGCAAAAGTCCGCCACCTGTGCCGCCTGCCACGGTGCCGACGGTAATAGCCTGAATCCCGAATGGCCCAGCCTGGCCGGGCAGCATGAAAAGTATTTCGTGCAGTCCCTGAAAACCTTCAAGCCAGGCGGCGGGCGCAATAATCCGCTGATGCTGGGCCAGGTTATGGCCCTTAGCGATCAGGACATGCTGGATCTGGCGGCCTATTACAAAGCCCAGAAGCCAGCCCGGCGGGCAGCAGATGCCAAGCTGGTAGAAGCCGGCGAACGCCTCTACCGGGGCGGAAATCGTGAGCGCAGCACCAGCGCCTGCATTGCCTGCCATGGCCCCACCGGTCGTGGCAATCCAGCCGCCGCCTATCCGTCACTGTCCGGGCAACACGCCACGTATACCGCGAATCAGCTGCGCGCTTACGCCAGTGGAGAAAGAAAGTCCGATGCCGGCCAGATGATGCGCGGTATCGCCGCTACACTGAGCGAGGAAGACATCGCTGCCGTGTCAGCTTACATTCAAGGTCTGCGCTGAGTAGCAGTAGCCGAGGTCAAAACTATGAGAATTCGCCAATTACTGCTTCTGGTCCTGACGGCAATGCTGTTCGCCTGCGGAGGCAACGAGCAGACCGCGAACGCTCCGGCCGCTGCAGATGCTACGCCAGCGCCCAGCGCAACGCCTGAATCGGCAGCCGTCGCAAATCCCGCTGCAGCGGCCACAGACGCTGTCGAGAAAGCTGCTGCCACGGCAGAAGCGGCTGTCGAGGCGGTAACCGAATCCGCCGGCGAACTGGCTGAAGAAGCGCAGGAAAGCAGCGCTGATTTAATGGCCGCTGTGGCCAAAGCCCCCGCCGGCAGCCCGGCTGCGGAAAAAACCGACTGGCGCTATGCCTCGGGAGACCACTATTCCCAGCTAACCAGCGCCCAGGGCACCGCCGACCTGGCCGACGGTGTCGAAGTGGCCGAAGTGTTCTGGTACGGCTGTGGACACTGTTTCAATTTCGACCCCTATGTCGACAATTGGAAGGAAGAAAAACCCGACGGCGTCAAATTCGTACGCCTGCCGGTAATGTGGAACCCGACCAATGAGATTCACGCGCGCATTTTCTATACCGCCGAGGCGCTTGGAAAGCTGGATCAAATGCATCCGGCAATATTCCGCGCCATTCATCTGGAGCGGAAGACCCTAACCAGTGAATCAGAGATCCGTGAGTTATTCGGTAAATTCGATGTCGATGCCGACAGCTTCGACAAGACGTTTCGTTCTTTCGCGGTGGAAAGCAAGCTGAAGAAGGCCAAGAGTCTGACCGCCCGTTACCGTATTCGCAGCGTGCCGGTATTAGTCGTAAACGGCAAATATCTGACCGATGGCCCGGAAATCAAAAACTTTGACGACATGCTCGCGGTGGCTGACGAACTGGTTGAACGCGAACAGCAGGATCTCTAGCCAGCGGGTTCTTGCCGCAGCGAAACGTAACCGCTAGGCAGAACGAGTCAGTGGCGACTGTCCGTGACTGGCGCAGGCTTCACAATTGACCCAACCGGAATCGCCGGCCAGGTAGTGCTCTTTCTTCCAGATCGGCACGCGGACTTTGGTTTCATCAATGATGTAGCGGCACGCTGAGAAAGCGGCGTCGCGATGATGCGCGCTCACGCCTACCCACACTGCCAGCTCGCCCAGGGCCAGGGGGCCCAGCCGATGCACGCAGGCGGCATGTTCGATTTCGAAACGCTCCAGGGCTTCAGCAATAATCCGCTCACCCTCTTTAAGGCCCAGTGATTCGTAGGCCTCATATTCCAGCGACCTGACTTCGCGGCCGTCATTATGATCGCGCACCCAGCCCTCAAAACTCGCATAAGCGCCGCAACTTATGTCACCGAGAGAGTTTCGACACGCCTCAAGGTCCAGCACCTGATCGGCAAAGCTAAAGCCACTCATCCGCCCGCAACCGGTGGAATAAACACGACCGCATCGCCATCGGCCAGGGGCGTCTGCCAGTCACCGAATTCATCATTGACCGCAACCTTGAGCGGGCCAACATCCGGAAAAACATGTCGCTGGTGCAACTCGTCATAGAGCTCGCCGACGGTGCCGGCAAGCGTACTTAGCTGCTCACTGGGCAGGCCGACGTGCTCTCGCAGCACGGCAAAATAATCAACGCGTATCTGATGCATGGTTTCCGGACGTTACCCGTTGAGGTGGCAGGCTGACAAGCGCGATTCAGTCTTCCCGGCCAGCCAGGCGCAGGTAGTCGGCCGGGGTATCTATATCTTTGCTCGCACTGGCCATGAGCACGCGACTGACGTCGTTCTCCGCGCGCAGCAAGCTGCGTGCCCCCTGATCACCCTGTGCAGCCAGCAGGCGCGGCAGCCAGCTGGCGGGGAATATTGCCGGCGCACCCAGGCGGCCACCGAACCAGGCGGCCGCCGGCTGCTGCGGCTGCGCCAGCCAGGCATTCCAAAGACCTTGAATATCGGCAACGCTCAGCGCGGCCTGATCAGCCAGCATCACCAGCAGACCCGATATCCCGGCCGGCGCTGCCAGGGCGCCCTGGCGAAGTGAGGCGCCCATGCCTTCACGCCAGGCCGGGTTGTAAACCGCACGAGCCGGTTCGCCCGCCAGGGCTGCCACAATGTCAGCCTGGCCGGCGCCGGTGACCACCAGCACACCCGCGTCACAAACAGTGTTCGCCAGGCGCACTGCGCGTACTACCATTGGCAAATCGTGAACCGGCAACAATTGCTTCAGTGCGCCGTAGCGGGAGCCGCTGCCGGCGGCCAATATCAGGCCCAGCAACCTGTTCTCCGAACCATCTGGCGGCTCAATCTCCATAGGCACAGCCTATTCTTCTCCCTGCAACCAGGTCCAGCCGGGGTCAATGCGCATTTGCCGCAGCCAGATACGCGCAAGCGCGCATTCCGGGCCGAGCCCGGAGCGACGAATAGTCTTAACTAGTAAACCGCCACAGACTGGAGGCTGCCCATGAGCCGGGATAATCGTATTCTCGTCGTCGTTGACCCCACTAGCGCAGTACAACCGGCGATTGAACGCGGCTTCGCGCTGGCCCGCCAGCTCGCATGTCCGCTGGAGTTGCTGATTTGCCACTACGACTCGCGCTTTTCTGGCCAGCGACTGTTTGCCGGCCGAGAGCGCGCACAGTTGCGTGAAAATGATCTGCAACATCAGCTCGGCTACCTGCGCAGCATTGCTGCGGAGCATGCTGAGGAAGCGGATGTGGTCGCCGTCAGGGCCGTCTGGGATACACCACTGGCCGAAGGGATCATTCGCGAATGTCTGCGCTGCGAACCACTTATGGTGCTGAAGGACACCCATCATCACAACGCACTCTCACGCACGCTGTTCACCAATACCGACTGGCAACTAATCCGCGACTGCCCGGTGCCGCTCTGGCTGGTGAAGGGCGGTGCAATGCCCGCGCCAAAAATAATGGCCGCGGTTGATCCGCTGAACGAAAACGACAAACCCGCCTCGCTGGACAAAGCCATTCTTGCCCAGGCCGCGGCGCTGGTCACGGCTATGCGGGGCGAGCTGCATGTTTATCATGCCTATGACGCGACGCCGGCGATTGCCAGGGCCGGAGCCCTGGCCATGTCGCCGACACCGGTGCCGGTTGCCGAACTCAACGCCAAAGTACAGCGCGAGCATGCAGCTGCCTTCAACGCGTTAATCGCCGAACTGAACCTGCCGCAGGGGCAACAACACCTGATGGCCGGGAGCGTTGTGGATACTTTGCCGGCCTTGTCACGTCAGCTCCAGGCAGGACTGGTGGTGCTGGGCTCGCTGGCCCGCGGCCGTCTGAAACAGGCGGTGGTCGGCAGCACGGCGGAGCGAATTCTTGAGCACATGGCCTGCGATGTGTTGATCGTCAAACCGCCCGGTTTTCGCAGTGATGTGACTTATCAGGCCCAGGCGACTGACTTCAAGTCAATCAGCGAGCCCGGCTGACCGTACCTACATGCTGGCGGCCCTGCCGCGCGCCGTTGTATCTTGTTCGGATGCAACAGCCATCCGATCAACCGCAGCTGACGACGGCGGACTCGAGCTTCCGTGCGGCCGAACTCGAAGCCCTGCTGAATGCTGCCGTCGACGGCATCATTGTGACCGACGTAGCCGGGACCATCCTGCGCTTTAGCCAGGCCGCCGAACGCATGCTTGGCTACTCTGGCGACGAAGTTGTCGGTCAGCCCGTCGACATGATCATGAATGAGCGCGACGCCCGCGCCCATCAAAACTATATGGACCACTACCTCGACACGGGCCAGCGCAAGATCATCGGCATCGGTCGAGAGGTCGTTGCCCGACGCAAAGATGGCAGTACTTTTCCCGTTGCCCTGTCCATCGGCGAAGCGCGCTTTGGTGATGAGCGTCACTTCGTTGGCCTGATTCGTGATCTCACAGCCCAGCAGGCGGCCGAGGAACAGGCCATCGTGCATCGTGAGCAACTCAATCACGTAGGGCGCCTGACCACCATGGGCGAAATGGCAGCCGCCATGGCGCATGAACTCAATCAGCCGCTGGCGGCCATCGCCAACTACACGGGAGCCTGCCTGCGCCTGCTGGGCCGCGAAGACAGCAACATCGACGAAGTCTCCAAAGCCCTGAGCGCCATCGACAAACAGGCGCATCGCGCCGCTGAAGTGATTCAGCGAATACGCGATTTTGCACGCGGTCGCTCGGCGCAGCGGGCGGCCGTGGAGGTCCGCAGCATGATCAGTGAGATCCTGCCGCTGGCCGCCATTGACGCCAAGGCGAATCATACGGACCTGCGCATTCGTATCGAAAAGGACCTGCCGAGCCTGTGGGCAGATCGGGTTGAAATTCAGCAAGTGGTCCTGAACCTGCTGCGCAATGGCGTTGATGCCATGTCTGAGGTGCCCGAAAGCAATCGACGGCTGGACTTACGGATCTGGGAAGAAGACGAGGAACACGTCCATATTGCGATAACCGATCGCGGACATGGGGTCTCGGCACAGGCCGCTGAGCAGCTTTTCACGCCTTTCTTTACCACTAAAAAGACCGGCATGGGCATGGGTCTGGCGATTAGTCGGTCTATAATCAAAGCTCATGGTGGCAGTCTTGAGTTCCGCAACAATCCAGTTTGCGGAACGACCTTTGACCTGCTGCTGCCGACTCGCACAGAGGCCGCTGAACCAGACTAATTTATGTCCGAAGCCACCGTTTATGTTGTCGATGATGATCAGGCCGTGCGCGATTCGCTGGGCCTGCTGCTGCGTTCCGTTGGCATGCCCTGCCAGCTGTTTGAGAACGGGCAGGTCTTCCTGGAGGCTTTCGAGGACAGTTGGCATGGTTGCCTGATTTTGGACATTCGTATGCCGGGCCTTAGTGGCATGGAGTTGCACCGCCAACTGATCGATCGCCATGCCACCCTGCCAATCATTTTCGTCACCGGTCACGGCGACGTACCGATGGCCGTAGAGGCGCTGCAGAATGGCGCCTTCGACTTCATTCAAAAGCCTTATCGCGACCAGGAACTGCTCGACCGTATTAACCAGGCGCTGAGTTGGGACGAAGAACACCGCTCCGAGGAAGACCAGAAACGCGAGCTGCAGGCGCGTCAGGAAAGTCTCACGCCGCGCGAACGGGAAGTGATGGAATGCGTGGTCAGAGGGCTGGCCAACAAAGTGATCGCCATGGACCTGGAACTGAGCCAGCGTACGGTAGAAATTCACCGTGCCCGGGTGATGGAAAAAATGCGCGCCCGCTCGCTGGCCGGACTGGTCAGGATGGCAATGCTAATTCAGGCAAACGAATAGCCGCAAAGACAAAGAGAAATACACATGAACAATGACGAAATTCGCAACCTGCTTGTTGCACAAAAAGCAGAACTGGCAAGCCGTGTCGATCGCATTCATCAACATGCCCGCGACCCGCTGGAAGCGGATTCTTCGGAACAAGCTGCACAGTTGGGCAATGTAGAGGTGGTCTCGGCCCTGGAGACCGAAGCCGTCGAGCAACTGGCTGAGATAGAGGCCGCGTTGCAGCGCCTGGAGCTGGGTCAGTATGGCCAGTGCGCTAATTGCGGCGAAGCCATCAGCCCCGAACGACTGAAAGCCATGCCGGCTTCCACCGAATGTCTGGAGTGCGCGGCCCTGCAAGATGCCGGCGGGGCTTAACTGTAGCCCTCAGCCGCTCTTCTCAGCGGGCCCCTTGAGTTCGACCCGGTTGCCATCCGGGTCGCTGAAATAGATCGACAGACCGAAGCCATCGGCGCCATAACGGCGCTGCGGCGACTCAGGCCGGCAACCAGCCTGCACCAGTAGCGCGCTAATCGCGACCGGATCGAAGGGCTCCACGCGCAGGCAAAAATGGTCCAGATTGCCGCCGTCAGCGCCGGGCGGCGGACCGCCGGCGCGACCCAGCTCGCTGTCAGTGGAGACGATATCAATTAGCGCAGCACCCGCGCGCAACTGCACCAGGCCTATCTCAGCAGGCAGGCGCCGCTCCTCGCTGCAGCCAAGCACATCGCAATAGAAACTGACCAGGCGCTCAGCTTGAGCGCTGCGCAGAACAATGTGATCAATACCTAGGATGCGCATCAATCGCGGGCAAACAAACGCGTGGCATCTGCCATCGCCTTGAACTCCAGCACGTTACCGCTGGGGTCAGCGACAAATAGCGTCGCCTGCTCACCCGCCTGACCGACGAAACGACGCTGGGGTTCAAGCAGAAACGTAATCTCGGCCTGCTGCAAGCGCGTGGCGAGAAGCTCCCACTCCTCCAGGCTGAGCACCACGCCGCAGTGAGGAACGGGCACGGCCTTACCATCAACACGGTTATGCGCTCGCGCGGTCGTATCCCCGGAGCTCAGGTGACAAACGAATTGGTGGCCATACAGATCAAAGTCCACCCAGTCCTCGGCACTGCGGCCCTCGGGGCAACCCAGCAGCTCGCCGTAGAAACGCCGACTGGCGGCTAAATCCTGCACCGCAACGGCGACGTGGAACGGTCGCAGCGCGCGGGCCATCAGGCTGACGCCTTGAACTCAAGCTGATCCGCTTCGGGTGGCCAGTCATAAGGGTCCCAGGCGACCGGCGCCGCCGCCAGGTAACTCAGACATAGTTCGAGAAAGCGCTCCGGCGAAATGCCGGAAGCATCCGCGCCATCCAGGTAAAGCTTGGGTGAAACTTCTGTAGTAGCCTCACCAAACCAGGTGCCCGGTGCCGTTTCTATCTCATTCAGTTCAGCGGCAAAGTCTTCCAGGCTAACGCGCAACGCCGGGCGCCGGGAAGCCAGCTGAACCCAGCCTTCGTAACGAAATTGCAGGCTGTAGCGCTGATTCTCCATGCGCAGCAAGCGGCTGCAGCGAGTGTGCTGATGAATGGCAAAGGGATGTATCGGCGCGCGCTCTGGCTGCAAATAACGGCGCGCCGTGAGCGGTTTAAGGTCAGCCGGAATATGCACAACCGCCAGGTCTGCCTCCGGATACTCATCGATCTTTACCCGCCCCGCGGAGATCAGCTCGAGACTTTGCTCCAGGTGACTATCCTGCTGCTGCCAGAGCTCGCGCGCGGCCGGCAGATCATCCAGAAACCGCGGCAAGCGCTGCAGCATGTCGCGGTAAAGCGGCGCGACACGGCGGGCCTGACAGGCGTTGAATACTTCCCGCGGCAGTGGGGATGCGGCCGGATCAGCGCAGGTTTCCACGGCAAAGCAGAGGCGCGCTGCGTCACGACTGGAAAAATAGCCGAAATCACCAGCCCGGGAGGCGTCGATGAGTAATTGGCGATGCGCTACGGCCAGCTCTGGCTGGCTAACCACCAGCATGCTGAACAAGCCATCTTCATCAAAGTGATTATTGGAAACCGCCGGAACATCAAGATGAAATTCCGGATGATCCAGATAAGCGAAACTGATTTCCGTCGAAGTATCGCGCTTGAGTATTTCCGGAGTCGAATTATTCGGCCAGTGCGATAGCGTCAGCACGGTGGATTTCAGCGGCGCACCGTCGACAATAATATTTGCCAGTTCGCCCAGGTCCTTATAAGGATGATAAGCAGGCGCAGCGGGCCAGGCTCCCCGTCCGGGAGTCACTGCGGACATATCGGCAGCTTAACTACTGGCGCGCGCGCGGGACAGGCGAACACCAATCCACGCGATAACGCTAAGGCAGAGTACGCCGAGCAGCAAATACTGCGGTGCTGCCAGATACTCACGGCCCGGGGCAACAGTCTCTGGCAGGACTGCCCGGAATAAATACCAGCCGGCCCCCATGAGACTTGGAATCAGGGTCGGCCATAGTGCGATACCGCGTCCGGCGCGCGCGCGATTAGCGCCGCGCAACAACAAGCCGGAAACCGCTCCGCCGATTAGCATCGGGATGGCATTGATCAAACCGGTCGTGAGCAACGTGTCGCCACGCGGACCGAAGACAATCAGGGCCGCCAGCACCGCAGAGGCCGGTAACAACAGCATGCCCGCCAGATTAAGTTTGCCGTATCCAGTCATTTGATCCTCTCTCGCTTGCGCGCCATCTGTCCGGAAGCCTGGCGCCTAGTGTGGCGCGCTGCTGGAAAACTCAAAGCCCGACTCATCACCCGGCCACATGCCCTGAAAGCAAAATGCCTCAATGGTATGCAGCCGACCGTCTTTGATCTGCAGCATAAACTCAGCCGGCTCAGGCAGGGCCGGATGCTGTGCATAGATTACTGGAACCGAGGCCTGCGGCGCTGCTGCAAGCTGCTCTGGTATGCGCAGCTTGGTCACGAATCCTACGCCGCTGCCGGTGCGCGATACCACCTGAGCCGCAGCCGCCTGGGCGCGCAACGGGGCCAGCTCCTCAGCGGCCAGGGCGACGGCAAAAACCGCCTGCTCAAGGGCCGTCAGTTCCGGCGTGTCCGGCATATCGCCGGTAATCGCAACCCGCATGAGAAATGGCTCCTGTTAAATCAGGGGCCAATTCTAGCAAGCCTGCGCGCCTAGCCGGACAGCTGCTGCAGCAAGCCGCCGAGGCGGGCATAAAAGGCTGCCGGATTATCCTGCATGGGAAAGTGCGCTGCCGCGGGAACCGTCAGCAACTGCTCCGGGGGCAGCACCGCCAGCTCGCCCAGATGGGCATTGCGGTCACCATACATAAACCAGGCCGGACAGCTGAGCTGACGAAACCGTGCGACGAGATCGGTCTGCCGGGTCCAGTAGCCCAGCGACTGGGCGCTGCGATAGAAAGCAGTGGAATCGGCGCGCTCAAGGTCAAAAGCCTGGCTGGGATCCAGCGCCACGCGCGCGCGAAAGGCCGGCAGGAAGCTGCGCTCGAAGCTGTCAAAATCGAAGCGCGCGGCCTCTGCCGAGATGGTGGAGCTGGCTGCCAGCAAGCGCGCTTCAACCAGGATAAGCGCAGTCAGTCGATCCAGCGCGCGCTGGCCCTGCAGCAGGGCCAGGGTGCCACCCATGCTATGTGCCAGCAGGACGATGCGCCGCGAAGCCCTGGCGTCCAGCACCGCTTGCAGCAGGCGGGCCTGTTCCGCGAGGTCGTGACTGTAGTCAGGCGGACGTGGCGAGCGGCCGAAGCCGGGCAGATCCAGCGCCAGCAAAGACCAGTGTCGCAGTTCCTCGCGTTGCCAGGCAGCCGCGAAAGTCTGCTTGCTGCAGCCCAGTCCATGCACGCAAACCAGCAGCTCATCGCTACCGGTTTCGCGCTGCCAGGCAGCCAGGCTAAAGTCTCGGCCGTCCAGGCTCAGCGGCAAGCGAACCTCCGTTAGAGCCATGTCGCGACCTCAGGCAGAGACGCTGACCCCACGCCAGAAAGCCAGGTGGCCTTTTATTTCTTCGGCGGCGGATTTGGTCTCCGGGTAGTACCAGGCTGCATCGGCGTTTTCCTGCCCATCCACAACCACATGGTAATAGCTGCGCAACGCCCTTCCAGGGACAGGTGGTGTGAGTGTCACTGTCGCGCAGAAATTTCGCGTCCACCGACTCGACAGGAAAATAGTGATTGCCTTCCACCAGCACGGTGTTGTCACTCTCGGCGATGATCTGTCCATTCCAACTGGCTTTCATGAGCGGATCCTTACTGGCTAAATAATCAGAGTGCGCAGAGTCATTCGCCGCTGGCGCAGGTATGGACGCGTTCAGTCGTCCACATGACCCAGGTCACGACCAGGTGCAATACGATCGCGCAGGCGCTGCTTCAGCTCCTTGGCCTCCGGAAAACGCCCTTCTGCCTTGCGCGACCATAACTCATTGCCGTCCAGGCGCACTTCGAATATGCCGCCTTCACTGCCCGGCTTAAGCGTCACCGCCGACAGGTCAGCTTCGAAGGTACTGAGCAGCTCCTGCGCCAGCCAGGCCGCGCGCAACAGCCAGCGACAGCCCGTGCAGTACTCGATTTCAATGGCGGGCTTATTATTCATTGTGGACCTCTCCCGAACTGCCCATTTCAGCCTATTCTTTCCATCCGTTGCGCACCCGCATGCTTGGCCCAGACCGGCCTGGCCAGGCTGACCTTGGGCGGCTCGGCTAACAGCGGACCGACGCGCTGCATGTAGTCGGCAAAATGTTGCGACTCGGCGGCTTGCTCATAGTCTCGCTTGTCGGCATAGATCTCGAACAGAAAAAACGCATCCGGATCTTCATCGTCTTCGCAAAAATAATAAACCGGTTGCCCATGGCCTTCGTCAACGCGCGGCTTAAGCAATTGCTCCCATAATTCCCGAACCAGCTCTCGCTTGCCCGGCTGGGTCTTTGTGCGTACCAGCAACACCAGGTTCATTCAGTGTTTTCCATCACCGTAACCGGCAGGCCGGCGCCCGACCAGGCCAGCATGTGTCCGTCCAGATCACGCACCGCGGAATAACCAGCCGCCTCTAGCACAGCCTCAGCGTCTGCGGCGCGTTTGCCGGATCGGCAGTGCACAACGATCTCTGTGCCGGTATCGGCAGGTAATTCGCTGATGCGCTCGGCCAGCTGTAAATGTGGAATGTTGACCGCACCAGGAATATGCCCGCTGGCAAATTCTTTTTCAGTACGCACATCGAGAATCAGGGGCGGATCATTGTCAGCCAGGCGCGCGGCGAGTTCAGTGCCTGTGATGGAATTAGATACCGGCGGCTCAGGTGAGCAGGCAAAAATAAGTGTGGCGAGAAATAGCGTGAGCACTATGCGGACTGGCATGACCAAGTCTCCTGTTTTCTTACTGGCCGATCATAACGCAGCGACAGCTAGGGCTTCTGCCGGCAGGCCGTCAGCGCCCGCTGCAGCAGGCGTCGATCATCCGCATCAAGACTAACTGAAGCCAGGGCATCGCGAAAAAAGTCGGCGCTGGCGGCCGATCGATCGTCGTTCAGCAGCAAGCGCAGCAACGCCGGCTGATCGCGGGCCAGATCGATGCCAGGCAGATCTGAATCGGCAAGCAGTTGCCGCAATTGTGCGCGCTGATCGATGCTCACGAGCCCGTTGTCGATCCAGCCAAGCAATAATTCCAGCTGTTCATTCTCTGCAGCAATGTTCGCCGCCGCTAGCATTTCGCCGACCAGCTTCTGTTCAAAGTAACGATGCGGATCAACCATGGTATTGGCAACAAAACGCACCAGTTTTTCATAGTAAAGATGAAACGGCTGGCGCTGCAGAGACGTCATCAGGCTGACTCAACTGAGACGTGCGACGGCAAAGATGCCAAGCATGGAAAACGCCACGGCGATTTTTAATGCCATACCGAGCAACAATCCCAGGGTAGCGCCTAAACCGGCCCGGCCGGCCCGTCCTAGCTGGCGTACGTGGCTGAACTCGCCAATGCAGGCGCCGATAAAAGGCCCGATCAAGACCCCGATGAGGCCAAAAAAGAGTCCGGCCAGGGCACCGATGGCTGCTCCCAGCATGGCCCGAGGCGAGGCGCCGAAGCGCCGCGCACCCAGGATCCCGGCACCGATATCAATGGCGTAGGTGAGCGCAGCCAGAGCCGCCAGTAAGACCAGGGTACCCGTACCAACGTAGGCAAAATCTTCGGCCCAGGCCGCCACCACCAGGCCCAGAAACAACAACGGCGCCCCTGGAACCGCCGGAAACAGCAAACCAGCCAGACCCAGCAAAGCCAGGCTCAGGCCCAGCAGGAGCAACAGGCCGGTGGCCAGGGTCACAGCTCAGTGGCTGACGGCGTAGCGTTGCCGGGCGGCGAGGCAACGCGACTCAGCTTCGGTAACGCTGTTCGCCGTTACATCCAGATCGCGCAGCAGGCCATCTTCGAGGCTATATACCCAGCCATTCAGAAATAGCTCGCGACCGGCTTCCCAGGCACGCCGCACTACCAGCGTGCGGCTCAGGTTCATCACCTGCTCGATAACATTCAGCTCGCAGAGCATCGCAACCTGCTCTGCTTCCGTGGGCTGAGCGTCCAACACCCTGCGATAGCGGTCACGCAGCGTGCGAACGCCCGTCAGCCAATAGTCGACCAGGCCCAGGCGCTGATCTTTGAGTGCCGCGATAATGCCGCCGCAACCGTAGTGGCCGCAGACGATGATATGCCGCACATTCAGTGCCTCGACGGCATACTGAATCACGGAGTGACTGTTGAGGTCTTCGCCAGGCACCAGGTTGGCGACGTTGCGATGCACAAAAACTTCGCCCGGCTCCAGACCCGTAATCTGGTTGGCAGGCACCCGACTATCGGAACAGCCGATCCACAAAAATTCCGGCGCTTGCTGATGCGAAAGTCGGCTAAAAAATTCCGGGTCGCGTTCGCGCATCCGCGCTGCCCAGGCACGATTGGCAACCAGCAGTTCGTCGCGGCGATGCACGCGGGCTATCCCGACTGCTGCGCGCAGCGCTCGGCCCTGGCACGGTACTCAGTGGCCTGACGAATATCGGCCGTCAGACCAAGCTCGCCCTTGTCGTAGGCATCGGCCAGGCGCTGCAAGGCCAGACGATGCTCCTGGGCAGCGGCGGCCAGATACCAGCGCAAGGCCAGCTCGCCGTCGTTCTCCAGCAGCGGACCGGCTTCGTACTGCCAGGCCAGCCAATATTGCGCCTCTGGTACCTGGCCCTGCGCCGCAGCCTTGATCAGACCGACAGCGCGCTGCGGTTGCCAGCCGTCCAGGCCCAGGTCCAGAAGGGCCAGCTGATAGCCGGCATCAACCTCGCCTTGTTCGTACGCCTGTTCACACAATCTGCGCACGCTGGCCAGATCTTTATCTGGCGGATTGCTGGTCAGCAGCAGGGGTCGCAACGCAGCGCGGCAATCGCCGGCCGCAGCGGGCGCTGACGCCAGCCATAGACAAAAGCTGAGGAGGAAGAAAAACTTTCCTGTAGACATGCGCTGGCTCTGATGAATTGCGTGGCGTAAGTTTAGCGCATTCGCCCGGCGCCACCGTCGCTTAGTCGTCCATGACACCCGGAAACTCTACCCAGAAAATGCCACGCAGATCGCCCGGCTCGAAACCCGTTGCCGCATCTTCGGGATACCGCTGCGCCAGAATTTCCGCGACTGCCGGGTCGAGGCGAGTCCCGTGACAAACCAGGCAAACCCCCTGGGTAAGAATCGGTTCTGCGTAAGCCACACGCCCATTGCCGAGATTGGTCAGGCGCGGAACCAGCGTAGCAGAAGGTTTGAGGTAGTCATCCAGCACAAGCTGCATCCAGGCGCTCGGCGCGTTGTTCGGGTTGCGCAATCGATGACTGCTACGACCAAGGCTAATATCGTCGCTGCTGTTGCTTTCGGCAATTTCTGGTGCCTGCAGGCGACAAGCTTCGACAGCAGCTGTTGGCCCTTCGGCAAGACCTGTCTGCAATGCATTTTTTAGCTCCGCTTTGAAGGGCGCCAGCAAGCTGGCACCGCGCGCCGCCAGGTCATCGGCCTGCGCCGTTGCCAGGAGCGCATAACAAAGCAAGCCGACCACGCACACGGCTGAACGCTGCCAACTCATAAATACCAGCCTCTCCACGAGCCACCTATGTTGATTGCGGCGAGCGGTTGCATGCCCGGGAGCTGTTGCTGCACTCGAACAGCGGCCAGCGCAGGCTGCATACATTCGCTCAATAGTCTACGCCATCAGTTCTTGCGCTTGCGGCGCCTGCGTGCCTTGCCGTTGCCGGCGTCGGGGTGATCCGCTCCATCTTCAGCTCCGCCCCACTTTTCGCGGTGCGCCTGTTCCGCCTCACTTTGCACACGTGCGTGACGATTGGACAGTAACAAGCTGGAAGGCGCACAGACCCGGGCGCGCAGCAGACCCAGGTCCACCGCTGCATCGAAAACACTTGGATACCAGGTGCGCCAGTTCGGCAGCGCCTCTTCCACGCGTTGTCGCAATGATCTGCTGTCCTCCATGGCCACTTCTGTTTCCGGATTCCTGCACAGTATTTGGCGCGTCTCGCCTCAGCGAATCCTACCAGCCCCGGGCGTGGCCGGCGATTAGCTGTTGCCGGTTTCAGGCGCCGCCAACAAGGACTGGGCAGCCGCCAGTAAAGCCGGTAATTCGCGCGCCTCGGGCCTGGCCGTGCCACGTGGATCCCAGGCCGACGGGGGCCGTTGCGCTTCCACGCTGAGCTCGCCGTTCTTGCCGTCCCAGATCAAACGCCCGGGCCCATCATGCAATTGCAATTCGACCAGCCAGCTACCGAATGGGCCGCGCGCCGCGACATACCGGGTAACCTCGCAACCCGCGGCTGCACACGCTGCCACCACGGCCTCGGCGTACTCCGGCTGCTCGGTCTCTGACGGACCCGTTTGCTCCGTGGAAGGCTTTCGGCCGATCCACATGATTTCATGTTCGCTCACATTGACTCTCCCAGCCTGAACCTCAGGCTGCCATAACTACACCGCGGGCCATGAGAATAGCGCAGGCAATGATTACCGCCACCAGAAATAACTCTATAGCCACCACCCGTGGCAGCCACAACTGATCGCGCGCGGATATTTGCACGCGCTGCCCCAGGCGCAACTGCTTACGCCATTGCATAAAGCGAAGGGTTGGATAGATAGAAATAACACCGACCAACAGAAACACGATCAGCTTCCAGGCGAAGGCTGGATTGGCTGCATACCAGGCCCAGCCTTTCTCGAAAAACAACGCGCGACCGAATCCGGCAGCAAGAATTATTAGCGCCCCCAGGCCATACACCAGGTCAACGCGTTGCAGGCGAATCAGGTTGCTGCTGTCCAGCGGAAGATGCAATAACACCAGCTCAACACTCAGCGCCGCGACCAGTGCGAAAGCGGACAGATGATGCAGGTAAGCAAGAACAAGCGTCACTGGCCCGCGCCTGCTGCAGGCTCAACTTCCAGCACCAGACCATCTCGCTCCAGGATATGCACCGGGTCACCGGGCCGCAGCAATTGTCCCGCTGCGCAACGCGCACGCCAGAATTCACCGCGCACCTGGATGACACCGGCATTGCTCTGCCCGAATCCCCGCACTACCGCGGCACTATGGCGACCGGCCTCACCAGGCGCGAGGAGTACGCGGGTTGGCGCGATGCGTTGCATAATCAGGGCAGTCGCAAGATCGCCGAGGGCGATTAACACAAGCGCCAGCAGCCAGGCCGAAGGCTCAGCCATCCGGCCAATACCCGACAAGAGCCAGGTGGCCGCCAGCACCAGCACGCCGGTTTCGACTAGCAGGATGGTCCATTTCTGACGGCGACTCAGCAACATGCACAAAGGTCCCCGGAAGCTATTTTTTTGCGCCGTGCATGCGGCCCGTGTAATCCCAGGCCGTAATCCAGCTCGGCCGGATAGCTAATGCAACTTCCGGCTCTTCCCGGTTTAGCAGCCATTGCGCGAAACTTGTGTCGGTGCCGCCAAGATAGCGATGGATCAGTCGCTCCAGCACTGCCAGCCCGCCGTGCTCGTGCACTTCGACCTGCCCCTGGCCGCGCACGCCGCAATACGGGGGCTGGTTATTGGCAACCTCGAAGCCGCACACGCGGTCTGCCAGCAAAGCCCGAACCACCAGGGCGTCTGCCTGGGTTGCGCACCAGAGCTGACCCTCGTCATACAGGTACCAGAGCGAGCAAATCATCGGCGCGCCCCGATGCATCACCGCCAGACGCAGGGGCGTCGGGGTACGGACGAAGTAGGCCGTAATTTCATCTTCACTCCAGGCACTGCGCGCAGTCACCGGTAACAGTTGAGCGCTCATGCGTGACTCGACAGCCAGCTGTCCGGCACTCGCACGGCAACAACTTCCGCCGTTACGCACTGTTCGCCGTGCCCGCTCAGCTCGCAATGAACCACTGTCTTTCGTGCTCCGGCCTCGGTCACCCTGGCGATCAGTTCGACATGACCGGACAGGGCCGTCGGTTTGAGATACTTGATTTGCAGGGCGCCGGTCGCATACCAGATAGTCGGCGCGGTGCCGATCTCCCGTCCTGCGTCGCGATAGGCATGGGCGACGGCAGTGCAAATACTGTGGCAGTCAATCAGCGTAGCGATAATGCCGCCATTCAGAATGGAATCCGCCGCTGCAGAATGCGCGCTCGCCGGTTTAAATCGACAAATGGCCTGATCATCATTAAGCCAGTAGCTTTTGATCCGCAAACCGCCGTCATTGTCAGCGCCACAGCCGAAACAATGATTGCCATGCATCAGATCCTGGAACGCTTTGGTAGTTTGTTTCATCACACCAGTTTATCTATCAGCGCCGCGGCGCTGCGCGCTGATACGCCTGCAAGCGGTTTAGCGCAACCAGCGCCAGTCCATTCTCAATCAGCAGCACGGCTATTACCGGCCCCCATAAATCCATCCAGGATCGTGCCGCCGCATCAGCTTCAGCAGCTGCAAGTATCCAGCGTCCCAGCAAGGCGTGCAGCCCAAGGATCACGAGATAGGCCAAGGGGATGCCCCAACTCAGAAAACGCTCGCGATCGGCGATGCGAGCCGACTGCCAACGGCTGTAACCCCAGGCCAGCAAACCTGGCCAAAGTAAACTGCCAAACAGCGCCGCCAGCCAGGCAAGCCCGCCAAACAAAGAGAATCCCACGCGCGCCTGGCTCCTTATCGCAGGGTCCAAGCGCCATCTTAACCGACGCCCATCTCGCTGCCACGCAGCAGGAATGGCCCTTGCATAGGGGCCATCGGCGATTATTATTGACCGCCCGATAAATCGGCAGTGTCGCCTGAGAATGTGAACCAGGCACCCCGCAAAACTGCCGGGATGCGGGTAAGGTTTTAGTTGCGGAGTAATTTCCAGAGGACAAGCCATGGAAGGCAAGAAACAGCAAGCCAGCCAGACTGGCGATGACGCTGAAATCTATGAGGCCACCGCGGGCTGGGATTCCTATGTTTCCGGACTGGTCGCCGAACAAAATCGCGACATCAAGGCCGCAGGTAGATCGTCATCCTCGGCTCCGCCACCTCATCAGGAGCGGCGGCGAAAGCCCCGCGACCGCACGCCGTCAGGCCGCCGCGCATTTTGTTAAGCGGGCAGGACGACAGGCAAACAGAAGACGAATAGTCACAGATTCGCAGGCAGATACGCCTGCTCTCCCCTGCGGGACACACTGCGCACATCCAGAATCACCCTCCGATTCTGTTGAACCCCGGCCCTTCGCCTGCGGAGGACAAGTGAGCTAACCAGGCGCGATATCCACCCGGCAGGCCACAGCGGGTACAACGTGACCTGGTCGGTCTCAGTCCGGGATGACCGACAGGTATCCGGCAAGCTTTATCGCCTCGCACGACCGTGGGCAGCTGAAAACACGCAAATAGCGATCTGAGGTAGACGCATGTCTGCGACTGCGGCCGCCCGGCGATTGCTTTGTGGGCCGGTCGGCGTCTTAATAAGCCTATGCCGGCCTAAACCGTTAATTATTTATGAACCGATCCGATGCATCGCCTTCTGTCCGAAATGCTCTAGCCACTCAATTTCGGTGGATGGCGCCGGTACTTTTGGCATTCGGCATCGCGCTGCTCATTTCGACGCTTGGCCGCCTGGCCATCCTTGCATGGCAGCACGAGCGCCTGGTGGCTGCTGGCATCGACAAGCTCCCGTTCGTCCTGCTGCAAGGTTGGCGGTTCGATCTTTTGACGCTGGGCGTGTTCTTCGGCATTCCGGTTACGCTGACGCCCGTGATGTTGACAAGCCGTCGGCTCGCACCTTACTGGGCGCGCTTCCTGGGCGCCTACTCGATCGCGGTCATCCTGGTCATGGCCTTCATGGAATTGGCAACGCCGTCATTCATCAACGAATTCGACGCCAAACCTGACCGCCGTTTCATCGAGTACCTGGTCTATCCAAACGAAGTCGCGGCGATGCTATGGGGCGCCTATAAGCTGCCACTGCTGGGGACGGCCATCGCGCTGCTCGTCGTCGGTAACCTCAGCTGGCGCCTGCTCTGGACTCGATTCCGAGAGATCCAGCCGATCAGTCTATGGGCACCGTTGATCCTGGTGCCACTCTGCGCGTTCGCCACGCTGGCAGCCATTCGCTCGACGATGGATCACCGGCCGGTAAATCCCAGCACGGTCGTGTTTTCGCGCGACCCGCTGGCGAATAGTTTTGCGCTGAATTCGAGCTATACAGCGCTCTACGCGCTCTATGAACTGAACAAGGAAGAAAAGCGCTTTGCGTATCGCAGCGTCGATCGCAAATCGGCCGTGCGCGCAGCCCAACTGCACGCGCTACTGCCAGCGGAGCAATTTACCGATCCGGACTCTACCCTGCACCGACAGTCAGCCAATAGAGACTCAGCGCGGCCGCTGAACGTCGTGATCATTCTCGAGGAGAGCCTCGGCGCTGAGTTCGTCGGCTCGCTTGGCGGGCTGCCGTTGACGCCGGAGATCGATGCGCTGCGGAACGACGGTATCTGGTTCGAACGTCTGTATGCGACCGGTGTGCGCTCGGTTCGAGGCATCGAGGCAGTCGTTACCGGGTTTCCGCCGACCACATCGAGAAGCGTGGTCAAGTTGCCGCGCTCGCAGCGCGATTTCTTCACCCTGGCCGAGCTGCTGGAGCAGCAGGGTTACGACACGTCATTCCTGTATGGCGGCGAGCCGCAGTTCGACAACATGGCGAGGTTTTTTGCCAACAATGGGTTTCAGAGCATCATTGGCCGCCACGATTTTACCGGCGAAGTGTTCGATGCTGCCTGGGGCGTCGCCGATGAAGACCTGTTCCGCCTGGCTCACGAGCGCTTCGCTGCGCAGCCTCCGGATCGTCCGTTCTTCAGCCTGGTATTCACCACATCCAACCATTCGCCCTGGGATTTCCCGGCCGGCCGGATCGAGTTGTACGAAGAACCGGCGGCAACGCGGCACAATGCCGTCAAGTACGCCGACTACGCGGTCGGGGAATTCATCCGCAATGCCCGCCGCTCGGAATACTGGGACAACACAGTATTTCTGATAATAGCGGACCATTGTTCACGCGTTTACGGGGCGGAATTGGTTCCCATCGAGCGCTTCCGCGTACCCGCGCTCATTCTCGGCGGCAGCATCGAGCCGGCGACAATCACCCGCGTCGCCAGCCAGATGGATATGATTCCCACGCTGTTGTCACTCATCGGCATCACTGCAACGCATCCCGGAGTCGGTATTGATCAGACGCGTGATGATCTCGGCGACTTCCCGGGGCGGGCGGTGATGCAGTACGGCGGCAACCAGGCCTACATGGAAGGCGACGACGTCGTGATACTGCAGCGGCAGCAACCGGTCACGCAGTATGTTTATCGGGACCAGGCCTTGGTGCCTGCGCAAATCAATAAGGGCTTGGCCGCCCAGGCGGAAGGCTTTGCGAACTGGCCCTGGCTGGCCTATCGCGACGGGAGCTATCGCCTGCCGCCGGCGGAGCAAGCCACGCGCAGGGCGGTCTCCGGACCGGATGTAAACCCTGCGTCCGGAAGAATGCAAAGAAAAACAGGCAGCGGGCGCGCTGCACGCGTCCAAAATCGCGCTGCAATTTTGTCGAACCCTGGGGTCCTCACCGGGCTCCGGACTCCCCATCAACAAAAACGGGGGCCATGCCCCCGATTTCGATAATGGCGCGCCCGGAGGGATTCGAACCCCCGGCCTCTGCCTCCGGAGGGCAGCGCTCTATCCAGCTGAGCTACGGGCGCACGCGTTCGGCATAGTCTAATTGATGCAAGGCTTGGGCGCCGACCCGCTCACGGGCGTCAGTGTACTCCGCGTCGCTAATGCGGGGAACCGGCGCTTGCGTCGCCGGGACGGCCGGAGGATGCTAAACCCATGAGCAGAGAAGCGCCCGCCGACGACCTGTTTCTGGACGTTTTCGACCAGGCTCCGCAGCGCCAGCTGGCGCCCGGTGACGTGCTGATTCACGAGGGCGAGCCTGCCGAAGAGGTCTTTAATATTGTCTCCGGCGTCCTGATGGTCAGCCGACTTGGCCGCGACGGTCGCCGGCAGGTACTAAGTTTTCTGTTTCCGGACAATTTTGTCGGCCTGACCGCCACCGACCGCTATTTTTTTACCGTCGAAGCCGTCACAGCGAGCTGCATCGTTAGCCGGCCCCGCGAGCTCCTCGACCAGCGATTGGCTGCCGACAGCAAAGCAGACCGGGCTTTCGTGGCAATGATATTCCGGGTGATGGAAAACCTCGTCGACCTGGCCTATAGCCTCGGCCAGCGCACCGCCCAGGAACGCCTGGCCGTGTTCGTACTGTACCTGCGCCATCGTTACCGTTTGAGCGCGGCTATCGCTGACGACAACGATCCCCGCCTGGCGATGGTCAATCTGCCCATGAGCCGGATTGATATTGCAGATTTTCTTGGCCTGAAAAAGGAAACCGTCAGCCGCAGCCTGACCCAGCTGGAGCAGAAGGGCCTGATCCGGCGACAAGGCAGCGAGCGTGTGCGCATTACTGACCTGGCGAATCTGCGCGAGTTGGCCGGGGTGCTGGATTTCGCATCGCCGTTGCGCCTGCCGTCTGGCCGCAGCGATAAGACGCGGCTTTAAGCGCATGGGTAATCTCTTTATAATTCGCGCCCACTCAAGCTCGGTCAGCCCATACCGACAGCGGAAAAATTAAGTGAATACGACCATCAATCAGGACCAGCGGTTCTTCGACCTCTTCATTATCGTCATCGGCATTCTGGTGGCCATCACCTTTGCCCTGTTCCTGCTGGCCCGCTATGTCGCCAGCCAGACCCAGGAAGCCTATGTGCTGATTGACGAGACCTACCAGGAGCAGGTGCTGCAACGCATTGCGCCGGTGGGCATCGTGGCCATCGAAGGTCAGGCCTTGCCGGACGTTGCCGAGGCAGACGCAGAAGTGACCAGTCCGCAACCGGTGGCTGTAGCGATGACAGGTCCGCAGGTCTATAACGCCGCCTGCCTGGCATGCCATGGCGCAGGCATCGGCGGGGCTCCGAAGACCGGTGACGTCGCGGCCTGGGCGTCGCGCATCGGCCAGGGCCAGGAAACACTCCAGCAGCATGTGATCAACGGTTATCAGGGCGAAGCCGGATATATGCCGCCGAAAGGCGGGCGCGTGGATCTTTCCGACGAGGAAATCCTCGCCGCCATGACCTACATGCTCGAAGAGTCGAGCTAAATCGACTCTGCACCCTCGCCGGGCCAGCCGGCCCGCAAGCTCAGCGCCTCGCTAAGGTGAGCGGCGCGGACCTCAGGCTCGCCGGCCAGATCCGCGATACTGCGCGCCACCCTGAGGCTGTTATCGCAAGCCCGGGCCGACAGGTAAAGACGCTCCACTGCCGTCGACAATAGCCGTCGCCCGCCTCGGTCCAGGCGACAGTCCTGGCGCAGGGCGTTGCCACTGAGACTTCGATTGGTGCAGGCCCGCCGCTGCTTTTGCAGGATGCGCGCGCAAGTCACCCGGCGGCGCACGCTGGCCGAGTCCTCGCCGGCTGAACTGACTTGCAGGTATTCATCCGTGAGGGGCTCACGCTGCAGTTCTACGAGCATGTCCAGGCGGTCGAGAAAAGGTCCTGAGATTCGGTTGCGATAGCGCGCTACTTCGGCCGGGCTGCAACGACATTCGCGCCGCAGATCGCCGGCATAGCCACAGGGGCAGGGATTCATCGCCGCTACCAGTTGAAAGCGCGCGGGAAAATCGACGTTGTGGCCGGCCCGCGCAATGTTGACGCAACCCGCCTCAATGGGCTCACGCAGTGCCTCCAGCACCGGCCGCGAGAACTCCGGCAATTCATCCAGAAACAACACACCATTGTGCGCCAGCGAGATCTCGCCAGGCCGCGGCGGGCTGCCGCCGCCCACCAATGCCACCGCCGAAGCGCTGTGATGCGGACTGCGTTGTGGCGGTCGCAGGGTGAAATCCGCCGCCGGACGTCCGGCCACTGAACGCAACATTGCGCACTCCAGAGCGGCGGTCTCAGATAAGGCTGGTAACAATCCGGCCATGCGGCGTGCCAACATGCTTTTGCCCGTGCCGGGCGGGCCAAGGAGCAGCAGGTTGTGCGCCCCCGCGGCAGCTATTTCCAGCGCCCGACGGGCCCGCAGCTGGCCGCGGACATCGCCCAGATCGACAGCCCCGGGCTGCTCAGCCGGGAATCCGCTGCAAGGCGCCGCCATCAGCTCGCGCTTCGCCGCGCAAATGCCGGACCACGGCCAGTAAATCATCGGCCAGCAACACGCGAGAATCGGCCATCAAGCCGGCCTCGGCGGCGCAATCACGCGGCACTATGCAACGCCGCCCGGCCCGCAGGGCGTCAGCCAAAGCCGGCAGCAGCGCAGGAGATCCCCGCAGACCACCGCTAAAAGCCAATTCACCGAAAAACTCACAGCCAGCCAGTGACTCAGACGGTAGCTGCCTGGTCGCGGCCAGGATGCCGAGGGCGATGGCCAGATCGAAGCGACCACCGGCTTTGGGTAAGTCTGCCGGCGCCAGGTTGACCGTAACCTTACGGCGCGGCACTTCGAAGCCGGCTGAACGCAGCGCAGCACGCACTCGCTGGCGGCTCTCGCGCAGGGCCGTTTCAACCAGGCCAACGATAATCAGTCCGGGCAAGCCGCCGGATGGCTCTACCTCGACAATGACCTGGGGCGCGTCCAGCCCTTGCTGGCCACGCGTCAGTACCGTCGCCAGCGGCATCTGTCAGTCCGTGGCGGATTCTTTACCGGCAGCGTCAGCGGTCTGCAGTTTGTCCAGTTCGGCCTGCAGGGCATCGAGCTTTTCGCGACTGCGCTGGAGTAATTTGCGCTGCACGTCGAACTCTTCGCGCGTGACCAGCTCAAGCCGGTTAAAGGCGCCCTGCAATACGCTTTCAAAATTTCGCTCCAGATCAGCGCCGGCGGTCTGCAGGCCCTGCGGCACATTGCGCGCCAGGCGTTCGGCGAGATCTCTGACAAAACTGTTTTCCATGCTTGTTCTACCTGTTGTCGAGGCCACTGAGAGCCCCTCGCCTGCCTCATGAAATGGCATCAGCCCGCCTGCAGCGCACCGTACTGGTGCATGAGCCTGCCGCCAATCAATAACTACCGTGCGTAAACCCCTGAACGCAAACAATGTGCCGAGTTGGCACGGAAACTGCTTTAGGGCTTCTGGGTAGAGGGTGATGGTGGCACTCAGCCCATCGCATCGCAATCAACAATAGAAGTAGAAACATGCACAAATACCCGTCCGCGGCACTGGCGATGCTGATGTCTGCACCCGCCATGGCTGCAGACATCATTGCCAACAATGGCACCTCTGCTATTCCGGCGTGGTTAGGACTTTCCATACTTTCAGCAACTAAATAGATCGGCAGCACGGTGTGCGCCTGTTTTCAGGCGACGCGGACCAAGCTGCCAATCGTCAGAGCACACAGTGACGAGGAGTCGAATCAATGAAGCTCATTACTGCAATCATCAAGCCGTTCAAGCTCGATGACGTACGTCAGGCCGTCGCCGACATCGGCATCCAGGGCATAACGGTTACCGAGGTCAAGGGTTTCGGTCGCCAGCGTGGCCACACCGAACTCTATCGAGGCGCCGAGTACGTGGTGGATTTCCTGCCCAAGACAAAAATCGAGATGGCCGTAGCCGATGAAATCGCCGAACAGGTGGTGGAAGCCATCGTCAACACCGCCCGCACCGGCAAGATCGGTGACGGCAAAATTTTCGTCAGTGACCTGGCCGAGGTCGTGCGCATTCGTACCGGTGAAACCGGTGCGGAAGCCGTCTGACCAACACTGACCAAGGAGAATTGCAATGGATCAGGTACTGGAACTCAGCTACGCGCTGGATACTTTTTATTTTCTTGTCTGCGGCGCACTGGTCATGTGGATGGCCGCGGGCTTTACCATGCTCGAAGGCGGGCCTCGTGCGCGCCAAGAATACGGCAGAGATTCTGACCAAGAATGTCGGCCTGTATTCCATCGCCTGCATCATGTACATGCTGTGCGGCTACGGCATCATGTATGGCGACGGTCAACGGCGTTATTCCCGGGCATTAGCATGCTGTCGGCTGCGGACAACGCGGCAGCCGACGTGATCGCCGGTGGCGACGATGCGCCCTACTACTCCGCCCTGTCGGATTTCTTCTTCCAGGTGGTATTTGTCGCCACCGCCATGTCCATCGTGTCGGGCGCGGTGGCCGAGCGCATGAAGCTGTGGTCGTTCTTCGCCTTCGCCGTGGTGCTCACGGGTTTCATCTATCCCATTCAGGGCTACTGGAAATGGGGCGGCGGCTTTCTCGACGAGCTGGGCTTTCTGGACTTCGCCGGATCCGGCGTGGTGCATATGTGTGGCGCCGCAGCCGCGCTGGCCGGCGTGATTCTGCTCGGGGCGCGCAAAGGCAAGTACACCAAGAGCGGCCAGGTAATGGCGATTCCCGGCTCCAACCTGCCGCTGGCCACGCTCGGTACGCTGATTCTGTGGCTGGGCTGGTTCGGCTTTAACGGCGGCTCGGAACTCAAGGTCTCCGATGTGGGTGAAGCGAACGCGGTGGCGCTGGTCTTCGTGAATACCAATATGGCCGCTGCCGGTGGCCTGGTAGCGGCACTGCTGCTGGCGCGCTTCTGGTTCGGCAAAGCCGATCTGACCATGGCACTCAACGGTGCCCTGGCCGGGCTGGTAGCGATCACCGCCGAACCGCTGACGCCCGCGCCGATGCTGGCGACGTTCATCGGCGCGATCGGCGGCCTGCTGGTGGTGCCGTCCATCGTGATGATGGACCGCTGGTTCAAAATCGACGATCCCGTCGGCGCCATTTCCGTGCATGGTGTCGTCGGCATCTGGGGCTTGCTGGCCGTCTGCCTGTCCAACCCCGATGCCATCACTGGTGAGCCAGCTGATTGGCATAGCCACAATCTTTGCCTGGGTATTCAGCACCAGCTTCGTGGTCTGGTTCGCCCTGCGCGCAATCATCGGGATTCGCGTCTCGGAAGAAGAAGAATATGAGGGCGTAGATATCGGCGAGTGTGGCCTGGAGGCCTATCCCGAGTTCACCAAAGCGCCTGAATAACCCCCGGGAGCCATGGGACCCACAGGGGTCCAGCTCCACCCCCATACCCGCGACCGGTTTCGGTCGCGGGTATTTTTTTGTCCGACTGGACATAATCTCTGCAAGGTCCAGAATACCCGGATAGCCCTGATCGTGAACGGCATCAATTCATTCCGCTACAACGAGTTGCATACTCTCAACCGCTGCCGGCAGGGATCTGACCCGGCAAGGAGAGCAATCCCATGAAAGTTTCTGTTGCGCTGATTACCGCGATCGTTTTGATCGGCCTGACAAATTCGGCGGCTGCCGACGAGGTCAGCGTCTACCGCTGGATCGATGAACAGGGTGTACCGCAGTTCACCGACCGACCGCCCAGTAACGCTGGCGCGGAATTAACCGGCATCCGTTCCCAGCGCACGGATCAGGGCGCCGTGCAGGCTCGCGTTGAACAGCGCTCAAGTATCGATCAGGAAGCTGCCAAGCGCCGTAATGACTCCGCTACTGACGCGCAAAGTGCCGCTCAGGAACGTGAGCAGACCCGCGCCCAGCGCAACGACAATTGCAGCCAGGCGCGCGAACGCCTGGAGACCTACTCAACCGCACGTCGCCTGTATCGGCCCATGGCCGATGGCGAGCGCGAGTATTTGAGTAGTGAAGAAATGGATGCAGCCAAGGCCAGCGCTGAGCAGGAAGTCGCCGACTGGTGTGACTAGCAGCCGCTGCCAGCAACGCTGACCCGCGGTGACTAGCGAGAGCCAGCGCCGGCCCCACAGGGATCAAACATACCTGCCGGATTTCTGCACGCCCGCTGCGGCCCTGAGCGTAGTCCTGAGCGCAGAACTGGTGGCCATTGGCATGACCCTGGCGCGTCAGTCCGGCTGGGATATATTTTTTGCCGACCTGGCCAAAACCTCGCTGCTGATTCTATGGATGTCACTCAGCAGCGCCGCGGTGCTTTGCGCGCTGCGTCGCTGGCTTTCCGGTTTTCCGCCACCGCAGGCCACGGTCTGGACCCTGGTCACGGTACAAACCGTCGTGTTGCTGGTCTCGGAAGCGGTTTACTGGCTCGGCCAGCTATATGGTAGCGAGCTGGCACCCGGATGGTTTCCTGACGATCACAGCTTCTTTCTATCGCGTAACCTGGTGGTGGGAGCGCTAATCACGGGTCTGCTGCTGCGCTATTTCTATGTCACGCATCAGTGGCAGCGCAACGTCGAACGTCAGGCCGAGAGTCGTATTCTCGCCCTGCAGGCGCGCATCCGCCCGCATTTCCTGTTTAACAGCATGAACACCATTGCGGATCTCACCCGCAGCAATCCGGCCGCTGCCGAAGCGGCGGTAGAGGACCTCGCCGACCTGTTTCGCGCCTCGCTGCGCGACGGCCAGGAAATGGTGCAACTGGCCGACGAGCTGGCGATTACGCAGGTCTACGAACGGATGGAGAAACAGCGGCTGGGCGAACGTCTGACCGTTAATTGGCAGGTCAGCGAATTGCCTGAAGCGGCCCGGGTGCCGGGCCTGATTCTGCAACCGCTGCTGGAGAACGCCATCTATCATGGCATCGAAACCTTACAGGCGCCTGGCGTGGTCGAAGTAGAAGGCCGTCGTAAAGGCGACATGGTCTATATCTCGGTGCGCAATCCCTTGCCACCTGAAAGCCATCGCGCCAGTCCGGGCAATCGAATTGCCGTGGAAAATATTCGCGAGCGCCTGCAGCTCGCATTTGGCCAGCGCGCCGGACTATCGACGGCCATCGATTCAGTGCATTACCAGGTAAATATCGCCTTCCCGTTCCGCAGCTGAGCGAGCTGCCGGTATTATTCAGTCATGAATACCACGCGGGTCCTGATCACAGACGACGAAGCACCGGCCCGCGCCCGGCTACGGCGTATTCTCGATGAGCTGGACAGCTACGAGGTAATCGGCGAGGCAGCCAATGGCATTGAAGCATTGTCGTTGTGCGCCAAACTCCACCCCGATGTGCTGCTGCTGGATATTCGCATGCCGGAAATGGATGGTCTGGAAACCGCGCGGCACCTTTCCGCCGACGAGAATTCGCCAGCCGTTATTTTCACCACAGCCTTCGACAATTACGCTGTCGACGCCTTCGATGCACAGGCCGTCGGTTACCTGCTAAAGCCGGTTCGCCGTGAACGCCTGTTGCGCGCGCTTGGCCAGGCCGCCCGTATCAGCCGCCCGCAGTTGGCCGGCCTGGCGGATTCACAGCTGGGCGCCGCCAGTCGCCGTAACATCTGTGTGCGCAAAATAAGCGGGCTGCAGCTAATTCCCGTCGAGCAGGTGATGTTTTTCCGCGCTGACCAGAAATATGTCACGGTAAATCACAGCGGCGGCGAGGACCTCATCGATGAACCGCTGAAAGATCTGGCCAGTGAATTCAGCGATCGCTTTATCCGCATACACCGCAGCGTTCTGGTATCCGTGGATTATCTCGACCGGATGGAACGCAATGCCTCAGGGCAATATGAGCTATGGCTCAAGGGTTGCGAGGCAGCCCTGCCGGTCAGCCGCCGCCACGTAACCGACGTAAAACTGGCGCTGCGCAGGCCCCGCTGAATCTACGCCTACCGACGCCGGCCGTTCGCTGGCAAAATGAGTCACCGGGGCAGACGTGCGCGAAACCAGATGAATCAGGAAAGCGAGTCACAACAGGCGGTTGAAGCAAGCGCTGAAAGCAAGCTTGATGCAGGCTCTGAAGCAGCAGCGCCGGCAGCTGAGGCGGACGACAACAAGCAGAAGCCACGCCGCGGCAGTTCCTTGCCCGGCTGGCTGGCACTGCTGATCGCGCTATTGACAGCCGCCGCCGGCGGTTATCTCTGGACCCGCCAGCAGGCCCAGGAGCAGACCAATAACGCCACGGCCAGGCTTGGCGCGGAATTGCGTGAGCGAGTCGCTGAAGTCGAGCGCCTGGAAAACAAGCTAGATCAACTGATTAACGCCGACTCGGAACTGGCCGACGACCTCAGCGCTCTCGAGCAGCAGTTAAGCAGCCAACGCCGACAACTTGACCTGATGCCTGCCCGCGTTGAACGCCTGGAACGCGTCCTGGAAGCCTTACCCGGTGTGGCCGACAAAGCCCGCTCGGCCTGGCTGCTGGCAGAGGCTGAGTACTACCTGAGGATTGGCAACGCGCAGCTTGGGCTGGCCAGGAATGCCGATGTGGCACTGCGGGCACTGGAACTGGCCGACGAGAAGCTGCGCGATGTCGGCGACCCGGGGCTGAATTCGTGTGAGGCGCGTATTAGCCGACGAAATCACAGCTTTACGTGCTGTACCCAGACCCGATGCCGAGGGTATCGCGCT
Source organism: uncultured Gammaproteobacteria bacterium (assembly GCA_963807995.1). Taxonomy (GTDB): domain Bacteria; phylum Pseudomonadota; class Gammaproteobacteria; order Steroidobacterales; genus J054. The sequence goes on from CAWEDX010000005.1 coordinate 278,752, forward strand.
GCGCATCGGCAGCCTGTCGCGCTCCCTGGTTAGCTTGCCCCGTCCCGGCAAACGCCCGAACAGTATGGACGGAACGAGAGCCAGGATACGGCTCTGTCAGGCTGGCAACGCGCCTGGCAAGCGATAAAAGATGCACTGATGAGCGTGGTACGCATTAAGCGAACCGACGAAGTCGTCGCGCCGCTGCGCACCGAGATTGAGGAGTCCATTCTGCTGCGCGGCATGGAGACCAGCCTGGATGTCGCAAGACTGGCTTTGATTCGTGGCAATGCCAGGCTCTATCGCGATGCCCTGGCGGGCGTCGATGATCGGCTGCAACGACATTTTGATCTGCAGGACCGCTCGGTGCGGGGCGCACGCGAACAGCTCGCCGAGCTGGCCGGCGCGCAGTTACCCGAATCGCTACCCGATATATCAGCCTCGCTGAACCTGCTGCTGCGCTTCGGCACGGACGCGCCTGAACTATGAAGTTTGGTCTGTTTGTCATCCTGACCCTGGCCGTGGGCTCCGTGGCTGCGCATTTCCTGTTGCAGGACAACGGCTACGTACTGATAAATTTCCGCGGCTATGCCATAGAAATGTCCGTGCCGGTGCTGGCCTTCGTACTGGTCCTTTTTTATATGGCCGTACGCCTGCTGGTCAAAATCTGGCGCGCGCCGCGGGCGCTTGGCGAAGCTGCCGGGCGTGCCCGCGAACGTCGCTCGGGTCAAAAAGCCACCGCCGGTATGATCGCCCTTTCCCAGGGTCGGCTGGCCAAGGGCGAGCGACTGCTCACCCGGGCCGCTGCAGAAAGCCCAACGCCGTTGCTGAATTACCTGGCCGCGGCGCGCGCGGCACAGATGCAGGGCGACCGTGAACGACGTGATAGCTGGCTACGCATGGCCTACGAAGTAGACGATGCAGCAGCCAACGCCGTGCTGCTCACCCAGGCCGAATTGCAGTTGGCCGACGACGATCGTGAGCAGGCGCTGGCCAGCCTGTCACGACTGCTGGAAAGCGAGCCCAAGCACCCACAAGCGCTGCGCTTGCTGGCCGAACTGCGTCACGCCGAGCAGAACTGGCTCGCATTGTCAGACCTGCTTCCGCGGCTGCGTAAATTGGCAAATATTTCAGCCAAGCAGTTAGAACACTGGAACATTGATTGTTATGCCGGCCTGCTTAACAGCGCCGATATTGACCGCGCCGCCATAGATGCGCATTGGCAGGCAATGCCGCGCTCGATGCGCAAGAATCGCAGCCTGGTGCGGGCCCGGGCGCGGGCCCTGGTGCGGGTCAATGCCATCGACGAAGCCGAGAAGGAAATCCGCCGCGGCATCGGCAGCGACTGGGATGAAGAGCTGGTTGCGCTGTATGGCGAACTGGAACTGAGCGACAGCGCGCGGCAACTGTCGACTCTCGAGGGCTGGCTACGCCAGCGGCCTGAAGAGCCCACCCTGTTGCTGGCCGCCGGACGTGCCTGCATCAACAATAAATTGTGGGGCAAGGCGCGCAGCTACCTGGAGTCGAGCCTGGCTGCCAAACCCACGCCTATGGCCTACAACGTGCTGGGGCAATTAATGCTGCAGCTGGGCGACAACGATGGTGCCACCGACGCATTTCGCAAGGGCCTGACCCTGGGCTACGCAGGCAGCCCGGATATCCCCCAGCTCACCGCCGACCCCAAAAGCTGATTTTCGCTGGCGGGGCCCGGTCAGGGCTGGCTGCGTGAGGTCCGCAACCATCTGGCCAGCGGCTCCCACTGTTCCAGGTCCGGCCAGGCCAGATACTCAGGCAGCTCGTAGATTCCCAGGCCACGGGTATAGGCCCGAATGTAATTCTGTGCCTCGCGCAGGGTCGCCACATAAGGGATCCGCAGCCGCTCCAGGTACTCGTCCAGCTCCTCGAAAATGAGCGTGTTTTCCCTGACCCGATTAGCGACAACGGCGATTTTCACGCCTTTTTGCTGCACTTTCGACACCGTTTTAAGCTCATCCAGGAACTTGGCTACAGCCTGCATATCGATGCTCGACGGTAGCACCGGCACCACGATGGTTTCGGCATGCTTAACCAGTTCGGTCAGTTCGTTGCCATGCGAACGGGCCGGGGCGTCAATCACGGCGATATCTGCGGAACGGGGCAGATGCCTGAAACCATCCTCAAACCCGGCGACACCGATGATTTCAGCCCGGTCAGCCGGTCTTCGTGCTACCCAGTCCAGGCTGGAAGCCTGTGGATCGTAATCCACCAGCGCTACCTTCTGGCCCTGCTCGGCAGCGAAATAGCTGGCGATGTTGGTAGCAAGGGTGCTTTTGCCGCAGCCACCCTTGGGATTTAGGACCATGATATGTCGCATTGTTATAAGCCCCTTGCCTTGCAGCGAGACCCTAAACTTAGCGATGCATTTAACAAAAGTCCACGCTGGTAATTCGCAGCGGACAGCCAGAACCCTATAATCGCCGCTCCCCGCTAACCGGACAGCCGCATGCGCAGCCCATTCACCAAGATGCACGGCCTGGGCAATGACTTTATGGTCATTGCCGGCGAGGGTCTGCGCCTGCCTGCGGCCGAGCGCATCCAGGCACTGGCTGATCGGCGCACGGGCGTGGGCTTCGACCAGCTGCTCTGGCTGCAGTCGCCGGAGGATGCTCGCGCGGACATCCGCTATCGGATATTCAACAGCGATGGCAGCGAGTCAGAGCAATGCGGCAACGGCGCTCGCTGCATCGCCCGCTTCCTGCTACCGGAAACGCGCAGCGGCGAGCTGCTGCTCGAGCATGTCGGTGGCCTGGCGCGAGCTCGCCTGCTGGAAAACGGTGAGGTCAGCGTAGATATGGGCGCGCCTGATTTTGACCCGGCCGCTGTGCCTTTTCTGGCGGATTCCGCAGCGGATTCCTACTGGCTGGAAATCTCAGGCCAGCGCGTTGAACTGCGCGTTGTCTCAATGGGCAATCCGCATGCTGTGATCGTGGTTGAGGATATCGACAAGGCGCCCGTTGCCAGCCTTGGCCCGGCCTTGCAGAACCATGAGTGTTTCCCCAACCGTGCTAACATCGGCTTCATGCAGGTGGTCACTCCCGGGCACGCACGTCTGCGGGTTTTCGAGCGGGGTGCGGGCGAGACCAGCGCATGCGGAACCGGCGCCTGCGCCGCGGCTGTTGTTGGTCGACGCGCAGGCTTGCTTGATTCTGATGTGCGCATTCAATTGCCCGGTGGCTCGCTGACTGTCCGTTGGGAAGGACCGGATGAGCCCGTCTGGCTCACCGGCGAAGCAGTTACGGTGTTCGAGGGAAACATTGAACTATGAGCACACTTAAGCAGCCCCAGGCTGAAGATCACAGTCTTGCGGAAATAGATGTCGCCGAATATCTGTTAGGCCACCCGGACTTTTTCGAGCGTCATCTCAGCTTGCTCGGCAACCTCCGCCTGCCACACCGCACCGGCAACGCTGCGGTTTCGCTGGTCGAAAAGCAGGTCTCGGTGCTACGTCAGACCAACCTGACCCTGGAACGCAAACTGCGTGATCTGGTAGACGTTGCCCAGGGCAATGACCAGCTCGCCGGCAAGATTCATGCCCTTTCACTGGCCTTGCTGCAGACCAATAGTCGAGAGGAAATCGTTGCCCTGCTGGAGCGGGAACTGCGCACCAGCTTCAAGGCCGATCGCGCGACACTGGTATTGTTTACGGATACTGAGGCACTGACTGGCGGTGGCTTTCTGCGCTGCATTGAACGCAACGATGAATGCCTGGCACCGTTCCGTACCTTCTTCGACGCCAACAAGCCCCGCTGCGGCCGAGTGCGCGATGCACAGCGCAATTTTCTGTTTGGCAACGACGATATCGAAGTGGGATCCGTTGCCCTGCTGCCGCTCGGCGAATCCGTTGAACTGGGCTTTCTGGCCATTGGCAGTCGGGATGCCGAGCATTTTCACCCTGGCATGAGCATTGATTTCCTAAGCCGCCTCGGTGAACTGGTTAGCTGCGCCTTGCGTCGCTAAACCAGGCCGCAGCCGCGGCCATCACCGGCAGAGCCTGCCCATGCAAGCAGATGACCTAAACCGGGTTAACGAGTTTCTCGATCATCTGGCGCTCGAACGACGTCTGTCCAAGCACACCATCGCTGCCTATCGTCGCGACCTGCAATGCCTGGTGGAGTTTTGCGACAACAGCGACATTTCCGACTGGACCAAATTGCGCAATCATGACTTGCGCCGCTTCGCTTCAACCAGCCATGGCCGCGGGCTAAGTCCGCGCAGCGTGCAACGACGACTTTCCGGAGCGCGCAGTTTTCTCAATTATTTGTTGCGTGAGGGTGCGCTGAAAAATAACCCCGGTAACGGCGTATCGGCGCCACGCGCCGCGCGCAAACTGCCGGATACCCTGGACGTGGACCAGATGGCCCGGCTGCTGCGCATTACAGGCGACGAACCCGTCACGCGCCGCGACCGCGCCATGCTGGAGCTGCTGTACTCATCGGGCCTGCGCCTGGCGGAGCTGGTCAGCCTCGACCCAGAGCATGTGAACGCCGCCGAAGCCACCGTGCGGGTCACGGGCAAGGGCAACAAAACGAGAATCCTGCCCGTTGGCCGCCACGCTCGGCAGGCACTGGCCGACTGGCTGTTATCCAGGCCGGCCATGGCGGCGAGCGACGAAACGGCGCTGTTCGTCGGTACCCGCGGCCGCCGCATCAGCCCGCGCGTCGTCCAGCAACGCGTGAAGCACTGGGCCGCGCAGGCGGGACTGCCCAAGCGCGTCTATCCGCACCTGTTCCGGCACAGCTTCGCCACGCATCTGCTGGAGTCCAGCCGCGACCTGCGCGGGGTTCAGGAACTGCTCGGCCATGCTGACATCAGCACGACGCAGATCTATACCCACCTTGATTTTCAGCATTTGGCCCAGATATACGACCAGGCGCACCCGCGTGCGCAACGGCGTAAGAAAAAAGGTGAATAAGGAGATGTCGGCTGCGGTCTTGAGCCCGGCCTGGCGTTCGAATCACCAAAGGAAACAGCATGCAACAGTATCGAGGCACCACTATCGTTTCGGTTCGACGCGGCGATACCGTAGCGGTAGCCGGCGACGGCCAGGTCAGCCTGGGCAATACCATCATGAAGGGTAATGCCCGCAAGGTCAGACTATTGGCCGAGGGCCGGGTAATCGCCGGATTTGCCGGCGGCACCGCTGACGCGTTCACATTGTTTGAGCTGTTCGAAGCCAAACTGGAGCAATACGGCAACCTGACACGTGCCGCCATCGAACTGGCCAAGGACTGGCGCACCGATCGCCGCCTGCGGCGCCTGGAAGCACTGCTCTGCGTAGCCGATGGTGAATCCTCGCTGATTGTCTCCGGCAACGGCGACGTCATTGAACCGGAAGACAACCTGATGGCCATCGGCTCCGGCGGTGCATTCGCCCAGGCAGCCGCGCGCGCGCTACTGGAAAATACTGAACTCTCGGCCGAAGAAATCGTCAGCAAGTCGCTGCAGATCGCCGCTTCCATTTGTGTTTACACCAATAACAACATTGTCGTTGAAACCCTGACCGCGGACTAAGCGACGCCAAGGAACTCCCATGTCACAAATGACGCCGCGCGAAATTGTCCAGGAACTGGACAAACACATCATTGGTCAGCATGAAGCCAAGCGGGCGGTCGCGATCGCCTTGCGCAATCGCTGGCGGCGCATGCAGGTCGACGAACCGCTGCGCAACGAAATTACCCCGAAGAACATCCTGATGATGGGCCCCACCGGCGTGGGCAAGACAGAAATTGCCCGCCGACTGGCGAAGCTGGCGCGCGCCCCGTTTATCAAGGTTGAAGCCACCAAGTTCACCGAGGTCGGCTATGTTGGCCGCGAGGTCGACAGCATTATTCGCGACCTGGCCGATGTGGCCATCAAGGAAACCCGCGAAATCGCCATGGAGAAGGTTCGTCACCGTGCTGAGGACGCCGCCGAGGACCGGGTGCTCGATGCCTTGCTGCCGCCGCCCGGCAACAACCTCGGCCAGCCCGAGAAACCCGCGGATTCCGACACCCGGCAGAAATTTCGCAAGATGCTGCGCGAAGGCAAGCTGGACGATAAGGAAATTGAAATCCAGGTGAGTGCCGCCGTGATGGGCGTCGAGATTATGGCGCCGCCGGGCATGGAAGAAATGACCAGCCAGCTGCAGGGCATGTTCCAGAATCTCGGGCAACAGCCGCCCGCGGGCACGCAAACTGCGCGTCGCCGAGGCCTTCAAGCTGCTGGTGGAGGAAGAGGCTGGCAAGCTGATCAACGAAGATGAGATCAAGCTGACGGCGATCCAGAACCTGGAAGAAAACGGCATCGTGTTTCTCGATGAGCTGGACAAGGTCGCTCGCCGTGCCGATACCACCGGTGCCGATGTGTCGCGCGAAGGCGTGCAGCGGGATTTGTTGCCGCTGGTTGAGGGCTGCACCGTGAATACCAAGTACGGCATGGTCAAAACCGACCATGTGCTGTTCATCGCCTCGGGTGCCTTCCACACGGCCAAGCCGTCGGACCTGATTCCGGAGCTGCAGGGCCGCTTTCCCATTCGCGTGGAGCTACAGGCGCTGAAGGCGGAAGATTTTGCGCGCATTCTCACCGAACCCGATGCCTCCCTGTGCGAGCAATACCGCGAACTGATGGCCACCGAGGGCGTGCGCCTGGAGTTTGAAGATTCGGGCGTGCAGCGACTGGCAGACATCGCTTTCCGGGTGAACGCGCAGAACGAAAACATCGGCGCCAGGCGTTTGCATACGGTGATGGAGCGGCTGCTGGACAAGTTGTCTTTCGAGGCCGCCGATCTGGATGGCGAACTTACCAGCGTGGACGCCGACTACGTAGAATCGCAGCTCGGCGAACTGGTGAAGGATGAAGACCTGAGCCGTTATATCCTCTGAGTCCATCGGCCCCGGAGCGGTTAGAATATGCCGCCCGGAGCGCCTATGAACGACCAGACTGACAGCACACATTTCGGTTTCGAGACCGTTGCCAGAACCGACAAGGCCCGTCGGGTGCGTGGCGTTTTTGATTCCGTAGCCGGCAACTACGACCTGATGAATGACCTGATGTCAGGCGGCCTGCATCGGCTCTGGAAGCGTTTCACCCTGAGCCGGACCGGTTTGCGGCCCGGTGATTCTGCCCTCGACGTGGCCGGCGGCACCGGCGACCTGAGCGCCGGCATGTGCAGCCAGGTCGGTCCCGGCGGTCGGGTCGTGCTCACCGATATCAATGCTGCCATGCTGGGCGAGGGCCGCGACCGGCTGCTCGATCAGGGCATTCTCGGCAATCTCAGCCTGGCCCAGGCAAACGCGGAAAAGCTGCCCTTCGCTGATGCGCAGCTTCCATTGCGTCACCATCGGCTTCGGCCTGCGCAACGTCACAGACAAACCTGCTGCGCTGGCGGAAATGGCGCGCGTACTGAAACCAGGCGGGCGCTTGCTGGTGCTGGAGTTTTCCAAACCTGCGCTGGAATTTTTGCGACCACTGTATGACCTCTATTCGTTTCAGATCCTGCCGGCGCTGGGACAGCTGGTGGCCGGCGATCGCGACAGTTACCAATACCTGGCCGAATCCATCCGCATGCACCCGGATCAGGCGGCCATGCTGAAAATGCTCGAAGACGCGGGCCTGGAAGATTGCCGCTATCACAACCTTAGCGGCGGCATCGTGGCCCTGCACATCGGCCAGCGTTACTGATATGAGTAAGCTGCTGGAGCCCATAGCGGCATTGCTCAACCGTGGCATCGAAGCCTCTGCCAGCGCCAGGGGTCTATGCGCAGAGCTGGAAGATCGTCGCCTTGCACTGGTACTCGAGCCTGCGGGCACGCGACTCTGCCTGGCCGTCAGGGACGGACAATTGGCCACCGAGCTGGACGACGCAGGCGACTGCGATGCAGAGCTCAGGGGCACGGCGCTGGGCTTCGGCCGATTGCTGCTGGGGGACGCGCAGGCTGTATTACGTGAAGGTGCCGTGCGCATCAGCGGTGATACGGAAATCGCCGAAAAATTTCAGGCCCTGCTGGAGATGGCGCGCCCGGAACCGGAAGCAGAACTGGCCAAACTGGTGGGCGACGTTACGGCGCACCAGCTCGGCAATACGGCGCGCGGATTAAGTGGCTGGGCCAAGCAGGCCGGCGACAGCCTGGGACGCAGCCTGTCGGAATATCTGCGTGAAGAACGCCGCGACCTGCCAACCCGGACAGAAATGCGCGAGCATCTGGATGCCGTGGATGATTTTGCCGCCGGCGTAGATCGTGCGGCCGCGCGCCTGGCCAGCATTCGCGCGCGGCAACAGCACTGAAAACCCCGGACATGATGAGACCCCGCCTGATTCTGCGCCTGCTGACGATTCAACGCGTGCTGGTGCGCCATGGTCTCGACCAGCTGATCAGCGAGACTCACTTGCTGAGACCGGCGCGCTTTCTGTTTCTGCTCTCACCGTCGAGCTGGCGAAAACGACATCAGGATAAGCCACGGGGCGTTCGCATTCGCGAAGCCCTGGAAGAACTCGGGCCAATTTTCGTCAAGTTCGGCCAGTCGATCTCGACACGCCAGGACCTGCTGCCGCCGGACATCGGCGAAGAGCTTGCGAAGCTGCAGGACCAGGTGCCGCCATTTCCCGCTGAACAGGCCCACAAAATCATTGCCGATGCCTACGGCGAAGACCCGGAATCTGTGTTCGCTGAATTCACGCCAGAGGCTTTGGCAGCAGCCTCCATTGCCCAGGTTCACCTGGCGCGACTGCATAGCGGCGAAGAAGTCGTGGTCAAAGTCCTGCGTCCCGGCGTGCGCGAGCGCATCGAGTCCGACCTGGAAGTGATGTATGCGCTGGCGAAACTTTGCCAGCGCTATTGGGCCGAAAGTCGCCGGTCTGCGCCCCGTTGAGGTGGTCGCAGAATATGAGCGCACTATTTACAACGAGCTCGACCTGATGCGTGAAGCCGCCAATGCGGCACAGCTACGGCGCAATTTCCTCGGTTCACCGCTGATCTATGTACCCGAGGTCTACTGGGACTATTGCCGCGAACAGGTGCTGGTGCAGGAGCGTATTCATGGCATACCCATCAGTGATATGGACAGCCTGCAGGCTTCCGGCGCCGACATTGCCAAGCTGGCCGCCAATGGCGTGGAAATATTTTTCACCCAGGTTTTTCGCGACAATTTTTTCCATGCGGACATGCATCCGGGAAATATTTTCGTCGACATCAGCGACCCGGCGAACCCGCGCTATGCGGCCGTGGATTTCGGCATCGTCGGCAGTCTTGACGCACGCGACCGACGTTACCTGTCGGAAAACTTTATTGCCTTTTTCGATCGCGACTACAAGCGCGTAGCCGAATTACATGTGGACTCCGGCTGGGTACCCGCGGGCACCCGGGTTGATGAGCTGGAGTCAGCCGTGCGCACAGTCTGCGAACCGATCTTTAACAAGCCACTAAAAGATATTTCTTTCGCCCAGGTTCTGATGCGCTTGTTCCAGGTAGCGCGTCGCTTCGATATGCAGGTTCAGCCACAATTAATTCTGCTGCAGAAAACCCTGGTCCAAATCGAGGGCCTGGGCCGCGACCTTGTATCCTGATCTCGATCTCTGGGAAACGGGTCAGCCGGTCTTGAAACGCTGGATGACGGAGCAGACCGGACCGCGCGCCACCGCCAAGCGCATAGCCCGTGACCTGCCGGACATCCGCTATACGCTCGAACGTTTGCCGGAAGCCGCCCGCCAGCTGGTAGACCAGGTGCTGGATAACGAGGGCAAATTGCCGCTGACCCGACGCCAAAGTGATGCGCGCCCGCGAACAACGCCAGTTCCGCGTAGTCGCCGGCGCTGCGGCGCTGGTTGCCGGGGCCTTGCTGATCGGGCTGGGCGCACAACCCGGTTGGCTGGGCTGGCTGGTCGGCGCTATCGGTATTGCCAGTCTGCTGGCCGGCCGACCACGCGACTGAGCCGGCGCGCTGCCGGCGCGAAAACTCTCAACCGCGCAGTTGTGTCAGGAACGCGCTGGGACTATTCCCGGCTTCCAGCTGCTCGACCAGTGCCGAACCGACAATCACGCCCTCAGCATGCGCGCCCAAAGACTGAACCTGTTCCGGCGTGCGCACGCCAAAGCCGGCGCAAACCGGCGAATCGCCCGCCGCAGCCTTTACGCGGTCCAGGTAGCCGGTCACCTCGGCCGGCATCGCCTGGTCACCGCCAGTGATGCCCTTGATGGTCACGGCATAAATAAAACCTTTGCTGGCCGAACACAGTCGCTGCATGCGGTCATCTGGTGTCGCCGGCGTAACCAGCTGGATCAGCGCCAGGCCCTGCGAATCGAGTGCCGCCAGCAATTCGCCGCTTTCTTCCAGCGGCAGATCGGGAACTATAAATCCACAGACACCCGCAGCTGCGGCATCCTCGGCCAATTGCTGATAGCCATAAGCCAGCAGCGGATTCAGGTAGCTCATTAACACCAGCGGCGCACCCACATCGCCGGCCTTGGTCAGCTGGGCCAATATCCAGCGCAGACTGACGCCGGCCTCAATGGCCGCATGGCTGGAGCGCTGGATAGTCACACCGTCGGCCAGCGGATCAGAAAACGGCACGCCGATCTCGACCACATCACCGGCCGCGGCCACCTCGCGCAAGGTGTCGATAAAGCGATCTTTATCCGGGTAGCCGGCCGTCATAAATGGCACCAGGGCCACTTTGCCGGCCTTGCGCGCCGCAAAATGGCCGCGCTGATACGTACATGCGGCGCCTGCGGATTCATGCTGCGCTCCTCGCCTGCGGTCGGCGTTCAATATATTTCTAAGCGTCGGCATGTCCTTGTCGCCGCGCCCGGACAGACCGATCAGGATGCGCTTGCCCGGATTCGACCTGCGCCCATTCGCGCGCGCCGGCAAAGGCATGCGCCGTTTCGATCGCCGGCAGAATGCCCTCGGCGCAGCAGCACTCGCGCAAGCGCGTCCAGCGCCTCATCGTCGGTGGCCGACACATATCGCACCCGGCCGATGGCTTTCAGCAGCGCGTGCTCGGGGCCGACGCCGGGATAGTCCAGGCCGGCCGAGACCGAATGCGTTTCCTGCACCTGGCCGTCGCCGTCATAGAGCAGGATCGAGTAGCTGCCATGCAGCACGCCGGGCATGCCGGTCGCCAGGGTGGCCGAGTTGTCGCCCAGGCCCGCGCCGCGTCCGCCGGCCTCGACGCCGATCAACTGCGTTCTGCGCATCGCCGAGCAGCGGGTGAAACAGGCCGATAGCGTTGGAGCCGCCGCCGACGCAGGCAAACGCCGCATCCGGCAGGCCGCCGGCCAGTTCCAGCATCTGCGCGCGCGCTTCGCGACCGATGATGGCCTGCAGCTCGCGCACCAGGTAAGGATAGGGATGCGGACCCACCGCAGAGCCGAGCAGGTAGTAACGTCTTCTCGGGATCAGCGACCCAGTCGCGGAAGGCTTCATCGATGGCCGCCCGCAGGGTCTGGTCGCCGCCCGTGACCGGTACGACTTCCGCGCCCAGCTGCTGCATGCGATCGACGTTCGGCGCCTGACGTTCGACGTCCACCGCGCCCATGTAGACCACGCAGGGCATGCCCACGCGCGCGCAGGCCGCGGCGGTGGCCACGCCGTGCTGGCCGGCGCCGGTTTCGGCAATGATCCGCTTCGCGCCCAGGCGTTTCGGCGAGCAGCGCCTGGCCCAGCGCGTTGTTGATCTTGTGCGCGCCGGTGTGGGCCAGATCCTCGCGCTTGAGCCATACATCGACGCCCCAGCGTCGCGGACAGACCGCGCGCGTGGGTCAGCGCCGTCGGCCGGCCGACCCAGCCCTTCAGCTCAGCGCCGAGCTCGGCCTGGTACTCCGGATCATGCAGGTACTGCTTTACGCCAGCTTCCAGGCGCTGCAGCGCCGGGACCAGCGTCTCCGGCGCATAGCGTCCGCCGAAGGGCCCATAGCGACCTTGTGCGTCCGGCATTTCACCGGCCAGCATTTTCTCTAGCAGCTGTTTGCGCTGCGCGTCAGTCATTTCAGTCTGCATTCAATTGCTCCGTTGTCCGCGCTGCCGCCACAAAGGCAGCAATGCGCGCGCAATCCTTAACGCCACGGCGGCTCTCGACGCCACTTGATACGTCTACACCCCAAGGCCTTACCGCCGCGATCGCCGCAGCCACGTTTTCCGGGTCCAGACCGCCGGCGAGCATCAGTCGGGTTCGCTGCGCCAGGGTCGCTGCCCGCTGCCAGTCTGGTTGCACCCCTGCGCCGCTCTCCGCAGCTTCAAACAATATCTGCGGCTCTGCCTGTAGAGCCGCCGCATCCATTTCAGCCGTATCCCGGTAGACCGGCATCCTGACCGTCGCCGCTGCCAGCTCCAGGCTGGCAAAATCGTCCACATCCGTCTGCAGCCAGTCAGGCTGAAATTCGTCGCGGACTTCGCGCCAGGCTTCAGCCGTTGGATGGCGCATCACCGCCACCCGCACTATATCGGGCGGTAGCCCCGCGCATAGCCGCCGGGCCTGCGCAGCACTGACCTGCCGCGGCGATACGGCAAACACGAAACCCAGCGCATCGGCGCCCGCTTCCACGGCTGCCGCTACGGCCTCCGGTGTGCGCAAACCGCAGATTTTTACCACCAGGCTCATCGGCTGGCACGCGCCGCATGCAACATCGCCTGGGCCGCCACGGCGGGATCGGCGGCACGCATCAGCGCAGTGCCTACAAGTGCCAGCTGATACCCGAGTCTGGCCACACTGACGGCCTGCTCAGGCGTGCTGACACCGCTCTCAGCCACCCGCGGATAGCACGCGGGCAGGCGCGGCGCGAGCGCTTCAAAGCGCTCAAAGTCCACCTCCAGGCTGCGCAGGTCGCGACAGTTTATGCCGAGCAACACAGACTCGCGAACGCCGTCCGTCGACTGGCCCTGCATGACCGGCAGGCAATGATCCAGATCGGCCGCATCAAAGGCCTCCACAAGTACAAACAGACCCTGCTCCAGCGCGACGCTGAGCATCTCCGTCAACTGGCTGCTGTCCAGCATGGCCGCGATGAGAAGGACACCGGACGCGCCGTTGGCGCGCGCCTCCAGCACCTGGTACGGGTCGACCAGGAAATCTTTGCGCATCACAGGCACCCGCGGCAACGCAGACACCACCTGTTCCAGGTCGGCAAGCTCGCCGTCAAAACGCGTCGGCTCTGTCAGCACCGAAAGCGCAGCAGCACCACCACTACTATAGGCCTGCGCCTGGGCGACGGGATCCAGGCTGCTACCGGCCAATTGCCCGGCGGCAGGTGAACGACGCTTGATCTCGGCAATCAGGTCGAAGCCCTGCCCGGAAAGCTGCAAGCCTGCAGGCGCGGGCAGGCCGGCGATACGCTGCAGCAGCGTGGCTTCGCTGCACTGATCAAGGGCCAACTGCAGACGTTCGCGCGAGGCTTGCGCCATACCGGTAAGAAAGTCGCCGGCGCCCGATTTTGCTGAGCGATTCATCCAATCAGGCTGCGGCAAAGGCCCGCAGTTTTTCCAGCAGCGCGCTGCCCTTGCCATCGGCCAGCGCCGTTCGTGCCTGTTCAATACCTGCCGACAGATCCGGCGCCGTGCCGGCAACCTCAAGCACCAGGCCGGCACCAAGCAGCAAGGCGTCGCGGTGTGGGCCGGTATCACGACCCGTCAATACAGCTTCAAGGGCAGCTGCATTCGCCTCGGCGTCGCCGCCGGCCAGGTCTTCCGGGCGACAGCGCGGCAGGCCGAACTCAGCCGGATCACGCTCGCTCTCCGCGACCTGCCCGGGGCGAACATCGAATAACTTAAACGGCCCCACCGGGGTGGCTTCGTCCCAGCCGGGCTCACCGTGAACAACAAAGGCGCGTTGAATATCCAGACCGGCCAGTGCGTCGGCCATCAGACGCGCGCGAGGCAAATCAAAAGCGCCAATGACATGAAACGGCGGGGCAGCCGGGTTGGTCAGAGGCCCGAGAATGTTAAACAGCGTGCGTACTTTCAATGCACCGCGCACCGGTGCGATGGCCTTCATGGCGGGATGAAAAAACGGCGCAAACAAAAACGCAAAACCGCAGGCCTCAAGACAGGCCAGCGCCTGCTGCGGATCAGGGGCCAGGGCAATACCGAGAGTTTCCAGCACATCGGCACTGCCGGAGCGCGAAGACACGGAACGATTGCCATGTTTAATCATCGGTACCCCACAGGCGGCCGCCAGCAGGGCCGAACCGGTCGAAAGGTTCAGACTGCCCGAACCGTCACCGCCCGTACCCACGCAGTCAGCCGCCGCCAGTCCCGCCGGTAGCTGCACCGGCTTGGCCAGCGCGCGCATGGCGCGGGCAAATCCGCGCAGCTCGTCTGCTGTCTCACCCTTGGCGCGCAGGGCAACCAGCAGGGCGCCGGACAGCACCGGTGATAGTTGCTCATCGGTCAGGCGGCGCATCAGCTCAGCGGCGGTCGTCTCATCAAGATTCTCGCCGCTCAACAGTGCTTCCAGGGTGCTATTCAGATCCAGGGACATAAGCGTCGGCACCTCAATTGGCTTGCAATGCGAGGAAGTTTTTCAGCAGCTCATCGCCCTCGGGCGTCAGCACGCTCTCAGGATGAAACTGCACGCCTTCCAGGGGTAGCTGTCGATGCCTCACGCCCATAATCTCGCCGTCGGCGGTGCGCGCACTGACTTCAAGCACTGCCGGCAAGCTGTCGCGTTCGGCGGCCAGGGAATGATAACGGCCGGCTTGCAGGGGCTGGCTAAGCCCGGCGAACAGGGTTTTGCCGTCGTGCTCCACAGCGGAAGTCTTGCCGTGCATCAAGCGTCGGGCGGCAACAATCGTGCCGCCACAATGCTGCACCAGGCTCTGGTGACCGAGACACACGCCCAGCACCGGAATACGCTCGGCGAAGGCCGCGATCATGGCCAGTGAAACGCCGGCGTCGTCGGGACGGCCCGGCCCCGGGGAAATGCACAGGTGGGTGGGATTCAAAGCCAGCGCTTCGGCGACAGTGATTTCGTCATTGCGAAACACTTCCACCTCGGCACCCAGAACCAGGAAAGCCTGCACCAGGTTGTAGGTAAAAGAATCGTAATTGTCGATCAACAACAGGCGTGCGTTCACAGGCCTTCCTCCGCCATGGCCAGGGCCCTTCGCAAAATGGCACTCTTGGCGAGGACTTCCTGGTACTCCGTTTCCGGCACGCTATCAGCAACAATGCCGGCGCCGGCCTGGTAGCTGAACTGTTGCTCATTGAACACCAGTGTGCGAATCGCAATGGCCTGGTCCATGTCGCCGTTGTGCGCGAAATAGCCGACGGTGCCGCCATAGATGCCGCGACGGACCGGCTCCTGCTCATCGATCAACTGCATGGCGCGTACCTTGGGCGCACCAACCAGCGTGCCGGCGGGAAATGCCGCTGCAAAAAGATCAAAGGCATCCTGGCCATCGGCCAGCTCGCCGCGCACGCCGCTGACAATATGCATCACATGGCTGTAGCGCTCGATGGAACGAAACGGATCGACATGCACGCTACCGGCTGCTGCCACCCGGCCAAGATCATTGCGCGCCAGGTCCACCAGCATGACGTGCTCGGCATTTTCCTTCTCATCCGCCAGCAACGACGCTTCCAGGGCCAGGTCTTCAGCCCGGCTCGCACCACGCGGGCGAGTGCCGGCAATAGGCCGCAGCGAGGCCTGGCCGGCATGCAGGCGCACCAGGGCTTCTGGCGATGAGCCGACGACCTGCAAATCACCGAGATCGAAGAAATACATGTACGGCGACGGATTAAGCAGGCGCAGCGCGCGATAGGTTTCGAACGGCGAAAGCTGATGCTCGCCGGAAAAGCGTACGGACAGAACGATCTGGTAGATATCGCCCTGGGCAATATAGTCCTTGCTGTGCTCAACCGCCTGCCGATACTCGTCACCGGACAATGACTGGCTGGTCTCGCCAAGCCGGGCACGCCCCTCGGGCAGAGGGACAGGGCCACGCAATAACCGAACCACCTCGGCGCGCAGTCGCTGGCGGTCCGCTTCGCTGCCGGTGTGCAGCAGGGCGATGCGCCGGGTGAGATGGTCGAACACCAGCAAAGATTCCGTGGCGAGGTAGGCGGCATCGGGCGCAGCCGGTATTTCCGCGCCCGCGGGCGCATTCGGCAGGCGTTCGAAATCCCTCACCAGGTCATAGGCTGCCGTGCCCACGAGGCCACCTGTAAAGGGCAGCTCCGGCACCTCAGGCAACAGCTTTGGCGTCTGCGCCAGGGCTTCGCGCAAGGCCGCCAGCAATTCCGCGCGGCTGGCCGGGCGCGGCGCCTGGCGATCACCAACGCGCAGGCCATGGGCATCCAGGCGGACCTCGGTTACTTCGCCAAAGCCAAGGAAGGAATAACGCGCGAGGTAGGCCCCGCCTTCAACGCTCTCGAGCAGATAGCGCGGTTTAAGTGGCGCGAGTTTCAGATACGTCGATACCGGCGTATCTAGATCGGCACTGATTTCAAAAGGAGGTTCCATAGTTGTTGTCGCTGGCTGACTGACACATTTCGCAGGCAATAAAAAAGCCCATCACCGAGTACCGGGGATGGGCCTTAAACCGATCGAACGAATAGCGTTAGACGGCAACCTTCCCCTGGGAGAGGCTCCACCACCAATTCCGCTTGACGATCATGCGCTTCATGGCGCGAGAGTATCCCTGTCGCGCCCGGGCGCGTCAAGGGCAGGTTTATTGTTCAGCCAAGATCATAGAGCGTCGGCAGAATCAGTGAAAAGGCGAGCCACATAATCACTGTCAGGGGAATGCCCACGCGCAGGAAATCCCCGAATCGGTAGCCACCGGCGCTCATGATCAGCAGATTGGTCTGATACCCAATGGGCGTAGCAAAACTCATGTTCGCGCCGAATATCACGGCCAGGATAAATGGCTCCACGGGCGCTTGCAGCTGCTGCGCAATGCTGATGGCAACGGGTGTGCCGATAACAGCAGCAGCGTTGTTAGAGACCACGTTGGTTAAAACCGTAAGCATCAGAATCAGGCCACTGAGTATTGCCGGCGTAGGCAAGGCGCTGGTAGCGGCGACGAAAATCTGTGCAATGAAGTCGGCGCCGCCGGTGACCATCATGGCCGAGCCCAGACAAAGGCTGGCGACAATGATCATGATGACGGGAATATTCAGCGCCTCGGCGGCATCCTTCCATTGCAGGCAGCCGGTCAACAGCATGGCCGCGATACCACACAGGGCAGCCACCGAGATCGGCATGATGCCAGTAGCGGCAAACGCGACCACCGCGCCCATGATGCCCAGCGCCAGCGGCGCCTTGGCCGTATGCGGCAGATCCGTGGTCGCATCCAGTACCATCATCGAGCCACTCTCGCGCAGCTGACGAATGGCGTCTTTGCCGCCCTGCACCAGCAGCACATCGCCGGCCCGTAAACGCACGCTGTTCAAGTCACCGCTCAGATCCCGCGATGCCCGAGGCCGGTGTACTGCCATCGCTACCAGTCCGAAACGGGTGCCGAACTGGGCCGAATTCAGCGTGCGGTTATGCAGCGGTGAACCGCGCGACACCACCACCTCGGCCAGCTGCTGGCCGCCGCTGTCAAGTGGCTTCTCATCCGTGATCGGCTGCTCGGTATCATCGGCGTTGTAGAGCGTGGCACCCAGAAGCTGCTCAAATTCCTTCAAGCGGTCCGACGTGTCGCGCATGTAAAGACGATCGCCAGCCTGCACCTTCACCGACGGCAGCTTGGCCAGGTTCAGGGTCTCGCTGCGCTGAATACGATCCACTCGCATGCGATTTTCCGTACGCGCGAGTATCTCCGAAAGCGTCTTGCCGTTTGCGAAGCTTTCTTCGTTTACGTTTAAGACCGCGTTAAAAACACGCGGCGAAGTATCTTGCATCGGCGGCTTACGATCTGGCAGCAGTCGTGGCGCGACCAGCCAAAGAAATAGCAAGCCGAAAATGCCGGCTGTCAGCACCGGCAGCGCGAAGTCGAACATCTCGAACCGCCGCTGGCCAAGGTCCGCAGCAATACCGACGACCAGCAGGTTGGTTGAAGTACCGATGGTGGTTGCCATGCCACCCAGCAGGGTCGCAAGGCCCATGGGCATCAATACGCCCGAGGGCGGCGTGCGCGAGCGCAAGGAACAGGCCACCAGCACCGGCAGCAGCATTACCACGATAGGCGTGTTGTTCAAAAACGCACTCAGCACGGCGGCAACGACCAGGGTTGCGATCAGCGCAAGCTTGGGGCTTTCCGACCAGAAGCGCGCCATAAAATTACCGAGCGGCTGCAACGCACCTGTAGTTTCCAGACCTCTACCAACAATCAACAACGCGCAAACGGTAACCAGCGCTTCATTACCGAAATTGATAAAAAAATCTGCCGGACGAACGTTTGCGTAGGGGAAGAAGTAGAACAGCAGGATCAATAAGAGCATTACGCTGAGACCGGTCGTCTCCAGTGGAATGCGGTCCTTGGTAAACAGGAACAGCGTAACGCCTGTAAGCAGGATTACGATCAGGGCATGTGGGTCGGGCAGCGGCGGCAAATGGATTTCCTTCGCGGTCGGCTCGAATGCCGGGCTAGCATACCGGGGTGCTCCGACAGGAACCAAATCAGAACTGAAAACGCCTCTGATTGCCAGCTTTAGGGCGCAAAAAAGCGGCGTGGCTCACTTCCATCGAGCCAAACCCGGACTTAAGATGAACCAACAGACGGTCTGACACTGTCTGAGCGATCCAAATTACGCATGTCCGCTTCAACACCCTCTGACACCACCGGCCTGCACCCGACTGCCCGGCCAGCCGAGCGTCGCCAGGATATCCGTTTCTCGCAGAAAGACGCGGGGCTGCGCGAAGATGTGCATACGCTCGGGAAAATGGTCGGCGAACTGCTGCTCGAGCAGGGCGGTGCAGCGCTATTCGATACGGTAGAACGCGCACGGACGGAGGCTATTGCGCGCCGCGAAGGCGATCCGGAGGCAGGCACTCGACTGCAGAGTCTGCTTGGACAGTTATCTGTCAAAGCGTCCAGGGACTTTATCCGTGCCTTTGCCACCTATTTTCAGATGGTCAATACCGCTGAGCAGGTGCACCGAATTCGGCGCCGTCGCGACTACCTGCAGGATTCGACCAATCATCAGCCGGGCGGGCTCGACGATACGATCTTTAAGCTGCGCGACGCCGGCCTGAGCCTGAACGATGTGCTTGCGCTGTTACGACAGATGCAGATTGAGCCGGTTTTCACCGCCCACCCGACGCTGCCGACCCGGCGCACTATTCTGCGCAAACAACAGACTATCGTGCGGCGATTAATTCAAATGCAGAACCCGTTGCTGCCGCCGCTGGAACGCGCAGCCAACCTGTCCAGTATTCGCGACGGTCTGACCATCATCTGGCAAACGGAGGAACAACCCTCGGAGGCCCGCAGCAGCGCGGATGAAATGGAACATGTGCTGTTCTTCTTCACCGACGTGATCTACCAGGCGCTGCCGGTATTTTACGAGTCGCTGGCCGCGGCCCTCGAATCGGCCTACGGGGAGCCAGCCAGGAATTTGCCCTTGCCGAACATTCTGCGCTTTGCCTCAGGAATTGGCGGCGACATGGACGCCCGACCGGAAACTACCGCGCGCACCATTCGCAAGACGCTGACTCGGCAACGCTCACTGATCCTCGATCTCTACTACTCCGAATGCGGGAGTCTGGCGCGCAAGCTAAGCCAGAACCAGCACCGAATCGGCGTACACCCTGACATTCTCACGCGCATTGAAACCTATTCGGGTCATTTCCCCAATGCCATGGGTAGCGTGCCGCCCAGTCATCGAGAGATGCCCTATCGGGTGTTCCTGCGGCTGATCATGCAACGACTGCAGTCAACCTACGACGACGACATATTTCCCTACGAGTCCGCCGATGAATTACTGGCCGACTTGCGGCTGATCACACGCAGTCTGCAGGAAAACAAGGGCAGCCATGCCGGCCTGTTCCCCACCCGCCGATTGATTCGACGCGTAGAAACCTTCGGCTTTCATTTTCTTACGCTGGATATTCGTCAGAATGCCCAGGTGAACCGTCGCGTGGTAGGGCGCTGTCTTGGCCAGGAGGATTGGGAGGACATACCTGCGGCGCAACGTGCAAAACGCATTCATGAGGCGCTGGAAAGGAACGAGTCACCCATCGGTGAACTGGATAATGTGTCGCGCAGAGACTTATCAATTTTCCAGGCTATCGCATTCTGCCGGCGCAAATTCGGCCAACACGCCATTGGTCCCTACATCGTCAGCATGGCGCATGATGTGGACGATGTTCTGTCGGTCATTCTGCTGGCTCGCTGGGGCGAGCTGCGCAAGCGTAATGGCGCCGTGCCACTGGATATCGCACCTTACTTTGAGACCGTAGAAGACTTATCTAACGGCGCCCGCATCATCGAGCAACTGCTGCGCGACCCGATCTACATGCAGCACCTGGCGCGACGCGACAAGCGGCAAATTGTCATGGTCAGTTACTCCGACAGTAATCGCGACAGCGGCCTGGCCTCAGCGCGCTGGACACTGCAGAAAGCCCAGGCAGAACTGGCGCGCGTGATTAAGAGCGCTGGTGTCGAACTCACCATGTTTCATGGCCGGGGCGGCACCACCAGCCGCGGTGGCGGGAAGATGCACGCGGCGGTACTGGGTTCACCACCGGGTTCCGTGCGCGGCCGGCTGCGAGCCACAGAGCAGGGCGAACTGGTCAATGCCAAATATGGCCTGCGCGGTGTCGCGCTGCGCACGCTCGAACAGGCAGCTGGCTCCGTCGCACTGGCCACTGCGCTAATCGGCGAACCACCGCCCCAGGCTGATCAATGGCGCAACATGATGGAAAGCATGACCGCCGCAAGCCGCGAACGTTACCAGGCGCTGGTACAGGATGAGGAAGCCTTCACCGAGTATTTTCGCCAGACCACACCCGTCGATGTGCTGGAAATCATGCAGAAGCAAGCCAGTGGTGAGCAGGCAGAGGATCTTGGCGAGCGCGTACCGCGCACCTCTACCCCCTGGGATTTCGCCTGGACCCAGACTCGCTGCATCCTGCCTGGCTGGTACGGCGTGGGCTCCGGGCTGACGCAAATATTCAGAGAATTTGGCATCGACACGCTCCGCGATACCCAGGCGCGATGGCCCTTTTTTCGCGCTCTGCTAAATGACCTGGAAATCGTGCTGGCCAAAGCTGACCTGGAAATTGCACGGCGCTACTCGGAAACGTCTCCGCAACTACACGATCGCTTTTTCCCGCTGATACGCACGGAATTTGACCTCACCGTAGAGCGCTTGCTGGAGATCAAGGAACAAGACGTCTTGCTGCAGAAACAAAACACCCTGCGGCGTTCGATTCGCCTGCGTAATCCCTATGTCGACCCGATGAGCCTGCTCCAGGTCGAGCTGCTGAAACGCTGGCGCGCCGGCGACCGCAAAGACCCCGCCTTACTGGATGCGCTGATGGCCACAGTAACGGGCATCGCACTGGGCATGCAGGATTCCGGCTAGGCGCATCGCAATGCCGGCAGTATTTCTAGACTACGGGAGCCTCGGACCGGACGACATCGATGCCGCTCCGCTCACCACATTACTTCCCGACCTCCGCTTGCACCCTGCAACTGGTCCGAAACAGACAGCCGAGCGCATTACCGGCGCTGAAATCGTGCTGGTCAATAAAGTGCGCCTGGACCGGCAGCTGATTAGCAGCAGCGATAGCCTGCGACTGATCTGCCTGGCCGCCACCGGCACCGACAACGTTGATCTGGACGCGGCGCGCGAGCATGGCGTTGCCGTCTGTAATATTCGCGACTACTGCACTCCATCGGTAGTGCAGCATGTGTTCGGCATGCTGCTGGAACTAACCCTGAATTTCAGCGCCGTGCGTTCACTGTTGCAATCCGGCGCCTGGTCACGCCATGCACATTTCTGCCTGCTGGATTTTCCCAGCCGCGAACTGTCCGGAAAAACGCTGGGCATCATCGGTCTGGGTAACCTGGGCAGCGCCGTGGCACAGGTCGGCCAGGCTTTTGGCATGCAGGTACTGGCAGCCCGCCAACCCTATGATCGTGCCGATAATGAGACTACTGCCAGCGATGCGCAGGGCGTAGATCGGGCAGGCCTGGGCGCACTGCTCAGGCAATCACAGGTAGTCAGCCTGCACTGCCCGTTAAATAGTCAGACGCGACACATGATCAATGCCGATAGCCTGGCGCTAATGCGCAGCGATGCGGTGCTGATCAATACCGCCCGCGGTGGACTGGTGGATCCCGAGGCCTTGCTGACCGCTTTGCGTACTAACAGCATCGCGGCTGCCGGTATCGATGTGCTTGAGACCGAACCGCCACCCGCCAACGATCTGCTGGTGGCAGCGCAGCTGCCAAACCTGCTGGTAACGCCGCACATCGCCTGGGCGGCTCAGGAAAGCAGGCAGCGCGCGGTGGACGAATTGGCCGCGAATATAGCGGCATTCCAGCGCGGCGAGTCGCGCAACCGCGTAGCCTGAATCTGCAGCAGCAAGCGGCTGCGTCAGCCTGAACTGGCAGCAACCGCTAATCAGGCTTCGCGCAGCACCGCGACAGGCGGTTCAGTGACGGCTTTGCGGGTTGCAAAGGTACCGGTCAGGCCGACAATGGCCGCACCGGCAAACCAGCCAACCAGCCACAGCCACGGGCTCACCGTGTAGTCCAGCTGAAAGACCTGATCGGCCAGCAACAAGCCTACCCCGGCGGCACCAATGGCCGCGAGGATGCCGGCCAGGCTGCCCAGAGCGATGAATTCCACGGCGATGCCGCGCAGGATCATGCGCCGGTCGGCACCCAGGGTATGCAGAATGGCGCTTTCGAAACGGCGCTCATCGCGGGTAATCTGAATCGCGGCCAGCAGCACGGTAATGCCCGCCAGTAGCGTAAACAGGAAAACGTACTGCACGGCCATGGAAGCACGATCGATAATCATGCGTACCTGCCCAAGGATGACATCAAGATCCAGCAGAGTAACGCTGGGAAAACTGCGTACGAACTGGTTTAGAGAACGACGCTTTTCCGGCGCAACGAAAACGCTGGCAATATATGTCTGCGGCAGAGAGTCGGCCAGGCCAGGCGACAGCATCAGGTAGAAATTCGGCGCAAACGAATCCCATTCGATAAACCGAATACTGGTAACCGGCGCTTCAAACTCTTCACCACCTACATTGATTCCCAGCGTGTCACCAACACCAACGCCAAGATTCCGGGCTACGTCGACTTCCAGTGAAATTTCACGTTCGCCAGCACCCGCTTCACCCCACCAGCGACCCGCGCGCAATTCGTTAGTCTCGGGCAGATCTACCGCCCAGGTGAAGTTGGATTCCTGGCGCGCGAAACGCTGGCCGCGCGGATCGGGAAACTCAACCTCGTCAATAGGCTGACCGTTCACACGCGTTACCCGGCCACGAATGAAGGGCAGGAACTCCGGTTCCACACCCACTTCCGTGCGGAAAAACTCCTGCACGCCCGGCCACTCTTCCGGCTCGATATTGATCAGGAAGTAATTGGGCAAATCTTCCGGCAGCGAGGCCGCCCACTCATCCAGCAGGTCGGTGCGCACCAGGGTCAGCAACAGCAGCACCATCAGGCTCAGCGCAAAGGCGACAATCTGCACGATGCTTTCGGTACCGCGGCGTGAGATGTTCGCCAGCCCGTAACGCCAGGCAACCCCGGCCGCGCCACGAAACTGGCCAAATGAGCGCACCAGCACCCAGCCACTGGCCATGGCCAGCACCGCCACGGCGCTCAGGCCACCGGCGATCAGCAGCACCAGGCGCAGGTCACGAACAATGGCAAACACCATCGCCAGCAGGGCAAACACGGCAACACCATAGGTCAGACCGACGCTGAGGCGCGGAGGCGGCAGATCATGGCGCAGCACGCGCATGGGCGAGGTCGTGTTCAGCTGCCACAGGTGCGGCATAGCGAAGCCCAGGGTGATGGTGGCGGCCGTCAGCAGGCCCAGTGAGCCAGCGGCCGGATCGGCCGGCGGCAATTCGACCTGGACGATGCCGCTGGCCAGTGCCACCAGCACCCGCTGACCGAAATAGCCCAGCAGGGAACCGACAATGGCGGTCCCCAGCACAATCAGCAGCAGCTGCGTCATCATGCTGATCTGAATGAAAGACTGGGTCGCACCCATGCTTTTCATCAGCGCCACATTGTCGAGATGGCGTAAAGCGTAACGTCGTGAGGCCATCGCCGTGGCCACGGCGGCCAGGATCACGGTCACCAGTGAGGCCAGGGTCAGGAATCGCTGCGCCCTATCGATCGCCGCATTGATCTGGTCGCCGGCATCCTCCAGTCCGCGCACCCGCACCGAACCGTCGACGCGCGCATTCAGATCGGCGCGCAAGGCCGCTACGCTATCTTCATCGCCGGAAAACAATTGCCGATAGGTAATGCGACTGCCCGGGCGAATAACATCGAAAGCATCCAGGTCGCTGCGGTTGACCAGCAGCCCCGGTGCCAGTGCGGCAAAACCGCCGACGTTCTGACCCGGCTGATACTCGAGCACGCGCGTAATCCTGACACTGGACTCACCGATGGTGAGTTCGGCGCCGACATCAATATTCATGCGCCCGAGCAGGCCAGGCTCGGCCCAGGCCTCACCCGGCGGTGGGATACCCTCGGCTATCACCACATCACCGAACAACTCCGTGGATGTCTGCATTTCGCCGCGCAGGGGATAGCCTTCTGTTACTGCACGCAGCAAGGCCAGCGTATTGGCTTCCCCGGACAGCACCATGGTCGGGAAAGAAATCACTTCAGCCGTCGCCAGGCCGCGGGCACGCGCATCGTCCAGGTAGACCAGCGGAATCGGCGAGGCCGAACGCGCCTCCAGATCAGCGGCCAGCACCGCGCCCGGCCTGGGCGCGAATGGTGCGACCCACGCGGTCGGTGAAAAAACCCACGGCCGTCATGGCGGTCACAGCCACCAGCACCGCAACAATAAGACGCTCAGTTCGCCCGCGCGCAGATCACGCAGCAGGGCGCGGATGCCGAAGCCGATAGCCCTCACGGTAATAACCGTCCGGCTTCCATTTCCAGGATGCGATCGCAACGCGCTGCCAGACTGCGATCATGAGTGACCAGCACCAGGGTGGTTTTGGAACGCTGATTGAGCTCGAACAACAAATCGATGACCCGTTCACCGCTGGCGGTATCCAGGTTGCCTGTCGGCTCATCGGCAAACAAAATTTCCGGGCTGCCGATAAATGCTCGCGCAATGGCAACCCGTTGTTTTTCGCCCCCGGATAACTGGCGCGGATAGTGACGCACGCGCGGCCCCAGACCCACGCTGTCCAGCGCCTCGCGCGCGCGCTGTGGCGCGTCTTTGTCGCCCATCAGTTCCAGCGGCAACATCACGTTCTCCAGTGCCGTCAGTGACGGCACCAGGTGAAAAGACTGAAACACGAAACCTACGCGCCGACCGCGCAACTTGGCCCGACCATCTTCATCCAGCGCCGTGAGCTCTTCGCCGCTCAGCCAGACTTTGCCCTGGCTGGGCTGGTCCAGACCCGCCAGCAAAGCCAGCAGCGTAGTCTTGCCGGCCCCGGAAGCGCCCACCAGCGCGACTACCTCACCGGCCTTGATGGACAGGTTTACGTCACTGAGGATAGTCAGGGTTCCCTCCGGGCTGCTAACCTCGCGGCCGAGCCCTTCGGTACGCAATACAATCTGATCATCCATGTTCTGGTCCATACGTCATTACTTCGTTCTTGCACTGCTGTTGGTTGCGGGCAGCTGCCTGGCCAGCAGCCAGGACCGCAGCATCCTGGTGGTGGGCGACAGTCTCAGCGCCGGCTATGGCGTGCCCCTGGACCGCGGATGGGTTGCCTTGCTGCAGGAGCGGCTGGTTGAAGAAGGTTACGGTTATCGCGTGGTCAATGCCAGCATCAGCGGCGATACCACGGGTGGCGGATTACGCCGTCTGCCACGCGCCCTCGATACACATCGGCCCGATATAGTGATTATCGAACTTGGCGGCAACGATGGTCTGCGCGGCCTGCCCCTCAGTGACGTGCGCGAGAATTTTGAACAGATGATCACGCTGAGCCAGCAAGCCGGTGCCCGGGTCGTGCTTGCCGGGATGCAGATGCCACCCAACTACGGCGCCCTGTATACCGACGAGTTTTCCGCCATGTATCCCGATCTCGCCGGCCGCTTCGAGTTGCCGCTGGTGGGTTTTTTCATGGAAAACGTGGCCCTGGACCCGGCCATGATGCAGGCCGACGGCATTCACCCCAACGAAGCCGGCCAACCAAAACTCCTCGACAATATCTGGCCGGTCCTTGAACCGGTTATTAAAGACCTCGCTGAATCCCGCTAATCAGGCGAGCAGGCACCGGCTACCCCTCGTTTACACAGCCGCACTGGGTTTGTGGGGTGGAATCTGTTTGGGACCCGCTGTGAATACATCCCTGTACGCTCGGCGGCGCCCGTCCCTGGGCGCCGACGGCCCCAAACAGATTCCACCCCACAAACCGTCAAGCTTTGCGCCACAGACAGGCCCGCCGTCGCAGCCTCTAATTACTTAGCCAAGCAAAGCGCCGTTGGTCAGGATCTTTGCGAGCAGGCCTGATCAAGCGCCCGTGAAAACACACGCAGACGTCTAAAGGTGCTTTCGCGGTCGGGGTATTCGGGACCGTCGGCCGCCAGGGATGGCGGCCGCCGAGCGTACAGGGATGTATTCACAGCGGGTCCCGAATACCCCGGCCGCAAAGCACCCGCGTCTGCACCAAGTAACCACCGCGAACAGCACCGATAGGCGCGCCGAGGCGGAAATTCTCAGCCCGACAAGGTCGCCGCAATACTCGCCTGCATCGCTTCAGCCGCAGCGCGCGGATCCGCGGCATCACGAATCGGCCGACCCACCACGATGTAGTCGGCGCCATCCTGAAATGCCTGCTCCACCGTCACCACACGCTTCTGGTCATCGGCCGGCCGGTTTTCTACCGGTCGAATACCCGGCGTCACTACCAGCAGGCGGCGATCGATCGCTTTCCGCATGGCCGGCAATTCCAGCCCCGACGCGACCACGCCGTCGCAACCGGCTTCCAGTGCGCGGCGTGCGCGCGACAGCACCAGCTCGCCCACATCACAGCTAAAGCCGAGATCATCGAGGTCGCCGCGATCAAGGCTGGTGAGCACGGTGACGGCCAGAATCTTGAGCTGTTCACCTTTGGCGGCAGCAGCAGCTTCCATAATCGACTGATTGCCATGCACGGTGGCGAAGCTCACCCCGCGGCTGGCCAGGCGCGCCACCGCACGACCGACGGTGGCCGGCACGTCGAAAAATTTCAGATCGGTAAACACCTTCTTGTCGCGCTCCAGCAACCAGTCGATCAATTCGAAATAGCCGCCAGCCATCATCAGTTCCAGGCCGATTTTATAGAAGCCCACCGCGTCACCCAGTTGTTCGACGAGCTCACGGGCGCGTTCGGCCTCGGGGACATCCAGGGCAAAAATCAGGCGGTCACGGTCGGGCAATGCGTCAGTCATGAGATTCCTTTGCGAGTTGCGCGGGTAACTGGAGTTCTAAAGCGGCGCCGGTAATGCGCGCGTCGGCGGACAAAGCATAGCGATCGGTCATGCCGGCCACATAATCTGCCACTGCGCGGGCGCGGCCCGCTTCGCCGAGCGTTTCGTCGCCGGCGCGGGCACGGTCAGCGTGATAGCGCGGCATGGCGTTGAGATCATTCATATAGGTGGTAAACAAGCGCTTTACAACTTCACCGGCCTGCCGGGTCATCGCCTGGACACGTTCATGTCTGTACAGGCTCTTGCCGAGAAATTTTTTCAATGCCTTATGACGGCCGGCCGTGCGTCGAGTAAATTTAATCAGCGAACCGCTACGCTGCCGAACGGCCTCAATGTCGGTTGGGTGAACCTTTTCCAACTGAGCGCGGCTGTTATCTACAAGATCAGTAACCACATCGTTAATCATCGCCCGGACCGTTTCATGGATCAGTGCCCGCCGACCGATCCCCGGATGCCGATCACGCACGGCCGCGAGGTGATCGGCGAATAAATCCACACTGGCCAACTCATCTTCCGTCAACAATCCGGCGCGCAGACCGTCATCCACATCGTGATTGTTATAGGCGATCTCATCGGCCAGATTCGCGAGCTGGGCCTCCAGGCCTGGTTGGCGCTTCTTCAAAAAACGCTCACCCAGTTCGCCCAGTTCGCGGGCGTTCTTTTTCGAGCAATGCTTGAGAATACCTTCGCGCGTTTCGAAGGTCAGATTCAGGCCGGTGAAATCGGCATAGCGTTCTTCCAGCTCGTCGACCACCCGCAATGACTGCAGATTGTGTTCGAATCCACCCCAGGGTTTCATGCAGGCATTCAGCGCATCCTGGCCGGCATGGCCGAAAGGCGTGTGGCCGAGGTCATGGGCCAGGCAAATGGCTTCCACCAGCTGTTCGTTCAGCCCCAGGCATTGGGCCACAGTGCGCGCAATCTGCGCCACTTCCAGGGAATGCGTTAAGCGCGTCCGATAGTGATCACCTTCGTGGTTAACGAAGACCTGGGTTTTGTAGACGAGTCTGCGAAAGGCGGCGGAATGCACAATCCGGTCGCGATCGCGCTGATATTCACTGCGATAGGGATGCGATTCTTCCGCATGCAAGCGGCCACGGCTGAGCGTTTCCCAGGCTGCGTAAGGTGCCAGGCCTTCGCCGGGGTGCACATGATGAATTCTGCGTTCTGCCAAAACTGCGCCCGCTAACCCATGAACGTGGCGCGCAATTCGTCCAGCAGCTCGTGCGGCGGATAGTCCGCCGTCACCACCGCCTGGCCGATGGCCTTGAGCAATACCAGGCGTATTTCCCCGTCAACCACTTTTTTATCCATGCGCATGGCGTTAAAAAACTCCGGCGGAGAAGTGGGCGGCGGTGCCACCGGCAGATTAAGCTGCAGCAGCAGTTTGCGGGTCCGCTCGACGGACTCGCTATCCAGCCATCCCAGCCGCTCAGAAAATCTCTCCGCCATCAGCATACCGGCTGCCACGGCTTCACCGTGCAGCCATTCCCCATAGCCCACGCAACGCTCAATGGCATGGCCAAAGGTATGGCCGAAGTTCAGCAGCGCCCGGCTGCCGCGCTCGCGCTCATCGCTGGCGACAATTTCAGCCTTGGCTATACAGGAAACCTGGATCGCGTGATCCAGGGCCGCGGTGTCCCTGCCCAGCAGGGCGGCATGCTGACTTTCCAGCCAGGTAAAAAATTCTGCGTCCTGAATCAGACCATATTTCACAACTTCGGCGAGGCCCGCTGACAGCTCGCGATCTGGCAGGGTGCGTAAGGTGTCCGTATCCGTGAGCACGCAGCGTGGCTGATGGAAGGCACCGATCAGGTTCTTGCCACCGGGATGGTTAACGCCCGTCTTGCCACCAACGGCAGAGTCGACCTGGGCCAGTAAGGTGGTCGGCACCTGGATGAAATCTACGCCACGCTGATAACTGGCCGCAGCAAAACCGCCGATATCGCCGGCCACGCCGCCACCCAGGCTGATCACCGTGCAATCACGGCCAAAACGTGACTCCACCAGCCGGTCCAGCACCAGCTGCAAGGTGGCCATGGTCTTGTTGACCTCGCCATCCGGCAGTATCACTGTCTGTACATTCCGATCGCCCAGCAGTTGCCGCAGCGGCGCCAGGTAAATGGGCGCCACCACATCGTTGCTGACGATCATCACGTCGCGCCCGCGCAGGTAGGGGTCCAGGATGCCAGGCTGCATCAGCAGACCACTGCCGACCAGGATCGGGTAACTGCGCTCAGCGAGATTAACGTTCAGGGTAATCATGGGCTCTCTCGTCGGGCTCAGGAAGATACGCCGTCACTCGAGTCCGTGCCAGCCCGCACCGGGTGCGTCACCGCTGTGGGGCACAGAAACGCGCTGATGGAGGAAATGGCAGGTAACCTCCCGCCGATGCCAAGCCGGACGCCACGTTTCCCCGGCTCAGGCACTGGCCAAACCAAGCTTTTCCCTGATCTCGCGCGCCACCGCCGGAACCCGCCGCCCGCTGGTCTCCACCACCAGGTCGGCGATGCTGCGATACAAAGGTTCTCGCACCGCCATCAGATCCTCCAGCACCTGGCGCGGATCGCCCTGATTTAATAGCGGCCGTTCGCGCCCGCGCCGGGTGCGACGCAGCTGATGCTCCACGCTGGTATGCAGATAGATCACCGCACCACCGGCCACCAGGGCCTTGCGATTAGCCTTGCTCAGGATGCTGCCGCCACCGGTAGCCAATACCAGGCCGGGGATTCTGGTCAGATCGGCAATGACTTCTTCCTCGCGGCGACGGAAGCCCGCTTCACCCTCCCGATCAAAGATATATGCCACTTCGACGCCGGTGCGCTCCTCGATCTCGTCGTCACTGTCGGCAAAAGCCCGGCCCAGATCCCGGGACAGGCGGCGACCAACGGCGGATTTTCCCGAGCCCATGGGGCCCACGAGAAAAAGAGACTGCTTGTTTTGGACTTGATCTGACAAATCGGCGTGCTCGCGCAAGGTTTTCAGGCAGTGGGTTCGGCCTGTCAGACCTGGCCTGTCCCCTGGGCGGCCCAGAGAAGGTTTAGTCTCCAGCTGGGATAGTAACCGCGACGCTCAGGCAAAAAGAAGCCGGCACTAGGCCGGCTTCTTGACTCGTCTTTCGGAAAGTCTACGGCGCCAAGCCAGGACAAGGCGGCTGCGGATTTTCCGGCGCTGTAGTGCAGAAAGGCTCGGCACCATCCAGCTGTCGCCCAAACGGGCTTATTATCCCCGGCGGAGCAGCCTGCGTATCGGTGATATCGGCCGCTTTGGCATCCAGCACAAAGCTAACCGTGCGGCGGGTTTCTGTGCCGGCCACCGAGGCCTTCGCCTCGATTTCGACTTCCACCCAGCCGTGGTAGCTCTGCGGGTACAGCACATCCACCAGCGCTGTGCCGGTGTTGTCCGTCGTCACGTTGGCAGCCTGTCCGGCGCCGCCACCCTGGGCAGCAACCAGCGCAATATTACCGGCTTCGATGCGCCCGTTAGCGTTGGTGTCTTCATCGGCAGGAATCGTATCCAGCACACCATTGCGGTTCACATCTTCGTCGTTACAGGTGGCCGTTGTGACTTTGACCCAATTGTCTTCACCAACAACATAGCAACCCTGAATCCAGCGCAGAGAATTAATACTGACCTGAACATTGGTGCCGGAGACCGCGTTGCCGTCGGCGTCCGTGACCTGTATTACCCACTCCTTGCGGAACTGGGCAGAATTTGGCTCAAACAGATCATTACCCGTACCCAGGCTGATAAACAGCTCGGCACGCGCAACGGTGAGGTTCTCGACCTGGGTAATGGCCGTGCCGCGCACCGTGGCCTGAATCTGCACGCCGTTCTGGGCGCTGGGCGTGCCGCCAGCGGTATACACCGTGTTGGCCCGACCCTGGCTGTCAGTGCTGGCCGTGGGTGAAGCCAGGCTGCCACCGGTGGGATCCAGCAGGATTGAAAAATCGATCACCTGGTTCTTGACCGGGTTGCCGTTGGCATCGGTGACCGTGGCCGTGATGGTCGCCTGCTCGCCCGTACCCACAGTCAGCGGATCAGTCTGAAGGTCCAGGTTGGCCGGTATGGTGGCCACAAACTCTACGGCTGTAGAAGTGGTAGGTCCGCCGGGCTGGCCTGTGGCATTAATCGTCGCGGGGCCTGCCGTGGCAGATTGAACACTTACGGTAGCAATACCGCCGGCAACAGTGGTTGCCGAAGTGGGCGTCAGCACGCCTCGCGTGGTCGCGAAATCCACATCACTGCCCACCACCGGTACCGCATTGGAGACCCAGGTAACAATGACATCCGTGGGTGTATTCAGCGGAATTTCAACCAGGTCATTCTCGATAGCGATAGCAAAAGAGTCATCGGAAATCGCAATCGGCGCCGTCGTCGACTCACCCAGGCGCAGAAGCCGACAGGCTATCGTCACCGGCATTGTCTGCCGTGTAGTCGAGACTGATGGCGCCGGCGCTATCAGTGAGCAGACTATTTGCGGAAAGACTATTACCCAGGCTGGAGTCGATGCTCACAACCTGCCCGGAGATACCGGCACCGAGTGAATCTTCCAGCACAAAGTTGTAAGTGGCCGAGTCATCCAGGGCCAGCGACGTTGGGCCGCTGATAAAGCGCAGGCGTGTGCCGGTTACGGAACAACAATAGATCGCTCACGGTCCCGCTGGAGGTGGTCACGCGCGCCGTCACCGTAATGTCGCGGTTCTGAGGATTCAGACCATTGCCCAGTTCAGCAATAGCCTGACCGAGCGCGTCAGTGGTCGCCTGGGTGACGGTAATCGAACCGGAAGAAGCGATGAACTGAACCAGGGAACCCTCGACAACAGCGTTAGAACTATCCTTGGCTTGCGCAGTGACAGTCACCGCAGGCGCGCCAGGCGCAGATCCCAGCTGGGTATTACTGGCTACCAGCTCGATGAGCGCTACCTGGTTATTGGTATTCTCACCAGCACCGCCGGCATCCGGGTCGGACAAGGTATTGCCACTGCCGCCGCAACCGACCAGCGTGGCCAGCAACGCGGTAACCCCAATTGAAAGAAGCCTCTTCATATCGATCCCTCAGTCGCGTTTCCGCGAACGAACATCCCCTGTTCCCTAGTAAATGCTGGAGCCTTCTTTAAGTATCTTCGGTGTTACGAAGACCAGCAGCTCAGTCTTGTCCGTAGAAATACGGGTCGACCTGAATAACACGCCCAGCCATGGGATATCTCCCAGATAGGGCACCTTGGTCATGCTCTCATTTTGCTCCGTCTCGTAGATGCCGCCCAGCACCACGGTCTGGCCGTTATCCACCAGCACCTGCGTCTGTACGGAGCGTGTATCAATACTTGGTACGGCGCCGCCGCGTTCGGTGGTAATCACTTCACCAACGCTGTCCTTGGTCACCAGCAGATCAAGGATCACCCGGTCGTCCGGCGTGATCTGCGGCGTCACCGTCAGGCTCAGCACCGCTTCTTTAAACTGCGTGGTAGTGGCGCCACTGGACGCTGCTTCCTGAAATGGAATTTCAACACCCTGTTTGATCACGGCCTCTTTCTGGTTAGCCGTAATCACACGTGGTGAAGAAATCACCTCGCCGCGTCCCTCAGCCTGGATGGCGGAAAGCTCCAGGTCGATGAGAAAATCGTCACCAAGAATCGCAACGGCCAGCTGTCCGGCACGATCAGCCACCGGCACATCGACGATGAAACGATCGTCCAGGCCGGGCAGCGTAACCGGGAACGGCGAGCCACCTGCATTTACATTGTCGATGCCTGAGCGCACCACGGTCTCGTTACCCTCCGCGGTACCGGTCACAGAAAGCAGACCGGTGTCGCCGTTCTCACGAACTGCGGTGGCACCCCAGCGAATACCGAGGTCGCGATTAAAGTCATCGTTAACAACGACGATGCGCGATTCGATCAATACCTGGCGTACCGGTATATCCAGCGTTGAAACCAGCCGACGAATGTTGCCAATACGATCCGCCGTATCCTGCAGCAACAGCGTATTGGTGCGCTCGTCGATTCCTACGCTACCGCGCTCGGATAGCAGGGCATTGCCGCCATTGCCTTGAATCAAACCCGCCAGATCAACGGCCTTGGCATAGTTGACCTGCAGGTATTCAGCCTGCAACGGCTCCAGGGACTGGATTTCCTGACGGGACTCTAGGTCCGCAAGTTCACGGGCCGCGATTTCTTCTGCCGGCGCGACAATGATGACATTGCCGTTTTCACGCATATCCAGACCTTTAGCCGCCAGCACGATATCCAGCGCCTGGTCCCAGGGAACGTTCTGCAAACGCAGCGTAACGTTACCCTGCACCGTATCGCTGACCACCACATTGCGTCCACTGACGTCGGCCAGCAGCTGCAGTACCGCGCGAGTCTCGATGTCCTGGAAGTTGAGTGTCAGCCGCTCGCCGGTGTAGTCGCGATCCGGGCTGAACATGGTCGGCTTTTCCATCGCCGTCGGCTCAGCCTTCTTCTGGATCTCTACGGTAAAGACGTTGTCCGACTGGTAAGCCAGTTCCTCATAGTCGCCGCCAGCCGCGATCACCACGCGGGTGTCGCCACCGGCTCTCAGCACATCGACGGTGGATACCGGGGTCGCAAAATCCATTACGTCCAGGCGACGCGTCTGCGCGTCAGTCACTGCGGTGCCGGCAAAATTCACCACCACTTTGTCGCCTTCGCGGCGCACATCTACGGCGGTTCCCGGCTCACTCATGGTAACGATTACTCGACCGGCTCCATTCTCAGAGCGGCGGAAATCTACATTGTCGATGCTGCGCACACCGCTCATGGACGAGGTGCTGGATTTAGCGGGCGCTGCGGCGGCGAAGGTCTGGCCGGCACTACCACCGGAGCTGTCGTTTTCGAGCGTTACGACAATACTATTGCCATCCACGCGGGTGTCATAACCGACCATCTGGTCGAGATTCAATACTATTCGCGTGCGCCCGTTGGCTTCAGCCGCAAGGACAGTATCTAAAACGCCAATGCCGACATTCTTACGCCGACTGGGCAAGCCCAGGCTGGTGTCCTGCAGATCGAGCGCGATGCGCGCCGGGTCTTCAATGGTGAAAGCCAGGGGTGCAGCCGGCGGCGCCTGCATAATCAAGCGCAGTTCGATGCGATTGCCAGGCAAAGCCTGTACCTGCACATCCTGCAGGCTATTGCCCGCCGTCTGCGCAATGGCACCCGTAACGGTCATCAGACCGAGGGCCAACAGGGCGATTAGTGCCGACAGCGCCGGACCGCGGCGATGCCACGATGCCTGCGTCTGATTAGGCCTAGCTATGCTCATCTTCAAGTACTCCCACTCACTCCCCGGGGTGACGCTGCTACGCAGTCCCGCCACCGGTCAGTCCAGGCCAATAGCCGCAGACCGTTTGAAGAAACCCCCGATTCCGTCCGGAACCAGTTCTTCGACCTCAATTTCGGATTCGCTGATCGCGACAATCCGACCTTCGTTCTGACCTACAAAATTACCTGGCAACACGCGGTGCACGAGGCCGTCGCCCGTCTGCACCAGGCCAAAAAACCTGCCACCGCGCTCGAGAATTCCGACCATGGACAATGTGTCCAGGGGAAACTGCTCAAGGTATTCCTTGGCGCGATTCGGTTCCGGCCGAGGGCCGCTGGTTGATCCGGCCGCAGCAGGCGAGGCGTCAGGCACAAACGGTGAGCGCAGTGTGTCGGCGGTGTAGTTGAAGGTTTGATAGGGCTTGATCTGGGGCAGGGGCTCAATGCGCCCGCCCGGACGTTTTTTGACCTCGTCGACATATTGCAACAAGTCGTCCATGTTGCCGCCGCAGCCGGCTATGCCGACGCTCAGCAGTATCAAAAGTAATTTATCCAGTTGCAGTTTTCTGATCATCATCAGCGCCCCGCAACGCCGGTTTCGGCTTCCTGCTCATCGTCGAGGTAACGATAAGTCTTGGCCGTCACATTCAGAACCAGCCCATCCGCGCCGCCATCACTGTTATTCGGCGGAGCGATCTCAATATCGTGCAGCGTGACAATACGCGGTAATGCGGCTATATCGCTGACGAAACGCCCGAATTCGTGGTAGTCGCCGCGCAGCCTGATCTTGATCGGCTTTTCGGCATAGAAATCTTTTTGCATTTCATCCATCGGCTGGAACAGCTCTTCCTGCAAACCTGCCGCCAGACCAGTCTGCGAGATATCCACCAGCAGGTTCGGAATCTCTGTCTTACCCGGCAACTGGCGCAACATGGTGCCGAAGGAACTTTCGATTTCTGCTAGCTGCACCTGGTAAGCATCAAAGTTAGCTGCTTTGCGCTGCTTCGACTCGAAAGATGCGCGCAGCTCCAGCTCTTCGCGTTCTGCCCGTTCAAGCTGCGGCATTTTTTTGTCGTAGACAAGAAAATAAAAACCGGCGCCGGTAGCAACAATAAAGAACAAACCTATGAATAATGCGTGGAACGCCAGAGGCCAACGACCAATGTCGTTGAAATCCAGATTGCGGAGTTCGTCGAGAAAATTCATTCCGACTCCTCCTCGCCAGAAGTGTCACCACCAGCCTGTCGCGCGAAAATAGTAAACTCGCTAAAACGCCCACTGGTCTGGTTACCACCGCGGGCATTGGTCTTAACCTCGACGACTTCAAGGTCTGGATTGCCGAGCCATTCAGAACCGTCGATGTTGCGCATCAATGCCGAAACCCGGGTATTTGATTCTGCCGCACCGACAATCTCCAGCCGCCTTCCTATTTGTTTGATCTCGGTGAGGTAAACACCATCAGGCATGGTGCGGACGACTTCATCAAATACGTGCACGATGCCGGGCCGGCTACGCTGCAGCTGCTCAATAATCTGCATGCGAGCCAGCAAACTGTCTTTCTTTTCTTCCAGATCGATAATTTCGGCAATGCGCAGGTCCAGTGCCGCAATTTCGTCTTTCAGTAATTGGTTACGATCCTGCTGGTGACCAATAACGGAATTGAAACCAAGGTTGCTCAGCAACAGCAGTAGCCCGGCCCCAACGGCCGCAGCGCCCAAAGCAGCAAAGAACTGGTTACGGCGTAATAGCCGCTGTTCTTCACGCCATGGCAGCAGGTTAATGCGTGGCATTTCAGTCGAAGCTCCGTAAGGCAAGCCCACAGGCGGTTAGCAAAGCGGTTGCGTCCTTGCGCACGCCTTGAGACTTGGCCCGCGAGGAGATTTTCATTTGCCCGAGCGGATCACCTATCTCGGTCGGAATGCCCACCTTGCTGGAGATCACATCGGCGACGCCGGGAAT
This sequence comes from uncultured Gammaproteobacteria bacterium, assembly GCA_963807995.1. GTDB lineage: Bacteria > Pseudomonadota > Gammaproteobacteria > Steroidobacterales > J054. The sequence continues at coordinate 315,518 of CAWEDX010000005.1, forward strand.
ATTGGCGCAGCCGCCCAGCACCAGGATCTGGTCGGGCTGCTCGCGGCCACCGCCGGAAGCCAGGAAAAACTGCAACGAGCGGCTCACCTGCTGGGTCATGTCGTCCATGAACGGGTCGAGCACTTCAGGCTGGTAGTTACTCGGCAAACCGCCTTCCTTTTTCGCGCGGCCGGCATCTTCCAGGCTTAGCCCGTAAGTGCGCATTATTTCCTCGGTGAGTTGCTGCCCGCCGAAAGAAAAATCCCGGGTATAAATAACCCGCATGTCCTGCAACACACTGAATGCCGTATTGCTGGCGCCGAAGTCCACCACCGCGATCAGATGATCCATGCCGCCATCAGGCATTTGATGTGCGAGCAGTGCGCAAGCGTTCTCAAGCGCGAACGCCTCAACGTCAACCACGCGTGCCTTGAGACCTGCGGCCTCAACGGCTGCGCGTCGCTGATCGACGTTTTCCGTGCGGGTAGCGACCAGCAGTACGTCGTTCATCTCCGGGTCATTGCCCGACGGACCCAGTACTTCGTAGTCGAAACTGACCTCTTCCATCGGAAAGGGGATGTATTGGTCGGCCTGAATCTCAACCTGGCCTTCGAGGTCATTGACACCGAGGCTGCGCGGCATCTGGATAACTTTTGTAATTGCCGCATCACCGCTGATCGCGATGGCGACATCTTCGCTGCCGGAGCCGGAACGTTTAACCGCCCGACGCACTGCCTCACCGACCGCATCCGCATCAACGATGGTTTTCTCGCTGATGGAGTTCGGCGGTGTCGGCTCGGCGGCATAACACTCGACACGAAAACCCCGTCCAGATTGAACAAGCTCGATGAGCTTGATGGAGGAGGTTGTTATGTCAAGCCCTATTACTGGCTTGGAGCGAGACCCGAAAAGCACTTGTTTTCCCTTCTAGTTCCGCAGCTTGCGTAAAAAAAGTCGCCCAAAGTATGAGCTAGTACATTTAACTATATATCTGGCGACAGGGGAAGTACTGTGGCGCATGTCCCATTTACTCCAATAAAACCCAGCGCAACTCGCGGTCGGATCTTGGCTAAAAAACAACACTGGAGAGGGTTTGCGCGGCTGGAAGCCGAATCGCTGGAGAGACAAACCTTGTAGACCGAGATTGGCCCTATTAAGGTCTGGCAGCCCCGCTATCCTAGGATCCAACCCCGAAACGACGCACTCCGTCGTAGTTCCAGGTCCCGTAGACCGGTAGCTTTGCGCCCCCGTCTTTCAACGGGTATGCCCAAAAACAGGCGTCAATATGCATAATCGGTCCGACCAAGGCAAGGGAATGAGCCAGCATTTTTCATGAAGTTATGGATTAAAACTCTACTGGTCCTTACGGGCCTGGCAATTAGCCTGGCCATTGCGGCGGCTGCAACCGTCGCCGGCGCTTATTATTACTTTGAGCCGGGACTGCCCTCGGCCGATACCATGCGCGAGGTCCAGCTGCAGACGCCACTGCGCATCTACAGCCGCGACGGTCGCCTGCTGGACCAGATTGGCGAGAAACGACGCACGCCGGTGGAATACGTCGACATTCCCGAGCGCGTGGTGCAGGCATTCCTGGCTGCGGAGGATGACCGCTTCTTTGAGCACCCGGGTTTCGACTATCAGGGCATTACCCGTGCGGCCCTGAACCTGGCTCTCACCGGGTCGCGCGCCCAGGGCGGCAGCACTATCACCCAGCAGCTGGCGCGCGTTTACTTTCTCAGCCGCGACCGAACTTTCGTGCGTAAAGCCAAGGAGCTGATCCTGGCCCTGCAGATCGAGCGAGAATTCTCCAAGCAAGAGATTCTTGCGCTATACCTGAACAAGATTTTCCTCGGCCAGCGAGCTTACGGTGTGGGCGCGGCAGCGGAAGTTTATTTCGGCAAGCCGCTGCAAGACCTCAGCGTGGCCGAAGCAGCCACCATTGCCGGAATCCCAAAAGCGCCGTCGGTGCTCAACCCGGTAAGCAACGTCGAACGCGCTACAGAAAGACGCTCTTATGTGCTGCGGCGCATGCAGGAACTGGATTTTATTAGTTCGGAAGAATACGAGCAGGCCGTAACCACGCCCGTCGTATCACGCCTGCACGGACCCCGGGTTGCACTGCGGGCTCCCTATGTCAGTGAAATGGTGCGCGCTGAACTGGTGGAGCGCTATGGACTGGAGGCCTATACCGCCGGCTATAAAGTGGTCACTACCATCGACAGTCGGCTGCAGCGAGCAGCCTCCGTCTCCCTGCGCACTGCGCTGCTGGAATACGACCGCCGGCATGGCTATCGGGGGCCGGTGGCGACCAATTTACTGGATGACCTGGCGCCGGAACTGGATGCAACCGGTCGCGGTCTGGCGCTGGAACGGAAGATGGTTTCCTATCCGGACTATAGCGACCTGCACCTGGCCGTGGTGCTGTCCATTGACGAAGACACGAACAGTGCCGAGGTTTATGTGCGTGAACATGGCTATGCCAGCGTTACCTGGAATGGCTTGAAGTGGGCGCCTTATATTAACGACAACATCATCGGCAGTTCCCCGGAATTCGCGAAGGATATCGTTAGTCCTGGTGACCTCGTGCAATTGCTCTACAGCGCCGAACGCGGCTGGCTGCTTGGGCAGCTGCCGCAGGCGCAGGGCGCCTTTGTGGCACTGGATCCGCACGACGGCGCGCTGGTGGCACTGAGCGGCGGCTTTGATTTCGCTGCCAGCAAATTCAACCGGGCAGTGCAGACCCGTCGCCAGCCAGGGTCTTCCTTTAAACCCTTTATTTATTCAGCCGCACTACAAAATGGCTTTACCCCGGCCACCCTGGTCAATGACGCACCGGTAGTTTTCGACGATGAAAATCTCGAAGACACCTGGCGGCCGGAAAACTACTCACGGCGCTTTAACGGGCCAACGCGACTGCGTGAGGCGCTGGTGCGCTCGCTGAACCTCGTATCAGTGCGGATCTTGCTCGGCACCGGGATCGGCAATGCGATCCAGCATATTAGTGAGTTTGGCCTGCCTGCCAGCGCGCTACCGCGCGACTCTTCTCTGGCATTGGGCAGTGGCGGCGCGGCGCCCATTGATCTGGCCTCAGGTTACGCGGCTTTCGCCAGCGGCGGCTATCGCACCCGACCCTATCTTGTTGAACGTGTCTTCGATGCCAATGGCGAGGTGACCTTCAGCGCAGAACCGCAAGTTGTCTGCGCCGATTGCGATCCCGACAGTCAGGAATCAGCGCTGCAGGCTCTGCGCGAGTTAAATGCCCCGGCGGACAACGATGCGCCGGCCGCCGCGTTAACTATTCTGCCGAACTTGCCCGCTGACCGCGTGGACGCAGAAGTGCCAGACTATCGTGACGTGGACGAGATGATGGCGCATGGCGAACGCTGGCGGCCGACCGCCAAAGAAGCGCCGCGCTTTGTCGTCGGCTATAGCAATCCAGCTCCGCGGGTAGTGTCCGCCGCGAATGCCTACCTGATCTACGACATGATGCGTGACGTGATTCAACGCGGCACCGGGCGCCGGGCTCGCGAACTGGGTCGTCGGGATATTGCCGGCAAAACCGGTACTTCCAATGACCGGCGGGATGCGTGGTTCAGCGGCTTTAATGGCGATCTGGTAGCCACAGCCTGGGTCGGCTTTGACCAGGAGCGCTCGCTGGGCGCTGGCGAGGAGGGCAGCCGTACAGCACTGCCAATGTGGAAGTACTTTATGGCCGAGGCCCTGGACGAATCACCGGATGCAACCATTGAGCGACCCGCCAGCGTGGTAACGGTACGCATCGATCCGCAGTCCGGCTTGATTGCACCCGCCGGCTTCAGCGGCGCTATGTTCGAAATCTTCGAGGAAGGTCACTTGCCGGAGCGTCTGAGCGAAGACCCCGCGCCAATTTTTTCCGGGGTTGAATCGGCCGGCGAGGACGAACAGTCACTATTCTGAATTTAGCGGCTTAACGCCGCCAGGGAATCAGGTTCATGCCCGCCAGACGTAATGGTCGACGTACGGAACAGCAGCGCCTTGCCATTGCCGAAGAAGCCGCCAGGTTGATGCTCGAGCATGGCTTACCTGACTTCCGGGCCGCCAAAGCGCGTGCACTGGAGCGTCTGGGGCTGCGCAATAACGCACCGCTGCCCAGCAACGAAGAGATAGCTACGGCATTGGCGGCGCGGCAGAGAATTTTTCAGGCTGACACACAAACGGGTCTGATCGAGCGCTTACGCCGGGAAGCGCTGGCGGTAATGGAGCAGCTGCAGACGTTTAATCCGCGCCTGGTTGGCGCCGTCCTGAACGGCAGCGCTACGGATCACTCGGCCATTGATTTACATTTGTTCGCAGACGCACCGGAACAGGTGGCATTGGAAATGGACCAACTGGGCTACGCATATCGCAGCATTCAATTGCGTCATCGCTGGCGCAGGGGCGAACACGAACAGCTACCCGGCTACCGTGTCTATGCCCGAGACAGTGAATGCCTGGTCAGCGTGTTCCCGGACAAACGCCGCGGCCATCCGCCACTTAGCCCGGTAGACGGCCGGCCGATGAAACGCGCCGGAGCGCGGGAGCTAGCTGCGCTGCTTGAAATCAGCGCCGGCGAAAATCTTAGCGCTGTTTAACGTCAACGTAGTCGCGTTGTACAGGACCTGTATATAACTGGCGCGGCCGACCAATCCGGCCTTCGGGATCTGCAATCATTTCACGCCAATGCGAGACCCAGCCAACGGTGCGCGCAATGGCAAACATCACTGTGAACATTGAAGTCGGCAAGCCAAGAGCGCGATAAATAATTCCGGAGTAGAAATCGACGTTGGGATAAAGCTTCTTCTCAATGAAGTATTCATCCTTCAGCGCATACTCTTCCAAACGCAGCGCCAGATCGAACAATGGTGTATCGACACGACCGAGCTGGCCAAGCACCTTGTGCGCAGCGCCACGAATAATCGTCGCGCGGGGATCGAAATTCTTATAGACGCGATGGCCAAAACCCATCAACCGGAACGAGTCGTTGCGATCTTTGGCCTTGGCAACAAATTTATCGATGTTATCGACGGTGCCTATTTGCTCGAGCATCTTTAATACGGCTTCATTCGCACCACCGTGAGCAGGCCCCCACAGGGCAGCAATTCCTGCCGCAATAGCAGAGTACGGGTTGGCACCAGAACTGCCGGCCAGCCGAACGGTCGAGGTACTGCAGTTCTGTTCATGATCGGCGTGCAGGGTGAACAGCAGATCAATCGCCTCCGCGGCAATGGGATCTACTTCGTATTCCTCTGCGGGAACTGCAAACAGCATCTGCAGCAGGTTTGCTGCGTAGCCGAGATCATTACGCGGATAGCTGAATGGCTGACCCACGGAGTGCTTGTAGGCCGCGGCTGCGATAGTCGGGATCTTGGCAATGATGCGATGGGCAAAAATTTCGCGATGACGTTCATTATGAATGTCAGTAGTGTCATGGTAGAAAGCTGACATCGAACCGACCACGCCGGCCACCATGGCCATCGGATGCGCGTCGTGATGAAAGCCCCTGAATAGCCGCAACATGGTTTCGTTGATCATCGTGTGATAACGAATCGAGGCGTCAAATTCCTCGAGTTCCAGAGCGGAAGGCAATTCTCCGTTCAGCAGCAGGTAAGCCACCTCGATAAAGGAACTATTTTCCGCTAATTGCTCAACCGGGTAGCCGCGATAAAGCAGCACGCCTTCGTCGCCATCGATATAGGTAATCTTGCTTTCACAACTGGCGGTGGAAGCGAAGCCAGGATCGTAGGTAAACACGCCCTGATTGGCATATACCGAACGAATATCGACGACGTCCGGTCCAAGGCTACCGGAGCGCACGGGCAACTCCAGTGTCTTATCCGAGTCGGCTGGGCTTAGCTGAAAGGTTTTTTTTCCGCTCATCTGGTCTTTATCCGGCTTATACACACGCGGGCGCTACTTGCCCGCAGGCAGGTGATCGCGCTCGGAGAACCCGCGGGCCCGGGCCCACACGTCCGAATTCAGGCAGCAGCAGTCCACCCTTGTGGACCCGATCTGCATCGGCAGGACCCCGTCGACGGGGCCAGCTATTATAGTTTAGGTGTCGGAATCTTGCACGGCCCAGGCGATATCGGCCGCAGTTCAGCCGCCGTCGTAAGACTCGCTGGCTAGCCGCTGATACCGTATTTGCGGCGGAACTTGTCCACGCGGCCAGCGGTATCAACAATCTTCTGCTTACCGGTATAGAAGGGGTGACAAGCGGAACACACTTCTATGTGCAATTCATCATTCAGGGTCGAGCGGGTGGTGAACTCATTACCACAGCTACAGGTGACCTTGATTTCCTGGTAATCGGGATGTGCGTCAGCTTTCATATCGAGTCTTCCGGGGTCGGGGGCCGGGGCCGCCGAAAAAGGGGGCGAATCTTAACGGCTCAGGCGGCACCATTCAATCTCCGCGAAAAGACGGTCAGAAAGCCCGACCTTATTCACAAAATCTGTGGATAAGTCTGTGGAGGAAAGGCGGGCGGCAACGCCAAGGAACTGTCTTAGAAGCAAAAATGGGAATTTGGTCAAGTTTTGCTCATTCATGCAGAGCCATTATAAAACAATAACTTATGGCGTTTATTGAACTGATTATGTTATCTGCAGCGACTTATCTGCATGAATTCACGGGAAACCCATCCTGCTGTGCATAAAAGCTGCGGTCAAACTGACCTCAGGCCCTCGATTTCAGTAGTTTTTGCAGGTCCCGGATGGCGTTGCCGCGATGGCTGCGCGCGTGCTTTTGCTCGGCAGTGAGCTCGGCTGCATGCTGGCCCGATTCAGCGTCGATAAATAGCGGGTCATAGCCAAAGCCACCGCTACCCCGGGCCTGGCTGGCAATATGGCCTTCCCAACTGGCCTCGGCCAGCAGGGCTTGCGAATCGTCGGCGCTGCGCACGTAGGCGATAACGCACTGATATCGAGCCGTGCGCTGTGCCGGCGGCACGCCGGCCAAGGCTTCCAGCAGTTTCTTGTTGTTCGCCTGATCGTCGCCGTCGCGACCGGCGTAGCGGGCCGAGAAAATGCCCGGCGCGCCGCCCAGTGCGTCAACTTCCAGACCCGAGTCGTCGGCGATGGCCGGCAGGCCGCTAAGCGCAGCCGCGTGTCGCGCCTTCAGGAGGGCGTTGGCGCGAAAGCTGTCACCCGTTTCCTCGACGCTTTCGATGCCGAGCTCCCCCTGCGAAACGAGTTCCCAGCGAGATCCCAGCAAATCCTGAAATTCGCGGAGTTTGCCTGCGTTGGCGGTGGCAACCACCACCCGGCGTTGCGTGGTCACCGTCGGGGCTACGCGACGGAGCCCTGCAAAACCAGGCGCTGCGCGGCCATAATTTCCTCGATCCCCGCAGCAGCCAGGTCCAGCAACTGATTCAGTTCGTCGCGCCGAAACGCGTGGCCCTCGGCCGTACCCTGGACCTCGATAAACGCACCGGCATCATTCATCACCACATTCATATCGGTTTCTGCTGCAGAGTCTTCTGCATAGTCGAGATCCAGAACCGGCAGGCCACGAAAAATACCGACGGAGATGGCGGCCACCTGACCATGGATCGGATCAACTTTGATCGCACCGCGCTCGCGTAAGCCATTCGTCGCCAGACACAAAGCCACGAAAGCGCCGCTGATTGCAGCCGTGCGCGTACCACCATCGGCCTGCAGCACATCACAGTCGAGTGTCACGGTATTTTCACCCAGCGCATCGAGGTCTACCGCAGCGCGCAGGGAGCGGCCGATCAGACGTTGAATTTCTATGGTTCGCCCGCCCTGCTTGCCGGCTGAAGCCTCGCGACGCATGCGCGTATGGGTCGAGCGGGGCAGCATGCCGTATTCGGCCGTGACCCAACCCTGGCCCTTGCCGCGCAGGAATGGCGGCACGCCTTTATCAACACTGGCTGTACACAGAACCCGGGTGCTGCCGAAACAGGCCAGCACAGAACCTTCTGCATAGCGCGTAAAACCGGGCTCGAAACTGAGCGCGCGCAATTCCCCGGGCTGTCTGCCGCTGGGTCGCTGTTGTGCCGTCATACCGGATTCAGCATACGCAGCGCCACGGCCGAGGTATTGTCGGCATACGGTCCGCAGACCCGGACCGCGGCCTCAGCCAGCTGACGAAGTGCGGCGGGCAGCTTGGCCTGCGCGTCGCCCAGGGCCGCGATGCTGTCATCGTCGAGTCCTGACCACATGCCGTCTGTGCAGGCCAGCAATGTATCGCCGGGCAGCAAACGTTTCTGACCGGTAATAGTCATGCCGGGCAGACGCGCATCGCCGCCAAGACAACATTCCACATAGTTTCGCATGGGATGATCAGCGATCTCCGTTTCGTCTATCAGGCCTTCGCGCAGCAACAACTCTACATGGGAGTGATCGCGAGTGCGTTCTTTCACGGCGGCGCCACGCACCAGGTATAGACGACTGTCGCCGACATGTGCCCAATAGGCAGCGCCATCCTGAACCAAACAGATAGCACAGGTCGCCCGCGGCCTTGAATCCATGGACTGCTCGCTGCCCAGGGCAACCAGATTATTGTGCGCTTTACCGATAGCCAGGTGCATGAAGCCCTGAGGATCTATCAAGGGTTGCGACACTCTCGAGAAAGCCTGGGCGATGGTCTGGCTGGCGACCTCGGCGGCTTTCGCGCCATCGGCGTGTCCGCCCATGCCGTCGATACAAATCAGCAATGCGCAATCTTCACCGGTGGCAATCAAGACACGGTCCTGATTTTCGCCCCGATCGCCGATCAGGCTGATTTCTGCGAGTTCGATTTGCAAGATTGTTTGCACTGTCGATGCGTGTTCCGCGCAACTGACAATGTCACTCCGTGGTTGCTGAAGACAGCGATTTGAATACAAAGAAGCCGATGGCTACTACAATAGCCATCCCACACCGTAACAGTTTACGTTTCCCGCTAAAGTGATGCAGTCTAATTTTTGCCACCGTATTTACCAAGGTCAACACCGATGATTCGCAGCATGACGGGCTTTGCGCGAACTGGCGCTGAGGCACCCGGTGCCCGCCTGCGCTGGGAAATTCGTTCCGTTAACCATCGCTATCTGGATTTGCAGCTGCGCCTGCCAGATGGGCTGCGCAGCATCGAGGAGGAGTGTCGCGGCATCGTCGCGGCGGGACCGCGGCGCGGCAAAGTCGATGCCACATTGAGCATTAGTCTGGATGCTTCTGTGCTACCAGCTCCGGAACTGGACCAGCAAGCAGCGCGGCGCATCATTGCCCAGGCCGAGGCCGTGGCGGCCGATATGAAATCACCCGCGGCGCTGGAACCGCTGAGTTTGCTGCGCTGGCCCGGTGTGCTGAAGGAACCGCCGGCATCCGATCTGGAAGCGCTGTTCCCCGCCGCCCGCGAAGCACTGACCACGGCGGTGGCCGAACTACAGGCGGCGCGGGGCCGCGAGGGTGAGAAAATCGCAGCCATGCTGGAAAGTCGCTGCGCAGACATCCTCACCCAGGTGGCTGCGGTGCGCGCGCGACTGCCGACCGTGCTCAGCGAAATTCGCCAGCGCCAGCTGGACCGTCTGGCTACGCTGGATATCGAGGCCGATCCGGAGCGACTCGAGCAGGAACTGGCGTTGCTGTCGACCAAGCTCGACGTCAGCGAGGAGCTGGATCGGCTGGAGGCGCATGTGGCCGAGATCCGCGACACCCTGGAAAAAGACGAACCGGTGGGACGCCGGCTGGACTTCCTGATTCAGGAGCTTAATCGCGAGGCCAATACCCTCGCCTCGAAGTCCGCGGATACCGAAACCACCCGCCTGGCCGTCGATCTCAAGGTCGTCGTTGAACAGATGCGCGAACAGGTACAAAACGTCGAGTGAGCGTTCTGTCCGAAACCACGCGCGGTCAGTTACTGGTAATTTCAGCGCCGTCCGGCGCGGGCAAAACAACCCTGGTCCGGCGCCTGCTGGAACGCCGGCCTGATCTGCGTTTTTCCGTTTCCCACACCACTCGCCCGGCGCGGCGCGGTGAGCTTGACGGTCACGACTATTTCTTTGTGGATCGCACAGCCTTCGAGGAAATTCGCGCGGCCGGTGGATTTCTCGAGCATGCAGAAGTATTCGGTTATCACTATGGCACCGGGCGTGAACAGGTCGAAGCCCTGCTCGCTGCCGGGCATGACGTGTTGCTGGAGATTGACTGGCAGGGCGCCAGGCAGGTGCGCGCCAATCTGCCCGAATGTCGCAGTGTGATGATCCTGCCGCCATCCGTGGCGGAGCTTAAACAACGCCTGCACGGCCGCAGCACCGACAGCGAGGAGGTCATACAGCGGCGGCTGGGTGAGGCTATCGGTGATATGTCGCATTGGCAGGAATTCGACTACGTGATTATCAACGACGACCTGGAGCAGGCCGTGGACCGACTGCAGGCCGTGGCCGAAGGCCGTGGCCTGGCCACCGACGCCACCACCCGGGCAAGTATCGAGAACCTGCTCCGCTCGGCTGTCTGAACCGGCGCCATTGCGGGTAGCCGGCAACAGCGGTAGGCTACCCGCCCCCTGAACAGGACTGGCAAGCATGGCCCGCATTACTGTCGAGGACTGCCTCGAGAACGTTGACAATATTTTTGACCTGGTGATGGTCGCCGCCAAACGCGCGCGTCGCCTGGCTAATGGGGCCGAAGCGATGATCGAGTGGGAAAACGACAAGCCCACGGTTGTTGCACTGCGAGAAATTGCCGACGGCCTGGTAGGCATGGATATTCTCGACGACATCGACGTGCCGCCGGAAGAGTTGCTCAGCACCGCTGAAGCCGAGCAGATCCTTGCCGGTACGCCGATGCCCGGCCTGGACCCGCTGGCTCCAGGCTAGCCTGCATCGGCCCGGTTCCCGGGCCTGCCTGCGTTAATATGGTGGCATGGACTATGCTGCCGCCATCCGTGGAAGATTGCCGACCTCGCGTCGGGTTACCGGCTTCAAGCGACTGCTTGAAAAGCTCGACTATCTGACGACCGAGCAGCTGGGCGTGATCAGCGATGCCTACGAAGTCGCCATCCTTGCGCATGAAGGCCAGCGCCGCTATTCGGGCGAAGCCTATATCACCCATCCCGTCGCCGTCGCCGGAATACTGGCGGACCTGCACCTGGACTATCAGAGTATCGCAGCCGCGCTGATGCACGATCTGCTGGAAGATACGCCCATCGGCAAGGCACAGATCCAGGCACAGTTCGGACCGGAAATCGCCGACCTGGTGGATGGTGTCAGCAAGCTCGACCAACTGAGTTTCGACAGCCGTTCTGAAGCGCAGGTCGAGAGTTTCCGAAAAATGATGTTGGCGATGATAGAAGACATCCGCGTCATTCTGCTCAAGCTGGCCGACCGCCTGCACAATATGCAGACGCTGGAATCATTGCCGGCAGAAAAACAGGCGCGCATAGCCCGGGAAACTCTGGAAATCTACGCGCCGATCGCCAATCGCCTGGGCGTATATTCGCTTAAGACAGAACTGGAAGAACTGGGTTTTCGTTACGCCTACCCGTTCCGTTACCGTGTGCTGGATCGCTCGGTTCGCAAGGTACAGGGCAATCAGCGCCAGATCATCAAACGCATTTCCGAGCGCCTGGAAAATTCACTGAGTAGCGCCGGTATCAAAGCGAAAGTGCACGGCCGCCGTAAGAATCTCTACAGCATTTATCGGAAGATGGCGCGTAAGCAAACCTCCCTGGGCGACATCGCTGATGTATTCGGATTTCGGCTGATTGTCGAAGAGCCGGAAAACTGCTATCGCGCGCTGGGCCTCGTACACCAGCTCTATAAACCGATGCCTGGCCGCTTCAAAGATTACATTGCCATACCCCGCGTCAACGGCTACCAGTCGCTGCACACCACGCTATTCGGACCCAATGGCATTCCCCTGGAAGTACAGATTCGCACCGTGCAGATGGATCGCATCGCCGAGCGCGGCGTAGCCTCGCATTGGCAATACAAGTCGGCTGACGGCAAGCTGGTCCCGCCGCAGGCGCGCGCGCGCGAGTGGCTCTCCAGCATCAGTGAACTTGGCGTGGCGGCGAATTCCGAAGAGTTCATGGAAAACGTCAAAGTCGACCTGTTTCCGGACAAAGTCTACGTGTTTACCCCGAAGGGTGAAATTCTCCGCCTGCCGCGCGGTTCAAGCTGTGTCGATTTTGCCTACGCAGTGCACACCGACGTGGGCAACCGCTGTGTCGCCGCCAAAATTGATCGTCGCCTGGTGCCATTGCGAACCGTTGTCAGCAATGGCCAGACCGTCGAAATTATTACCGCCAAAGGCGCGCACCCAAATCCGCGTTGGGTCAATTTCATTACCACCGCCAAGGCCCGCTATAGCATTCGGCAGTACCTGAAAAACCTGCGTGGCGGCGAAGCTCGTGACCTTGGCCGACGCCTTCTTAACCAGGCCCTGCGCGATTCCGGCAGCTCTCTGCGGCGAGCTGGGCGCGCTTCCATGCAGGCCACGCTGGAAGAATTTGGGCTCAACAATGAGAACGAGCTGTTCGAACAGCTCGGCTTGGGCGAACGACTGGCGCCGCTGGTCGCGCAGGCCCTGCTGGCGGCGCAACCGGGGGAAGAGGGTGCCGGTGGCAACAAGCGCCACCCGATTGTGATTGCCGGCACCGAAGGCATGGTGGTGAGCTATGCGCGTTGTTGCCATCCAATTCCCGGCGACCCGATCATGGGCTATCTCAGTGCCGGCCGCGGCATCGTGATTCACCGCAATATCTGCGGCAATCTCAGCGAGTTTCGCAAGCAACCCAAAAAGTGGATTGCAATCAGCTGGGAGAAACAAATTGAGCGTGAATTTCCTGCCGAGATTCGCGTGCAGGTAGACAATGCACCGGGTGTACTTGCCGAAGTGGCCGCACGGATCGGTGATGCCGACTGCAACATCGAGCAAGTTTCAGTAAACGACAGTGAAGATGATATCGCCGAGCTGGTGTTCACTATCCTGGTTCGCGATCGTGTGCATCTCGCCCAGGTAATCCGCAGCATCCGTCATATGCCCATGGTGCGCCGTCTGGTTCGCAGCTGCGCCTGAAACATCTTGTTGAAGTTAAGCCGATTGCCCGGAGAGAATTCATGTCCCGAATAGCAATTCAAAGCGATGCCGCACCGGCGGCTATCGGTACCTATTCGCAGGCCATTCGTGCCGGCGACACACTCTACATATCCGGCCAGATTCCACTAGACCCGGTGAGCGGAATGCTGGTCGAAGGGGGCATCGACGCCCAGATTCGCCAGGTATTCGACAATCTGGTCGCCGTTGCAGCGGCCGCCGGCGGCACGCTCAATGATGCAGTAAAGATAAATGTCTTCCTGGTAGACCTGGAGCATTTCGGACAAGTCAACGCGGTGATGGCGGAATACCTCACCGAACCCTACCCGGCCCGCGCCGCGGTGCAGGTTTCGGCATTGCCAAAAGGCGCTGACGTAGAAGCCGACGCCATTCTCGCCCTGTAAGACGCGCGCCAGGGCAAGGTCGTGACCAGCGCCAGCAGACGCATAAGCAAGGAAGCCAAGCTCACTGACTTGCGTGGCGTCGGCCCGGCGCTGCTGGAAAAGTTAGCGCGCCTGCAGGTGCGCACGCCGGAAGATCTGCTGTTCCTGCTGCCGCAGCGCTATGAAGACCGCACGCGCATTACACCCATCGGTGCGTTGCGGCCTGGCGTGGCTGCCGTGATTGAGGCTGAAGTACAACTCGCCGAGGTGGTTTACCGGCGGCGACGCAGCTTGTTATGCCGGCTTAGTGATGGCACCGGACAACTGACGCTGCGCTTTTTCTATTTCTCGCGGCAACAACAGCAAGGCCTGAAAAACGGCATGCGTGTCCGTTGCTTCGGCATGCCGCGGCCTGGCCCGGGCGGGCTGGAAATAGTGCATCCTGAATACCGGGTGCTGGGCGGCGATTTGCAGCCAGTTCTTGAAGACCGCCTGACGGCTATTTATCCGAGCACCGAAGGTCTGCAACAAACCCGGTTACGCAACCTGGTTAATCAGGCCCTGGACAACTGGCTGCCGAGCATGCGCGACTACCTGCCAGCGAATCTCCTGCCTGGTACCAGCCTGCCGGACTTACATGCAGCGCTTTTGTACCTGCATCGGCCACCACCCGAAGCGGCGCTGGATGAGTTGGCTGAAGGGCGTCACCCCTGCCAGCGACGCCTGGCCCTGGAAGAAATGCTGGCGCACCACCTCAGCCTGCGCCGGGTGCGTGACCAGGCGCGCCAGGCATCAGCACCTGCGCTGCCGGTCCCCACCAGCTTGCGCGCCCGTTTTATCGACTCACTGGGTTTCACACTAACCGGCGGCCAGGCAGCTGCACTGGCGGACATAGATTCAGATCTGGCGGAACAGCATCCAATGATGCGCCTGGTGCAGGGTGATGTTGGCTGCGGCAAGACCGTGGTTGCTGCAGCCGCGGCGCTTAATGCCGTCGACCGGGGTTACCAGGTGGCGATCATGGCGCCCACGGAATTGCTGGCAGAACAGCATCGCGAAAGTTTTTTTCGCTGGTTCGATCCGCTGGATCTGCGGGTTGCCTGGCTGACCGGCAGTTTACGCAAGAAGGCACGCGATCTGGTGCAGACAGAGATTGCCAGTGGCGACGCGCAAATTGTTGTCGGCACGCATGCGCTATTTCAGGACGGCGTCGACTACGCAAAACTTGGCCTGGTGATTGTTGACGAACAACATCGCTTCGGCGTGCACCAGCGCCTTCGCCTGATGGACAAAGGCAACCCGCAACAAGGCCAGCCGCACCAGCTGGTAATGACGGCAACACCAATCCCGCGCACCCTGGCAATGACTGTCTATGCTGACCTCGACACCTCGGTAATTAAGGAATTGCCGCCAGGCCGGCAGCCGGTACGCACCGTTGCCATTGACGAAGCACGTCGCGGCGAAGTCGTCGCAAGAGTTCGCGCAGCCTGCCTGGAAGGCCGTCGGGCCTATTGGGTCTGCCCGTTGATTGAAGAATCGGAAGTGCTGAATTCACAGGCCGTCGAGACGGCTTTCGCCATGCTGCGTGAGGCCTTGCCCGATATCCAGGTCGGCCTGGTGCACGGGCGCATGCGCGCCGACGAGAAAGACCGCAGCATGAAAGCCTTTGCGGCCGGCGAACTTCAGGTATTGGTCGCCACCACGGTGATCGAAGTAGGCGTGGACGTGCCCGAAGCGACGCTGATGATTATCGAAAGTGCCGAACGCCTGGGACTGTCGCAATTGCACCAGTTGCGAGGTCGCGTCGGTCGCGGCGCCGAGGCCAGCGCCTGCGTGCTGCTGTATGGGCAACCGCTGTCGCGACTGGCGCGCGAACGTATCGACACCATGCGCCGCACCAACGACGGCTTTGAGGTTGCTCAACGAGACCTGGAACTGCGCGGGCCTGGCGAAGTACTGGGTACTCGACAAACCGGCTTGATGCAGATGCGTATCGCCGACCTGATTCGAGACGCTGACCTGGCGGCTGATGTGCAGGAACTGGCCTGCGAAATTCTGGCCCGCGATGCTGCAACGGCCGAGCGCTTAATCGAGCGCTGGATCGGCAGCGCGGCCCAATACGTGCAGGTTTGAAGCTGCAGCCGAAATGGCCTGCTATGCTTGCGCAGCAGCCTTAACAGACCACGCGCATGGCCAGCCCCGGCAGCAAAACCGCTAACAACTCCCTGCTTGGTGAATTGCGTAACCAGACGCGCGAATATGCGCGCCTGATGCGCCTGGATCGACCCGTGGGCATCTGGCTATTGCTCTGGCCCACTCTGTGGGCGCTGTGGATAGCCGGCGAGGGCTATCCTGATCCCATGCTGTTTACGGTCTTCGTCGCCGGTGTCGTGGTGATGCGCAGCGCAGGTTGTGTGATCAATGATTTTGCCGACCGCCACCTTGATCCGGAAGTGGCCAGGACCCGAGATCGGCCTCTGGCCACCGGCAGCGTGGCCCCGGCCGAAGCCCTGATGCTGTTCGCCGCGCTCGGGCTGGTGGCCATCGCACTGGTGCTGAACCTCAATGAACTGACACGCTGGCTGGCCATCGGCGGCGCCCTGCTGACGATAATTTACCCCTTCACCAAGCGTTTCTTTGCCGCTCCACAGCTGGTGCTGGGAGCGGCCTTTGGCTGGGCTGTGCCCATGGCATTTGCTGCACAAACAGGCGGCGTGCCGCGCCTGGCCTGGCTGATGTGGCTGGCGGTGCTGGTCTGGGCGGTGATCTACGACACCATGTATGCGATGGCTGATCGCGAAGACGACTTGCGCGTTGGCGTGCGCTCCACCGCGATTTTGTTCGGTCGCGCCGACGTGTTCATCGTCACACTGCTGCAAGTAACACTGCTGCTGGCGCTGGCCCTGGCTGGACAGGTTGCGCGACTGGGCGGCTGGTATTTACTCGGTCTGGGCATCGCCGGCCTGTTGATGATTTATCAACATGGTTTGATCAGGCAGCGTGATCCCGCGACATGCTTTCAAGCCTTTCTGAACAACCAGTGGGTCGGTGCCGCCGTGTTCGCCGGCATTGCACTGGACTACAACTTCCAGGGCGGCTGAGAAACAACTCGCGCCGCTGACCAGACTTCCACACGCGCCGCGCCCGCTGCGCGCAAAGCCACCGCCAGCGCGTTACAGCTGCTGCCGGTGGTGACGACATCGTCGACGACGGCCACCTTGAGCCCGGCGAAGGACTGGTGACAGGCAAACGCACCGGCCGGATTACGCCGTCGGGCGGCACCGCTCAGGCTGGTTTGCGCAGCGGTGCTGCGAGCTCGCCGACAGGCATGGCTGTTGAGCGGCAGATCCAGAACCCGCGCCACCGGCAGGGCAATTTCCAGTGCCTGATTAAAGCCGCGCCGTGCCAGTCGCCAGGGGTGCAGGGGCAGCGGAATCAGACAGTCCGGCCGCTGCTGCGCCGGCAACTCAGCATCCAGGTGCAAGGCCAGCAAGTCACCCAGCGCCCGCGCCAGTTCGGGTCGGCGGCGGAACTTGGCGGCGACGACTAACTGATCCACCGGGTAGTCGTACGCCAGGGCCGCCCGATAAGCATCGACAGCCGTTAATACCAGATCGCAAGCCGCGCACAGACCCGGCGGCGCGGACGGCGGCAACGGAGCAGCACAGCGGCTGCAGCCCGACGGTAACCAGGGCAAATCAGCCCGACAGCCCTGACAGAGACTGCGGCGACCACTGTCCAGCCCGCACAGCAGGCAGTGGCGAGGCAGGAAATGACTGAGCCAACGGTCAACTTTTCTGAGCATGTCTGGTTGACAGGCTTTCAGGGCCTTCCGATACTGGGCCGGCGCAGCCCCTGCAACCAGAGCCAAATGCCAGCCAAAGGCCCGGAAATATGACTGAATCCCGCACCACCGATCTGCACAATGATATTCGCTATAACTGGGAGATCGACGAAGTTCGCGACCTGTTCGCGTTACCTTTTCCGGAACTGATGTTCAGAGCCCAGAGCCTGCATCGCCGCTATTTCAATCCGGCCGAGGTGCAGATCAGCACATTAATGAGTATCAAGACCGGCGCCTGTCCGGAAGACTGTGCTTATTGCCCGCAGAGTTCTCACTACGACACCGGCGTAGACGGTGAGCACCTGGCACCGCTGGAGGCTGTGCTGGACGCGGCCCGCAACGCCAAGGCCAGCGGCGCCACCCGCTTTTGCATGGGCGCGGCATTTCGCAGCCCCAAACCCAGGCACCTGAAGAAAGTCGCTGAGATGATCAGCGCGGTAAGCGATCTCGGCCTGGAAACCTGCGCAACCTTGGGCATGCTCGATGGCGAGCAGGCCGCTCAGCTGCGCGATGCGGGCCTGGACTACTACAACCACAACCTCGACAGTTCCGAGTCGTTTTACCCGAACATCATTACCACCCGGACTTACCGTGATCGGCTGGACACCTTGCAGGTGGTGCGTGACGCCGGCCTGAAGGTCTGTTGCGGCGGAATTCTCGGCATGGGCGAATCGCGCCAGGACTGGATCGAAATGCTGCATACCCTGGCCACCCAGCCCGAGCATCCGGGCAGCGTGCCGATCAATCAGCTGGTGCGAGTGCCCGGCACGCCGCTGGCCGATGCTGACCCCGTGGATCCGCTGGATTTCGTCCGCGTGATCGCGGTGGCAAGAATCCTCATGCCCGCCGCGCATGTGCGCCTTTCAGCAGGTCGCACGGAGATGGACGCCAGCATGCAGACACTGTGTTTCATGGCCGGGGCCAATTCAATTTTCTATGGCGAAAAGTTACTGACCACGCCAAATCCCGAAGCCAATGCCGATCTGGAGCTGTTGCAACGCCTGGGAATGCGCCCGGAAGCGGCGCCGGCCGGCTGCCGAAAAGCCGCCAGCGCCGCCATCTAGCGCGGGGCGCATCCGCGTCGGCAAGACAGCCTATGCAAGCCAGCGAACTTCGCCAGCGCCGCCGACGCCGCGCTGCACAGCGACGCGCGCTGAACTGGCCGGACAGCGACCGATTCCTGCATAGGCAGCTGCGCGAGCAATTGCTGGAACGCCTGGACTGGACGCGCCTGGAAGCCCGCCAGGTTCTGGACCTGGGTTGCGGCAACGGCGCAGCCCTGGCTGAACTGCAGCGCCGCTATCCTGAGGCACAGGTATTCGGCCTGGACCACAGCCACTCGACCCTGCAGCGCTGCCCGGCGGGCGCGAACCGGCTATGCGCCGCCGCCGAATGCCTGCCCCTGAACGAGGACAGCCTCGACCTGATCTTCGCCAACCTGACGCTGGCCTATTGCCCCGACCTGCCCGCCTGTCTCAGCGAGGCCCGCCGGGTACTGCGAACACCCGGTCTGCTGAACTTCGTCACTCTGGGTCGCGAATCAATGGCAGAACTGGGCCGGGCCTGGGCCACGGCCGACAGCTTTCATCATCTGCCGCCGCAGCCGGATATGCATAATCTGGGCGATCTCCTGGTCCAGGCCGGATTTAGCGAGCCCGTGCTGGATACGGATGTCATCACGGTGACTTATGCCAATGCCGACCAGTTGATTGGCGACCTGCGCGCCGCCGGCGCTGTGAACGCCATGCCAGGTTGCAACCCCGGACTGACCAGCCGGGCTGCCAGCCAACGTCTGCGCCAGGCGCTGGCAGCGCAGGCCGGTAAAGATGGCCGCTTTCCGATTACCCTAGAAGTCGTATTTGGCCAGGCCTGGACTGCCCTGCCAGCCCAGCGCTCGCGGGCTGGATTCCAGGAAGTGCCGCTGGACCAGATCAGCTTGCCTGGCCAGTCCCGACCATGATGGCTCAAGCCGCTGTTTTAAATAAGTTATTCGGTTTTCTAGTGGACTACCGCAATTGCGCCGCAGAATCTGTTTCAGTACCATTCGCTCGCGATTTAGAAGGTATGGATCAGGGAGTTGCGGGGACAAGCTTTAGGTTACTTCAGTGCACCTTTTTGAACTGCGCCCGAATTGTTCTCTGACCCGTCGTTCGGCTACCGTTTTTTTCCTTTCGATTGCGGCGGTCTCCTTAGGGATTGCCGGAAGTTTCGCAGCGGCTGGCTACTGGCCGATTCTGCCCTTTGCGGGGCTTGAACTTGCTGCGCTGGGCAGCGCTCTTTACTGGAGCATGCGCCAGGGAAGAATGCGCGAGCTGATCCGCGTGGACGAGAACAATGTCACGGTGCACAAGATGCACGGTGACCAGTCGCATGAATACGAATTCAAGCGTCCATGGACCCGGGTGCACTTGCATCAGCCTGAAGCGACAAACTGGCCCAGCCGCTTGTCGCTCAAGTCCATGGGCCGCAGCGTTGAAGTCGGGTCGTTCCTGACGGATGAAGAACGCGACGGTTTGCGCGGCCGCCTGACGAAAGTCATCGCGGCGCCGCTCGCCGACGCAACGAGTAAGGAGACGTCGGTGCTATCGGCGTTGGCAACAGAACAGAACCGGGAAGAGACCCGATGATGGGCAACAGCATGATGAAAAAAGCGCTTCTGGCACTGGCCGGACTCACCCTGGCTGGTAACGCGGCCCAGGCCGAATGGGAATTGAACATGCCGGTTGGGGTGTCGACCATCAGCCCCAAGACCTATGACCTGCATATGCTGACCCTGTGGATCTGCGTGGCGATTGGGGTACTGGTTTTCGGCGCGATGATTTATGCGATCTTCAAGTTCCGCCATAGCCAGGGCGCCGTTGCGGCCACCTGGGATCACAGCACCACAGCCGAAATCGTCTGGACGGTTCTGCCGGTATTGGTTCTGGTGGCGTTGGCCATCCCGGCCGCGCAAACCCTGATTGAACTCGAGGACACCCGCGACACCGAAATGACCATCAAGATCACCGGTTACCAGTGGAAATGGCACTACGAATACGTCGGTGAAGATGTCGATTTCTACAGTTCGCTGGCCCAGACCAGCAATGCGGCGCGCCAGCTTGGCGCCGACGCGGACCCCTTCGAAGTGGAAAACTATCTGCTTGAAGTAGACCGGCCGCTGATTGTTCCGGCCAACACCAAGATTCGTTACCTGATCACTTCCAACGATGTGCTGCATTCGTGGTGGGTACCCGACTTCGCGATCAAGAAGGATGCAATCCCGGGTTTTATTAACGAGGGCTGGTTCGAGATCACCAAACCGGGCGTTTATCGCGGCCAGTGCACGGAACTGTGCGGCAAAGACCATGGTTTTATGCCGGTGGTCGTGGAAGTACTGGATGAAAATGACTACCAGGCCTGGCTAAACGGCCAACAGACTGATACACGGCTGGCCCAGCGCTAAGCGCCAGGGCAAACGACCAAGTTAACTGAGCAAACAGGCAGCGGCACAGACTTTCCGCCGCGACGGAGCAGCAGAGCATGAGCACGACGACGACACACGACAGCCACGATCATCACGACGATCACGGTCCGGCCAAAGGACTGATGCGCTGGGTGACTACCACCAACCACAAAGACATCGGCACCCTGTACCTGTTTTTTTCGCTGGCCATGCTGTTCGTCGGCGGTGCTATGGCGCTGGTGATCCGCGCCGAGCTGTTCCAGCCCGGCCTGCAGTTCGTCAACCCGGACTTCTACAACCAGATGGTCACCATGCACGCGCTGATCATGATTTTCGGCGTGATCATGCCGGCGTTCGTGGGTTTCGCGAACTGGATGGTCCCGATGATGATCGGCGCACCAGACATGGCGTTGCCGCGCATGAACAACTGGTCGTTCTGGATACTGCCGTTTGCCGGCACCATGCTGCTGAGCACGTTGTTCATGGAGGGCGGTGCCCCGGCGTCCGGCTGGACGCTGTACCCGCCGCTCGTCGCTGCAGACCGGCAACGCACTGCCGTTTGCGATCTTCTCTATCCACCTGCTCGGCATCTCGTCGATCATGGGCGCGATCAACATCATCGTGACGATCATGAATATGCGCGCTCCGACCATGAGCCTGCTGAAAATGCCGCTGTTCGTGTGGACCTGGCTGATTACCGCCTATCTGCTGATCGCCGTGATGCCCGTATTGGCCGGCGCGGTCACCATGCTGCTGACGGATGCGTTCTTCGGTACCAGTTTCTTCCAGGCCGCCGGTGGCGGCGACCCGGTGCTGTTCCAGCACATCTTCTGGTTCTTCGGTCACCCCGAGGTCTATATCATCATCCTGCCGGCCTTCGGCATCATTTCGCAGGTGATCCCGACCTTCTCGCGCAAGCCATTGTTCGGCCACGACTCGATGGTCTACGCGACCGCGAGTATCGCCTTCCTGTCGTTCATCGTCTGGGCGCATCACATGTTTACCGTCGGCATGCCGCTGGCCGGTCAACTGTTCTTTATGCTCTCAACCATGCTCATCGCGATACCCACCGGCGTGAAGGTCTTCAACTGGACGGCGACCATGTGGAAGGGCTCGCTGAGCTTCGAGACGCCGATGCTATTCGCGCTCGGCTTCCTGTTCCTGTTCACCATCGGCGGTTTCTCCGGGCTGATGCTCGCGATCGTGCCGGCCGACTTCCAGTACCACGACTCTTATTTCGTGGTCGCACACTTCCACTACGTACTGGTGCCGGGTGCGCTGTTCGGCGCCATCGCCGGCGTTTACTACTGGCTGCCCAAGTGGACCGGGCACATGTACAACGAGACGCTGGGCAAAATTCATTTCTGGCTGTCCGCGATCTCGGTCAACCTGACTTTCTTCCCGCAGCACTTCGTAGGCCTGGCCGGGATGCCGCGCCGTATTCCGACTACGCCACGCAGTTTGCCGACTTCAACGCAATCTCCAGCGTCGGCGCATTCCTTTACGGCATCTCTCAGCTGCTACTGGTAGTGGTAGTCGTCCAGTGCATTCGCGGTGGCAAGAAAGCCACGGCACAAGTCTGGGACGGCGCCGAAGGTCTGGAGTGGACTGTGCCTTCGCCGGCGCCTTACCACACCTTCGAAGAAGCACCGATCGTCAATAAGTAGCCGTCAGCGTGACAGATACCTTGGTCAAACTAGATGATGAACAGCAACGTCGGCGCCGGGCGCGGCGCTCGGCGCTGTTGCTTGGCCTGATTGCCGTGGGGTTTTATGCCGCCTTTATCCTGATGGGCGTGCTGCGCTCATGAACGAAAACCGGCACAGCAATCTTGCCCTGGTCGGCCGGCTGGGGTTGCTGGCCGCCTGTATGTTTGCCTTCGGCTTTCTGATGGTGCCGCTATACGATGTGTTTTGCGAAGTTACCGGTATAGGCCAACGCACCGGCACGCCCGTTGCCGACGTGGTTGAAGAAACGGCGACCGTGTCCGACCGCATCATTACCGTCGAGTTCGTCGCCAACCTGAATCAATACGCGCCCTGGGAGTTTCGCCCGGCCGTAGCCAGTATCCAGGTACGGCCGGGGCAGCTTTATGACACCAGTTTTTATGCGCGCAACCTTACGCAGCGCGAGCTGGTTGGCCGCGCCGTGCCCAGTGTCGCACCCGGGCAGGCCAACAAGTATTTCAAGAAGACCGAGTGTTTCTGTTTCACTTCTCAGGAGTTCGCGCCTGAAGAAGGCCGCGACATGGGCGTCCAGTTCCTGGTGGATCCGGACTTGCCAGCACACATCGACAGACTGACTTTGTCTTACACGTTTTTTGCTGATCAGAAGGTAGCTGCCGCGGCCGGCACTACTGGTTAACCGGGGACAGGCCAAGATGGAACAAGCTCAAGATAACAAGTACTACATCCCGCATGGGACCCGCTGGCCCATCATGGGTTCCATCGGTCTGACCCTGCTGTTTATCGGCGTATCGACCTGGCTGAATGGCGGTGACGCCACGCTGGTAGCAGTCGCCGGCGTGGCCGTAGTCATAGCCATGATGTTCCTGTGGTTCGGCGAGGTGATTCGCGAAAGCGAAAGCGGCACTTACAACAACCAGGTGGACGGCTCATTCCGCCTCGGCATGATGTGGTTCATCTTCTCCGAGGTGATGTTCTTTGTGTGTTTCTTCGGCGCATTGTTTTATGCCCGCCAGCTCTCCTTGCCATGGCTGGGCGGCGAAGGAAACAATTTCTTCACCAACCTGTTCCTGTGGCCGGAGTTTCAGAACACCTGGCCCACCAATGGTCCGCAGGGTATCGGCGGTGACTTCAGCACCATCGGTGCCTGGGGCTTACCGGCTATTAACACCGCGATTCTGCTCACCAGTGGCGTGACCATTACTATCGCCCACCATGCCTTGAAAGACGGCAACCGCAAGATCCTGAGCATTTTCCTTGCGGCGACCTGGCTGCTGGGCTTCCTGTTCGTCGGCCTGCAGGCCGAGGAATATATTCATGCCTACCAGGAACTCAACCTGACCCTGGGCAGCGGCATCTATGGCTCAACCTTTTTCATGCTGACCGGCTTCCATGGCATGCACGTGACCATCGGCGCGATCATGCTGACGGTGATCTGGGTACGTTGCCTGCGTGGGCATTTCACGCCCGAGCGACACTTCGCCTTTGAAGGCGTGGCCTGGTACTGGCACTTTGTGGACGTGGTCTGGCTGATATTGTTCGTATTCGTTTACTGGCTGTAACTCCACAGGCAGCAACACAAGCTTGTCTCTGCGACAGGCCTAACATCATGACGCCGGCTTCACCGCCGGCGTCATCGTCTCTGCAAAACCGGGTTTAGCCTGGCCGTGTAGCGTTTGGCTGAATAAGCCCGAGATACCAGGCTAGAAACAACAAGACAAACAGCGTCACAGACAGCGCGACACGAATCGTCAGGGCCCGCACCATTCTTTTCGAATTACGCTCGTCCTTGACCATGAAAAACAGGCTGTAAGCGAGACTCGCGACAATAGCGATGAGAACGATAACGATGAGCAGTTTTATCAGCATGAACAGGACCTGAGGCGGACCGCTGTTGGGAACACCAACTCTAACATTCCGACCACCCTGGTGGGCGACCGCCGCATTGTTCGCGGCAGGTTCGCTGTTTGTGACTGCCGGATTCTGGCAGCTCGATCGCGCCGAGCAGAAGCGCGTGTTGTTCAGCGAATACGAGCTAGGCAGCGAGGGTCAGGTGCTGCAAAGTCTGACGCAAATCGACAGTGCCGAGCGATTACGCTTTCAACTGATCGAACTGCGCGGGGAGTATTCGTCCGAACAACAAATATTGCTCGACAATATGCTCTACGAGGGCCAACAGGGCTACCAGGTGCTGACGCCGCTGAAAACAGCTGAAGGCACAGTGCTGGTAAACCGGGGCTGGTTACCGGCGCCTGCGGACCGCCGACAACTGCCCGATGTCTCCGTCGCCGGCGGCCAGCGACGGATCACGGCGCGCATCGACCGCTTGCCGCGCCCCGGAATTCGCCTGGCTGCCAGTGCAGCAGTACCTGACAGTCCCTGGCCGCGCCGGCTGCTCTATCCGACCGCCGCGGAAATAGCGGCGCAGCTGGATTCACGCCTGCCGGATTTCCAGCTATTACTATCACCTGATCAATCCGATGGTTACCTGCGAGAATGGCGTCCGCTGGTGATGGGCCCGGACACGCATTTCGGTTATGCGGTGCAATGGTTTGGCTTTACCGTCGCCATCGCCGTGATTTACCTGCTACTCAATTTAAAGAGAGCCGCATGAATACTGCCCCGACTGACCCGGAGTTCATCCGCCGCCGCAATAGCGGTCGCTGGAAGCTGGTATTGCTGGCTATCATTTTTTTCGGCCCGCTGGCGGCCGCTTTTGGACTTTATTACGGCAATATCTGGAAACCGACGGGCTCGGCCGTGCATGGTGTGCTGCTATTACCGCCCCTGCAGCTACCCACCACGCCATTGCTTAGCGGTTCCGACGGTCCGCGTTTTCAGGATGCCTGGTCGCTGCTTGTGATAGCGCCGGGAAGTTGTGGTCAGGAATGCCAGACAGCATTGCTGGAAAGCCGCCAGGTTCGCAAAGCACTGGGCAGTGAGCGCGACCGGGTACAGCGGATCTGGCTGGTCAGCGCAGGCAATGCCAATCCACGCTTTCTCACCGAACAACATCCATTGCTAAGCGTCGTCCCGGCCAATGAGCCGCGCCTGACCGAAGTCCTGCAAATAATTGGGGATAGTCAGCCCGGCGAGGTGCTGGTGGTCGATCCGCTAGGTAACCTGATGATGCGTTTCCCACCAGGTACGAGCATGCGCGCCATGCATACGGATCTGGCCAAGCTGCTAAAAGTTTCCAGGATCGGATAGATGTACAACAGCTACGTGCGTCTGCTCTATACGGGCATTGTGCTGGTGCTCTGCGTCATTGTGCTGGGCGCCTGGGTACGGCTAACCGATGCCGGGCTGGGCTGTCCGGACTGGCCGGGCTGCTATGGCTATATCGTGCTGCCGGCCGACGAAGCAACGCGCGTGGAAGCACAGATAGCCTTTCCGGAACGCGTCATGGATGCTGGCAAGGCCTGGCGGGAAATGATTCATCGCTACCTGGCGAGCACGCTGGGTTTCGTCATCCTGCTTATCGCGGCCATCGCCTGGCGCAATCGCGAGCAGTTCGGGCAACCCGTAGTCCTTCCGCTGGTGCTGTTGGGCGTAGTCATTGTGCAGGGCCTGCTGGGCATGCTTACCGTAACCCTGCTGCTCAAGCCGCTGATCGTGATGGCTCATTTGCTGGGCGGTCTGACGACAGCGGCATTGCTGTTCTGGCTGATTCTCGAACACCGGCGTCGACAGGAAGTGGAAACAACACCGCAGCGCGTTGCCTATGTGCCCGCGCTGATCGCCCTGCTGGTACTGATCGGACAGATTGCGCTGGGCGGCTGGACCAGTTCGAACTATGCGGCGCTGGCCTGTCCCGATCTGCCCACCTGTGGCGGAGAATGGTGGCCGTCGCGCGCAGATTTTGCCGAGGGCTTTGTTATGTGGCGAGGTCTGGGTGTTGATTATGAGTTCGGCGTGCTGGAGGCACCGGCCCGGGTTGCCATTCACTATGTCCACCGCCTGGGCGCCATGGCCGCTGGTCTGGTAATTGGCCTGGTCGCTTTCCTTGCCTGGCGTCGCCGTCGCGATGACATTCGCCGGGCCGGGCTACTGGTAGCACTGGCCCTGGCTGCGCAAATCAGTCTAGGCATCAGCATCGTGTGGTTTGGTCTCCCGCTCAGTCTGGCCACCCTGCATAACGGCGTCGCCGCGCTGTTATTGCTGGCAGTCATCAACCTCAACCACATCACGGCACTGGAGAAATCCCGCGCGCTGTTGAATCACGGCTAGGACGTGTCGCGCACCAATATCTCCGTACTCATCGCAACCGCACTGCTCGGTGCGCTGCTGTTTGTAGTGCGGCAGTTTGCCGTCAAACCAGAGACCCTGCCCCTGCCTGCAACAGTAAAGACGACGCAAGAAGCGCAGCAGCCCACTGCTGTTATTGTCCCCCAAGTTGAAAACCAGGTGGTCTCCGGCCCGGCCAGGTTGAACAGCAGCACCGATCTCATCGCCCTGCTGGAAGCCCGTGGCCTGGACAGCAGGCGCCTGCTGGCCGACAGCGCCGACTGGTATCAGCAGCGCGCATTCAATGGCCCGCAGGCCTTGTTCGAAGTGACCGTCGATAACTCGCGCGAGGAGTATTTTTCCCGGCTGGACCAGCAAACACTGACCAGTCTGTCGGCAGCCGGCGATGCCGGCGCTACGCTGAGTCTGGGGCTAAGGCGTTCATTGCAGGACCCCTTTGCTGCATTGGCCCTGTATCAGCGTTCAGCCAGCCAGGGCGGCAGCGCCGCGTTGCTGCAGATTGCCGGGCAGCGCGAGACCTTTAGCGATATCAATCTGAATGACTTTGACAGCGACGCAGAATTTGCGCGCCGGCTGAGGGCGCTGGGCCGCAACAGTCCGGACCGCCTGCTTGCGGATGCCTTTGTCTACGTCAGCGTCGCAGTGCGCGATGCAGGCGAACCCATTGTCGATCGGAAGCTATTGAGCTGGCTCAATTCACTGGACAGCAGGCTGTCTGACGTCCAGCGTCGACGGGTATGTGAACAGAGCTTCAGAAACTACGTTAGCCTGGGTACACAGCGCAGGGCGCTGGGCCTGCCGCCGGTCAGCTTCGAACCACCACCGGTGTTTCTCAGCGTCCCAGACCTGCAGAGCCAACTGCCCTGCAATGACACAAACAGCCCCATCGTCTCAACGCTTGATCTCAGTGGCTGTAGCAACGAAGCCGTGATTGACCCGGCAGGCGACGAAAGCAGTTTATTCATCTGTGCCGCACCCTGAAGCGCATCTGATCGACTGCTTCAGCGCACTTCCTTTCACCAACTTGTTCACCGGTTGCTAGACTGCGCTTATGGATGTAACGCCCCTCATAGACCCGCTCAACGACGCTCAGCGCGAGGCCGTCACAGCGCCGGATGGACCCATGCTGGTGGTTGCCGGCGCCGGTAGTGGAAAAACCCGGGTACTGGTGCATCGCATTGCCTGGCTGATCCAGGTTGAGAACGTATCACCGCTGGGCATTCTCGCCGTGACCTTCACCAACAAGGCGGCCGCTGAGATGCGTCATCGCATCGAAGCTTTGCTGGGCATGCCGGTGGAAAACCTCTGGGTCGGCACCTTCCATGGCCTGGCACATCGCCTGCTGCGCAGACACTGGCAGGAAGCCAAGCTGCCACAGGGGTTTCAGATTATCGATGGCGACGATCAGCAACGCCTGATTCGTCGCCTGGTAAAAAGCCTGGAGCTGGACGAGACCACCTGGGTAGCTCGGGAAATCCAGTACTTCATCAATAACCAGAAAGACGAAGGCCTGCGCCCGCAGCACATCAATGATGAAGGTGATCCCAATCGTCGCCAGTTAATTCGCCTGTACCGCGAGTACCAGTCGGCCTGCGACCAGGCAGGACTGGTGGACTTCGCTGAACTGCTGCTGCGTGCCCACGAACTCTGGCTGCATAATCCGGAGGTGCTGGAACGTTATCGACGCCGTTTTCGTCATGTGCTGGTGGACGAATTTCAGGATACCAACGCGATTCAGTACGCCTGGCTGCGCGTGCTGATCGGCGAAACCGGCGTGCCGTTCGTGGTTGGTGACGACGATCAGTCCATCTATCGTTGGCGTGGTGCTCGCATGGAGCACCTGATGCGTTTCCAGAAAGACTTTCCGGGTTCGCGTCTGATCAAGCTCGAGCAGAATTACCGATCCACCGGCACGATCCTGCGCGCCGCCAATGCGGTCATTGCCAACAATAGCGGGCGCCTTGGCAAAGAACTGTGGACGGATGGCGATGATGGCGAGCCGATTCACTTGTATAACGCCTATAACGAACGCGATGAGGCGGCTTTCGTCATTGGCCGAATCCAGGACTGGGTGGCACAGGGAAACCCACGCATCGAAACGGCGGTGTTATATCGCTCCAATGCCCAATCGCGCATTTTTGAAGAGGCCCTGTTGCGCGAGAAAATTCCCTACCGAGTCTACGGAGGCCTGCGATTTTTTGAACGCGCAGAAATCAAAGATTCACTCGCCTACATGCGCCTGCTGGCCAACCGCGACGACGACGCCTCCTTCGAAAGGGTGGTTAATTTGCCCACGCGTGGGATCGGCGCGCGTACCGTAGAGGTGGTGCGCAGCTATGCGCGCGCCTATTCCAGTTCCATGTGGCAATCTGCCTGCTCGCTGGCCGGCGGACAGCTCAGCGGCCGCGCGGCCAATGCACTGCAGGTCTTCCTGCAACTGATCGAGCGCATGGATCGGGAGACCCAGGGACTCGAGCTGCATGAGCAGGTCGACCATGTGATTCGCAATAGTGGTCTGACCAGTCACTACAAGAAAGAACCCCGTGAGCGTGCCGAAGCACGCCTGGAGAACCTCGACGAACTGGTCAGTGCCGCGCGGGGTTTCGAAAGCACTGAAGCGGAGGAAGACATGACCCCGCTGGCGGCTTTTCTTGCCCACGCGGTGCTTGAATCAGGCGATACCCAGGGTGACGCCTGGGAAGACTGCGTGCAGCTTATGACCCTGCATACCGCCAAGGGCCTAGAATTTCCGCTAGTGTTCATCACCGGTCTGGAAGACGGCCTGTTCCCTCATCGACGCTCGCTGAATGACCCCGCCAGCCTGGAAGAGGAGCGGCGGCTCTGTTATGTCGGCGCAACCCGAGCCATGCAAAGCCTCTATTTGACCTACGCCGAACAGCGGCGATTGCATGGCGTGGACAGCTTCGGCCATCCCTCGCGCTTTATCAGTGAGATACCCACAGAACTGATCGAGGAGGTACGGCCGCGGATCCAGGTCAGCCGGCCCCTGCAACAGCGCACGGTGCGCACGCGAACCAGCGCCCCAGAGGACAAGAATGCCCTGCGTCTGGGCCAGCGCGTACGTCACGGCAAGTTCGGCGAGGGCGTGGTACTGAACTATGAAGGCGCGGGCGCGCATGCCCGGGTACAGGTTAATTTTGAGACCGCCGGCACCAAATGGCTGGTGATGTCTTATGCGCGACTGGAAGTGATGTAACATGTCGCCTGCCCGCGCAGGGAACCTCGCCAGAGCATGAACATTCTTATTCTGGGCGCCGGCCAGGTCGGCTCCACCGCCGCCTACCAACTGGCCCGCGCCGAGGCCAATGAAGTCACGATCGTGGATACCGATCCGACGGTCTTGCGTGATCTGCAGGACCGCCTGGATATCCGCACGGTTGTCGGTCACGCCGCCCACCCACAGGTACTGGAGCGCGCCGGCGCCAAAGACGCTGATATGTTGATCGCGCTGACCAGTAGTGACGAGACCAATATGGTCGCCTGCCAGGTGGCCTACACCTGTTTTCAAACGGCCACCAAGATCGCGCGTATTCGCAGCGCCGAGTACATCAGTGCGCATGTCAAAGAAAAGGACCCCAACAAGAAGCTGTTTTCACAGCACGCGGTACCGGTGGACGTGTTCATCAGTCCCGAGCAGCTGGTCACCTCGCATATTGAACAGTTGATTCGCTTTCCCGGCGCCTTCCAGGTGCTGGATTTCGCTGATGGCCGGGTTCGCCTGATTGGCGCCCGCGCGCTGCGCGGCGGGCGCATGGTCGACCAGCAGATCAAGTCCCTGCACGAGCATATCCCGAATATCGAAGCCCGCATCGCCGCCCTGTATCGCAATGGCGAGAGCCTGCTGCCGGACGGTAACACCCTGATTCGAGAGGGCGATGAGGTCTTCTTTATTGCCAGCCGAGACGATTCGCGGATAGTCATGAACGAAATGCGGCGCCCGGAGGAAACGGTACGCCGAGTAGTCATCGCCGGTGGCGGCAACATTGGCTACCGGCTGGCTGCAGCGCTGGAAACCACTAACCAGGTCAAGGTCATCGAGCGCGACCGCAGCCAGGCGCGAAAGATTTCCGAGCGGCTGAATAAAGCCATCGTGCTACACGGCGATGCGGCCGATGAAGAACTGCTGCTGGAAGAAAACATCGACAGCGCCGACGTATTTGTCTCACTGACTAATGCGGAGGAGGCCAATATCCTCTCTGCGATGCTGGCCAAACGGCTGGGCTGTAACAAGGTAATGGCGCTGATCAATCGACCCTCCTACGCAGAACTGGTAGAAAGCGGCACCATCGACGTCGCAATTTCGCCACAGCAGATCACCATCAGTTCGTTGCTGGCGCATGTGCGTCGTGGCGACGTCGTCAAGGTTCACTCATTGCGCCGCGGTGAGGCAGAATCCATCGAAGCCGTGGCGCATGGATCGCCCGAGGAAAGCCAGGTGGTCGGTCGGCGCATCGAAGACATTCCATTGCCGCCAGGCGCCAGCATCAGCGCTATTGTTCGCGACGATGCCATCATGGAGGCACATCACGACACGATGATCGAGACCGAGGATCACGTCATCCTGTTTATTACCGACCGGCGCCAGACGGAAGAAGTCGAACGCCTGTTCCAGGTAGACGTGGGCTTCTGAAGCCCACCGGACGGATCTCGCCAGCAAAAACAGCATGCGCATCGGGGTAACTCAGAGAATTCTCGGCCTGCTGCTGATGCTGTTCAGCACCAGCATGCTGCCGCCGGTGGCTGTTTCGCTGTTCTATGCGGACGGTGCTTACTTTGCTTTCCTGTCCGGCTTTGCCGTGACCTTCGCCGCCGGCGCATTGATCTGGTTCCCGGTGCGTGAGGACCGACGCGACCTGCGGCTGCGTGACGGATTTTTGATCGTGGCCGCGTTCTGGCTGGTACTGGGCAGCTTCGGCTCGGCGCCTTTGCTGTTCAGCGAACAACCGTCCATGAGCCTGACCGACGCGGTATTCGAGGCGATTTCCGGTCTCACGACCACCGGCGCCACGGTGCTTACAGGTCTGGATAACCTGCCACCAGCCATTTTGTATTACCGCCAGCAATTACAGTGGCTGGGCGGTATGGGCATCATCGTACTGGCCGTGGCGGTACTGCCTATGCTGGGCGTTGGCGGCATGCAGCTATACCGCGCCGAAGCACCGGGCCCGGTCAAGGACTCAAAGCTGACCCCGCGTATAACCGAGACGGCCAAAGCACTCTGGTACATCTATCTTGGTCTGACCATTAGCTGCGCACTGGGCTATTGGGCTGCGGGCATGTCGCCCTTCGATGCCATCTGTCATGCCTTTAGTACCGTCGCGATCGGCGGCTTCTCTACGCACGACGCCAGTATTGGCTACTTTGACAACTACGCGATAGAGCTGGTCGGCGTTGTATTCATGTTCCTCGCGGGGATCAATTTCTCACTCCACTTTGTCGCCTGGCGCAGCACCTCGGTACGCCACTATTTTATTGAGCCGGAATTCCGGGCTTACTGTGCGGTACTGGGTGGTCTGCTGCTGTTTGTATTGCTGAGATTGTATTTTCAGGACGTGTTTTCGAGCCCGGGTGAAACCCTCATTGCAGGTCTGTTCCAAACCGTCTCGGTGGCGACCACCACCGGATTTACCACCACCAACTTCGCTGCCTGGCCTGGTGCACTGCCGGTGGTGCTGTTGTTCTCCAGTTTTATTGGCGGCTGTGCCGGATCAACGGCGGGCGGTATGAAAGTCGTGCGCGTCTTACTGCTTTACAAGCAGGGCGTACGCGAAGTACAGCGGCTGGTACATCCCAACGCGGAACTACCCGTGAAGCTTGGCAGCGTCGCGGTCTCACAACGGGTGGTCGAAGCCGTGTGGGGGTTCTTTGCTGTCTACGTCGTGTTGTTTGCGGTGATGATGACGGTGCTACTGGCCACGGGACTGGATCAGGTGACGGCTTTTTCGGCCATGGCCGCCAGCCTCAATAACCTGGGACCGGGACTCGGCGATGTAGCCAGCGGTTTTGGCAACCTGAACAACGTCGCCAAGTGGGTTTGTGTGCTCGCCATGTTACTTGGCCGTCTGGAGATCTTTACCCTGCTGGTACTGGTTTCGCGCACTTTCTGGCGCCCTTGAGAACATCGTGCAGGTCTGGCTGACACGTCTCGAGAGCATCAACCTTCGGATCGGCCAGGCCGTGGCCTGGCTCACACTGGTGATGGTGCTGGTGACCTTTGCCGTCGTGGTGCTGCGCTACTGGTTCGACAGTGGCTGGATCTGGTTACAGGAAAGCGTTACCTGGATGCACGCGGCCGTATTCATGCTGGCGGCGGCCTATACCCTGGCCCAGGATCAGCAGGTACGGGTCGATGTGTTCTACGCGCGGGCCGGCCCGCGCCGTCGAGCTTTGATTGACGCCCTCGGCTGCCTGCTGTTTTTGTTGCCGCTGGCGATTTTCCTGGGCTGGGGAAGCTGGGACTATGTGCAGACATCCTGGCGAATCACCGAGGGCTCCCGGGAAGCCGGTGGTTTACCGTTCCCGGCAGTGCCACTGATGAAATCAATGATCCCGCTGACCGCCGCGCTACTGTTTACACAGGGCTGCGTTCTGTTTGGGCGCAGCCTGCTGCTGCTGTCCGGCCAGCAGGGTGAGTCGGCGGAAGATAAGCAACGGCCCGATCCCGTTTAGAACCACCCATGTCGATACTCGCCTTGCTAATGTTTGTCGTTGTCGTCGTGGTAATGCTGGCAGGTTTTCCCGTTGCCTTCACGCTCGGTGGAACGGCACTGCTGTTCGCCCTGGGTGGCGCACTTTTCGGTGTATTCGACACAAGCTTCCTGGGCACCATGCCAAGCCGACTGTTCGGCATCATGGGCAACGAAACCCTGGTCGCAGTGCCGCTGTTTGTATTTATGGGCGTAACCCTGGAACGCGCGCGCATCGCCGAAGATCTGCTGGATACCCTGGGGCTATTGTTCGGTCGCCAGCGAGGTGGTCTGGCCATTGCGGTAACACTGGTCGGCATGTTGCTCGCCGCCAGCACCGGTATCGTTGGCGCAACCGTGGTAACCATGGGTCTGCTTTCACTGCCAACGATGCTGAAGCGGGGTTACGAACCGGCTGTCGCCACAGGAATTATCAGCGCCTCGGGAACCCTCGGGCAGATTATTCCACCGTCGATCATCCTGGTATTGCTCGGCGATGTCCTCGCCTCAGCTTACCAACAGGCGCAGATCAGCCAGGGAATTTTCAGTCCCGATACCGTGTCGGTCGGCGACCTGTTTGTGGGTGCCTTGTTCCCCGGACTGATGCTGGTCGGCCTCTACATCGGCTGGATTTTAATCCTGGCCATATGGCGACCAGACTCTATGCCACCAGGTCGGGCTGAGCATATCAGCGCACCCCGCGGCGCGGACCTGGCGCTGCGCGTGATCAAGGTGCTATTGCCGCCGCTCGCCCTGATCCTGGCAGTGCTTGGTTCCATTATGGCTGGTATCGCTACGCCTACCGAGGCTGCGGCCGTCGGCGCCACGGGCGCCTTGTTACTGGCCGTGCTGAAAGGCCAGTTGAATCGTGCAATGCTGACGGAAATTGTGCGCAGCACCACGCGCGTCAGCAGTATGGTATTCCTGATACTGATTGGTGCTTCCCTGTTCTCACTAGTCTTCCGTGGCTTCGGCGGTGACGAGCTGGTGCGCGAGTTTCTGCTTTCACTACCGGGTGGTGTGGTCGGTGCCATGCTGGTGGTTATGCTGCTGATGTTTTTACTCGGCTTTGTGCTCGACTTCATCGAGATCACTTTTGTCGTGGTGCCCATCGTCGGACCCGTGCTGCTGGCCATGGGAGTAGATCCAGTCTGGTTAGGTGTGATGATCGCCATCAACCTGCAGACTTCGTTCCTCACGCCGCCCTTTGGATTCGCGCTGTTTTATCTGCGCGGCGTCGCGCCGCCCGAGGTGCGAACCACGGACATGTACCGTGGGGTTATTCCCTTCGTAGCAATCCAGTTGCTGGCGTTGGTGTTGCTGGCCATCTGGCCGGGCATCGCCACCTGGCTGCCGGCACAAATCTACGGTAACTGACTAGTCAGCACCGTCTTCCAGGCCCAGGCGTTGATGCCAGGCTGCAATGGATTCATCCGGGTAGCGCGGAAATTGTTTGTCCTGCGGATCTGCCCGGAGGGGTACCCAACCCGCTTTTGAATCCAGCAACAAATGGGTTCGCTCCGGCGCCGGAGGAAGCTCGCTATCGATGGCAGAAGCAAAGGGATGCAAAAGTTCCGGCCATTGCGGATCAAACACCCACAATGCGCTGCCGCAGCGCGAGCAAAAATTGCGTTCGCCCCGACTTTCTCTGATCTCGCCACTGGCAGCATCCACCAGCCTGGCGTGATAGACCTGCACGTGCTCCGCGCCCTCGATCTGAAGACTGGTCGCATCCCCACTTAAATTGATGGCATATCCGCCCCCGCCGGCGGTCTTGCGGCAAATCGAGCAATAACAAAGATTAAACGGATAGGGGTGACGAGACTGCAGTCGAAAGCGTACCGACTGACAATGACAGGATCCTTCCAGTTGCATGATGAATACCTCGCTAAGAAGCTGGGGCCTCAGCCGTGCAGGCGCTGCAGCATGCGGTGCAAAGACAATACAAGCTTCTGCAACCGATCCTGCTGACCCGCATCGGCCAGTTCGTTCTCGCCGCGGAAAGCCTGGTGAGCCCGGGCCAGCGCGAATTGTCCCGGCAACACTGTGACACCAATGTTCCCAAGCACTGAGCGCAGGGTCACCAATCCACGCAGGCCGCCCAGACTTCCGGGTGACGCCGACAGCAGGACGGCGCACTTATCCTGATAGGGCGCCAGGCTTTCTTCGCCCTCCGGCGCTCGCGAAACCCAGTCAATGAGATTTTTTAGCAGCGGCGAAATACTGCTGTTGTACTCCGGCGAGGCTATCAATAAACCCTGGTGGGAACTGAATAGATCACGCAATTGGAGCACCTGCTCCGGCAAGCCTTCGGCCGCCTCGAAGTCGCCATCATAGATTGGCAGAGGATAGTCAGCGAGATTCAGCAGGGTGGCCTCACCACCTGCATCGCGGTACAGACGAGCGCCCAGTGCAGCAAGGCGACGATTGTAAGACAACTGGCGGCTACTGCCGGCGAAAACTAACACGCGTGCTGTCTGGCTCATGAACGACCTCTGAATACGTATCTGGCGTTTGGATGCCTGTCAGGGACAAACGTTTCTCAATATATTTTGACCGGCAGAGCGTCTAGCGTCGACTGCGCAATGCCGCCGCGTAAGCGCGCTCGGCCCATTCGCGCATACTGTCGGGATCTTCAAGGGCTTCTTCCGGAGCCTGGTAGTAAGACAAGGCGACGCGCTTGTCGGCCTTGCCGTAAGTGAAAGCTTCCAGGCCGCGTTCTTCAAACAAGAGGCGTGATTCCGCATCGGCCTTGAGATACAGCGAATTACTCGCCACCAGACCGATCATAAGGCCATCATAAAATACGCCGTGGCCACCGAACATCCGACGAATATGCACCGCACCGAATTCAGCGAAGGCCTCAGGCAGAAAATCTGTGAATTCGCTCATTCGACTATTTCAGGCACCAGCAGGCTGTAGTCAAAGCCGCATCCAGAGATGGGAAACGATCTGCATCGTCGGTCGACCTGGCGCAGGCGGAAATCCAGGTAGTTTCGGGCTAGTTGGCCGCACTCTCACGACGCCGGGTCTGTTCCAGCACCAACTGAAACCAGCGTTCAAAATCTGTTTCTGAGCCGGCGTAGTAGCCGGCCTGCTGAATGCTCTGTTTGCCATCCTTGGTGACCAGACGACGGGTAATCCAGCTGGGATGGGCGGGATGACCCAGCGTCGTAAAGGCCCAATGCATGGTGCGTTCACTATTCTGGTAGGTCAGCAAGTGCTGCGCCTGGATGCGCTCTTCACTAGACAGCTGCGCTGCCTGCACGGAAAAAAGGTAGGTTTGCCAATCAGTCTCTGAGACCTTGGGCGAAGGGTAAGGTCGAAATTCCTGAGCCTGCAGCACCTGGACGGTTGCCAGTAACAACAGACAGAGCGATGTCAGTCGAAATGCTTTCAAGCGCCAGGCCTCCTTAACCAGAACAGTATTTGGCGATCTTAGCAGTTTTGCGGGCGGCTAACGGCCGTAGCAAGCGGTGCGTTTTTCCGCGCCGAAACGCCGAATCAGCAAACGCAACAGGGCAGTTCGATGGGGACAAGGCTCGGCTTGCTGGCCAGTCGAAGACCACACTAATCATATAAGTGGCAACTCACTTCGTGCGGCGTAGATGGGCTGCCAAGATTTTTTAGCTTCGGCTCAGAAACGCGGCATTTATCCATGGCATCCGGACAGCGCGTGTGAAACGGGCAGCCGGGCGGCGGATTCATCGGCGAGGGCACCTCGCCGCTCAGCACAATACGCTTGCGGCGGCCGCCCGGATCCGGAACGGGAATGGCCGACATCAGTGCGCGCGTGTAGGGGTGGCGAGGCGCGGCATACAAGTCACTGGAACTGGCGATTTCTACCAGCTTACCCAGGTACATGACGCCGATGACGTCGCTGACATGCTGGATTACTGCCAGGTCGTGGGCAATAAACAGGAACGCAATGCCGTGCTCAGCCTGCAAGTCTTCGATCAGGTTAAGAATCTGGCTCTGCACCGAGACGTCCAGCGCAGAGACCGGCTCGTCGGCAACGATCAGCGAAGGATTCAGCGCCAGCGCGCGCGCAATACCGACCCGTTGCCGCTGTCCGCCGGAAAACTCATGTGGATAACGGTCCAGTGCGCGTTTACTCAAGCCAACGACGTCCAGCAATTCGCGGACGCGAGTCTCGCGCTCCGCGCTGCTGCCCAGCCGGTGCACATCCAGCGGCTCGCGCAAGGTCTGTGCAACGGTGCGTCGTGGGCTCAGAGACGCATAGGGATCCTGGAAGATCATTTGCATACGCTGTCGGTAGGGCAGCAACTGCTTTCGGGACAAGCCTGAAATATCTTCGCCGTCCAGCAGGACCTGCCCGCCAGTAGGCGCCAGCAGGCGCACGATGGTTCGGCCCAGGGTACTTTTTCCGCAGCCGCTTTCTCCCACCAGGCCGAAAGTCCGGCCGGGTTGCAATGAGAAACTCACGCCATCGACAGCCTGGACGTTAGCCACTACGCGACGCAACAGACCGCCGCGCACCGGGAAGTACTTTTGCAGATCTCGTACCTGCAGTAATACCTCGTTGCCGGCGCTCATGACGCCGCTTCCCAGGGATGAAAGCAGGCGAAACTTCCGGTCCCGTGCGGCTGCAAAAGTGGTTCTTCGCGATGGCAGTTGGCCGTCGCGCGCTGGCAGCGCTCGGCAAAACGGCAACCCGACGGCAGATGCAGCAGGTCCGGCACACGCCCCTCTATGGTCGGCAAATGGCGCAATTTATCGGGACGAATACGTGGAATGGAAGCCAGCAGGCCGTGGGTATAAGGATGCCGTGGTCCGGCAAAGAGCTCCGCGACCGGCGCCTGCTCGACAATTTTGCCGCAGTACATGACCAGCGCACGCCGGCAGGTCTCGGCGACCACGCCGAGATCGTGGGTCACCAGGATCACCGCCATCTGAAATTCCTGCTGGAGCTGGTTAATTAGCTCCAGCACCTGGGCTTGGGTCGTGACATCCAACGCAGTGGTCGGCTCATCGGCCACCAGCAGGCGTGGACCGCAAGACAGGGCCATGGCTATCATCACACGCTGACGCATGCCGCCAGACAACTGATGCGGGTACTCGTCAATGCGCTTGGTCGGCGCCGGAATACCGACTTTAGCGAGCATCTCGATGGCGGCCTGGCGTGCTTGTCGGCGAGTCAACCCCTTGTGACGCATCAGCACGTCGATCATCTGGTTACCAACGGTAAATACCGGATTCAGTGCAG
Organism: uncultured Gammaproteobacteria bacterium; assembly: GCA_963807995.1. Taxonomy (GTDB): domain Bacteria; phylum Pseudomonadota; class Gammaproteobacteria; order Steroidobacterales; genus J054. Next base: position 354,085 of record CAWEDX010000005.1, read on the forward strand.
TCATCGGCTCCTGAAAAATCATTGAAATTTCGGCGCCACGGATTTCGCGCAGCGATTCTTCGCTCAGCCCTACCAGTTCGCGACCGGCAAATTCAATGGAACCGGCGGCAATGCGACCCGGTGGCGACGGAATCAGGCCAAGCAGGGACAGACCAGTCACGGTTTTACCGCAACCCGACTCACCGACAATGCCCAGGGTTTCGTTGCCGCGCACCTCAAAACTGATGCCATCGACGGCCCGTACCACACCCTGGGGCGTGTCGAACTCGACCACCAGGTCACGTACGCGAAGTACCGGCGTCGTCTCAGACCACCGGCAACGGTCCGTGGGTCCAGCGCATCCTGCAAGGCATCGCTGAACATGTTGAAGGCCATCACCAGTCCGAACAGTAATACCGAGGCAGCCAGAAAATTATTGAAAAAGCCGGCCAGTACTTCCTGGGTGCTCTCGGAGATCATCAGGCCCCAGCTCATGCTGTCTTTAACGCCGATCCCCAGGAAGCTGAGAATCACTTCGCTCTTGATGGCAGCAACAAAAGTAATGGTGGCCTGCACCAGGAGAATATGGGTGGTGTTAGGCAAAATATGCCGAAAAATAATGGTCATTTCCGGCACGCCAATGGCGTGCGCAGCCTCAACATATTCCTGACCACGCAGCTTAATAACCTCACCGCGAATCAAACGACCCGCTGTAATCCAGAAGGTCGCAATCATCGCTATATGCATGGCATAAGGCGTGTCCTTGAGGCTGTATGCGATGGCGGCGACAAACAGGATAAAGGGAATGGAATCCAGCACACCCATAATCCACAGAATCAATTCATCGATCCAGCTGCCGCTGAAAAATCCCGCTATGGCGCCCAGTACCGCGCCTAGCCCGGTAGCAAGCAATGCCACTACCAGGCCAACTTCGAAGGAAGTACGGGTACTGTAGATTGCCCGATCAAAAATATCCTGGCCGATGATATTGGTGCCGAACCAATGCTCTGTCGACGGTGCTTCCCATTTACCCCCGTCGAGTTCAGCCCAGCCGCTGGCCCACCAGCCCAGGACCACGCCCAGGGCTACCAGCAGGTAAAGCAATACTACGCCCAGGGACCACATTCCCGCCCGGTCGCGACGGAACTTGTATAGGGCTTTTGTCCAGAGCGATTCAGGCGAATGCTCGCGCTGCGCAACCGGTTCCAGGCTTTCTGCTGACGCACTCATTTAAGCGTTACCCGCGGATCCACAGCGCGGTAGAGAATGTCCGTCAGCAGCTGAACCACCACCAGCATAATGGCAGTCAGCGCTACCACGGCCTTCAATAACGGCTGGTCTCCGGTGATGATGGCGTCATAGGTAGCCTTGCCAATGCCCGGGATGCCGAAGTAACTTTCCAGTAGCAGGCTGCCACTAATGATTACCACCGGTATGGAGAACATGATCCGGGTAATGATAGGAATCAGTGCATTTTTCAGAATCAGTTTGTAGTAGAGCTGGCTGGTAGGAACACCGAAGGCGCGGGCAGTGCGCACGTGGTCGCGATTCATTTCTTCCACAATCACCGAACGATAAAAACGCGTGTTGTAACCTAGTGCCACAAATACCGTGGCCAGGGTTGGTACCGTTACGTACTCGAAATAACTGCTGAAGGAACTGGCATCCCAGCCACGCACTGGAAACAGGTTCAGACCGAAGCTCGACGAAAAGAGAATCTGAAAGGCGATGATTACGATCAGGAAACTGATGCTCATGCCCACCGCGGCGCCGGCCATAATGGCCTTGTCGGCTCTCTGCCCCCGGTAGAAGGCTGCCAGCAAACCCAGCATCACGCCCAGCAGGTTACCGAGGATAAAACCCGGCAGCGCCAGCGCCAGGGACACAGGAACCGTTCGCGCCAGCAATTTCGTCACCTCCTCACCAGTGGAGTCAGAGCGCCCGAAATCAAAGGTCACCAACTCACGCAGGTACTCAAGGTAGCGAACCATGAATGTGCGGTTGTAGCCAAGCTGCTCTCTTACTTCGGCGATTTGTTCGGCGGTCGGGTTCTTCCCGAGCAGATCGAAGGTCTTATCCGGCCCGAAATACACCATCAGCAAGAAGCTCACCAGGGTAACGCCGATAACCAGCGGGATACCGGTGACCAGTTTGCGCAGCGCGTACTGCAACAACTCCACTAGTTCGCCACCGCCTGCTCAACCGGCTGACGGATGCCGCCCTGACCATCGGATAGAGCAATGAAGGGAAAATAGAAGCCGCCTACCATGCCGCCGGGCGGGTGCATCACGACTTCCCGATGCCATACCGGGATGCGAGTCCGCGACAATGCCGCGATGGTCACGCAATCGTCGATAAGAATCTGATTCATTTTGCGATAAATCTTGGTGCGCTCGGGTGATGGCTGCATTACTGACGCCTCCTGATACAAGCGGTTGTACTCGGGATTGTCGTAGTTGGAGCTGTTAGAGCCGGGTGCGCGGTTGGGACCATAAAACAACTGCAAGGTATTCTGCGCGTCCGGATAATCCAGGCCCCAGCCCACCGCGATATAAGGCAGACGACTTTCCCGCCATTGCTGGTTCAAATCACCGAAGGTCGCGAATTGCTTGAGTATGATCTTATTGCGCGGAAAACCGATCTGCATCAGCCAGGCGCGGAACTGCTCGAAGAACTGACGCGAACGTACGCCACCGGTACTGCCATAAATAAGTTCGGGCAATGTCTCGGCGTCCCAGCCATTCTCTGCCAGCAAGCGACGTGCGCCGTCCACATCACGGGTTACGCTGTCGCGAGAAAGCGCGGGATCAAATTCCGGCACCACCGGAGGGATAATGCCGGGAAATATCACGCCAAGATCAAAGTAGAAGCTGTCGTTGCGAGCATCCCAGTCGAAAGTTTTGATCATTGCGCAACGCAAAGCATGATTTCGCTTTGCCCGTTGTGGGTCCGGGTTATAGCCGAATTCCTCAAAATCCATATTGAAGCTCTGATACACGAAGCCGGATTCGATGTCGGAGCTAACGTGATACTTCTCAGCCAGGTCCGCTCTGAGCGCGACGGGCCGCTTGCTGGCAAGCACACGATCAGCCAGCTCTACCGGCAGAGTAGTGACCTGAATTTCGTTGCCCTTGGTGAATGAATTCCACTGGGCAGCGGGATCCTGAACAAAATCGACTTCAAAGCGATCCACAAACGGCGGCTGCTGGCCGTGAATAGCCGCAACGCCGGTAAAGGCTTGCCCGTCGGCGTCATAACCCTCGGCGTATATATCGACAGGCTCCCAGCGCCAGTCCGGATTAGGTTCCATAACGACCTTTGCCGTATCAAAGGAACGAAGCATGAAGGGGCCGGAGCCTACGGGCTTAAGCCCGAGCTCACGGCCGTAGCGTTCTACCGCCTCGCGCGGGACCACAGCTGCATAGCCCTGGGCCAGGGTATAGGGCAACTGAGGGAACGGGCGTACCAGTGTTATCTGCAAGGTGTGCGAATCGAGCGCGCGCAAACCTTCTACAGGCTGATCATAGTCGGAGCCAGCCTGTTTCCATGCTTCCAGTCCGACGACCTTGCCCTGCCATAGCCAGGCACCCTGCGGCCGCATGTCGGGGTCGAAATGGCGCTTGAGGCTGTAAATCACATCCTCGGCGTTTACCTCGCGCCCCTTGCCGTTGATAAATACGGGGTCATCAATAAATTTGACGCCGCGTCTCAACCGTATGGTGTAGGTAAGACCGTCGGCGGAAATTTCCGGCATGGCCGCTGCAAGATTCGGTTTCAGTTCGTAGGGCTGGGCCAGGTACTTGTAAGAATAGAGCGTGTCGTAAACATTAATAACAATAAGATTTGTATAGGCCGTAGCCGACTGAACCGGGTCGAGGGTCGTAGGTGCGCCATTCGTCGAATGCCGGTAGACGCGCAGATTAGAATTCTGCTCGTCGCCGGCCGAGCCCCCGCCGCCGCAGGCTGAAACCAGCAGGACAAGCAGGGCTGCCGCAAGACTGCGATTCAGTCCGGAGATCTGCACAGACTGCAGCATCAATCAGGACGGATACGCAGCATCGCGCGCTCGGAAATATTGGTCCAGTCGCTAACGCTGTCGCGAAAGCTGGAGAAGGAAGCGTAGATGCCTGCGGCCTTTTCGTCGCGGGCAACCACCTCATCGATCACCTCAGTGGATATTCGCTGCAAGGCAAGCAGAACTTCATCAGGAAATGGCAGGATTTCAACTTCTCCCTCAGCGCGCAGTTGCTGTAAAGACTGCGCATTGCGGGCTACAAACTCTGCCGTCATCTGATCATTGGTTGCACTGCAGGCCAGACGGACAATTTCCTGCAGATCTTCCGGCAGGCTTTCAAAGGCCTGTTGATTAACGATGCACTCAAGTACCGGACCCGGTTCCTGCCAGCCAGGGTAGTAGTAGTACTCGGCTGCCTTATGCAGACCGAATGCGATGTCGTTATAGGGCCCAACCCATTCTGTCGCGTCGATGCTGCCCGTTTGCAGAGCCGTAAAAATATCCGCGCCGGGCAGATTAACGGGCGTGCCGCCGGCGCGCCTGAGGACTTCGCCACCGAGCCCGGGAATGCGCATTTTTAATCCGGCCAGATCGGCCATGCTGTCGATTCTGCGATTAAACCAGCCACCCATCTGCACGCCCGTGTTACCCGCGGGAAAGGGCCGCAAATTAAATGGCGCATACAGTTCACGATACAGCTCCAGTCCGCCGCCGAAGTACAACCAGCCATTCATTTCCATGGCTGAAATACCAAAGGGGATGGAAGTGAAAAACTGCGCCGCTTCGACCTTACCTTTCCAGTAATAGGCCGAGCCATGACCCATTTCCGCAGTGCCGCTGGAAACCGTATCAAAAACTTCAAAAGCCGGTACCAGTTCACCGGCTGCGTATACGCGAATGTCCAGCCTTCCGCCGGAGGCCTGGCGAATCATTTCGGTCATGCGCACCACGCCTGTACCCAGTCCTGGAAAATTCGGTGGCCAGGTGGTGACCAGTTTCCAGTTGAAGCGCTCGCCGCCGTCGGGCCCGCAATCCGTCTGTTCCTGTGAACAACCGGCCAGCGCCGCGATGCCGGCGGTAGTGAGCAACTCTCTGCGCTTCATCTGTTGGTCCGTGACTTAAGGTGACGCGTGATAGTAGTCGCGCCGAGGAAGCTGTTCCATCGCCGCGGCCGAAGCCAAGGGCGAAATTGTGAGGCAGGCACGCTGGCTGCCCGCCTTACGCACGGTTGCGACGTTAAGACAGACGCCCAAATACACCGTAAGCCTTAAAAAAAGCCCGATAATCAGGGGATTTTCCCACTGATAGTTTATTGGGCGGTCAATTTGGGAGGACTTTCTCCACTTCTCTGGTATTTTTTTGTGAAAACCGGGAAACCCAGTTCCAGAAAACTCTGCACATGACTATTTATCCCACATACTTGCATTAATAATGGCTATTTACGCTATATCACCCCACTATTGCCTAGTATTTCCATTCGGATGATTAGATAGGCGAAAAATAGCCTTTTCAACGCAAAAAAAGCAAAAAAGTCCGGTAGATGGGGTTATAGATACAATAGAACGGATAATAGTAATACTTAGTGGGATTTTTAGCTCAATAAAAAGCAAAAACAAATGCAAATTTAGATTTTCAGAACGCCACGGCCACACTGCTAGACTCAATCAATGCTCAGGAAAACTATTTCATGATTGGCCTCCTGCAGCGGGTTAGTGAAGCGCGAGTCGAAGTGGCGGGGGAGATCATCGCCGAGATTCAGGCTGGTCTGCTGGTGCTCGTTGGGGTGCAGCGGGGGGATAGTGAGGCCCAGGCACGCCGCCTTTTGGAGCGAATACTGGCATTCCGGGTATTCCCCGATAACTCAGGTCGCATGAACCTGGATCTGCGCCAGGCCCATGGGAGCCTGCTGCTGGTGCCGCAATTCACGCTGGCAGCGGATACCCGCAGCGGCAATCGACCGGGTTTCTCGGCCGCCGCGGAGCCGCAGCGCGGCGCAGAATTGTTCGAGCAATTGCTGAAACTGGCCCGGGAACAGCCCCTGGCGGTGGCCAGCGGCCAGTTTGGCGCCGATATGCAGGTCAGCCTGGTGAACGACGGCCCGGTGACTTTTTGGCTGGAAGTCCCGCCCACAGGCGACTGAGTTCACGTTTTCACACGGTGTTCCGGGACGCGCACTGTTTTGACGTATTATTAGCGGTCGGAGCACGGCCGCTGATCGGCCGGTATACATGGAGTTAAGACTATGGGTTTAGGCGGCATCAGCCTCTGGCAGCTGCTGATCATCCTGGTGATCGTTGTACTGCTGTTTGGCACCAAGAAACTTGGCAGCCTGGGACAAGACCTGGGCGGCGCAGTCAAAGGCTTCCGCAAAGCCATGGGCGATGCGGAAAATGATGACAGCAAGCAGCTCAAAGAACCCGACGCCGAGTTCGCAGAAACCAGCGAACAGCGGGAAACGGAGCAGAACAAGGCCTCCTGACCGATATGTTTGATATCGGTTTTTGGGAACTATTTATCCTGTTCGGTCTGGGGCTGGTTGTTTTGGGCCCCGAAAAATTACCCAAGGTTGCCATGCAGGTCGGTAATTGGGCCGGGCAGGCGCGGCGGATGGCGCGCACGCTAACCACGCAAATGCGTGCTGAACTGGATACGGACATCACCAAGCCCTTCACGCCCGGTTACTCGCCTAACAAGCCCAGCAGTTATAAGCGCCCTGGCGTTGATGACCTGAAGCCAGGCGAAGCCGACAACAGGATTGGCGAATCGGTTCCCGAATCCGATGCCGCGGCCGATGCGCCGCAAGAAGCCGTTGCAGCCGACAGCACGTCGGACAAAAAGTAAAGACTGGCCGGCTCATGGACGCCTGCTGAATGGCCAGCGAAGCCGACAACGAGGACGTCGCAGAGGAGCTCGAAGAAGCGACTCTGGTATCCCACCTTATCGAACTGCGCGAGCGGCTGATGAAAGCCTTTGGCGCGGTGTTACTGGTATTTCTCTGCCTGGCGCCCTTTGCTGAAAAGGTCTTTGCCATCGTCGCGCGACCGTTGATGGAAGAGTTACCGGAAAACTCCACCATGATCGCGACTCAGGTCGCCTCACCGTTTCTGACGCCGTTTAAAACCAGCCTGTTTGTCGCACTGTTCATTGCCATGCCGGTGGTGCTCTATCAGTTGTGGGCCTTCGTCGCGCCCGGTCTGTACCGGCGCGAGAAAAAATTCGCCGTACCACTGGTGGTCTCCAGCATCCTGCTGTTCTATGCCGGCGTAGCGTTTGCCTATTTCGTCGTGTTCCCGCTGATGTTCGCGTTTTTCAACGCGGTGGCACCGGAAGGGGTCGCGGTGATGACGGATATCTCCAGCTACCTGGATTTCATCCTGGTGATTTTTTTCGCCTTTGGTCTGGCCTTTGAAGTTCCCATAGCTACGGTAATGCTGGTTGGCTCAGGACTGACCACGGCTGACGCCCTGTCGAAAAAGCGGCCCTATGTGTTTCTCGGCGCCTTTGTCCTTGGCATGCTGCTAACGCCACCCGATGTGATCAGCCAGACGCTGCTGGCGGTGCCCGTTTACCTGTTGTTCGAGGCCGGCATCATCATGTCGCGCATCATGACATCCGGCGACGAAGAGCCAGCTGAGGAACCGGCCGAGGAAGAGGCCAGCTAGTCGGTGTCGACCAGCCAAAGTAATAGCGCTGCACTCCCGCAGTGGGCCGGCCACCCGGCGGGACTGCGCACCCTGTTCTTCACGGAAATGTGGGAACGCTTCAGTTATTACGGCATGCGCGCCTTACTGGTGCTGTTCATGGTTGACCAGGTAGAGAGCGGCGGCCTGGCTTTGAACGACTCCACGGCCACCGCCATCTATGGTCTCTACACTGCGGCAGTCTATTTGCTGGCCTTGCCCGGAGGCTGGATCGCCGATCGATTGATCGGCGCACAGCGAGCCATCTGGATTGGCGGCATCGTGATCATGCTCGGCCACTTCACGCTCGCCATCCCCTCCGTTTATGCCTTTTTCCTGGGCCTGATGCTGGTGGCCTGCGGCACCGGTCTGCTGAAACCAAACATCAGTGCCGTGGTCGGCCAGCTATATCCGGAAGGCGATGGCCGCCGGGATTCCGGATTTACGATTTTTTATATGGGCATCAACATTGGCGCCTTCTTCGGTTCCATTGTTTGCGGCTACCTGGCGGAGAGCCAGACCTTTGGCTGGCACTATGGCTTCGCGGCTGCCGGCGTCGGCATGTTATTCGGCTTGTGGCAATTCCGTCGCTCGCGCGGACTGCTTGGCGAGGCCGGACTAAAGCCCCATGTTGGGCCGGACAGCGCTGAGGAACGTCAGCGCATAGCCCGCAGCTGGCGCATGGTCTGGGCCGGCGGGCTATTGGTGCTGGTGGTATTCGGCTTACTGGTCTCGGGTGCATGGCGACCGGATCCGGTGGTGGTATCGCGTTATACCAGCGCGGCCATACTCGGCCTGGCCGGTGCCTATTTCGCCTGGCTTTTTATTTTCGGCGGATTGAACGCGGAAGAAAAGAAACGCCTGGTAGTGATCATTGCCCTGTTTCTTGGCGCTGCCATGTTCTGGGCCGGCTTCGAACAGGCCGGTTCCTCGCTCAACCTGTTCGCCGAGCGTTATACGGATCGCATGATCGGTAGTTTTGAGATGCCGGCCAGCTGGCTGCAGTCCACCAACCCAATCATGATCATCCTGATCGCACCGGCGTTCGCCGCCGTATGGGGCTACCTGGCGCGACGAAACCTCGAACCGTCTACGCCAGTAAAATTTGTTATCGGTCTGATGCTGCTCGGCGCCGGCTTTGGTGTGATGTTTTTCGCCGCCAAACTGGTCGCAGCGGGCAGCTCCGTATTGCCATTCTGGCTAATCACCACCTACCTGTTTCATACCCTGGGCGAGCTGGCGTTGAGCCCGGTGGGCTTATCGGCCACCACCAAGCTGGCACCGAAACGCTACGTCGGGCAAATGATGGGCATCTGGTTCGTGGCCGCGGCCCTGGGCAACGTACTGGCTGGTCTGCTGGCCGGCGAACTCAGCGGCGACAGCGTCACACAGATGCCTGACCTCTACCTGCAGATCGTTCTGACAACTGCCGGCGCCGGTTTGCTGTTGCTGGTTTTCACGCCGGCTTTGAAAAAACTCATGGGCGGCGTGCGCTGAGCGATCCGTGAGCTGGCATGTCTACCTGCTGCGCTGTGCCGACGGCACTTTTTATACCGGCATCGCCCGCGATCTTGACGCCCGGGTCGCTCAGCACAATCGCGGCCAGGGGGCCAAGTACACACGTGGCCGCAGACCCGTGGAGCTGGTTTATCGCGAGACCGCGGATGACCGTAGCAGCGCGCAGAGCCGCGAATGGCATCTGCGTCGTCTGAGTGCCGCCACAAAACGCGGACTGGCTGAATCGCAAGCCTGAATGGAGACTGTACTCGTGCAGCATTGCCGGTTGGCCGCCCGGTGAAGATAATGGCTAACCAATAATTTTTAGCGCCAAGGGAGACGCACTATGTCGGCTTATATTATTTCCATCTGCAAGGTCACCAATCCCCATGACAACTTCAAGAAATACTCGGCGCTTGCCGCTGAGCTGGTGCACGAGCACGGTGGAAAATACATTGTGCGCGGCCCGACCAAGCGCGCGATTAGTGGCGATTTGCTGGATGACAAAATCGTTATTGTCATAGAGTTTCCAAGCATGACCGAGTTGGAAAACTTTGCTGACGACCCCAGGTACGTGAACGACATCGCGCCGCTGCGCGATGGTTCCGGCGAATATCATTTTGCAGCCTACGAATCACCGCCGGCGGCGAATGCCTGAGATCTGACGCGTTCGGGGTCAGGCGCCTTCTGGAATGACCATGAAGGTGGCCTCGGCCTCGGCCACCAGCTCACCGTTGTCCGCGCGGCGCGCGCTGCCCTGTAATACCGCAAGACGGCCTTTGCGCTTGAGCAACCGTCCCTCCAGCTTTAGCGACGTGCCAAGAGTCACCGGCTTGCGGTAACGAATCTCGCATTTGGCCGTATGCGCACGCTGGCCTTGCAAGAACAACCAGTTCGCCATGACGTCATCCAGTACGCTGTAGAGAATTCCGCCGTGCAGCTGGTTGTCGTAACCGCAATGCCAATGGGCCGGCGTGAATTCTGCGCGACAAACCTCATCCTGCATATGAAACGGGATCTGCAGGCCCTGAACGTTGTCCGGGCCACAGACGAAACAGCGATTGGCATCGGGTCGCCCGCGGGTATCTGTCATCTTATATTGCTCCGAGCAGCGCGTTGCGTGGCCGCAGACCTTGTCGCATTCTATGCCAAAGCAGGAGCCCGGCATGAACTACGACAATGAGAATATTTTTGCGCAAATTCTGCGCGGCGATTTACCGGCGCAGGTAGTCTTTGAGGACGAACAGACCCTGGCGATTCTGGACGTAATGCCACAGGCCGACGGTCATACCCTGATCCTTCCGCGCAGCCCGGCCAGGGATTTTTTTGATCTGGACGATCAATACTGTATGGCCGTGCTACGCACGGCGCGGACGGTAGCCGCCGCTGTGCGCCGGGCCTTTGATGCCGACGGGATACGCATCATGCAATTAAACGGCGAAGCGGCCGGACAAACTGTATTTCACTATCACCTGCACCTGATCCCCTGTCACGCCGGGATGAGCCCGCGCAGCCACGCGCGCGGCATGGCCGATCCGGCGCTGCTGGCCGACCACGCGGAGAAAATTCGCGCAGCACTCGCTTAGGTATCTCCAGTGTTCTCAGCTGGGCCCAGTCCAGTGGAGGTCCTTCCGGACTGCAGCGCCCAGGGCGGCTTCGATCGCTGCCAGCGGTGTGTTGGGTGGCAGCCGGTACAAATGCGTCGGACAAGCGCAGTCTGAAGCGCCAAAGCCCGCCAGCGGCAGGCTGGCTTCAGCCTGTTCTCCCAGCACGGTCGCAAACTGATGTTCGTGGTTCTCACCCATCGCGACCCATGCGCCGCGCACTCGGCAGTTTGCGCGCAGATAGTCGATGTGCCAGTGCGGGCGCGGGCTGATTGCCCAATGATGGCGCAGGCGCCCCGCCAGTCCGCCCGGTCCAAGGGCACTGCCCGAATAACAATAGAGCCCGGGAAGCAACGCCAGTTCTCCCAGCGCACCAATCCTTATACCAGCGCGCCCGCCCGAGCTCGCCAGGCAAAGGACGTAACTACCGCGCTCAGGCGGCGCTGCCCGAGCCATCAGCGCAGCGTCTGAAGCGTATGTTTTCCAGCGTCAGCACGCCTTTCTCCATCGCCGAATCCACCAGCTTCACAAAGGCATTAATTTTTTCTTCACTGTCTACAAACTCCACCACCAGGGGCAGATCCGTGCTCAGGCGCAACACGCGCGCCGTGTGCAACTGGCCATCCGCGCCATAACCTTCCATACCACGCAATACAGTGGCGCCAGCCAGACCCGCCTGATGTGCCTGATCGAGCAACCACTTATATAGCGGCTCACCCTGCTGGCGATCGGCCTCGCCGACAAAGGCCCGCAATAACAGCCCCTGTTCGAAATTCATGCCTTACTCCTCACAACCAGCGCGCTGCCATGTAACCGGCCGCCGCTGCGCTAAATCCCAAAACCAGTTGCAGCAGACAGTTTAGAAGCGCGCGCAACAAGTCACCGTCCTGAGTCAGGCCCAGGGTCTCCAGGGCAAAGGACGAAAAAGTGGTAAAGCCACCCAGCACGCCGACCATCAGAAATAGTCGCTGGCCGGCATCCAGCATCTGGCGCTGATCAGCCAGGCCGCCGAGCAGGCCAATCGCCAGACAACCAATGACGTTGACCGCCAGGGTGCCCACCGGAAAACCACCCATGGGCGCGAGTCGCTGGGCCCAGCCCCCCACCAGGAAGCGAAGCGCTGAACCGATGAATCCGCCGGCACCGACGTATAAAAGTTGCTGCAGCACCCGCTAGTTCCGTTGCGCGGTAGTCAAGGGCCCGGCTTTCACCAGATCGCGCAGAGGCACGAGGTCGAAGCCTTCCCGTTGCAGATCGGGCAGCGCGCGTTCCAGGAATTCCAGTGTCACTGCGTAGGGATGACCAATCGCTATAGCCGAACCGTGCAGTCGCGCATAATTTTTCAGCCGGCTGAACTCACGCGACAAGGCCTGCGGATCAACATCACTGTCGAGAAAAATGTTGCGCCGCGCTGCCGGGACACCATTTTCGCGTGCCAGCCGCAAGGCAACGCTGGATGCGGTTGTATAGCTATCCACAAACAACAAATTTCCTCGCCCACTAAGCTCTTCCATTAGCCAGGCCATGTGTCCGGGATGTTGAGTCAGCAGGCTACCCATGTGCGTATTGACGCCAATGGCTTCGGGTACGGTCGCCAGATTAGCGGTAAAAATTTCCGCCAGTTGGCGATGCGTATTGTTTATATCGATGTTGCCCATACCCACAGGCATCAGCTGCTCAACGGGCTGCAACGGGAGGTGCAGCAAAACTTCTTTACCCCCTTTTGCGGCCTGGCGGGAAAGCAGCCGCGAATAGGGCGTATGCGGAAGAATTGCGCAAGCCACGGGCCCCGGCAGGGCAATGACTCGCTGGCCCGCACGTTGCAGGTAACCCAGGTCATCAATAATGATGGCGATGCGCGGTCGGCTGTCGCCGGCCAGAGCCAGGCCGGAAATCAGCATCAGCAGGCCTGCAACGCCGGCGGAGAGTCGACGCGCGGTCACGGGCCTAACGGCTAGTCGGCTTTGCTGTGCAGAACGCGGCCGCCGCGCAGCACTTCAAGGGCCTGGCGTAGCTGCCCATCCGTCTGCAATAACGCCGCGCCGGCTTCGGTCCGATGTTCCGTAGCGGCTGCCAGCGCGTCTGCCAGGCTGGTGTCTTCCAGGGGCAGATCCGGAGTAATGCCAAGACCGTGAATCGAGTCTCCGGACGGAGTGAAGTAGCGCGATGTCGTAAGTTTTATAGCCCGCCCATTAGACAACGGCATTACCGTTTGCACGGAACCCTTGCCAAAAGTACGACTGCCCATCACCGTGGCGCGCTTATGATCCTGCAGCGCCCCGGCGACGATTTCCGACGCTGAGGCGGTACCTTCATTTACCATTACCACCAGCGGTGCGCCGTCTAGCAGGTCGCCTGGCCGCGCTTCATGCGAAAAATTAGATTCCCGGCCACGCCCGCTGGCCGAAACGATGACGCCGCTATCGAGAAACGCATCGGACAATTCAACCGCTGAATCGAGTACACCGCCCGGATTGTTTCGCAAGTCCAGCACCAGGCCAGTCAGGCCACCCGGGCTGGCGCGTTCCATCTCGCCGACGGCACGTCGAACATCTCGATAAGTGGTCTCGCTGAAATGAGTGATGCGGACATACCCGTAGCCGGGTTCCAGCAATTCGCTGCGCACACTGTGCACCTGCACGTGGCTGCGAATTATTTCAAAGTCGATGGGCTCGGGATCGTCGCCGCGCAAGATTCCGATCACTACCCGGGTGCCGGGTTTACCGCGCATACGGCCGATGGTGTCGTCAACGCTATGCTCGCTGACCTGCAGGCCATCGATACTGACAATAACGTCGCCTGTCTCAATGCCCGCCAGTTGCGCCGGCGTGCCATCGATGGGTGTGACCACGGTAACTTCGCTGCCGCTCATGCTCACTTCCAGCCCGACACCGGAATAATTACCGGTAGTGCTGATACGAATTTCTTCGTACTGGTCGTTATCAAGAAATTGCGAGTGCGGATCAAGATCCGTCACCATGCCGCGCACCGCAGCCTCGATCAGGGTGCGATCGTCGACCGGTTCAACGTATTCCTGACGGACGCGCTCAAGTACTTCGGCGAGCAGGCGGGCCTCCTCCCAGGGCAGGCTCTCTTGTTCCTGGGGCACCGAACGCTGGGCGAGCACGCCTCCGCCCAGCGACAGGCTGAGACCCAGAACGGTGCCGACCAGCAGCACCAACACGCTTCTAAAACGGATTGACATCAAACCCCGATTTGGCTGGAAGTCTTTGATCAACATAGCATAACAGCTATGCACAGGGTATCGATCGGACTGGCTTTCCGATAATCCGCGGGCCAGGGGGAATTAGGCTTTTAAAACAAGCACTTAACGCTTCATCCAGGGCTTCGGGTCGACGGGTCGACCGTTACGGCGGATTTCGAAGTACAAACCCGCTTCAGACTGCCCGCCGCTGTCGCCGGCATGCGCGATGATCTCATCCACATCGACCCACTCACCCACCTCGCGCAGCAGCTCTTCATTGTGCGCATACAGGCTCATGAAGCCGTCACCGTGATCAACCACTGCCAGCAGACCCATGCCCGCCAGCCAGTCGGCAAATACCACCCGACCGCGATGCACGGCTTTTACCTCGCTGCCCGGCGCCGCACCGATCAGGGTGCCTTCCCAGCGCAGCTGACCTTCCGCACGGCGCTGGCCAAAGCGATGCAGGGCCGAGCCCTGCACCGGCCAGCTCATCTCGCCCTTGCGTGCGGCAAAAGAACCGTCATTGTCTACGGGTAAATCGGCCAATGCGCGGGTCAGCTCTGCTACCAGTTCGCTGAGCTGGCTAGCCTGCTGCTGCAGGTTGGCCACCTCGCCCTGGCGCGCGCCTATCCTTTCGTCCAGACGGGCCAATACGAGCTTGCGCTCGCTCTGCAGCTTGGCCAGATCGCGTATCTGGGTGGCCTGGGTCTGGCGCAGGTTCTCCAGTCGCGCGGCCTGCTCTGCTGCGGCATTCCGCGCAAGCTGCAGTTCGGCCAGGCTGTCGCGCACTGCTGCCACGGCCTCGTTGCGCGCAGCGCTGATATAGCGGTAGTAGACCATCCGTCGACCGGTCACCACCGGGTCGTCGCCCGAAAGGACCACACGCAGCCATTCATCGCGACCCAGAACGTAGGCCTGGCGCAGCTGTTGCGCGAGCATGGCGCGTTCAACCGTCAGCGCCGCCGCCTGACGATCTGCGGATGCCCGCAATTCTGCCAGTCGCTGCCGGGCGGTCTTCAGCTTGGCTTCCAGGCCAGCCAGTTTGCGCCGCAGCTGCTGTGTCTCGAGCTCGACGGCACGCAACTCGCTTTCGGCACTATCCCGCTCTGCGAGCTGCTGCTGCAGGGCTTGCTCGACGATGCGGATACGTTGCTGCAATGTGTCCAGCTGTTGCTGGGCTACGGCCGGATCGTCCGCCTGGGCCGCCAGCGTCGCTGGCAGCAGCAGGAAAAGTGTGAACACAAGGCGGAGCTTCATGGCATCGAAGTTTACCGATCTGCGCCGACGGCTGGGACAGGTATAATCGCGGGCCGTCCGGGAGCGCTGGGTTATGGATCAGCTAGTCGAATTTATTAACAATAACCTGCTGCTGGTCAGTGGCACTTTTCTTATGGCACTGGCCGTAGCCTTTTACGAACTGCGTCAGCGAGCTCAGTCGGTGTATGAAATCAGCCCCACCCAGGCGGTGCGCCTGATAAATCAGGGAGCCCGGGTTGTGGACGTGCGCGAGGCTGAAAAATTTACCGTCGGGCACATCATTGGTGCCCTGAATTTTCCCGGCGGCAAGATCGACCCGGCCCAGGGCAAGCGACTTAAGAAAAATAAGCCCGTCTTGCTGGTTTGTGACAATGGCATGAGCAGCGGTCGCTGCGTGGATCCTTTACGTAAAGAGGGCTTCGAGAGCACCTTCAGCCTGCAGGGTGGACTCACCGCCTGGCAGCGTGAAAATCTGCCGCTGGATGGCGGAAAAGCCAGCTGAGCCAGGCGAGATGAGCAGCCAGCCAAAGGTCATCATCTATTCGCAAATGTTCTGCGGCTATTGTGCCGCCGCGCGCGCCCTGCTTTCAGAAAAGGGCGTGCTATTTGAAGAAATCGATATCACTATGAAACCAGCGGTTCGCGCAGAACTTCGCCAGCGCACCGGGCGCAACACGGTGCCGCAAATTTTTATCGGTGATCACCATGTCGGCGGCTATGACGACCTGGAAGCTCTGCACGCAGCCGGTAATCTGGATGCGCTGCTGGCTGGCCCGGATTAAACCTGTTTCGGAGAACAATGCATGAGCGACACCAACGGCAGCAGCGCAGGTAACGGCGGCAGCCAGAATCTGGATGAAAAGCAATTTCTGCTGCAGCAACTGTATGTGAAGGACCTGTCCTTCGAGGCACCGAATACGCCGCTGATTTTCACTTCAGAAACCGGCGAGCCTGACGTCCAGTTAAATCTGAAAAATGCCAACAACCGCCTGGACGACAACCGCTTCGAGGTCATCCTGCATATCAGTGTGCATGCCAAGATCGACGAACGATCGGTATTCCTGATCGAGCTGGACCAGGCTGGTGTGTTCTATATCAATGGCTACGACGAAGATGAAACGCGTCGACTGCTGGGAATATTCTGCCCGAATACGCTGTTTCCCTATGCTCGCGAAGCCGTGTCTTCCATTGTCAGCAAAGGCGGTTTTCCACCACTGGTTCTGCAGCCAATTAATTTCGACGCGTTATATGCCCAAGCCGATCAACAACAAGCTGCCTCGGCCTGAGTCCCAAGCAAGGCATGTCTGAATCCCCTGATATCGCGGTGCTGGGAGCTGGCTCCTGGGGCACAGCACTGGCAGTACAACTGTCCCGCGGCGGGCGTGCCGCAACACTTTGGGGGCGCGCCGAAGACGAACCGCAGCGCATGGCCAGCGAACGCTGCAATGCGCGCTATCTGCCAGGTGTTGAGTTTCCGGCAACGCTTTCAATAGATGGTGATTTCGAGCGCGTTATCGCCGGACATCGTGACCTGCTGATCGTGGTACCCAGCCATGCTTTCCGCGCTGTCGCTGCGCAGCTGGCGGGACGTTTGGGTAAACATCAGCGCGTTGCCTGGGCGACCAAAGGCTTTGAGCAGAAAACCGGGCTGTTACCCCACCAGGTTGCGCGCCAGGAACTCGGCGAAAATGTTCCGCTGGCGGTGTTGTCCGGTCCAACCTTTGCCGGAGAAGTCGGTGCCGGCCTGCCCAGCGCCATGACCGTCGCCGCCACCGATGCTGGCTTTGCCGACGCACTGGCGGAACGTATCTCGGATCGGACTTTTCGCGCCTACACCTCCGACGATCTCACCGGGGTGGAAGTCGGCGGCGCAGTGAAAAATGTCCTCGCCATCGGCGCCGGACTCTCAGACGGCCTGGGCTACGGCGCCAATACGCGCATTGCCCTGATCTGCCGCGGCCTGGTGGAAATGACCAGGCTCGGTGTGAAGCTGGGTGCGCGGCCGGAAACCTTCATGGGCCTGTCCGGCATGGGCGATCTTGTTCTGACCTGCACCGATAACCAGTCGCGCAATCGGCGCATGGGACTGGAGCTGGCGGCCGGCAAGGACCCCGAAACGGTAGCCGCGGAAATCGGCCAGGTGGTGGAAGGCGTATACGCCGCCAGGGCTGTGCATGGCGTAGCCCAGCGCGAGGGCGTGGAAATGCCCATCATTGAACACGTGTATCGGATTCTTTATGAAGACTTGTCGGTACATGACGCCGTCATGAGTCTGATGTCGCGGTCGCTGAAACCTGAAGCGGAGCTGTTGCTTGATCCAGCACCGCACGGCGGTGTCTGAGCATTGCCGGCCTATTGGCCGCCGTCGAATCCAAGCTGGCGCCAGGCTTCGTAAACCACGATGGCGGCGGCATTAGACAAGTTAAGACTGCGGTTGTCCGGCTGCAATGGGATGCGCAAACAGTTGTCCGCGGGCAAGGAATCCAGCACCTCAGCCGGCAGGCCACGGGTTTCCGGGCCCAACAGAAACGCGTCGCCGGATTTAAAACGGCCGTCGCTATAGCGACGGCCGCCTCGTGTCGTCAGCGCATAGAGGTTTGCACCGCCAAGCACAGCGAGACAATCTGACAAATCTTCATGCAGGCGAATCTCGGCATATTCCCGATAATCCAGGCCCGCACGCCGCAGCTGGCGATCTTCGAGTTCGAAACCCAGAGGTCTGATCAGGTGCAGTCGCGTTCCGGTATTCGCGCAAAGGCGTATGATATTGCCCGTATTTGGCGGTATCTCGGGCTGAAACAGGATCAGGTGAAACATCGGTAATGAGTACGCAGGGCGAAAAACTGAAACTGGAATTTTGCGGCTTACAGCTGGACTCGCCCATTGTCCTGCTATCCGGTTGTGTCGGCTTTGGCGAAGAGTACACCCGCATCGCCGGCTTCTCGAATACCCAGGTGGGTGCCGTCGCCCTTAAAGGCACCACTTTGACACCGCGCCTGGGCAACGCCGCTCATCGCATCTACGAAACGCCCATGGGCATGCTCAATGCCATTGGTCTGCAGAACCCGGGCGTCGACAAAGTGGTGAACGAAATTCTGCCGGGGCTGGATTTTACCGAAACGCGCTTTTTCGCCAATGTCTGCGGTTCAACGGTGGAAGAATACGCCGAGGTTTGCCGACGCTTTGATAACTCAGCCATTGATGCAATTGAGATCAATATTTCCTGCCCTAACGTGAAGGAAGGCGGCGTGTCTTTCGGTAACCATCCGGACGCCTCGGCAACGGTGGTTGCCGCCTGCCGCGCGGCTACCACCAAGCCGATAATTGCCAAACTTTCGCCTAACCAGACTGACATTCGCGAAAATGCGCGCCGCTGCATAGAGGCCGGCGCTGACGGGCTGGCGGTAATCAATACCGTGACGGGTATGGCCATTGATGTCGAAAACCGCCGACCGATTATCGCCAATGTACAGGGCGGATTGTCCGGCCCGGCCATCAAACCCATCGCGCTGCTTAAGGTGAAGGAAGTCTACGAGGTTGCCGGGCCGCTGAATATTCCGATCATCGGCCAGGGCGGCATAAGTAACGCGAACGATGCACTCGAATTCATCATTGCCGGCGCCACCACCGTGGGTGTCGGCACCGCGCTATTTTACGAGCCTTTGATTTGCGAGCAAATCAATCGCGGTATCGAAGCTTATCTCGATCGACACGGATTCGATGGCGTGGCCGACCTGGTCGGCAGTCTGCAACTGGAAAGTCCGGAGCTGGCAGCCTGCGGCTAAGCCGCTACGGCAGGGCTAGCCGTCCAGTTCGAGTTCGCGGATCTTGCGAGTCAGCGTATTGCGCCCCCAGCCCAGCATCCGCGCCGCTTCCTGGCGATGGCCGCGGGCGCGCGCCAGTGCCGTGCGAATCAGCGTTCGCTCAAACTCGGGTATGGCCGTGTCCAGCAAGGGCGCCGTCTCGCCGAGATCCAGCTGTCTTTCTGCCCAGCGTGCCAGGTCCGACGACCAGTCAAGCTTGTCTTTAGGCCGCTTGTGCCCGCCCAGTTCGGCCGGGATGTCTTCCGCCTGAATGACCAGACCGGGTGCCGTAACGGTCAGGCGTCGGCAGGCATTGACCAGCTGGCGCACATTGCCGGGCCAGTCGAAGCCCTGCAGCAGTTGAATGGCCTGCGCACTTATCCCCTTGGGCTCAGCGCCCAGTTCATCGGCCGCCTTGCGCAGATAGTGATTTAGCAGCGGTGAAATGTCCTCACGCCGCCGGCGCAATGGCGGGGTCTCGATGTGAATGACATTCAGGCGATGGAACAAATCTTCTCTAAAACGGCCCTCGGCGACGGCCTTGTTCAGATCCTGGTTGGTTGCCGCGATTACCCGCACATCTACCCGCAACGGCATTTGACCGCCGACACGATAGAACTCGCTTTCTGCCAGCACGCGCAATAGTCGGGTCTGCAATGCCGGCGACATGTCGCCGATTTCGTCAAGAAACAGCGTGCCGCCATCGGCCTGCTCGAAGCGTCCGATACGACGACTGTCGGCGCCGGTAAACGAACCGCGCTCATGACCGAATAATTCGGACTCCAGCAAGTCTGCGGCAATGGCCGTGGTGTTCAGGGCAACAAAAGGCTGGCCAGCGCGCGGGCTGTGTTCATGCAGTGCCCGTGCCACCAGTTCCTTGCCGGTGCCGGACTCACCGGTCACCAGCACGTTCATGCTGGTCCGCGCCAGGCGGCCAATGGTACGAAAGACATCCTGCATGGCCGGCGCCTGGCCGATCATTGATGGCAACGGCGATTCAGCGGCCGGGCCACGGCTGTCATTGCTCGCGCCACGCCGCAGCGCACGTGCGACAAGAGCCACAGCCTCATCGACGTCAAAGGGCTTGGGCAGATATTCAAAGGCGCCGCCGCTATAGGCGGACACGGCGCTGTCGAGATCCGCATGCGCCGTCATCACGATGATGGGAAATTGATAGCCGCGCTGTTCTAACTGCTGCATCAACTGCAGCCCGTCCATCCCCGGCATGCGCACATCGGTGATCAGCAGATCGGGTTGTTCGCTGGGCAGGCGAGCCAGCAGTTCGGCCGGCGAGGCAAACAGGCGCGTGCCAATATTCTCGGCGCGCAAAGCGCGATCGAGAACCCAGCAAACCGACTCGTCGTCATCAACTACCCAGACTCGCTGCGGCAGACTTGCAACCATTTCAGCTCTCCAGAGGCAGGCGCAGGTAAAACACGGTCTGCCCCGGTTCCGATGTGAATTCGATCAGGCCACCCTGGCGGCTGGCCAGGTCCTGGGCCAGCGGCAGTCCCAATCCGGTACCGTCTTCTCGACCGGTCACCAGCGGGAAAAATAACGCATCGCGAAGATCCTCGGGCACACCGGGACCGTCATCCTCGATCTCGACACTTAGCACCAGCCGATGGCGGGTATCGGCAATTGTGAAATTGGTCAGCGCCCGGGTTCTGAACACAATGGTGCCGCTCTTACCAACGGATTGAATCGCATTGCGACCAAGATTTAACAAGGCCTGAATTAATTGATCGGCATCGCCAAGCAAATCGGGCAGGCTCGGATCATAGTCGCGGTACAGGCCGACGGATGACGGCACTTCAGCTTCCAGCAATAGCACCACGCGTTCCAGCAATTCGTGAATATTCAGTGGCTCGGGGACCGGCGCTCGAGTCGGGCCCAATAGACTGTTAGTCAGTTCAACCAGGCGATCTGCTTCACGGATGATCACCTGCGTGTATTCGCGCTGCTCGGGATCACTCAGCTCTCGCTCAAGTAATTGCGCTGCGCCGCGTAGTCCGCCCAGCGGGTTGCGAACTTCATGCGCCAGCTGGCGAATCATTTTGCGGCTTGCGCCGCGCTGACTGATCAGTGTTTTCTCGCGATCAAGCTGACGCGAGTGGCTGGTGTTGAGCAGTTCGATGAGTGTCGCCGAACCGCCTTGACTGTCCAGTGGCGACACGCGACAGGCCGTGACCACCGGGGTGCGATCCAGCGGCGACAGCAGCAGATCAAGATTCTGCCCAAAACTCTGACCACTGGAAGCGGACCGATCCACCAGCTCCAGTAAAACTTCAAGCCCCGGATCTAGATCGGACAGGCGGTGCCCTATGGCCTGCCGTTCGCTAATGCCAAGGAGTAATTCTGATGCCGGGTTCATGAACAAAACCCGGGCCTGGTCGTCGACCACTGCGATGGCGGTGGAAAGACCTTCGAGAATGCTGGCGGGGTCTAGCCGCCGCCGGCTCGATTCAGGATGGAAGTCTGTTGCACCGCGAATGTCCGCGGCTGGCTCTCGATCAACATGCGGCCGTTCCGATCGCGCACGTTCGCTTTCAACACGTGTACGCCGCGGAAGACCTCCGACAACCTGGCTTGCATGCTGCCCGGCTGCATCCCCTCCACCGGATTCCCGTCCAGGAGCAGTTCGACGCTGTGGCCTTGCTGCAGCCGCGGTTGCAGCCGCAGGGACACGTCGAGCTGGCCCTCGATGTTCCACAGCACCTCCTCCTGGGAAGGACTAATGATCTCCAGAGACCGGTACCTGGTGGCTGCTTCCTCGGCTGAATCCGCCGATGCCTCACGCCGCGCGCGAGGCTGGACATCCGGGGTACCCAGTTCGATCTGCGGGCGGATTTCTACCTTCTCGCCGCCTTCCAGCGGACGATCCGAAAAGTGCACCTGACCCTGATCATCTACCCAGCGATAGACCTCTGTGGCGAGGGCCAGGCTGGATAACAGTCCGAAAACAATTAATAAAAGGATGCGCATACCTCAAATGTAGCGCAACCCGCCTCACCGGACTAGCGCGGACCCGGTATTTTGTGACCCGGGCCCGCGCTCCGGCATTTTTAAGCCCTTACAGGCTGTAATACATCTCGAATTCCACCGGGTGCGTAGTCATACGCAGGCGGAGGGTTTCTTCACGTTTCAGCGCGATATAGCCATCCAGCAAGTCGTCAGTGAACACACCGCCGGCGGTCAGGAAGTCTCGATCCTTGTCCAGCGCGTCGAGGGCTTCATCAAGACTAAACGCGACAGTCTGCAATGCCGCTTCTTCTTCCGGCGGCAGGTCATACAGATCCTTATCCATGGGCTCGCCCGGATGGATCTTGTTCTGAATGCCGTCGAGGCCCGCCATCATCAATGCCGTGAAGGCCAGGTAAGGATTGGCAGTACTGTCCGGGAAGCGCACTTCAATGCGTCGTGCTTTCGGATTAGACAACGTAGGGAATACGAATTGAAGCTGAGCGATTGCGTGCCGAATAGGACAGCAGGGTCGGCGCTTCAAAACCTTTTACCAGGCGCTTGTAGCTATTGGTGCTGGCGTTGGCAAACGCATTAATGGCTTTCGCATGTTTAAGCACGCCACCAATATAGTAAAGCGCTGTTTCCGACAATCCACCGTAAGCGTCACCGCTGAAAATGTTCTTGCCGTCTTTCATCATGGACTGGTGAACGTGCATACCATTGCCATTGTCACCGACCAGCGGCTTGGGCATGAAGGTCGAAGTCTTGCCGTAAGCATGGGCAACGTTGTGCACCACGTACTTGAGAATCTGAACTTCGTCAGCCTTTTTAACCAGCGAGTTAAAGCCAACACCGATTTCACCCTGACCGGCTGTAGCCACTTCATGATGGTGCACTTCCACGGTCAGGCCCATATCTTCCAGGGCCAGGCACATGGCGGAACGCATGTCATGCAGTGAATCGACGGGCGGAACCGGGAAGTAGCCGCCTTTCACGCCTGGCCGATGGCCGATGTTGCCGCCGTCACGTTCGGCGCTGGAGTTCCAGGAACCCTCATCAGAATCGACTTTGTAGAACGCGCCCTGAATGTCAGCGTGGTAGCGCACGTCATCAAAAATGAAAAATTCGTTCTCGGGGCCGAAGTAAGCATCGTCGGCGATACCGGTCGATTTCAGGTATTCCAGTGCTCGCGCTGCGGTGCTGCGCGGGCAACGGCCGTAAGGCTGCATGGTGGAAGGTTCAACGACGCTGCAACGTATATTGACCGTGGCGTCTTCCGTAAACACGTCCAGAATTGCACTGTCCGGATCCGGCATCAGGATCATGTCGGACTCATTGATGCCTTTCCAACCGGAGATGGACGAGCCGTCAAACATCTTGCCTTCTTCAAAGAAGCCGTCGTCGATGGTGGCGGCCGGCACGGTCACGTGCTGTTCTTTGCCGCGGGTGTCTGTGAAGCGCAAATCAACGAACTTGGCTTCTTTTTCTTTTAGCAAGCTGAGTACATCAGCGGGTTTCATGGCTTTCCTCCACAATGCTCGGGAACGAACCAAGGCCGGGCGCGAGCGAACGCACCGGCCGGTTCGGACTGCTCCCGGTATCAGCAGCGACACCGCGGAGTAGGACTTAGGCAATTGCACGAAGCATGCCAACAAAGGGGGCAATCTAAGTATCTGTTAATATTAGTATTTTATAAATTCTCGGCGTGCGCCGCCGCACAATAATAGTGCAAATCTCTGGCTGATTGCACTTTTTTGGTGCGAGCCTCGCCCCGCCTGTTAGCGCTCGACCAAACCGGCGCTGACGCAGCGCTTTATCAGATGGCTATAATTGCTCGTTTACCCGTGGAGCCGACTGTGTCCGCTGCCCCAGAGACATTCCAGGATCTCATTCTTGCACTGCAGCGCTACTGGGCGGAACGCGGTTGCGCGGTGCTGCAACCCTACGACATGCCCATGGGCGCCGGTACTTTCCATGCCGCCACCTTTCTTCGCTCCATTGGTCCGGAGCCCTGGAGCGCGGCCTACGTGCAGCCCAGTCGCCGCCCCACTGACGGACGCTACGGAGACAATCCGTTCCGGCTCCAGCATTACTACCAGTTTCAGGTAGTGATAAAGCCCTCACCGGCAAACATTCAGGATTTATACCTCGAGTCGCTACGCAGTCTGGGCGTTGACCCGCTGATCCATGACATACGCTTCGTGGAAGACAACTGGGAATCACCTACCCTCGGCGCCTGGGGACTCGGCTGGGAAGTCTGGCTGAACGGAATGGAAGTCACCCAGTTCACTTATTTTCAACAGGTCGGCGGACTCGACTGCCGTCCGGTGACCGGTGAGATCACCTATGGGCTGGAGCGTATTGCCATGTACCTGCAGGGCGTGGACAGCGTGTTCGACCTGGTCTGGACCGACGGCGAGTTTGGTCGCATCACTTACGGCGATGTGTTTCATCAAAATGAAGTAGAAATGTCGCGCTATAACTTCGAACATGCGGATACGAAAGTTCTGTTCACGCGCTTCGACGAAGCCGAGCGCCAGTGCCGGGAGTTAGTAGCCGCAGGCCTTACCCTGCCGGCCTATGAACAGGTACTCGATGCCTCGCACAGTTTTAACCTGCTGGATGCCCGCCATGCCATCTCTGTCACAGAACGTCAGCGCTTTATTTTGCGCGTGCGTGAAATGGCCCGCGGTGTAGCGAAGGCGTACTATGACAGCCGCGAAGCGCTGGGCTTCCCGATGCTGCAAAACGCCGCCAGCGCCGCCTGAGTTTAATCATCATGTCAGGCCACGCAGATTTCCTGGTAGAGATCGGGACTGAGGAGCTACCCCCCAAGGCGCTGTCGGGGCTTTCGGAAGCGTTTACCCGCGCTGTGCTCAAGGGCCTGGCCGATGCGTCGCTAAGCGCTTCAGCTCATCATTCGTATGCCACACCGCGACGACTGGCTTTGGTAGTTAGCGGCCTGCAAACCGAAACGGCAGAGCAAAGCATTGAAAAACGCGGGCCGCCCGTGCGCATCGCCTTTGATGCCGATGGCCAGCCAACCCGCGCAGCGCAGGCTTTCGCCGACGGCTTCAAGGTCAAGGTCGAAACACTCCAACGCCAGTCGACACCCAAAGGAGAGTGGCTGGTGTATCGCGGCACCCAGCCTGGTCAGGCCGCCGCCAACCTGCTTCCGGAAATTATCAGAGCCGCGTTAGCAGCCCTGCCGATTCCCAAGCGTATGCGCTGGGGCGCTGGTGACGCGGAATTCGTTCGCCCGGTGCATTGGATAGTCATGCTGCTCGGTGACCAGGTTGTCGACACAGAGCTACTCGGTTGTGTCGCCGGCAATACCACCCGTGGCCATCGTTTCCACTCCAGTGGAGAGATTGCCCTGACTGCGCCCGCTGACTATCCGCAGGTGCTGGCCGAGCAGGGGCATGTAATCGCTGACTACACACAAAGGCAAGCGCGCATTGCCGAGTTGGTTGCCACAGCCGCCGAACAGTTGGGTGGCGAGGCAATTGTCGAAAAAGCGGTGCTGGAAGAAGTTACCGCGTTGGTGGAATGGCCGGTGCCAGTCAGCGGGCGCTTCGACGAAGAGTTTCTCGCACTGCCCGAAGAGGTGCTGATTGCAACGCTTCAGGATCATCAGCGCTATTTTCCAGTGCGCGATGCCGATGGTAAGTTGCGCGCGAATTTCATTGCCATTAGCAACCTGGAAAGTAAAGACCCCAGCCAGGTCCAGGCCGGAAACGAACGTGTTGTACGACCACGGCTGGCCGATGCGGCGTTTTTCTGGTCGCAGGATATCAAGCAAACCCTGAGCCAACGCCGTGAATCTCTGCACCAGGTGGTATTCGAAAAAGACCTCGGCTCTCTGCATGACAAATCCGCGCGCGTAGCCAGCCTCGGCCACGAACTGGCAGCCGACATGCTGCATGACAAAACTTTCGACCAGAGTGTATTTCAGCAATGGGTGGTTCGCGCCGCCCATTTGGCAAAAACGGACTTGCTCACCGACATGGTGGGTGAATATCCCGAGTTGCAGGGCCGTATGGGGTTTTACTACGCGCGCCACGATGGCGAACCGGAAGCCGTCGCCCAGGCCATAGAAGAACAGTACCTGCCCCGTCACGCGGGCGACCGCTTGCCCGCTTCCCCGGTGGGGGCTGTGCTGGCCGTCGCCGATCGGCTGGATACTCTGGCCGGTATCTTTGCCGCCGGTAAAAGACCGACAGGCAACAAGGATCCGTTTGGCTTGCGACGCTCGGCGCTGGGACTCCTGCGCATCCTGGTCGAAGATCAGATCGATCTGGACCTGCGAGCTTCCGTAAGGCGTGCGCTTGAGCTGCAACCCGTAAGCATCAAGGATCCCGAGGGGCTGGCCGAGGATGTGTTCGCGTTTATCACCGATCGCTTGCGCGCTTACTATCTGGATGGGCTAGCGCCTGATGTTGGCGAAGTCAGCAGCGAACTGTTCGAATCCGTTCGCGCGCGCGCGCCGGGCTCGCCGCTGGATTTTCACCAGCGGTTGCAAGCGGTCCAGCAGTTCATGCGCCTGGATGCAGCAGAAAGTCTGGCCCAGGCCAACAAGCGTATCGCAAATATTTTGCGCAGTGCCGAAGCTGAAGCCGAAAGCGAAATTCACAGCCACCTGCTCAAGGAACCAGCCGAGGCACAGCTACACACGGCGCTAATGCATGTGGCGGATGCGCATGCAGAACGACTAGTGCAGCGCGATTACAACGGTATTTTGCTGGCGCTGGCCAGTCTCCACGAACCCGTCGATAAATTTTTCGACGATGTGATGGTGATGAGCGAAGATCTTGAAGCGCGTGCAAATCGGCTAGCTTTATTACGCAGCTTGCGAGCCTTATTCCTTGACGTAGCTGACCTGTCACTGATTTCCCGTTGAAAGCGATCTACCTGTGACAACAGCGCGCCAAAATGCCCTGGTGGTGCTGGATCGAGACGGCGTTATCAATCGCGACAGTGCGAACTACATTCGCCGCCCGGAAGAATGGATTGCCTTGCCTGGTAGTTTGCTAGCCATTCGACAGCTTAGCGAGGCCGGCTTTCAGATCGTGGTAGCCACGAATCAGTCCGGCCTTGGTCGCGGTTTTTTTGACCTCGAAACACTGGACGCTATTCATCAACGCATGCGCGCAGAAGTTAGCGCGGCAGGTGGGCAGCTGGCAGGAATCTACTTTTGTCCGCATCATCCTGACGATGGCTGCGATTGCCGCAAACCTGCTGCTGGTCTGCTGCGCCAGATCGAGCGGGATTTCGCCGTATCGCTTGCTGGCAGGCCGGTGATCGGCGATTCCGCTCGTGATCTGGACGCGGCCCGCAGTGTCTCCGGACGCCCAATTCTGGTTCGTACCGGCAACGGTCTCGACACCGAAAAGAACTATCCGCATCGCGCTGAAATCGAAGTTTATGCCGATCTGTCAGCTGCTGCGGATGCGCTGATTGCTGAATTAGAGCTTTCTTGAGTATGGGTGTTCTCGGCTCAGTCATTTTCACCACGCTGTTGTTCGTATCGGTGCCGCCGTATGCGCTGCTGGTGCTATTGGCGCGATTGTTTGGACGCCGCGCTGCTTATGCGACTGCCAAGGGTTGGTGCGCCGGTATGGTGTTTTTGGTGCAAATATTTTGCGGTCTTCGCTATCGACTGGAAGGCGCGGAAAATTTGCCTGCAGAACCCTGCGTGGTGCTGATCAAACACTCATCGGCCTACGAAACCCTGGTGCAGTTTGTAATCTGCCCCGCCAGAGCTGGGTCCTGAAACGCGAGCTAATGTGGGTGCCGTTCCTGGGCTGGGCGCTGGCGACCATGAAGCCCATTGCGATCAATCGAAAGGCCGGCGGTTCGGCCGTCGAACAGGTGATCGAGCAGGGCAAGGCGCGTCTGGCCGAGGGCCTGTGGGTCAATATTTTCCCGGAGGGCACGCGCATGCCGATGGGTGAAACACGGCGTTATGGAATGAGTGGCACATTGCTGGCGCAGCGGGACCATAAGCTGATTTTGCCCATCGCTCACAACGCGGGAGATTTCTGGCCGCGCCGCGGCTTGTACAAACGGCCGGGTACTGTGCGTTTCGTCATGGGTCCCGTGGTCGACCCGGCCGGACGCAATGCGCGTGAAGTGAATGCAGAAATTCAAACCTGGATGGAAAACACCGTGGCTGAATTGCGCGCCACGCCGGATAGCTAGGCCGGACTAAATATCGATGTTTTCAGCTGCCAGTGCATTGCGCTCTATGAACTCACGGCGCGGTTCGACCTGATCACCCATTAGCGTAGTGAAAACCTCGTCCGAGGCTACCGCATCCTCAATTCGCACCTGCATCAGGCGACGACTTTCAGGATTGATAGTCGTTTCCCAGAGTTGATCGGGATTCATTTCACCCAGGCCCTTGTAGCGCTGCAATGTCTGGCCCTTACGGGCTTCATCCATCAGCCAGGCCATGGCCTCTTTGAAGCTGAACACCTCTCGTTGTTGCTCACCGCGGACCACATAGGCGCCATCGCCCAACAACTCGTGCAGCTCGCTGCCTAATTCCGTGAAGCGCCGGTATTCCGCCGACTGAAAAAAGTTCAGCGGCAACAGAATAGGTTCTTCGGTCCCATGTTTACGCCGGCTGACTACCACCGCACGCTCGTCCTCGGGATCACTGATGGATACGGTATATCGAACGCCTGATCCATTGACCGAATGGCGCAGGCCCTCTTCAAGCTGTTTGGCCCAGCCCTGCAACCAGGCATCGTCATCAGCCTGATCACTATCGAATTTCGGTGTATAGATCAGTTGTTCCAGCAACAATCGATCGTAACGACGACTCAGACGATCAATGATCTGCGCCGCGCCGACAAAACTGCGTGCCAGTGCTTCCAGCGCCGTACCTGCAATAGCGGGAGCATCGGCATTCACGTGCAAGGCTGCACCGTCCATGGCCAGATTCAACAGGTGGTCGTTGAGTTCCGCATCGTCTTTAACGTAGCGTTCCTGCTTACCACGCTTAAGTTTATATAGCGGGGGTTGCGCAATGTAGATATGGCCGCGCTCGATCAGTTCACGCATCTGCCTGTAGAAGAACGTTAATAACAAGGTTCGAATATGCGAGCCGTCAACATCAGCATCGGTCATGATAATGATGCGGTGATAACGCAATTTATCGACATCAAAATCATCTCGACCGATGCCGGTACCCAGGGCAGTGATCAAGGTGCCGACTTCAGCCGATGAGAGCATCTTGTCGAAACGCGCTTTCTCGACGTTAAGAATTTTTCCTTTCAGCGGGAGAATAGCCTGGGTGCGCCGATCCCTGCCCTGCTTGGCCGACCCACCGGCAGAGTCACCCTCTACCAAAAACAATTCAGACAAGGCCGGATCTTTTTCCTGGCAGTCGGCCAGTTTGCCCGGCAGCCCGGCAATATCCAACGCGCCTTTTCGGCGCGTCATCTCGCGCGCTTTTCGAGCGGCTTCTCTTGCGCGCGCGGCGTCAACAATCTTGGCGACAATAGCCTTCGCTTCCTGGGGACTTTCCATCAGGAAGTCCGCCAGTCGATCCGATACGGCGGCCTCGACGATGCCCTTAACCTCGGAAGACACCAGTTTGTCTTTCGTTTGCGAGGAAAACTTAGGGTCAGGAACCTTGACGGACAACACGGCAGTCATACCTTCCCGTGCATCATCACCGGTGGTACTGACCTTGTCCTTGCGACTACCGTGCTCTCGCTCCATGTAGGCATTCAGGGTGCGCGTCAGCGCGGCGCGAAAACCAGCCAGATGGGTACCGCCGTCCTTCTGGGGAATATTGTTCGTAAAACAGAACATTCCTTCCTGATAGCTATCGTTCCACTGCAAGGACACTTCTACAATCACGCCTTCCCGTTCTGTGCTGAAGTGCAGCACAGTGGGATGAATCGGCGTTTTATTGCGGTTCAAGTGCTGCACGAAGGCCCGTATACCGCCCTCGAACTCAAACACGTCTTCCTTACCGTCGCGTTCGTCCTGCAGGTGAATACGCACACCGGAGTTCAGGAACGAGAGTTCCCGGAGACGCTTGGCAAGAATGTCGTAGTGAAACTCTATGTTAGTGAATATCGTAGAACTTGGCCGGAAATTCACCGTAGTTCCGGTCTTTTCGCTGCTGGCTACGACAGCCAGATCACTCTGCGGTTCACCCAAACGGTAGGTTTGCTCATAACGGTGGCCACCGCGGTGAATCGTGAGTTTCAGCTCTTCGGAGAGCGCGTTGACCACGGAAATGCCGACACCGTGCAGACCGCCGGAAACCTTGTAAGAGTTATCGTCGAACTTACCGCCGGCGTGCAGCACGGTCATGATGACCTCGGCGGCCGATCGGCCTTCTTCGGCGTGCATTTCGACGGGGATACCACGTCCGTCATCGGACACGGTGACGGACTCATCAGAGTGGATAGTGACCTTTATGTCCGAACAATGTCCGGCCAGGGCTTCATCGATGGAGTTGTCCACCACCTCAAAAACCATGTGGTGAAGGCCGGTCCCGTCATCCGTATCACCGATGTACATACCGGGCCGTTTGCGCACCGCGTCAAGGCCTCGTAAGACCTTGATATTACTAGAATCGTAGCGATCAGCGCCGGACATAAAATACTCCGTGGTTCAGCCGAACAATTATACCAGATTAGCCACCTTGCCACGTTCCACGTGGAACACCCGGCCGTCGCCCGAAAGCCCCAGGGCCTCAGGATCCAGGGCTGTAATAAACACCTGCGCCCCGAGCTCCTGGATAGCCTGAAATAACCTGGTCAGATGATCCGAATCGAGTTCCGCCGCAGGCTCGTCGACCAGCAACGCCAGATCTTTCCGACTAGTCTGAATAACAAATTTACCCTGCCCCAGCACCAAAGCGGCTGCACAGAGTTTTTGCTGACCTCGCGACAAACGGTGTCTGGCCGGATAGCCATCCACACTGATCTGAAGTTCTGCGCGATGCGGACCCGACTGCGTGCTACCCATCGCCCGGTCCCGATCAAGCCCATCACGAAGCACCTCTAACAGGTCTTTATCGACGCTCCAGCCCCGCTGATAGTCAAAGCGGGTCGGCAAATCGAGCAGTTTTTGGCTCGTGTCCGCCAATATCTCGGTGACTTCCTGCAGATAAGAGCGCCTGCACGAATCGATACTCTCAGCTGCCGCCAGCAGGTCGGTGTCCCAGGCCTGAACCGCCTGACTATCCAGGCCTTGCCGGAGTGCCGCATTGCGCTGGGACAGCGCCCGCCGATAGCGTGCCCAGGCCATTCGAAACTCGTGTTTCACGTGAAACACGCCCCAATCCAGAAAGCGCCGGCGCTCTGCTGGACCGCCCTGAATGAGCTCGTGTATCTGTGGATCTATCAACTGAACCGGCAGCGTAGCAATCAAATCGGCCCCACTGGCCCCACTATTGCCATTCAGACGAGCTTCCGTGCGTGTTTTTTGGACTGACAACCCGAGCCGGTGCTCTGTTGGTCCCCGCTCTCTTACCCGAACGAACAGGTTCGCTTCCTTTTGACCTGTCTGAACCACCGCCGACAGCCTGGGTGCGCGAAAGCTGCGACCCCTCCCAAGCAGGTAAATCGCTTCAAGGACACTGGTTTTTCCGGCGCCGTTGGCACCACTGATCACATTCAGACTGGCATCGGGTTCAATCTGCACACTATCCAGACAGCGAAGATGCTGAACGCGCAGTTCGAGAACAGGCATGGTTAAAGCCCCTGTGGGGGCCAAATACCGCTAAAGCCGCATGGGCATGACAACGTAGCGGCTCTGCGCAGCGCCGGGCGCATAGATTAAGCAACTGCTATTGGAATCGATGAAGCCAATCTCCACCTCGTCCCCATCGACAGCCGCCAGCGCATCGAGCAAGTAGGTCACATTAAACCCGATTTCAATGTTATCGCCCGTGTATTCGACCTCTATCTCGTCTTCCGCCTCTTCCTGTTCCGGGTTATTGGCCTGGATCTTGAGAGACTGCTTGGTCAGTTCAAGCCGAATGCCCCGATACTTCTCATTCGCCAGAATCGATGCCCTCTGCAGAGCATGCCGCAGCTCCTCCCGACCGGCGCGCAGGCGATTGTTGTCGTTGGGCACCGGGATCACCCGTTCATAGTCCGGAAAGCGACCATCAATCAGTTTCGAGGTGAACTGGATATCGCCCAGGCGAGCACGAATATGGTTGCTACCAATAGACAGGTCCAGTTCATCGCCATTGCCTAACAGACGCTGTAACTCGAGTACGCCCTTGCGCGGGACGATTACCTGCTGACCGCCCTGCTCAACGCCACTTTCGATCTCGCTAAGTGCCAGGCGGTGACCGTCCGTCGCTACGGCCCGTACCAGGTTATTCCCCGTTTCCAGCAACAAGCCGTTGAGGTAATAGCGCACATCCTGCTGGGCCATCGCGAAATGCGTCTTGTCTAGCAGCATAGCCACATCAGTCTGGGACAGCCGCAAATCACGACTGTCCTGAATATCATCGATTACCGGAAAATCGGCGGCCGGCAGGGTCGAAAGCACAAAGCGGCTGCGCCCTGAGCGAACAATTAGTCTGTCGCCATCGAGCTCAAACTTTATTTTTGCGGTATCTGGCAGTGCCCGACAAATATCCAGCAGCTTGCGACCTGGTACGGTGATGTCACCGTTAGCCTCAATAGCCTCTGCCTTACCTCGTGCTACCAGTTCGACCTCGAGATCAGTGGCTGTAATGGCAATCTCGTCGCCGTGAGCAATCACCAGTACATTGGCTAGAATTGGCATGGTCTGGCGCCGCTCTACAACGCCCATTACGGCCTGCAACAAGCGCAGCAGTGCTTCTCTGGAAATGCTGAATTTCATTTAGCTAACTCGTAAGCCTATTAATAATAATATTTCTTTATATAAAGCTTATAGTAGTTATTAAGCACGGCTTTTTACCTGAATAACTAAAATAACTTTATTTAAATCAGTGTCTTATATGCAAATATCGCTGTGTGCCAGGCAGGTTTTGAACGTAGTCTGCCTGTGGATAAACTGTATCTAATTTAGAGTCCAAAACTTATCCACAACTTATCCCATGCTAAAAACCCTGGCTTGCCCACAACTCATGTGGATAAGGTCCGCAGCAGGTTCTTATAGTCCTCACTGACGCGAATTTCTGTTTCCCGTAATAGTTTCACGCGGCGACAGGCATGGATCACCGTGGTGTGATCCCGACCGCCGAAGGCATCGCCTATTTCCGGAAGACTATGGCTGGTGAGTTCCTTGGCCAGGCTCATGGCAATCTGCCGCGGCCGGGTAATGGACCTGCTGCGACGTTTGGAAAGCAAATCAGCAATGCGGATTTTGAAATACTCGGCCACAATCTTCTGAATGTTATCAATCGTAACCAGCTTATCCTGCAGTGCTAATAAATCGCGCAGCGCTGTCTTGGCGAAATCCAGCGTGATGGCCTCACCGGTGAATGCTGATGTAGCCATGATTCGGCGCAGCGCACCTTCCAGCTCACGCACATTCGAGCGGATTCTTTGCGCAACGAAAAAGGCGACTTCTTCTGGAAAATCAATACCTTCTGCGCTTGCCTTGCTCATCAGAATGGCGACGCTGGTTTCCAGCTCAGGCGGTTCGATGGCGACGGTCAGACCCCAGCCAAATCTCGATTTGAGGCGCTCTTCAAGGCCGTCTACTTCCTTGGGATAGCGATCACAGGTCAGCACGATTTGTTTCTGACCTTCCAGTAGCGCGTTGAAGGTATGGAAAAACTCTTCCTGGGAGCGTTCCTTCTTTGCGAAAAACTGGATGTCGTCAATCAGCAGCGCGTCAAGCGAGCGGTAAAGCCGCTTAAACTCGGTAATGGTGTTGTGCTGCAGCGCGCGCACCATGTCGCTGACAAACTGTTCTGAATGCACATAGGCGACCTGGGCGCCGGGCCGCTCCTGCAAAATCACCTGGCCAATACTTTGCATCAGGTGCGTCTTACCCAGCCCGACACCGCCGTATATAAACAAGGGGTTATAGGCATCGCCCGGGTTGCTGGCCACTTGCATAGCGGCTGCGCGAGCCAGCTGATTACTCTTGCCCTCGACAAAATTCGTGAAGGTGTAATCGCGATTCAGGCGGCCACCGGCAAAAGCCTTGAAGGTCGGCGTGGACGGGGCTGAGGATGGGTTGCTTGCCGGGACGGCAGCTGACTTGAAGGGCAGCGGCTTCCGCGTCCCGGCTGCCAACCTCGACCACGACCTGCAGGCCCTGGTTATCGCTGGCTATGCTGCGAATTTGTTCCAGGCAATTGCTGCTGATCCATTCCACCACGAAGCGATTTGGGGCCAGCAGCCGCAGGGAGCGCGCATCTTCGACCGCCTGTACGGGCCGTATCCAGGTATTAAATTGCTGCTCTGAAAGGTCTGCGCGAAGCTGGCGCACGCAATGGTTCCATACGGTGGGTTGCACTAGGATCCAGGACCTTAATTATTTTTTTGTTCAGAGCGGAGGCGAAGTCTACCCGCGCACTGGAGAGTTATCCACAGGCTGGCGACTATTGACACTACCGGGGGGGCTGCGTAACCTTCGCGCCTCTTTTTCGACGGCCATGCCGTTGTTTTTTCAGCAGGTTTTTTCCACATGAAACGCACCTATCAGCCCAGCCGTACAAAACGGCAACGGACCCACGGTTTTCGTGCGCGTATGGCGACGCGGGGTGGTCGAGCGATACTTAAGCGCCGGCGTGCCAAAGGCCGCGCGCGTCTTAGCGTCTGACCTGCGCAGGGTTCCAGATACCGCGGCCGGCTTGCTGCGGTGATAGCCGGGACACCCATGGCCAACATGGCCCAGCGTATGTCCGGTGCAAACTTTCAACGGCCTCTGCGGCTGGTCAATGGCGCGCAGTTCGACGCGGTCTTTCGTCGTGGCAGCCGTTCCGCCGATCAGTGGTTCACGATACTCTATCGCGATAATCAGTCAGGTCATGCGCGCGTCGGTCTGGCGCTGGCCAAGAAACGTATTCGCCACGCTACCCAGCGAAATCGGATCAAGCGCCTGGTTCGTGAAAGTTTCAGACGACAACGGGATAATCTGCCGGCCGTGGATTTGGTAGTTATGGCACGTGATGCCGCCGCAGTGGCCAGCAATGCGCAACTGCATGGCAGTTTGCAGCGACACTGGCAACGCATCGCGAAGGACAAGCAACAAGGAAAGCATGGATAACTTGCGCCTATTTCTCTGGGTCGGTCTTGGGCTGCTCCTCTGGCTAAACATTCAGGCCTGGCAACGCGACTATCCCGCGACGCCGATGGCATCCGTCCCAGAACAGCAGGTCGAAATACCGACTGCCGACTCTACGGCCGAGCTGCCGTCCTTACCGTCACTACCGTCACTGCCAAATGTTGCTGACGCGACTACGCCGGAGTCCCCGACCGCCGCCGCTGTTCCACAGGGCCAGAGCATCCACGTCCGCAGCGATGTGCTGGACCTGAAAATCGGTCTCACGGGCGGCGATATTCGCAGTGCGGCTTTGCCCGCTTATCCCTTGAAGAAAGATCAGCCCGATGTACCCGTCACACTGTTGAATGAAGAGCCCGAGACGCTCTATGTTTTTCGCTCCGGCTTGCGCGCGGCTGACGGTAAGCCCGAAGCTAATCATCGCGCTGTCTTTACCGCTGCTAAGGATGAGTATCAACTCGCCGATGGTCAGGATCAGATGGAGGTCGTGCTGAACTGGCGCGACGCCAGCGGCATCAGTGTCGACAAGGTCTACATAATTCGGCGTGGTCGCTACAACATCGATGTCGAATATCGCATTCGCAACGACAGTGCCGCTGACTACAGCGCGGTGGCTTACCAGCAGATTTATCGTCGTCACCAGCCGCCGGATCGTTCCATGTTTGACGTGGACTCTTATTCCTATGTCGGACCGGTGGCCTATGACGGCGAAAAATACGAGAAACTGGATCCCGATGATCTGCTCGATGAGCCGCTGGAACGCACCGCAACCAACGGCTGGCTCGCGTCTATTCAGCATCACTTCCTGGCCGCAGTGGTTCCACCGGCGGAGCAGCCCGTCAGCTATCAGGCGGTGTTCGACGGTCGCGACTATACCGCCACGGCCATTGGTGGCGAGTTGCTTAGCGTCGCGCCGGGCGCCACCGGGACACTGAAGAACCAGCTTTTTATCGGCCCGAAAATGCAGTCTCAGCTGGAGGAGACGGCCAAGGGTCTCGCGCTGACCGTTGACTACGGTTTATTGACCCTGTTGGCACAGCCGCTGTTCTGGGTTCTGGAGAAAGTCCACAGTTTCATCGGCAACTGGGGCTGGACCATCATCGTGGTCACTTTCATGATCAAGCTGTTGTTCTACAAACTCACCGAAACCAGCGGTCGGTCAATGGCGAAGATGCGCAAAATGCAGCCACGCATGAAAGCGCTGCAGGATCGTTATAAAGATGATCGCGAAGCCATGAGCAAGGCGCTGATGGATCTCTACAAAAAAGAGAAGGTGAATCCGGCGGCCGGTTGTCTGCCGATGCTGGTGCAAATCCCGTTTTTTATTGCCTTTTACTGGACCTTGCTGGAAAGCGTCGAGATGCGCCAGGCGCCTTTCATGTTGTGGATTACCGATCTTTCCTCGCGTGATCCGTTCTTTATTCTGCCGCTACTGATGGGCGGCGCGATGTGGTTCCAGCAAAAACTGAACCCGGCGCCACCTGACCCGGTGCAGGCCAAGGTCATGCAATTTCTGCCGGTGATTTTTACCGGTATGTTTGCCTTCTTCCCGGCCGGCCTGGTGTTGTACTGGTTAACTAACTCGGTGTTGTCCATCGCCCAGCAATGGCGCATCAACAAAGTCCTGGGCGCAGAGTAGCGCGCCTCTAGTCGAGCAGTTCGCTCACCACCTCGACCTGGCCGTGTAGTGTGCGGTGGACAGGACAGCGGTCAGCAATCTCCAGCATGCGCGCGCGCTGTTCCGCACTTATCTCACCGCTTAAGCGAATGCGCCGGGAAAACTTATCTACCCGGCCCTCACTGCTTTCGCAGGACTCGCAATCTTTCGCGTGAATTTTTTCGTGATCAACCGCGACCTCGGCTTCGCGTAAATTGATTTTCTTTCGCCGCGCATACATCTGCAGCGTCATACTGGTGCAGGCGGCCAGTGCTGCGCTCAGTAATCCGTAGGGTGAAGGTCCGGTGTCAGTGCCGCCTAACGAAACCGGTTCATCGGCCAGCAGCGGATGTGCGCCGGCCATGATTGGTGTGCGGAAGCCGTCCTCGCTGGTAACGGCGGTAACGCTGCCTTCGCTGCTTTCAGCAGCAATCTTTGTGTCTGCGGCAGGCAGGTAAGGTTCGGCCCAGGCGGCGATCATATTCGCGGCATAGGCAGCGTCGGTGTCTTTGCGGAGCAAATGATCCGCCTGCCCGAGGCTGATAAAACTCTTCGGATGCATGGCGGCCGCAAAAATGTCTGATGCATTGTCGATGCCGACAATAGTGTCCACCGGTGAGTGCAGTACCAGTAGCGCCTTGTCCAACTCGCGGAGTCGCGGTTCCACCGGTTGCGCCTCAAGATCATCAATAAATTCGCGCCGCAGCTGAAACGGCCGACCACCGATGTTTACGGTGGCGCTGCCGCGTTCGCGGATTTCATCGACACTCTCGCCGAAGTGCTGGGCAACGTGTGCGGCGTAGGCCGGCGCACCCAGCGTGGCCACGGCTAGCGCCGATGGAATTCTGTCGGCTGCCATTAATACGGCGGTGCCGCCCAGCGAGTGACCTATTAGCAAAGCCGGTGCCTGCCACTCACGCTGCAGATAGTCGGCTGCAGCGATCAGGTCTTCGACGTTGCTAGAAAATCCGCTGGTGCCAAATTCACCCTCGCTTTCACCCAGGCCAGTAAAATCAAAGCGCAACACCGCGATACCATGCGCTACCAGCGCTTCACTGATGCGTACTGCGGCGCGAATATTTTTTGTGCAGGTAAAGCAGTGGGCGAACAGGGCGCAGGCGCGAATCTCTCCGACCGGGGTTTCCAGGATGCCGGCGAGCTGTTCGCCGTCTGTGTTGGGAAAGTTCACGTTCAGACGCGCCATGTGTTACTCCTGCAAAAAACCGGACCCAAGCTTACTGTGTTAGCTGACTAAGGCTTCGAACCTCCCATGCCCAACAAGGTTCCCGACCCGCTGGCAGAAACTATCGCCGCCCGTGCCACCCCGCCTGGCCGCGGGGGCATCGCGGTGCTGCGCCTGTCCGGCCCTGCTACGCCCGATATTGCCCGCAGCCTGCTGGGCGAGCTGCCGGCGCCACGCATGGCCAGCCTGCGCGATTTTCGCGATCAGGCAGGCGTTACCCTGGATCAGGGGCTCGCGCTGTTTTTCCCCGCACCGCAGTCGTTTACCGGCGAGCATGTGCTGGAGCTGCATTGTCATGGTGGCCCGGTGGTCTGCGACATGCTGCTGGAAGCGGCCCTGCGGGCAGGCGCGCGGCCGGCCGAGCCAGGCGAGTTCACCCGCCGGGCGTTTCTGAACGACAAGCTTGACCTCAGCCAGGCCGAAGCTGTGGCGGACCTGATTGACAGTGGTTCACGTGCCGCCGCCCAGGCGGCCCAGCGTTCGCTGCGCGGCGACTTTGCCGCTGCTGTGATGAGCCTGAATGCTGCGGTCACGGCCTTGCGCATGCATGTCGAAGCCGCGCTGGATTTTCCCGATGAAGACATTGATTTCCTCGATGACCCGTCCTTGCAGGCAAGACTTGCCCAGGTAGCGGAGGAATTTGATGCCCTGGCCGGGCGGATTCGTCAGGGCGTGTTGCTGCGCGATGGTATTCACGTGGTCATTGCCGGGCGGCCGAATGCCGGGAAGTCCAGTTTGCTGAACGCACTGGCGGGCTATGACGCGGCCATCGTGACCGATCTGCCTGGCACCACCCGCGACCTGGTGCGCGAGCAGATCGATCTCGGCGGTTTGCCGCTGCATATTGTCGATACTGCCGGTCTGCGCGACTCACCGGGCCAGATCGAGGCTGAAGGCATTCGGCGCGCACGCGAACAGTTGGCCCAGGCCGATTACGCATTACTGGTGATCGATAGCAGTGATCCGGTTGATGCGCTGGCCAGCCTGCGCGCAGAGTTGCCCGACGGGCTGCCCTATCTGGTGGTTCGCAACAAAGTTGATCTAAGCGGTGAGTCGGCCGGCGTAGCGGCAGATAACCCTGATCAGCTGGGCATTTCGGCGCTAACCGGTGCCGGCCTGGACGAACTTATTCACCGTTTGCAGAACAGTGCAGGTTTTGAAGCGCCGGGCGAGGGCAGTCTGATTGCGCGCCAGCGCCACCTGCAGGCATTGCGCCGGGCGCGTCAGCATTTCGATGCCGGCCGCGAACAGTTGCTGGAACAGCGCGCCGCGGAACTGATGGCCGAAGAATTACTCGC
This sequence comes from uncultured Gammaproteobacteria bacterium, assembly GCA_963807995.1. Classification (GTDB taxonomy): domain Bacteria; phylum Pseudomonadota; class Gammaproteobacteria; order Steroidobacterales; genus J054. The sequence goes on from CAWEDX010000005.1 coordinate 393,499, forward strand.
GGTGCAAAATGCGCTGGCCGAAATTACCGGCGAGTTCAGCAGCGACGATTTACTCGGCGAAATTTTTTCGCACTTTTGTATCGGCAAGTGAGCTCGCTCAGATCAGCGTGTGTCTAGCCGGCGTCCATCGCACGCAGGGCAGAAAGTGTTGCGCGGCTGACCAGGGCATGTTGCTCGCTCCGCGAAATGCTCGCTTCCCACTGCTCTACGTAACCGCCGCCGTCGAAGCCGCCAAAGTTCATATGATTACCACCGGGAATAGGCACCCAGACACTGTCGTCGCCAAATCGCGAATGCAGGTTTTCGAACTTCTCCGGCGCACTGCCGTCAGGACGTGCGCGGTGGATGTGCCAGACGGGGATATCGGTGCTCGGCAGGTCTGCACCTTCGGTGGGGTAAGAATCCCAGATGATCAGTCCGTCGACGTTCTCCGGGTGATGGCCCGAATACATGCTGGCGAAAGCGCCACCCATGGAATGCCCGATAAGCACCCAGCGCTGAATTTCCGGATAAGCCTGCATAACGTCGCTGGCCCGCTCTGGCGCAAACATGGCCATGTTAAGAGGCATGCGGACCGCCACCACCAGGTAGCCTTCTTCGGCCACCCGGCGAAGCACGCTGGTGTAGCCGCGGATGTCAGCGCTGGCGCCAGGATAAAAGATGACGCCAGTGCGCGGCGGGCTGCTGGCCGGTGTGAAAACCAGGTTGTCGTCATTTGAGATAGTTACCCGGGCGTCACTGACCAGGTCGGCCAGCGCGTCAGCTGAAGGTAACGCGGTGCGTGAGTCAGCCCAGTACCAGAAACCCAGCCCGCTGATCAGGCTCACGATTACCAAGCCGATGAGGCTAAACTTTATTATTCGGAGCATGAATTTCTCCCGGCTAAGGCCGCCGAGATTAGCACCAACGGCCGCGCAGGCCATGCCCTCAGCGTGCCGCCGGGTGCATCTCCAGAATTTTGGCCGGCCGGTTTGGCATATGGCCGTCCGCTACCACCCGATTGCGGCCCTCGGATTTCGCCCGGTACAGGGCGTCGTCGGCGCGTGCCAGTAGTTCCGCCACGGTTTCGCCGCGGCGATATTCTGTTACCCCTGCGGAGATCGTCACGCGATAAGTTTCATCGAAAGGCCGTTCGGCAATCACCGCGCGAATACGCTCGGCGCAATGCGTTGCGCCGCGCAGGCCGGTTCCCGGCAGAATGACAATAAATTCTTCCCCACCAAACCGTCCGAAGGAGCGTCGGTAATTGCTGGGATTCACCGCATCCATGCTGCGCAGTTCAGCCCGCACCCGCTTGGCCAGGCCCTTCAGAATGCGGTCACCGGTCAGGTGTCCATACTCGTCGTTAATCGCTTTGAAATGATCCAGATCCAAAATCGCAACCGACACCGGGTTATTGGAGCGATCTGCCCGGCCTTTTTCACGACTTAGCGTTTCCATGATGTAGTGACGGTTGAACGATTTGGTCAGATGGTCACGTTCGGCGACCCGAGAAACTTTCTGCACCATGCTCTGCAATTCGGCATTGCGTTCATGCAGCTGCCGGCGCAGTGCATGCAAATGTTGAGCGAAAACCAATAGCCAGCAGCTGATGCCGATAAACACGACCAGATTGAGCGCATCCGGTCCGAAGCTGGGTTCGCCCGGCAGCCACTGCAGCCTGCCAAGCACAGCCCCGGCATAGCCCAGGGCTGCCAGCAGGATCAGGCGCACGAAGGTCAGCTGACCAACCTGAAACAGTGCAAACAGTACCGCCGTTAGATACATACCCAGGGAGTACTCGGAGCCGCCACTGCTCAGTGCGGTGAATGCGGTGATCCAGCTCAGTCCGACGACACACTGCACTGCCACCATCGGACCGGGCGGCGGCTGATGGCGACCCGTTGCCAGCGCCAGTATCAGAAACAGGGCATTGGTTCCGGCTACCCCGGCGAGCAGATAAAAAGTCGCCTCTGGCGGGAGTTGAATGCGCCCGAGCGTTACCCCCAGCCAGATGAGTCCAGTCCACAGCGCATATAGCCCCGACGCGACGGCAAATCGCTGCATGGGATTGCGGGCGAACTCCGGCTGCAGGGCAGCGGCGCTGAGGGACGTCTGGTTGGCGGTCATCTTATTATTCGTTCTGCCGCTAAGCGTGGTGGCGGGTGTCCGACCCGCGAGGTATTGGCTATTTTGTTGACAGCAGCATCGCAACCCACGGGCCTGGCGTCCGTGACCTGGCTCCCGCTATGGGTCCGAATTGACGCTTACGTCAAATTCCGGGCGCCCGGCTGCTGCGGTTAGAATGCAGCCAGCCAGAACTCACTGATATGCAAACGCAGCACACATTCGACGTGATCATCGTCGGCGGCGGACACGCCGGCACCGAGGCAGCGACCGCGGCTGCGCGCATGGGCGCTCGCACCCTGTTGCTGACCCAGAACCTGGAAACCCTCGGCCAGATGAGCTGTAACCCGGCCATCGGCGGTATTGGCAAAGGTCATCTGACGCGTGAGATTGATGCCCTCGGCGGCGTCATGGCGCAGGCAATCGACCGCGCCGGTATTCACTTTCGTACCCTGAACGCCAGTAAGGGCGCTGCCGTGCGTGCGACGCGGGCCCAGGCAGATCGCGCCCTGTATCGCCAGGCCGTGCGTGAATTGCTCGACGCACAACCGAACCTGCAGCTGTTTCAGCAAGGCGTGGACGATTTGCTGGTGGACAACCATCGCGTTACCGGGGTGGTTACTCAGCTGGGCCTGAAGTTTTACGCGCCATCCGTGGTGTTGACGGTGGGTACCTTCCTGGCCGGTCGCATTCATGTCGGCGAGACCAACTACACGGGTGGGCGCGCCGGTGACCCGGCTTCGGTGGGGCTGGCCGCGCGCCTGCGTGATCTTGGCCTGCGTGTCGGTCGGCTGAAAACCGGCACACCGCCGCGCATCGATGCACGCACGGTGGATTTCTCCGCGTTAGAGCCGCAACCGGGTGATCAACCCGTGCCGGTGTTTTCATTTCTCGGCCGGCGCGAAGAGCATCCACCGCAAACCCATTGCTACATCACGCGTACTACCGCTCGCACCCACGACATTATTCGCGCGGCGCTGGATCGCTCGCCTATGTTTACCGGCGCCATCGATGGCGTAGGTCCTCGCTACTGTCCGTCCATTGAAGACAAGGTTGTGCGTTTTGCCGAGCGCGACAGCCACCAGATTTTTCTCGAGCCCGAAGGCCTGCACAGCGCCGAGCTGTATCCCAATGGCATATCCACCAGCCTGCCGTTCGACGTGCAGGAAGCCTTCGTCGCCAGCATTCCGGGCTGCGAGCAGGCGCGCATCACGCGCCCGGGCTATGCCATTGAATACGATTACTTCGACCCGCGTGATTTGCGGCCCAGTCTTGAGACGCGTGCCATTGAGGGCCTGTTTTTCGCCGGTCAGATCAACGGTACAACCGGCTATGAAGAAGCCGGCGCGCAGGGGCTGCTCGCCGGCATCAATGCCGTGCAACGCACGCGCAATGCCGAGTCCTGGTCTCCGGGTCGTGATCAGGCTTACCTGGGCGTGCTCGTCGATGACCTCACCACGCGCGGTACCGCCGAGCCCTATCGGATGTTTACCAGTCGCGCCGAGTATCGCTTGTCACTGCGCGAAGACAACGCCGATTTGCGCCTGACCCCGCGGGGTCGCGAGCTTGGCCTGGTGGATGACGAGCGCTGGCAGTTTTTTAATCGCAAGCGTGATGCGGTGACGGCAGAAACCAAGCGGCTGTCAGCCTGCTTGCTGCGCGTGACCGACCCTGATCCGGCCCTTGAGGAGGCTGCGGGCGGACCGCTGCGGCGCGAACAGTTTGCCTTGCAGTTGCTGCGTCGCCCGGGAGTGGACTACGCAACGCTGACCAGTTCGCCGGCGGTAGGCCGGCGTGTACCCATCGACGGCGAATACCCGGAGCTGGCGGAACAGATCGACGCACAGGTAGAAATTCATGCGCGCTACCAGGGCTACGTGGAACGCCAGCAACTGGAGATAGATCGTCAGCGCCGCTATGCCGAGCAAGCGCTGCCCGAAGATCTCGACTACGCCAGCGTGCGCGGCCTGTCGCACGAAGTGCGCCAGAAACTCGAACAAGCGCGGCCCGTCACCATCGGTCAGGCCGGGCGTGTAGCCGGAGTCACTCCGGCAGCGATTTCCCTGTTGCTGGTGCATCTGAAAAAACGCGAGCGGCGCATCGCGTGACACGCGCTTTTCTGGCTTTGCTGTTGGCCGCCAGCCTGGCGGCCTGTGCGCCCGACTCGTCGGCACCGAACGCTACTGCCGATGGCAGTGATCTGCCCGTGCCGCCAGCCGGCAATATCCTCCGCCGCGGTAACGGCGCGGAACCGCAGACCCTCGACCCGCATCGCGCACAAGGCGTGCCGGCCTCCAATATCCTGCGCGACTTGTTCGAAGGCCTGGTCAGTGAGGCGCCGGACGGCAGCCTGGTGCCGGGCGTGGCCGAGTCCTGGAGCATCAGTGAAGACGGTCTGACTTATCGTTTCAAGCTGCGCGCCGACGCGCGCTGGAGTAACGGCGACCCGGTCACGGCCCAGGACTTCGTGTTTAGCCTGCGTCGCAGTATCGACCCCGCGACCTTGTCTGTGTACTCCAGCGTCCTGTATCCGATCTTGAATGCGGCGGCTATTGCCGGCGGCGAATTGCCGCCGGAACAACTCGGGGTCGAGGCTCTCGACGCGCGAACGCTGGAAATTCGCCTGCACGGACCGACGCCTTACCTCCTTGGGCTGCTGACGCACTCCACTACCTACCCTGTGCACCAGCCCAGCCTGGTCGCCGCCGGCGAACGCTTCGCACGACCGGGTACCCTGGTCAGCAATGGCGCCTATAGCTTGAGCGACTGGGTGGTGCAGTCGCATATAAGCCTGCAACGTAATCCGAACTATTGGGACGATGCCGACACGCGCATCGGAGAGGTCTGGTACTACCCGATTGAAAATCAGGACGCTGAGCTCAAACGCTATCGCGCCGATGAGCTGGATATCACCGAAGTCGTACCGTACAAGCAGCTCGGCTGGGTACGCGAAAACCTCGGTGACGAATTGAAGATTTCACCCTATCTGGGTAGCTACTATTACGGCTTCAATCTGACCAGGCCGCCGTTCAAAGATCAGCCGAAACTGCGTCGCGCGCTGGCCATGGCTATCGACCGCGACATCATTACGCAAAAAGTAACCGGCGCCGGTGAAATACCCGCTTATGGCTGGGTACCGCCGGTGCAGGGCTATTCACCCCAGCAGGCGAGCTGGGCTGGCTGGACCCAGGCCGAACGCGACGCACAAGCGCGGCGCCTGCTGGCAGAGGCTGGTTACGGCCCCGACAACCCCTTGAAGGTCGAGTTGCTCTATAACACGCAGCAAAACCACAAGCGCATCGCGGTCGCCGTGTCGGCTATGTGGAAACAGACTCTGGGCGTGCAAACCTCGCTGGCCAACCAGGAATGGAAAGTGTTTCTCGATACCCGCAATCGCCGCGAAACACAGGTATTTCGCGACGGCTGGATTGGCGACTACGACGATGCCTTCAGCTTTTCCGAGTTGCTGCATTCGGCTAACCAGATGAATAACCCGGGCTACGCCAGCGAACGCTATGACGGTTTACTCGACCAGGCTGCCGCCGAGGCGGATATTGAAAAGCGCCGCGCGCTGCTTGAAGAAGCCGAGCGTGTGATGCTCGACGACCTGCCAATCATTCCCATTTATGTGTATGTCTCCAAGCACCTGGTTAAACCCTGGGTGCGCGGTTATACGCCCAACATCATGGATCGGCACTACAGTAAAGACCTGTCTATTCAGGCGCCGTAGTTCAGGCCGTCTCTGATTGCCCTTGCTGCCCATGCGCGTGCAACGTTTCATTCGGGCCCTGCAACGACACACAGATAATCGACTGATGCCGACCCTGTGCAATACTCACTAATCCTGCGCATCCCTGAGTCGCTGTAAATGCTGCGTTTCGCCATTGGCCGCTTCCTCAGCGCCATTCCCACTTTGCTGATTCTGATTACGCTGGCCTTCGTGCTGATTCGCATGGCGCCCGGCGGTCCCTTTGATGCCGAGAAGCAATTGCCGCCGGAGATCGAGGCTAACCTGCGCGCGGCCTATAACCTGGACGCGCCGCTGGTCAGTCAGCTCGGCACCTATTTGTGGAATATCGCGCGCGGCGATTTCGGGCCGTCGTTTCAATACCGCGATTACACCGTCACGGAACTTATCGCGACGGGTTTTCCGGTTTCTTTGCGCCTGGGCAGTCTGGCCATGGCGCTGGCCCTGTTGTTCGGCGTCAGCGCGGGCGTGGCGGCGGCCTTACGTCAGAATCGGCCGGCTGACTATGCGGTGATGACGGCGGCCATGACCGGCATCTCGATTCCGAATTTTGTGATGGCACCGCTGCTGGTGCTGGTTTTTGCCATCTACCTCAGGTGGCTGCCGGCCGGCGGGCTTGGGGATGGTTCGCTGCGCTACCTGGTACTGCCGGTGATCGCGCTGGCCCTGCCGCAGGTGGCCTACATTGCGCGCCTGACTCGCGGCAGCATGATCGAAGTCTTGCGCAGCCCTTTTATTCGCACGGCGCGCGCGCAGGGACTGCCAACCCACACGGTGGTTTTGCGGCATGCGCTAAAGCCTGCCTTGCTGCCCGTGATTTCTTACCTGGGGCCGGCCCTCGCCGCCATCATTACCGGTTCGGTGGTGGTGGAACAGATTTTCGGCGTACCGGGTCTGGGTCGATTTTTTGTACAGGGCGCGCTGAATCGCGACTACACCCTGGTGATGGGCGTGGTGGTGTTCTATGGCAGCCTGATTATCGTGTTGAATTTTGCGGTTGACCTGCTCTACGGCTGGCTCGATCCGCGGCTGAAACAAGGCGCATGAGCGACCCGCTTCCCGTCAATGCCGGCAGCGGCTTATGGACCGACGCCTGGGTTGTACTGCGGCGCAACCGTGCTGCGATGGCGGCCTTGTGCGTATTGCTGTTTATGGCGGTGGTCGTATTGCTCGGTCCCTGGCTGATCCCGTACAGCTACGACTTCACCGACTGGGACAATGTTTCCGTGCCCCCGTCGCTGTCCACGGGGCACTGGTTTGGCACTGACGGTGTTGGTCGCGACCTGTTTGTGCGCACCCTCTACGGCGGACGAATATCCTTGCTGGTCGGACTGGTGGCTACGGCCGTTTCCTTGCTGATCGGAATCACTTACGGCGCCGTGGCCGGCTATTTTGGTGGCCGCGTCGACCAGGTGATGATGCGCATCGTCGACATACTCTACGCCCTGCCATTCATGTTCCTGGTGATTCTGCTGATGGTGCTGTTCGGGCGAAATATCCTGCTGATTTTCGTCGCCATCGGCGCAATTAACTGGCTGGACATGGCACGTATCGTGCGCGGCCAGGCGCTCAGCCTGCGTCAGCGTGAATTTGTCGATGCGGCCCGGGCTGGTGGCGTCAGTACGGCGCGGATTATTCGTCGGCATATCGTGCCCAACCTGCTGGGTGTGGTCATTGTTTACGCCACCCTGACGGTGCCGCAGGTGATCCTGGTGGAATCGTTCTTAAGTTTCCTTGGGCTCGGCGTGCAGGAGCCCATGACTTCCTGGGGCGCGCTGGTCAATGAGGGTTCCCAGGAGCTGGAGAATGCGCCCTGGTTGTTGCTGTTCCCGGCCGTGTTCCTGGCCGCGACTTTGTTCTGTTTTAATTTTCTCGGCGATGGTTTGCGCGATGCGCTGGACCCGCGCGACCGGAGCGCCTGAATGAGCCAGGCGCTGTTACAGGTCAGCAATCTGAACGTGAATTTCGCCACTCCCGGCGGCGATGTGCACGCTGTGCGCGATCTTGAATTCAGCCTCGCCGCGGGTGAAACCCTGGGCATCGTCGGTGAATCGGGTTCCGGTAAAACGCAGGCGATGCTGGCGCTGCTTGGTCTGCTGGCCGACAACGGCCGCGCCTCCGGCCAGGCAGTTTTCGAAGGCCGGAATCTGCTCTCGCTGGAGGCGTCGCAACTGCGGCGTATCCGCGGAGCCGGGATGGCAATAATTTTCCAGGACCCGATGACGGCCCTGAACCCCTACCTGACCATTGGTGCGCAAATGCAGCTGGTGCTGCGTCAGCATCGCGGCCTGAGCGGTCGCCCGGCGCGCGCACGTTGCGCTGAGTTGCTGGAAGCGGTGCGCATCACGGACGCGGCGGAACGACTGGACATGTATCCGCACGAACTCTCCGGCGGTATGCGCCAGCGGGTGATGATTGCCACTGCATTGTTATGCGAGCCGCGCCTGCTGATCGCCGATGAACCGACCACCGCTCTCGACGTAACCGTGCAGGCGCAGATTCTGGAATTGCTGCGTGAGGTACGCCAGAAGTTCCAGACCGCCACGCTCCTGATAACTCATGATCTGGGCGTGGTGGCCGGTAACTGCGATCGTCTGCTGGTAATGCAGAACGGTGAAACGCGTGATCAGGGTGACGTGGACACGGTATTCAGTGCGCCGACGCATGCCTATACCCGCGCGCTACTGGCAGCCGTGCCGCGCCTGGATACGCCCTCTCAACTGCAAGCTCCGTCCGCTGCCGAAGCGCTGTTGACGGCGCGCAATCTGACGGTAAATTTTCGTCTGCCGCCGCAAGGCTGGTTTGCCAAAGCGCGCCAGCTACGCGCCGTAGATAACGTTAGTCTGGAGTTGTTGCCGGGCGAAACGCTTGGCGTTGTGGGTGAGTCCGGCTGCGGCAAGTCGACCCTGGCGCGCGCCATGCTGCGACTGCTGGACGTTTCGTCGGGCACGGTCAGCTTGCTCGGCGGCGAATTTCTCTCCCTGCAAGGCAGCGCGTTGCGCGACGCTCGCCGCAACCTGCAAGTCGTGTTTCAGGATCCGCTGGCATCCCTGAACCCGCGCCTGACGGTGCGCGACATCGTTGCTGAACCGCTGGAAACTTTTCAGCCGCAACTTGATCGAGACACGGTTACCGCGCAGGTGGCGGAAATGCTCGAACGGGTGGGACTCGCCCGCGAACATCTGCGCCGCTATCCGCACGAATTTTCCGGTGGCCAGTGTCAGCGTATCGGAATTGCGCGCGCCCTGATTAGCCGCCCGAGTGTGATCATCTGCGATGAACCGGTCAGCGCGCTGGATGTCTCGGTGCAGGCGCAGATCATTGCGCTACTGAAGTCGCTGCAGGAGGAGCTTTCCCTGGCGCTGATATTCATTGCCCATGATCTGGCGGTGGTGCGCAGCATCAGTCATCGGGTGCTGGTGATGTATCTCGGTCGGGTGGTAGAAATTGCCCCGGCTGATGCACTGGTGGAACAGCCTGCGCATCCCTATACGCGCGCTTTGCTCGCGTCTGTGCCGATTCCTGACCCGCTGCGGGAGCGCGCGCGCTCACAGGCAAGCTTGCAGGGCGACGTGCCGTCACCTGTGGATCCGCCCTCGGGTTGCGCCTTTCGCACGCGCTGTCGCTACGCCCAGTCGGCCTGCGCGCAGCAGCGGCCTGAACTGCGAGACTTTGGCAGCAGTCGTGTGGCCTGTCTGCGCGTCGAGGAACTGGCGACGCGATGAGCTCTGCCGGGGCTAACGCTCGCCGAGATCGAAGACAGCGTTGACGCGCGCTTCAAAGCGCATTTCGCCGGCCTGGTAAGTCTGCGCAGCGCTATCAGATTCCATCGCCATGGCGCGCCCCTGCAAGGGTATCGGCCCGCCATAGTTTTCCTGTGACTCGATCTGGCGCACCGGCCCCAGCTGGCTATCCAGGCTGTCTGCCAGTACCTGCGCGTTGGCCCGCGCATCAGCTGCGGCCAGCGCCAGGGCTTCGCGCTGCAGGTCCTTGCGGCGACTGCTGTCCAGCGCCGGCGGCGAGACCTGGTTTACGCCGCTGTCTACCGCGCCCTCGATCAGCGCGCCCAGTTTGTCGAGGTCTTTTAGCGCGACCACCAGCTGGCGCTGGACCAGATAGCCGACGAAGCGTTGTTCGCGACTGTCGCCGTCCCAGCGATACTCGGGGCGCAGGTTCAGGCCGGTGGTCTGCACCTGGCCATCGGCGACGCCGAGTTTCTTGCACAGCGCGAGGAAATCGCCGCTAACCCGGGACACTTGCCGGCGGGCCGCATCCAGGCTGGCATTGCGGGCCTCCACACCCAAACTCAGGGTGGCGCGGTCGGGCAGGGCGGTAACGCTGGCGGAGCCGCTGACCCTGACGCTGCGCGCCGATTCGTCGCCCAGCGCCGGCAGCACAAACAGAATCAGGCCAATCAGCAGGCTTAGTCGCATCTTCATTCTCTGCTCCCGGGTCGCGGCAACCGCAGGCGGATGCTGTTGTCCCACTAGAAAACCATGGTGGCTGCCACTAACATAGCGATCCGCCACACGGCCCGTAAAGGCTCCAGCGAGAATTACATGTTCAGAATGTCCCTGCTTAAGACTCTCATCGTTTCTGCCAGCCTCATGCTGGGCGCCTCCGCCAGCCTGGCCGGTGACGTCGAGCGTGGCAAAGTGCTGGCCGATACCTGCCTGGGCTGTCATGGCATTGCCGGTTACCGAAACGCCTATCCCTCCTACCGTGTGCCGATGCTGGGTGGCCAGCACGAGCAGTACCTGGTGCTGGCGCTGCAGGGCTATCGCAACGACATGCGCAAGCATCCGACCATGCAGGCTCAGGGCGCCACCCTGAGCGACGACGATATGGCCGATATCGCCGCTTACTTTGCCAGTCAGGGCAGCCCTGAAGAGGGTGAAATTGTGACGAGTGGTCGTGCTGCTGCGGGCAAGGAAAAAATTGCCGTTTGCACCGCCTGCCACGGCGAATCGGGCATCAGCCCGGCACCTAACTGGCCGAACCTTGCGGGTCAGCACAAGGACTACCTGGAGCACAGCATTGCCCAGTATCAGTCCGGTGAGCGCAAAGATGCCGTGATGGCCGGGCTGGTAGTCAGCCTGAGCAAGCAGGACATAGCCGATATCGCCGCCTACTACGCTGCCCAGACCGGTCTGTTCACCATCGACTACACCGGCAAGTAAAATCCGGCGCGCCTGGCGCGCCCCGCACCGGCCTTTAGCCCATGCAAGCCTTTAAAGCCTTTCGAATTCATTCCGATAAAGGCGGCGATGATGCGCGCCTGGAAACCATCGGCCTGGATGATCTTGCCGAAGGCGACGTTGTCATTCGCGGCGAATACTCGAGCATTAACTATAAAGACGCGCTGGCGGCCACCGGCAGCGGCAAGATCCTGCGGCGTTACCCGCTGGTGGGCGGCGTGGATATCGCCGGTACCGTGGTCGAGTCTGCCGATGCGCGTGTGCCCGTGGGCGCCGCGGTGGCAGTCTGCGGCTGCGGCTTGAGCGAAACTCACGATGGCGGCTTCACCCAGTATTCCAGGGTGCGTGGCGACTGGATCAATTTGCTACCCGAGGGCCTCGACACGCGCACCGCCATGGCCATCGGTACCGCGGGTTTTACCGCGGCCTTCGCCATTCATCGCATGGAACAAAACGGCCAGCAGCCTGACCAGGGTCCGGTGCTGGTAAACGGCGCCACCGGCGGCGTGGGCAGCATGGCCGTGGATATGCTCAGCGGCGCGGGTTACAGCGTCACGGCCATGAGCAGCAAGGCCGACGCGGAGGATTACCTGAAAAGTATCGGCGCCAGTGACTTCGTCAACCTGCGTGAACTGGAACTTGGCAACCGTCCGCTGGAAAAAGCCCTGTGGGCCGGTGCCATCGATAACCTCGGCGGCGATGTGCTGGGCTGGCTGACCCGCACCACCCAGCCCTACGGCAACATTGCCGCCATTGGCCTGGCTGCCGGTTTCGCCCTCAACACCACTGTTATGCCCTTCATCCTGCGCGGCGTTTCGCTGCTGGGGATAAATTCGGTCGGCGTGCCGCTGGCCCAGCGCAGTGAGGTATGGCAGCGCGTCGCCACGGATCTCAAGCCGACGCATCTCGATGTCATTGCCAATCGCGAAGTCAGTCTGGACGAATTATCGGGCGAGTTTCAGCGATATATCGACGCCACTGTCGTCGGGCGTACCATTGTCCGACTGAGCTGAGGCAGGCTGCATTGGCTGCCGCGCGCTCGCGGAGTTTTCGCCATGGCAGCTGAACCCATCGATTTAGAGGCATTGCTGCGTGCCGGCTTGCCGGCCGTCGGAGTACAGGCCGATCAGCGCCTGGTGGGCGACTTCGCGCGCTTTCTGCGCTTGCTGGAAAAGTGGAACCGCGCCTTTAATCTAACCGCCGTGCGTGACCCCGCCGAGATGGTGCCCCTGCATATTCTCGATTCACTGAGCGTGCGCGGATTTTTGCGTGGCCGACGCATTGCCGATATAGGCACCGGGGCCGGCCTGCCAGGCATTCCGCTGGCCATGGTCGAGCCTGAGCGTGACTTTCTGCTCCTGGATTCCGGTGGCAAGAAAATTCGTTTCGTACAGCACGCCATCGGCGAGCTGCAACTTGGCAACGCCGAGGCAGTGCAGGCACGCGTGCCTGCCTACGCGCCGGCTGAGCGCTTTGATACGGTGATCTGTCGCGCCTTCAGTTCGCTGCCGGAGTTCGTCGCGAATTGTGCGCACCTGGTCCGGCCTGGTGGCTGCCTGATGGCAATGAAAGGTCGCGTGCCGCAGACCGAACTGGGCGCGCTACCGCCGGGCTGGCAGGCTACGGAAATCGCTCCCGTGGCGCTGCCTGGCCTGGATGTGCATCGCCATGTGCTGGTGCTGGAGCGCAGCAGCCATGCTGGCGTGGAGCAGCCGGCAGGAGACTGACGGGCGCGCGACTGGCAGTATTGCAGGTCGCGCTTGAGTGCCCCCGCAGGGTCACAGGGAAAGATCATGGGACAGGTCATCGCCGTTGCCAACCAGAAGGGGGGCGTCGGAAAAACCACGACAGCCGTTAATCTGGCGGCCTCACTGGCCGACCAGGATCGGCGCGTATTGCTGGTGGACCTGGATCCGCAGGGTAACGCCACCACGGGTTGCGGCGTCGACAAGCGCGAGCTGGAGCTCACCGCCTGCGACGTGTTGCTGGGCGAGGCGCGCACCCAGGATGTGATCATGGCCGTGGCGGCGGGGGATTTTTCCCTGCTGCCGGCCAACTCTGATCTCACCGCCGCCGAGATTCGGCTGCTGCAGGAAATCGGTCGCGAGATGCGCCTGCGCACCGCGCTGGAACCCGTGCGCGGGGTCTACGACTACATTCTGGTGGACTGCCCGCCGACCATGAATATGCTGACCCTGAATGCGCTCACGGCCGCCGATAGCGTGCTGATCCCCATCCAGTGCGAGTACTACGCCCTGGAGGGCTTGTCGTCCCTGCTGGAAACCATCAAGCAGGTACGCAACACCGTCAACCACGACCTGCGTGTCGAGGGTCTGCTGCGCACCATGTACGACGCGCGCAACAAGCTCGCCGAGGAAGTCTCCGCGCAGCTGATCAAGCATTTCAATGACAAGGTTTACGACACCGTGGTGCCACGCAACGTGCGCCTGGCAGAGGCGCCAAGTTTTGGCCTCCCGGCCATGTATCACGACCGCCAATCCACCGGCGCCAGGGCCTATCGGCAACTGGCCAGCGAGCTGATAGGCCGCGAAGCAGCGCCGCCGGCGGCCGCGCCGGCCACGAGCTAGGCGCTCCGGCGGCATGCGGCATGGCGGGTTTGGCACTACAATGCCGGCCTTGGATTAGACGCCGGTAACGCGCGGGAGCAGGCACAAATGGGGGCAAGAAAAACCGGTCTGGGTCGTGGTCTGGATGCCTTGCTGGGCGATGCACAGATGACCGAGCAAGCGCCGAGTGCCGCAGAGGGCTTGCAGCAGTTGCCCGTCGACCTGCTGCAGAGAGGGGTCTATCAGCCGCGCCAGCAGTTTGGCAAGGAAGCGCTGCAGGAGCTGGCCCGCTCCATCGAATCCCAGGGCATGGTGCAGCCAATTATCGTGCGGCCGCTGAGTGGCAAGACTGACGGCGGCCAGACGCGCTATGAAATTATCGCCGGCGAACGCCGCTGGCGCGCTGCGCAGATCGCCGGCCTGGAGCAGGTGCCGGTGGTGGTGCGGGAAATACCCGATTCAGCCGCCATCGCCATCGCGCTGATTGAGAATATCCAGCGTGAAGACCTGAATCCGCTGGAAGAAGCGCGCGGCGTGCGGCGCCTGATTGAGGAATTCGAACTGACCCACCAGCAGGCCGCCGACGCCATTGGTCGCTCGCGCAGCGCGGTCAGTAACCTGCTGCGCCTGCTCGATCTGGGCCCGGAGGCCCGTACCCTGCTGGAGGCGGGGGAACTGGAGATGGGCCATGCGAGGGCCCTGCTGGGGCTGGTTTCGACCCGTAGCCAGGCCGAGGTTGCCGCTGAGGTTGCCCGCCGCGGGCTGTCGGTGCGCGAAACGGAGCAGCTGGTGCGCCGCTTGCTGGCTGCCAAGCCAGCTGCGCCGGCGCGGAGTCTCGACCCGGATGTACGCCGGCTGCAGGACGATCTGGCCGAGCGACTGGGCGCCAGGGTGACCATCCAGCATTCCGCCGCCGGCAAGGGCCGGCTGGTTATTACCTACAACAATCTCGAGGAGCTGGACGGTATCCTCGGGCACATTCGTTAAGTGTCCGCCCGGCTAGGGGTTTTCCGCAGGCATTAGGCCTGCTTCAGGCTTGAACGGCCAAGGCTATGCCCCTAGAATACGCGGGCTTTGCGGCACGGGTTGCCGCTCGCCCGCCACCCGCCAACGGAGTTCCGGAGCGCGAAGTGGCATTTTTTTTGTACCTGTCCCAAGCCCACAGAGATGGGTAACGAACTGGCACTCCGCAGCGTGCGTCGCGCTGCCTGGCTGTTAGCCGGGTGGCAACTGCTACTGACCTTGTTGGTAGCAGCGTTGATGACGCTGGTTGGCGGTGAGCGCTGGTTCTGGTCGGCACTGGCCGGCGGTGGCATTGGCATTCTTGCCGGGCTTTATCAGGCCCTGCGGATGCTGAGAGTCGACGCCAGCGAGCATCCCGAGCGGTACATGGGCAGCGTGTATGTGAGCGAGGCGTTGAAGATCGTTCTAACGGTGGCGTTGTTCATCGCGGCGATCAAGGTTTTGAAAGTGGAGTTGGTTCCGGTGATGGTCACCTACGCGGTGACGCTGAGTGTCTACTGGGCCGCATTAAGGACGAACTTTCCCTGGCAGAAGGCAGCGCCTGTAAGCGAAGCCGAATCTGGTCAGGGTGGCGAATAGAACATGGCTTCTGAAGGTCAGAAGACTTCCGGCGAATATATCCAGCATCACCTGCAGAACCTGCAGGTTTGCCCGACCGATGACGGTTGGGTCTGGAACGAGTGCGCCGGAAATCTGATGGGAATCAATGTCGATTCCATGGTGTTCTCGGTAGTACTGGGGCTGGTCTTTGCATTCTTGTTCCGCAAGGCTGCCACCAGCGCGGTGCTGAAAAATCCCGGGCGCCTGCAGGCGATGGTCGAATTGCTGGTGGAGTTTGTCGATACCAGCGTTCGCGATACCTTCCATGGCAAGAATGCCCTGATCGCACCGCTGGCCCTGACCATCGTGGTCTGGGTGTTCCTGATGAACCTGATGGATCTGATTCCGGTGGACTGGCTCCCCGAGCTGTTCCATATGACCGGCGTCGAGTATCTCAAGGTCGTTCCGACCACGGATCCGAACATTACCTTCGGTATGTCGCTGTCGGTTTTCGCGCTGATCCTCTACTACAGCTTCAAGGTAAAGGGCATTAAAGGCTTCGTCATCGGCGACCTGATGATGAACCCCCTTAACCCCAAAGACCTTGGCGTGCCGGTGCTGCTCTGGCCGCTGGTGATGGCTTTCAACTTCATCCTCGAGACCGTCGCGCTGCTGGCCAAACCGCTGTCTTTATCACTGCGACTGTTCGGCAACATGTATGCCGGCGAGTTGATGTTTATCCTGATCGCCCTGCTGGGTCTCTACCAGCTGCCTCTGCACTTCGGCTGGGCGGTTTTCCACATTCTGATAATCACGCTGCAGGCCTACATCTTCATGATGTTGACCATCGTGTACCTGAGCCAGGCACACGAGCAGCATTAGTTTAATTAGTCGCCCGACTTAACTTGTTTAGGAGCAAGTGATGGAAACTGTAATTGGATTTACCGCGATCGCTGTAGCGATTCTGATCGGCCTCGGCGCCCTTGGCGTTGGTATCGGCATGGGATTGCTGGGTGGGCGCTTTCTTGAAGGCTGTGCCCGTCAGCCCGAACTGGCCCCGCTGCTGCAGACCAAGATGTTCCTGGTTGTCGCACTGCTCGACGCCGTAGCCATGATTGGTGTGGGTATCGCGTTGTTCTTCGCCTTTGCTAACCCCTTCGTTGGTCAGCTGCAAACGGCCATGGGTGGCTAAGAGCGCGGATGCGCCTCAGGGCGCGATCTGCGTTGCGTGAACTGCCCGGCAAACGTTGCCCCTGACGGCACTGCTACGGCGGTTCTCGGAACAGACGGAGAATACAGTGGATCTTAATCTCACCATCATTGGCCAGTCGATCGCGATGCTCGTGTTCGTCTGGTTCTGCATGAAATTCGTGTGGCCGCCGATCGTGGCCATTATCGAAGAGCGTCAAACCCAGATTGCCGATGGACTTGCGGCGGCGGAAAAAGGTTCGCGTTCCCTCGAAGATGCGGAGGTCAAGATCGCCGCGATCGTCGACGAGGCACGCGGCCAGGCTCGACAGATTGTCGATCAGGCCAATCAGCGCGCCAACGCTATTGTTGAAGAAGCCCGCGGCGGTGCTGTGCAGGAACGTGATCGCATCATTGCTTCTGCGCAGGCGGAAGTAGAGCAGGAAGTGAATCGCGCCCGCGACGAGCTGCGTGGCCAGGTGGCTGCCATCGCTGTATCCGGCGCTGAAAAAATCCTCTCCCGCGAAATCGACGGCGCCGCGCATCGCGAGCTGCTCGATCAGCTCGCCGCAGAAATCTGAGGCCGACACGGTGATTCAGAACGAGGCAGTGGCCCGGCCCTACGCTAACGCGATCTTCGAACTTGCCCAGGGCGACGGCAATTTCGATGCCTGGACGTCGTTGCTGACGACGGCCGGCGAGGTCGTATCCAGCGAGGACCTGACCCGTCTGCTTGACTCGCCGCGTGTCGATCGCGATCGCGTGGTTGAGATGATCGCCGATATCTGTACCCAGGATTCGCAGGCTGCGTCTTTGCTGAGTGGCCAGGGCCGAAACCTGTTGCGACTGCTGGCAGAGAATCATCGACTAACGGCGATACCGGCGATTGCTGCGGTATTCGAAAAACTGCGCGCCGAGGTGGAAAACACCCTCGACGTGACGCTGACGGCAGCGACCCAGGTGGATGAGGCGCAGCAGGCCACTATGGCAGCGGCGCTTAAAAAACGCTTCGGCCGCGACGTACGTTTGCACTTTGTATTAGATGAGACCCTGCTCGGCGGCGCCCGTCTGCAGGCGGAAGATCACGTAATTGACGGATCGGTTCGCACCCGGCTGGAAAAACTAGCCAGCGCGCTGGTGCACTAAGAGGAAACAGACATGGCACTCAAGGCTTCTGAAATCAGCGAGCTGCTTAAGGACCGGATCAAGAGCTTTGAGAGCGCGGCCGAAGCGCGCGACGTGGGCACCGTTATTGCGGTGACCGACGGTATCATCCGTATCCATGGTCTGAACGACGCTCAGTACGGTGAGATGCTGGAGTTTCCGGGCGACACCTTCGGCCTGGCACTGAACCTCGAGCAGGACTCTGTGGGCGCGGTGGTGCTCGGTGACTACAAGCATATTTCTGAAGGCGATACGGTGAAAACCACCGGCCGCATTCTTGAAGTGCCGGTGGGCGAAGGCCTGCTAGGCCGGGTTGTTGATTCGCTGGGTAATCCCATCGACGGCAAAGGCCCCATCGATGCTGCGCATACTTCGCCCATCGAAAAGGTCGCGCCGGGCGTGATCACACGCAAGTCGGTGGATCAGCCGGTGCAGACCGGGCTGAAGGCCATCGACGCCATGGTGCCTGTTGGCCGCGGCCAGCGCGAGCTGATCATTGGTGACCGCCAGACCGGTAAGACCGCGGTCGCCATCGACGCCATCATCAACCAGAAGGGCACCGGCGTTAAATGTATTTACGTTGCCGATCGGCCAGAAGAACTCGTCCATCGCCAACGTGGTGCGCAAGCTCGAAGAACACGGCGCCATGGAGCACACCATTGTCGTGGCTGCTGCCGCTGCGCGAGTCGGCCGCGCATGCAGTACATTGCACCGTACTCCGGTTGCGCCATGGGCGAATACTTTCGTGACAAGGGCGAAGACGCGCTGATCGTCTATGACGATCTGACCAAGCAGGCCTGGGCCTATCGCCAGGTGTCGCTGTTGCTGCGTCGTCCGCCGGGTCGTGAAGCCTACCCGGGTGACGTGTTCTACCTGCATTCCCGTTTGCTCGAGCGTGCCGCGCGCGTTAACGAAGAGTACGTCGAGAAAGCCACCAACGGTAAGGTCAAGGGCAAAACCGGTTCGCTGACCGCCCTGCCGATTATTGAGACCCAGGCTGGTGACGTGTCGGCCTTCGTGCCCACCAACGTGATTTCCATTACCGACGGCCAGATCTTCCTCGAAACTGACCTGTTCAATGCCGGTATTCGCCCGGCCATCAACGCCGGCCTGTCGGTCTCGCGTGTGGGTGGTGCGGCGCAGACCAAGATCATCAAGAAGCTTGGCGGCGGTGTGCGACTGGCACTGGCCCAGTATCGTGAGCTGGCGGCGTTCGCGCAGTTTGCTTCCGATCTCGACGAAGCCACGCGCAAGCAGCTTGAGCGCGGTCAGCGCGTGACCGAGCTGATGAAGCAGAAACAGTATGCGCCGTTGTCCGTCGGCGAGATGGCCCTGTCGCTGTTCTCGGCAAACGAAGGCTATCTCGACGACGTGCCGGTAGAGAAAGTAGTGGCTTTCGAAGAAGCGCTGCATGCCCATGCTGCCGACAAGTATGGGCATCTGATCGACTCGATCAGTAGCTCGGGCAACCTGGACGATGAAATTATCGCCGGCCTGAAAGGCGTGGTCGAAGACTTCAAGCGTTCCGGCGCCTACTAGGCCCAGCAGCGAGGAGATCAGTATGTCCGGCGCAAAAGAAATCCGCACCAAGATCGGCAGCGTAAAAAATACGCAGAAGATCACCAAGGCCATGGAAATGGTAGCGGCCAGCAAATTGCGTCGCACCCAGCAGCGCATGGCCGCAGTCGCAGCCCTATGCGGAAAAGATTCGCACGGCTGATCGGTCATTTGTTCCAGGCCAATCCGGACTATCGACACCCGTTCCTGGTGGAAAGGCCCATCAAGCGCGTCGGCTATATCGTCATCACCACAGATCGTGGCCTGTGTGGCGGTTTGAACGTCAATCTGTTTCGTCAGCTGATTAGTGATCTGCGCGAATGGCAGGCCAAGGACGTGGAAGCCGACCTGTGCATGATCGGCGCCAAGGGCGTGCAGTTTTTTCGTCGGCTGGACGTTAACGTCGTCGGGGCGACCACGCATCTGGGCGAGGATCCACGCGTAGGCGATTTGCTCGGTGCTATCAGGATCATGCTCGACGCCTACACCGAAGGTAAGGTTGACCGCGTGTTCCTGGTGCATAACCAGTTCGTCAATACCATGACCCAGAGTGCGCTCACCGAAACGCTGTTGCCCGTTGAGCCCATCGACAAAGAAGAGCTGTCGGAATACTGGGATTACATTTACGAGCCCGAGGCTTCGGAACTGCTCGACAGCGTGTTGATGCGCTATATCGAGTCGCAGGTTTACCGTGGTGCGGTGGAAAACGTGGCCTGTGAAATGGCCGCCAAGATGGTTGCCATGAAAGCGGCTACGGACAATGCCGGCAGCCTCATCGACGATCTGCAGCTGGCCTATAACAAAGCCCGCCAGGCAGCGATTACGCAGGAACTTTCAGAGATCGTCAGTGGTGCAGCCGCCGTTTAGTCGCGGCGGGCAGCCAACAAATAAACAGGAGCGCCGCGGGGCGCGAACGAATTTAAAGACTTGGAAAAAGGGCAGCAGACAGGCGGCCCAACCGAACAGAGGTTAAAGCAATGAGTGCTGGCAGTGTTGTACAGGTAATCGGCGCCGTGGTGGACGTAGAGTTTCCGCGCGATGCGATTCCAAAAATTTACGATGCCCTGCGCATCGAACAACAGGATCTCACCCTGGAAGTGCAGCAGCAGCTGGGCGATGGCGTTGTGCGCGCCATTGCCATGGGTTCCAGTGAGGGTCTGCAGCGCGGGTTCCCGGTGGACAACACCGGCGACGCGATCCAGGTCCCGGTCGGCACGGAGACTCTGGGCCGCATCATGGATGTGCTCGGTAACCCCATCGATGAAGCCGGTCCCATCGGTGAAAAGAAACGCATGGCAATTCACCGTGAGCCGCCCAGCTACGAAGACCAGGCGACCAGCACGGAACTGTTTGAAACGGGCATCAAGGTTATCGACCTGATCATGCCCATTTCCAAGGGCGGCAAGATTGGCCTGTTCGGCGGTGCGGGTGTGGGCAAGACCGTGACGCTGATGGAACTGATTAACAACATCGCCAAGGAGCACGGTGGTTACTCTGTGTTTGCGGGTGTCGGTGAGCGTACTCGTGAAGGTAATGACTTCTTTCACGAAATGACTGACAGCGGCGTTATCGACAAAGTGTCATTGGTTTACGGCCAGATGAACGAGCCCCCGGGTAACCGCCTGCGTGTGGCACTGACCGGCCTGACCATTGCCGAGAACTTCCGTGATGAAGGCCGCGACGTGCTGATGTTCATCGATAACATCTATCGTTATACCCTGGCCGGAACCGAGGTCTCGGCGCTGCTGGGTCGTATGCCTTCAGCGGTGGGCTACCAGCCGACCCTGGCTGAGGAAATGGGTGTATTGCAGGAACGCATTACTTCCACCAAGACGGGTTCCATCACCTCCTTCCAGGCCGTATACGTGCCCGCGGATGACCTGACCGATCCGTCGCCCGCCACCACCTTTGCGCATCTGGATGCCACCCTGGTGTTGTCGCGACAGATCGCCGAGCTGGGTATTTACCCGGCTGTGGATCCGCTTGATTCCAGCAGCCGTCTGCTCGACCCCAATGGTCATCGGCGCCGATCACTACGACACGGCGCGTTCAGTACAGACGGTGTTGCAGCGCTATAAAGAGCTGCAGGACATCATCGCGATTCTGGGTATGGATGAGCTCTCGGAAGACGACAAGCTGGTGGTGCAGCGCGCGCGCAAAATTCAGCGCTTCCTCTCACAGCCGTTCACCGTGGCCGAGACCTTCACCGGTCAGCCCGGTAAATACGTCTCGCTGGCTGACACTATTCGCGGCTTTAAGGCCATCGTCGCGGGTGAGTACGATAGTTTGCCGGAACAGGCTTTCTACATGGTCGGTACCATTGAAGAAGCTGCCGAGAAGAGCAAGACACTGACCTGATCTGAGGTAACTGCCAGGACGCCTTCAGTAACCGGAAACGCAAATGAGCACCATTCAAGTCGAAATCGTCAGCGCCGAGGGAGAGATCTTTTCCGGCACCGCCGAAATGGTGGTGGCGCCGGCCAAGATGGGCGACGTGGGCATTGCACCACGCCACGCACCGATGCTGACCGACCTGCGTCCCGGAGAAGTGCGCGTGAAGGTGCCGGGCGAGGCCGAGGAACGTTTCTTTTATGTCACCGGCGGTATTCTCGAAGTACAGCCATACCTGGTGACGGTGCTGGCTGATACCGCCCTGCATGCGGATCAGCTCGACGAAGACGCTGCCATGGCAGCCCGCCAGGCCGCGGAAGAAGCCATGCGTGGCGCGGAGGGCAAGGAAGACCTGGCCCGCGCCCAGGAGCAAATGGTTGAGGCCGCTGCTCGTTATCGCGCTGCACAAAAACTGCGCGGCAAGCGCTGACGCGCACCGCTGGGCTGTAACGCGGCCGGCCAGATATTCTGCCCCATATGGCTGTCAGCGACTCATGCTGTGGTCTGCGCCGCAGACACGGCAGCTTCTAGCCGCTAAAGTAAGCTCCCCAACCGGCTATCGAGCGACTCTGGACGTATGAATTTCAGCGTCATCATCCTGGCGGCGGGCGAGGGCAAGCGCATGCGTTCGGCCCTGCCCAAGGTCCTGCAACCCCTCTCTGGCCGAGCTCTTCTGGCACGCGTGCTGGACGCGGCTGGCAGCCTGGAGCCGCAGTCGATTCACGTGGTCTATGGTCACGGCGGCGACAGCGTGCGCGCCCAGTTTGCTGACTGGCCGCTGCAATGGGCGGAGCAGGCTGAGCAGCTGGGTACCGGACATGCTGTTCAACAAGCGCTGCCGAATATTCCCACCGACCACGCCGTGCTTGTGTTGTGCGGCGATGTACCGCTGGTGCAGCCCGACTTGCTACGCCAGTTATTGGCAGCTGGGAACGGTCAGCAGCTTGCCCTGCTGACTGCGCATCTCGACGATCCACAGGGTTATGGCCGCATTCTGCGCGCTGCCGATGGCACCATGACCGGTATCGTCGAAGAGCGCGATGCTACTGATGCGCAACGCCAGTTACAGGAAATTAATACCGGGCTGATGGTCTGCCCGGCCGACCTGCTGAGCGAACTGCTCGGCCAGGTACAGGCGAATAATAGCCAGGGCGAGTTTTATCTGACCGATATCGTTGCACTGGCAGTACAGGCCGGACATACGGTGGCCAGTGTGCAGGCCCCGCAAGCGGATGAAGTCCTCGGCATCAATGACAAACGCCAGCTGGCTGCTGCCGAAGCCCTGTTTCGGCGCCGCGTCGCCGACGGGTTATTCGATGCCGGCGTCACCCTGGCTGATCCGGCCCGCATTGACGTACGCGGCCGACTGACCTGTGGCCGCGATGTGTTTATCGACGTCAACGCCGTGTTCTTCGGTGATGTAGAACTGGCCGACGGTGTACAGATTGGGCCGAATTGCGTTATTCGCGACTCGTATATTGGTCCCGGTACTCGCATCCACCCAAATTGCGTCATTGAAGAAGCGCACATGGGCGCCGCCTGCGAAGTCGGCCCCTATGCGCGTCTGCGGCCCGGCGTTGAACTGGCCGAACGCGCCAAGCTCGGCAACTTCGTGGAACTTAAGAAAAGCCGTGTCGGCAGAGGCAGCAAGGTTAATCACCTCAGTTACGTTGGTGATACCTTGATTGGTGACGCGGTCAACGTCGGTGCCGGGACTATTACCTGCAATTATGACGGTGCCTACAAACATCAGACGGTGATCGGCGACGGTGCGTTTATCGGCTCGGGTGTCCAGCTGGTTGCGCCGGTGGAAATCGGCCCGGGAGCTACTATCGGCGCCGGTTCGACTATCAGCAAGGCGGCACCGCCGCAGCAACTCACCCTGGCGCGCAGCAAGCAGTTTAGTGTGCCGGGTTGGCAGCGACCGGTGAAGAAAAAGTAGCCGGCGTTTTGCGAGGCACGTCCCGGCAGCCAAACCGGCGCTTTGCGAGAATAATGGATGGTAGTGTCCGGGTTTCAGCCCGGCCAGAACACAGGGTCTTGTAACAATGTGCGGAATCGTCGGAGCAGTTGCTGAACGCAACGTCGTGCCGGTGCTCATAGAGGGCCTGCGGCGGCTGGAGTATCGCGGCTACGACTCGGCCGGCGTGGCCACCGTTGAGGGCGGCCGGCTGGAGCGCCGCCGGCGCCTGGGCAAAGTGATCGAACTGGAAAATGCCCTGCAGGAATCGCCCATGCGCGGCGGCACCGGCATTGCCCACACGCGCTGGGCTACCCATGGTGTACCCAGCGAGGACAATGCCCATCCGCATGTCTCCGGTGATCGTCTGGCCATCGTGCATAACGGCATCATTGAGAATCACGAACAATTACGCGCCGAGCTCGAGGCTGACGGTTATACCTTTGAGACGGACACGGATACGGAAGTCATCGTGCATCGCATTCACAGCCACCTTGCTGTCGGCAAAGATCTGCCTGCGGCGGTGCGCGCCACCGTTGCTGACCTGGAAGGCGCCTACGCGCTGGTGGTCATGTCGGCCGATGACCCCGACCGGCTGATGCTCGCTCGCGCGGGTTGTCCGGTAGTGATCGGCACCGGTATCGGCGAAAATTTTGTCGCTTCAGACGTTGCCGCACTGTTGCCGGTGACCCGTCGATTCATTTTCCTGGAAGAAGGCGACATCGCTGAGCTGTCGGCCAATAGTGTTGAAATACACGATGCCAACGGCGAGCTGGTAGTGCGTCCCGAGACCGAGAGTGAGCTGTCGGCCGACGCGGCGGACAAGGCCGGCTACCGCCATTTCATGCTCAAGGAAATTCATGAGCAGCCGCGCGCGGTGGCCCAGACCCTGGAAGAGCGTATTGCCAATGGTCGTTTGCTGGATGCGGCCTTTGGGCCGACCGCGTCGGACGTGTTCTCCAGAGTGCGTGCCGTACAAATCGTCGCCTGCGGTACCAGCTACCACGCCGGAACCGTGGCCAGTTACCTGATCGAACAAATCTGTCGAATACCCTGCAGTGTGGATATCGCCAGCGAATATCGCTATCGCGACCCCGTGGTGCAGGCCGATACCCTGCTGGTCACCATTTCCCAATCGGGTGAAACGGCCGATACCCTGGCAGCGCTGCGGCTTGCCAGTCAGGCCGGCTACCTGTCAACGCTGGCCATTTGTAATGTGCCGGAGAGTTCCCTGGTGCGCGAATCCGAGCTGGTCATGCTGACCCGCGCCGGGCCGGAAATCGGTGTGGCTTCTACCAAGGCCTTCACTACCCAGCTTACCGCCCTTAGCATGCTGGTCATTGCGCTGGGCAAGAACCACGGGATGGAAGAAGAGCGCGAGCGCGGCCTGGTTAAACGCCTGGTGGAAATTCCCGGCCTGATCGAAAGCGCACTGGATCTCGACGCCGAGATGCGCGAGCTGGCCGAACGCTTTGCCGAGAAACACCATGCGCTGTTCCTGGGCCGCGGTGTGTTGCATCCGGTGGCCATGGAAGGCGCCCTCAAGCTCAAGGAAATTTCTTACATTCATGCCGAGGCTTACGCGGCCGGTGAACTGAAACACGGCCCGCTGGCACTGGTGGATGCGGAAATGCCGGTGATCGCCGTGATGCCGAACAATGACCTGCTGGAAAAACTCAAATCCAACCTGATGGAAGTACGCGCCCGCGGCGGTGAGCTGATTGTTTTCGCCGACCCGGATGCCGGCATGGAGTCCAGCGACGGTGTGTCGGTGATTCATATGCCCCGCCACGTGACCTATTTCCAGGCACCGGCAGTCTATACGATTCCCCTGCAGCTACTTTCTTATCACGTTGCGGTGCTGAAGGGCACCGACGTCGATCAGCCGCGCAACCTCGCCAAGTCTGTCACCGTCGAATAGCTGGTCTGCCTGCTAGTCAGGATTTCGGGTAACTTAAAGTGTCGGCGTCCTGGGCTGCGTCCATGATGTTGATGTACGCCATCTGGCAGAGGAGTAACTGCCAATGGTGAGACCGGCTTCACCCGCAATAGCACTCGGCCAGAACGGCCGGTTGCCGGCTATGCTCGCCGGTCGCTACTGACCCGAAGCGGACCTATAGCCCAACTTAACTTAACTGGGCGCGCCGCAATCGCCCGTTATTCACCGCTAATTGGAGAATTAGTCCGCAAAGGCCTGATAGTTCATTGTTGAAAATGATTCTTTATCAGAGCAGTTGACTCTATTGGGGCTAAGGCGTATCAAGTTTAGTGACGTTCAGTCCCGATGACGCAATCCTCAGGACGGGTCGTCCGAAAAACAATAATTAGCTGGAAGACCGGCGCTTTGCGCCAGAAGGGGAATCATTATGAACGTTAGACTCGTTCGATGGGCTGGTGCATGTGCTACGTGCCTGCTGTTTGTGTGCGATCCTTTGTCCGCGACCCCCGTTTTCGTCCTGAGCGGCTACGCCGGCGACCTAAACGCACCCACCCAAAGTGTCGACTCGGAGGATGGCAGTTCGATTAGCCTCGACATCGCCAATACATTGCCGGGTACGCGCAGCGCAACGGCGAGCGGAGAAGTCGAGACCGGTATTGTGCGAGTGTCGTCCGCGGCGAGTGTATCAGCGGGAACGCCATCGATTGGTGACCTGAGTTCCCGTATAAGTGGCGAATGGCGGGATACGCTGACGATTGCAGCGCCGGGTGAGGTGGGCGGCATTACCATTACACCGGGTATGGGCGGTCGTGCGACATTCTCGGTCGACATCAACGGCATATATGGCGTCGCCGGCAGCAACGCGGCGCTGCGGAGTTCCTGGAATGGTCGGCTGTGGTTCGATCCTGACAACTGTACGTCGCAATTGGATTGTTCGGCCGGTGCCGATGGTGAGCGGGACGAACCACCGGAATACATGCCGAGTGACAACCCGGGCCGTCTTGCCTATGCATCTCGATTTGGTTGTGAATTCGGCGAGCTTGCGCCGGGTGGGACGTTGATGACGGGACTCAACCCCTGCACGGGCGGCAGCGTTACCCTCGAACTTGTTGCAGATATCGTGTTTGGTGAGGAGTTCGATCTCCAGTTCAAAATGAGCTCATCGACAACAGTCGGTTTTGAAGGTACCGCAGGCGGGGATCTGGCAGCCTATGCATTGCTAAGTGACACCGCACTCTGGGGAGGCACGTCCGGCGTAACGGCTTTCGTACCGGACGGGTCGGGCGGGATTACCGAGTTTGTGCTGCCGCAATCCGTCGTCAGCGTGATCAGTTCGACTTTCGACTACACCAATGCCATAACGCCGATACCGGTTCCGGCAGCGGCGTGGCTGTTCGCTTCGGCGTTAGGATTGCTTGGTTGGATGCGCCAAAAAGCAGCTTAACAAATGCAGCTAAATCAAAATCACAAACCCGCTTCGGCGGGTTTCTTTTTGTCTCTATTTTACGAGGCGGCGAATGACCCCTGCTGGCCGAGAATTTCCGTCCAAGTGGCTCCTGGATCGCCTAATTGCGTGATTCCTGTCGTCTCAGGAACTCTGATAGTCTGTTGTTGACCCGAAGGGGACAAAGCTCATATCGCGTGGTTATGTTGCATTGTGTCGGCGCAATGTCTTTGCTAGATTAAAAAAAAATTAGCTCCAGCTGACGCAGCAACGCTTTTTCTAGCTTTGTATTGGGGGTATTGAAATGAAACGATTTCCATTAACACTCGTTCTGAGTGGCTTTTTGTTTTTTACAGGCGCGAATGCTGCGGTGGTCATTACCGCTGTTGAGAACGGTGGCGACGTCATTTTTTCGTCCGCTGGTGGTAGCCTTGACCTGACCGGTTTGGTACTGGACCAAGAAAGGAACGATAACGAAGTCAATTG
Organism: uncultured Gammaproteobacteria bacterium; assembly: GCA_963807995.1. Lineage (GTDB taxonomy): Bacteria > Pseudomonadota > Gammaproteobacteria > Steroidobacterales > J054. The sequence goes on from CAWEDX010000005.1 coordinate 420,810, forward strand.
ACCCCTCAATAGGTGTCATCAATATGGGGGGCGGTGTTTTTGCGCCTTTTGACTCCTACTATTCCGGCATATCGGGGCCCGATGGCTTTGGTTCGGGTGGGTTCGCTCCTGCCGCCGATGGCTCGGGTGACCGCTATGGCGTTAATTTTACAGGTAGCCGTGTAATTATCGTGCCGGACGGATACGTTTCTAATGCAGCTCTTAGCGCAAGTTCCTTGTTGTTTAGCGGTGAAAACTTTGCAAGCCTCGGGATCACGCCAGGATCTTACGAATGGTCGTGGGCAAACGACTCGATCACACTGAATGCTGTTGCTCCTGTTCCTATTCCGGCAGCCGTCTGGCTATTTGGTTCTGCGCTCGGCTTGCTCGGCTGGATGCGACGTAAAGCGGCTGAAGCCTCTTCAATAAATTAGCTTCAGGAACCCGTTTCGGCGGGTTTCTTTTTGTCCGTTTCTGGCCGAAAGCAGAGATATCGAAGCATCCTCAGGCAGTCGCGGCCCTTTCCGACAGTTGGTGCTGCAACCGGTCCATCCTTTCGTCCGACAGAATGTAGTAGCGGCTGATCCAGGCGACCAGCAGCCCCGTAACGCCGGGGATAACCCCGAACGCGAGATTGATGCCACTGATCGTGTGAGCAGTTTGCTCGACATTCGGAACGTAGTCATACGCGGCAAGTATCCAGCCGGCGCCGGCGCCGCCCAATGCGATACCGAGCTTCAGGGCAAACAGCGTGGCTGAGAAGTTCATGCCCGTGATGCGATGGCCGGTCTTCCAGTCGCCATAGTCAACAGAGTCGGCCATTCGACAGAGCAGCGGCGTGGCGATCATGCCGAGTATGGTGATCAGAGTGATGACGAAAAAACTCGCATACAAATTCACTTGCGCAACGTAGACCAGCACGAAATGCAGCAGGCCGAACAGTACGAACAGGACTCCGAATAACGGAATACGCTGCAGCGACCTGTTGAGCACGATAGCAATGAGGCAGCCGACCGCTCCTGCGGCAAATCCAACAGCAAAGAGCGTTGGCGTGATTGTTCCCGTTGCGAGGAATAGCGTTAACAGGCCCAACTGAACCGCGCCAATTATTACCAGCGCCTTCAGATTGAAGCCGTCCGCCAGACGCCCAGCAATCAGACTGCCGATAAACCCGCCAATCGTGCTCAGTGTGAGATACGCCGTCGTAAATTCGGGTGCCTGCAGCACGTAATTAACGTAATAGATTGTCACTGAACCGCGCATCACAGCGCCAACCAATAATACGAACTGCATCAATGCGAGCAAGCGCCACTGATCGTTCTTCCACAGCGACTGCAGATCTCTGAGAATCGAATCACTCGTCGACCCCGGCAGTGCTGTTGCTCGCTCCCGAGTCGTCGCGAAACAGACGAAGAACATCACTACGGCCATCGCCGACATCAACGCCATCGCCAGCTGGTAACCTAATGCGTCGTCGCCTTGCCCAAGCCAAGCAACGAGCGGAAGTGTGCACGCAGTAACCAACAGCCCGCCCGTCATGGCGCCGATGAATCGCCATGATTGAACCGACAATCGTTCTTTCGAGTCGGTGCTGAGTACACCGCCAAGCGCACAGTAAGGAATGTTTACGGCCGTGTACAGCAGCATCAATACGGCGTAGGTAACGTAGGCGTAGATAACCTTGCCGGTATCGGCCAGGTCGGGTGTCGTGAACGTGATAACGGCAGCAGTCCCGAACGGAATTGCCAGCCACAGCATGTAGGGGCGAAATTTCCCCCAGCGCGTATTGGTGCGATCGCAGATTGCACCCATTATCGGGTCGGTGATCGCGTCCAAGACGCGAACGGCGAGAAACATGGTGCCTACGGTCGCCGCCGATATACCGTAAATGTCGGTGTAATAGAAAGCCAGGAAGTTGACGACGGTCTGAAAGACGACATTGCTGGCCGTATCGCCCAGACCGTAGCCGATCCTCTCGCCGGTGCCTACCACCTCATGGGTCTGATTAGCTGGCATCAAGCGACCGCAAGCGGCGTGCAGCAAAGGAAGTGGGAGTCCGCATGTTTACGCATTCTCGTCATATCATTGCAGCAGATTCCAACGAAAGTGCCCGTGAAGCGCGCTCCGCTACCTTTGCCAGCTTCGTCGCTGAGTATGCCCGCATCTAACAAGATTTCAATCGCGTTCCAGTCGAAACCCGTCAATGATCATCAAAGGAATCGGTGACCTTGATAGTTTGCTTCGAGTTTGCTTATTCGAATAGCGTGCCCGACGGCGGCTGAACGTGACAATACCCGCGATCGGTATACGTTGACCGTGCGGGTGCTGGCGCAATGCTTTGGCAACGGCGAGGACCCTAGCGCATGGCGTTAATCTGCCATTCAACATTGCGCTGCACTGGGTTTTTACGAGCGGCCGCTTCTGGCCGATAGCGGAATGCCGACCGTTCACCGAAATAGATACTCAAGCGGCGGCTATTCGAAAAAATGGCCGCTCGGTCTCCGACACTTTTGATTATCGGAAAACAGTCGCACTAAGTTTTCTGCTTCGACGCCCAGATCGCGAGTCGATGTCGAATGGTTTCCTGGGAAACCTGTTCCTCGGGCATGGGTTGGATCAGCTTGTCATGCACCAGCAAGCGATAGATGTATTCCAGCTTGTCGTTGGCGGAATCCGTGGCTTCCCATTCCACCGCGCCGCGCTGTTCACCGTAGGCGACGCCAATGGCGATAGCCTTCTTGACCAGCTCTTTTTCGTTTTTTAATTTCTTCATCGCCGATTCAACGTATTGCCATCCAGGATCATGCTCATTCCCTGCATGTTGGCGGGGATAACCACCACCCCGCCATCGTTCTCAGCAAACAGCTTCAGCGCTTCATTGAGTTCGTGTTGTAGATACTCCGGCGTCAGCGATGAATTGATAATGGCATTGGCTTCGGCGATGCCGCGGGCGCGCGCGATTTCGATCTCGGCATCTTTACCGGCAATATCTACTTCGATTTTCTTGGCTTCCAGGGTTTTCTGTGCCTGCACAGCTTTCTGTATGGCTGCTTCAATGGTTGGATCCGTATTCAAGGCCCGAATAGCCACGCGGGTAATGGTGAATACGCCCGGGTCCTTGTCGGCAAGCTTGCTCTGAAGGCCCGTTGAAATGCCCTCGCGCAGCACATCCCGATTTCTGTGCAGGTCCAGGGAGTCGATCTTGGTGACTTCCTCGTAAATGACATCACGCCCTTCGCGAAACACAATCGCGTAGGCCGGCAACAGCGCATCGTCACCCTTTGCATAGGAAGCGGCGTACTTGACCATCATTTCCGCGATCTTCTCGGGCGCGACTCGATAAAAGATACTAATGTCCAGATCCTTCAGGCGCAGATTGTCGCGGGCCTTGGGGGTCAGGTCGTTAAAATCGATGGCGATTTCCTTGGCCGAAAACTCGTAGGCCGTGGTTAGTATCGGCAGCTTCCAGTTCAGCCCGGCGGATACTTCATCCATTTCAACGGTACCCATCGTTTTCTTGACGGCGACATGGCCCGTCTCGACCACATACCAGCTGCTGAACATCAGCACGCCCACCAAAATAACCAGCAAAAATGCACCAATGGGCAATCTGCTCATAATCGTCTCCTTCCTAAAGCCAGATTTGTCGCGCATGCCTGGCGATGGCTACCAAAAGAACAAGGCGCTGAGGCCCGCAACAATAAAACAACTGAAAAACCAATCGTCCAGCACTATCACACGGACACTATTCCGGTGCGCCAAACTTGGCAAATACCTCTGCACCGGTCATTTCCAGCGTGCTGTTTGCAAAACTGTAGTAGGTCGGTTTTTCATTAATGAATACCTGGTGATCGAATACCAGGCCTGCGTCCTGATCGAATAATCCGACCGGCACCATGTATTCGTTCGCATCTTTCAGTCGATAGAATAAATGGCTGCCGCACTTGGCACAGAAGCCTCGTTCGGCCCAGGCGGATGAATCGAATACGGTGACATATTCGTTTCCGTCAATGACTATCTCAGACCCGCAGTTAAGTTCCAGGAAAGGGCCGCCGCCCCAGCGGCGGCACATGTCGCAATGACAGGCGCCGACCTCGTTGCCGGAATGCGCGGCCGTAATGGTCACGGCGCCACACAGGCAATGGCCCTTGCGTTTCAAGCTGCTACTCGGTTTATTGTTACTCATAAATGGTCACCTGAGTCATGGCCAATATTTTCCACGTAGCCGATCGTAACGGCTACCCCGGGCTAGAGTGCATATTCGAAGGGTACGCAACCGCCGGGCCGATCAATCCCCGGGCCCGTTTGTCTGAAACCCATATTCAGGTAGAAACCAAGCGCATTGCTTGAGGAGTAAAGCCTGATTTTTGATAGCTTGCCGCGAGTGCGGCAGATCTCAATACCTGCGTTAAGCAGGTTGCGCCCAATCCCTTCGCCCTGGCGTTCTGATAGCACGAACAGGTTTGTCAGGTTCCAGAAGTCCTTGATCAGCAACACACCGAGAATACGTTCGTCATCGCGGCACTTCAGATGTAAGGCCCGCTCGGGATTTCGCTGCCACCAATCAAGGCTGGAGAAAATGTCATCAATGAGAAAAATCGCCTCGTCCTCCGACCTGACAACATTCGTTCTTACAACCTGTTCAATTAGCCTGCGGATTTCTTCCAGATCTGACTGCATGACGGGTTCGATCATTGTCGCAGGCACATAGTGAATACCAGCCACCGGTTTAGCGGAAATAGAATCGGCGATTTAGTGATTAGGTAACTCAACACGCGGAATTGTGTCGGATAAAAAGATACCGTCATGCTTGCAAAAACCTCGGTGCGCAAAGCTCAGAGACTGTACTGGCCGAAAAATTCATCAGGGCGCGCTTCTACATGGCCTGCTTTGCGACAGTCTAGCAAGCGGAATTCCAGTCGTGTTGAGAGACATTTCTCGGCGGTAGCTCGTATGCCTGCCTCAATGTCTGGCGCCTGAAACTATTTCAGGCGCCAAGGAGGGGGGTCGTTGTGCCATGGTACTCGAGGAACTCTGGTGTAATGATCGATCAGTCTTTGGCCAGGCCGCTGCCTGGGCAGATTTGTTGGGCCGATTAGGTTAGGCTGCGCGCCCTATCCGAGCCCGCCACCATGACTGTCCCAGCCCAGAACCACACCCCTACCCGTGCCGATTTCGCCGAGCTGCTGAAGCTGGCGATGCCTATCGTCGCCGTGCAGTTGGGCCTGATGCTGATGGGCGTGGTGGACGTCATCATGGTAGGTCGCTTGTCGGCCGTGGCGCTCGCCGCTGTGGCCATCGCTAATATCTACATGTTTACCTTCACGATTTTCGGCATGGGCGTACTGATGGCGCTGGATCCCATCATTTCGCAGGCGCTCGGTGCCGATGACAAACTCGCCGTAAAGCGCGGTTTGCAACGTGGGCTGACGCTGTCTGCGTTGCTGACAGTGCCCGTCTCGCTGCCTATGCTGGTGGTAGAACCGCTGCTGGCTCTGGTCGGTCAGCCGGCTGAAGTCATTCCCGTGGCGGCGGGCTATATCTATCGCACGCTGCCCGCAGTCTGGCCCTTCTATGTGTTCATCGTGTTGCGGCAGACTTTGCTGGCGGCGCGTAAAACGGCGCCGGTGGTTTCGACCATGATACTCGCCAACCTCCTCAACGCCGTGCTGAACTATGCATGGATCTTCGGCGAGCTGGGCTTTCCCGCCGGTGGTGTGCTCGGCTCGGCCTGGGCTACCGCGGTGAGTCGAACGGTGATGGCGGTGCTGATGCTGATGTTCGGCTGGCGCTATCTGAAACCCTACCTGCATCCGCTCGATTCGAGAGCGCTGGAACTGCAGCCACTACTGCGCATGCTGCGCATCGGCCTGCCCATTGGCCTGCAGATGATGCTTGAGATTGGCGCTTTTAGCACCGTTGCTTTCCTGATGGGCTGGTTGGGCGTGTTGCAGATGGCGGCTCACCAGATTGCCATCAATGTCGCGTCACTTACTTTTATGATTCCCTTGGGCGTCGCTTCGGCGGCTACGGTGATTGTGGGCCACGCCGTGGGCCGAAATGATGCAGCCGCCGTACGCCGCGCTACGGCAGCAGCGCTCTGGGTGGGTGCCGGCTTCATGGTCTTCACGGCGACCTTGTTTATCGCCGCACCGGAGAGTCTTGCCGCTATTTATACCAATGACATCAGCTTGCTGCAGCTCACGGTATTACTGTTACCCATCGCCGGCGTATTCCAGGTATTCGATGGCCTGCAGGTGGTGTCTATCGGCTTGTTGCGTGGACTGGGCGATACGCGCGTGCCGGTTTTTGCCAGTATTGTCGGCTTCTGGTGCTTCGGCATTCCTACCAGCCTGTTCCTGGGTTTCGTTCTGGAATACGGGGCCGTAGGTCTCTGGTGGGGCCTGGTTGCCGGGCTATTTGTGGTCGCGGCATTCCTGCTCATTCGCCTCAGGCAGCGCGAGCAAGGCGAGTTGCAGCGGCTGGTGATCGATGTCGCGCCTGAGGCTTAGTCAGCGCTGAAATAAAGCCCCTGTTTCGTGAACTCTGGCGCATGGCTTTCGGCGCGCCGGCGGATTACTGCGAGCCGATTTACCCGGGCTTCTTCGCGACGATAAAAACCGCCTTATTCCTTCCCGGCAGCCATTGCTGTTCAATCTGAAAACCTGGCGTGCTCAGCGCTTGCAACAGTTCGTCGGTGGTAAACACCTTGATGGTTGGAATCAGGCCGAGGAAATTTACAATCGGCGCGACAAACTTTATGAACTTCATCGAATCGCCGATACAGGCCGTGCTGGAGATGAACAGGCCACCTGGCTTAAGCATTGCGTAGACCCGGCTGACCACAGCCTCCCAGTTATCCAGCAAGTGCAGAATACTTAGGCCCAGGACCACATCCAGGCTGCTGTCATCTGCGCTGAACTCATCGACGCTGGCAACCGTAAAAGAAATATTGCTTATATTTTTCGCAATTGCCTTGTCGTGCGCGATTTCCAGCATCTTCGGGGAAACATCCAAAGCCTGGATGTGTTTTACCGACGGTGCATGCGAAATCGCCGTGGACCCGGTGCCGCAGCCTATTTCCAGTACCTGCATATCGGGTCGAAGGTACTGGCGAGTAATTTCCAGTTTCTTCTGATACGCGGCTTCGTCAGCAACCGGACGCTCGGCATAGCGCAACGAAATTCTGTCCCAGAACTTCGCTGAACTATCCATCGCCTGGCCCATTACGCCGATACCGTTCAGAATAGAAGGAACGGTTCGTCCCGGGATGCCTAGTCCGCCGGCATCTTCCCCCACGCGGAGCGCCACGCCGACAGTTCGCTTTTCTTGTCGGCAACAAGGTTAATGGTCTTGCCCAGCGCATCAGGATTGCCGAGCGCGTCGGCCATGACCAGCCCGACGTCGCCTCGGCACAGTGCGCCACCACCGGCATCTTCATCACCCGGATACATCAGCAAAGGCTCGACGCCTTCACTGCAATCGGGCTGGCCCGGAAACGGTTTAAGCCCGCCGGGTCGAACGATGGTGTAGGCCAGGCCGGACTCGCGCAGCGCTGCCTCACCCTTGCCCTTGGCATCCAATACCATGTTGCACATCTTGTTCAGCCCGTCGTTTGGATCGCTGTTACCGGCGCCAATGGCCGACATCAACACCAGCTGGCTAACTCCGGCGCTGAGTGCCGCTTTGGAGAGTATCGCGATACCCTCATTGTCCACGTCTTCAGGAAATGAACCCGGATCCGGATCGCGATCGCGAAAGCAGGGTGCGCCGATGGTGGAAATTACGAAGTCTGCGCCACTCAGCCCTGCGCCCAGACTATCCGGCTTGGTAACGTCGCCCTGGACAACTTTCGCCTCGGCCGGCAAGCCGCTGGCGCGGTCAGGATTGCGCACCATGACGCGAACCGTGTAGCCCTGATCGACCAGGATTTGCGCCAGTGGCCGACCACTCTGGCCGCCCCCCACGACTACCACAGTGCCCTTGTCGGCGGCCGGCGCAACGGTTGCGCCCAGGCCCAGGGTCAGCAGCAGGACAAACAGTAAAAAACAGCGCTTCATATCGAGACTCCAAATACGGGTATGCGGATATTCCGCGCCCGTGCCAATGAATGGACCGGACGACAGCGGCAATGATCGCAGGATGCGCCCGCCGGGGAAACCTTTGCCCCATAACCGTGGCCATTTCAGCCATGTACAATAACCGCCCTCTCGAATAACCACGGGTAAGCGGACGGGTCACAAACCCCATTGCGTGCTGCTTATCAGAAAGGAAACAGACTCATGATTTTGCTGACGGGAATAACAGGTAACAATGGCGGTGCAACGGCCACAGCCTTGCTAAACAAGGGCGTCAAGTTTCGCGCGCTGGTCCGCGATCTCGATAAAGCCGCGGACTGGGCGGCTAAAGGCGTCGAGCTCGTGAAAGGCGATCTTAATGATCCGGCCTCCGTGAAGGCAGCCCTGCAAGGCATCGACCGCGCAGTGCTGATCCTGCCCAACGGTGAGGAGCAGGAACGACTGGAGCTTTCGTTTATAGAAACAGCCAAACAGGCCGGTCTGCCCTGGATAATCAAACTGTCGTCACCCGAAGCGATTCGCGGCACCACCAGCCCGATTCCGCTGGCACACATTGCCGCTGAAGATGCCATCATGGAGTCCGGCATGAACTGGACTTTTGTCCGTCCCAGTTTCTTTATGCAAAACTTGCGTGGCTCGGTACCGCAGGCCAAAGCGACCGGCAAACTGTCCATGCCCATGGGCAACGGTACGGTGGCGTTGACGGACTGCGCGGATGCCGGTGAATTCATCGCCCATGTGCTGACTACAGAACCCGCGCAGCACAACGGAAAATGCTACGACATTACCGGGCCGGACGAAGTCATGAACTTCAACACTGTCGCCAAAATTATCGGCGAAGCCATTGGCCAGAAGGTCGAATACGATGACTGCGACGCGGCGGCTTTCCAGGAAGCTATTCGCCCCTATCACAGAATGACTGGCACTCCGATGCTGTGGCCTATCTGTTCGCGGAAATCGAGAATGGCAGCACGCCGGGGCATCAAGACCAACACCTTTCAGGAGATGATGGGTCGCCCGGGTACGTCGTTTAAGGAATTCCTTGAGAAGATCGATTAGCGCCTGGGCAGAAACAGCGCTGAGAAAAAAAGGCCTGTGTTAGCAGGCCTTTTGCTTTGTGGAAAAAGTTACCCATAAAAATGGACGCCAGCGCTAGCCGGCGTAATACTTCGGCGCATGCCATGACCTGCGGTATAGCAGCAGGACTAACGCCAGCAGCAGAATCGCAAGCACTGCCAGCGGGTACTTGATGCCATAAACCAGCGGACTGAGCGCGATTCTTGCCAGCCGGCGAAGCATGCCATTGGCCGCGATGATGTCTGCATACTTCGGCGAGGTAGCGTAGTACCAGTCGACAAAAGCGCGACCCGGCGCGTTGGTCAGCAAATACTCATCGCGAAAATCACGCAGCAGCCTGACTTCAGGCTCCAGATAGGAGCCATAGGCCGCGGTGGCGATGAAACATCCGCTACTGCCCAAAGGACCCGAGCCAGGCGGATCTATTACGAAATTGCCGGAAACTGCATTATTGTCAGCGGAAATATCTGGCTCTGAAGCGCTAACCGCATACCCATAGAAAACATCAAGCTGTGCCCCTTCATCACCCAAAGATATTATTAGCACGCTGCTGACGCTCTCACCCGCCGCAATATCGCCAAGATCTGTATCCGGAAGCTCAAACTCGCACGACGAAAAAGTATTACAGTCGTCGAAGCTTAGATTGACCCCATCATCTCCAAGTGTTGAGTTCAGGGTGACGTTCGTTGCCGTGGTTGGTCCCAGGTTAGTTACCCGCAACTCCAGCTCGACCGTTACCTCAGCGCTGCCCCCGATGCGATCGGTAAACAAGTTGTCTGAAAGCAGCGCAACCAGCTGCAAGTCGGCACAACCCGAGGCACCAAGACTAACTTCATCGGTATTATTCGCGGGCACATCATCCGTGACGGTCTGACCGGCCGCGAGGGCCACGGTGGCCGTATTGGTTACACAGGCAGGGATCCCCGGTGCGGCGATGGTAGGTATCTCCAGGCTCGCACTGGTGTCAGCCTCCAGTTGGCCGGTTTCCCAGATTCCGGTAGCCGCGTCATAACCCGGGGGCTCCATTCCGGGCACAACGCTCAGCCCGTCGGGCAATACGTCTGTTACTACAGCCGCGGCCGGCCCCGGACCGTTGTTAGTAACTTCCAAAGTGAAAGTGGCCAGGTCACTACCGGATGCGCCGGGCGTCACGCTGTCTACGTCGACGGTCTTGCTGATAGCCAGGTCCGCGACATCCGCAATGCCCCGACCGGAAATAGCCACCTCTACCGTCGCCAGTTCGGCGGAATTCACAGCATAGACATTGAAGCTCAGCGTGTCGTTAAAACTGCCTAATGCCGTCGGCGAGAAATCTACGAACAATTCACACTCGTTGCTGATATCAATGATTTCGCAATCATTGGGGTCCCGAAATGCGAATGGCAAGCCGGGTTGATTGAGAATGGTGATGCCCTGATCGACGGTACTCAGGTTGCGCACAATCACCGAGTGTGTCTGCGACGCTCCCACCAGGGTGCCTGTAAAGGGAATGGCGCGATCAAAATGATCAAAGCGAGAGTCCTCGATCTCAAACTCCAGTGCATCGATGCTCAGTCGCAAAGTTTCCGTATTGTTGTCTGTATCCGGATCGTTTTCGGCCGCAGTGATGGTGGCGGTAATATCTTCGATACTGCTGTTGATGAGTGATGCGGTTGCATCAATCGTGATATTGGCGCCACCCCCTTGTCCGACGTCGCCGAGGCTACAGGTAACGGTTGCACCGAAAGTGCCATCTGCGCTGCAGTTGGCGTTAGCTGGAGAGGCACTGACGAAAGACACATTCGGTGATAGCTCTACGCTCAATTCAACCTGGGATGCGGTGCCAGGGCCGAGGTTGAAATAGCCGGCCACAAACTGAAGATCGTCGCCCAGCAGGGCCTGCGTTGTACCGCTAAGCGAAACCGAAAGATCGGCGCTATCGCCTGTGTCTATCCGGAAAGCCGGGATGCCTGTGTTATCGCTAAAAGTTTCCGTCCCATAGGGATAGGTGGCATTGTCCGCACGAATAATGCGCTTGAAGAAAAAGCCGCTGCTGTCAGCCAGCTGGCCATAGACGAGGTTGCCGGTGCAGGTATCGTCTTGCTGATAGGCGACGCCAGGATTGCCAATACGGATTAGCAGCGTACCGCCATCGAAAGTGAAAGCCTGGTTAAAAGAATACACAGCATCGTAGTCGCCAATCACGTTGTTGCCAGCAAGCCCGGCAACCAGGTTGCTGGCAATCGGGACAAAGGACTCCAGGTTTTCTTCATAGATGCCGCTGGCCGGGTTATCCGGGCCGTTGGCCAGCGCTATTTCCACGCGTGGGCTGAAATCGTTCATTGCGCCCAGGTCGAAGGCAATCGTGTCGTTTATCTTGGCATCGAAGGCCGGTATGTTTCGATAAACATAAATAGCGTACGGAGCCCAGGGACGCGTCAAACCGGTATTGCCCGGGTCACCGGGCTCAGCCAGCGTGCCGAACCCAAACGGTGCGCAGAATCCTACCTGTGGGTTAGTGGGCGCCACTTCAACGCTGGCCAGCGCGTTGGATATCAAGCTGGACGAAAATAGTACAAGACTTGCCAGGAGTCCGCCGCGCAAAAGACGATCCTGTGGCCGCTCAGATTTGTCGTTGCCCATCACTACTCCCCCCTTGGAGTGCTTCCGCAAAGTCGCTTATATTTTTTCTTTTTTACATTGCGTCATCTTAGTACAAGTTAGAGTATTTCTAGGTTTTTTAATTCGGCACCGAAGGGTAAGCGGCAAGGACTGTTGCGGCGCAGGTAAATGCTGGGCAGATGTCCTGATTTGACATATTCCTGCGCCTTGATTCTTGTTCCAGGTATAAAAAAAGACCCGCGAAAGCGGGCCTTTTTGGTTCCGACTATTTGTTGCTTGTTAGCCTGGACAATTGCTACCGCTAGTTCGTCAGCGTCATAACCCCCAGGTAAAGACTTTTCTCGCCGAGCTCGAACTGCATCGACAGCTTGCCAGCCGAACCCGTGACCGCGACTTCATATTGCCCGCTGTTCGGTTCCAGCTTGTCGATCTTGAACTCGCCAAAGGTATCCGTGCTTGCCCGGCCGATCTCGCTGCCATCCTTTTTAAGGATTACCTCGGCGCCTTCGGCGCATTCTTCGACGCCATTTACATGCGCTACAACCGACCCGCCGACAAAACACTGGGTCATCAGGTGCATGTTCTTGTAATAGATACGCGGTTGGGTGCCCAGCTCCGGCTGTAAAACCTCCAGCCCCTCCTGCTCCTTGATCCGCTGCATTTCCTGGTCTTCGACTTTGATGGACCGAAACACATCCGTCGGGCAACACTGCTCCGCTCGGGTCTTGGTCCAGCCCTCATCTAGCAGGTGGGCATCGAAAATCCACGCCTGCGGAATCTGCTTTTCCTCGTTCCAGGAAATCGCACCATAGGGGCAGGCCTCGACGATTTGCTTCTGGCCCTTGGCTTTGACCGGATCGATGATCACGATGCCGTCTTCGCGCTTTTTGATCGCGTCGTGCTTGGCGGCTTTCATGCAGGGCGCATCATCGCAGTGATTGCACATCACCGGCATGAAGTGCGCATCGACGATGGGATAAGTGCCACGTTCCTTGCGCTTGATGTCCAGCCAGTTGTGCCCCTGGCGTGGCTGCTCTGCAGCGTAACCCGGGAAGTCATTGCCGGTGTGCTCGTCCTTCACCGCCAGGAAACAGGCGCGGCAGTTATTGCAGCGCTCGATATCCACGATCATGTTCCATTTTTCAGACATCACGCGACCTCCGCCGGCTTCCAGGTATCCACGCCGGTCCATTTCTCCATCTCAATCAGCGTCGTATTTGGCGCGATACTGTGGGTCTTCTTGGTCATGGATTTGCTCGGGTTGAGCATGTTCACGCAGCCGCCGAGGTCGGTGGATTTGCCGGGTTCACCAGCCGGCCGGTACTCAGCCGAGGCGGTGGATGCACTGACCACGCCCGGACGCAATCGATCGGTAACCTGGGCCGCGCAGACAATCGAGCCGCGTTCATTCCACAGGCGAATCAGGTCGTCATCCACAATGCCGCGCTCCTCGGCGTCCTGCCGACTGATGCGGGCCGTCAGGTAGTAGTGATCGCCAACCTTGACCCGATGTTCGCGGATATCGCGCAGGAAGCTGCCCTCATCGTCACCCATCACATGGAACGGATAACGCGAATGCGATGACAGTAGCTGTAGCGGATACTTGGCCATCTCCGGATTGTCTTCCTTGTTCTCGAAGGTGCGCATGTACTTGTTCACCGGCGGCCGTTCCGGGTCATCGAAGCGTTTCAGCGTGGTCGGCACGAACTCGTATTTGCCGGACGGCGTTTGCAGCCCCTCACCGTAATTATTTACGTAGTCCGACGGCAGCGGATAGGGCTCGGGTACGTCTTTCTTGCGATTCTCATAGAACCACTTCATGGCCGTTGGTGCGCGCGAACCCTCCGGTTCGGGTGGTACCACGTAGTAACCCTTCTTCAGGAATTCCCGCCACGACATGCGCTTGGCCAGGTCGGAGGAATCGAAGGCGCGTTTGCACCACTCGAATTCCGAGTTACCGCCTTCTGAGTACACCGCACCCATGTCGAGCTTCTCGGCAATGGCCAGGAAGATGTCGTAGTCAGACTTGGACTCGCCCAGCGGCTCGATGCACTTGTGCTGCAGGGAGATGACGCGATGGTTGTTCATCGAATACATGTGATGCACGTAACCGGGGCCGACGTTGTACCACTCACCGATATCCCAGCGTTCGAACACCGTGCAGGCGGGCAGAATAACGTCGGAGTAGGGCGTTTCGCCTTCCCACCAAACCGACTGGTTGACGACAAACTTCAGGTTGTCGTGCTGGTACATCTGCACCCAGCGGTTGGCGTTCACCATGGTGCCGAAGGAGGCACTGCCGTACTTGTAGATCATCTCCACCGGTGCGTGTCCGGGTGACGGGTAACCGATGGGGAAGAACTGACCGGGCACAGAATCCACCGCGGTGACGTAACCCATCGCTTTGCCATGCATGATGGCTTCGGGCAGGTAGATGCGCGGGATCACCTGCTTCACCGAGCTCATGGTCACGATATGCGGCATGCGCTGATAGTTGTTAGTGGAGTTGGCGCTGTAGGCCAGGTCACCGGACATGCTGCCCTCGGCATAGCCGGGGAAATAGAAGTTCATGTCCACCGGTGCGCCAAACTGCAGGTTGCCGAGGTTGGAGCCCGGGCTGCCCATGCCCTGCATGGCGCCGAGGATGGTCATCATGCGCGCCCACTGCGAACCCGTCGGCCCGCGGCAGGCACCACCCACGCCGCAACCCCAGCCGCCGGTGCCCAGGTAGGTTTTCTTCTTACCCCATTCGCGCGCTAAAGCACGCACATCGCGCGCGGGCACGCCGGTTTCAGATTCCTGCCACTCGGGCGTCTTGGGTATACCGTCGTCTTCACCCATGACATGCGCTTTCCATTCGTCAAAGCCGGTGGTGCGATTCTCGACGAACTCTTTGTCGTAGGTGTCTTCGGTGATCCAGACGTAGCAGAGCGCCTGGGCGAAGGCGGTATCCGTGCCGGGCTTGGGTGAAATCCACTTGCCGCCCAGGTGGGCTGCCGTGTGGTTCATGAACGGATCGATGTGCACCATCTTGATGCCCAGCTCCTTGGCCCAGCGACGCCGCTGGGTGCCCTCGAAGCCGTAGGTCGCATCCGGGTCACTGGACCAGAACACCATCATCTCGGCTTCTTTCAGGCAGTCTTCCACCGTGCCATAGGGCTCGGCGGCGCCGAGGCGCATGCTGTTGCCCCAGTGATGCATGGCGCCCCAGTACCAGCCTTCCCAGCTGTCGGGGTTGTGCATCAGCTTGGTCACGCCGACCAGGTTCCAGAAACGGTTAAAGGCACTCAGGTAGTGACCGAGGTTGCCCCACTGGTGATGCGAACCGTTGGCCACCGCGATCGCGCCGGGACCGACGGACTTGCAGCGTTTGATCTCCTTGGAAACGATGTCGATGGCTTCGTCCCAACTGATCTCGACAAACTCCGACTTGCCGCGATTCTGGATATTGCGTTCGCCATCGGGGTCGAAGTCGACGCGCTTCATCGGCTTGAGGATGCGGTTCTTCGAATAAACCATCGACTTCTGGCACTGACCGTGCGCAGCCAGGGTCGTCTTGCGCGGTGGCGTAAATGTCCGGCCACGGGCTTTGATGCTATACGAGCCCGCATCTTCGTCATCGAGATCCATGGGCGTAGTCCGAATGATCTTGCCGTCTTTCACGTAGACGAAGATCGGCCCGCCGTTGGTGCCGTTGGTATAGCGGGTCACACCGTTGCCCATGTCGGTGCCGCTTTTCCAGGTATACGATTCCATGCTCGCCACGGCATGCATGAACCAGACGATCAATTCATCCGGGCCGCTCATGGTGATCTTGAAATTCTTTGCCGCGTCGATGCGCTCAAGCTGGTCGAAGGGCGGGGTCAGGAAGCTCGCGGCAATCTTGGCATTCTTGAAAAAGATCGTGAAATCCGGGTTGTGATGAATGCCGCTCCCGGTGGTGATCTGGCCATTCTTGAGCTGAATCCAGCGCCCCTCGGGCTTGTCTTTCAGCTGAAACTGCGCGATGGCATCGCGCTCCTTGAGGCTCTCTGCGAACTTCGGGAACACGGCCGCACAGGCACGCATGGCTTGTGGGATACCCCAAAGAATGACCTCTAGTTTCATCTGAATCTCCTGGTCTGGGCGCGGAAGTCGCCGTGTATAGGCCGTAGTAGTTATTCGTGCATGATCGGGCCCGGGATTCCCTGGCATCGGATCTAGCCCGCCGAAGGCAATGATCCTATGACTTTATCGTCCCGGCGCTTTTGATAAATATCATCGTTTCGGTTCAATTGGGCCGGCGGACTGCGCCGCGTAGTGCCACCGCAGTGCGTCAAGCCGACCCGGCAAGGGCTGCCAAACCGCGGCTTTCTCTGATTTTTCCCCAGCTTATGTTGCCGGGGGGTTTAAATTACCTGATACAGCTCCTGCAGCGCGCCGCTGCCCGGGTTGCGGACCAGCATGGACGAGCACTTGCCGCGGCCGGGCAGGTCGATCTCCTGCGGGGCCGAAAACTGCTCCGCGCCAACCGCAGCGCAGGCGGCGGCTGCCTCGCTAATATCTGCGACCTGGAAAGACTGGGCCAGGTAGCCGATGTTTGGCGGCACGGCATTGGGTACCAGGTTCGGCACTTCGTAATTCATCGGCTCAGCCAGGGCAATCTTGCCGTACTCGTGGGCACCCTGCACCAACACGCTTCGGGTCCGTGATTTCTCCGGCAGATTCAGGGCGCGATTAGTTTCCGCGCCTTCCAGGACCGACTCAACGAACAATTTCATATGCAGCGGTCCGTAATAAAAGGCCAGTGCCTTGTCCATGTCGAGGACGCTATGCGCTGTGGTGACTACAGCGGTAAAGCCCGTTTCTGTGCGGCCATATTCGGATACGAAGGCACGAATATGGCCAACCAGCGTTTTCGGGTCTTTAGTCAGCATTTCAACCAGGTTGATTACGACGCCATCGGGCCCGTCGAAAGCCAGCTCCATGGTTTCGCCCACCGCCGGACCAAAATTGTTGTACGCCGGTTCGCTCCAGAACTTGAATCCCTGCGCCTTGAGTTGATCATAATCCTGCTGGATATCACGGGTGTACAGATTCAGATTAAACAGGCCCGTGGCGCGACGGACGCCAGGCGGTCTGACTAACTTCCGATCGGCCGCATCGAATTCCATCAGTTGAATGCGGCCGACGGGATCGGCGCCATGTTTGAGGAACGCGCAGCGGGCGGATGTGCCTGCCGGTACCTGCCAGTACCGCTCGAACTCCGGGCCCTGCCAGGTCAGTGCTTCGGCGACCTCCAGCCCCAGGGTTCCCGAGTAAAAGGCCAGCGAGGCATCAAGATTCTCGACACCAATCACCACGACGCTGACCGGTGCGCTGAGGTTGTTTTCTTTGTTATTCAAAATAAAAGTTTCCGAAGGTTCGCTTGCCGTTCATTGCTCTGGTTGGATTCTACAAAAACACAGGTGGAAATTTTTGAGTCACTGTCGGCCAAATTGTTTCTGCAAGTCTCTGCGTGACGATGGGTCTTAAGGTCGTCTACTGAGATGCAGCATTCAGATGAGAAAGCAGCATTTCCGCCGCGGCCTCCGAGCTGGCCGGGTTCTGGCCCGTGATCATCAGATTATCCTGCACCGCAAACGCGCTCCAGTCCTCAGCTTTCTGATAATTTCCGCCTTTCCTGATCAGCTCGTCTTCCAGCAAGAACGGCACAACGTCAGATAGTGCGACGGCGTCTTCTTCGGAGTTGCTGAAACCGGTCACTGAACGGCCTTTGACGATGGGCTCGCCGTTCCTATCTTTCACATTCAGAAACGCCGCACTGGCATGGCAAACAGCGGCGACGGGTTTTTGTTGCTGCAGGAATGCTTCGACTAACTCAATAGAAGTGGGATTTTCCGTCAAGTCCCATAGCGGGCCATGGCCGCCGGGGAAAAATACCGCGTCAAAATCTGCAGCATTGATATCGGCGAGTTTTTTGCTGGCGGCCAGTTTCCGCTGCGTCGCCTCATCCTTGTCAAAGCGATGGGTTGCAGATGTTTGAAAGTCCGGCAGTTCGCTCTTTGGATCGATCGGCGGTTGACCGCCGGCGGGCGAGGCCAGCGTAATGTCCGCGCCGGAATCCAGAAACACATAGTAAGGTGCAGCGAACTCTTCAACCCAGAAGCCGGTCTTCTCACCAGTATCACCGAGCTGCGAGTGAGACGTCAGGACCATTAGTATTTTCTGATCAGCCACGTTCTGATTCCTCATAGCCGGGATGTGCAGCGCTGTTCCGCGTGGCCGTTAGTGTAGGCCTGCGGAAAGGGCCGAACAAACTTGCTTTGCCCGCGCTCCGGATGATCGCTGCGTGGTACCGGCAGCACTTGGTCTCATAACGAGACAATTCCGGAGCGCCTATTCTCTGACAAAGGTCCGTTCGGCCAGGGCCTTCATCCAGCGGATGTACTCTGCTGTCGACCAGCCGCATTCAATGGTGAGGTTTTCCCAGTTCGGCACCAGGAGCATGGTCCACAAAACATCCGTGGCTCGTTTGGTCGTCCAGCCTGGTGCCAGCTGGCCATCCGCATCCAGCGCTTCAATGGCAGCACGACATCCGTCGCGCATCGCCAGCATACGGTCTTGCCAGGCGGCGGCGGCCGCCTTATCGGTGTCCTGGGCCAGCATAAGCGCTTTGGCGACCCCGTAAATTTCCGGGACATAGTTGCCCCAGAGCTCTATATACAAATTCAGGCGGTCTACGCCGCTGCTGGCTGCGCGTGATGCGGCGAGGCGACCCTCCAGGCCCAGAACCTCGTCACGATGTCGCGTTGCGGCAGTCAACAGCTCGGCGCGCGATGCGAAGTGCAGGTAGACAGCCTGCCGGGAGATCCCCGTTTCCCGGGCGATGTCGCCCATGCGCACGCCCCGGCCGCCATGCGCCTCAAGTATTCGAACCGTCGCTTCAAGGATTCGCGAGCGGGTTTCCAGATTTTCTCTTGACATGGTGTAAAGATGCCTATAAGTTGACAGCGTGTCAATTGACACCGTGTCAAGCTTATTCAGGAGAACCCCATGCAAGCCTCAACTCAAACATCAAATTCATTCAGTCCCATGACCCTGGTTGTCGGCGGCACCGGTAAGGTCGGCCGTCGCGTCGCGCAGCGTCTTATCAGACAGGGCCTTGAAATCCGCGTTGGCTCGCGGTCCGCCGATATTCCTTTCGACTGGAACGACCGCTCGACCTGGGATGCGGCGCTAGCGGGCGTTTCCGCGGCGTACCTAAGCTACGCTCCCGATCTGGCCATTCCCGGGGCCACCGAGGCCGTCCGGGCTTTTGTCGATAAAGCTGTGGCCCATGGCGTGCAGCGCCTGGTCCTGCTTTCCGGTCGGGGCGAGGAAGAAGCGCAGCGCTGTGAACGCATCGTCCGGGAAGCCGGGGTCGAGTGGACCGTGGTGCGGGCCAGCTGGTTCAACCAGAACTTCTCCGAAGGCGATTTTCTCGGCATGGTGATGGATGGTGTTATCGCCCTGCCTGCTGCGGATATCCCTGAGCCCTTCGTTGATGTGAACGATATTGCCGATGTCGCCGTGGCCGCATTAACCGAGGATGGCCATGACGGCGAGATTTACGAGCTCACCGGTCCGCGCATGCTGACCTTTACTGAAGTCGCCCGAGAAATATCTCTCGCCGCCGGTCGCGAAGTTGCGTTTGTGCAGGTACCGAAGGAGGCATTTGCAGCCGCCATCGCCGAATCCGGCGCACCGGCAGAACTGGCCTGGCTGTTGAACTACCTGTTCGACACCGTGCTCGACGGTCGTAACGCTTACCTGTGTGACGGTGTGCAGCGAGCGCTGGGACGCGAGCCGACGGACTTTGCCGACTATGCTGGCCGGATTGCCGCCTCGGGTCTCTGGAAACTTGCAGCATGACTTCCCGGGTCAACTTTGCATTAACGATCGCGCTAATCGGATCCGCGTTAGTCGGTAGCGTTTTCTTTGCATGCTCCAGCTTAATGATGAAACTGCTAGCGCGTGCCCTCCCCGGAGGGCATCGCCGCTACGCAGTTGATCAACGTCGTCTTGAACAAGCCCGTATTCCCCTCTCAAGAGCGACTGTTTCGAGCCTGAGCAACAATAGCCATATTTTCGCCGTGCCTTGTTTCGTCGCTATCCAGGATGTGTTCAATCGAACGCACCCTGCGCAGATACTCGAGCGAAGCCTGATGATGCTCTAGTCCGACAATCACCAATTCCTTGTACCAGGAAAAGGGCTTGAGGCCCGTATCGATATGCGTGCGACTTGCGACATAACAAAAGCAGCGACCGTAGTCCCCCGCATCGATAGTCATTGCCTCATAGCCAAGATTCAGCCCTTCAACCGCATCGAGCTCCGGCCTTTCCCTCGCATCGATATCAAACAAGGCAAACAACACCGATTGCTCAGCGGCCACAATATTGCATTTTCCCGATCCGTCACGGCCACGTTTATGAAACTCCAGCTGCCATCCCGGAAGGGTAGTCGCCGCTACAAACCTTGCCGAAGGCACCCGTCTGCGAAGGCGCAGAGGGTGTAGATTAGAACCATAGGCTGCGTATCTCATCGCCTTTGTTCCCTGGAAGCTGCCGTATGGCCCGGCAAGTACTTCTGCGTTTGCCTTTGCTGGTCAGCTGGCCTGTTCAATCTCCGGGCCTTCCCGAAACTGTGGCGCGTGGCCGCCGATATGGTCCCAGGGGGCTTTGGACGCCACGTAAATATGCATCGCCAATTCAACCCCTGGGTCTCCGTCCAGGGTTCCCAGGGTAACGCCGTGGATCCTGCCATCCAGCGTCCCTGCCAGCGCCGATCCGCAGACACGGCAAAAGCTTAGTCCCCAATGTTCATTAACACTGTATCGCTGCAGCTTCGATTCGCCGGTAAGCCACCTGAACGAACCGTTTTTTACTTCGGCATAAGCTGATGCCGCCCCACCAAACACCTTGCGGCACCGCGAGCAATGGCAAGACCGGGCATTCTCCAGGGAGGCATTGATCGCATAACTTACCTGGCCACAAAAGCAGCTACCTGAAATCGTCATTAAGAATCTCCTCGCCTGGTGAAGCCTGCAAACGCCGCCATCAACGCCGCTCAGATTAGCAGCGTGGCGCATGTAATTTTGGCGAGCCTGCCAGGCTACTCTGGCCCGATCAGGCGGCCGGGGACTCGTGCGCCGCTTATCCGATGTCCTTTCCCATCCGCACGCGCACCTCGTCCCGCTCCAGTTCTGACCACCCGAGATGCCGATACAGTGCAAGGTTCTCTTCCAGCGCAACATGGGTTGCCAGCCGAAGTTGCTCGTACCCTCTGGTTCTGGCCTCGTTTTCGGCGAAGTTCAGCAGGCCTTTGCCGAGTCCCTGACCCTGGAACCGGGGGTCGACAGCGACATTGGCGATGGAGGCATGCTCGCCCTCAAACATCATGGTTAGACCCGCGACAATCGATCCGTCCAGCGTCGCTACCCAGGTCGGAAAGTCCTGAATTTCCTTTGCATAGTCCAGATCCATTGGTGGCAGTCGCGTACCGTCCAACCTGGCGACGTAAGGTGCATACGCCGACGACATGCATTGTTGCAGTGCGGGCGCATCATGGATGTCAGCTTTTCGTATTTTCCAGGTCATCTCGAAGTTTCGAATTAACGGCCGTTAAAACCTGCCGCTCGCTCTCAGGGGGAGCGCAATGTCCAGCTTCTCTACTTGGAGAAATCCGCACGGCCAATAAACCAGGGTATAAGCGCAAAAATAATCAGCATCAAAACATAGATACCGCCAGCAATCGGATCTCTGTCGTTCAAGTATTCACTAATCGTTAAACCACGCAGGCCCAGCACCACGGAGAATTCCACCAGAACCATTAGCAGCAGTGCCAGCCCGCCAGAAACGAGATAATCCAGGTGGCGCGTTGCGGGAAATTGGCGAATCACAAACCGGGCTGAGAAAAAAATGGCCACGAGCATCAGGGGAGCCTCGCCAATTTCTGCTAACCGCGCGCCTATTCTTGGTTCAAGCCAGAGCCGGCGAGGTACGCCGAGGATAAAGCCAGCCCCGAAGACCAGAATGAAATAAGTTATTCCGCGTAGCATGCCTGATTTCTCACGCCGCCAGATGCCCCGGTTAGGGACATCTCAGGTGATGTTCAATTTGGACAATAGCAAGATAGAGCAGTGTTTCGAGGTGCCGTTAAATCAATTGGGCGCCTGTGTTGATCAGGCCGCCTTATTAGTAGTTCGCGCGCCCCGATTGAATAGCAAGCCAATTCCATAGCCGACCGCGGAATACATCAGGGTGCCTAAACCGACAAACCAAAAGAAATTGAAAGCTACGCTATTCAGCAAAAGTCGTTGGAAAGCGAATTCTGATAAGACGTAGAGCGGGAAATCCACAAACAGAACGAGGTATCCAATGCCTTCGCCACCACCGCCGTATGTTATGAACGGGATACCGACCAGCGCAAAGTGTGCCGCTCCCACGACGGCGCCGAAGACCAGGGGAACCTTGTGGCTCACGGAAGCCACGGCGGAAATCTGACGGCTGGGTGAGCGACCGGAAATACATTGAGCCGGCGAAAGCTTGCGAGCGAATTCTCTCCAGAGATTACGGATGCTCCAGACCGCAGTGGGCGGTCGCAGTCACCCATCATTCTGTCGACAGCGCGCCGCGGCGAGTCTGCCATACTTTACATCAGCCCAGTATTCATAGCGTTGCTACTACTCAGGGCGGCGGTGCCCATGGTTCCCATCGAGAAACATTCGCAATTCGAATGGCGCGCCATTGTCGACAAGCTCACGGAGTCATGCTGTCTTGAAGCCCTCTCATTGACTGCTGCCCAACGGTAATTAGCCCGCCCTGCGGCCGGTTCAGATCGGCAACGAGCGTCACAAGTACCGCAAATGCGAGCACCATGGGGACAACGGCTACCAATCTTCGTTTGCCGGTGAAGCCAACCTGGGTGCCCATAGTCATCATTGTTAGCGCAATGATGAGTGCCAGCGCAACCCAGATACTGCCGGGAATACGATCTCGTAGTGCAGCGGTGACTCGTGTCTCGTGCATGTCAATAAGACTATTGATGGATTGAATCACTAACAGAGTGTTTGTGTTCGGAGTCTCTTTCGCAGCCGCCGACACCTGTGCCCAGAGTTGCTTATGAATTTCGACCGACCTGACAATGGCAGCCTCTATCTCGCCACCACTTGCCGCGCGCAGACGAATATCTACATATTCTCGCAGCAGACTTTTGACTTCTGTTGAATGTCGTATATCAATCAAATCGGCTCGAAGATACGCTGTGCCAATGGCGTTGGCTTCATTCAGAACATTATTTTTCCTGGCCATATGCTGCGAGGAAGCCATGGAGAACGTGATGGCGAGAACAAATGCGAGCATTGCCAACAATCCACCGACCATTGGCCCCAGGGAAACCGGCGCTTCCTTATCTAGCCTGGTGCGCGCATGGGTACCCAACTGGAAGCCAATTTCGCCGAACACCAGCATGAGTAGAAAAATGAAAAGGGATAGGGCCGCTATAGGCAGGGATTCCAATTGCTGGAAATTCATGTGCAAATCCATCGATGGACCGAGCTGACGCCTTCAGCACCAGGCCCGCTGTGAACCGATTCTATCCCCTGCAGATTTTCCAGCAACGACAGACCGCCGGTCGACCCAGTAGCCACAAAATGTAGCGGTGACATTAGTACAGCGATTCCGAGGCTCAGACCAAAAGAATTCAGCGTATGTGGCTAGCGATAAAACGGTGCACTCACTTAAGGTTAATCGTCACTTTATCGATCTTTCCGCTGAAATGACTGGTGTTGGGGGTATAAGCCTCGGAAACCGTAGTTTCCATGTCTTTGCCCACTCCGGCCGATTCGTCGGCAGAGAAGATACAGCATTGTGTTTTTTCAATCTTCGCTGAGGCGACGGACTTGTCGTTTATGTACAGGGTCGCTGTGCCCCCTGCACCTGGTTTGCCGCCGTCCCAGGCGAAATCCATCTTCACCGTCGACTTGCCTTTGGGCATCGCCATGCTTGAAGTGGCGGTCGTAGAGGTTAATTCCGACATAGTTATAGGTATAGCTGGGGACCCCGTCTTTAACGAACAGACTCCAGCCGCCGAATCGACCACCCTGCGCAACAATAACCCCGTTGAGTGGCTTGTCAGCGCTCTCGACATCAGCAACGATCTCGAACGAGGTGTTCTTGACGTTGATAAAGTCATTTTCGAGCAGGTCGGCCATGCCCTCGTAGAGCGTCAGGCTCGTGCGACCAAACATCAGGTCAGGCCGTCCTGCTATCTTGGGGTTGAACAATTCCTGCCGCCGGTCATCAAGCGGTAAGACCTGATACTTGACTGCCTCGCCCAGAAAAGCCTGCTGCAGTTTCTGCAGCATTTCGGGATTTTTCTTCGCCAGGTTGGTTCGACATACTGAAGTCTTCGGCCACGTGGTAAAGCTCCCAGGTGTCCTCGGGGAATCGATTCTCCACCACGCCCCATGGTTTTATATGAACCGTGCCGGCAAACCAACCATCATAGTAAATGCCCCGGTTGCCAAACATTTCAAAGTACTGGATCTGGTGTCTGCCGGTCGCTTTTGGGTAATCCCATGTATACGCCATGCTGACACCTTCAATCGGGCGCTGCGGCGTTCCATTGACAACACGTGGTTGCGGCAGGCCGGCGGCTTCCAGGATGGTCGGTACGATATCGATTACGTGGTGCCACTGGTTGCGTATTTCACCTTTGCCCTTGATCCGGTTTGGCCAGTGCATCACCAACGGATTGCGGGTGCCGCCATAGTTGGAGGCGACCTGCTTGGTCCACATGAAAGGGGAGTCAAAGGCAACCGCCCAACCCGCTGCCATATGCGGATAGGTAGTCGGGCCGCCCCAGTCATCATAGTGTTGCATCATGAAATCAATATCGGAGCCTTGCGGCTCGGCATTGAAGTAGGTCATTTCGTTATACAGGCCTTCCATACCGCCTTCAGCACTGGTGCCGTTGTCGCCTGCGATATAGATGATCAGGGTGTTGTCCATTTCGCCCATATCTTCGATGGCCTCAATGAGTCGCCCGGTTTCGTGATCGGTCATCTCCAGATATGCAGCAAAGACCTCGGCCTGGCGGGCAAACAGTTTCTGCTCTTTTTCCGAGAGATCTGCCCAGTCTTTAATATCGGCAGGCTTGTCAGCCAGCTTGGTGTTTTTAGGAATCACGCCCAGCTTTTTCTGTTGCTCAAAAATACGCTGGCGGATTACGTCCCAACCCTCATCGAATTTCCCTGTCCAATTGTCAATGTAGGACTGCGGCACATGATGGGGTGCATGCACGGCGCCCGGAGCGAAGTAGACGAAAAACGGCCTGTCCGGAGTCAGGGCTTGCTGGAAACGAATCCACTCGATGGACTTTGTCGCCATGTCATTCATGAAGTGATAGTCCGGATCATCCGGCAGCTTCTACGCGGTTCTGGTTGTGGTAGACAGCAGGAGCCCACTGGTTAGTTTCACCACCCATAAAGCCATAGAACTCATCGAAGCCCTGGTAGTTTGGCCAGCGAGCCATCGGACCGGAAGGGCTGATCTCCCATACTGCAGTTTCGTGCCACTTGCCGAAGGCCGCCGTGCTGTAACCGTTGAGACGGAGCATTTCGCCAATACCGGCAACATCATTAGGTAGCATGCCCGTGGCACCCGGGAAAGAAGTGGCCACCTCGGAAATCTTTGCCTGATTGGCAGAGTGGTGGTTGCGGCCTGTCTTGAGTGCCTGGCGGGTAGGCGAGCACAGCGCCGTGGTATGGAACTGGTTATACAGCAGGCCTTCGCTGGCGAGCTTATCCAGATTCGGTGTTTGCAGCACGCTGCCGGTGGCGCCAGTACCACCAAATCCCAGATCATCCAGCAGAATCACAACGACGTTGGGCGCATCTTTTGGCGCCTCAACTGCAAACATCGGCGGTGCCTTAGCATCGCGGGCATCAAGCGTTGTGATAGGCGGATACCAGGGTGCCTTGATCGGCAGTTCGGTGCGATCAACGCCCGCCTGGACCTTTCATCAGCAGCAATGGCAATCGGCAGGCAAAAAGTAGCCAATAACAGACCGAATATAGAGTTTGTTAGCACCCTCGTACGCTTCATTGCATGCCTCTCTTGATAAATACAGTGACGCCAAGAAAAGTTTCTACGCTTCTCAGTACTCTCCAACCATCTGCAAGGCTAGAAAATCAGATCGTAAATTACGATACGCCGCTAAGACAGGAATGTCATTCGAAAACAGGCTTGCGACCGATCAACAGAAAGGGAGTAAATAGCAGGATGCAATACGACTACTTTGGCTCGCAAGCGGATTAGTGGATAGGAAAAGTCTTTCCCCATAACGCCCGCAACAGTGGCGGTAGTCGGCTGGCGTCGACTTTTGCGAGGCAAAAGGCGTGACAGACGGGGCCGTCCGTTGCTTGCACTGGTTACGTGTCATTTGCCACCCAGCTAAACTCTCGAATCTGCGAATGTGCACTAAATATGGAATCCAACGCGTCGGCTACATTAGATACATCGGATTCCGTACTAACTTTTTTGAATAGGCCGACTCTCACTTTCGGTCTACTCGGCTCAATAAAGCATAGGAACTCATTGCCACCTGGATCAGCTTGATTCCCGCAGCCAATAAAAATCGGAAATGATGCATTGCGCACTGGTATCTCCCACCCCCAGTCCTCGGCATAAATTTCATCTGTTTCAATACCAATTTGAGCCAGATTATCGACGATAAATTCCGCTAATCGCTTGCCCCAGATTCCCGGATTAATCTCGTCTTCTTCACCAGCGTAGGGTGGAAAATTATCTGAGACGAACTGACACAGCGTGCGCATCGTTGACACCTAACAGCTGATTCTATGGAGACTGCTTTGTATCAAAGCTGAATGGGCTACGTATTTGGAGGAGAGGTTCATGCTTTAGAGTGTAGCGAAAATTGGCGTGCCGCCTCTACGGTACAGTTAATCCTCTGACCCTTTCGCTATGTGCCCCTATCATCCACAAGTAGCCGGCCACCTTGGTCAGGAAAAAATTAACCAGACATCTACCTGACAAGTGCCCGCCAGCTTGACGAAACCAATTTACAGTAACTTGATAGGTCCCTCGCAGCATCGCCGTCCAGTCGCCTGGTCTCCTTGCCTACGGATAGGCCTCCACGATTACAGGTTCCGGGATCACTATGGGTGTCGACGGGTCATTGATCACGGTTTCATACCAGGCAAAGTGGTCAACGCCCGATAGTGGTATGGGGTAGCTGCCGCCAACTACGTAGATACTGATCGCTATCACGTAGGTGCCCGGGTACTCGAATGGTGGGCCTGCATCCGGCGGTAGGTTGATCGGCGTTGTCAGTATCTGGCTAGCGCCGGGGATTACCGGCTCGAAGTCGGGGTTGGACTTCAGAAAGAAAATCGGTGCAGAAAACGTGCCCGGACGCCAGCCTTCCTGGTACAGGGCCACGGCCATTCGATAGACCGGCCCTATCGTTGCCGGGAAGTCGAGTGTCACGGTCAGCGTTGTTGGGAGCGTGCTTGCAACCCGGTCGTTACCGCCACCGGGTGGTGCGTCCGTTCCGGGACTCGCCTGCGGCAGGCCCGAAAAAAACTGCCAGATTGCTGCTGGGGCGAAACCCGGAAAGCTGTGCCCGCGCGGGCCCTCGCCGGGGTGCTGGCACCAGTAAACCGGGTAGTCTGAGGCGCCCAGCGAGTGATCTAAGCATTGTTCGATCGGCGAAGCTTGTGAAACCGGCAGGTCGAACCCGTTGTAGGCTACCCAAAACTGCCGGCTGGGTTGTGTGAGAGTCAGCGGGACGAGCTGATCTGTCTCGCCGACAATCATCATGACGGCGGTTGAGCCGACGCAGGTGCGTGGAATAATTGCGCCGGCTGCTGGTGCTATGCCGCGAATGAGATCGCCATATTCACAGCCCAATTGATGTGCGAAGCCCGCGCCGCTGCTTTGTCCAATGACGAATACCCGGTCTTCATCAATCTCCAGGCGTTCGTTGATGTGTGTGAGGAGGTCAAGGAAAAACTGGCCATCGGAATCGCGAGAAAATTGCCTGACCGGCGCTGTGCCCACGGGGGTTGCATCCGGGAACACCAGGATGGCTTCATCGCCTATCTCACTCAGGATCCCATCACCGTAGAGTCCGCCAGGCAACCAGCGTTGATGGGATCCGTCGGTTCCGTGGAAGGCGAACAACACCGGTTTCGGCGCTTCTAGCGGCGAGTAGTCATCGGGTACGCGAATGTAGAAGCTGCGAGTCTGACCTTGTGATTCCATACTTTGCAGCCCGGTGGTCAGGCCAGGGCGCGGCTCGATGGCGATTGAAAAAGAAGCCGTGTCGCTATTGCCGCCGGCGTCTGTGACCTGAACGTCAAATGTATACGGTGAACCGGCATCATTCGAAGGTGTGCCGCTAATCAGCCCCCCGGTACTCAGCTCCAGGTCGTCGGGCAAACTACCTGCTGCCAGCGAGAAATTGAACGGCGCGATGCCACCAGTGACCGTTAGTTGCTGTGGGGCGTAAGGCGTTCCCGTTCGACCAAACGGCAGAGGCGCCGAATCAAGACTCGGCGGCATGGGTCGGATGGTGATTGAAAGCTGGGCCGAGTCAGCCATCGCATTGTCATCGCTCACCTCAACAGTGAACGAGAATGGAGACCCGACATGCGTGGTTGGCGTGCCCGCAATCGTACCGTCCGGATCAAGACTGAGTCCGCTCGGCAGATCGCCGGCCGTAAGGGCGAAGCGGTAGGGTTCAGTACCATTCGCCACCGTTAGCTGAGTGACCGGGTACGGCGTGCCAACCTCGCCCTCCGCCAGTACGGTTGCTGCTATCCGAGGTTGGGGTGGATCGGGTTGGCGCCCGCCTTCGTTATCAGCCCCGGAACCGCCTCCGCACGCGCTTAGCAGCATCAGTGCGATCGGCACGAACAAAGCGCGCGCTTGGTACATGGTGTGCCCTTGTAATTGTTGTTCTAAAGAGCCGGATAAGTGATTAGTTGGAGAAAGTCCCGATTTTGTTCATTAATTTAACGCGGTACAGCTTTGATGTGTGCCTCCAGGCGATATCTGACCGCCTGCCGAAAATCCCTCTGAATACGCTAACCGATTATTGTTAAACAAGTTATTGCTGTCTTCCATGCAAATTAACGTAGCCACGGCCTGATGACGTTTAGCAGCCGCGTGAATAGAACCAGGTGGTGTGCTTGCCGTTGGCGCCGTAGCCGGGAATCCAACCGCCGGCAGCCTGTCGAGGCTCTCTCCCTTCGCAGCCGTTGTCGCGAAGTATTTCGACTCTGAACCACAGGCTGCCGCCGATGATCTGGCTTTCGATCACGTTAACGGGTGTTTCGCCCGAGGGTTTGGATTGGGCTCTGATCGGTAGCCCTGCACCGGGTTCCGGCCACACGAAACCGCTCCAGGCCGGCGTCAGGTAACCGAGTCGGTTGATAACAATTTCGGCATAGGGAAAGAAGGTCCCGGCGCTGGCTTTTTCTATCCAGCCGAATCTGCCGTCGCCAAGCCGCACCCGGTACCACTGTTCGCTAAGCGTATAGACAATGGCGGCGGGCATTTCGTAGTCGTATTCGGCGTTGTCCAGCGACGCATAGTCGTCAATCAACGCAAGTACTTTGGCGTCGCGTGATGGCAGCGCCATCACCGCGACATTGCCGCCGTGGGCCAGGGACTTGAGGTCGAGCAGGCCGAGGCGCTTGTTATTGTCGGGATCTGTCTGGATTGGATGGTTGGCGGCTACCTGTCTGAGCAGATCGGCGCCGGCCAGCCCGTTGAGCTGTTGTGCGACAAAGCGTGCGGGTACATCTTTAAATCCCTGCGGTTCGGGGTTTGTTGCCGAGAGCTGGATGCGGGTGCCGGTGCATGTATCCGTACGCAGCTGCTGGTCCGGGGTCAGGCGCGCGAAGACGACGTACACGGCGTCGATTTCGCCGGGCAGTCCGCAGCTGGCCGTGTTGTCGGCTGTTAACAGGCTAATCGCTCTGCTGCCGGCGAGCGTATCGGGCAAGCGCAGTGCGCTGCCGAGCAATTCGAAACGCAGCCGGCGATCGTTTGCCAATGACTCACTGCTCTGCAGTCGGCCGAAAAATACCGCGTCTGCCTGCGCAAAGTACTCGCCCAGCGTTCGCTCGGCACAGCGACAGGCGAAGGCCTGCATTGGTACCAGCAGGGATGCGAGTAGCGCGACCTGGCCGCCGGCTCTCATCTGGCCTGGCGCGAACTCAGCCATGCGGTTACCAGGCCAATCAGCATCCCTGCGGGCGCATAGATCAGCGGGCCGAGGACCAGTTCCAGTCCGTGTGGAAAACCGGGATACACGCGTTCGGGAAGGAATATTGACCAGAATGAATAGTTTGCCCATGCCAGCACCAGCAGGATGGGAATCAAGCCACCTGTGCCCAGCAATGCGGCGCGTTCGGCATTGCCGGAAAGGCGTTGATAGATGCCCAGAATTGCGCCCAGCAGCAGGATGGGTGCGCAGCCCAGGGCGGCGGAGACTGCCAGATTCTGGCGCTCGGCCACGCTTTGTTCGATGCAGGCCTGCAGGCTTTCGGGCAGTGACAGCCCGCTGGCGAGCGCGGCGATCAGGAAAATCAGCGGCGGCAGCAATACCGCGATGCTGAGGCTAAGGAGAATAAGTTTGCCGATTCGCATGCTTCAGGTCCCTGCATGAGGGTTGCGTTCGCAGCGGTGTCCTGACTGCAGGCTAAAAGAATTCAGCGCACGACGCTAGCGCTGAAACGGTGCAGTCTGTTCGGCGATGCGCTGGCTTACCATGGCACTCACGGCCTGCATCAGGTCCGGGTCCAGGGTGTATAGCGGCGGCTTGCGTCGCAGCGCGTTCCATTCATCCTGCTCAATGACATCATCTAGATAGCTGAGGCTTGCGCCAATAAATCCCAGGTAGGGATTCACGCCATTAAACAGGGGCTCCATATAGCGGTAAGCGCGGTTGAACTTTTTTTCCAGGCGTTCGCTGACTGCGGTGTTCCAGAAGCCCGGCGTCTTTCGCAGCAGGTCGATGCCTGATGCATATTGAATGGGTTGCTGCTGAAGATCGCCTTCCCCGGTGGCAACACCCGAAATCACGAACTCTGCATAGAGGCGATCGCGACATTTTTCCAGGTAGCATCGATCGGCCATCTGCGCCAGCAAGTCTGCAGTACCCAGCAGGTGACCGACCATGGTGTCACGCGGATCATCGAGTTCTATCTCGTCGAGGTTTAGCTCGTAGCCGGTAAAGTGCACGACCTGGGTGGCCAGTACTGTTGTGTCACCCAGGTTGAGTCGCGGCAGGTAGTCGCGCAGGAAGTTGGCGCTGCGCGAGACATGCCACAGTGTGAACTGCGCGCCATTTTGCCAGCGTGTTTCATCTTTGCGGCGTATATACCCGGCATCATGAAACAAGGCGGCGATCAAACCGAGGACCGCGCGTCGCGGACCGAGGGCATCTTCCTTGTTTACGCTGAGTTCATAGCCGGCCAGCAGGCGCGCCATGGCCAGGGTGATATCCAGGCTGTGCTGTTTGTCGTGATAGACCGTATCGCAGCCGACATAGTCAGCGTAGGTACCATCGAACAGCCGGTCAAAATCATGGAATGCCATCCAGATGGCGTCGAAGGCTGCGCCGGGAAAAACCTCTTGGAACAGCTCTTGCACCGAACTGCGCACGGCGTTCGTGGAACTCACCCGCACAGTATTGGTGACATCGTAGTCACTGCGCCGGTCCTGCATGCGGCTGGCGTCAAACGGCAAGGTAATGGTCGGCTGGCTCATGAACACTCGGCGCCACGGCCATTCAGGCGTGGCGCATCCTTTTCATCAGTCTGACAGTCGCTGCGCCCGGCTACAACGCGGTTATCTGGATTATGTGTGATCAGCCGGCCAGGCGCAGGTAAACCGGGGCGTGATCTGAAGGTCGTTCCAGCTTGCGCGGCTCCTTATCAACGGCGCTTTCCGTGCAGAGTGGCTGCAGTGTTGGTGAGATCAGCAAAAGGTCGATGCGCAGGCCGCGGTTGCGTCGAAAACCCGCAGCCCGATAGTCCCACCAGCTAAAGATGGCTTCCGGTTGCTCGAACTGCCGAAAACTGTCCTGCAAACCCGAATCGGCCAGCTTCTGCAGACGCTCACGTTCCGGGCCGCTGCAGAGAATTTTGTCGCGCCATTCGTCGGGATCATGAACATCCCGGTCATCGGGCGCGATGTTGAAGTCGCCCATCACCACCAGGCGTGGATAGCGTTCCAGCTCAGCCTGCAAATAGGCGCCCAGGCTGTCGAGCCAGTCCAGTTTGTAGGCGTACTTATCTGAGCCAACACTCTGGCCGTTGGGCACATAGAGATTCACTACGCGCGTGTCGCCGTAGGTTGCTGCTATCACACGTCGCTGCGGGTCTTCGAAATCCGGCAGATCGCGACTGACATCGGCGGGCTCCTCACGCGAGAGCAAGGCCACGCCGTTATAGGTGGGTTGCCCGTTGCTCACCGAGTGATAACCGGCCGCCGTGAGTTCTTCGTGCGGAAACTTGTCGTCGGTCAGTTTGAGTTCCTGCAGGCCGAGGACGTCGGGCTGGGCGCTGGCCAGCCAGTCCTGCACATGCCCCAGGCGCACCCGCAGGCTGTTGACGTTCCAGCTGGCGATCATCATTTTGAGTCGGCCGGCTGGATTCCGGATTGCGCCAGCAGTGGCTCAATGCTCGGATCGCGACCCCTGAATTGTCTAAACGCGTCGGCAATATCCACCGAGCCGCCGACTTCCAGTATCTGCTCGCGGAAGCGCCCGGCTACTTCGGGTTCCATGACGCCCTGTTCCTCGAAGGCCGACCAGGCATCAGCCGAGAGCACTTCGGCCCATTTGTAGCTGTAGTAGCCGGCCGCATAGCCGCCACCGAAAATATGCGAAAAACCATGTGCGAAGCGGTTGTATTCCGGGTGACGGACCACCGCCACACGACCGCGCACATCCTCCAGAATACGTTTAAGGCGGCTGCCGCGGCGCGGGTCATATTCTGCATGCAGGCGCAAATCAAACAGCGCGAACTCCAGCTGTCGTGCCATTTGCATGGCTGACTGAAACACGCGTGAATCCTGCAGTTTCTGCAGCAGTTTTTCCGGCAGTGCTTCGCCGCTGCGATAGTGGCCGGAAATCATCCGCATCACTGCGGGTTCCCAGGCAAAGTTTTCCATAAACTGGCTGGGCAATTCCACGGCGTCCCAGGGCACGCCATGGATGCCCGCAATACTCGGGTAGCCCACGCGGGTTAACACGTGATGCAGGGTATGCCCGAATTCATGAAACAGCGTAAGCACTTCGTCGTGGTTCAGCAGGCAAGGTGTGCTGGCCGTGGGCGCGGCAAAATTGCACACCAGATGGGCTACGGGCAACTGCGCTGTATTCTCGCCGATGCCCTTGCGGTTGATGCACTCATCCATCCAGGCGCCGCTGCGCTTGTTGCTGCGCGCAAACAGGTCGGTGTAGAAACCGCCGATTTCTGCGCCTTGCTGATCGTAGAGGCGGTAGAAACGTACCTGCGCATCCCAGCTGTCTACATCGTCGTCGACTTCAATGCGCAGCCCGTAAATTTTCTGTACCAGTTCGAACAAACCACCGAGCACACCGTCGAGCGGAAAAAACGGTCGTAACTCTTCGTCGGATACCGCATAGCGTTCCTCGCGCAGTTTTTCCGAGTAGTAGGCGATGTCCCAGGCAGCCAGTCCGCGGCTGGCAAAACGTTCCAGTTCATCCAGTTCGCGGCGTGCGCTTTGATGTGAGCGCAGTGCGAACTCATCCAGAAAGCCCAGCACTTCGCTGACCGAACCGGCCATTTTTGATGCCAGGGAGTATTCCGCATAATTTTCGAAGCCCACCAGCTGCGCGGCTTCGTGACGCAGTTTCAATATTTGTTCGATATTTTCCGAATTATCGAAATCGGTGCTGTCGGCCTGATCCGAGGCCCGCGTGTGCCCAGGCGCGGTAAAAGCGCATGCGCAGGTCACGATTGTCGGCATGGGTAACGATGGCCACATAGGTGGGCTGGTCGAGATGGAACAGCCAGCCCTGCTGGTCCGCTTCGCGCGCCTGGGCGGCAGCCTGTTCCAGGGTTGCGGCGGGAATGCCGGCGAGTTTTTCAAGCTCGGTTTCTGCATGGCTCCAGTCGGCCATGGCGTCGAGCAGGTTTTGCTCAAAGCGTGCCTGTAACTGGGAGAGTTCCTCCACCACCGCCTTAAAGCGCTGCTTTTGTTCGCCGGGCAGATCCACACCGGCCAGGCGGAAGTCGCGCAGGGCCAGTTCCAGCAGGCGATCGGCGCCGGCGTCCAGCTGGCTGGTATCGTTGCCCGCCGCGCGTTCATAAATGGCATGTAACCGTTCGTCCTGCGCCATCTCGGTTTCGTAACGAGACAGCAGGGGCAGGCATTCGTTGTAGGCTGCGCGCAGGTCCTTGGTGTTGGCCACACCGTGCAGATGGCTGACCGGCGACCAGACATGATGCAGGCGGTCACCGAGCTCCTCCAGCGGCAGCACACCGCCGGCGAACGCCGACGGGCCGGCGCTGCTCAGGATCTCTTCCAGAGCGCGACTTGTTCTCAGCCAGCACCTGCTGGACGGCCGGCAGGACATGTTCGGGTTTGATGGCGCTGAACTGAGGCAGCCCATCGTGTTCTAGCAGTGGATTGGACACGGTTGAGTGGCTCGGGAAAACGGCGATGCTATCACAGGGCTTCGGGCTGCCTTAAACTCCTATTCCCGGTTTTCGGCCCTGGAAAAATCCATGACAGACAGTTTCGACCTGCTAGTAATCGGCGGCGGCAGCGGCGGCCTGGCGGCAGCCCAGCGTGCGGCTGAATATGGCGCCAAAGTGGCCGTCATTGAGCGCGGCCGGCTGGGTGGCACCTGCGTCAATGTCGGCTGCGTGCCCAAGAAGGTGATGTGGAATGCAGCCAGCCTGGCGCACGCTTTTGCCGATGCGCGTGAGTATGGTTTCAGCCTGCCTGAGAATATCGGCCACGACTGGCCACATCTGAAAACCCGACGTGATGCCTACGTCGAGCGCCTGAATGGCATCTATGCGCGCAATCTCGATAACAAGGGCATCGAAACATGGCCGGTGACGCCCGCTTTATTAGATGCGACCACGGTAGTCAGTGGCGAGCGTCAGCTCAGTGCTGAAAAGATTATCGTCGCCACCGGTGGGCGACCCAGGATGCCGAATCTGCCCGGCGCCGAACTGGGTATTACTTCCGATGGTTTTTTTGAGCTGGAAGACCTGCCCCGTCGCGTTGCCGTGGCCGGCGCCGGCTACATCGCCGTGGAACTGGCGGGCATGCTTAACGCGCTGGGCGCCGAAGTCACCCTGTTTTTTCGTTATGGCAGCGTGCTGCGCGAATTCGACGAGATGGTGCAGCGTGGCCTGATGGAAGCCCTGGAGCATGACGGCATCCGCTGCTGGTCGGGCACCAGCGAGCCGCATCTGCGCCAGACCGATAATGGTCTGCATGTGACCATGGCCAGCGGTGCCGAGGAAGGGCCCTTCGACTGCCTGGATCTGGGCCATCGGCCGGGTACCGGAAACGGAGAACATCGGCCTGGACCTGGCCGGTGTGGAACTGGATGCGGCGCGGCTTCATTCCCACCGACAAATACCAGGCCACCAATGTGCCGGGTATCTTTGCCATTGGTGATGTCACCGGCCGTGATGCCCTGACACCCGTTGCTATCGCCGCGGGTCGGCGGCTGGCCGACCGGGTCTTTGGTGGTATGGAAGGCCGTCACCTGGACTACAGCAATATTGCTTCCGTGGTGTTCAGCCACCCGCCCATCGGCAGCTGTGGTATGACGGAGCAACAGGCGCGGGACGACTACGGCGACGATGTTCAGGTGTTTACGTCCGAATTTGTGCCGCTGCTAAATGGCGTTACCGATCACAAGCCGAAAACACGTATGAAGCTGGTTACGCTCGGCGAGGCGCAGAAAGTGATCGGTATCCACCTGATCGGTCCGGGCGCGGATGAAATGTTGCAGGGCTTTGCGGTGGCCATGCGCATGGGTGCCTGCAAAGCGCGATTTCGATGACACCGTGGCGATCCACCCGACCAGCGCCGAAGAGCTGGTGACTTTGCGCTAACCGCTTGGGTTCCCTGCCGCCGGCTGCAACACGCGGGAACTAACAGCATTTCAGGCCGACAGCAGGCCAGCTAAAGACTGCGCCAGATCAAGGTCACCGCTGCCAGCGCCGAGACGATCAGCACGGGCCCGCGCGCACCGAATCCGGCCAGCTGTCGGCGCCAGCGGTTTGCCAGCCAGTAGCCGAATAAAAAGCCCGGCATCAATGCGATGCCGTTGGCCAGATCCGCCCCGCTAAACTCGCCGAACAGTGCCAGTATCGCCAGGATCAACAGCGAGGCCCCGGTATACAGGAAGGCCAGCGTGGCGCGCACCGTTGCTGCGCTGTGATTCTGATAGAGGATCGCCAGAATCGGTGCGCCGATACCGCTGCTGGCACCCATGGCGCCGGCCATAGCGCCGGAGGTAGTGCGCTCACCCGGTTGAGCGGAATCTTCAGCCCTGATGCGGTCAGCGCGACCGCCAGCAGGATCACCGTGCCAAACACCAGGCCAAGGCTGTCGGCGGGTAGGAGG
The DNA here is from genome assembly GCA_963807995.1 of uncultured Gammaproteobacteria bacterium. Lineage (GTDB taxonomy): Bacteria > Pseudomonadota > Gammaproteobacteria > Steroidobacterales > J054. The sequence goes on from CAWEDX010000005.1 coordinate 457,226, forward strand.
CTGAGCACCCAGGCGCCGGCCACCGAGCCGGGTATCAGGCCGAGAAAAAAGGCCGGCAGGTTTCCGCGATCAATGTCGCCGCGCTCCCGCCAGGCCATGATGGCGGACAAGCGACAGGCTGCCGCAGATCATCGGCGCCGGGCAGCCAGGCTCCAGGTTGATCCACGCAATCATCGGCACGATCAGAAAGCCGGCGCCGACGCCGCTGGCGGCCTGCACAATAGAGCCAACGCCACCGCGAGGCTGGCCGCCAGAAGTTCCGAAATACTCATTGGCTACGTTTTCGTTGTGCAGCGCCCGACGGCATGGTCAGCCGTTGCGGCCGCCGGGGCCAAAGATAAACCAGGCAATGACGCCGAGCCACGGGCAGCAGCAGGACAGCCAGGATCCAGAGGACTTTCATCCCGGTGGCGGCGGAGCTTTGACAATTTTAACGATGGCATAGATATCGGCAACCAGGACGACAAGACCGAGAATACCGTTCACTTCCATCAGGGCTCTCCCTTGGTGCGACCGGCGGCCGCGTCAATTATTAACTTGCCCGCGTCAGGCGCGAGGCGAGCCAAAGATAGCACGCGGCCGCAGATCCCGATGAGCCGAAAATCATGGCCATGACAACAATCTGGTAACGCGCTGCGATCAGCGGATCGACGCCGGAAAGAATCTGCCCCGTCATCATCCCCGGCAATGAAACCAGGCCGACGGCAAACAGCGAATTGATCAGGGGTATCAGCGCTGCCTGAAAACCGGCATTGCGGGCGTGTGCGGGATCTGCCCGCCTCCACTTCCGGCCGATGCGTTCGGCGGCCAGGCTCACGCAGTTCATGGCGCCGGCGAAAATCATGCCGGCCAGGGGAATCACATACTGCGGTGAGTACCAGGGTTCGATCTGCATCACCAGCTGAGTAACCAGCCAGCAGTACCGGCAGGCCGCCAACAAAGATGGCCGCCAGGGCGCGACCATAAGTTGCCGGCATTACGCTGTTGCACCGGGCGCACGGCAATGCTGCTGGCAGCCATCAGCATGACGGCCAGCGCCCCTGCCACCAGAGCGCCCTGATCGGCAGCGAACAGGAAGTTCAGCACGTAACCAATCAATACCAGCTGCAGCAGCATGCGGCCCAGGGCATAGGTGGCGGTACCGGCGCCCAGGGACCAGCGATACAACACCACCATCACCACCGCCACCGGAATAAAGGCCAGCACCAGGCCCGGCAGCGTGATCTGAAGCACGCCGGGATTCACCGCGACTATTCGCCGATAGCGGTTTCGAGGGAGACGCGCGGGCCGTCTGCCTCCCAGTAAGGCGGGAAGCGCATGGCAACGGCAGAGGCTGCCAGGCGGCCGCATAGAACACGGTGAACAGGCCTACATTGCCGTACAGGACGAAATAACTCAGGGTCGCGAGCAGAAAAGGATTGTGCGCGCCCAGTACCTTCTTGTTATTCCAGGCGCGGATATTATGCGGCGGTGATACGTGAATATCCCACCAGCCGGACTGGTAGTTCATGTTGTAAACGGCAATCACCACCAGCGTAGCAAGGGCCGTGACCGGCGCGGGCAACTGGAAGCTTTCGAAGATGGCGTAGATGGACAGCAGCATCCACGCACCGCAGGCGCCCCACACCAGCCCGAAGAGCAGGCCGATGGCAAAAATACACGGCGGCGCCCGTGGGTCAGGGTTCCGCGCGGCCACCAGATCATATAGCCCCAGACAAACGCTGCCCCGCACAGCCCGGTGAGGCCCAGCCACAGGGGTCGCCCAGCTGGGCAGCGTGACTAGCGGCTGCGCAGACAGAGCGCCCCAGACGCCGGTCAGCCAGGCCAGCAGGACACCACAAAAATAGATGCCGGCTCGCAGCCAGGCCATCCTCGGGCTATGCACCCCGGCGTCATGCTTCGGGCGTTCCGCGAACAGCAGAACCCCGAGCAGACACGGCGATCACCAGCACGGCTGCGATCAACAGGTCGAGACCGGGGCTGGACTGGCCGCGAAAACCGGCCAGGTAGTCGGCAAAAATCATTCGCGGCTCCTCAGGAATCGTCGGCCTGGTCAGGCGCTGCCGGACCGAAGGTGGTGAAAATACTGACCCAGTCCACCTGCAATGCCTGGCCGAGCAAGCCGGCCAGTTCGGTGCGCGCCGCGTCATCGCGGAAGCGTTCGGTTATCAGGCTGGCCAGTGGTTCACCGCTGCGGCTGGTGAGGCCGACGGGTTGAACACGATGGCCGGATAGACCAGGCCTTTTTTCTCGTAGTAAGTGAAGTCCACCGCATCGGCGGCCACGGGCTGACCGAGAAACTCTGCCAGCAGACTTTCCAGCGCACAGGGCTGATTATCCTCAGCGGTATATCCTGCTGAAGCGTTCGCCCAGCTGTGCAAAATGTTCATCCAGTAATGCCTCACCGGGGCGGGCATCGCGTAACTCGCCGTCTTCCTCGACGGTCGGAATAGACAGTATCGCCGTAATGCAATCGATCTCGCTCATGACAAGTTGATGCCCGCGTTACTCAGGATAAGTTTTGCCGGTTCCAGGGCGTCTTCATAGTGCTTCCAGCGCGCTACGGCGCGCGTGTAAATACCCTCACGTACCTGCACGGCACTGGCTGTGGCAACCGGTGCCTGGTTGCGCTGAAACGCCAGGCAGGCGTCTTCCCAGTCCAGGCCGCAGTGTGCGATTAAACGCCGACTCTCGCTTTCCTGGTCGGCAACCAGCCGCTCGTAGTCGACGCGCAGCACGCGGCCGGGCAACTGTTGCTCCCAGTGCTGCATCAGTTGATCGAACAACAGGTAGTAGCGGGCGCAGTCCTCAAGGTCAAACGCATAGTTGTAGTAAGAAAAATGTCAGCGCAAACAGCTGCCGATAATTACTCAGCACCGTGTCCAGCGGATGGCGACGCAGGCAGATGATGCGCGCATTGGGAAGCGCGCGTTGAATAAAGCCTATGAGCAGGAAGTTCAGCGGTGTCTTGTCGATAAAATGCGCGCTGTGGCCGGTGGCCGGCCGGGTACTTTGCAGATACTCCTTGCCAATGGCAGGCCAGTCGAGATCGCGCGCACGCTCGATGGTTTCTACGTCCAGGATGCGCGCGGAGCGGGTGCCGGTGGCGCGCTTGATGATCAATCCGAGATTCTCCAGTTCGCCGGCTGAGTAAACCTGCGAGTGGCTGGAAAGAATCCGTTCCACCAGGGTAGTGCCGGTGCGGGGCATGCCCAGCACGAAAATCGGTTCTTCGCTGGCGTAACCCGACCCCTGTAACGTCGCGCCGCGAAATTGTTCCTGCAAAGCTGCAAAAACCGCGGCGTCCTCCTCAATGCTGTAGTCCAGGCTGGCGCGTTTGCGCTGGTTGGCCTGCTGCCATTGGCTGAACGCGGCGGCATAGTCGCCCAGGTCTTCGTGCTCCTTGGCCAATGCATAGCGCAGGTAAAGTTCGTCATCCACATCCAGCTTGTTGCGCTTGAGGAGTGCATCGAGTCGCTCGATATGATTTCGGTCGGCGCTTTGTCGACGCAGATTAGCCAGCGCCCAATGCGCGCGTGGGCTCTCGGGAGCCGCGGCCACGGCCGCTTCATAGGCCTGTTCGGCGCCGTCCAGATCGCCGGTGAATTTCAGCGATGCAGCGAGGTTGAACTGGAAGCTGGCATCATCAGGGCGCAGCGCGGTAGCCTGGCGAAAATTAACCAGTGCTGTTTCATGTTTGCCCGCGCGGCTGAACACGCAGCCGAGCGTGTCCAATACCAACGGATCTTTGCTGTTCAGTTGCATCGCTGCCGCGCCGATCTGCAATGCTTGCTTGTCGGCGCGCGCCAGCGACAGACAGCGGGCAAACTGGGCGAGGTAATCGGCCCGCTCGGGTTCCAGCAGTACAGCTTGCTGCAACGCTTTGAGTGCGCGCGGGAACTGATGTTGCTCGGCGGCGGTCATGCCCAGCAGATACAAGGCATGGGCATCACGGGGTGCCCGTTCCAGTAGCTGCCGGCATAGTCTTTCGCTGTCGGCAAAGCGCTTCTGCCGCAGCGCCTGCTCCGCAGCACGATGCGATTCAGCTACCTTGTGTGAATAAATTTCCGACAAACACCCGACGCCGTTTTACCCCTGCCAAAATGATAACAGCCGGGACACGGCCCGGCTGTTATCTGCTAGGTAATGAAACTGCGCGTGGCTAGAAGCGGTAGCGCAGGTCCAGGCCGATGGTGCGTGGCGTCAGCACGTAGTTGAAGTAGCGACGCAGCGCATAGTCAGCAGCGCCGCCGGCCCGGCCGACATAACTGGCGTCTGTACGCACGCCCGTGACCGCCTGCTTGTCGAACAGGTTGTCGGCGAACAAGGTGGCTGTCCATTGATCACCCTGCAGGCCGATAGAAGCATAGTGAATGGTGTAGCCACCCAGCCTCTCTCCAGGCCCTGGCCGTCCGGCCGGATCAACCGGGTCTGGTCGACAGCAGTCGCTGCCGCTACCCAACTGTGTCAGCACGTCGGATTGCACGGTGAAGCCGTAGCTGCCGATCAGGCTGATATCGGCATTGAGCGGCGTATCCAGATCCAAGAACAAGGAGCCCTGGTGTTCCGGTGTGCCGGGCAAACGATCACCTGAACGCGCGGTACCCAGACCCAGCAACGGCGCATCTTCCGATAGTTCTGCCTGGGTGTAGGCGTAGCCGCCGCGGGCTGCCAGGCTATCGATAATCTGCCAGTTGAATTCCAGTTCCAGGCCGGTGCTCTCTGCCGCGTTGCCGTTTACGGTGATGGGGAAGTTTCCGCCATCAGAGGTGGTGGCTACCTGCACATCCTGCCAGTCGATAAGAACAGCGCGGCATTAATCGTCAGGCTATTGTCCAGCCAGGTGCTGCGAATACCGATTTCATAGTTGTCGGCTGTATCGGGATCAAAAGCCAGCTGCGCGCCGTTGCCGCAGACCACGTTCGGATTGGGGGTCGGGATATCGGCGCAATTGATGATGCCGTTGGAGCCGCCATTGCGATAACCCTGGCTGAAGGTGAAGTAGCCCTTCAGGTCATCGCTGAAGTCGTACGACGTGTTCAGCTTAAAGATCACATCATCAATGGTTGCCGACGACTGGCTTTCGTTCAGCCAGATCTGCTCGGCGGGATCATCGGGATCAATACCCAGTACCTGGTTGAACAGCGGAAAGCCGATGGCGCTGCGGAAAGAGTTGTCCACTTCAAACCAACGCACGCCTGCGGTGACCTGCCAGGCGTCGGTGAAGTAGTACTCGACCTCGCCATACAGCGCCCATTCCTGGGTATCGGTGGACTGATCCTGGATGTACTCGACATCGTTGCCGTAGCGGGACACTACCTGCGGTACTTCCGCTACACCGGCGAACGGATAAAGGCCGGGCGTGAATTCGAGGCTGACCTGATCGTTTTGCGTATCGCGGTAAAAGAAACCGGCGATCCAGTTGAATGCGCCATCATTGTTGGAAACCAGTCGCAATTCCTGGGTAAAGGTTTCCTCAGTTTGCGGATCGTCAGTAAACGCCGTGAAGTTCGGGAAATCCGCATAGGTATAGCCAAAGGTCAGCAACAGATCGGTCTGGTCACGCTGGCTCGATTCTTCGTAGTCAACATAGCCGGTAGCGGAGGTTAGTTCCGCGAAGCCCAGGTCGGCGATGATGTCGAGGTTGATCAATTGATTGGTTCGTTCCGCTGGTTCCGGGACGCGTTGGCCATTCTCGTAAAAGCCGGTGGGAATGCTTACGCCCTGATCGTCGGCGATTACGCTGAGGCTATCGGAGTGGTTAATCTGCCGGCCGCCTGAATCCTGATTCTGATAGAGATAGCTAAGTGTCGTTTCAACTCTGTCGTTGATTTCCCAGAGCAGTGCGCCGCGCGCATAGATCCGCTCGAGGGTGTTGACGTCTTTCTCCTGGCGAAGATTGGCGTTTACCTCGGCGGAGTTTGAGAAGTCGGGTTCCGGAATGGACACACCGGGCTGACGGACCAGGTAGTTCTGATCAATAAAGCCTTTCTGGTCCATGTAAGACAAAGTGCCGCGGAAGGCGAAGGCCTCGCCCAGCGGAATATTCACCGTGCCGTCAATATCGAAGCTGGTGCCATCGCCTGCTGCAATGCCATAGCCGCGACCGTGAATGTCGGCGGTGAATTCTGAAGTATCCGGTGCGCGCGGAATATAGCGAACCGTGCCGGCCAGCGAGCCGGCGCCGAACAGCGTGCCCTGCGGGCCGCGCAAAATCTCAATGCGCTCGATGTCCTTGGGTACCAGGTCGATATAAATAGGTATCTCACCCACATAGGTTGAGACGGTGCCACCGTTGTTGTTGCCCAGGGCCTCACTGGCCGTCAGCGCATCCACGCTGATGCCACGCAAAATCAGTGGTGACGGATTGCGTCCACCCTGATCCACCAGCTGCAGACCCGGCACGCGCCGCGCCAGGCCAGCGATGTCGGTAATCCGATCGCGATCAATGCTGTCGCCGGTAACGGCCGAGATGTTGTAGGGAATGTCCTGCACGCCCTGCGCGCGGCGGGTGGCGGTGACCACGATGTCGTCGAACACGCCGTCCTGGGCTTGTGCAATATGCGGTATAGCCGCCAGGCCGCTAACGGCAAACGCCACAGCGCCGGCCACAGGATTCAGGCGCGCGATGACACGACCGCGCACAGGCTTATTCGCTTTCATTAATGACTCCCTGGGACCCCTGGAATGAGCCAGGGGTAGAAACAAGACCAGCTACTTCCCTTAAGTCGTTGGTCTTGAACAACAATAACTGTGTGCGATCATTCGCCAAGCGGCGCCGAATGTCAAATAACTGTGTATGAGGGGTGTTGTAGAAATACTACGTAATTGACGCAGCCGCTCAGGGCAGACGGCGGAGCACAGGCTTGGTATTCGGCCGAACCCCGCGCCAGATCTTGAAGGACTCGGCAGCCTGTTCCACCAGCATGCCCCAGCCCTGGTGCACGTCGTGGGGCTGCAGACCCTTCGCCCAGGCCACAAAGGGTGTGTCCTGCATGGCGTAGGACAGGTCATAGCAGACGGTACTGCGGCCAATGATCGATTCCGGGAACGGCGGGACCTCGCCCTGCAGTCCGGCGGATGTCGCGTTAATAACAAGATCGAAGCTGATGCCGCCAAGTTCCTCGAAACTACAGGCATTTACCTCACCCAGGTCGCTGAATCGCAGGGCCAGGCCCTCGGCGCGCTCGGGCGTGCGATTGGCGATCAGTAGTCGCCCGGGTTCGGCATCCAGCAGCGCCGGCACGATGCCGCGGGTTGCGCCGCCTGCGCCCAGCACCAGGATCTCGGTGCCGGCCAGTTCCACGTCCAGGTTTTTTACCAGGTCCCGCACCAGGCCGATGCCGTCGGTATTGTCTCCCAGCAGCGTACCGTCGGGCTGCAGGCTCACGGTATTGACCGCGCCGGCCATCTCGGCCAGCTCCTCGCAGCTATCCACCAGTTCGGCGATGGCTTCCTTGTGCGGCACGGTGACATTGAAGCCGCGCAGTCCCAGGTCTATCAGTTCGCGAACTCGTGTCTCCAGCTCGGCCGGCGCCACATCAAAGGCGCTATAGCTGATGTCCTGCTCGGTCTGACGCGCAAATTGGGCATGAATAATTGGTGATTTGCTGTGCGCGATGGGGTGGCCGATGACCCCGTAAAGGTCCGTCATTCTGGATAGTTCCCCTGCCCTGGTTTGCTGCTTTCGTCTGCGGCCTTATAGTGGCTGCAGACCGCCCCGCAGGGTGCTTTTTACCATAATCAACGAGTCGCAACACGGTCCTGACTGGCCGGTACAGCGAGGAGCCGATGACGAAATCCGCCAAGTCGCCTGAACGCTGCCCCTGGTGCCTGGCTGTGAGCGATGAGTACCAGGCTTATCACGATGACGAATGGGGTGTTCCGGTCCGCAATGATCGCAAGCAGTTTGAGTTCCTGATTCTGGAAGGTGCCCAGGCAGGGCTTAGCTGGTCCACCGTGCTGCACAAGCGCGCGGGCTATCGTGAAGCTTTTGATGACTTTGACCCCGAGCGAGTGGCCTGCTTTACCGCCAGACGCCAGGAAAAATTGCGCCAGAACCCGGGCATCATTCGTAACCGACTGAAGATTGCCGCCGCCGTGAGCAACGCGCAGGCTTTTCTGAATCTGCAGAATGAACTGGGTTCATTCAGCGACTACATCTGGTCTTTCGTTGACGGTAGGCCGGTACAAAATCACTGGCGTCGTCAGTCTGAGGCACCGGTAACCACGCCGGCTTCAGATACCCTGAGTAAGGATCTGAAGAAACGTGGTTTCAAATTTGTCGGCAGCACCATCATGTATGCGCACATGCAGGCCACCGGGCTGGTAAATGATCACATTGTCGGTTGCTACCGGCATGCCGAGTGCGCGGCGTTGGCCCAGGCTGAGAACAGGAGATAACAGACCATGCTGATAAGCGGAATTTATGCCGGTCTTTGCGGCGTCCTTTTGATTGTGCTCAGCGCTCGCATCATTGGCATGCGGCGCACCTACCAGGTAGGAATTGGCAGCGGCGGTCACGAGGAACTGGCGCGCACGATTCGGGTGCAGGGCAACTTTATTGAATACACGCCCATCGCGCTGATCCTGCTGGTACTGGCCGAGCTGCAGGGCGCCTCAATCTGGCTGGTGCACGGCGCCGGTTTGTTACTGGTTGTCGGGCGTGGCCTGCATGCCTTCGGATTGAGTCAATCGGCCGGACGTACCTTCGGCCGCTTTTACGGCACCCTGTCTACCTGGGCGTCGCTGTTGATCCTCGTGCTGACGAACCTGAGTGCGTTTTTCTGGGCCGGGTGACGCGCGCGCGGCACCGACTCGGGGATCCGTAGCAGTGTGGCTTGGTGCAAGCCAGGGCCGCTCTCAAGGTTCGATGGCGATGACCGTGAATTCCAGCAGGTCGCCGGGATTATCGTCGTCGTCGTGGCTGATGCCACCCAGGTAGCGGGCAAATTCAAGCCCGGCCCAGTCGAGGCTGATGCTGCCTGTCTGGCCTGCTACCGCAGCGGCCGGTGCGACGATATTCAGGTTGCCGCGATTATCGATATTGCCCAGGGTCCAGACGGATAATTCAAACTGCGCACCCGGTCCACCGGTGCTCTGGTCAGTGCGAAAACCGTGAACATCGATGAAGTATTCGCCAGCGTTCGGGAACAACACGTCAAGCTGCTCATCAGAGTTATCGTTGCCACTGACGCCGACCAGCGAGCAGATCACCAGGCCGGGACAGTAGTAGACATACAGGTCCAGGTCATCATCACCATCAGTTTCCTGGTCGAACAGGGCGACGCGCAGGTAGGCGGCATCCTCGCCGACTTCGAACTGAAATCTGGCAACGCTGGGCGGTAATGCCCCGCTGTCGGCCTGAAAGACGTAATTGCGTGACGGATCGTCAGCGACGCTGCCGGAGGCGACATCGGCCGGCGCCAGGCCATGCACGATGGTGCGATAGTCGCCCGTATAGCCGAACTCCACATCGAACTGCAGATTACCGGTCAGGCCTTCGCCATTAGCTTCAAGGGGTGCCAGGAACGGCACCGGCCGAACAGACAGCGGACTGCGTACCTGGTGCTCGCCGTCGTCCCAGGTCAGTTCACCGAAACTCCAGTTGTACAGCTCGCTGCTGGTGGTGGAGAAGTTCAGGGTGAACTCGGCCGTTTCGTTGCTGGCCAGATTCAGCACCGCGGGACTAACGGTGACATCGACGCCTTCGGGGCTGACGATACTGGCCTGATAAATGCCCGGCTCGCCGACATTGGTGACGCGGCGGGTGACGCTGCGGCTGCTGACCAGCCCGCTCAGCGTTACGCTGGCGATATTGAGATCGGCAGCGGCGGTTGGAAAACCGGCCGTGGCCAGCGCACTGCACTCGGCCTGGGTGGCGCGCGGCAGGTCAGTGCCGCACAAAAAGGCATCGAAATCGGCTTTGCCGGCATCGTAGATCAGGCCCGGATCAATGGCGCGATTAGGCACCACATGGCCGCCACCCATGTCGAAGGGGTCGGCGGGTGTTTCGCCATCCTCACGCACCAGGTCCTGTCGTGCGGTGGTAACAAAGGCCGAGCTCAGGGCCGCGGGACTCCAGTCCGGGTGACGTTCTTTAAGCAGGGCGGCCAATCCTGCGACATGCGGTACTGCCATGGAGGTGCCCGACAAATACTGGAATTCTTCGCCGCGAATGCCATTGGCAACGTCCGGCGTTTGCCCGGCCAGAATATCTACGCCGGGAGCGATCACGTCCGGCTTGAGAATATCCGGTGCCGTAGGATTGGGTCCGCGCGAAGAGAAGCTGCCGATTACATCGCCGTTGTCGGCGCGTTGCAGAATCAGGTCCGTGTCCAGCGTAACCTCGACGGTATCGCCGGCATTCAGCCGATCAAGCAGTTGCTGGCCGTCGGCAGCGCCTATCGCCACCGCAGGAATGCTGATTACATCGCGAGGCCCGGCCATCAGTATCGGCGTTACCTCGGTATCAAAAACCAGCGCCGCAATAGCGCCCGCTTCCTGAACGTTGCGCAGCTTCTCCTCGAAAGTACAGGCGCCCCGTTGCAGGAAAGCGATACGGTCCTGCATTTCGGCGGCATTGGTCAGCGGTTCGCAGGCGTCATAGGTCGTGCCGGAGGCGCCGCCGCCAAAAATCGAAACCCCGTCATCCACCAGTACGAGTGTTTCGGTGATCGGACCAACATCGCGCAAAGGCGGCGTAAAAGTCGCTTCACGTTGCACGTAGTCACGCGCCACGCTGGCCGGGCTGTTTACCCGCAAGGCTTCCTGAAACTTGGTGCCGCGGCGACTGGCCGCGCCCACGGTCAGTACCCAGGGCGCGCCGGCGGGCGACAGCACGGTACCTGGCGTCGGACCGTCATTACCAGCTGCTACGACACTGAGCACGCCGGCATCGGCTGCAGCCAGCAGCGCCAGATCGTCGGGGTCGCTGATACTGATATCGGTATTGCCGACGGAGTAATTAATGATGTCGACGCCGTCAGCGACGGCGTCTTCGATCGCGCGCTGCAGGTCAGCCGTGCTGCAACTGCCGCGTGTCTGACCCGGTTCCAGCCAGCAGGCTTTGTAAGCGGCAATCTGCGCGCGCGGCGCCATACCGCTGATTCGTGCGACATCATTGTTAGCCAGGTTTGCGCCGACTTCGATACCCGCCGCCGTGGAGGCGATATGGGTGCCGTGGCCGTCAGCATCGCGAGGCGAAATGAATTCGTTCTCATCCAGCAAATTGCTTTGCAGGAAACCATCGATGTAGTAGCGCGCGCCGATCAGCTTGTTGTTGCAGTCACCGGCCGAAAATCGGTCGGCTGTTGTTTCGCCTGCCTCGCAACGTCCCTGCCAGTCAGCCGGTCTACTGAACACCACTTCGTCATCGCGCTTGCGGTAGCGATAACACAGCCATAATCCAAGCAACGAATTCTCTGCCCAGCTGCTTTGGCAAAGCCTCGGCTTGTCGGCCTCGCGGGTGTCGTCGAAGCTCGGGTGCTCGGGGGCAATACCGCTATCGATAACACCAATGACTACATCGTCGCCTTGTAGCCCCAGACCGGTACGCAAACCGCTATTGCTATTGAACAGACCGAGAGAGCCCGGACTGTTGTTGGTGTACAGATAACGAATGCGGTCTTCCCAGACGTTCAGTACACCGCGTTGCGCGCGCAGTTTCTGCGCCTGCAACTGGGTCATGCGTGCCGCGAAACCGTTAAAGGTATAGCGATAGCTATACAGCTTCTCGTAGTAAGCGCCGACGCTTTGCAAGGCTGCATCGTGCTGGGCGATCAGGTGCCGACCGTAGCGCTGTACGTTGGGGTCATCGGCGTCGAATCCGTCGCCGCGGTTCGGCCGCGTGGCCGCCAGTCCGCTCTTGCCGCCGCGATAGGTCACAGCCGGCGGTTCGGCCAGTTGCACGATGTAAATCTGTTCCTCGAGCAGCTGGCTTTCGCCGCTGCCGAGATACACGTCCACGGCAGCCGGGCGCAGATTACCGGCCGCGGCCGGCGCGATGGCAGCGGCGACCAATGTCGTCAGTAAAGCCTGAAATAGAGCTTGCAGTTGCCGCATATGTCCCTGGCCCGGAAAGCCTATGCCCCCCGCCGTGTGTCCGCCGGGGTTAGATTTTTGTTATCCGAAGCAACTGCTTAGAGCTGCTTGTTCCGTAATCTCCAAGGATACTTTACAGAATCTGCCGAGACCAGCACAGATCACGCGCGCAGGATCTGACCGCTGAGCGCATCACGAATCTGTGTTGGTTGCGCTGCAGCACCCGGTTTGCCGGCCAGTACCAGGTCAATTTCCCGTCCGAACCAGCGCCGCACCTGCAGCGCATGCCTGGCGGGGGGCCGGTGGCGGCGGTTAGCACTGGTGGAAATCAGCGGGCCGCCGGCCAGCAGGCAGAGGTCTGCCGTTAACGGATGTTCAGTTAGCCGCACGGCAATCCGCTGGCGTCCGCCGGTGACCAGGTCATCGGCCAGGCGTCCGGCAGTGACGATCCAGGTCGTCGGAACCTGGGTGGCTTGTGTCAGCTGCTCGAGTTCACCGGGCTGAGGATCGATCCAGCCGGTCAGCTGATCCAGTTCAGCGGCTACCAGGATCAGGCCTGCACGGCGCGGACGCTGCTTTATTCGGCAAATCTTTTGAATAGCGTCGCCGCTGGCCGGATCGCAACCGAGCCCGTAAACAGCTTCGGTGGGGTAGGCCACGATGCCGCCCGTTTGCAGCGCAATGGCGGCCTGTTCCAGCAGTGCCCTGCTAAGCACGACTCGCCCGGACTAGCTGGTTTCGACGGAGTCCGTCGCGGTGGTTTTAGATGCGCGCTTGGTCGTAGCTCTTCTTGGCGGCTGACTTCTTGCGCGTGGTTTTCTTCTTTTTCTTTTTCTTCTTCTTCTTGGTCTTTTTCTTAGCCGTAGTTTTCTTCGCGGCGGCCTTTTTCTTGGCGACTTTCTTTTTGGCGCCGCGACGACCACGCACCGGTGCCTTGTCCAGCAGTTCTTCGCACTCGGCCAGGGTCAGGGTTTTCGGGTCCGTATCCTTGGGTACTCGCGCATTCTTTTCCTTGTTGGTGATGTACGGTCCGTAGCGACCGTTCAGCACCTGGATGCCGGCGTCTTCGAAATCCTGAATCAGGCGATTGGCATCGGCGATCTTTTTCTCGGTAATCAGCTCCAGCGCGCGTGGCAGCTCGATGGTGTACGGGTCGTCATCGCGGATCGAAACGAACTTGTCGCCGTAGCGCACATAGGGTCCAAATCGCCCGATGCTGGCCGACACCGGCTCGCCTTCGGGCGTCTCGCCGAGTTTGCGCGGCAGCTTGAACAGCTCCAGCGCTTCCGCAATTTCAATGTTGGCCATCTTCTGGCCGGGCCGCAGACCGGCAAATTTGGGCTTGTCTTCGTCTTCGCGCGTGCCGATCTGCACGAACGGTCCATAGCGACCCATGCGTACACTGACGGGCTTGCCGCTTTTCGGGTCGGTGCCCAGATCACGCGACTGACCGGCTTCTTCGCGCGATACGGAATCTTCTTTGTCCGCGACGAGTTTTTCGAAGGGCTTCCAGAACGCGTCGAGCAGCGGCACCCAGTCTTTTTCGCCACGCGAAACCGCATCCAGCTCGTCTTCCAGACTGGCGGTGAAGCCGTAGTCCACATACTGCGTGAAATGCGCGGTCAGGAAACTGTTGACGATGCGGCCCACGTCGGTGGGAATGAAGCGTTTGCCGTCCATCTCCACATATTCGCGGTTCTGCAGCGTCGAGATGATGCTGGCGTAAGTCGAAGGCCGGCCAATGCCGTATTCTTCCAGCGTCTTGACCAGGCTGGCTTCGGAGAAGCGCGGCGGTGGCTCGGTGAAATGCTGCGTCGGCCAGTACCGCGACCAGGTTCAATACATCGCCTTCTTCCACGCGGCGGCAAGCGTTTTCGTCGTCGTCGTCGTCTTTACGTCGTCCTGGTCTTCCTGGTAGACGGCCATGAAGCCCGGCTTTGACCAGCGTTGAGCCGGTGGCGCGGAAACGGGCCGACTTCGGCGTTGTCCACGGGCAGCAGATCCAGCGCCACCGTATCGAACACGGCGTGGATCATCTGGCAGGCGACGGTGCGTTTCCAGATCAGGCTATACAGTTTGAACTGATCGCCTTCCAGGTGAGCCTTGAGATCTCGGGGGTGCGCGACACGCTGGTCGGGCGGATGCCTTCATGGGCTTCCTGAGCATTCTTGGCCTTGGTCTTATAGGTCCGCGGCGTCGTCCGGCAGGTTTTCATCGCCGTAGCGCTCCTTGATGACGTCGCGAATTTCGTCGATCGGCATCGTCGCCGAGGGTGACGGAGTCGGTGCGCATATAGGTGATCAGGCCGACCGCGCCTTCGCCGGTATCGATGCCTTCATAGAGCGTTGGGCGGTGCGCATGGTGCGCTGGGCGGTAAAGCCAAGCTTGCGCGAGGCTTCCTGTTGCAGCGTCGAGGTGGTGAACGGCGCTGCCGGATTGCGCTTGCGCTGTTTGCGTTCGATCGCATTGACGCCAGGCGAGCTTGCCGCCGGCGCGCCATGTCGGCAAAGTTGCTGCCGCCGGCAGCCGTTAGCAATGACTCGCGGACATCGGTGCCTGTTCCGCATTAACGAAGCTGAACTGCTCAACTTTTTCGCCACGATATTCGGCCAGGCGCGCACTGAAGTGTTTTCGAGTCTTTGCCGAATCGGCTTCGATGCTCCAGTACTCGCGCGGATTGAACGCTTCGATTTCGTGCTCGCGCTCGACAATCATGCGCAGCGCCGGGCTTTGCACCCGCCCGGCAGACAGTCCCTGGCGGATCTTCTTCCACAACAGCGGCGAGAGGTTGAAACCCACCAGGTAGTCCAGGGCGCGGCGCGCCTGCTGTGCATTGACCAGGTCGTTGGAAAGCTCGCGCGGGTTCGTCAATGGCTCCTGAATGGCTCTCTTGGTGATCTCGTAGAACACCACCCGATGAACGGTCTTGTCTTTCAGCAGGCCGCGCTCTTTCAGCAATTCGAACAGGTGCCAGGAGATGGCCTCGCCTTCGCGATCCGGGTCAGTCGCCAGGTACAGGGCGTCGGCCTTTTTCAGCGCTTTGTCGATCGCGTGGACGTGTTTCTCGTTTCGCTCGATGACGTCGTACTTCATGGCGAAGCCATGCTCCGGATCGACGGCGCCTTCTTTGGGCACCAGATCGCGAACGTGGCCATAGGAGGCCAGCACCTCGAAGTCTTTACCGAGATATTTCTCGATGGTTTTCGCCTTGGCAGGCGATTCGACGACGACGATATTGCGACTCATGTTTTTCCGTATCTGAAAAAGCAAAACCGCGGCAGGGCCGCGGTCGACAGAATACTGTTTTGCGATAAGTGCGTGCAGCGTCAGTTCACCAGGCCAGTATTTTCCTCAAAAACCAGGTCTTCCATCCGGGCGAAAGCCTTCTCCTGACCCGGCTGGCTGAATAGCACCATAAGCACTACCCACTTGACCTGCTCGACATCGATATCACCCGGGCCCAGGGCAACCAGGCGATCAATGACCAGTTCCCGCTGGGTTGCAGTGAGAATGCCAATCTGTTCCAGGTAGAGGATATAGCCGCGGCAATCGGCATCCAGGCGGGAGATTTCAAAGGTGTTGAACAGGCGCACGGAACGATCGGCCGGTGCGGCCGAAAATGGTTCGTCCTGACGCGCACCCAGGCCCTCCAGCCAGTCGAGTGCATGGTCGACCTCGGGCTCACCGAAACCGGCCTGCAACAACTCTTCGCGGAGTACGCTTTGATCTGGCTCAGGCTCTTGTTCGAAGTCCTGTTCCGAATAGGTTTCGAACAGGTACATGAGCACGTCAAGCACCGTCTCACTCATTTAAGCTGACCTTCTTCCCTCTGCTGATAGCGACCGCCCACCAACGGTTCGACTCGCCCTGTCAGCACCAACAACATGAGCATGGAGGAAACCTCAGCTGCCGTCAATCCGCTGCGCGCGGTTAGCTGGTCGACCGAAACGGGATCCCAGCCAAGGTGATTTAACAAAGCATTTTGCTCGCCTTCGGTCGGCGATATTTGTTTGCCCGTTGCAGCAAGCGATGCATTTTGTTCAATCGTTTGTGCAATCCCGCCGAGCATAACGCCCAGCTCTTCAACAATGTCCGTTACCTGTTCTACCAGCTTGGCGCCCTGCCGAATCAGGCGATGGCAGCCACGTGCCATCGGATTATGAATCGAGCCCGGCAGAGCGAACACTTCGCGACCCTGCTCAGCGGCCAGTCTCGCGGTAATCAGCGCGCCGCTGCGCCAACCCGCTTCGATCACCAGGGTGCCCGCGCTTAGCCCGCTGATAATTCGGTTGCGGCGCGGAAAACGAAATGCCTGCGGCCCGCAGCCTGGCGGATATTCGCTGACCAGCGCGCCGTGGGCGTCAATCTCCTTGGCCAGTGACCGGTTGCTGCGTGGATATACCTGGTCGAGGCCGGTCGCGCACACGGCGATGGTCTGCCCGCCTGCCCCAAGCGCGCCGCGATGCGCAGCCGTATCCACCCCGGCCGCCAGGCCGCTGGTAATGACGAAGCCATGGCCGGCCAGGGCACGCGCAAATGACGCGGCATTTTCACGCCCGCCTGGCGTGGCCTGGCGGCTGCCAACAATGGCCAGCTGTGGGTAAACCAGCAGATCGCTGCGTCCGCGCAGGAACAACACCGCGGGCGGATCGCTAATTTCGCGGAGTAGCGGGGGATACGCTTCGTCCAGCCAGGTAATGACCTGGTGGCCGGGCAACTCGGCCCAGTCCCGGGCGCAACGCAAGTGTTGTTTTACCGGTTGTTTGAGTCGGGCTATGGCAGCGGCAGAGAGTCCGGCGGCGCGCAGTTGCGCCGGTGGCGCGCGGCACAGGTCGTGTACCGTGCCGACGCTGTGCAGCAAGGTATCTAATTGGTGGCCGTGCAGCCAGT
This sequence comes from uncultured Gammaproteobacteria bacterium, assembly GCA_963807995.1. GTDB lineage: Bacteria > Pseudomonadota > Gammaproteobacteria > Steroidobacterales > J054. The sequence continues at coordinate 474,158 of CAWEDX010000005.1, forward strand.
CTTGCTGGGCAAGGATCAGCCAGTCTTGCAGTTGCACCTTATCTCCCGGTCGCGGCTTGCGACCGGGGCAGCCTGGCGCTGCTTGCCGGGGTCGCCGGCAAGCGAGGCCGGCGATGGCTTACATCGGTGTGCGCACTATATCCAGGCGAGTCATTTCGGAGCTGGCGCGCATCACCAGTGCGTAGCTGATCCGGTCGTAGGTCTTGAAGATCATCACATCACCGGCCATCTCGTCGGGCAAGCGCACTTTATCGCCGGTTAGTCCGGAAGTAACGCGATCGCGAACTTCCGCGCCCGCAGTCCAGACTGTCAGCACATGGCCTGGCTCCAGGCCGTCCCGCGTGCCGCGGTTCAGCACGACGGTCTGGTACTGGGCAACCTGATTGATCCCGTCGATGACATGGATGATGCGGCCGTCGATCTGATTTTCCGGCGCGCGCGGGTAGAAGTTCAGCGGCACATTGAATTCCAGCTGCAGCAGCCGGTCGCCTTCCAGTGCTTCGCGGCGACTTTCGGTCAGGCGCAAAGTGGCGGGATCGCCGCCGCGGCGAATATTGCCCTCGCCGACAAAAATACCTTCGTAACCCACCACGGACTTATCGTCCGGATCAATGAGTTTTTCGCCCACGTGAATAACACTGTAGGACTCGTTCTTCACATTGCCGCGTACATACACGTCGTTTCCGGCAGCGCCGATCAGGTGGTCGTCGCGCAGCGCCATGATGTAGGGCAATTGTTCCAGTTCATCTTTCTGCAGGACCACGCCTTTGCGCAGAAAGGCGCCGATGACGTCGAAGGGAATGGTGGTGATGGCTTCGTCGAGATCAGACTCGCGCACGCGTGGTGACAGGCGCTCATTGCCGGCGCCTCTTTCCAGGCGGATCTGCGGCTGGCCGTCGACATACACCAGGCTCAGGATGTCACCGGGATATATAAGATGTGGATTGGCGACCTGGGGGTTTACGTACCAGATTTCCGGCCAGTACCAGGGGTCACGCAGGAACATCGCGGAGATGTCCCAGAGCGTATCGCCGCGTTGCACCACGTAACGATCCGGGTGCTGTGGGTTCAGCGCCGGCGAACCGCCGGACTGCGAAAACATGAAAGTGCCTATGGCACTGCCGGCGACGGGACTTAACCCCGCTGAAACCAGCACCAAGGCGGCGACGGCGACGCAAAGGCCCAGCGAACGAATCGCTCGGGGCACGGCCTGCAAGCTGTTCATGGATGCTCCATCCCTATGTATAAAACGCGTCGGGCCGGATCGAGCCACTGCTATAATCCCCGGACGCACCCCGATACGTGCAACAACAACGCCGTCCAGACCCCGAGAAACCCCTGAATTTCGTGGTCAAATGGGACGGTCTATAGTCGATATATCATAAATATACGGCCCATTCATAGCGCTTTACCCGAAACTGTGAAGGACGCAACATGGCGCTGCTGCATATCCTTGAATTCCCTGATCCACGCCTGCGGACCAAAGCGGCCCCTGTTGAGGTCGTAGATGACGCGGTCCGTCAGTTGCTGGATGACCTGCTGGAAACCATGTACGCGGCGCCCGGTATTGGCCTGGCGGCGACCCAGGTGGATGTGCATCGCCGCGTGCTGGTGCTGGATATATCCGAGGAGCGCGACCAGCCCCTGGCCCTGATTAACCCGGAAATCCTCGCCGATGAGGGGCATTGCGAGAGTGAAGAGGGTTGCCTGTCGGTGCCCGAGTACACCGAATTGGTGCCGCGCGCCGAGAAAATCCGCCTGCGCGCCCTGGATCGCGACGGCAATAGCTTCGAAATGGATGCCGATGGCCTGCTGGCCATCTGCATCCAGCACGAGATGGACCATCTCGAGGGCAAGCTATTCGTTGATTACCTGTCTGAACTCAAGCGTCAGCGCCTGCGCAAACGCCTGAGCAAGGCGCGGCGCCGGGATGCCCCGGCCGGCGCAGTGCCGGTTATCTAAGCGGCCCTTCGGGCCAGGCTCGCCATGACCCCACCTCGCGGGCGTATTATTTTTGCCGGCTCGCCGGAATTTGCCTTGCCGGGATTGCAGGCTGTGGCCGATAGCGAGCATCAGCTGGTGGCCGTATTGACCCAGCCGGATCGCCCGTCGGGACGCGGCCGCAAGTTGCACGCGGGTCCCATCAAGCGCCTGGCCCTCGATCTGGGCGTGCCGGTGCTGCAGCCTGAATCCCTGAAACCTGAAGGCGTGCAGTCCCAGCTGCGGGAGCTGGCACCCGATCTGATGGTGGTAATTGCATACGGCTTGTTGTTGCCGCCGGCCGTGCTTGAATTGCCGACGCGCGGATGCGTCAACGTGCATGCTTCTTTGTTGCCGCGCTGGCGGGGCGCAGCGCCGATCCAGGCAGCCGTGCGCGCCGGTGATACACAAACGGGTGTCTGTCTGATGCAATTGGAGGTGGGGCTGGATACCGGTCCGGTCTATGCCTGCACAACCACGGCCATCGACGCACAGGAGACCGCCGGCGAATTGCATGATCGCCTGGCCGTGATGGGTGGCGAGTTACTGTCAGCACAGCTCGACCAGCTGCTGGCCGGCAGCTTGCAGGCCAGGCCGCAGTCATCGGAGGGTGTGAGTTACGCGGGACGAATTAATAAGTCCGATGGCCTGGTCGACTGGCAGCAGGATGCCGAGGCCATAGTTCGCCAGGTGCTGGCCTTCAACCCCTGGCCCGTGGCCGAGACCCGGCTGGGCGGCGAACGATTGCGAATCTGGCGCGCTGCATCGCAATGGCCTGCCAGCGGCGGCAGGCCGGGTGAAATTGTCGCCGTTGACGCAGACGGTGTGCAGGTTGCCGCTGGTCGCGGCAGCGTCTGTCTGAAGGAAATCCAGATGCCCGGGCGCAAACGTATGCCCGCTGCTGACTTTGCGCGCGGCGCTGCATTGGTCGGGCAGCAGCTCGGCCAATGACGGCGGCGGGCGCAGCCAGCCGGGCCGCCGCGGCACGCGCAGTAGCAGCCGTGTTGTATGAGGGTCGTAACCTTGATGCAGCGCTGGCCGGCGTTGCCGATGCAAACACCGATAGCGGCCAGGTGCAGGCGCTGGCTTATGGCAGTTTGCGCTGGCACTGCCGTTACAGTGCCTGGCTGGATGAGTTACTGGCCAAACCGCTGCGCCGTCGCGACCAGGTGATTACCGCGTTGCTGTCCGTCGGCTTGTTTCAGCTGTTTGAAGGCCGCGAGCCAGCCTATGCGGCAGTCTCGACCACGGTGGAAGCTACCCGCTTGCTGGAGCGTCCGCGCCTGGCTGGTCTGGTCAATGGCGTTTTGCGTCGCGCTCAACGTGAAGCAGAAGATCTGCAGGCTCGCGCGCTGCTGCGACCCAGCGCGCGCTATGCGCATCCGGACTGGTTGATAGACCAGTTGCGGGCCGACTGGCAGGAAGATTTCGAGCGCATTCTCGCCGCCAATCAGCAGCAGCCACCGATGTGGCTACGGGTTAATCGGCTGCGGGTCGGGCGCGATGAGTTCCAGGCTCGGCTAAACGAGCAGGGTATCGCCACCGACGCGCCCAACGAGTTTGCCGATGCCCTGCGCCTGCACCAGCCGCTGCCGGTCAATGAGATTCCCGGCTTCGCCCAGGGCGATTGCTCGGTGCAGGATGTTGCAGCGCAATTAGCTGCCCCCCTGCTCGCGCCGACGGCCGGTATGCGGGTACTGGATGCCTGCGCTGCGCCTGGCGGAAAGACTACGCATTTGCTGGAAGTTGCCGCCGGTGATCTCGACCTGATTGCGCTCGACAACGACCGTCGCCGCCTCGACCGGGTCGCAGAGAATCTGCAACGCCTGGGACTCACCGCCTCACTGCAGCTGGGTGATGCCTGCCGGCCGAAAGACTGGTGGGACGGCCAGCCCTTCGAGCGTATTTTGCTGGATGCGCCGTGTTCGGCAACGGGGGTGATTCGTCGGCATCCGGATATTCGCTTTCTGCGCGGGCCGGCCGATCTGCCGGCGCTGGCGCGCCGGCAACGCGAGATGCTGGCGTCCCTGTGGCCATTGCTCGCGCCGGGCGGTCGGCTGCTCTATGCAACCTGCTCTGTGCTGCGGGCTGAGAATCAGGCCGTGATCGAGGACTTTCTGGCCAGCCGGGCCGATGCGCGAACACTGCCGGTCAAGTGGTCGGGGGCTGCGACGCATCAGGCTGCCGATTCGCCGGGCTTACAGTTGTTGCCCGGCGACGCGGATAGCGATGGTTTCTATTATGCTGTAGTTGAAAAAACCACAAATCAGACCGCCTGAGGAAAACGCCTGCGGGTGCAGGACTAAAGTCGCGCGCCCGCTCACCGAATCCAGTCTTTGTCACGATATGCAGCAAACATTCGCAGCAACACGACCTATTGAGCATCGCCCCGGCTGGCTGTTGCTGTGTCTGGCTGTGTTGCTGTTTCTGAATGCTGCCAAGGCTGAGGATGGCAAGTTTGATATACGCAGCGCGGCGACCCGACTGCAGAACGATGTCTATTACCTGACGGCGCGAGCCGATTTGCGCCTCAGCGACGAGGCGCTGGAAGCGCTGGAAAGCGGCGTACCGCTGACCATCGAGATGCAGATCAATGTGAGCCGCCAGCGTAGTTTCCTGCCTGATCCCGAGATTGCCACCCTGCGCCAGAGTTACTTGCTTCGCTTTCAGCCACTAAGCCAGCGCTACCTGGTCAAGAATATCAACAGCGGTGAACAATCATCGCATGCGACTTTGTTCGCCGCGCTAAATGACATTGGTCGCATCAGCACCCTGCCGGTGATTGATGCCGCACTGTTGCAGCCAAAAAACCGTTACGAAATGCGCATGCGCGCAGTACTGGACCAGAACACGCTGCCCGGGCCGCTGCGCCTGATCGCATTCTGGGGTGACAGTTTCCGACTCGAGAGTGAGTGGTATTCGTGGATGCTAAGAGACTAAGGCGCAGTTTCTCCACTGTTCTCACCCTGATCGCCCTGGCGTTCGGGATAAGCGCCCTTGCCTTGCTGAGTCGCACCTCTCAGGACCCGGAACAATTCGGCCGTCTCAACGACGTATTGTTGTTGCTCAATGCCGGCGCCGCGGCAGCCCTGTTGCTGTTGATTGTGGGCAGCCTGGTTCGCCTGCTGCGCGATTACCGCCGGCGCGTGCCGGGTGCGCGTCTGAAGGGCCGCATGCTGTCGGCTTTCGTGGTCCTGGTGGTCGGGCCGTTGCTGGTCGTGTGGTTCTTCGCCGTGCAGTTTCTTAACCAGGGCATTGAGAGCTGGTTCGATGTGCAGGTGGAGGCCGGCCTGGGGGACGCGCTGGAGCTGAGTCGCTCATCCCTGGACGTGCGCATGCGCGAGAACCTGGATAAGACCCGCAACATGGGCCGCCAGATTGCCGGTCTGCGTGAGGGCGAAGTCATTGCCATGCTCGGTGGCTTGCGCCGGCGCGCCGAAGCGGCCGAGGCAACAGTCTACGGGGACGGCTTTCGCATCATTGCCACCAGTGTCAGCGACACCTCCGCGCGCTTCCCGTCACGTCTGCCCGAGGATGTGGCGCTGCAGGTGCGACAAATCGGCAGCTACGTTGGCCTGGATTCGTCGGCCGCCGACCAGCTGCAGATTCTGACCTCGGTCACGCTGTTACCCGGTCGGCCGGGCGATGACGTGTGGACGCTTAAAGTTGTTTACCCCGTGGGTGCCCGTATCAGTGCGCTGGCCGGATCCGTCGAACGCAGTTACACGCGCTACGGCGAGCTGACATTCTTGCGCGAACCCTTGCGCTACAGCTTTATAGTCACCCTGACACTGGTGGTTTTGCTGTCGTTTCTGGCTGCTGTATACGCTTCTTTCTTCTTCGGCCGCCGCCTGGTCGCGCCGATCCAGTCGCTGGCTGAAGGGACCCGCGCGGTTGCCGGTGGCGACCTCGACACGCGCCTGCCGATGGCCAATCACGATGAGATTGGCTTTCTTATCGACTCTTTCAACGAGATGACCCAACGCTTGGCTGACGCCCGTGCATCCGCGGATCTGAGCGCCGAGCAGGTCGAAGATGAGCGTGCCCGCCTTGCGGCGATCCTGGCGCGCTTGTCGACGGGCGTCATCGCCCTGGAAGGCGACGGTTCAATTCGCTCGGCCAACGAGGCGGCCAACGCAATTTTGCAGGTCAACCTGAGTGCCGGTGTGGGTGGCAGCCTGGAAGATCTGGCTGACGACCATCCGCTGCTGCGAGAGTTTGCCATCGTGCTGCAGGATCATCAGCTGGCCGGCGATGAGGAATGGCGCGAGCAGCTGGTCCTGCGCGGCGAAGGCGGTCGGCGGATATTGAGCTGTGCCTGCACGGCCCTGCCCCGCGAGGGTGCCGAGACTGCCGGCCGGGTCGTGGTCTTCGATGACATCACGACGCTGTTACAGGCACAGCGCGATGCCGCCTGGGGTGAAGTTGCCCGTCGCCTGGCTCATGAAATCAAAAACCCGCTAACGCCCATTCAGCTTTCGGCCGAGCGAATTCGTCGGCGCTGCCTGGATAAGCTCGAAACCGCCGATGCCGAGGTGCTTGAGCGTGCCACGCACACCATAGTCCAGCAGGTTGAAGCCATGCGCGATATGGTGAATGCCTTTAGCGAGTACGCGCGTGCTCCTGAGTTGCAAATCAGCGACGTGGACGTGAATCACCTGGTGCGTGAAATCGCTTATCTTTATCAGACGCGTGATTCGCAGTCGCAAGTGACGCTGGAACTGGATGACCGTCTTGGTTTGATTGCCGCCGACGCTTTGCGTCTGCGGCAATTGCTGCATAACCTGATTCGCAATGCGCTGGAAGCGATGGAAGGTCAGACCGACGCGCGCCTGCTGATTCGCACCCGCGTCGATGTCGATATGCAAATCCTGCGCTTGAGTATTGCTGACAACGGGCCTGGATTTGCGCCCGACTTTCTTGATCAGGTATTTGAGCCGTACATTACGACCAAGACCAAAGGCACGGGCCTGGGGCTGGCCATCGTCAAAAAAATGGTGGAAGAACACGGCGGCCGGGTAGTGGCCGAAAATCAGCCCGACGGCGGCGCCTGCGTTACGGTGGAACTACCGCTGCGTCAAAATCTGCCGGAGGCTGCGAACGAGCAGCCAGGCAAACTAGTTGAACCCCGGAGGGAGCGCGCATGACCGCGTCTAACATTCTCGTTGTTGACGATGAAGCCGATATCCGCGGACTGATCGAAGAGATTCTGTCCGAAGAAGGTTACACGGTAACAACTGCTGCCAATGGCAGCGAGGCCCGCGAGCGGATGGGCCAGGGTAGTCCCGACCTGGTATTACTGGATATCTGGATGCCCGATGTAGATGGCATCACGCTGCTTTCTGAATGGACCCGGGATGGCGCACCGCCCTGCCCGGTGGTGGTCATGAGTGGTCATGGCACTGTGGAGACTGCGGTGGAAGCCACTCGCCTCGGCGCGGTGGACTTCGTTGAAAAGCCGCTGTCCCTGCAAAAACTTTTGCGCACCGTGGAACGTGCGCTGGCCGAGGGCGAGGTGGCCGGCCAGGTGACACATCGGCAAATGTTTCCAGCCATGCCCGGACCGGTTGGCAAGAGCCCTGTGATTCGAGAACTGCGCGAACGCGCGCAGGAGATGGCCGCGCATCCGGCCTCGGTGATCTTGACGGGTGAGCCGGGCAGTGGCCGCGAGGCTGCAGCGCGCTTTATTCATGCTGCCGGTGATCGGCGGGATCGTGACTTCATACGCCTGGTAGCGGCTTCGTTGCCCAGTGAGAATGTGGCGCGTGCCTTGCTGGGCTCTAACCACGCTGACGGCGAAGCTGGCTACCTCGAGCGCGCCGGCACTGGCGTGTTGTTCATCGATGATTTGCAGGGTTTGTGTCCCGAAGGTCAACACTTGCTGCTGGGCGTTATTGAACAGGGCAGCTTTAGCCGCCTGGGTGAATCCGCCGCGGTAAAGTTGAGCTGCCGAATCATGGCTTCGGTCACTGCTGATGCTGCGCGTTCGCCGGAATCGGCCGGTCTGAATCCCCAATTGCTGGCCAGGCTTGCGGTGCTTCAGTTACCGGTGCCGGCGCTGCGTGACTACCCGGAAGATGTTTCCGAGCTGCTGCGGCAGTACGTCGATCGGATGGTTGAGGCCGAGGGCCTGCCCTACCGTCGGTTTGGGGTAGCCGCCCAGAATCGGCTGCGCAACTATCCCTGGCCGGGAAATATTGAGGAGCTAACCCAGTTGGTGCGTCGGCTGCTGCTGGAATCCGGCGAGGAAGAGATTAGCCTCGATGAAGTCGAAGCGGCTCTGCGACCGGTCGCTGAAACTACCGCCGAGCCCCTGGTTAAGCAGGATCTGTTGTCATTGCCATTGCGCGAGGCTCGTGAGCAATTCGAACGTGCCTACCTGATCGAGCAGCTCAAGCTGTGTGATGGCAAGGTTGGCCAGCTGGCCAAGCGCGTCGGTATGGAGCGCACCCACCTGTATCGAAAACTACGCTCCCTGGGTGTTGATTTTCGTCACCTTGGCGATGACTAAGCGCTGCATGGCCCAGGTAAGCTTGGTTGCGCCGTTGGGAAATGGCTGGCGTATTGTAAAAAAACATGACTTGCATCAGCGCGCCCGGCACGCTGTCTGACTAGAATTTCGATATGAAGAATTCAGTCATTGTGCTTACGGGTCAGACCTGGAAGCTGGCTATTGCTGTGCTGGCGCTGCTGGCAGGCAGTATTGTGCCGGCCTTTCCCTCCCTCGGTATGTCCTGGACCGTCGGCACGGTGCTGGCTGCCGGCGGCTACGGGTTTGGCTTGCTGTTGATCCGTTGCCCTGACTGCGGTGCGCACTGGTTCTGGGATGCGATCATGCGTGCCGAGCTCTACCAGGCACTGTTTGGCCAGCCATCCTGTCCCAGCTGCAGCCACGATTTCAGTGGCAAAGATACCGCCGGCTAGTACGGCTGGTCTGCACAGCGGGGCAACTCGCATCGCCGTCCTGCGGTAATAGGCCAGGCAGTAGTACTCACGAGCAACACCTGTCGGCAATCTAGAAGGACCTGCGGGCCCCGTCTTCAGCCGGGGGCTTCCGCAACCGTCTCACGACCCTCGCCGCCGAAGCGCGTGGCAAAGAAACCAATCAGCAGGCCGATGACGCCACCTTCCAGGACGAACCAGAACGGCGACGCTAGCGCGCCACCCGCGCCGAACAGACTGATCATCATTGCCTGCATGTCGTCGTAGGCAAAAAAAGTCAGCACGAAATTCATCCAGCCGCCGAGCAGCGGGGCGCGGAACCACCAGGGTAGTGGCAGGCGCAGTATGGGGTGCCAGGTAAGGACCCCGAAAACCCCTACGATGGCACCCAGGGTCGTGTACCAGAGCAAGATTCCCCAGCGTAACAATTCGCTGGTTTCCGGCAAGAAAACCGGCACCGTGAAAAAACCAATCAGGCCAACGACAAAACCAATCAGCTTGCCGATAGCGATGCGTGTAATCAGAGAGGGCTTGCCAAACATCGTCAGGACTCCCGTGCTGTAATACTTATCCGCGACTTGAATAGTATCTAAGCCCGGCCCGGCTCGCCCAAGCCTGCTAAAGGCCTGCACCGGCCGCGGCAATACGCTGACTAAAATCTCTGCGAAACTGGTGCTGTATGGAAAAATATATTGTTACGGGCCAAGAAATCGAAGCTATGCAGGGTTTCGATAAAACCCATTTCCTCAACGCGAATGCCCGCCGTCGCAATAAATCCCTGGGCGATCTGACCGGTCTCTCGGCCATCGGCTTTCACATTATTGAAGTGCAGCCCGGGCATGACTCGACGGAGCAGCATGTGCACTACCATGAAGAGGAGTGCCTGTATGTGCTGGAGGGCGAGGCGCAAGCCACCATTGGCGATGAAACCCATATCATTCGCGCAGGCGACTTTGTCGGCTACCGGGCCGGGGGTGCGGCGCATAAGCTGACCAATACCGGCAGTGACGTGTTTCGTTGTATCGTGGTCGGGCAACGACTGGATCACGATGTGGCGGACTACACAGAACTCGGCAAGCGGCTGTTCAGAAATTCCGGTCGGGCATGGAACCTCGTTGATATCTGCAATATCGAGGAGCCAGTAGCCGGTAAAAAAGCCTGAAAAACTATTCTGCAGGCCATTACCTTTTTGACAAATGGAGACCATGAATATGGCCAACGAAGGCTACCATGAACCGATTGAAGAACTGAGCGACGAAACTCGCGACATGCACAAGGCCATCGTCTCGCTGATGGAAGAGCTGGAGGCGGTGGATTGGTACAACCAGCGCGTGGATGCCTGCAAGGACAAAGAGCTTCGGGCAATTCTTGCGCATAATCGCGACGAAGAAAAAGAACATGCGGCGATGGTGCTGGAGTGGATTCGTCGCAGGGATCCGAGCTTTGACAAGGAGCTCAAGGATTACCTGTTTACGGACAAGACCATTGCCCATGAGTAATGCCGGCTGAGTAAGTCCGGCTGCCGTCGCCGGCCAAGTCACGTATCCAGGTAGGCAGCCAGGGTTCTCGGTAGTTCTGTATTGACCGCCGGCATCTCGGGATAGGCCCGCGAGTTGTAGGTCTGCCAGAACATCGCGCGCCTGCCCGCCAGCTCGCCGGCGCGGCCGTCATGAATCAAAGCCGCCATGGCCTTGCCCGTATAGGTTGTTTCCAGGCCCAGCCCGATCAGTTCTCCGGCCAGGCGTACCGCCTCGCGGGTGGCTTCGGTGGGAATTGCATAGCCTTCGCCCAGGAAACCATCCAACCCGGTAATGTTCTTTAGCGGGTCGGCATATACCGGGATCTGCGCGTCCAGCCTGGCCAGCTCGCTATTGGTTTCTGTGTATAGCCGATCGAAGTACTCAGGTGTCATTACCGGCTGCGGCACAACCCGTACGCCCATGACCTGGGTCGGCCAGCCAAGCAGGCGAAAACCGATGGCCAGTCCGATCGTGGTACCCATGGTGCCGGTGGCCGCATACAGAAAATCGGGCGGCTGCTTGTCGCCCAATTGTTCAGCCAGCTCAAAAGCCGCATTGACGAAACCCACGGTACCCAGCCAGGACGAGCCGCCGAAGGGAATCTGATAGACCCGCTCCGCCCCGCCGGGATGCGCTGCCAGAATCTGCTCGGTGACGGTGCGGATTTCCTGCATGTTCTCGGCCGGATGCAGGCTGGTGCCCAGACTCAACTGGTAGCGTAGCGTGCGCGCGACTTTTTCCGTCGGCGGCTGCGGGGTAAGTACCGCATAGCATTTCAGACCCAGTTGCCGCGCATAGATGGCCGTCGCCAGCGCATGATTGGAGCCAACCGCACCAAAGGTCAGTACTGCATCGCAACCATGCTGCTGTGCATCGGCCAGCAAAAACTCGAGTTTGCGTACCTTGTTGCCGCCGTAAGCGTCGCCGGACAGGTCATCGCGCTTGATCCACAGTTCACCGCAATTGAACTCGGCTTCTGCGTTCGGTGCCCGTTCGACAGGCGTGGGCAGGCGGCCGAGTTCCAGGTGTGGCAGCCCTGCCGCCAGGGCCGGGTAACGATCCAGTAATGGCCGACTCATGGCGCGCAGCTCCCCGGCGTGGCGTTTAGCGGCTGAAAGCTGCCGTCCTCATTCAGTTGCAGATCACCGGATGGAAAATCTTCGCGCGTCAGGCGCCTGATCATGCGCCAGGCGTTTTGCTCCGGGTCCAGGCGCGGACCGTCCGGCCGTTGCTGGCGCAGCGAGACGACGTCGCCGGCCAGCAATTTCCCGTTGCCGTCCAGGCGCGTGCGTAGCAGGGGCGCATAGCCCTTGGCCTCACTTACGCTGATGCCCCACCAGGTGGCAAAGTTGCCCAGGCTATAGGCAATCAGACGGCCCTGGTAGAGTTCCATCGCCCGCGGAACATGCGGGCCGTGGCCGATGACCAGGTCTGCCCCGGCATCCACCATACTGCGCGAGAAGCGCACCACGTCGCCGCGGTCTTCGCCGTAGTAGGTTTCGCTGGTGAACGGAATGCGCTGCGCGTCGGCACCTTCGGCGCCGCCATGAAAGGACACGATGATCAGATCGTGAGCGTTGGCCAGTTCCGTGACGGTCGTCTGTGCGAGATCGGTATCCAGCATCGGCCAGGATCCGCTGAATGGCGCAAACGCGATCATGGCTACGCGGATATTTCCGACCTGCCAGCTGGCGATGTCACCTTCACGGCCCGAATGCAGGACACCGGCGTTCGTCAAAGCATTCATGCTGGCGCTGCGGCCTTCCTCGCCAAAATCCCGCGCATGATTGTTGGCCAGGCTAACGACGTTGAAACCGGCTTCCGCCAGGGTCTGTGCAAAACGCGCGGGCGAGCGAAAAAGATAACAGGCCGAAGGGTCCTTGCACTGCTTGACCGGTTCGCCACCGTCCATCAACACGCCCTCGACGTTACCGAAGGCGATCTCGCTGGCTTGCAGCAAGGGGGCCGCGTCGCTCAGTTGGCTGCGGCCATCATCTTCGGGCAAGCGCGGTTTTGGGAAATCGCTGCCCAGCATCATGTCACCGACGGCTGCGATACTAATCTGCTCACAAGCCAGCGCGGCACGGCGGCGCGCGGCCAGCTCTTCAGCCGTTGGCGGGGGTGGCGGCTGGCTTGCCGTTACGGGCTGTTGTACCGGCGGCGCCGGCGCCGGCGCCGGTGCACTACAGGCGACCAGCCACAGGCTGGCGAGTACGACGACAAAGTTCGAGGCCGGCCTACTCCGCAACGCGAATCACCATCACTTCAATTCGGGCGTCGCGTAACTGGCTGCGCATCCGATTAAGTTCCGTCAAGTCGGAAACCGGGCCCACGCGCACCCGGTGAAAGGTCTTGTCATCAATGCTGACTTTCTGGATTCGCGAGACGATACCCAGCAGGGCCAGTCGGGCTTTCATGCGGTCAGCATCTTCGTTGCTGGAAAACGATCCGGCTTGCAGCACATATGGCCCGGGCTTGTTTACCGGCGTGGCGGCGACGTCCGGGCGTGCTTCCAGATCCTCTTCCGGAATAACGACTTCGAAAGACGGCAGCATGTCGTAAAAGTCGAAGCGTTCCTCCACCGGCTCCGGCGTTGCGGCTGCGGGCTTGGCTGGTGCTGGTTTGGCCGGTTGCGGCGGCGGCGCCATAGCGGGGACGGGCCCCTGCGGGCTGCGGTCGTTGACATAGATGGCGGCAGCGACCGCCAGGCCTACGGCCAGGCCAAACAGCATCCACACCCAGCCAGCCATCGACTGGTTGCTGCGCCTGCGCGTTGCGCGTCGCTTGGTCTTGCGTTTCTTCTTGACCATCTACATCGATGCCGGCGCGGATACGCCGACCATGTCCAGGCCATTGCGCAGCACCTGTCGCGTCGCCAGGATCAGTAACAGGCGCGCATTCCGCAGCGCGTCATCATCGACAATAAAACGCTGCGCGTTGTAGTAGGTGTGCAGATCGTGGGCCAGCTCGCGCAGGTAGTGAACCACGTGCTGCGGGGCGCGTTGACGGGCTGCCAGTTCGATGACTTCCGGATAGCGACACAGGGTTTGCATCAGGCCTTGCTCGTGTTCTGCAGTCAGCCGCTCAAGATGCTCACTGGCCTGCGCCTGGTCAAAGCTGAGGTCACGGCTTTCCAGCTCGCGCATCACGCTGCAAACCCGTGCATGGGCGTATTGGATGTAATACACCGGATTCTCGTTGGAGCGTGACTTGGCCAGTTCCAGGTCGAAGTCCAGGTGTTGTTCATTCGACCGCGAGACAAAGAAAAAGCGCGCGGCATCGTCACCGACTTCTTCGCGTAGCTGGCGCAAAGTGACAAAGTCACCGGAGCGTGTCGACATCTGCACTTTCTGCTGGCCGCGAAACAGCACGACGAACTGCATCAGATCTACTTCCAGGCATTCGGGTGGTTCGCCCATGGCCTGCAGTCCGGCGCGGACACGCGCAACATAGCCGTGGTGATCTGACCCGAGAATATCAACCAGGGTGTCAAAACCGCGTTCGCGTTTCTGCAAATGGTAGGCAATGTCGGAGGCGAAGTAAGTGCTGCGGCCGTTATCGCGGACCACCACGCGATCCTTTTCGTCGCCGAAATCGGTTGCCCTGAACCAGGTAGCGCCGTCTTGCAGATAGGTATGACCTGAGCTTTCCACCCGCTCCAGCGCCCGGGCCAGTGCGCCTGAATCAACCAGGCTCTGTTCCGAGAACCATTCGTCATAGACCACGCCAAACTCAGCCAGGTCGTCACGAATGTCGCTCAGAATTGCATCAGCGGCGATCCTCAGCAATTGTCTGAATCCATCTTCGCCCAGGCGCACGCGACCGCGCGCAATGAGTTCATCAAGGCGTGCGTCGCCCGTTTCTGCGCTATCGTCGGGCAAATCATCAAACAGGCCGCTGCTGTCCGGCAACAGGTTTTCGATGCCGTCAGCCAGTGCTGCTTCGGCGATCTCTGTCACGTACGTGCCCTGGTAGGCACTGGCCGGAAACGGCAGCGTCTCACCCTTGAGTTCATACAGGCGCAGCCACAGGCTCAGGGCCAGAATGTCCATTTGCCGGCCGGCGTCATTCACGTAGTACTCGCGATGCACGCTGTGCCCGGTCGCTGCCAGCAGGTTGGCGACGCTGGCGCCATAGGCGGCATGTCGACCATGACCGACGTGCAGTGGTCCGGTGGGATTGGCAGACACGAATTCCACCAGCATTTTGTGGCCGTTACCGATGTCGCTATGGCCGTAGTGATTGCCGCGCTCCATCACGCGCAGCAGCTCGGCGCTGAAGGCCGACGCGGCCAGGCGAAAATTAATAAACCCGGGGCCGGCGATTTCCACGCCCGCGACCGCGGGCGATGCCGGCAGCGCTGCGACCAGTTGCTCGGCGATATCGCGCGGTTTGCTGCGCAGGGGCTTGGCCAGCTGCAGGGCCAGGTTGCTGGCGAAGTCCCCGTGGCGGCGATCCCGCGTGCGCTCCAGCTCAGGGAGCTGATCGGCAAGTTCGGGATGCTCGGCACTGGCAGGTAACGCCTTGAGGGCGTCGGCCAGCAATTGCTGCAGGTGCTGTTTCACAACCGGGGACTCTGAAAACGGCGCATTCTAGCCCGCATTGGCTTTTCGAGCAGGCGCTTTCGCTGCCAGGCGCATCAATAGAGCTCACCCGGATCCACGTCCAGGGACCAGCGCACGCGACGACCGCTGCGTAACGGCTCCAGCATCGGGTGCCATTGGCTGAGAAAATTTTGCAGCAGCGCCCGGCCCGTCCCACGCACCAGCAACTGACCGCGAAAGCGACCGGCGCGTCGTTCCATCGGTGCCGGCGCAGGACCGAGCAGTTCAATGCCGGCGGGCAAGTTCCGCCCGGCTTGCTCACGCGCTTCCTCTAAAAAACCAAACACGGCTTCGCGCTGTGCGGCTTCGGCACGCAGCAGGGCCAGGAATGCATAGGGTGGCCAGGCGCTTTCGCGGCGCGACTCCAGGGCCTGCATGGCAAAGGCATGGTAGCCGTCGCGGACCAGGCGCAATAGCAGCGGATGGTCTGGAAACGACGTCTGGATCAGCACTTCTCCGGGTCGCTCGGCGCGCCCGGCGCGGCCTGCCACCTGCACAAACGACTGCGCCAGGCGTTCACTGCTGCGAAAGTCGGTACCAAACAGGCCCTGGTCCGCATCGATGATGCCGACCAGCGTGACGTTGGGAAAATCATGCCCCTTGGTGAGCATTTGCGTGCCCAGCAGCAGGCGCGCCTGGCCGCTGCGCACCAGCTCCAGGCGGCGTTCAATCTCGCCGCGTTTGCGCGTGGTGTCGCGGTCGATGCGCACCATCGGGTACTCGGGGAACAGCTGCTGCAGCGCCGCCTCCAGTCGCTCGGTGCCCTGACCCACCGGCTGCAGGCTTTCCCCGCAGGACTCGCAGGTACGTGGCGCCGCGCGTACCGAACCGCAGTGATGGCAGACTAGCTGTTCGCGCTGCCGGTGGTAGACCATGCGCGCGTCGCAGCGTCGACACTCGGCGATGCTGCCGCAGGCGATGCACATCAAAACCGGTGAGAAACCGCGTCGGTTGAGGTAAATAAGCACTTGCCCGTCGGCCTGCAGGTGACGGCGCACGGCCGTTTGCAGCGGCTGGCTGAGGCCATCCCTGGCCGGCTGATGGCGCAGGTCAATCAGCTGTACCCGGGGTTGCTGCGCGGCGCCGGGTCGCTCGGGTAATTCCAGCAATTGGTAGCGGCCGCTGCGTACGTTCTCCAGGCTTTCCAGCGCCGGCGTGGCCGACCCAAGCACTACCGGAATATTCAGTTGTCGTGCTCGCCACACGGCCAGGTCGCGGGCTGAATAACGCAGACCATCCTGCTGTTTCAATGAGGCATCGTGCTCTTCATCTACCACGATCAGGCCCGGGTTTTTCAGTGGCGCGAAAATCGCCGAGCGTGTGCCGATAATGACCGGCGCCGAGCCATCGGCGGCCTGCCCCCAGGCCTGCAGTCGCTCGCTGTCCGTGAGACCGGAATGCAGCATCGCCATCGGCACGCCGAGTCGTTGCCGAAAACGCTGCAGCAGCTGCGGCGTCAGGCCGATCTCCGGCACCAGCACCAGGCATTGCTGTCCGACCGCGATCCGCGAGCGAATGCATTCTAGATAGACCTCGGTCTTGCCGCTGCCGGTGACCCCCTCCAGCAGACTGGCAACAAACCCCTCGCCAGCCTGAAGTTCGGCCACCGCCGTTGCCTGGGCTGCGGTTAGTTCCGGTCCCGTTTGCAGTGGTTCTGGTGAGCCGGCCACTGGCTCCGGCACGCGGCTTTCAGCCAGGTGCTTTTCCTGCAGTGCGCGTATGCCACGTCGCCAGCTATCGCGGCCCAGGTCCAGTTCACCCGGCGCCAGGCCCCGTTCCGATTCGCGCAGGGCCGCCAGGATGCGTGCCTGCACGGGCGCCCGGCGCATCAGCGTATCCAGCTCGCAGCTCAGTCCCTCGGCACTGGCGAACCAGCGCTGTTCGGGTTGCGCCCGGTCACGACCCTGCCGCAGCAGTCGCGGCAGGGCAGCGGCATAAACTTCGCCGATGGGGTGGTGGTAATAGCTGGCGGTCCAGTCGACCAGTGCCCGCAGCGGTTCGTCCAGCAAGGGTTCGGCGTCGAGCACGGCGGTGACCCGTCGGAGCTTGTTGCGCGGCAGTTCCGAACCCGCTGCCAGTGCGGCGATTACGCCGATGCGTTCGCTGCGTCCGAAGGGTACGCGCACACGCTGGCCGGCCTGGGGCCGGGGTCCTGCACCGATCGGCGGCAGGTAGTCGAACAGACGCATCAGCGGTGTATCCAGGGCTACCTGGAGGATGCTAGCGGCGTCAGCCATGCGCGGGCATTCCACGCTGCTGCGGCAGCCGGACTTTTCCACAGAAGCTGTGGATAAGTCTGTGGATAGCGTGGGTCAAAGGGCTCGCGAGGCGTGTTACCAAGCCTTTTGTGTCAAATTGGTCAAATCTTGACCGAAGCATATTATTACTATTACTTTCAAGCGGTTAAGAGTCTTTGCTTCAATGCAAGAAGCGAATGTGCGCTAAGGCTCAGACGAAACAAGGGGCAATGTGCATAACCATGGACCCGAATGTAGCCGCGCGGCGTCAACCGGAGTCGGCGCGGAGCGTTATATTGCCTGATGCAACGACGCGGCAGGTGTTTTCCGTGTCTTGCGGTGGGGAGTTATTCTGTGAATGAATGGGTACTTAAGCCGCTGCGAGAGGATGCGATCCTGGGCTCCCGGTCGGATGACGCACAACAGGCCACCCGCCAGGCCATGGACCGCTTTCTCGCCGGTGTCGAGGGCAAGGCCTATCGCATCGTGCAGGTCGCGGTACGCAATGAGGCTGATGCCCTGGATATCGTGCAGGATGCGATGATCAGGCTGGTAAAAAGTTACTCGCAGCGGCCGGAAAGCGAATGGCGGCCGCTGTTTTTTAGAATTCTGCAAAATCGCTTGCGCGACCATCAGCGGCATCAGGGTGTGCGCAATCGTGTGTTGAGCTGGTTTCGGCCGGCCGATGATGAAGACTATGCGGACCCCATTGCGCGCGCGCCTGCCGCAGAACATGTGAGGCCGGAACGCGAAGTGGCCATGGATGAAACGCTGACCGCGCTGCAGGCGGCCGTAAGTGAGTTGCCGGCGCGCCAGCAACAGGCTTTTATGCTGCGCGCCCTGGAAGGTCTGGACGTCGCCGACACGGCCGCTGCCATGGGTTGTTCCACCGGCAGCGTAAAGACACATTATTTTCGAGCCGTGCATAGCCTTCGGGCGAGCCTTGGCGAGCATTGGGAATGAACGACAACAGCGACACAGCCAGGTTTGAACAGCGCGCCAGCGCGCTATTGCGCGACAGCGTTGATGCCCTTGACGGGCAGACCCGTTCGCGTCTGAATCGCGCTCGCCAGGCGGCGCTGGATGAGCTGCCCGCGGCTCGCCGCAAGTCTGGTCTGGCGCCGAGCCGGGGTTTTGCGATGGCCGTTGCCATGGCTGTGCTAGCCGTTGGTGTCTGGCGCCTGTTGCCGCAGGGTCCGGTAATCGAGCCAGCGCCCGTCGCAGCGATGCCGGCGCCGGTCGAGGATATGGAGTTGCTGATGGCCGAAGAGAATCTCGAGATGCTCGAAGATCTGGAGTTTTTCGCCTGGCTGTCGGCAGAAGAGTTGTCAGCTGCGGACGGTGCTGCCGGGTGAGTCTGCGCCGGCTGCTTTGCTGTGGCTTGTTGCTCGGCGGCCTGGCGCAGGCTGACGAGGCGCTGGATGTCGAGTTCCTTGAGTTTCTCGGCGCATTAGAGAGTGAAGAGAGTTGGGAAGAATTTTTCGACACCTTGCCGGCCGCCGCGGTGGGCGAAATACCCGAGCCCCTGGTGGCCCGGCCGGAGGAAGCTGAAGATGATGCGGGTTAGGCGCGCACTGCTGGCAGCTTGCTGCCTGTACTTCCTGATGCCGGCCCCTGGACTGGCAGAAGACAGCATCAGCTGGGATTCACTGAGTGCCCAGCAACAGAAAGTGCTCGGCGCTGTCGGTGATCGCTGGGCAAATCTGACGCCACAGCAGCAGCAGCGACTGGCCAACGGTTCGCAGCGCTGGCTCAGCATGGATGACAGCCAGCGCGATCAGGCGCGTAATCGCTTCTCGCGCTGGCAGCAGCTCGAGCCTGAGCAAAAGGCCCAGCTGCGTCGGCAGTTTCAGCGCTACCAGAGTCTTACTCCGGATCAGCAGCAGCGCGTGCGGGAAAATTTCCAGCGCTTTCGGCAGCTACCCGAGGAACAGCGTGACCGCATTCGTAACAGCTGGCAGCAGATGTCGCCGGATGAGCGCCAAAAGCTGCAGCAAAAACGCCAGCAGCGTATGCAGCAAAATCAGGGTCAGCAAAACCGCGGCCGGCTGCAGCAGCCCGGTAAGGAAGGCAGCGGACGATAGCATCGCCCGCGCATGTGGGCTTTTGTCTAGAGTTCCTTGACGGCCTGAATCAATTCCGAGGCCATGGCCTGGCCGTCGCCGTACAGCATGCGTGTGTTGTCGAGGAAAAACAGTGCATTCTCAATACCTGAGAAGCCCGCACCCTGGCCGCGCTTGATCACGATGCAATTCTTGGCCTTATCCGCATTCAGGATCGGCATGCCGAAAATGGGGCTGGCAGGATCTGTTCTTGCCACCGGGTTGACCACGTCATTAGCGCCAATCACCAGCGCCACATCCGTGTTCTCGAACTCCGCGTTGATTTCATCTTCGGTCGTAAATCAGATCGTAAGGCACGCCGGCTTCTGCCAGCAGCACATTCATGTGACCCGGCATGCGCCCGGCGACCGGATGAATGGCGAACTTGACCGTGACGCCGCGCTCGATCAGCAACTTGACAAAGTTCCCAGACTTTATGCTGGGCTTGCGCGACGGCCATGCCATAGCCTGGAATGATCAGCACCTTTTGCGCAAAGGCCATCATCACGCCCACATCCGCGGCCTCGATGGGCTTCATGCTGCCGCTGACGTCGCCGCCCTCGGCCGCGGCCGTTTCGCCGAAGCCGGCGAACAGCACGTTGCCCAGCGAGCGATTCATGGCTTTGGCCATCAGCTGGGTGAGCAGGGTGCCGGCCGAACCAACAACGGTGCCGGCGATGATCATTGCGGCATTGTTCAGCACGAAACCTTCAAAGGCCACGGCTAGGCCGGTGAGGGCGTTGTAGAGTGAAATCACCACCGGCATGTCGGCACCGCCGATGGGCAGGGTCATGGTGATGCCGATGACCAGCGCCAGGGCGAAGAACAGTGCCACGCTGGTTGGACTGCTGTCCGTGGCCACCAGGACCGATGCCGATGATCGCGGTAACCAGCAGCAGCGCCAGGTTGACGATATTCTGGCCCTTGAAGCGGAACGAGCGACGGATCAGTCCCTGCAGTTTGCCGAAGGCAATCAGGCTGCCGGAAAACGAGACCGAACCGATCACGCCGCCCAGCACCGCCAGGGTCATGATCACTGCGCTGTGATTCCCCACCGCGGAGTAGTTCCACCGCCGAGATGGCCGCGGCGGCGCCGCCGCCCATGCCGTTGTACAGCGCGATCATCTGCGGCATGTCGGTCATCGCGACCCGCTGACCCGTCCACCAGGCCAGTACGCCGCCGATGAAAATCGCAGCGGTCATCAGCACGTAGTTTTCCATGCCCGGGTAGGCAAAGGTAATCACTGTAGCCACCAGCATGCCGGCGCCGGCCCGACTTGATACCGCTGGCGGCGGTGACCGGAGAGGCCATCCGCTTGAGGCCCATGATGAACAGGAAGGCCGCCAGGTAGTAACTGACTTCAATCAGCGTGTTCACGGAGACAGGCCATTCATTTGGCTTTCTCCCCGCTGGACTTGAACATCTCCAGCATGCGCTCAGTGACCACGTAGCCGCCTACCGCGTTGCCGGCGGCCAGGATCACCCCGAAAAAGCCGATTACCTCGCCGGCCGTTGAATCGGCGTGTCCCAGTGCAACCATGGCGCCGACCAGCACGATGCCATGCACGAAGTTGGAGCCTGACATCAGCGGGCGTGTGCAGGATCGACCGGGACCTTGCCGATGACCTCGTAGCCGGTGAAGGCTGCAAGCATGAAGATGTACAGGGCAGCAAAAGCGCTTAACTCAATCATGACTGGCCTCCGGCGAGGGCTTCACGGGTAGCGGCGTGTTTTATCTCGCCTGCGTGGGTCAGGGCCGAGCCGGCGAACACTTCGTCCTCCCAGTCGATGGCAAGCTCGCCGTCGACCAGGGCCGGTTTCAGCAGGTTGTAAAGGTTGCGCGCGTACATTTCGCTGGCGTGCCGGGCGACGCTGGCCGGCAGGTTAAGCGGGCCGATAATGGTGACGTTGCCTGCGCGAATGGTTTCACCCGGCTGGGTCAGTTCACAGTTGCCGCCGCCTTCGGCGCCGAGATCCACAATTACCGCGCCGGGTTGCATGCGGCCCACAGTGTCTGCGCTGATCAGGCGTGGTGCCGGTCGGCCCGGTACGGCCGCGGTGGTAATGACCAGGTCAGCCTTGGCGATGTGATCGTCCAGCGCTGCCTGTTGGGCGCTGCGCTCTTCGTCGGTGAGTTCGCGGGCATAGCCGCCTTCTCCTTCCGCTGATACGCCGGTATCAACAAACTTGGCGCCTAGCGATTCGACCTGTTCTTTAGTGGCGCTGCGCACATCGAAGGCAGACACCACGGCACCCAGTCGTCGGGCCGTGGCGATAGCCTGCAGGCCGGCCACACCGGCACCGAGGATCAGGGCCTGGGCCGGTCGAATGGTGCCCGCTGCGGTGGTCAGCATGGGCATAAATTTATCCAGCGCGGCTGCGCCGACAATCACCGCCTTGTAGCCGGCCACGGCAGCCTGGGAGGACAGTGCATCCATAGACTGGGCACGCGAAATACGCGGCACCAGTTCCATCGCCAGGCTGGTCACCTGTTTGTCACACAAGGCGCGGATCATTTCCGCCTGACGATGAGGCTGCATGAAACCGATCACCACTTTGCCCGAGCCCAGGCCGGCGACGATCTCCGGCGACGGTGGCTGGACCGTCAGCAGGAGGTCCGCGGCCTGCAGTACCGCTGCGGTGTCGGCGACTATGTCCGCGCCGTCAAAATCGCTGTCGGGCATCTGCGCCGCCGCGCCCGCCCCGGTTTCGATAACCACGCGGATGCCGTCTTTGACGAGCTTGCGAATGACCTCGGGCGCAATGGCGACGCGGGTCTCTCCGGGCATGGTCTCTTTTGCCACGCCAATAGTCAGGGCCATGAATAACTCCTGCGAGCTGTTGGGCAGGTTAGCGCGGCCGGCAAAGGCAGCCAAAGCCGCGCGTCATAAGGATCTGCATGATGACATATGCGACAGGAACGGTAAATTTGGTAACTTAGACGGGTGTTCGCTCTGGTTGCCGGTCTGGATTTGCCCGCAACAGGTGCTCGGGACAGAGTCCAGCTGATAGTTTCCACGCAGCAGCGCGGGAATTTCCAGATGGGTTCTGAAACCATGAACACGATTGACAGCAACTATACGGACCTGTCCCAGCAGGTCCTGCGCACGGATGTCGCCGGCATGCCGCTGGAATGGATCGACTACCGTGACGCCGTGCGCCTGTATCACGCCGAACAGGTTGCCTACACCTGCGGCACGCCGCTGTATCGCATCTATGGCGGCATTTGCGCGCTCACTGGTCGGCGCAGCTCCATCGAGGTGAATTCCATCATCGCCACCGTCGGGCGCACCCACGGCATTGCCGAACTGCGCGAGCGTTATACGCCGCCGCTAAATAACAACACCCTGTTTCGTCGCGACGGGCACCTGTGTATGTATTGCGGGCAAAGATTTATGACCCGCGATCTGACCCGCGACCATATTCGCCCCATCAGCCAGGGTGGTTTGGATTTATGGCGCAATGTGGTCACAGCCTGTCGTCGCTGCAATAACCACAAGGGCGGGCGTACCCCGGAACAGGCCAGCATGCAATTAATCGCGGTGCCCTTTACGCCGACCTATGCCGAGTACATTTATCTGAAGGGTCGTCGCGTGCTGACCGATCAGATGGAGTTTTTGCTCGCCCATATCCCGCGCTCCAGCCCGCTGCATGAGCGCCTGAGCAGCAGCCTGCGCGAGGGCGCCGCACGACCCTAGATCCCTGCGGTGATTTTTTCGCCCGCCCTTAACCCCGTTTAGCCAGCGCCGGCGTTTATAGCTTCCGAACCCTTATGGAGGCGAACACGCCATGCATTTTTCTGACAAGAACCCCCTGTTAGTCCGGCGGCTGCTGCCGCTGCTGTTCTGCGCGAGCCTGCTGGCTGCCTGCGCCAGTCGCGAACAGAACCCGCCGCCGCCGGCTGCTGAAACCCGCCCGGCCGAAATTCGCGAGGAATCCAAACTTGACGGCGACGCTGATGAATACACGCTGGGTCGGCAAGACAGCCCTGCGTCCGTGGCCAGCCGACAGGAGCTGTTCGATGCCACTGGCCAGGCCGGCGTGGCAAAAATGTCCCGGGGCGGGCATTGCTGCGCCCCGCCGATCGCCTATCCCTACGCAGTTCGTGACCGCGAGAACTATGCGCAAATAGACACGAATCCGCTGCGCCTGGTCAGCGAGCATCCGGTATCGACTTTCAGCATTGATGTCGACACCGGCGCTTACAGCAATCTGCGCCGTATCCTCAACGAGGGGCGTTTGCCGCCCGCTGGAGCGGTGCGCGTCGAAGAGCTGATCAACTACTTCGACTACGCCTACGCACGCCCGAGTAATGTCGAACAGCCGTTTAGCATTAATACGGAAATTGCCCGCGCGCCGTGGAACAGCCAGCGCCTGCTGTTGCAGATTGGTATCAAGGGCTACGAAGTCGCGGCCGCCGAGCGCAAGGCCGCAAACCTGGTATTCCTGGTCGACGTATCCGGCTCGATGCAGGATCAGAACAAGTTGCCGCTGCTCAAGCGCGCGCTGCGTTTGATGACCCGTCAATTAACGGCACAGGATCAGGTTTCGCTGGTGGTCTACGCCGGTGCCGCCGGCGTAGTGCTGGAACCGACGCCGGGTAATCAGCAGGCACGCATCGAGGCTGCGCTGGAGCGTCTGGCTGCGGGCGGTTCCACCAACGGCGCGGGCGGTATTCGCGCCGCCTATGCGATGGCTCGCCAGGGCTTCGTTGAGGGCGGCATTAACCGCATCCTGCTGGCGACGGACGGCGATTTTAACGTCGGCACCGTCGACTTCGATACCCTGGTAGGCCTGGTTGAACGCGAGCGCGAAGCTGGTGTTTCCCTGACTACGCTGGGCTTCGGGGCCGGTAATTACAACGATCAGCTGATGGAGCAATTGGCCGATGCGGGTAACGGCAACCATGCCTATATCGACAGCCTGAACGAAGCGCGCAAGGTGCTGGTGGAGCAGTTGTCCGGCACTTTGCAGACCATCGCCAAGGACGTGAAGATCCAGGTCGAATTTAATCCCGAGGTGGTGGCCGAGTATCGCCTGATTGGCTATGAAAACCGCATGCTGCGTCGTGAAGATTTCAACAATGATCAGATCGACGCCGGTGAAATCGGCGCCGGCCACACGGTTACCGCACTCTATGAACTGAGCCTGCGCAATAGCGAGGCGGGCCTGATCGATCCCTTGCGTTACGGCCGAGCGGCCGCACCGCTGCCGGTGTCATCGGATGAAGCCGCTTTCGTTCGCCTGCGCTACAAGGCGCCGGGCGGCAATCGCAGCCGCCTGATCGAGTCGCCGGTGATAGTGCCCGACAGCGATGCAGAGCTGCGGGCATCTACGGAACTGCGTTTCGCCGCTGCGGTAGCGGCCTTCGGGCAGCTGCTGCGCGGGGGCGATTACCTGGGTGAGTTTGGCTTTAGCGACATCCTGGCCCTGGCTGCGCGCTCCCGCGGTGACGATCCGCAGGGCTATCGTGGTGAGTTTCTCGGCCTGGTCAAACTCGCTGACAGCCTGCAAACCGTCAGTGCCCCGCCGCCCCAGGCGCGCCGCTGACACGTCTGCCGGTTTTCCCGCCCGGCCGGCTGGCTTATGCTGCCGGCTATGGCGGGAGAGCCGGACGACAACGCGCTGATGCTGCGCTACCGGGCCGGTGATACGGTGGCCTTTCAGCGTCTTTATGCCCGTCACAAGGGGCCCCTGTACCGTTTTTTTCTGCGCCAGTGCGGTCATAGTGAGCTCGCCGGCGATCTTTTTCAGGAGGTGTGGACGCGCATTATCAAGGCTCGTCTTAACTATGAGCCCGATGCACGCTTCACAACCTATATGTATCAAATCGCCCGCAATATCCTGAAAGATGAATATCGCCGCCAGCAGCGTCGGCCGGCTGATGCCGGAGCCAGCGCCGCGGACCCCGATCAGGAGGCTGCCGCCGGTGGTGGCGCAGACTCAGGCGCAGAAAACCTTCAGGCTGCTGACGCCCTGCGCACGGCCATCGCGGCATTGCCCGACGATCAACGCGAAGCATTTCTGCTGCGCGAGGAAGCCGGACTCAGTCTGGCCGACATTGCCCTGGTGACGGGTGTGCCCGAAGAAACAGCCAAGAGTCGTCTGCGCTATGCGCTGGGCAAATTGCGCCAGTCCTTGCTGGAGCAGGGCGCCTGGCCATGAACGAGCCGCGCGACGAAAAAATTCTGCAGGAATACCTGGCTGGTGAGTCGCCGCTTTCAGAACGCTATGCCGGCCTCGGCAATGAACAGCCTCCAGCGGCGCTGGATGAGAAAATTCTCGCCGCTGCCAGTGAAGCTTCCAAAGTGGTTCCGCTGGAGCGGACGGGCCGGCGCTGGGGAGCGGCCCTGGCCGTCGCAGCAACAGTGCTGCTGTGCGTATCCGTAGTGGTGAATCTGAGTATCCAGCCTGAGGGCCCGTTGCTGGGTGAACCGCCGCCGATGGCCGAGTTCGCCGAAGAGTCGTTTTCTGCGGACCAGGATTTTGTTGCCGGTCGCGAGCCGGAGGGACGACTAGACAGCCTGCGGCGTCAGGCCCGGCCCGCGCAGGCGCCCGCCCGCGAGCAGCCGCCGTCGATGGCATCAGCCGACAGCGAGCAAAAAATGGCGGCACCGCCGGGCATGCCATCGATGGATGATCTTGGCCTGGCTGACGCCGGCGCGCTGGAACTGCAGGGTCCGGATCTGGGCGCGGCAGATCTGGGCCGCGCTGCTCAGGCTGGACGGCCAGGCGCGCCGGCTGCCGAAGCTGTGGCCAATACGGCCAGCGCCGCGGAATTGCCCCGTGATGACCAGCTGTTGCAGCGCGCGATCAGCTTTTTGAGCGAGCCGCCCGGCACAGCGGACAGGCCGGCGCGAAAAGCGGAATTCGCGGCGCCAACAGATGAAAATTCTTCGCAAGGCCTGGCGCAAATCCAGGCCGCCTATCAGGCTAACGACCTCGATCTGGCCTGGTCGCGGCTGCAGGCTTTTCGCGCTGAATATCCGCAACATCCCCTGAGCGTTTTTCTGCGCGACGCAGCGGGCGCAGAAGCGGATAATTAGCGGCCATGCAAACTTTTCTCATCGACGCCAGCATCTTTATCTTTCGTGCCTGGTTCACCATGCCGGACGACATGGTTGATGCCGACGATAATCCCGTGAATGCGCTGTATGGTTACACGCGGTTTCTTGGTGACTTTCTCGAGCGGGTGCAGCCGCAACATGTTGCGGCTGCTTTCGACGTGAGTCTGACCTCATCGTTTCGCAATGATCTGTATCCTGACTACAAAGCTAACCGCGATCCGGCGCCGCCTGAACTCAAGCGTCAGTTTCAGCTATGCCGCGAAGTGACCCGCGCTTTAGGCGTGCGTGAATGCGCCGATAGCAGTTATGAGGCGGATGATCTGATCGGTACCCTGGCCGTGGGGGTGCGACGGGCCGGCCACACCGTCACCATCGTCAGCCGCGACAAGGACCTGTTGCAGTTGCTCGAAGATGGCGACCGCTTCTGGGATTACGCGGGTCAGAAAACCATTGCACATGACCAGGTCAGCGACGCTTTCGGGGTACGCGCCGAGCAGATGCCTGACTATCTGGGCCTGGCCGGAGACAGCGTCGACAACATTCCCGGTGTACCGGGTGTCGGAGCCAAGACTGCGGCCGGGCTGCTGCAGAATTTCCACGATCTCGAGGATATCTATGCCAACCTGGAACAGGTCGCGGCCTTGCCGCTGCGTGGCGCCTCGAAGCTCGGCGCGCGTCTTGCCGAGCATCGTGACACGGCCGAGTTGTGCCGCGAGCTGGCGCGCATTCGCTGCGATGCGCCGATGGATGTCAGCGAAGCCAGCGTGCAGCGCCAACCGCCCGCCATGGATGAAATAACGCGTTTCTATGATGCGGTGGGTTTCGGCGCCTCCTTGCGCCGGCAGGCCGAGCGGATCGCTGATCAGTACTAGCGGGACGTCTTGAATCCACAACTACGCCGCGCACTGGAGCCGTTCACCGGCGAGCTGGCAGCTGGCGAGAACCCCGTCGGCGGCGGTTCCATCGCTCAATGCTACCGGCTGCAGACGATCAGCGGGCAGCGCTATTTTCTCAAGTCACTGCCGGTAGCCGAGGCGGCGCTGCTTCAGGCTGAGGCTGACGGGCTGCGCGCATTGGCCGCAGCTTCTGCGGTTGCTGTACCAGGGATACTGGCCAGCGGTGTGGTCAGCGATTACGCCTACTTGTTACTGGAATTCTTGCAGCTCGAACCCGGTTCGGCGCTGGCGGCTGCCAGACTGGGTCGACAGCTCGCCCAGCTTCATCGTCACAGCCAGCCGCAGTTCGGCTGGCATCGCGACAACTACATAGGTCGCAGTCCGCAGCCCAATCAGCCGGGCGATAGCTGGCTGGATTTTTTTCGTGAGCAGCGGCTAGTCTTTCAGTTGCGCCTGGCGGCGACCCATGGTTACGGCGGCCATCTGCAGCAGCGCGGTGAACAACTACTGGAACACTTGCCACACTTTTTTTGCGGCGCTCCGTCGCCGTCGCTGCTGCACGGTGACTTATGGGCAGGTAATTGGGGCGCGCACGCAGACCATTGCCCGGTGATATTCGACCCGGCTGTGTACTACGGTGATCGTGAAGCGGATATCGCCATGACGCGCTTATTCGGCGGCTTTCCGCCGGAGTTTTACGCTGCGTATCAGGCGGCCTGGCCGCTGCCGGACGGCTATGAGCTGCGGACAGATCTCTACAATCTGTACCATATACTCAATCACCTGAACCTTTTCGGGGACGCTTATGCGGGGCAGGCGCTGGATACAATTGACAGGCTTTTGTCTCAGGTCCGCTAGGTTTCCGCCCGCGGCGGTCGACGGCACTGAGCGCAATCAGCAACGGGGGCGATGGCTTGGACAAGGTGATGACAGCGAATCCGCCGCAGACGGAAAGTTTCGCTTTCAGCGGAACCGCTGCGGCCTACTTTCGCATCTGGATCGTCAATCTTTGTCTGACCATAGTCACACTCGGTATCTATTCGCCCTGGGCAAAAGTCCGCCGTAACAAATACCTGTATCGGAATACGCAGCTGGCCGGCGGTGCTTTCGACTATCACGCCGATCCGGTGGCGATACTCAAAGGCCGGGCGATCGCGGTGGTTTTGCTTGGCGCCTATGTCGTATCTGCCTGGCTGCAACCGGGATTGGAGACC
Source organism: uncultured Gammaproteobacteria bacterium (assembly GCA_963807995.1). Taxonomy (GTDB): domain Bacteria; phylum Pseudomonadota; class Gammaproteobacteria; order Steroidobacterales; genus J054. The sequence continues at coordinate 502,721 of CAWEDX010000005.1, forward strand.
CTGGTTTTTGTTTTGCTGATGCTGGTGCTTCCCTGGCTGTTAGTGCGCTCGCGTATGTTCGCGCTGCGCAACACTTCATACCGCAATATTCGCTTTTCGTATCGTCCCGCCTATCGCGAGGCTTACAAGATTGTGCTGGGCTTCTATGCCATAGGCATCATCACGCTGGGTCTGGCCTTGCCCTGGGCTCGCTATCATCGCGCGCGGATGCTGACGGACAATTCGCGTTTTGGCAGCCTTGATTTGCATATGAACGACGAGGTCAGCGCTGGAGATTTCTATCGAATCTATCTTGGCGTGAGCCTTTTCTCGCTGATTGGGTTCCTGTTTCTCGGTCTATTGTTGTTACCGCTGTTTGGAATATTTGGTGCGGGCGGCTCTGATCAGGGGTCGGCCGGGACTGGCGCATCATTGCTCTCCTTCCTCCCGCTACTTATTTTTGCGCCGCTATACCTCGCGATATTTTTTGCGCTCAACGCGGCAATCACGCGGGTGACGCTGAATAAGCTGCGGGTTGGCGAGCACACGATTAGCTGCCACTGGAGTCTGCCCAGCCTGGTGACTATCCAGGTCAGCAACCTGGTGCTGATTTTTCTGTCCCTGGGGCTGTTGATCCCCTGGGCGACCGTGCGAGTCCAGCGCTACATGCTGTCTAACCTGGCCCTTGAGCCGGTGGGTAATCTGGACGAAGTCCTGGCGGGTGAGGCCGAGGACGTTTCCGCGCTGGGCGAGGAAATCGGCGAAGCTTTCGACTTCGATTTCGGGCTCTGAAGTTTTGCAGGCGCTGCTCTACGACGGACGAACCTCGGCGGGACAGGCCGTTGAGATACGCTTGCAGAGCTGGGGTGTGCTGCAGCTGATCGATGGCCGGCAGCGGCGCAGCTGGAATATTGACGACCTGGCGGTTGCAGATCGAGTCGGTGATTGCGCGGCTGTGATCGAGTTGCCCGACGGTGGTCGCCTGGAAGTTACCGATGCCGAGGATTTCTACGCGGCCTATGCGCAGCTGGGCGGGTCGAGCAAACACTGGCTGCATTGGCTGGAAGGGCGCTGGACGACAGTGCTGGCCTGCCTTGTGCTGATCGTTGGCCTGACAGCCTGGGCATTGACTGACGGACTGCCACTGGCAGCCCGGGTGGTTGCTGACCTGATGCCCCAGTCAGCGCAGCAGGCCATCGGGCGCGAAGGCGCTGAAATACTGGACAGCTATCTGTTCGAGCCCAGCGAGCTGAGCGCGGAACGCCAGGTCGCCTTGCGTGCAGTATTCGAAGATGTTCTGACTGATGTCGGTGACGGCGGTAACTATGAGCTGCGTTTTCGTCGTTCAGAAGCCCTGGGCGCGAATGCCATAGCCTTGCCCGCGGGCATCGTTTTCCTGACCGACGAACTGGTGGCGCTGGCCGAGAATGATCAGGAGCTGGCAGCCGTGCTGGCGCACGAGCTTGGCCACGTGCTCAATCACCATGCTTTGCGCGCGCTGCTGCAAAATTCCGTAGCAGCCGGGTTTATCGTTGCCATTACCGGTGATCTCGGCTCGGCGGCTAACCTGGCGGCCGGCATCCCGACCCTGCTGTTAAATGCTGCCTACTCACGCGACTTCGAGCGTGAGGCCGATGAGGTCGCCTATGCCTATCTGCGCCAGAACGATATCGATCCGCGTCGGCTGGGTGAGCTGTTGCTGCGGGTTGATCAGCGCTATGGTCGTGACAGCGGTGAGACCAGCTTGCTGTCCACCCATCCTGGTGCGCTCGAGCGGCTGGAAGGCGCGCTGGCTGAAACAGCGCCCGAAGCCGAATAAATTGCCTTTGCTCACAGGCGCAATTCATTGCATTCGGTATGATCGGCATTATTCAGCAAGCTATAGATGCCCCGGGGACAGGCCATGACCGAAAAGAGCATTGATTCCATCCTCAACGAACAGCGTCGTTTCGCACCGGCCGCGGAGTTTTCCGCCGCGGCGGCATTCAGCGCCGCTGATCTCGAATCCATGTACGCAGCCGCCGCTGAAGATTCGCCGGCTTATTGGGCCGGGCTGGCGCGCAGTCTGCTCAGCTGGGACACGCCTTTCGAGACCGTTCTGGATGACAGCAAGGCGCCCAACTATCGCTGGTTCACCGATGGCGAACTGAACGTTTCGCGCAATTGCCTGGATGTGCACCTGGCTGAGCGTGGCGACAAGACCGCAATCATTTTTGAAGGTGAGGGTGGTGACAAGCGCAAGCTGAGCTACGCGCAATTGACGGCCGATGTGTGCCGTTTTGCCAACGCTTTGCGCAGCCAGGGAATCGGGCCCGGCGACCGGGTGGTGATCTATATGCCCATGGTGCCCGAGGCGGTGATCGCCATGCAGGCCTGCGCAAGGATCGGCGCGGTGCACTCCGTGGTGTTCGGCGGGTTCTCTGCCAATTCTCTGCGCGATCGCATTGAAGACGCGGGCGCGAAGATGGTCATTACCGCTGACGGCGGTCATCGCGGCGGCAAGATCGTCGAGTTGAAAGCGGCTACCGACAAAGCCCTGCAACAGGGCTGCGAGAGCATTAACACGGTCATCGTGCTGAAACGCGCCGACTGTGGTTGCCCGATGCAGTCAGGCCGCGATTTGTGGTGGTCGGACGTGATCGCCGGGCAAGCGGACAGCTGTGAGCCCGTCGCCCTGAACGCCGAGCATCCGCTATTTCTGCTTTACACCTCGGGCTCCACCGGCAAGCCGAAGGGTATTCAGCACGCCAGTGCCGGTTACCTGCTGCATGCCAAACTCACTAACCAGATGATTTTCGATCTGCACGAGGACGACGTGTTCTGGTGCACGGCTGATGTCGGCTGGATTACCGGCCATACCTATGTCGCCTATGGTCCGCTGGCGGCCGGCGCCACCATTGTCATGTACGAAGGCGCGCCCACTTATCCTGACGGCGGTCGCTTCTGGAGCATCTGTCAGCGGCATGGCGTAACGGTGTTTTACACAGCACCAACGGCGATCCGGGCGTTAATGAAGCTTGGCGATGAGATTCCCGCCCAGTTTGATCTGTCCAAGCTAAGACTGCTGGGTAGTGTCGGCGAACCGATCAACCCGGAAGCCTGGATGTGGTATCACGAAGTGATCGGCAAACAGCGCTGCCCCATCGTTGATACCTGGTGGCAGACGGAGACGGGTGGCATCGTGATTTCGCCGGTGCCTGGCGTAACCGAGACCAAACCCGGATCCTGCACGCGGCCGTTGCCCGGTATGGATGTGGATATTGTTGATGAAGCGGGTGATCCGGTCAGCTCACCCGAGCAGGGCGGCTACCTGGTCATCAAGCAGCCCTGGCCGGCCATGCTGCGTACGATCTGGGGTGACAACGAGCGCTATATCGAAACTTATTGGGAAAAATTCGGAAACCGTTACTACGTGGCCGGCGACAGCGCCCACCGAGACGCCGACGGGTACTACTGGATCATGGGTCGCATCGACGATGTGCTGAATGTGTCCGGCCACCGGCTGGGTACCATGGAAGTAGAGTCAGCCCTGGTGGCCCACGAACGTGTTGTTGAAGCCGCCGTTGTCGGTCGCCCCCATGAAATAAAAGGTGAAGGCATTTTCGCCTACGTTGTATTGCGCGGGGATCGGCCGACCGGTGAGCAGGCAGCGCAGCTCACGCGCGAATTGCGCGACTGGGTGGGTGAGCAACTGGGCGCCATCGCCAAGCCCGATGAAATTCGTTTTGCCGAAAACCTGCCAAAAACCCGTTCCGGGAAAATCATGCGCCGCCTGTTACGCAACATAGCGCGGGGTGAGGAGATTACCCAGGATGTTTCCACGCTGGAGAATCCGGCGATTCTGGATCAGCTGCGCGGCGACGATTGAAGGTTTTTTCGGCAGTGACGCTTTCTGCTCAGTTAATCCTCATCTTGATCGGATGGGCGCACAGTAGGCACGATTCATCGTCGGCAAGCTCAATGTATAGCGGCGAATCTAGGGTGAAGGGTTTCTACTCGTCCGCAGCTGGTTTCGAGCCAGGTATTTGGACGGTTTGAAAAACTTTTGGCAAATGCAGCGCTTTTTTTAGCCGTTAAGGATCGCCGGTTAACATAACTAAGTCTTTGTTTTGACATCATGATTTTGGTGATCTACTGTTCGTTCGCGATGCAGCTCGGACTGTTAGCGAAAATATTTTGCGACCCAAGGCGTCACTAAAGGCATCTAATAATGAAAAAAACTATTGTTCTCCTGACACTCCTGGTTGGCCTGGGATTATCAACAAGCTCTGCGGCAGCGACTGTATTGCAAATTGACGGCACCGGTCAGCTGACCGGCGTTACCGGTATTTTCGTCGAGTCGGGTAGTTTTCGGGAAACCTATGACGTCAGTTTCCAGGATGGAAGCTGCATCGAACTCTTCACCGGTTGTAACAGTAATGCCGAGGATCTGTTTCCAATAAATACTCGTTTGGGCGCGGCAAACGCGGCATTACTGATCGCAATTGGCGATATTTCTGATTCGCCGGAATCGATCAGGGGTTGTGAGTCGCTGGTTGAGTGCTTCGTCAGCGGCGTTTCAAATATCAACACGGCCGGCCCGAGCGGAGGAAACGTGAGTGCCGGCACCTTACTGATTCAAGCTGGCCCTGGCGATGATTTTCCAATATCAGAAAGCTCGATCGGCAACAGAGCTCAGGACCTGACCTTGGTTGCCAACCGTACCTATGCCATATGGACGCCTACCACTGTCGTGCCAATTCCCGCAGCGGTTTGGTTGTTTGGGTCAGGGTTGGTTGCTTTAGGTTGGATTCGCCGCGCCATAGTTTAGCCGGCGTTGTGTTACTGAGATTCCTGGCCCGCTGCGCGCGGGGGTGTCTGAGTTAATTGAAGATGCCGGACTAGTGCAGGATTTTGCGTACCGTTTTTTTAGTACCCGCGCACGTTTCGACCGGTCTTCACTGCGCTTGCTGCATTGCAGGCCTAAGCGCATGACGATGGTCAAGGCCCGGATGGCCCAAGGAGCAGAAGCGTTAGATCTCCGTCAACGCGCAGGGAAATTGGGGGCCAGGCGTTAGCGAATCGGCGCAAAAAATTTGCGACCCAACAACGGCAGGCGCAATTCATAGCTGATCAGGATGACCAGGCAGCGGAACAGGCTTTTCCAGGGGCCCATCTGCTCGAACTTGCGGCTGTCGGTAATGATTTCTTCCGCAAACATGCGCGGCTCGCCTTGCTCGCGCAGCTGTTCCGACAGACGAATATCCTCGAGCAATCCGTCTTCGGGAAATCCGCCCAGTTGTTCGAACAAGGAACGACGCACCACCATGGCCTGGTCGCCGTAAAAAATCCGGGTCACGCGGCAGCGAAAGTTATGCAGCCTCGATACGAAGCCCAGCGCCGGATGACTGCCGGAAAACCGGTGACTGAAACCGCCGCTGCTGAAGGTCGGGTCCGACTCGAGTTGGTTTAAACAGCCGATAGCGCCGTCGGGCAGCAGGGTATCGGCATGCAGAAATAACAGCAGCTCACCCTGGGCCTGCTTCGCACCGGCATTCATCTGTGCGCCGCGGCCACGTTCCGAGACCAGGCAGCGCAGCGGTGCAAACTGCGCCGCTATGGCCAGGGTGTCGTCGTCACTGCCCCCATCTACCAGCAAAGCCTCCCATTCGCCGCCTTGCGAGGCCAGGGCCGCGAGGGTTGCGGGCAGGGCGCGTGCTTCGTTCAGGGCGGGAATAATGACGGAGATCATGGCAACGGGTTAACCAGCTTAGCGATAGCCTTCAGGTTACCGGGAACTCCAGCCGGGTGCCTTCCGGGGCAATCAACACGCGTCTGTCGCCTTCGTCGCGTAGCGTCAAACCTACTCGCTCAAGCTTCGTAACCAGTGTCGGTTCAGGAAACGGAAACACCAGGTACGGAAACGCGCTGCGACCCACCGACAGCTGTAGCCTCAGCGCCGGTGCGGACATCTCGATCCGATCCGGCTCTGCGCTGTCGCGGTCAGCGGTTAATCCGGCCAGCTGCCAGAACTCGATACCGTCCTCCAGGTCTGCGCAATTCAGGCCGAGGTAGCTGGCCTGCCCGGTGACCGGCAGGGTCGTTTCTGACCACGGCGAGAAAGTGGCGGCTTCCATCAATACGGCCAGCGTGCCGCCGGGCCCGGCGAGGCCGAACTCATGAAAGTCGTCGCTGCCCAGGCGTTGAAATTCCAGCTCGAAACCTGCCGCCATCAGTTGCCGTGCCCAGTTGGCCGTGTCCTGCTGTACGAAACTTAAGGCTGCGGCGGGCAGCTGCTGCGCATGCAGGCCGATGGCAATGCGCCCGTCGCTGACGACGGCATACCCGTAGTTGCGAATATCCCCGGTAGTCAGTTCAGTGAAGCCGAGGTCTCGATAAAACCCCAGAGAAGCGGCCAGGTCGGGTGCGGGCAAGGAGAGTTCCAGAAAACGCCAGTGGTTGCTCATGCGCATAAAAATTGAATTTGGCTGACATAATTCTAGACCAACTGCGGTCTGACGGCGCATCCATCGGGCTTGGCTAGGCAGTGATTCCGGGCGTGGTTTACACTGCTGAGTCATGGGGAAGAAGCGATCGGTAACGGCTCTGAGAAGCCTGGCCGTCGGTTGGGCATTGCCGTTTCTGATCATGACGCAGTTGATGGCAGAAAATAACGACAAGCGCCCGTCGACAATGCAGGCCTTCGCGCCCGGCGATGTTTTCGTCGGCGCGACGCTGCTCAATGACCCGGCAGATGATCATGCCGGCCTGGGCCGAATTTTTCAGTACGACGCGGATCTGAATCCAAAGGGTATCCTTTGGGTTGATGGTTCAACGCACCTGGTCTCCGGCTTGAATTTTGCGCCCGACGGGACCCTCTGGGCCTTCGATTCCTGGGCCTGGATTGCCATTCGTGTGGCGCCCGACGGCCGTCAGTTGCCCAATCGCCAGTTTGCGCAACGCGCGCTGTCCAGCGTGCACTTTGCCGCCAACGACCAGCTGGTGTTTACCGAGAGTCTTGAGGGCAACCATCAGCCGCTGCCGCTGACCACTCGCCACAAGCCCTTGCCCGGTGAAACCGACAAACTGGGTGACGGCGATATCTATGTTTTCGATGCTGACGGTGAACTGCGCCAGGTTTTCGACCCGGAGGTCCACGGCGGCATGAGCGGCAGCATGGCCGTTACGCACGCTACCCTGGCTGATGACGGACGGCGGCTAATCTATGTCTCCGAAACCGGGCCGCGCTTGATGCAATTTGATTTGCAGGCTGGCCAACAGTTGCCCGACCTGCAGGCCTTCGCGAACGATTCCGGCGAGATGTTTTTTGATCTGACCAGTGCCCCGGGCGGACGTCTGCTGGTGACCCGTGGTGCGCGCCTGGATATTCTCGATCAGTCGGGCAAGGAACTGGCTCGCTGGCCGCTGGAGGGATTTGGCTGGTCCATCGTCGCGGCTGATGATCGCGGCGAGGTGGCCTATGTGGCCAACTGGTTTAGCGGCGAAATCATCAAGCTGGATCTTTCTTCTGGCGAGATCCTGGCGCGCACCGAGATTGCGCCCAAGTGTATCGCCGGCCTGGCGCAGTACCCCGGACCATGAGTTCCCAACCGGAATCGCTGGCACCTGTCGTGTCCTTGCGCGGACATCGGGCACGGATATTGTTTCGGCGTTACTCGGCGCTGCCCACTGAACTACGATCTCCGGCGCGCACCCGGCTGGTGCTGGCGGCGATCATGGACTATGCCTTTGAAGGTCAGGGCTCAGCGCTTGCGCCCGACGCCGATGCCGATTTGCGCGTGTATCAGCGCTTGCAGGAGTTTCTGCCGAGCAGTGAGGGCTCCTGGCCCGGTGGCGTCATGGGCTGGTTGCACGAGAACCTGGTGCCGGGGGCTATACGGCAGCGCCAGCACCTGGCGGAGTTTGTAGGGGATTGCCTGCGCTGGGCATAAACCGGCGAACAATTCATCGTGGCGTCATTTGTTTGTAACACGCCCAGGGTAATTTAGTCGCAAGGATCGAACGCGGCGCGGCCCCGTCCCCCCGACACAGACCCCCAATCTAACGGGCCCAAAGTGTTTGCTCCTCACCCGTAACACAGCTGCCGGAAGAACCGATTAACAGGTCAACGGCATGCGAGCCCTCCGCAAGGAGGGCTTTTTTTTGCCTCGCCTTTTCAGCTAGAGAAAGCCAGGCAAATACAGCGCCAGTCCGGGCACAGCGATCAGAATCATCAGCAATAGCGCGTCGCAGGCCAGGTAGGGCAGGGCCGCCAGGGCTACCTGCTGCAACGTCGTGCCACGGGGTGCGACGCCGAGCATCAGGAACAGCAGCAGGCCAAAGGGCGGTGTGGTCAAGCTCATCTGCAAGGCCAGCAGGACCACGATGCCGAACCAGACCTTGTCGAAGCCCATCGCGGCAGCCAGAGGAAAAAACACCGGGATGGTCAGCAACATGATGGAAATCTGATCCATAAACATGCCGAGTAGCAGCAGTACGCCGAACATCAGCAGCAACTTGGCGAGCGTGCCGGCTTCCAGACCGATGGCCCAGTCCACCACCAGGCTGCTGGCTCCGGAGAAAGCCATCAGCTGGCTGAATACTGAGGAACTGATCAGCAGCAAGAATACCGTGCCGGTAACGCTGACCGTGCTGAGTAGCGACTTGCGCAAGGCATGACCCGTCAGGCATCGAAATGATGCAGCCAGGGCGGCCACCGCCAGCACACCGAAGGCGGCAGCCTCTGAGGGTGTGGCGATGCCAAGCAAAATGAATCCAACCACGGCAAAAATAACCAGTCCCAGCGGCAGAATATTGCGCACCAGCAAGCCCAGCTTTTGTCGTCGAGAGATTTTTGGAACGCTGTATTCCGGCGCTGCCTCGGGTCGCAGTTTCGCCTGCAGGTAGATCACGCTGCAGTAGAGCACCGCGAGCACCAGCCCCGGCAATAGTCCGGCAATCAACAGCGCGCCAATATCGATGCGCGCCAGGCTACCCAGCAGCACGCCCAGGGATGATGGCGGAATCAACATTGCCAGTCCGCCGGTGCCGACAATGGGCCCGATGGCCATGTACGGGGCATAGCCGCGGCGGGTCATCTCCGGGACCATCAGCGAACCTAGCATGGCGGTGTTGGCCATGGTCGAACCGGTCAAGGTCGAAAAGGTCGCACCGCCGGCCACCGTCAGGTAACTGAGCCGTGCGGGGATGCGTCCGAACAGTGCATCCAGGGCATCAAAAACCCGCAGGGCCAGTCCACTGTGAAACAACAGCGCGCCCATCAACACAAACATCGGTACTGCGACCAGGGTGAAGCTGGTAATCAGCGCGGTGGAATTGTCCACCAGCTGCAGCATGCCGACCCAGCCACCCATGAGCAGGAAGGCGCCGAGCAGATTGGCGCCCAGGAAGGCGAAGGCCACCGGCACGCCGCAGGCCATCAGCAGCAATACCAGCAGGAAGATTAGTGCGCCTGTGGCGTAACCCGTCATGCTCGGCCCTAGAATGTCTCGCGCGGCTGGTCGCTCGCTGCGCAGACTGATTCCCCCAGCCAAAGCAGGCGAAGGTATTCCAGAGCCATGAGTCCGAAGCCCAGGCACAAGGGCGCAAACAGCACCCAGCGCGGTGTGTCTAAAGAGCGCATATCAATCTCACCACGCTGCGCAGCTTCCACCGTCAGCACGCCGGCCAGCAGCGCGACACAGATACACACGGTGCTGCACAGGATCAGCACGCCGCGATCGATCCACGGCCGAAGACTTGCCGGCAGGCGCTGATAGAAGATCTCGACAACAATATGACCCCGTTTGCGCACCAGCCACGGTGCTGCGGCCATGGTGAAATAAAGCAGCCCGTATTCCGTCAGTGCGACGGTCGACGCGGGTGGCTGCAGGCCAAGATTGCGTGCGGCCACATCCCAGACGATCAGACCGCACATGGCGGCAATCAAGAGCCCGGCCACTCCGGCCAGACCCTCAATGAATGCGTCGTAGGCTCGCTTCATGGCGTGTTCGCCGCGCGCTGTGTGGCCTGCGGGTAGAAATAAGGCTTTAGTTCGGCTGCCGCCTGCGGCGCTCGTCGTGCCATTCTTTGCCAGACAGTATCGTGGGCCAGGCCGCGATAGGCCTCAGCAAATTCGGCTGCCACGGGTGCTGAGCGCAGGCCGCGCTTGTCCAGAATCGCCAGTTCGCGTTCCTGCAGGGCGAAAAAGTCGGCACGGCCCTTGGGCTCGTAACGAATGGCTTCGTTTTGCAGAATCTCCCGCGCCTCGGGCGTCAGTGCCGCCCAGCTGTCGAGGTTGATTTGCAGGCAGATGGACATTTGCAGGAAGGCAGGATCAATCCGGTAGTGCACGAAACGATCAATGCCAAGATCAGGAATGCCGGTGGTGGTGAAAGCGAGGCCATCGACGGTACCGCGCTGGAAAGCCGTATAGATTTCCTTCACCGGAATCTGCACCGCGCGACCACCCAGCACATTCAGCAGCTCGCGATTGGAGGGCGAGGTGCGAATCTTCAGCCCGCTCAGGTCGGGCATGCCGTTGGCCTGAAAGCGCGGCGCTTCCGTCAGGTAAATATTTACGCCCACGCCTGATTGCACCCAGCCAAGCAGGTGCGCGTTGATGCGTGCTTTCCAATACGGCTGCAGGGCCGCGAGCCCGCCATTGGCACGCGCTTCACCGGGGGTAATGGTGGAGGCAAAAATGGCATCGCCCTCGGGCAGCACACCGCGGTAATAGGTAATGGCACCGAATGTCATATCGACGACACCGCGGCGCAGGGCGTACATCAGCTGGGCCTGGGGAATAACTTCGGGGCCGCCCAGAAACTCGATCTGCACCACGCCTTTGCCGGCGGCATTGACCGCGTCAATATAGTCGAAGAACCGGTCGGTAAAGTTCTGCTGTCGGTTCCAGCTGCTCACCAGGCTCAGGCGCTGTTCCGCCGCTGCTGCGGAGCAGAGCAGGACAATCAGAAACAAAGCAGAAAAAACGCGCATGTTGTCTCGATGTCAGGGCTTGCCGGGCAAGTTACCATGGATGTTGCGGGGCATTTTGCCGAGCAAGGAGAGCAATGTGCAGCGACAGACTATTTTCCACCACCTGACAGTCCTGCTGATATTAATCAGTGCCCTGAGCTGGTCGCCGGCACGCGCGGATGACCGTGCTGACATTGAGGCTGCTGCCGAGCAGTGGATCGTCGTCTTCAAGGCCGGCGATATCGATGCCTTGATGCGCCTGTACATGCCGGATGCGCTGGTGGCGCTGCATAAGCAGCCGGCACTGCGCGGCATCGAAGCCATCCGCGCCTATTTCGCGCCCGCGATGGGCATCGCCGAGGTAGAGTTCAGGCTCGAGATCGAGGAGATTCAGGTGCATGGGGACGTAGCGCACCTGGTAAGCAAGTACTGGTATACCAGCGTCCCGCTTGACGGTGGTGAAACTTATCGCGACGCGGGTCGTTCAGCGTTGATCTACAAGCGCGATACAGACGGCCGCTGGAAGATCTACCTGGACATCGATCAGGCCACGCCGGATGTAAGCTTTCCGGCGCCGCCTCCAGCGTGACTTATTGCGCGGTTGCCATGGCCCGTTCTTCGGCAACCTGCTTGCGGAAGGCGCTGCGAAACCAGGTGTAGCCGACGCCGCCAGCAATGAGGTTGGCGCTGCAGGCGGCAACAAATATTCCGACCAGACCGAATAGCTTGGCCAGAATAAAGGCCAGCGGCGCGTACACCAGCACAGTACGGGTCAGGGAAATCCACATGGCCGGCATCGGTTTGCCGATGGCATTAAACGAACCGTTTACTGTCATTGCAGCACCCAGCGCAAGGTAACTGAGCGGCACAATACGCATGTGCAGTGTTGCGGTGCTGATGGCCAGCTCGCTGTCGGTAAACAGTCGCGCGATGAACTCGCAACTTATCGCCAGTACAGCAGCTACCACAACCCCGTACACCAGCGAGAAGCGGTAGCACCACTGCATGCCGTCGTTCACCCGTTGATATTCGCGGGCCCCGTAGTTTTGCCCGACAAACGGCGTAATTGCGGCGCTGAGGGCCATCAATGCCAGCAGGGATAAACCTTCCAGGCGCGCAGCGATCCCGAAGCCGGCTACAGCTTCCTGGCCGAACTGTGCAACCTGATAGGTAATGAACGCGGTGGTCATGGGCGCGATCAGGCTGCTGGTCATGGACGGCAGGCCGACGTGCAGAATCCGCCGCCAGGAGTCCAGGATCAGCTTGGGATCGAGACCGCTGAAAGAAATTAATTTGTCGCGGAAGTAAACCACGCCGATGGACGCGCACATGCTGCCGGCATTGGCCAGAACCGTGGCTATGGCCGCACCTTCGACGCCCAGTTTCGGAAAGCCGAACAGTCCGAAGATCAGGATGGGGTCGAGAACAATGTTAATTATCGCCGCCGTAGCCATTAACTTGGCCGGCGTCTTCGCATCTCCGGAAGCGCGCAGTACCGAGTTGGTAATCATCGGTACAACCAGGAAGATGCCGCCCCAGTAGTAAATGCGCATGTAGTCGTGAATGATCGGCAGGGTCGTCTCATCGGCGCCCAGTGCACTGAACACCGGATCGATGGTGTTCACCCCCACCAAGATCACCACCAGGCCGGTGGCGACGCCCAGCAAAATAGCATGCAGCGTTACCCGCTCGACCTCGCCGCGCTTGTTAGCGCCGAACAAACGTGCGGCGACGGATGAGGTGCCGATGCCGAAACCCATGGTGATGGCGCCGACAATAAAACTCACCGGGAAAGTAAAACTGATGGCGGCAAGTTCCAGGGTGCCAATTTGACCGACGAAATAGGTGTCGGCGATGTTGTAGGAAATCAGCGCGATCATGCCCGCCAGCATCGGCAGCATCAGCGAGCGTATCGACTCGCCGATGGGGCCCTGTATCAGGCGTGGTCCGCCGCTGCCGGGTTTCATTGTTTAATGTCTCTCATTAACTGTTCAATCCACACCGGCTATGCACAGGTACTTGATTTCCAGGTAGTCGTCGAGCCCGTAATGCGATCCCTCGCGACCCAGTCCGGACTCCTTGATGCCGCCAAACGGCGCGACTTCGGTGGAGATAATGCCGGTATTCAAGCCGACCATGCCGTATTCCAGTGCCTCGGGAACCCGCCATGCGCGCCCCTGGTCGCGCGTGAATACATAGGCGGCCAGGCCAAATTCCGTCGCGTTAGCCATGGCTACGGCGTCCTGCTCGCTGGTAAAGCGAAACACGGGCGCCAGTGGTCCGAAGGTTTCTTCCCGGGCGACCAGCATATCCGGTCCGGCGTCGGCGATAATTGTAGGTGTAAAGAAACTGCCGCCCAGCGGATGACGGCCGCCGCCCGTGACCAGTCGCCCGCCGTGGGCCAGGGCATCAGTAATGTGCGCTTCGACTTTTTCGACCGCGCTGGCGTTGATCAACGGACCCAGGTCTGTGGCGCTGTCCACTCCGTCGCCGACCACCAGCTGCTCCGTCGCTGCCGCCAGCGCCTGCACAAACTTGTCATAGATGCCGTCCTGTACCAGCAAGCGGTTGCTACAGACACAGGTCTGTCCGCCATTGCGGTACTTGCTGGCCATGGCGCCGCTGACGGCGGCGTCCAGATCCGCGTCATCGAAAACAATGAAAGGCGCGTTACCGCCAAGTTCCATGGAAACTTTCTTGACCGTATCCGCGCACTGCTTGAGCAGTAGTTTTCCCACCGCGGTAGAGCCGGTGAAACTGAGCTTGCGAACGCTGTCGTGCGCGGTGAGCTCGCCGCCGATGGTTGCCGCCTCGCCGGTGACGATGTTCAGAACCCCGGCCGGTAAGCCGGCACGTTCGCCCAGTTCGGCCAGCGCCAGCGCGGAAAAGGGCGTTAGTTCTGAAGGTTTACAGATCACCGTGCAGCCGGCGGCCAGCGCCGGTGCGACTTTGCGTGCCAGCATGGCGGTGGGGAAATTCCACGGTGTGATGCAGGCAACCACGCCCACGGCCTGCTTGAGCACGACGATGCGCCGGTCTGCCTGGTGCCCGGGGATGACCTCGCCATAGGCGCGTTTGGCCTCTTCGCCGAACCATTCGAAGTAGCTGGCAGCGTAGGCAATTTCTCCGCGTGCTTCCTTTAGCGGTTTGCCCTGTTCCGCGGTCATGATCAGCGCGAGGTCCTGCTGGTTCTCCAGTAGCAGGTCGTGCCAGCGGCGCAGCACGGCAGCGCGTTCTGCGGCCGGGCGGCTTCGCCAGTCGGGTAATGCCTGCCTGGCCGCCTCGATTGCGCGGCGGGTTTCGGTGGCGCCGGCGTTTGGCACACTACCCAGAATCGCGCCATCCGACGGATTGTCTACGGCAATGCTCTGGCCGGACTGCGCCTCGACCCAGGCGCCGTCGATATAGCAACGCTGGCGAAAGAGCTGTGAATCCTGAAGCTGCATGGGGAAACCTGTTCGGCCTGATCCGTTGGGGCTTTTGTTTGTGAATGATATAGGATCGCGTTCAGTCCGGTAGTTAGAGACAAGCCATGCGTCTGATGAGTTTTAAGCACAACGGCAGGGAAGGCTACGGCGTCGTCGATGGCGACTCCGTTCACCCGGTCGCTGGGGATTTTCTGGCCGCTTGCCCCGATCTGGCTGCCGCCCTGGCTGCCGGGCGCCTGCCCCAGGGCGGCGCGGATACCGGTGAAGCGCTGGCCCTGAGCGCGGTAGAGTTTCTGCCGCCGGTGCCGCGGCCCGGCCGCATCTTGTGCATCGGTATGAATTATCTTGAGCACATTCGCGAAATGGGCCGCGAACCGCCGGCCTATCCGGCCATGTTCGTGCGCTTTCCCGACAGCCTGGTGGGGCACGGGCAGACGATGCTGCGGCCGCGGGTTTCCAGTCACTACGATTTCGAAGGCGAACTCGCCCTGGTGATCGGGCGTGAGGCACGGCATGTCAGTCGCGACGATGCGCTGGACTATGTGGCTGGTTATACCTGCTTAATGGACGGCTCTATACGCGACTATCAAAGGCATACCTCGCAATTTACCGCCGGCAAAAACTTTCTGGCCAGTGGCGCCATGGGTCCCTGGTTAGTGACGGTGGACGAAATTCCGGATCCGACCCGCCTGCAACTGGAAACCCACGTTAACGATGAACTGATGCAACAGGGGGACGTGGCCGACCTGTGCATCGACTTACCCGCCGTGATTGCCTATCTGTCACAAATGTTCCCGTTGCAGCCCGGCGATGTGATTTCTACCGGCACGCCCAGTGGCGTGGGAGCGGCCCGGGACCCGCAGCGCTGGCTGAAGGCCGGCGATACTGTGCGGGTCACGATCAGCGGCATCGGCTCGTTGGAAAACCCGGTCGCCGACGAACCCGGCTAAGCCATTAGGTCCGGCGCTTAGCCCAGGTGCTGGGCGAAAAACGC
Source organism: uncultured Gammaproteobacteria bacterium (assembly GCA_963807995.1). GTDB lineage: Bacteria > Pseudomonadota > Gammaproteobacteria > Steroidobacterales > J054. The sequence goes on from CAWEDX010000005.1 coordinate 518,078, forward strand.
CAGGCTGCGCTCCAGGGCCAGTGCGGCGCTTTCCGGTTTGAAGTCAGGGCGCTCATCGCAATTGAAGCCATGGCCGGCTTCGCTGTAAACGTGAAACTCGCCCTCCGGGCGCGCCTCGCGTATCTGCGCCACGACTTCCGGCGGTATCAGGGGATCCTGCGCCCCAAAGTGATACATCACCGGGCAGCCCGGTTCTAGATCCAGCCAGCTGGTGATGCGCCCACCGTAGTAGGAAACGGCTGCGGCAATATCCAGTTCGCAGGCGGCCAGATCTGCCATCGCACCACCCCAGCAATAACCGACCACAGCCACCTTGCCGGAATCTTGCAGCGCCGCCACGGCTGCATCCATGTCCAGGACCGCCTCATCCTGGTCGAGTTGCAGCATGCTGTCGCGACCTTGTTCGACATCGCTGTAGTCGAGCCGGATGCCTGGCTCGATGCGATCGAACATCGCAGGTGCAATGACGCGGTAACCTTCCGCGGCGTAACCGTCGGCGACCCGCTGAATGTGATCGGTGACCCCGAATATCTCCTGAATGACTACCAGACCGCCGCGCGCTTCACCGGGCGGATCTGCGCGGTAGGCTTCCAGCTGATGTCCGTCCGCTGCCGTCAGCTGAATGTCGCTGCCCATATCTTCGACCCTTTTTTCCTGATTCAGGCCGCCATGGTAATAACGCCCGGCCGCCGATAGAAGTGCTGCACACTATTCTTTCGGCAGAAAACTCACATCAATCTGCACGCCCACTTTCACGCTGACCATGTCATCGCTGGCCCACATGCCCTGGCCCACCTGGAACTCGCCGCGATCGATGATCGTGCTGCCCGTCAGGCGTTGTCCGTCGAAGCGAAATTGCATGGGTAGTTCGCGGGTCTGGCCATGCAGCGTAAGCTGCGCCGTGGTCTGAAATTCGCCGTTGGCATCCGGCGTGAAGCCCGTGGCCAGGAACTCCGCCCTGGGGTATTCAGCGACGTTAAACCACTCTTCGCCGACCAGGTACTCATCACGCTCCTGGTATTCGGTATTCACGCTGGCCAGATCGACACTGGCGCTGAGGCAATTGTCGCCGGGGTCGTCCGGGTTCAGGCGCAAGGCAGCGTCAAAGGTTTCGAAGCGGCCGCGAAAATCTGCGCCCTGCTGATTCGCCGTGAATTCGAGGCGGCTATCGGCGGCCACCATGGAATAGTCAGCGGTCCATGCGGGGCTGCTCGCCACCAGCAGCAGGGCCAGTAGCGGCAGGTAGCGCAGGGTGACGGTGACGTGTTGCAGTGTGGTCATGAGAGAATATTCGCTGGCCAGCCGGAAGCCGATTTCTTTGTACCAACAGCTTATCCCTATTATCGCGCCGGTGCTGATCTGCGCGGGTTTCGGCTTTGCCTGGGCGCGCCTGGGCCTGCCTTTCGAGCGTGAGTTCGTGACCCGAATGATCATGAATATCGGCACGCCCTGCCTGATTCTGCGCGGCATGGCTGGTCTTGAAGTTGAGCCCCAGTCTTTCTTCAGCGTTGTTGCTATCGCCGCAGGTATCCTGTTCACCACCGGCCTGATCGGTGCCCTGGTGCTGCGCCTGGCCGGACAGCCGTTGCGCAGCTTTCTGCCCACGGTGGTATTCGGCAACGCCGGTAACCTGGGTCTGCCGCTGTGTCTGTTTGCCTTTGGCGAACCCGGTCTGGTTCTCGGCGTGGCTTTCTACCTGGTGGGCTCCGTCACCCAGTTTGTGTTCGGGCCCTTGTTCCAGGGCCGCGCTACAGCCTGGCGAATTCTGGTGAGTACACCAATAATTTACGCAGCCGCCTTTGGTCTCGTGCTGCTGGCTACCGATACGTCCATGCCGCTGTGGCTGGCCAATACCGTAGACCTGTTTGCAGGCCTGGCGATTCCATTGATGTTGCTGGCCCTGGGCTATTCCCTGGCTAACTTTCGGGTGCGCAGTGCAGGCCTGGCTGCCGGTCTGGCACTGATGCGCCTGGGCCTTGGCTTCGCTTTGGGACTTGCTACCGTGACCTTGCTGAATCTGGAAGGCACGCTACGCGGCGTAATCCTGATCCAGAGTTCCATGCCTGTGGCAGTGTTCTGTTTTTTGCTGGCGGCGCGCTACGAGCGCGATCCGGAAGAAGTGGCCGGTGCTATCCTGGTGTCTACCCTGGCGGCGTTCCTGTTACTGCCGGCGCTATTAATCCTGGCGCTGGGCGGCTGAGGCTGCTGATGTGTCTGTTATAGTAAAACCGCTGCGCGCAACGCGCTGCCGAGAATTTCATCCGCGCGTTGCGTTATCGCTGGATAACGGGGGGAACGCTTATGCGGCTGGTTCAGGACATTCTCAATACCAAGGGCAACGACATCTGGTCGGTGGATCCCGAGGCGACAATTTTTTCGGCCATCGAAATCATGTCGAACAAGCGTATCGGTGCACTGCTGGTGATGCAGAAAGCCAAGCCTGTGGGCATAGTGACCGAACGCGACTACGCGCGGAAAGTTGCGCTGGAAGGTCGCTCGTCTCGCGATGCCAAAGTTCACGAAATCATGTCAACGCGCGTGCTCTGCGTGTCGCCAGATCGCAGTATCGAAGACTGCATGGCGTTGATGACAGACAAACGTGCCCGGCACTTGCCAGTGGTAGATCACAAGCAGGTGATCGGCCTGATTTCCATCGGCGACCTGGTGAAGGCCGTGATTGCCGAACAGCAGTTCGTTATCGATCAGCTGCACGACTACATCACCGGGCAGTCCCTGCACGGCTGAAGTCTCTATGACCGGGCGCGTTGACAGCGTCGTCATCGGCGCCGGCGCGGTTGGCCTCGCCGTAGCGCGAGCCCTGGCGCTGGCTGGTCGCGAAGTGGTGGTGGCCGAAGCCGTCGATGCTATCGGTACGGGTACCAGCAGCCGAAATTCCGAAGTCATTCATGCGGGTATTTACTATCCGACCGGTTCGCTGAAAGCGCAGCTGTGCGTGGCCGGCAAACAGGCCTTGTATGCGTATTGTGAAAAGAAAGCTCTGCCGTACAGACGCGTCGGCAAACTGATTGTTGCGGTTACCGGGGACGAACTTGATACGCTGTCTGCCTACCAGGCCCAGGCAGAAATAAACGGCGTCCACGATTTGCGTCCGCTCAGCCAGGCCGAGGTTCACGAAATGGAGCCGGCAGTGCGTGCAGTCGGCGGCCTGTTTTCACCGTCTACCGGGATACTCGATAGCCACGGTTACATGCTCGCCTTACAGGGCGACCTGGAAGATGCCGGCGGCATGCTGGCCTTTAACAGTCCCGTAGATGCCGTTCATTGTCTTGAGCATGGTTTCGAGATCGTCGCCGGTGAGACACGCGTGGCCTGTCGACAGCTGATTAATGCTGCCGGTCTGGACGCACCCGCTGTGGCTGCCCGTATTGACGGCCTTGACCCCGCGATGGTGCCCCGCGCATTTCTCGCCAAGGGGCATTACTACAGCCTGTCGGGCAAGGCGCCGTTCAGGCATCTGGTCTATCCGCAGGCGGGCGGCGGCGGTCTGGGTGTGCATGTGACGCTGGATATGGCAGGTGGTGTGCGCTTCGGTCCGGACGTGCGCTGGATTGATGAGCTGAACTACGACTTTGATGACAGTCATCGGGACGAGTTTGTGACCGCGATCCGGCGCTACTATCCCGATCTCGATAGCAGTGCCTTGCAACCGGCCTACACGGGTGTGCGCCCGAAAATATCCGGGCCGGGCGAAGCGGCGGCTGACTTTGTATTGCAGGGTCCCGCAGACCATGGGCTTGCCGGCCTGGTTAACCTGTTCGGGATCGAGTCGCCCGGCTTGACCGCGTCGCTGGCCATCGGCGATGCCGTGGCCGCCCTGTTGGAATAATGATTGCCTGATCTCAGGGGCGCAGTCAGAGGCTGGCGTTTCGACTGCCAGCAAACCTGCGGCCTGAATGGCAGGCTGCGCCGCTCAGTGTTGCGGTAACGAAATACTCATCTTTGACTCAATCGGGCGAATCCCCGGAGTGCAGGCGCCTGCGCATCAGGTCCACATCGCGTCGCAACTTGTAGACGTCGTCGGTATAGCCGCGCGGCACTGCCAGCTCCGCGACTTCCTGGTCGATGGCCTCCAGGCGCGCATACCGCCGGCGCTGGTCCTCGTCATCGACTAACGGCACCTGGGCGGGGTCCAGTGAGTCCAGTTCCTGGTACATGCGCAACAGGCGTCGGCGTATTCGCCAGCGATAGGCCGGCAATACCAGTTTGAATAACGGAATCGCGAGGCCGATCAGGGGCAATAGCAATACCCAAAGGCGATCTACCAGCGTGGCTGCCCAGAACGGAAGGTAACGCATTAGAAATGGCGGGCCGAATTCAAAATGGCGCTCGGCCTCTGGGCTCAGCGGCAGATCGACATAGCGTGGCGTGGGAAAATCACCAGCACTAGCGAGCAGGCTGTCGCGGCCATGAATTTCCCCGGCTGCGATTAGTAACAGGTCCACCAGGGCCGGGTGCAGACTGCTGTTAGCCGCCAGAATTGCGCCTGGCGCGACCATATGCACGTCCTGCGGCGGCAGATTTGCCTCCAGGTCGAGCACCCCTTCTGGCAGCAGGATGGGTGAAAGAAACCGATAAATTCTTGTGTATGCCTGGCTTCTCTCGAAATCGAAAAGTTTCAAATCTTCGCTTTGGTTCAGGGCCACGATAGCTTCAGAATCTGCTGCGCCTACGAAAAACGCTGCGTCGGCGTCGCCATCGCGCAGTAATTTGGCGGCTTGCTGGTCGCCGATCTCCAGCAACTGGCTGTTGCCTTCGTTAACACCGTTTGTTTTCAAGAGTCTCGACAGCAATGGCCCGGGTGCCACTACCCGAGACACCAATAGCAATGCGCTGACCTGCCAGGCTGCCAATATCTTCCGGTGCCAGGTCCTTGCGCAAGAAAAGCCACAACGGCTCCAGATACAGGGTGCCTAGCCCGACTACATCGCTGGTGGCGAACTCGCCGGCCAGACCACTTTGTACGAAGCCGATATCCACTTCGCCGTTGTCTAGCAACTGGAGGTTTTCAACGGAACCGGCGCTTTCACGCAGCTCTACGGTAATCCCCTCGCGAATCAGCAGCTCCGCATAGCGTTCGCCGAAGGCCTGGTAGGCGCCGCCGGCCTGACCCGTCGCCAGGGAAATTCGGTCAGGGGGAGGCGGGCCGACAAACTGAAATGCGGCAAAGATTCCGGCGGCCATTACCAGGGCGGCCAGGCCGAAAGTCCCGCCCATGTCTTTCAGGCTCTGCCAGCTGCGTGCCAGGCTGCGACTCATGCCCTGCTCCGTTTCGTATTTACCGGCGGGTGGCCGGCCTTTTATTAGTCTACGTCTTTGCCGCTGATCAGGTCTTCCAGGCTTGGAGGCTCGTGGCCAGGGCCCATAAGGCCATCGTCGAGTCGGCGAATGTAGTTTTTGTAAGCCAGCATGGCCTGGTGACCGAGGTATAGCATGATCGGCAGGTTGGCAAACAGCATGACGCCGGTGCCGATCCCGGTCAGGTTGTCGAGTTCGGTATCGGTTTTCAAAAATCCTGAGGTCGCCACCACCGCGAGCAGGCAGTAAATCAGCTTATAGCCCAGCACTGATTTTTCGCCGGCGAGGTAAACCATGCCCTGCTCACCGTAGTAGCTCCAGGAGATCATGGTGGAAAAGGCGAATAGCCAGGAGGCCAGCGTAACCAGCCATTTGCCCAGGCCAGGTGTTACCGAATCGAAGGCGCGCGCTGTCAGGGTGGCGCCCACCAGGGTTTCGAAAACCCGTCGATCGCGCAGAGCCGGCCGCTCTGCGCTGGTAAAACTGACCCATTCAATCATCAGGCCACCGCCCGGTGCTGCGACTACTGTGCCGTCCAGCTGATGCAGCTGATTGGGTGTCTGAGGATTGTCGTGGGCATCCACTACGACAAAAAGTTTGTCGTTCTCAAGCCAGCCATTGCCGGCCGACGCCGGCAATGGTGTCGGCGTGAACTGCCAGCTTTGCTCCGCACCGGCCTGGACCCGCGGCAGGCTGTCCAGTTCGAAAGCGGCATCACGATTCCAGATACCGGTGGAAAGAATGACCAATGCCGTTAGCGTGCAGACCACCAGGGTATCGATGAATGGTTCCAGGCCGGCGACGATGCCTTCGCGCACCGGCTCGTTGGTTTTGGCGGCGGAGTGCGCGATGGGCGAAGATCCCTGGCCAACTTCATTGGAAAACAATGCTCGCTTCATGCCGAACAGGAAGGCATACCCCATGGTGCCGCCGAGGAACGCGCCGGTGGCTTCGGTCGGGCGAGAAAGCTGCCGTGATGATCAGGGTGAACATCGCCGGTATCTCAGCGATGTTGACCGAACAGCACATAAAAGGCCAGCGAGCAAGTACAGCGCAATCATCACCGGCACCAGTCGACCGGCTACGGCGCCAATACGTTTGATGCCACCGATAATCACCATGCCCACGAGGATTGCCAGCACGATGCCGCAGAAGATGCTGGGGACGCCAAAATAGGCTTCCGTTAGCGCGCCCACATTCCAGGCCTGGAACATGTTGCCGCTGGTGATGGTCGAGATCAGCAGCGTGACGCAAAAAATTGCGCCAAGGGCCTTGCCGAAGCCGTGCCCAGCCCGGGCCTTTTTTAGCCAGCGATTTGCTGATTACCCACATCGGGCCGCCATGCGGGTTGTCTGGATCGTCGGTATTTCGATACAGCATGGATAAGCGTGACTTCGGTGAGCTTCAGGGCCATGCCGACGAAACCGACCAGCCACATCCAGAACACCGCACCCGGGCCACCGAGACTGATGGCCAGCGCCACGCCGCCGATATTGCCGAGACCAACCGTCGCCGATAGCGCGGCAGACAGCGCCTGGAAATGGTTGATTGCGCCCGGATCGTCGGGGTCGTCGTAGCGGCCGCGCAGCACATGGAAGCCGTGGGTCAGCGCGCGGTACTGGCGAGAATCCGCTCCATACCGTAAACAGTACGCCGGTGATCAGGATCACGAACAGCACCGAGTTATGCCAGAGGATGCCGTTGGCAGCCTCCATCAAGTAGTTGAACGTGTCCATTTCCGGCCTTTGTCGTGTCCTAAATCTTTGCCGAGCTGCGGCACCCGACAGCCTGCTGTTCTGCAGATAGCCTTGCCGGCTGGTGTGCCCGTCGTGAGCCTAGCGCTCAAGGATGGCTGTGACGCCCATGCCCCCTGCGGTGCATACAGAAATAAATCCGCGTCCGCTGCCACGCTGTTCCAGCATTTTTGCCAGGCCACCAACGATGCGTGCGCCAGTCGCTGCGAAGGGGTGACCCATGGCAAGGCTGCCGCCGCGTGTATTCAGTTTGTCTCTATCGATACTGCCCAGTGGCTGAGCACGGTCGAGGCGCTCGCGACAAAAGTCTGCATCTTCCCAGGCCGCCAGCGTGGCAAGAGTCTGGGCGGCAAACGCTTCGTGAATCTCGAACAGATCGAAATCCGCAAAGCTCAGATCAGCGTCCTTGAGCATGTCGGAGATTGAGAAGGCCGGCGCCATCAGCAAACCGTCACGATCAACAAAGTCGACGGCCGCCACCTTGCCGTAACGCAGGTAAGCCTGCACCGGCAGGCCGCGCTCCCGGGCCCAGTCTTCCGACGCGAGTAAGACACCGGCTGAACCGTCCGTTAGTGGTGTGCTGTTGCCGGCGGTCATGGTGCCGGCACCGCTGCGATCAAACACTGGTTTTAGTTTGGCGAGCCGCTCCAGGGAGGAATCACGGCGGATGTTGTTGTCTTGCGTCAGGCCGTTATGTGCCACTACCAGGTCGTCGTAAAAACCATCATCCCATGCGGCGGCTGCGCGCTGATGGCTGGTTAGTGCGAGTTGATCCTGAGCTTCACGGCTGATGCCCCATTCCTTGGCGGTCAGTTCAGTGCTCTCGCCCATGCTGAGTCCGGTACGCGGTTCGACCACACCGGGAAAATCTGGCGCCAGGTGTCCGGGCCGCAAACCCAGCCAGGGCTTCAGTTTGTCGCCGGTACTGCGTCCGCGCGCACTGCGCAATAAAATTTCACGGAATTCTTCTTTGAACACAATCGGTGCGTCGCTGATGCTGTCGGTGCCGGCCGCAATGCCGGCATCTATTTGTCCCAGTGCGATCTTGTTGCCTATTTGTATGGCCGCTTCCAGGCTGGTGCCGCAGGCACGTTGTAAATCAAATGCCGGCGTTTCGCGCGACAGCTCTGTGCCCAGTACGCATTCCCTCGCCAGGTTCCAGTCGGCCGAATGTTTAATTACGGCACCCAGCGAAACATCACCCAGGCGTACGCCCTGCAGCTTGAATTTATCCACCAGGCTGCTGAGTACAGCCGTCATCATTTCCTGGTTAGAAGCTTCCGCATAAGCGGTGTTAGCGCGTGCAAAAGGAATGCGACTGCTACCGACAATCGCCACTCGGCGCGGCGGTTGATAATTCATTACACGGTCTCCACGTTTTGACTTTGGCCGAAGCTTGGTGCTTCACCCGACAGGTATTCTTCCTCGGCTGCAGTGTTCTCGCGCCCCAGCACGCCGTTGCGGTGCGGGAAACGGCCAAACTCGGCAATGATGTCCCGATGCAGTTCGGCAAAATGTGCCGATGTGTTGAAGGTCTCGCGCAGGGTTTCGGATACACGCTTGGCCAGGGCCTGATAGACGCTGACCGACTTTTCCTGGATCTTGCGTGACTCAGCGTGCTGCAAAGGCATAAAGAAGAATAGCTGTTGCTCGGGGCTGAGCGGCTTGTAGGCGCCGTCGACCGTGCCTTCGATGCATAGCTTCAATGACTTGTGATCCTGGGCGTAAGCCTGCGCAGTGCCGCGATAAATATTTCGCGAAAACTGGTCCAGCAGAATGATCAGGGCCAGGCGCCCGGTTGGTGAACTGCTCCAGGAATCCAGTTCACCGGCAGCCGCGCGCTCAAGCATCCCAGAGAATTCCACGCGGATCTGCTCGTCCAGCGCAGCGTCGCTGCCGAACCAGCGATCCATGCGGGCATCAATATTGGGCGCGTCACGCTGACAATCGGTGAACCAGAAGTCCAGGACCCGCTGGATCTCTTGTTCGTTCATTCGCCAATGATGGCACGAACCATTGTTTCGGTCAGGTTTCCCTGGTGGCCCCGCTGTGTTGGCGTTGAGGCGACGTGTCCTGCTAGCCTATAATTAAGGGTTCTGGGTCGCCTCAGTGGAAATTCTTAGCTGCCGCCGAAAACCCAGAAAAAACAATAGTTTAGAATAGACCTTCGGCGAAGTGGCGGCCCGGCGTGGGCCCGGGCCACCTCCGAGCCAGCCGGCATGGGCTACAACGACTGCGGAATTCCGGGCCGCGGGGGCAAAATGCCCCGTCGGCCGGCGGAACCGCTGCGGCAAAAATGGATGTTCCGACGGGCAGGCCCGGGTCTTGCGCGGGCGGCACTGACGGCGATGAGAACGCAAATATGAGACGAAACGGGCAAGGTTTTCCTGCGGCCCAGGGCCTCTACGACCCTGAGCTTGAGCGCGACAGCTGTGGTGTGGGCTTTGTGGCCCATATCAAGGGCGAGCGCAGCCACCAGATCGTCGTTGATGCTGATCATCTTGCCTGTCGCATGGACCACCGCGGCGCCCGCGGTGCGGAAAAGAACACCGGCGACGGCGCCGGAATTCTTACCGCCCTGCCGTATGAGTTTCTGGCGCGCGTGGCTAAAACCGAACTGGGCAGCGAATTGCCGCCACCTGGCCGCTTTGCGGCCGGCGTCGTGTTCTTGCCCCGCGACGCCGCCGAACGCGCGCATTGCAAAAAGCTTGTGGCCGAGATTTGTGCCGACGAAGGCCAGACCCTGGTTGGCTGGCGTGATGTGCCTACCGATCCCATCGGCGCTGATGTCGGTCCCACGGCCATGGCCTCAGCGCCCGTCATCGAGCATTTGTTTATAGCGGCTGACGACGATGTGGAAGGCGATGCCTTCGAGCGCAAGCTTTATTTGATTCGCAAACGCGCCAGCCATCGGCTGCGCACCGATCCGCAGTTAGTTGAGGCGCTGTCCTTCTATGTGTGCAGCTTGTCGACCAAGGTAATCATCTACAAAGGCATGCTGACGCCTGGCCAGTTGCGCTTGTTCTATACCGACTTGCAGGCGGATGACTACACCTCGCACCTGGCCATGGTGCACTCGCGTTTTTCGACCAATACTTTTCCCAGTTGGGATCGCGCGCAGCCGATTGCGATTCATGTCGCATAACGGTGAGATCAATACGCTGCGCGGCAATATGCAACTGGATGTCTGCCCGTGAAGGCATGATCAAAACCGACGTTTTTGGTGATCAGCACGAGAGTCTTTTCCCGATCATCGAAGCCGATGACCTCTGATTCAGGCGCCTTCGATAACGTGCTCGAATTCATGCTGATGAGCGGTCGCAGCTTGCAGGAAGCCGTGATGATGATGATGCCGGAGGCCTGGCAGAAGCATGAGTCGATGGCGGCTGAACAAGCGCGCCTTCTATGAGTATCACTCCTGCAAAATGGAGCCCTGGGATGGCCCGGCTTCCATTGCTTTTACCGATGGCCGATACATAGGTGCGGTGCTCGATCGCAACGGACTGCGTCCGAGTCGCTACTATCTGACCAAGGACGATCGCGTCGATCATGGCCAGCGAAGTCGGCGTGGTCCCGGTTGATCCGGCCAATGTGCGCGCCAAGGGTCGTCTCGAGCCTGGTCGTATGTTCCTGATTGATTTCGAGCAGGGGCGGCTGGTTTCCGATCAGGAACTCAAAAGCGAATTCGCCAGCCGACGACCCTACGCCGAATGGCTGGCAGACAATCGTATTGTGCTGGCCGATTTGCCCGACATTGACCCGCCGGCCAACTACTCGCGCGAAGATCTGCTGGCCCGCATGCAGGCCTTTGGTTACACCACCGAAACCATGCAGTTTATGTTGCTGCCGCTGGTGCGTGAATTACGCGATCCCGTCGGTTCCATGGGCAATGACTCGGTATTGGCTGTGCTCAGCGACCGGCCGCGGATGCTTTACGATTACTTCAAGCAACTGTTCGCACAGGTGACTAATCCGCCGATCGATTCGATTCGCGAAGAAATCATCATGTCGCTGGAGTGCTACGTAGGGCCGGAGGGCAATTTGCTCGACACCCTGCCAGAGCATGCCAAGCGCCTGCGCCTCAAGCATCCAATTCTGACCAGCGAAGATATGGCAGCACTCAAGCGCCATGGATCATCGTGGCTGGAAGACTCGCAGCATCGACATAACTTATGCAGTCGACGGTGCGGATGGGATGGAAGGTGCGCTGGAGCGGATCTGTGCCGAGGCTGAGCAGGCCATTGATGATGGTTACAGCCTGGTGGTTCTTACTGACCGCGATATTGGTCCGGATCGCATTGCCCTGAGTGCCTTACTGGCTTGCGGTGCCGTGCATCATCACCTGGTTCGTGAAGCCAAGCGCACACGTATCGGTATCCTGCTGGAAACCGGGGAAGCGCGCGAAGTGCATCATCATTGTTTGCTGGTGGGTTACGGCGCTGACGCGCATTAATCCGTATCTGGCCTTCGAGGCCTTGTGGCAGGCACGCGCCGACGGCCTGCTTGATGCGGAGACTTTCCCGGACGATGCGACCGTGGTCGCGGCTTATCGCAAGGGCGTTGCCAAGGGCATGCTCAAGGTCATGGCCAAGATGGGAATTTCTACCCTGCAGTCTTACAAGGGTGCGCAGATTTTCGAAGCCCTGGGTCTAGCCGAGCCCGTTATTGAGCGTTGTTTCTCTGGTACTGCCAGCCGGCTGAAAGGCGTGGGTTTCGAAGTGCTGGAAAAAGAAGCACTGCGTCGCCACGCCCTGGGCTTTAGTGAACGACGACGAGCAGACTTCGCCGGATCTGCCCAATCCGGGCGAATTCCACTGGCGCAGCACCGGTGAGCGCACATGCTGGATCGCCTGGCAACATCGCCATCGCTGCAGGTGGCTGCGCGCGCCGGATAACGGTGATGCCTATCAGCAGTTTGCCAGACAGATGAACGGCGATGCACGGCATGCCAATACCCTGCGTGGTCTGTTGCGATTGCGTCGCAGTAACAAGCCGCTGCCGCTGGAAGAGGTTGAACCCGCCAGCGAAATCGTCAAGCGTTTCTGCACCGGCGCGATGAGCTATGGCTCTATCTCGGCCGAGTCGCATGAATCGCTGGCCATGGCCATGAATCGCCTGGGCGGAAAAAGCAATACCGGCGAAGGTGGCGAAGACCCGAAGCGATTCGAAACCATGCCGAACGGAGATTCCAAGCGCTCTGCGATCAAGCAGATTGCTTCCGGACGATTCGGGGTGACGGCCTGGTATCTGGCCAACGCCGATGAGCTGCAGATCAAAATGGCCCAGGGTGCCAAGCCTGGTGAAGGCGGTGAACTGCCTGGGCGGAAAGTGGACGAGACTATTGCCCGCATCCGCTATTCGACCCCCGGTGTTGGCTTGATCAGTCCGCCGCCGCATCACGATATTTATTCCATCGAAGATCTGGCGCAGCTAATTCACGATCTGAAAAATGCCAATCCGGCCGCCCGCGTCAGCGTAAAGCTGGTTTCTGAAGTGGGCGTTGGCACGATCGCTGCCGGTGTAGCCAAAGCGCACTGCCGACCACATCCTGATTTCGGGGGATTCAGGCGGCACCGGCGCGTCGCCGCTGACCAGCATCAAGCATGCCGGTCTACCCTGGGAGCTTGGGCATTGCCGAAACTCACCAGACCCTGGTGCTGAACGATCTGCGCAGCCGCGTGGTATTGCAGACCGACGGTGGCCTGAAGAACCGGTCGAGATGTAGTGATTGCCGCATTGCTGGGCGCCGAAGAGATGGGCTTTTCCACAGCGCCGCTGATCGCCATGGGGTGCATCATGATGCGCAAGTGTCATCTCAACACCTGCCCTGTCGGTATTGCCACCCAGGATCCGGTGTTGCGCAAGAGCTTTTCCGGCAAGCCGGAACATGTGGTGAATTACCTGTTCATGGTGGCCGAGGAAGCCCGCCAGCTGATGGCCGAACTGGGCATTCGCCGCATCGCCGATATGATCGGCCGCGTGGATTTGCTGGAGACCGAGCATGCCATCAACCATTGGAAGCTCGATGGCCTTGATCTGTCGCCGATCCTGGCGCAGGCGCAAAAGCCGCATCCGAATACCAGTGTCCGTTGCACGACCGAGCAGGATCACGGTCTGGAACTGGCGCTGGACAATCGACTGATCGAGCTGGCCCAGCCTGCGCTGGATAAGGGCGAGTCTGTAGACATTGAATTGCCCATCGTGAATACCAACCGAACCGTTGGCACCATGCTCAGCAATCGAGTGGTGAATAGCTGGGGCGAACAGGGTCTGCCCCCGGACACCATTCATATCAAGCTGCGTGGCTCTGCCGGGCAGAGCATCGGCGCCTTCATGTGCCGGGGTATCACGCTGGAACTCGAAGGCGACAGCAACGACTACGTGGGTAAAGGTTTGTCCGGTGGTCGCATCATCGTCTATCCGGATCGCGAGGCAGATTTTGTTGCCGAAGACAATGTGATTATCGGCAACGTTGCCCTGTATGGCGCTACCGGTGGCCGCGCCTTCTTCCGTGGCCGTGCAGCGGAGCGCTTTTGTGTTCGCAACAGTGGCGCCAAGGCCGTCGTCGAAGGCGTTGGTGATCACGGTTGTGAATATATGACCGGCGGTCGCGCCGTCATCCTGGGCTCCACCGGGATTAACTTTGCCGCCGGCATGTCCGGTGGCATTGCCTACATCTGGGATCGCGACGGCAATTTTGCCGATAAGTGCAATCCGGGCATGGTTGATCTGGATCCGGTGGAGGATGATGACGACATTGCCGAGCTGCGCGAACTGATCGAACTGCATCGCGAATTTACCGGTTCCAAGGTGGCCGAGCAGGTGCTCGAAGCCTGGCCCGATGTGCTGGAGAATTTCGTCAAGGTCATGCCCACCGATTACAAACGGGTTCTGGCTGAGCGGCGTCGCCACGACGAAGAAATGGAAGCCACCATTCACGAGAATCAGACGGGCACCTTTGTGGTGGTCGGGAAGTAACTATGGGCAAGACCACCGGATTCATGGAGTACCCGCGTAAGACGGTGCCTTACCGTGATGCGCAGGAGCGGCTGAAGGACTTCGGCGAGATTTACACGCCGCCAGATGAAACAGCCCTGAACAGGCAAGCGGCGCGTTGCATGGATTGTGGCGTTCCGTTTTGCCAATCCAACGAAGGCTGTCCCATCGACAACCTGATTCCGGAATGGAACGACCTGGTCTACCAGGGTCGCTGGCGCGAGGCTCTGGATCGCCTGCATAAAACCAATAACTTCCCGGAGTTCACCGGTCGCACCTGTCCCGCACCCTGCGAAGGGGCTTGTGTGCTTGGCATCACTGACCCCGCAGTCACGATTAAGAATATTGAGAACGCGATTATCGATCGCGGCTTCGAAGAAGGTTGGGTCAGTCACGCAGCGCCGGCGGAGCGTTCGGGCAAAAGTGTGGCCATTATTGGCTCCGGACCGGCCGGCCTTTCGGCCGCTGATCAGCTCAACAAGGCGGGTCATAAGGTAACGGTGTATGAGCGCGCCGATCGCATCGGCGGACTTGCTGATGTACGGCATTCCAAATATGAAGCTTGAGAAAGCCCTGGTTGATCGTCGCGTCGAGCTGATGCGTGCAGCCGGCATCGATTTTGTTACCGGTGCCGACGTTGGTAACAACGTTGATGCCCGTCAATTGCTGGCAGAAAACTCCGCAGTATTGCTGGCCACCGGCGCAACCAGGCCACGCGATCTCCCGGTGCCAGGCCGGGACTTGGCCGGTGTGCATTTCGCCATGGACTTTTTGACAGCCAATACGGCCAGCCTGCTAAACAGCGAACTGGCCGATGGCAATTACATCAGCGCCAAGGACAAGCATGTTGTCGTCATTGGCGGCGGCGATACGGGTACAGACTGTATCGGTACTTCATTGCGCCATGGCTGCATGAGCATGGTGAATCTTGAGTTACTTGATCAGCCGCCGGCGGACCGCGCCGAAGATAATCCCTGGCCGTTATGGCCGCGCATTTTTCGATCCGACTATGGCCACGAGGAGGCCATTGCCAGGTTCGGCGCCGATCCGCGCAGTTACAGCATCGTGACCAAAGAGTTTATTGATGACGGCAATGGCCGGGTCAAAGCCCTGAAAACAGTCCAGGTAAAATGGACCATTGGCGAAGGCAAGCGCGAGATGAGCGAAGTCCCCGGCACCGAGCAAATCTGGCCGGCCGACCTGGTGCTGCTGGCGATGGGCTTCCTGGGTCCGGAAACCTCAGTCTCTGCAGCTCTTGGTGTAGAGCTGGATGGCCGCAGCAACTATGCTGCCGAGCACGGCGACTTCAGCACCAATGTGCCGGGTGTTTTTGCCGCAGGTGACTGTCGCCGCGGTCAGTCGCTGGTGGTCTGGGGGATAAACGAAGGTCGTGGCGCTGCACGCGCCATCGATGAATTCCTGGCCGGGGAAAGTTACCTGCCGGCGCCGAAGATCACTTTGGGCAGCGCGCTGGGATAGTCTCTGCTGCCCGCAGAGCAGGCGAGCGTCAAAGCCGCGCAATAATCGCATCGGCGAATTCAACGGTACCCAGGCTGCCGCCGAGATCGCGGGTTTTTTCGCCCTGGGTAAGCGCTTCGTCGTACGCCAGCTTAATGCGCTGGGCGACCCGACTGTGTTGTTCATCCCCGGTGGTCTCTGCCAGGTAGTTCAGCATCATTACCGCTGACATCATCAGCGCCAGGGGGTTGGCCAGGTTCTGCCCGGCAATGTCAGGCGCAGATCCGTGTACCGCTTCGAAAATCGCACCGTCCTCACCAAAGTTTGCGCCAGGCACGACGCCAAGCCCGCCGACCAGACCTGCGCAAAGATCGGACACGACGTCGCCGTAGAGATTCTCCAGCAGTAGCACGTCGAATTGTGTCGGATCCTGCACCATGCGCATGCAAGCCGCGTCAATGATGGCGGTTTCGTACTCGATGTCGGTGAACTCTGCCGCATGCACGTTCTCGGCATTGCGGATAAACATGCCATCGGTCAGTTTCATGATATTGGCTTTGTGGAACACCGTGACTTTCTTGCGATCACGCTTGCGCGCGTAATTGAAGGCCCAGCGAGCAATTCGGTTGCAGCCTTTCTCGGTGGCAACTTTCATGCTCATCACCACGCCCGGGGTGATTTCGTTCTCGACGCCGCTATACAGGCTTTCGGTGTTTTCCCTGATTACCACGATGTCGACATCGCTGAAGCGCGTCTCCACGCCCGGCAGGTTGCGAACCGGTCTGACCGCCGCGTACAAATCGAAAGCTTTGCGCAGCTGAACATTTACGGACTGGAAACCCTTGCCCACGGGCGTGCTGCAAGGCCCTTTCATCGCCAGCTTGTGTTCGCGAATGGCGCTCAGCGTGCTTTCAGGTAAAACCTCATCACCCGCTTCCATCGCGGCTACGCCGGCAAGGCGTTCTATCCATTCGATTTCCGCGCCCGCTGCGTCCAGCACGCGCAGGGTTGCCGCGGTAATCTCCGGTCCTATCCCGTCGCCGGGAATTAGTACAGCTTTTATAGTCATGGCCGGATTATACGCGAGGCTCTGATGACTTCATTGCTTTGGCTTTGCCGCAGTTGCCACGCAAGCTTCTGCTAGATCAGCGCAGGCTGGCGACCTTCAGCAAGCCCGCCATACTCAGCAGGCAGCTGATTTCGCCGCTCATGGCCATTTGCAGCGCATCGCTGAACGGCAGGCGCCGAATCTGCAGGTCTTCCGTATCTTCGAACTCAGGTTCGCCCTCGGTCAGATCCTCAGCCACGTAAACGCAACCTGCCTCGTCGGTAATCGAGTTGCTAATGTGGCAATCCAGAATACGCTGCCAACGTTTCGCGCTCAGCCCGGTTTCTTCCTTGAGTTCCCGCTGCGCGCCGGCCAATTCATCGGCGCCAAGGGGCACTCCACCCATGGGAATCTCCCAGCTGTACTGATCCAAAGTGTAACGATATTGGCCAACCAGCCAGGTATCGCCATTCTCGGCCAGTGGAATGATTCCGCAGGCCAGGTTTTTGAAGCTGACCTTGCCGTAGATGCCCGGTGAGCCCGACGGCTTGATCACGTCTTCTGCCGTGACACGGATCCAGGGATTGTCGAAGACCTCGCTTATGCTGAGGGTGCGCCAGGGATTCTTCTCTGAACTCATTGCGATCTTGTCTCCGCTGCCAGGGGTAAGCGTCCATCGGCAGTCAGGTGGCGGAACCAGAAGTGCATGCCAACGCCGCGGCCGAACATGAACAGGGTGAAGCTCAGCCACAGGGCATGATTGCCCAGATCGCTAAACAGCATCCAGCAGGGCAGGAATAACAACAGCGCTGAACCTGCCATCACCAGCATCATTTCGCGGCTACGGGTAATACCAACGTATACGCCATCGTAAAGAAAACTCCATACCGAAATCAGCGGCGAGATGATCAGCCAGGGCAGGTACTCCAATGCACTCTCCCGAACGGCCTCCACGGTGGTCAGCAGATTAACCAGCTCGCGGCCGCCGAGGAAATAGGCCAGGCTGAAACACAGCGCGAACCCCAGCGACCATTGCAGCGTGCGTTTTACGGCCAGCATCAGTCCGTCGCGATCGCGGGCCCCGGCCGCGCGTCCGACCAGGGCTTCAGCTGCGTGGGCGACGCCGTCCAGCGCATAGGACATTAGATACTGAAAATTCAACAGCACAGCGTTGGCGGCGAGTAGTACATCACCGAGGCGTGCGCCCTGTGCGGTGATAAAGGCGAACACCAGCATCAAGGTCAGCGTACGAATAAACAGAAAGCCGTTCACGCTAAATAGCCGGCGATAACGGCGAATATCGGTAAGCCGCGCGCCCTGCCAATTGCCTCTGTGCTGGCGTAATTCGCGGCGCACCAGCGTCAGCCCGACACCCAGCCCGACCAGTTCGGCCACCAGCGTGGCCGCGGCAACGCCACGCACCTGCCAGCCCAGGCCGAGGACAAACCAGAGGTCCAGCAGGATATTGGTGAGATTGACGCTGAGAATAATCAGCAGCGGGCCACGGGCATTTTGCAGGCCAAGGAGCCAGCCGACGATGACGAAATTGAGTAGCGAGGCCGGCGCGCTCCAGATTCGGATCGCGTAATAAAAGCGCGCTTGCTGGCTAACTTCGTCGCTGGGCGCGATGAGCCGCAGGGCAGCTTCCAGCAGCGCCGATTGCGCCAGGAGTATCAGGCTGGCGAGGGCCAGGGCGGTGATAGCCGCCTGGCCCAGTGCTTCGCGCAGGCCACTGTCTGATTCTGCGCCGAAGGCTTGCGCGGTTATCCCGGTGGTGCCCATGCGCAGGAAATTCAGGCTCATGAACAGGGCGCTGAAAATTGTTGACGCCACGGCTACAGCGCCAAGGTAATAGGCCGCCTCCAGGCGACCGATCACTGCCGTGTCCACCAGTCCCAGCAAGGGGATAGACACGGCCGACAGAATCATTGGCCCGGCAATGCGCCAGACGGCGCGATGACTATAGGGGTCCTTGTTGCTAGCCAAGATTTTTCAGATGCCGCTAAACGGCCTCGCCATGCTGTTATTCAGTAGCTCAGGCCCAGGCGCCGGTAGAGATCGGCAAGAATCCACAAGGGTCCGATCATTAGAAACTGCAGGTCGCGGAAAAACGCCGGCCGCCGGCCCTCGAGGCTGTGGCCGTAAAACTGGCCCAGCCAGGCCAGCACGAACAACACGCTGCTGCTTAACCACAGTGGCCAGGCCAGCCCGTTAAGCGCATTGACGATGACTACCACCACCAGCACCAGCGGTGCCATACCCAGCGCCAGCGATGGCGATAAGATAAGGTAGTACACCATGGCGGCCAGCAGGAAAGTCGTGCCCCAGTTAAGGGCTGGCGAAATCGCGGTAAATTCCCGCGGTACCGGAATGGCCCAGAGCAGGCCAATCAGGCTGACAACGATAATCGGTACGCAGACCTTATGAATCGCCTGGTTGGTGGGATTCTGATGATCCTGAGCGTATTCGTCGAGCCAATGCTGAACGGAACTGACATCACCCATAGGCTCCGCAAGCTACGCCTAGCCTAGCTTTGCTGCAAGTCTACTGCCTGGCTTGCGTCAACCAGGGCGGAACTGTGCCGTTGTTTCCGCAATGCGCCTGTGTAATAAGGCTGTTGCGTCTATACAGACGAAAAGGAGTACCGATCTATGGATAGTCGTTTTATGAAACCTGCAGTTGTCGTCATGCTCAGCAGCACGCTGATAATTGCGGGTTGCAGCACGCTAGACCCTTACACTGGCGAACAGAAGACCAGTAACGCGGTAAAAGGTGCTGGTATCGGCGCTGCTGCCGGCGCTGTGGTGGGATTAATCTCCGGCGACAACTCTCAGGAGCGCAAGAAAAATGCGCTGATCCTGGCCGGCGTCGGTGCCCTTGCGGGTGGCTCCGTAGGTTACTACATGGATCGCCAGGAAATGGAGTTGCGCCAGCGTCTTGAGGGCACGGGCGTCAGCGTTACTCGCGTGGGTGACAACATCACCCTGAATATGCCGGGCAATGTGACCTTTGCGGTGGACAACGCCGACATCTCGGCCAGCTTCTACCCGGTGCTGGATTCCGTTGGCCTGGTGCTGAACGAATTTGATCAGACTTTCATCGAAGTAGCGGGTCATACGGACAGCACGGGCAGTGCGTCTTACAACCAGTTGCTGTCGGAGAAACGCGCCAACAGCGTGGTTGCTTACTTCCAGTCACGTGAAGTTATTGGCAATCGCTTTATTGTTGTTGGTGCAGGCGAAGATCGGCCTATAGCCAGCAACGAAACAGACAGCGGTCGTGCGCGGAACCGCCGCGTTGAAATCACCATTGTCCCGCTGACGGCTTGAACCCTGTTCGCAGCGCTGACCTTGCGACGGCAAAGTCAGCGCTGCTCAGTCACTGCTCCGCGACTGGATTGCTTGCTGATCCGTAAGCGCTTGGCTTCCGCCAGGCATCGGTTAGCCGTTTTGCCAAAGGCCTAAAAAAAGGCCCGCTAAAAGAACGGGCCTGGCATTGAATGTTTTCAGCGAGAGCGGAGATCAGGCAGCCAGCTGACCACGCATCTTTTTCATGGCCTGCTGTTCCAGCTGACGAATCCTCTCGGCTGAGACGCCGAAGCGATCAGCCAGCGAATGCAGCGTCTCTTTCTTGTCGCTCAGCCAGCGCGCCTGGAGAATTTCTCTGCTGCGTGGATCCAGTTCCTCCAGCGCAGCGCCCAGCTGACGCATGGAATCCGCCTGCCAGTCTTCAGCTTCAATTTCCATTGCCGGATCCAGATCGGGGCTGGGCAGGTAATGAGCCGGAGCATAAGCTTCCTCGTCATTGGCGCCCGGATCAGGGTCGAAGGACATATCGTGTCCGGACAGACGCATCTCCATCTCGTTAACTTCGCGCGCCGACACACCGAGGTCCTTGGCTACAGCCTCGGTCTCGGCGGCACTTAACCAGCCCAGATTTTTCTTGGCTTTGCGCAGGTTAAAGAAAAGTTTCCGCTGTGCCTTGGTGGTGGCAATTTTTACCTGGCGCCAGTTCTTCAGCACGAACTCGTGAATCTCGGCGCGAATCCAATGTACGGCAAAGGACACCAGGCGAACGTTCATTTCAGGATCGAAGCGCTTCACCGCTTTCATCAGCCCGACATTACCTTCCTGAATCAGGTCTCCAAGCGGCAGTCCATAGCCGAGGTATCCGCGTGCGATGTGCACCACAAAGCGCAGCTGCGAGAGCACCAGTTGCCGGGCGGCAACGAGGTCTTCAGCATCACGGAACTGACGTGCCAGGGCTTTCTCTTCCTCTGCGCTAAGCATTGGCACAGAGTTGGCTGCCTGGATATAGCTTTCCAGACTGCCGATGGGTCCGGCAAGTATCAGGTCACGATTGGATACGGCTAAGGCTTCGCTCATGCGGGTAATCCTCCTACTGACAGTATTCTAGCACTCAGGGTATTAGAGTGCTAAAACGACTGGAAGTTCCGGCGTAGATCTGGGAAAAACGATATTAAAAACAGTAAATTAGACTTTTGGCTGTATCGCAGCAATATGTCTGGCAACAGCTGTCCAGGCGCCGCCAAGACCGGCCAGCAGGCCGCCGCCGAGGACAGCGAGCGCGGTGCTGAAGTCCGTTCCCAGGGGTTCGAATGCGCTGCCGTACAGTTCGCTGAGGCGTTGCGCCGGGCCACCCAGCGTCAGTACGGTCAGCGTCAGAATCAGTAATGCCAGCAGACCGCCGCCCAGCCCGTACCAGAAACCCAGGTATAGGAAGGGTCGACGCACGAAGGCATCCGTTGCACCGAGTAGCTTTGCGACTTCAATTTCGGCGCGCTGATTCTGGATGTCCAGGCGAATGGTGTTGCCGATGATCACCACTACCGCACTGAGCAGCAGCCCGGCGGCCAGCCAGATGCCGCGGCGAACAAAGTCCAGCAAAGCGTTCAGGCGCTCGATCCAGTCCGTGTCCAGGCGAACCAGGTCTACATCCTCGCGGGCCGACAATTCACTTTTCAGTTCTGCCAGGTTGTTCGCACTGGCATCGCTATCCGGTCGAAGCACCAAGGTATGCGGTAAAGGGTTCTCATCCAGGCTACCGATCAGATCCGCGAAGCCCGGGCTGTCGCTGAATTCCCCCAGTGCGTTTTCAGCGCTGATTAACTCAACCTGCGCAATATCCGCGCGCGCAGCCAGCTCCGCACGCAGGGTTTCTGCAACCTGCAGGCTGGTGGCCGGTTTCATATAGACGGAAAAATCGCGCACGCTGTCCCAGCCGCCGGCGACGGCTTCGCCGTTGCGGACCAGCAGATGCAGGCCTGCCGGCATTGCGAGGGCGATGCCGATCACCGCGATGGTCAGCACGCTGCCAATCGGCGAGCGCGATAATTTTCCCAGCGCGGCCAGGCAGTTTTGTGCGTGTGCGATTAGCCAGTTGCCCATTGGCTTGCCGCTCAGGCGGCCAATCGGCCGGCGTTAAGGTTCACGTGCCTGCCACCCAGCGAGTCCAGCAGGCTGAGGTCATGGGTGGCTATCACCGTGGTCACGCCGATTTCGTTAAGGCGTCGGAACAATTGCATGATTTCCAGTGAAAGCTGCGGGTCAAGGTTGCCCGTGGGCTCGTCCGCAATCAGCAAGGGCGGACGGCTGACCACGGCCCGCGCGATACCGACGCGTTGTTGTTCGCCCGCCGATAGTGAATTCGGTCGATTCTGCTCGCGACCGAGCAGGCCCACCTGGTCGAGCGCGGCGCGGGCGCGCCGTTGTATTTCCCGACGCCCGACGCCGCCGATGATCAACGGTAATGACACGTTGTCGATGATGGATCGATCCGGCAGCAGCTTGTGATCCTGAAAGACCATCCCAATGCCGCGTCGATGCTGCGGAACTTCGCGGTCCGCCAGACGCCCGATATTTCGACCGCCAATCAGAACCTGGCCGCGTGTGGGCCGCTCAATCAGGGCAATCAATTTCAGCAAGGTGCTTTTGCCGGCGCCCGAGTGGCCGGTCAGAAAAACCAGCTCACCAGCGCCAATCTGCAGGGAGACCTCGCTTAGCCCGTCGCGACCACCGGCATAGCGCTTGGTGACATTCTCGAAGCGAATCACGACTCGCTCTCGCCCACCAGCGCGGCGGCAAACTGGTCGGCATCGAATACGTCCATGTCTTCGATGCCTTCGCCAATGCCGATATAGCGGAACGGCAGTTGCAGTTCTTCGGCTATTGCCAGCAGCACGCCGCCCTTGGCGCCGCCATCGAGCTTGGTCATGGTGATGCCGGTCAGACCGACGGTTTTGTGAAATTCGCGCGCCTGGTTGACGGCGTTCTGGCCCAGACTGGCATCCAGTACCAGCATGGTTTCATGCGGTGCGCCGGGCTCCAGGCGCTGCAGTACGCGAACGATCTTGGCCAGCTCATCCATCAGGCCTGCCTTGTTTTGCAGGCGCCCGGCGGTATCGGCCAGCAATACGTCGATACCGCGTGCCTGTGCGGCCTCCAGCGCGTCGAAGATCACCGCAGCCGGGTCAGCGCCAGGTTGCTGGGCAACCACGGGCACCTGGTTGCGCTCACCCCAGGCCTGCAGCTGCTCGATGGCCGCGGCGCGAAAGGTATCGCCGGCAGCCAGCATGACCTGCAGACCCTGGGCTTTGAATTCATGCGCAAGCTTGCCGATGGTGGTGGTTTTGCCGGAACCGTTTACACCGACGATCAGAATGACAAAGGGGCGCGGTCCGTCGCCGATTTGCAGAGCCTGCGCGCGTTCACGCAACAGGTCTGCAACGCTGTCACGCAGAGCCATGCGAATACCGGCGTCGTCTTCTGCTGCGTTGCGCCGCAGACGCTTTTTCAGACCAGCGATAACCTGTTCGCTGGCTGCTAGCCCGACATCCGCCATCAATAGTTGGGTTTCCAGCTCTTCCTCCAGCTCGGCGTCGAGCTTGCGCTTGCCACCCAGGCGCAGCCCGGCGCCCTTGTTCAAACGCTGTTTCAGGCGCTGAAAAAAACCGGTGCGGGCGGGCTGACTGGCGGAATCTGACATGGCGGTCATCTTATCAACACCGCCCGCTTCGTGGTGCGCTGATAAGCATGCCGCTTGGCTCTACAATTCGCGTATGGCAAAGAAATCTTCAAGCAATCGCGGCAGTGTGCGCATCATCGCCGGCCGCTGGCGTGGTCGACGCCTGCAGTTGGCGGCCGGTGACGCCGCCCGCCCGACACCCGATCGCGTGCGCGAGACCCTGTTTAACTGGTTGATGCCGGTTTTGCCCGGCGCGCGTTGCCTGGACCTGTTTGCCGGTAGTGGCGTGCTTGGAATAGAAGCCATTTCGCGGGGTGCCGCGAGTGCGGTGCTGGTAGAACATGATCAACGGGTACTCGCCGCTCTGGATGACAATCTCGATCGGCTCGATCTGGATGCCGCGGAAGTCCTTTCAGCGGATGCCTGGCGATACCTCGAAGGTCGAGCCACGCCCTTCGACATCTGCTTTCTGGATCCGCCCTACGCGGAGAAGGGCCTGGGAGATTTGTGTACACTCCTTGAGCGCGGCTGGCTGGCACCGGGCGCGCGCATTTACCTGGAGTGGCGCCGCAGCTCAGAGCCGCCGGCCCTGCCGGCTAGCTGGCAACTGCTTCGCGAGAAAACGGCCGGCCAGGTGCGGTTTGCGCTGGCCCAGCGGGATTAATTTCATGTCGGTTGGCGCTATGTACCCGGGGACTTTCGACCCCATCACTAACGGTCACCATGAACTGGTGCGCCGCGCTGCACGTGTCTTCGACCGAGTGGTCGTGGCCGTGGCGGCGAGTCCGAACAAGCAGCCCATGTTCAGCCTGGAAGAGCGTTCCGCCATGGCGCGTGAGGTGCTGGCTGATGTTCCCAACGTTACGGTTGACAGTTATTCGGGCCTGACCGTCGAGTATGCCGCGCGTCATGACCTGAAGGTTGTGGTCCGGGGCTTGCGTGCCGTGTCTGATTTCGAATACGAGTTCCAGTTATCCAGCATGAACCGTCAGCTGCATCAGGATGTGGAAACGGTGTTTCTGTGCCCGGAAGCTGAATACACGTTTATTTCTTCGACGCTGGTGCGTGAGGTTGGCGCCCTCGGCGGTGATGTGAGCAGTTTCGTGCATCCGGTGGTTCAGCGCGCCCTGCAAGGAAAGTTAAAGTGAGACGATTTTTGAGCGGCCGCGCGTCCGTCCCTGCCGCCTGGATTGCGATACTCCTTCTCGGTCTGTGCAGTCTGTCGGCCTGCGCGGCGTCCACAGTTCCGGGCAAGAGTGCGATTGCCAGTGCCCATCCGCTGGCCACTGCTGCAGGCGAAGAAATTCTCGCAGCCGGCGGTAATGCCTTTGATGCCTCCGTTGCGGTTGCTGCGGCCCTGGCTGTCGTCGAACCCTATTCTTCGGGTCTTGGCGGCGGCGGATTCTTTCTGCTCTACCTGGCCGAAGAACAGCGCTATGTGTTTGTTGATGCGCGTGAAATGGCGCCTGCTGCAGCCAGCCGTGACATGTATCTCGATGCTGCCGGCAAGCCCATGCGTGGCGCGTCGCTGAATGGCCCGCTGGCGGCCGGCATTCCGGGTCATGCGGCCGGCCTGGCGCACTTGTCTGCGCAATACGGCAAGCTTGATCTGGCAACTTGCCTGGCGCCGGCTATTCGCTATGCAAAGGAGGGCGTTCCTGCCTACAAGCGGATGATCGCCGGTTTGCGTTTCCGGCGGAAGACGGCGGACAAATGGCCTGACTTTGGCAAGGTGTTTTATCCCGGGGGCGAAGCGCCCGAACTGGGCCAGATCATTCGTCAGCCCGATCTGGCGCGCAGCCTGCAGCGGATTGCCGATGATGGCCGTGCCGGTTTCTATTCAGGATCGCTGGCCGAAGCAATGGTTAACGGTACCCGCGAGGCAGGCGGTATCTGGACGCTTGAGGACTTTGCCAACTATCGGGTTATCGAGCGCGAGCCAATCCAGGCCGAGATACTCGGCGTCAAAATTGTTTCGGCGCCGCCGCCGTCTTCCGGTGGCGTGGCCATCGTCAACATGCTGAACATGGCCGCGGGCTTTAATCTGGTCGAGCTGGACGCGACTGATCAGGTGCATGTGTTGATCGAGTCCATGCGTCGCACCTATCGTGATCGCGCTTTGTACATGGGCGATCCGGACTTCGTATCGATCCCGGTAGAGCGCCTGACCCATCCGTATTATGCCGCCGGGCAGCGCGCCAATATTCGTCTGGATCGCGCCACGCCATCCGCCGAACTGCCCGGTTTATGGCCAGCCGGTGCAGAGTCGAATCAGACCACGCACTTTTCAGTAATGGATGCCGACGGTAATCGCGTCGGCGCTACCGTGACCATTAATGGCTGGTATGGCGCCGGCTTTATTCCGCCAGGTACCGGTATCATTCTTAACAACGAGATGGACGATTTCGCCATCGCGCCGGCCGTGCCGAACGGATTCAATTTGCTCGGTACCGAGGCGAATGCTGTCGGTCCTGGGCGGCGGCCATTGTCGAGCATGTCGCCGACGTTTCTTGAATCCGAGCGCGGCGTTGCCATCCTGGGTACACCCGGCGGCAGTCGCATTATCACCATGGTGTTACGTGCAGCGATGGCCTGGATGGATGGTGCCAGCGCCGCCGAGATGGTGACGCTAAAGCGCTTTCATCATCAGTATTACCCGGATTCCGTGGCCTATGAAGAAGGCGCGTTTAGCGAAGCCCAGGTCAAGGAGCTGACCGAGCGCGGCCACCAGCTGCGAAAAAGTCGTGGCCCGTTCGGCAACATGAACGTCGTGACCTGGGATTTCGCCAGCGGCGCCGTTGAAGCCGCCACGGATCCGCGTGGCGAAGTGGAAGGCCGGGTCTACTAGAACAAAAACAGCGCTGCGTTTAGCGCTGGCAGTTCACGCAGTAATAACTCGAACGCTGGCCAATGACGCGCTGGCGAATATCTCCGGAACATTTTTCGCAGGGCTCGGCTTCGCGGTCGTAAACGCGCAGCGCCTGCTTGAAGTAGCCGGGCTGTCCGTCACCGCCGTAGAAATCCCGCAGCGTGGTGCCACCGGCTTTGATTGCAGCCTGCAAAATCTCCTTGATCGCATCCGCCAGGTCCTGCATGCGCGCCTGAGAAATCCGGCCGGCCGGGCGCAGCGGATGGATCCCGGCCAGAAACAGCGATTCACTGGCGTAGATGTTGCCGACCCCGACGACCACCTGCCCGTTCATGATGTGCGCTTTGATCGCGACGCGACGACCGCGGCTGGCGGTATACAGGTAGTTGCCGTTAAAAGCCGGATCCAGCGGCTCCGGGCCCAGTCGCGCCAGCAGGGGGTGGCTGAGGGGCTGGTTTCCGCCCCAGAGCAGCGCACCGAATCGGCGTGGGTCACAAAAGCGCAGGATCGCCCCATTTTCCAGCTCGATGTCGTAGTGATCGTGCACGTTTGGCGAAGATGCCTCGGGTAATATGCGTAATGACCCGCTCATGCCGAGATGCATCAGCGCGGTGCCCCGGCTGGTTTCCAGTAGCAGGTATTTGGCGCGTCGCAGCACACGATGCACGCCGCGCGCCGCTCAGATGCGCCTCCATCCCGGCGGGTACCGGCCAGCGCAGGCGGCGTTCGCGGACCTGCAGCCGGCGGATTTTCAGGCCCTCCAGGTGTGGCGCAATGCCGACGACGAGTGGTTTCTACCTCCGGTAATTCAGGCATATCGATGTATCGCGCGAGTCCTTTTGCGGCAAAGCAGCAATGACCGTAAACAGACCTGCCAGGCATGCTGTGATTCCTTGGAGAGGCACCTCCCTTCCGCTATAGTTCCTGCCACTTTCCGCTGCGAGGAGCAGTACGAGCGATGACTGAATACCTTTACGGGTTGGCAAATCTGTCCCTCTGGGGCTATGTAGCCATGGCATTTGTCATGGTGCAGATTTCCATGGCGGGCGTAACGCTTTATCTGCATCGCGACCAGGCTCATCGCGCCATCGACCTGCATCCCGCCGTTCGCCATTTTTTCCGCCTGTGGATATGGCTGACTTCCGGCATGGTCACTCGTGAGTGGGTGGCGGTACATCGCAAACATCACGCCATGTGCGAACGCGAAGGCGATCCGCACAGTCCGGTGGTGTTCGGCCTCAGCAAAGTATTGCTGGAAGGCGCGGAATTGTACCGGCTTGAAACAGATAATCAGGAAACTCTCGAAAAATACGGTCGCGGCTGTCCCGACGACTGGATCGAGCGCAACATCTACGCGCGTTTCAGTCTGCTGGGTGTGTATAGCATGCTGGCGCTCAATGTGATTTTTTTCGGCTTGCCTGGCATTACAATTTTTGCCGTGCAAATGATGGCCATGCCCGTGTTCGCCGCTGGCGTTATTAATGGTCTCGGTCACGCCAAAGGCTACCGCAACTTCGAATCCGATGACGCCTCCACCAACCTGGTGCCCTGGGGTTTGTTCATTGGCGGTGAAGAACTGCACAACAATCACCACGCTTTTCCGACCTCGGCAAAATTTGCCATGCGCAGCTGGGAATTCGATATCGGCTGGATGTACATCAATATTCTGAAAGCGCTGGGTCTGTGCGAAATTCGCCGGGTTGCTCCGCAACCGCATTTTGCCGGCAAACCGCGCAACGTTGATCTGGATACCGTCCGTGCCGTGCTACAGAATCGCATGCATGTGCTGCGTGACTATTCGCGTAACGTGGTGCGTCCGGTGCTGGAGCTTGAAGCGTCTGCGCGTAACGTCGGCCATGAGCAGCTAAGACGTGCTCGCACCCTGCTGACCCGTCGTCAGCAGTTACTTGATTCGGAAGCCCAGGCACGACTGTCGAATTTGCTGGCTGATAACCGCAACCTGCGCACCGTGCACGAGTATCGCGAGAAGTTGCAGAGCCTGTGGGAACAGGCCAACGTCAGCAATGACAAGCTGGTCGCGCAGTTGAAAGAATGGTGCGTGCAGGCGGAGGCCAGTGGGATCAAGTCTTTGCAGGATTTCTCCGCACGCCTGCGTGAATATTTGCCGCAGCCTGCGATGGCAACAGCCTGATCAGCGCGACACTGGCGCATAAAAAAACCCGCCGTGTTGGCGGGTTTTTTATGCCTGATCAAATATTGCTGACCGGCTATTTGATCTTGCCTTCTTTGTAGGCAACATGCTTGCGCACCCTGGGGTCGTACTTACGCACTTCCATTTTCTCCGGGTGCAGCTTCTTGTTCTTGGTGGTCGTGTAGTAGTGACCGGTTTCGGCCGTCGACACCAGTTTGATTTTTTCGCGATTACTCTTGGCCATGCTGGCGCTCCGCTCTAGACTTTTTCGCCACGGGCGCGAAGATCGGCCACGACTTTTTCGATTCCGTGCTTGTCAATTATGCGCAAGCCCTTTGTGCTAATGCGCAACTTGACGAAGCGGTTCTCGCTTTCCAGCCAGAAACGATGGCTATGCAAGTTCGGCAGAAAGCGACGCCGGGTTCGATTATTGGCGTGCGAAACATTATTGCCGGCAATGGGTCGTTTGCCGGTTATCTGACAGACGCGAGACATTCTGAACCTCTGTTAAATCAGCGGTTTGGCCGCAGCAGCAGCGGCGAAAGGGGCGCATTTATACCAGTCTGGCGGCCCTCAGGCAAGGCGTGCCGCGATGCGGCCTAGAGCAATCCTCGCCCGGCCAGCGAGACGCACAGGCCGTCACCCACAACAAAATGATCCAGTAGCCGGATATCCACCAGTTCCAGCGCCGCGCGGATACGCCGGGTGATCAGCTGGTCTGCCTCACTGGGCTCGGCCACCCCGGAAGGGTGGTTATGCGCCAGGATCACGGCGCCGGCATTATGCGCCAGCGCCTGCTTGACCACCTCGCGGGGATAAACCGTGGTGTTATCCAGGGTGCCCCGGAACAGCTCCTCAAAGGCCAGCACGCGGTGGCGATTGTCCAGGAACAGGCAGCAGAACACCTCATGCGGGCGATCGCGCAGTCGCGCCAGCAGGAACTCCCGGCTGTCCGCGGGCGAGCCGATGCTGCGACCCGGCACCAGGGTGGCTTCAAAATATCGACGGCTGCACTCGCGCGCTGCCATTACCAGGGCGGCGCGTCCGGGGCCAATACCATGCACCTGCTGCAGGTCATGCTTGGCGGCATTGAGCAGGCCGCGCAGCCCACCAAAGCGCCCCAGCAGGGCCCGTGCCAGGTCGACCGCCGACAGGCCGGCGACGCCGCGCCCCAGTAATACGGCTAATACTTCCGCATCTGAGAGCCCGGCCGGTCCGCCCTGCAACAGGCGCTCTCTGGGCCGCTCATTGGCCGGCCACTGCTTGATGGAAGCTTGCGCCATGCGTACATTCTGGTCGCCCGATCAGGGCGGACCAAGCCGCGAATCCCGCCACCCTGGCCATAAATCACAGCGGCGCCGGTCACGGTGCGATAATCTTTGCCTGACAACGATGGAAATTGAGCATGAGCTCTGAAGGCACAATGAAAATCCTGCTCGGGGTAACCGGTGGCATAGCCGCCTACAAGTCTCCGGACGTAGTGCGCAGGCTGCGCGAGCAGGGCGCTGAAGTTCGCGTTGTGGTGACTCCCAGTGCCGCTCGACTGGTTTCGCCGGTGGTTTTTCAGGCCGTCTCCGGGCAGCCCGTGCGCGGTGAGCTTTGGGACGAGCAGGCCGAAGCGGCCATGGGCCATATCGAACTGGCGCGCTGGGCAGACCTGGTGCTGATTGCCCCGGCCACCGCCAATATCATGGCTGAGCTCGCCGCAGGCGCTGCAGGCAGTTTGCTGACGACCCTGTGCCTGGCTACAGAGGCGCCGCTGGTCATTGCCCCGGCGATGAATCAGGCCATGTGGCGGCATCCTGCTACCCAGCAGAACCTGGCCAGCCTCAGCGGGCGTGGCGTGCAGGTGATTGGTCCTGCCAGCGGCGAGCAGGCCTGCGGCGATAACGGGCCGGGCCGGATGCTCGAGCCGGCTGAGATTGTTGCCGAAGTACTGGCCCAGCGACCTTTTAAAACCGGTTCATTGCAGAATTTGTCCGTCCTGATCAGCGCCGGGCCCACCCGTGAGCCCATCGACCCGGTGCGCTTCGTCAGTAACCGCAGTTCCGGAAAAATGGGTTTTGCCATTGCCCGCGCGGCTGCTGCGGCCGGTGCGCGGGTGACATTGGTGGCCGGTCCGGTCACCTTGCCAACCCCGGCCGGGGTGGAACGAATAGATGTAGAGACGGCCGAGCAGATGCACGCCGAGACACTGGCCCGCGCCGGGAAATCGCATATTTACATTGGTGCGGCAGCCATTGCCGATTACCGTCCGGCAGAAATTGCCCTGCACAAGATCAAGAAGCGCCAGGACAGTATGGCGCTGAATATGATCAAGTCGCCCGATGTACTGCGCGAGGTGGCGGCCATGCCAGATGGGCCATTCACCGTCGGTTTTGCCGCCGAAACCCAGCATCTCGAGCAGCATGCCCGCGAGAAACTTGCCGGCAAGCAGCTGGACATGATCGTTGCCAACCTGGTCGGTGAGAACCTGGGTTTTGACAGCGACGACAACAGCGCCCTGGTGATCTGGCGTGACGCGCAGCAGGCGCTGCCGGCCATGTCCAAGCTGGCGCTGGCGGCCGAGCTTATCGAGTTGGTGGCAGCGCGCTTCCGTGAAACCGCAGCGGCGCCAACACCGTTGCGTCAGCCCAGCGCTTCCTGACTCGCATGAGCCGTCGACCCATCCAGCTGAAGATTCTGGATCAGCGACTCGGCAACGAGTTTCCGCTGCCCGATTACGCGACGCCCGGATCGGCGGGTATTGATCTGCGCGCCTGTGTAGATGAGCCGCTAACACTGGAGCCTGGTGAAACCCGGCTGATCCCCAGCGGGATAGCTATTCATATGGCAGATCCGCAGCTGGCCGCGACTATTCTGCCGCGCTCGGGCCTGGGCCATAAGCACGGCATCGTGCTCGGCAACCTGGTGGGTCTGATTGACTCGGACTACCAGGGCCAGGTGTTCGTGTCCTGCTGGAATCGCGGCAGCGAGAGTTTCGTGATTGAACCGGGCGCACGCCTGGCGCAAATGGTTTTTGTGCCCGTGGTGCAGGCCGAGTTCCAGGTTGTGGAAGAATTTGACGCCAGTCTGCGCGGCAGTGGCGGCTTCGGCCACACGGGGCAGTAAGCCCCGGGCCAGACTATTCCAGGCCTTTCAGTTCCCGAAAGCGATCGATGTCAGAATCAAACTTGGCGACCAGCTGAGCCTTGTTTTCGCGCACGCTCTCCAGGCTCTGCTCGTAGGAAATAATTGAGTCCAGTGTGTCAGACAATTCCCGTGCCAGATTTTCATGCAAGGGCGGCGCATTGGGGTCTTTGTTGTAGGGGCGGAAGCGCGTGGCGTCTTTCTGCAGCTTGGCCAGTTTCACGCGCAGACTTTCCAGGTACAGCTCGGTCAGTTGAATCTGACCGTCGAGCAGTTCCTGGCGCTGATCGCGAAGGCGCTGGATCTCTTCCACCGATAAATAAGTATTCAGCAGGGTGGCATCACGTGCCTTGCGTGCATCTTCAAGTGCCTGCAGGCGCTCAGCTTCTGCCGCAGCGAGGGCATTGGCCTGTTCCTCGGCCGGCGTGATCTGCCCTTCCTGGGACTCCACCGCCACACCGTGCTTGTTGAGTACCTGGCGATCACTGCTGGCATGCTCGGCTGGCACGCTGTCGCCGAAATGTACGACGCCCTGGTCATCAACCCAGCGATAGACTTTGCGCTTGGCGTCTTTTGCCAGCACAGGCCCTGCTGCCAGCCCGGCCAGCAGTATGATTAGTACGATTTTGCCCGGCATTTTGCGCATGCAGAAAGCCTCCCAGCAGTATCTTCGGTTAGCGATTATGGCATTGGGCCGGCGGCCAAACTGTGATCTGGATTCGGCGCCTGAATGTCCACGCCGTAGCGCTCGCGGTATTCAAGCATAGCCGGCATAAAACTAGCATATTCAGGGGCTTCTGCCACGTGAGCGATCAGGTCATCGAGGCGGATGATGCTCACCACGGGGATCCCGAAGCGCGCTTCCACCTCCTGCACCGCTGATTGCTCGGCCTGGCCGCGCTCCTGGCGGTCCAGGGCAATCAACACCCCGGCCGGGGTGGCGCCGGCGTCGGCAATGATCTGCATAGCCTCGCGAATGGCGGTGCCGGCGGTAATAACATCGTCGACGATCAGCACCCGGCCGGCCAGTTCGGCGCCGACGATGCTGCCGCCCTCACCATGATCCTTGGCTTCCTTGCGGTTGAAACAATAGGGCAAATCGCGCGCGTGTTGCTCGGCCAGCGCGGCGGCGGTCAGTGCCGCCAGCGGAATGCCTTTGTAGGCAGGTCCGAAAATCAGCTCGAAGGACAGTCCGGAGGCCTGCACTGCGGCGGCGTAGGATTTTCCCAGGGCGGCTGCCGATCGACCGGTATTGAACAGCCCGGCATTAAAAAAGTACGGGCTGATTCGGCCTGACTTCAGCGTGAATTCACCGAAGCGCAGCGCGCCGACGGCCAGTGACAAATTCGATGAAGGCGTTTTTGTAATCAGACATGGCAGTGTTCGTGCGGCGTAATTGATTGCTTCTGGTAGAGTATCGCACAGCGATCCCGCCCATTTTTTGCAGTCCCGATGCGCATTATTACCGTCAACACCAATGGCATTCGCGCTGCAGCGCGCAAGGGCTTTTATCAGTGGTTACCCCGCCAGTCGGCCGATCTGGTGTGTATCCAGGAAACCAAGGCGCAGGTGCACCAGCTGGAAGACCCGTGTTTTTTTCCGCGCGGCTGGCATTGCTTCTACGAAGACGCGCAGCGTAAAGGCTATAGCGGCACCGCCTTGTACAGTCGGCGTGAGCCGGACGAGGTGATTCGCGGCTTTGGTGTTGCCGAGTTCGATGATGAAGGCCGTTATCTCGAGGCACGCTTCGGCCGGCTCAGCGTCATCTCTTTGTATGCGCCGTCGGGCTCCTCCAACGAAGACCGCCAGGCTTCGAAGTTTCGCTTCATGGCCGCTTTCATGCCGCTATCTGCGTGAACTGCGAGCACAGGATCGTGACACCATCATCTGTGGCGACTGGAACATTGCCCATAAGCAGATTGATTTACGCAACTGGCGTTCGAATCAGAAGAACTCAGGGTTCTTGCCCGAAGAGCGCGCCTGGATGGATGAATTATTCGACCAGGCCGGGTTTCAGCGACGCCTTCCGCGAGATCAACCAGCAGCCCGACCAATACACCTGGTGGTCCAATCGCGGCCAGGCCTGGGATAACAACGTTGGCTGGCGAATCGACTACCAGGTGATGTCTGACAACCTGGACGGTAGCGTTCGCAAGGCACGTATTTATAAGAACAAGCGTTTCTCCGACCACGCGCCGCTGATCATGGACTATGACTTCTGATCCGCAGACGCCGGCCGAGTCCTGGCTGGCCGGCGCTCGCGTTTATCTGCATCCGCGCGTACTGGCGATGCTGTTTCTCGGCTTCTCCGCCGGATTGCCCTTTCTGCTGGTGGCTGGCACGCTGACGGCCTGGCTGGCGCTTAGTGATGTCAGCATGGCCGACATCGGTATGTTTGCCTGGGTCGGCATTGCCTACTCACTGAAATTTCTTTGGGCGCCGTTAGTCGATCATTTACGCCTGCCCTTGCTGACGCGTTGGTTCGGTCGCCGGCGCAGCTGGATGCTGCTTGCCCAGCTGGGCGTCATCGTCGGTCTGCTCGGCATCGCCGCGGCCGATCCGTCTTCGCAGTTGAGTCGGGTCGCCTGGTTTGCGGTGCTGACTGCCTTCGCGTCCGCGACCCAGGATATCGTGGTTGATGCCTATCGCATCGAGGCCGTCGAAACGCGCGTCCAGGGCGCCATGGCGGCCAGCTACCAGGCCGGTTATCGCATTGCCATCCTGGTGGCCGGTGCCGGCGCACTGATCGTTGCCGACCTCGTCAACTGGACACTGGCCTACCAGATCATGGCCATGTGCATGAGCGTTGGCGTGGTAACAGTGCTGCTGATTAGTGAGCCCGAAACCAGTCTGAATGCGCAGCGTCTGCGGGTAATCGGTGACTTCAGTCGCTGGTTGCAGGATGCCGTGGTCGGACCTATCGTGGATTTCTTTCATCGCAACGGTCGCTGGGCCGTAGTGCTGTTGCTGTTTATTGGCGTCTATCGCATCAGCGACATGGTGCTGGGCGTCATGGCCAATCCCTTCTATATTGATCTGGGCTTCTCGCTGGCTGAGATTGCAACCATTACCAAGGTTTTCGGTGTGGCCGTGACTTTGTTCGGTGCCGCTCTGGGCGGCGTCGCGGTGGCCCGCTACGGACTCAACGGCCCGCTGGTTTTCGGCGCAGGATTGTTAGCGGTTACCAATCTGTTTTTTGCCGGCATGGCACTTTACGGTCCTGAGCTATGGTTCCTGGTGCTGACCATCAGTGCAGACAACCTGGCGGCGGGATTTACCGGCACGGTATTTATTGCCTACCTGTCCGGGCTTACCAACGTGGCCTATACCGCTACCCAGTACGCGCTGTTTTCATCGCTAATGACGCTGCCGGGGAAATTCATCAGTGGCTTCTCGGGCCAGATTGTCGAGGCCGTCGACTGGTTCAATTTCTTTGTCTACGCTTCGTTCATGGGGCTGCCTGCGGTGCTGCTGGCTGTGATTGTTACGCGTCGCAACCGGGCGCATGACTGACTGGCCCGAGTGGCCCGTGGCCCGGCTGGATGATCTGCAGGATCCCGGCGTGCGCGGATTCCTGGTTGGCGAGGGTGACTGGCCGTTTCGCGGTCTGGTGGTGCGGCAGCAGGGGCAGCTCTACGCTTACGCCAATGTCTGTCCGCATGCGCGTCACCCGCTGGATTTCCCTGCCGAGCATTTCTTTACGCCGGACAAAACACTATTGCGCTGTTCCAGCCATGGCGCATTGTTTGAACCGAGCAGCGGCGAGTGTGTGCTGGGTCCCTGCCTGGGGCGCGCGCTGATTGCGCTGGAAGTGCGGGTCGTCGAGGCCGAAGTTCGGGTGCGTGCACCCGGCAGCCTGCAAGACCTGGATCTGGATTTCAGCCTGCCCGCCGGCACAAGCTAACCACGGCGCGTCGGCGCGCGCCCGTGAGGGGAACTAGCTGGTAACGCTAGTCCAGCTGGTCGAGGAAGTTGCGATGATCTCGCCAGACCTGCGGGCGCACTTCCCAGCGCTCGCTCAGTTCCGGATCATCCATGTCCAGCGGTCCGGACCAGTCTTCCGGTGCCGCTGCAGCTTCCAATACCAACTGGTGCCAGGCCTCTAACTCCAGCTCGCCGATGGTGCCGTCGAAATACTGGATATCGACATTACTTGCGTCGATGTCCAGGGCCACCACCTCAAAAACGCGCCGGTCTGACCTGCGATACCAGTTTCCCACCTGCGGAAAAATCATCCCATGAGGGTTGATCAGCTCCATTCAGGAGTCGGTCACCAGCGACCGACAATATCTTTATAACGCACTGTGGGTCGCAGCCGGCCAATGGCCTGACGATCGCCTCGCGGCGCTACCAGCAATCCATAGCTTGCGTGGCTTTCACAGAAACACGCTGAGCCGGTCGGCTGCGGCGCGACGTGATTTGCGCAATTGCTGGTAAGCGGCAAGTTTTACAGGCGTCGATAGGAGAACTCGCTGATGGCATGCCCGAGCCTCAGGCCACGTTGCTCGAACTTGCTCGGCGGACGCAGAAAATCATCACGTTGCAGCGGCGAAGTCGTCGCGCGCGGACATCAGCTCCTGAATATGCTCTGCGTAGTTCGCCCAGTCCGTGGCCATCCGCAGCATGCCCGCCGGGCACCAGCACGCGCTGCGGCCCGGTCTAGAAATGCCGGCTGCACAATGCGCCGCTTGTGGTGGCGTTTCTTATGCCAGGGGTCGGGGAAAAACAGGTGCAGCCGTGCCAGGCTGCCCTCGGCCAGCCAGGCATCGAGGACATCCACCGCATCCCCGTTAATCAGGCGGAGATTCTCAAGCGAGGCCCGCTCGATGCCCAGCAGGCAATGGCCGATACCGGGTTCGTGCACCTCGACGCCCAAGGCAGTTCCACTCGGGGTGCTGGGCGGCGGTGGCCAGTAAGACTTCGCCGTTGCCAAAGCCGATTTCCAGCAAGGTCGGCGCCTCGCGGTGAAAAATCGATGCCAGGTCGAGTCGCTCCAGCGGTGCCGAAAAGCCCCAGCGCGGCCACAGTTCCTGCATCGCGCGACTTTGGCCGGCCGTCAGTCGGCCCGCGCGCTTTACATAGCTGCGAATACGGCGCGCGGGGGACGAATCATTGCTGGCGCTGTTCATAAGCGGTGCATGATGCCATCGTCGGCCGCCCGGTGCTGTGTCAGAAAGAGCCGGTTGACTGAAATACGGGCTACGCCGACGGAGTTGCTTGTCACGGCACCCCGCAGACAGCCGCCGCCCAAAATTGCCTTTGTCGTTTCCGCTGAAAATCATGTATCTCCTTTGGATCGCCCGCGCCGTTGCGATTCGCAGCCGAGGTTGCTCAGGCGCTAGACTGTGGTGGCCTTTACGTGGAGGCAGCCGACAGCAAGGGCCTGTATGAAACAAGATCAATCACCGCTGCTTCTCCGTTGTGCGGGTCTGGCTTTTTCGGTCCTCGCCATAACGGGCTGTGATGAGTTCAGTGAGTCACGTTCACTGGGAACGCTGGAGCGCGATCGCATTCGCATCGTCGCCGACTCCGCTGAACCGATTACCCGCATCCTGGTGCGCGAGGGCGACAGCGTGGATGCCGGTGATGTGCTGATTCAGCAGGAAACCACGCGCACAGAAATTGGTCTGAACCGGGCGCGCGCCGAACAGGCAGCGACGCAGTCCACTTTGAGCAAAGCTGAAGCCGGCCCGCGGGCACAGCAGATTTCGCAAGCCCGCGCGCGGCTGGCCGCCGCCGAAAGCGCGGTACGCACCAGCAAGGTCGAACTCGACCGCGACCTGGCGCTGGTGGAGCGCAATCTGATTTCTCAGAATCGCCTGGATCAGGCCCAGGGTCGTTTCGACGAAACCTCGGCCAATCTTGCCGAGGCCCGCGCTGCGCTGGATGAATTGCTTGCGGGTACGCGTTCGGAAGAGATTGATGAGGCGCGCGCGCGTTTTGCAGCGGCAACGGCTGCGGTAGCCGATCTTGAATTCTCTTTGCAGCGTGCCAGCCTGCGCTCGCCGGTGGTCGGCAGCGTCGAGTCTCTGCCGTTCAAGCTGGGCGAGCGCCCGCCGCTCGGCGCTACAGTTGCCATCGTACTGGACAGTGGCCGTAGCTATGCACGTGTGCATGTCTCCGAGCCGCTACGTGCGCAGCTGGCCCCGGGTTCGCCGGCACAGATCTGGCTGGATAGTCGCGCTGAACCGCTGGCCGGCGAACTGCGTTTCATCTCGGCTGATGCCGCATTCACGCCGTATTTTGCGTTGAATCAGCACGACCGTTCACGTCTTAGTTACCTCGCCGAGATTGACGTGGTCGACGCGCAGGAAAGTTTGCCCATTGGCATTCCCGTTGAGGTGACCTTCCCCGGGCTCACGGAATGAATGCTGGGCCGGCCATCGTTACGCGCGGTCTTACCCGCCGCTTCGGCGAGCTCACGGCGGTCAGTCAGCTAGATCTGGAAGTCCCCGTGGGTAGTATCTACGGGTTTCTGGGCCCCAACGGTAGCGGCAAATCCACCACCATTCGCATGCTATGCGGCTTGCTGACGCCTACGGCTGGCGAAGCCACGGTGCTCGGCGTCGACGTTCGAAAAGATGCCGAGATTCTGCGGCGCAAGATTGGTTACATGACGCAGAAATTTTCCCTGTATACCGACCTTACAGTCGGTGAGAACCTGCGCTTCATGGCTGACATTTTTGGTATTCGTGGCGCCGAGCGTCGCAGGCGCATTGACGAGCAGCTGCAGCTTTTTTCACTACAGGATCGCAGTCGGCAACTGGCCGGCACCCTGAGTGGTGGCCAGCGGCAGCGCCTGGGCCTGGCCGCCGCGACCCTGCACCGCCCGGAATTGTTGTTTCTTGATGAACCAACCAGTGCGGTAGACCCGGAAAGCCGGCGTGAATTCTGGGAATTCCTGTTCGATCTTATCGACCAGGGCACTACCATCCTGGTCACTACGCACTTTATGGACGAAGCTGAGCGTTGCCAGGCGCTGGCCATTCTCGATGAGGGGCGGCTGGTTGCTGACGGCTCGCCGGATGATTTGATGGCCCGCTTGCCAGCCACGGTAGTTGAGGTCGAAACTGAACGCGCCCGGGCTGTGCGTAACGCATTGATGGCGGCAACGGAGGTCTTCGACGTGGCCCAGATCGGCTCGCGACTGCATGCATTGATCGATCAGCAACGTGCCGGGCCCGTCGACTTTTTGCAGGAGCTGTTGGCCGCGCAATCCCTCACGGCCAGTATGCAGATCGTCAAACCAAACCTTGAAGACGTATTCGTGATGGCCACGCGGGATGCTGGCGCGGCGGTCGCATCATGACCTGGCTGTCCTTGAGTCGAATTTCCGCCATTGCGCGCAAAGAATTCAGTCACCTGAAACGCGACAGGCTGACGGGTGGACTGGTAGCTGGTATTCCGATCTTTATGACCTTGCTGTTTGGTTTCGCCATTAACAATGATGTACGTGGTCTGTCGGCCGCCGTTGTTGATGAAGCCAATACTTCCGGGTCGCGCCAGCTTA
Organism: uncultured Gammaproteobacteria bacterium; assembly: GCA_963807995.1. Lineage (GTDB taxonomy): Bacteria > Pseudomonadota > Gammaproteobacteria > Steroidobacterales > J054. The sequence continues at coordinate 557,294 of CAWEDX010000005.1, forward strand.
TCGCTGACGCGCGCGCCAGCCAGGTAGTCGACCGGCTGATTCCGGCGAATAGTCCCTGGGAGCTGGAAAAGTTGATTCGCCAGGGCCGCATCTCCGTGGGTATTTTTATCCCGGCAGACTTTGAAGAGCGCGTTGCTCATGGCCGGCGACCCTTCGCGCAGTTACTGGTGGACGACAGCGACCCGACTATTCTCGGCACCGTGCGCGGCCTGGCGAGACTGCCGCTGGTTAGCGTCGACCAGATGCAGGAACGCGATACTTTTGAGCTGCGTGCACTCTATAACCCGGAACGCCGCTCGGCCGTTTTTATCGTGCCGGGGCTGTGCGGCGTGATCCTGACGCTGACTATGGTGTTGTTTACCTCCATCGCTATTGTGCGCGAGCGTGAACGCGGCAATCTTGAGTTGCTCATCACCACGCCGGTGAAATCTCTGGAGCTGATGATCGGCAAGATCGTGCCCTATGTATTGATCGGCTATTTGCAGATCACGCTGATTCTGTTGCTCGGCACCTGGGTGTTCGATTTGCCGATTCGTGGTTCGCTGCTGGACTTTTATGTGGCATCGGGTGCCTTTGTTGTGAGCATCCTGACCCTCGGCCTGATTATCTCGACCATTGCCCAGACTCCGTTTCAGGCCTTTCATTTGAACGCCATAACCTTGCTGACGCAGCTCCTGCTATCCCGATTCATGTTTTTCTTCAAAGACATGCCACGCGCGGTGCAATGGCTGGCGCAGATTTTCCGCTGCCACATTTTCCGAGGCGTGATTACTAAACAGGCAGAGTTCTCGTAACTAACTTCGGAACTGTGGCCGCTTGGGGTCTTTTTTATCGCCGGCATGACCGTAGCGACACTCAAATTCCGCAAGTCTCTGGACTAATCTCGCGCTGCTTGCAGGGCGAAATGAATCAAGCAGTTGCGCGCCGCAGGTGTTGCCTGGAAACCTGCGCTGGCGTCTGGCAGCCGAGCAACGCCAGGTCGCGCGTCAGTTCGTTACGGAAGATGTCCAGTGCGCGGCTGACACCGGCTTCACCGGCCGTGCTCAGTCCATATAAATAGGGTCGGCCAATCATGCAGGCGCGAGCACCCAGGGCGAGTGCCTTGAGCACGTCGGTACCGCGGCGAATGCCCCCATCCAGCAATACCTCCACCCGGTCGCCCACGGCGTCGACGATCTCCGGCAGGCAATCCAGGGTTGCCGGCACACCGTCTAGCTGGCGACCGCCATGATTTGACACGATCACTGCCGTGGCGCCGATATCCGCCGCGCGTCGGGCATCTTCGGCAGTCAGAATTCCCTTGATTGCAAAAGGGCCGCTCCACTCGGCGATCATCGCCGCAGCGTCGTCCCAGCTCACACTGGCGTCAAAGCGGCTGAAAATAAACTCCATCAGCCCCGCCATGCCGGCGGCATCACCGCCCAGACGATGGCTGACATTGGGCATGTCAAAATTTGGTCCGAACAACTGCGCGAACGACCAGCGCGGATGCATCGCAAAACTCAGTTTGCTGCGCCAGCTGAATTTCGGCGGAATGGACATGCCGGTGCGCAGGTCTGTTTCGCGATTGCCGCCGGCCGGCACATCAACGGTCAGGCACAGCGCAGAATAGTTGGCGGCCTTGCAGCGCTGAATAAACTCGGCATTCAGACCGGCGTCCCTGAGCACATAAATCTGGAACATCTTCGGCCCGTCTGCGGCCGCCGCTACGGACTCTATCGACTCGGTGGCGACGGTAGACAGGCAATACAAGGTGTCTGCGCGCGCGGCGGCGCGTGCCACCGCCAATTCGGCCTCGGGATGAAATAGTCGCGACATACCCGTCGGTGACAGCAGCACGGGCATGCTGACCTTGGTGCCCAACACCTCGGTCGATAAATCAATCTCACTGACGTCCACCAGGTAACGCGGCAGCAACTCATAGTTGGCGAATGCAGCACTGTTGCGGGACAGGCTGTAGCCATCATCGGCGCCGCCTTCCAGGTAACCCCGAATCGGCAACGGCAGCGCGCGGCGGGCGCGGGCGCGCAGCTCGGCGATGTTGATTAGCCGTTCAAGCGAACGGATCTTGCTGGCCGGTTTTTCTTCGTCAGTCATAGGCCCCGGATTGCTCGACTCAAGCCCCTGGGTAGCGACTTTTTAGTGGTTCCGGCAGAGGCTTGTCGAAGACGGACAGATCCACGGCCAGTAGCTTGCTGTGCTCCGCTTCGGCGCGCTCGATGAAGTGTTCCGGCAATTGCTCGATGCCGGTAAGCTTGCGACCACTCCATGTGGCAAACATGTGACCTGGCCGATCCCCCATTTCCATCCAGGCGGGCCAAGGAAATATGTAGCCACCCGCGGTGCCGGCCGGCAGCGAAGCCATGTCTGTTTCCTCAAATAATTGCCGGCTCGACCAGTTGGATGAGGTCTCAACGAAAGTGGCAGGCCAGGAAGCGGGCGGCAGGCGCACCTGTTCGATTTTGATCAGGTCGTCCTCGATCAGGAATTGCTCATGGCGCATTCGTGCCGGTGCGGCCGGGTTGTCCAGCGGAATCATGCCCTCGGGCGTATAGACGTAACCCGGGTCCTCGGTCAGTGCCATGGGTGGTACCGCGACCGTTTTGCCGGTGACGGGATTCACAGCCGAGTCAGTCCAGCGCCCGTCGTTGATGTCGCGCGGAAACGAAAGATTGTGGCCGTGGATCCGGTAAACGCCTTGCTGCAGTTTGCGATGGTGCGAAAATTCAATGCCTTCCCAGCGCACAACGGCCTCGGGGCGGGCGCCTTCCGGCACCGTGAACATCGTGAAGTGATACCACATCAATACGTCGGCATCGTCCAGCGTATTGCGCAGGATTCGGTAACTTGCTACCTGGTGTTCCAGCGGGTCCTCGTAGGAAAAGATCCGCGACTCCATGCGCTGGCCACGCGTCAGCGTGGTGTCCGCTGCACCCAGCGGTGCTGCCTGGACCACCGTGGGGAGCATCGTCGCTGCGCCGGCAGCCGCGCCGGCACCGGCCAGCAGTTCTCTGCGGTTTACGCGCGGAACTGCTGCCGTCGCCTGTTCTCGGCAGGCACGCTTGAGAAAATCCATCATGTCTAATTCTCGCTGCGATTAATTCGGGAAACTGCGGCCGGCTCAGCTTTCTGGCTGCGCAGGGCGAAGGCGCGTAATTCAGCGTTATAGCGATCCGGCTGCTCGAAAAACACGGAATGCCCGGTGTCGGCATATTGCGAGAAAGTATAGTTGGCGTAGCGCCGGGCCAGCATCTCACCATCTTCGTTCGAAAACGGGCTGTCCTCGCTGCCGATGGAAAGCAGCACCGGGACTTTTTCCATCTCATCCAGCAGATCCTGATTGTCGATGCGCCGCCCCAGCATGGCCGTACGCACATACATTGGCATCATGAAACCCACGCTCATGAATACATCGCGATAGGGCGCCGGAATCGGGCTGCTGGTTAGCAGGTCAACCATGCGTTCAGCGGCCTGCTGACGTTCGGCGAAATCGTTGCTCATTTGCAGTTTACGAATCTCGGCAAAATTCGCGCTGCGAGGATCGTCCGCCGACGGCATGCGGAAGGGTGTGATGCCGCCCAGCGCGCCGGTCAGGTTGATGGCGGCGAGTCGTTCCGTGCCGAACTCACGCAGGTAATCCATCAGTACGATGCTGCCGTAGGACCAGCCCACCGCCACCGGCTGCCGGGCCCCTGAGGCATTCAGCACCGCGTCGATATCCCCGGCCCATTGGCGGTAATCGGTATAGGCTTCGGCGTTCCAGGGTTTTCCTGAAGCGCCGTGGCCGCGCATATCGAAAGACACCAGGTAAAAATCATCCGTCAAATCGGAGTTCAGCTGATGTACAAAGCTGTAGTGGCTCTGGCCAATGCCGTGAATCAGCAGGATGGCCGGATTCGCCGGGTCGCCTGCAGTGACCATATTCAGCGGCACGTCGCCGGCGCCCTCGATGGTGGTGTAGTTCCATTCGGCATAAGCCTGGCTAGACACGAGTAGCAATATCCCCAGTAAACGAAAGCTCAGACGCATCACAGATCCTTCTCCTCAAAAAATGGCGGATCCTGCTGCTCGAGCAGAGTCCTTAGTTCGTCCGGATATTCCGCCGGCCCGCCAAGCTTAACCCCGGTGACATGCCACAACAGGGAACCTGGCTGATCCATGCCCATCCAGTCACGCCAGTGCTCGACGGCGGTAAAACTCAGGCGCGCCGGTATTCGTGTGAGCGCAGGATCATTCAGCTGAGACCAGCTGCCTGAGAAGGTCATGAAGTCGGCATCGGGCAGCGCCGCGGCCGGCGCCGGGCTGAATACCTGGTCAAGCATGTGTACAACATCGCCCATGCGATACCAGGGGCGGGCGCCCTGAGACGCGTCTGCGGCCGCATCCATACTCGCCGGCAGCATGCGATCGGCGAGAAAACGCATCTCCGCCGGGCCATACCGGGTCATCGGTACTTCGCAGGTCTTGCCGTTGTAGGGATTGAGCCAGGTTTGCAGCCGGCGATTCGTCTGCGAGTCGATCAGCATGCCGAGATAACGTGTGCTCGCTGCATACTCCAGCGGCGAGACCCGCTGGTAGCGACTGACCTGCGCGCCCAGCATGCGAAACAGCGGGCGCGCCGGCTCACCGGCCACCAGCCCCAGTACCTCGCCCTGCACCATGTCGAACACCGGCCGACCGCTGAGGTCGCCGCGCAGCTTGATATAGGCCTCGAGACTGGCTGCAGGATCGTCCAGATCGTAGTCTGTAGCTGCCAGCGCAGGCCGGCTTGCGGCACCGACAAGCGTGGCAGCCAGCCCGGCGAGTATCTCGCGCCGACTGGTCAAGCTAGTCCCAGGAATCGGGCGCTGCCGTCAGCAGCCCGTTGAACTCGGCGTCGGCCCGGCGGCGGTACTCGTCCGGAATCTCATCCACGGACGCGAGTTTGCGCCCAGACGAATGCCAGACCAGGTGTCCCGGGCGCTCGTCCATATCCATCCACGCCATCCACGGCGACAGGTAGGTCGAGGTGAAATGCGTCGGCAGATTGCCGACACGCGAATCAAGGAATGTATCCAGCGGGCAGAATACACTCATGGCTTCCAGCCAGGGTTGGGGAAGAATGCTGGAGAATCGGCTGGAGGTGAGCCAGACCAGGTCGCCCGAGCGATGCCATTCGATCTGCCAGGGCGTCGGCGGTTTATCCGCCGGCATCAGGCCCACATACCGCCAGCCGCCGGAGGTATAGATTGCGCCGTCTTTGCCGCCCAGTCGATTGGGCTGCACGGTCGTCACTCGATCGGTATAGGGGTTGCTGAATTCGCGCAGCATCTCGCCCGTCGTCGGATCGCGAAAGAATGTCAGCGTGCGGCTGCTGACGGAAAAACCATCAGCCACCGGCCGCACCCAGTAAATCTCCGTACCTTCCAGGTTGAACAAGTGCCGCGGCTGCTCGTTGCCGACCTGCGCGTAGATGCGGCCCGTGTACCACCAGTGGATATCTTCCGGGCGCGTGCTCATTTGCATGCGAATCATGTTGCGCCATTGCGCGTCAGGCTCGCCGGGTACCCAGTTTGAATGGGCTGCCGCGCCGGCGTCACGCCAGTTCACGGCCGCACCCAGTCCCAGCACGCTAATCCCGGACAAGACCTGGCGTCGGGATAACTCGCTCATAGTTCCGATTCCTCTGCGTCCTGCGCGGATGAAATCCCCGCCAGCACAAAGTTCGGAATAGCGGAAGTTTTCCAGTCGTCGTCGAAATAGCCCAGGCGCAAAATCACCAGGTCCTGCGCGGGTATGACGTACATGGTCCGATATCCGCCGCCTTCGAGGAAGAATACCGAATCATCCGCGATGGCTTCACCCTGCGGCGCTGCCCGGCCGCTGCCCTGGATGTATTCACGCACCCCGTCCTCCGAATTCCCCACCCAGAGCTGGTAGCCGTAGTTCGGGTTTACTGCTGAACCGCTGGTCATTTCTCGCCACCCAGCCCGCCGGCCAGATCTGCCGGCCGTCGACCAGCCCATCTTTTAATAAAGCCGCGCCGTATCTCAGCCAGTCATGCGGCGTCGCGCGATAGCAGCAAAACACGGCGGGCATACCGCCCGGCCGGTCCATGTAGAGGACGGCCTCCGATGCGCCCAGCGGTGCCCAGAGTTTTTCCTGCAGATAGGTTTCATAGTCTGTCCCTGTTGCACTCTCAAGCACAGCGCCGAGCAACTGGGGGTTGGTGTTTGTGAAACTGAAATGTGTGCCGGGCTCGCGGTCGGTCTTGAAGCTGAGTGCGGCCTTGCGAAAGTCGGAGCCCATGGAAATACGCACTTCGTTCGAGAACGGCCCGCCGTTGACCAGCAAGGTATTCTCGAGTCCGCTGATGTTCCAGAGCAGCTGATGAATAGTTATCTGGCCGCGCGGATCGTCTTTCCATTCCGGCAGATAGTTACCGATGGGATCATCGAGACTGGCGATATCGCCTTCGGCCATGGCGATGGCAAACAACGGCGGTAGCAGGCTTCGCGTCATGGCACGACCGCTGAACAGCGAGTCCGGCCCGATATCCTGCCAGTAGCGTTCCATCTGCAATACGCCCCGGTGCAGGACCAGCAGCGCCGCGCTGTTATGTTCCTCTGCATAGACCGCGGCTGCGTCCAGAGCTGCCTGATCAATGCTTTGCGCCTGAGCATCAGTGACTGACGGGAAAAAGTCGCGCTCTGCGCCCGGCACCGGAACCGTTGGTTGATAGTAGCTGGCGGGCCATTCGCCGGCATCTTCCGGCATCGTGTACCAGCGTTTCCAGAAGCGCCAGTCGACAGTCAGCGCGGCCGCGAGCAACACCAGCGCCAGGGCTGGAATCAGCCATTTCTTCACGATACTTTCCCCAATAAGCGGATCGAAATTCACTTATAGATAGTCGAAAGCCCTGATAACGGCTCTTTCGGCCGATTCCATGGCCGCTTCCATGCCCCGGTTTGCCTGGCCGGTGTGCTCACCGCAAAAATGCAGTCGGCCCAGGCTGTCGGCCAGCTGCGGCAAGCCGTCGCTAATCTGGCCGGGCGCGAAGATCGCCCAGTCGCCCGCCGAGAACGGGTCCTGCCACCAGGAATGGAAACCGCCGAATTCCAGTGCACCCTTTGCGGCCGGCCGCAGGCGTTCAATTTCCTGAATAACGGCTGCACCAGCGGCCTCGGCACCGAGACGGTCCAGGTAATCAGCCCGCCAGCCGCGCGCATTGGCGACCAGGCCTGTAACTTCCTCGGGGTTGTCACCGAAGCGCTGCCCGACGATGACGCCGGCCGGTCCATCGGTCCACATGGACGGAGACAGGCCATCCTTTTCCCAGAAGGGTTGGCGCGGGACCAGGAAAACCAGGCTGTTACGCATGTAACGAAGGCCGCTGACCAGCCGGCGCTGGGGCCCTTCCATACGCGGCAGAATGCTGATGTCGCGCAGCTTGGATACCGGCAGTGAGCAGATCACCTGGCCGGCGTCGATGGGCGCAGCATTTTTGATATGCACGCGGGCACGATCCTTCATAACCTCAATCGCAGTGACTTCGTGATTGAGGCGTATTTCATTCTTAAGCGTTGCGGCCATCGCCTGTGGCAGGCGCTGATTGCCACCGGCCACGGCGTAGGCAGAGGGGCCGATGTCACCCTGCTCGGCTGTCCACTTCTCATTAAACAGGTACATCAGGGCCGAGACACTGGCGGAAGAATCGCCGTAGTAAGGATTGGTGTCATAGCCAAGCCGAATTTCCGGCTCGCTGAGGCCGCGCGCCTGCATGTATTTGTCCAGCGGCTGATCCAGCCCGCGGTGTTCCGGCGACAGCCAGTCGCTGGAAGCCTTCAGCGGATTAGTCCCGGCCATCCGCGTCCGGGTAATCTCCCAGGGCAGCAAGCTACGGTGCGGTACCGGCAGGGGATTGAGCGGCGACGCGGACCAGTTGTTTTCAGTAATCAGCTGTCCGGCCAGCACCAGCTCGGGCGCGGGCCCGGAGAACAGTCGCGGCGCGTAGTCGATGAGTTCGACGTCCAGTTGGCGGGCCATATCGATGATGCGCGCGTAGCCGGAGGCAATGGTGTTGCCGCCGACCTCCGGATGCCCGGGAAGATCAAAGCGCGTATATAGTCGCCCGCCGATACGCTCGCGCCCTTCGAGGACCTGAACGCTTGCGCCGGCTTCCTCAAGCAGCATCGCCGAGCGCAGGCCTGACAGCCCGGCGCCGATCACAAGCACGTCGGGTTTCCCGCTGGTGGCGGCGGCGTAAACACTTGAATTAGTCAGTGAGGCGCCAGCGAATCCTGCTAAAACTGAGCGGCGTGAAATCAATGGTTTTCTCTCTTCTGTGCTTGTTCAGGATTAGCAAAACAGGGCATCGCGGGTGCCTTAAGGCATTCACGGCACGAATTTAGATATAGGTTTAACGCATTGCCGTAGCCGCAACCATACAAACAGCTTATGGCAGCACGATCATTCCTTATGGGTGAAGGCGTTAATCGCAGGGAATCATAGTTGTCAGCCTGCGTTCATAGGGCCAGAATGTTTTTGGTTCAATGCCGATTTTTTGGAGACCGCCATGCTGCATCGTTTTGATTCACCCCTGTCCCGCCGAAATCTGATGCTCGGTGGCACTGCGCTTGCCACTGCAGCAGCTCTGCCTGGCGCGGTGGTCGCCAAGTCGTCGAGGGGCTATGACTGGTCCAACCCGAACGACAATCTGGAAGCGTACATCAAGCTTAGTAACTCGCTGAAGGATCGGGACTGGGTGCACGGCTGGTACTCCGGCATCGTCTTCGGCATGTTGCCGAACAAGACGCCGGATGCCCTGTTTGGTCTCGAAGGCTTCGGCCTGGGCTACACGGTACGTCAGGACAACGGCTCTTATATAAGCTACTGGAAGGAAGTCGGCTTTTATAAAGACCTGAAGACCAACCAGGTCATTGATAGCTGGACGAATCCTTACACTGGCGAGACCAACCGTGTGATGCACATCCACAATCGCATGGTGAAGGGCTACCTCGGTCCTAACTTCTTCTCGTCTGCGCCGGTGGGTGACCAGGCGGGTCGGATGGATTTCAAGTTTCCCAACTACCGTGTATCCGACGATCCGACCAACCCCTTTGTCCTGAACTGGACGGAGATGGGTAATCAGACTTCTGTCTGGCTGGATTTTCGTGGTGAAGTGCCTAATCTTCTGGACCCCAAGGTCTGGGTCAAAGAGTCCAGTGGCGAACGTCTGCCTATCTGCGAGATGTTCGAGTACGTCGTCGACTCCGACAAGCTTCAGGATCCGTCTCTCGACCGCGTGGGCCACAGCGGCTCATGGATTCGACTGGCCCCATGGCTCCCCTGGCAGATGATGGGGCAGGCGGAAGGTCGCTTGCTTTATCGCTGCACCACCAAGAGCCTGGACGGCCTGGATGAGGTATCGCCCGGTGTTCTGGCCTATGCGGAGAAGAACTTTCCCGAGTACCTGGAAAACGAGATCGACGAGGATATGCCCAGTGAATCTTCCTTCGAGGTTTACATGAAGGAGCGTAAGCCGGCGAAAATCTGATAACCGGGGAGTCGAACCGATTTTCTCGCCGAACTTCGGTTCGGCCCGCTGGCCTCATCCGCAAACGGAGCACTCATGCATCGTCTTCTACTAGCAGTTCTGATGTGTGCGGTTCTTGTTACGGGGCAAACTGAACAAATTCCTCCGCCGGCTGCGACCCCGGTGAATTTGGCGCAGACAGAAAATCTGGTCACTTACACTGAGGATCGTGAAGCCTGCGACTCTCGTAGCGCGACCCGCAGCGCTTACTTCGGTGATCTCCACATTCACACCGGGTATTCCTACGATGCCCGTCCCCTGGGTACGCAAACGACACCGGCCGATGCCTATCGCTTTGCTCGTGGGAGATCTATTCCGATTCCGCCTTATGATCAGGACGGCAGGCCCCAGGGAAAAATGCAGCTGAAAAGACCGCTGGATTTTGCGGCCGTCACCGATCACTCGGAATTTTTCGGCGAACTGACGCTGTGCTCTGATCCGTCAAGCGCTGTCTACGATGAGCAAACCTGCCAGTTGCTGCGTTCCGGCGGCGGCGAAGGCATGTGGCCGTTCATCAAGGTTGTGCTGATGAAGGAGCCAAAACGGACGGTGGAAATCTGCGGAGAAGACGGATCTGCCTGTTTCAAATCGTCCGTATCACTCTGGCAGCGCACCCGGGATATGGCCGAAGCGGCTTATGATCGTTCGTCGCGCTGCGAATTCACCAGCTTTGTGGGTTACGAACACACCGGCACGCCCGACGCCAACAACTACCACCGCAATGTCATTTTCCGGAACAGCACCGTGCCGGAACGGGCTATTTCCTACATCGAATCACCAACGGATCGAGATCTGTGGGCACAACTTGGCGACCAGTGCCTGGGCGGCTTACCCGGCTGCGACGTTATGGTGATCCCGCACAACTCCAATCTGAGTTCCGGGGCCATGTTTCCGTCATATGTTGGCGCGTCCGAATCCAATGAATCTGCCGCACAGATGGCGAATCTCAGGAATGCCATGGAACCTGTCATGGAGATTTTTCAGCACAAGGGCAATTCGGAATGCTTTAACGGATTGCCGGATATTCTGGGTGCGCCAGATGAACTCTGTAACATCGAACAGGTAAGAACGCTTGGCGAGCGGACGGATATGTCAGGCACGAAACACGTCGTCAGATTTTGCGAAGACGGTGAAATTGGCAAACGTGGCTTCTCACGAATTGGCTGTATTTCCCGCAATGACTATTTGCGCAGTGTTCTGTTGACCGGCCTGCAAGACGAAGCTGTCATCGGCGTTAATTCATATAGGTTTGGTGTCATTGCGTCTACGGATACGCATATCACCTTGTCTGGCGGCACCGACGAGTCTGCATGGCCCGGGCACCTGGTGAGCGAGACGGAGTTGCCGCTGCGACTGAGAGCGGCAGACAACACCTCACCCAGGGATCTCGACGCGAATCCGGGCGGCTTGGCCGGGGTCTGGGCGGTGGAAAACTCGCGTGATGCGCTATTCGAAGCGCTCAGGCGCCGGGAGGTCTTCGGTACCACGGGTACCCGAATTCAACCGCGATTATTCGCCGGCTGGGATATTGACGAGAACGCCTGCAATCTTGATAACCAGCCTGAGCATGGCTATGAAATGGGCGTGCCCATGGGTAGTGACTTCCGGGCCAGAACATCGAATGCGAAACCAAAGCTGCTGGCAACGGGGATCAAGGATCCCGACGGCGCGCGCCTTCAGAAACTGCAGATCATCAAGGGCTGGATCGACGCCGCGGGACAGTCGCGCTACCAGGTTCTGGAGGTGGCGGGTGAGGAAAACAAGGCGGGTACCATCGATCTCGAAACCGGGCAGTGGAGCGGCAAAGGATCGTCGTCACTCTGTGCTGTTTTTGAGGATGCGGATTTCGATCCGGCGGAACCGCGTATTACTACCTGAGGGTCGTCGAGGTACCGACGTTCCGTTGGAACTGGGCGCAATGTATGGCCTTACCCGTTGATCAGCGACCCGCGGAGTGCGACAACAATGCACCCAAGATTACCCAGGAAATGGCCTGGACATCACCGATCTGGTACATGCCACCGACAATGCAATAATTCGCCGGCAAAACTATTTCTGCCGAAGCTTGCGAATGAGCTTTAGCCTTGAGGAACAATACTCAGTGGTAATGAATTTCCACTCCAGCGCCGCTCGAGCAAGCACTCATTCGGGATAGCCATTCCGCCGGCGCCATTCACATGCAGAATATTTATAGGTACGACGATCCGTCCCTTAAAGACCGGGTCGTCATCGTTACGGGCGGCGGTCGGGGTCTGGGCCGTGAAATGGCGCTTGCGCTGGTTGCATCCGGCGCCAGGGTTGTCATTACTGGTGCACGCGCCGCTGAGGAACTCGAAACAGGTCTGCCGGGAGGCAGCAGAGGTAGCCGGTCCCGGGCGGCTGAAATCGCTGCGCGCAGACGTTACCGACCCGCAGGCCTGCGACAGGGTCGTCGCTTTTGCACTGGATCGATTCGGATCAATATACGGACTGATTAACAATGCCGGTCGCGGCATGCGGCTGATCAGCGAGACCTTCAATACCGTCCCGACCCGGTTCTGGGAATCCGACCCGGATGCCTGGAAGGCGATCATCGACACAAACCTGAACGGCACTTACCTGATGGCGCGGGCCGTGACGCCACACCTGGTTGAGCAGGGCGTCGGCATGATCGTCAATATTTCCACCAGCCCGATGACTATGATCAGGCGCGGCTACTCGCCCTATGGTCCGTCAAAAGCTGCTGTCGAGGCCTGCTCATCGGCCTGGGCACAGGATCTTGATGGTACGGGTGTAAACGTCAATGTCCTGTTGCCTGGCGGCGCGACCAACACCGCCTTGTTGCCCGGCAGTGGGAACGATCGTCGGGGCGCGGATGGTCAGTTGCTCGACCCAGCCATCATGGCCCCGCCGGCGGTCTGGCTGTTCACGGACGGGGCGCGAGCTTACAGCGGGCGTCGTTTTGTGGCGCGCCACTGGGACACGAGCCTGCCGATAGACGGGGCGGTTGCCGCAGCGCTGCAACCCGAGGTCCCGGTTCCGGGGATCATTTAGACGCGGCAGGTGCCGCGACGCTATAAAATTGCGGGCGCGCTGATGTTTTAGTTGGGACTGGCGCGACCGCCGCTGCAGGCGACGATAGTTTCATCGACCAATTTTTCGCCTGCATTGTCGCCGTGGTTCCGATAGCGCAATTCGCCCTCCATTACCTCTATGTAGCCTGCGATGCGCGGAATCCAGATTGACGGCACAACGACCAGCCGTCCGAGCGATCTGCGTATGTACCGTCACTCTGCCCGTAAGGCTTTGGCGACGCGTCAAAGCTCCAGCAGCCCGGCCGGGTTTTCGAGGACATCCGGGTGGTGTTTAGCGGTGAAACGGAGGAAGTCGTCGGGCATCGCGCCCATTGCCATGACTTTGCCGCCAATGCCGTCGCAGGTGGTGTGTCCCGCCACGCCAGACATTTGCATCCAGGGGCGCCAGGCCGTGGCGATGGCGAAGGACAGCGAGGCGTTTACTTCCCTGGCATCCGGCTTCGCCAGGTCGGCATGGCTCGCCTGGTAGGTAATGGACTCTTTATAGAACATCCCTGCCTGCGACGAATCGTTGGGCACAAGGCGTGTGAATGAGTCGCTGCGAATCCATACCTGGTCACCAAACCCGATGGCGGGGCGCAGATCAAAGCGGTAAAAGATCTTCGCATCCGGTGCCAGCTGACGGGCCATTTCTGCACTGGTGGTTTTTTTCTCGCTCCACTCCAGCTCTTCCTGGTTGCTCAGCATGACCACATGACGACCCGGGCCCGTGCGATAAAGCGGCACTTCGACATCCTTGTTCGTGTAGGGCATACGCAGCGTCTTCAGCACCTCGCCGGTCGCAAGGTCCGTGTAATAGGAGACTTCGTAGAGCAGGAACTCGAAGGCTTCTTCCGATAATTGTCGGTAGCGGGTAATGGAGCCACCGACGTACCCGCAAAGCGGTAAGGCCTCACCGTTGACCAGGGTATAGCGAATACCGCGCATCCAGACAAACGCGAGCCGCTCATCAAGACTGCCGCGCATCTTTATCGAAGCGGACAGCAGCTGTGCGGGCAAACTCAGGTTGAGTTCAGACCTGGCGGTTGCAGCAGCGGGTAAGATCTTTGGGATCGCGGCCAGCCCGAAGCTTGATAAGGCCAGGCCGCTCAGTACCTGGCGACGCGTGTGCGGGCTACCTGTCCGCGTCGGCACTGTTAGTCCGCCATGGAGTCCAGAATGGCTTCCGGGTCCTCGAGCACGTCCGGATGCACTTTCTTGGTATAGCGCAGAAAATCCTCCGGCAGATCTGCCAGAGTAGCTGCCTTCCGCCCGAAGCCGTTCGAGGCTGTGTGGCCCGGGATCTCACCCATTTCCATCCACGGCCGCCAGCTTGTCATTGCTGAGTAGGACACCGTCGAATCCACGTTGGTGGTTTCAGGGTCCAGCACTTCTTCCACAGGGGCCGACCAGATGGTCGATTCCTTGTAAAACAGCGAAGGTAACTCGCTGTCGCGTGGATAGACTCTGCCGTGCTCATCGTGGCGCAGGAATAACTGTCCGCGGCTGACGTAGCCCGGATCGATGGACTTGGTCATCAACACCGTTCCGGCCGGGGCAAACTCATCCTCGGTGGTGTTCTGGGTGGGCGCATAGTCCTCTTTTTCATCGAGGAAAACCGCGAAGCGGGATTTGGCCGGTCCGGAGCGATAGGCGGGTACCTCGACCTCACGGTTCGAGAAAGGCATCACCAGCGTATCCAGCAGCGCTCCGGTTTTGAAATCGGTGTAATGCGTGATTTCCAGGATCGTGACTTCGAACAGGTCGTCCGAAACTTCGTGATACTTCATGAAGCTCGCGGCGATGAATCCGCAGACGGGCTCAACTTTGCCCTGGGAATAGCCGAAGCGCTCCGCCCGCAACCAGCCGATCACCAGTTCGGGGCCAAGGTTGCCACGCATCTTGATCAGTGCGCGCAAGCGATCCTTTTCTAGTCCGAGATCCAGTCCGTCGAGCGTAAGAATTGACCCAGGGAATGCAGACCAGAGCCGGTCAGCGCCGCGCCAGTCGCAGAGACTGGCAGAAGCCGCGGCGGTTCGTGGCCGGATCAACCCTTAGCGGGTTGATCCGGCGAGAACGATCCGATGCCTTTACTTGTAAGTCACGCTGTGCTTTCTGTCGTGTAACATTCGTGAAGGTCGCCGAAATTACAGGTCGAACGTTACGGTCAAGCCATAGGTCTGCAGGTCGCCCTTAAGTGGCGCATAGGCCGTGCCAAAAGGAGTCGCGATGAAAAACCCATTGGCCGCATACTCTTCATCGAGGAGATTCTTCGCCCAGAGCGATGCGGTCCACGGCCCATTGTTAAGCTCAAAGCGCGCATTGACGAGGGTACGATCCGGGAGCCAGGCCAGGTTCAGTTCATCCATGTACTGCTTGGTCTGGTAGTTGATGTCCGCACGAGCGTACCAGTTCCAGCTGCCGGCGAAGGTGCCGGTCAGGGCGCCGCCAAGACTGGTTTGGAATGCCGGCTGCCGCTGTATCTGGTTTCCACCGATGCTGCCATCCGCAGGGCACACAATGTCGTCACAGGCGCCCAGCAGCCCAATACGCGCGCTGATCGCGCCGCTTTTATACTCGGCGTTGCTGTACGAGACTGCATAGTCGAAGGACAACATGTCCGTTGCGAACCAGGTGCCGTCTACCTCCACTCCCCAGATTTCCGCGCCGGCGGTATTGTCGACAATGGCCGGCGGAGTCACGCCAGGCGTGAATTCCGATCGGGGAGCTATTGATCTGCAGGTCGCTCCAGTCCGTGTAATAGACCGCGGCATTTAACCTCAACCGGCCGTCCAGCAAGTCGTTCTTACTGCCGAGTTCGACTGTCCAGTTCTCATCTGGATCAAAGGTACGCTGAGATTCGTCGAATACGGTGTTGTTGAAGCCACCGGACTTGGCGCCCTTGGCCAGGCTGGCGTAAAGCAGCTGGTCATCACTGAGCCGATAATCCACCGTGAATCGTGGCGTAAATGTTGTCCAGTTATCCTTGAATTGCGGTGTGGACACGTCGCCGGTATTCGGGTCGAGTTTCTTTTCCTCGTCCTGGAAAACGCGCTTCTGCGCCCAGCCGCCAGCGACTATCCGCAGATTCCCAGCCAACCCGTGCGAATACGGCGTTGGTGGTGACATCGGTAGCTGCTCGGGTCAGCCCGAGTACCAGCGGGCGTCCGGGCAATTAATGCCCTCCGTGGGGCTGATGTTGAAGGGCTCGGGGTCCTGAAAAGGCGCGTAGGCGAAGTCGAATAAATCGAAATCTTCAATCTTTGCCGTGAAGACTCCAAGCAATCCCGACCACTGGCCCTGGTTAAATTCGACCCGAATCTCGTTGGACAAATATTCGTTGGTACCCGCCGCAGTGACGTTGACACCCATAGCCGGGGCGCCAGCAAAACTGCTGCCGAGTACCGGATCACGATCGTTAGAACCTGCAGCGATAACCTCGGAATCAGCGTATCCGAGCTGATAGACCACACGCCAGCTATCGCTAAACTCGTAGGCAGCGCTGGCATGCACGAAGTCGGTCTGGACATCGAGCAGGAACGCGCGCGGATCGACTACGTATTCAGTACCGGGCGCGGCCCCGCCTGGCAGCGGGGAGAATGTTTGCGGAATTTCACCGCAATAGAATCGATTTGCGCCACCGAGAAAAGTGGGGTCGAAGGAGCAGTTGGTATCGCCAAAGGCGGCCTCTACCCCATTGCCTGCCGCTGTCTCCTGAAAGCGTTCGACATTGTAATAGTCTAATTCCAGATTCAGCTGGCCAATCTGTGATTCCAGATTGAGGCCGATGGTCCTGTTCTCGTAACCGCCGATATTGTCCGTGGTGCCACGTTTGCCGTAATCACGGCCGTCGTAGTTCGGATTCTGGTTTGGAAATGTTCCGTCGAATTCGGAGTAGGCAACGATTACCCGCCCGCCGAGCGTGTCACCGATGATAGGCCCGGAGATCTCCGCCGACATGTCGATCCGATCGTCGGAGCCGAAAGTGCCACGTACCTGAGCACCCAACTCGTCGCCCGGCCCCCCACTGACATAGTTCACAGCGCCAAGAAACGCATTGCGTCCGTACAAAGCGCTTTGCGGCCCTTTAACGACTTCGATGCGGTCAAAACCGACGGTGCCAAAGTCCAGCATATATTGACGCGGCAAGTAGATGCCGTCGAGATACACAGAGGTGGTCGCATCCAGGTCCTGGATGCGCAGTTGCGAGCCGCCGCGAATAACGGGTACGCCGTAGCCGCCGCCGTAATCCTCGAACGACAGACCTGCTGTTGCCAGCGCGACATCTTCCAATTCACGGAAGCCGCGACGTTCCATCTCCTGAGCGGTAAAGGCCGAGATCGCGATCGGCACGTCCTGGATGTTTTCCTCGGATTTTCGAGCCGTGGTGGTGATCTCTTCCATTCGCGCCGTTGGCGAGTTGGGATTCTGTGCCATTGCCGGAATGGCGACAAAAGTCGCCAGAACGAGCAGAGTCTTCTGCGAGTAATTCATTTCTTTCCCCCTGAATGAAATCGGCATGAAGTTGCCGACGGCATCCCCGTTTACGAACCATACCCCCAGTGCGCTTCCAGGCAATTGCTTTGCAGGAAATGTAGAATTCCTGTCCGGCGTGCCTTAGAAACAACACGTAAACTTACTATCCTCCAATTAGTCAATTCGAACCAATGCGCATTGACGCCTGTTCTATGCACAAGACTTATGGGGCTTTTAGTGAGCAGCGGCCTGGAGTGACGGCTGAACCCGATGTTTTCGCGAAGCTTGAGAAGCACTCGCTATTCGTTGCAAACAGCCTTATCGCCGGTCTCATAAAGCCCGGCGAATGTGCGCCTGGGATAGTTGTCGCACAATCCTCGTCGGTCATTCGTTGCTCTATAGCAACAGATAAGGCAATCGAGGCCTGCGTTTGATCAGATACGCGTCTGCAGTCGCAGCTTTTTTCTCAATAGTGCCAAACTGCGGCCGCAGTGAGTCGTGCTGTCAGCTCAGGACAATAGAGCGCAGTGCGCTGACCAGTCGATCCACGTCTTCCGCCTGCGTAAACACGCCCGGTGTCACCCGCACACAATCGCCAGCCGCCACGCCGTCGCGCCAAACGGTGAAAATGCGGTGTTTTTCCAGCAGTTCGTCAACGATGGCCCGGTTTTCGTCGCGACTCTTACGGCCCTTGATGCGGAATGACGTTAAGGCGCCGGCCATGCGCGGATCGTCGGGCGTCAGAATTTCCAGCTGATCAATATCGCGCACACCGTCGACCCAGCGATTACGCAGATAGCGCAGCCGCGCCTCCTTGTTGGCCGGACCCAGTTGCTGGTGAAAATCCAGCGCCGATGGAATCACCATGAAGGCGGCAAAATTCGAGGTCCCGCTGGAGGCGCGAGAGAGTATGTTATCGGGCGGGAAACTTCTGTTGCCGAAACAGGGATCGATATCCTTGAGTCGTTCTTTGCGGATGTACATCAGCCCGGAGCCCAGCGGAGCGCCCATCCATTTGTGGAAATTGATGCCCATGAAATCGACATCCAGGTCAGCCAGCTTGAAGTCCAGGTGGCCAAAGGAATGCGCGGCGTCGAGAATTACATCCACCTCGCGCGCCCGCGCCATCGCCGCAATCTCTGCAATGGGCATCACCAGCCCGGTGCGATTACTGACATGCGTCAGTAACAGCAGCCGCACTTTCGGATTCTGGTTGAGCATGCGCTCGTAGGTGGAGAGCACTGCGTCATAGCTGGCCGGTTCGGGAATATCGAAGCGCACCACGGATACCCCGCGTCGCTCGGTTAGCCAGTCCATGGTCTCCTGCATGCCGCCATAATCGAGATCGGCATACATCACCGCGTCGCCGGGCTTTAGCAGATTGTAGTTGGCGATCAGATTTTGCAGCGCTTCCGTGGCGCCGCGAGTGAACATGATTTCGCCCGTCTGCACCCCCAGCTCGGCGGCAGCACGCTGGCGATAACCCCGATAGTCCACGTAGAACTGTTTGCGTGCATAACTGGCGTTGGCTCGATTAACGCTTTCCGTGTGCGCCTCGTATTCGGCCATCAGGTGACGCGGCATCATGCCCCAGTAGCCGTTCTCCAGGTTCGTGATTTCAGTGTCGACATCGTAGAGCCCGCGCACTTTGCGCCAGAATATCTCGTCGCGAGCGACGACTTCTGGTTCACCGACCGGCCTAGTAATACGGGGCGCTTCAGAGTCGGCCAGCGCGGTTGCCGGCGGCAGCCCCGTTAAAGTTGCGGCGCTGGCAAGGCCAGTACTGCGTAAGAACCCACGACGGCTTAGCGTGACTCTGTGATCCATGATGTTAGCCCCCCATTGATCGCGCGCGTAGCGCAGCCACCAATATGTCGGATCACAGCCGGGTTTTCTAGCCGCCCGCAGCGAGTCATCCGATAGTCAGCCGTTTTTCCGAGGGGGTATTGAGCTTCTGGGCGAGCCTGACCTGCTCTCGAGGAGCTCGTCGAGGATAGGAGCAGGGGCCGCGCGGGGCGCGCGTCAGGTTTTGATGGCGCGGGCGAAGCACGTTTCGCCCGCCCGCGGCCGGGAGGTGATCGAAATCAGGCGACTTGTGCGCGCTCGCCGTTTTGCAGGCGCAGGTATTCTTCATACGTACCACCGAAATCCGTGACGCCGTCGGGGCCAAGTTCGATGATGCGTGTCGCCAGCGAGGAGACAAATTCGCGGTCATGGCTGATAAAAATCAGCGTGCCGGGATAATTCTCAAGCGCGATGTTCAGCGCTTCGATGGACTCCATGTCCAGATGATTGGTCGGCTCGTCTAGGACCATCACATTAGGCTGTTGCAAGATCAGTTTGCCGAACAGCAGGCGGCCTTCCTCGCCGCCCGAGATTACCTTGACCGACTTGTCGCTGTCGTCGCGGGAAAACAGCATGCGCCCCAGCGTGCCGCGCAGTAACTGTTCGTCAGAACCTTTCGGCTGCCACTGGGTGATCCAGTCGAACAGGCTCATGTCCGTTTCGAACTCATGCGTATGATCCTGCGAGAAATAGCCAAGCCTGGCATTCTCAGCCCACTTGACCTCACCGGCGTCGGGTTCCAGGTCTCGAACCAGGCAGCGCGCCAGCGTGGTCTTGCCGATGCCGTTTGGGCCGATGATCGCCACACGCGAACCCGCATCGATATGCAGGTTCAAGTCCTCGAACAACGGCCCTTCATCAAAGCCCTTGCTGATACCTTTGACCTCAAGGGCAACGCGTCGCAGCTCTTTTTCCTGTTCGAAGCGAATGAAGGGGCTCACGCGACTGGAAGGCTTGATGTCCTCCAGCACGATCTTCTCCAGCTGGCGGGCGCGCGACGTAGCCTGGCGCGCTTTTGAGGCGTTTGCAGAGAAGCGGCTCACGAAGGCCTGTAGCTCAGCCTTCTTGGCCGACTTCTTGGCGTTCTCCGACTGCATGCGTTCGCGTGCTTGCGTCGCCGCGATCATGTACTCGTCGTAGTTGCCAGGAAACAGCTGCACCCGGCCATAGTCCAGGTCAGCCATGTGCGTGCAAACACTGTTTAGAAAGTGTCGATCATGCGAAATGATCACCATGGTCGATTTACTTTCGACCAGGAAGCCCTCCAGCCAGCGAATGGTATTGATGTCGAGGTTATTGGTCGGCTCATCCAGTAACAGGATGTCCGGATCTGAAAACAAAGCCTGGGCCAGCAGTACGCGCAGCTTCCAGCCCGGTGCAATGGCACTCATGGGGCCATCATGCTGCTCGACGGGAATACCAATGTTCTCCAGTAACTCGCCGGCACGCGATTCGGCGGTGTAGCCGTCGAGCTCGGCGAATTCGACCTCAAGGTCTGCAACGCGCATGCCTTCTTCTTCGCTCATTTCCGCCAGGCCATAAATGCGGTCGCGTTCCTGGCTCACTTCCCACAGTTTTTCGTGGCCCATGATTACCGTGTCGAGAACGCGGAATTCCTCGTAGGCAAACTGGTCCTGGCGCAACTGGCCGATCCGTTCGCCCGGATCACAGGACACATTGCCGGCGGTGGGTTCCAGCTCGCCGGCGAGGATCTTTACGAAGGTGGATTTGCCCGAGCCGTTGGCGCCGATCAGGCCATAGCGATGGCCGTTACCAAACGTCACGGAGACGTTTTCGAACAGTGGTTTGGCGCCGAACTGAATCGACAAATTCGCAGTAGAAATCACGCTGGTATACCTGTCAGGAGCGCGCGAACGGAGCAGGACTCCGCGGGGCCAGCTAGTCGGCCGCTAAGCGCATGATGTTAATGAATTTTCCGATCAAACGCGGAAGGCGCGCGATGATAGCAGAAATCGCCGCCGACTACGCTCGAACCGGCTTCGCGGTATGGCACTCTCTGTGCAACGGGCCGAAATGAGCGAGGCTGGCTAGTTATAGCTAGCGGTCGCCACCGCCCGGGTAACCGAGGCCGCGTAGCAGTTCCGGCAGCTCCGTACGGCCTATCGGCTCGTCACAGGCTACCTGGATCAGTTCTACGCCCCAGTTTGGATTCGGCTCGATAATCACCGGGCCGCTGTCCGCGCAGGCGATATCCCAGGCCAAAATACCGTCGATGCCGATCTGCGCATGAGCGCGCAGCGCCAGATCGATCATGCCCTGCCAGCCCGGCAGGGGTTGCCCGGCTATGCGCGCGCCGGTGTCCGGATGGCTGTCCTGAATTTCAAGCCGGTACTTATATCGGGCCTGACCCAGGATGCC
The DNA here is from genome assembly GCA_963807995.1 of uncultured Gammaproteobacteria bacterium. Taxonomy (GTDB): domain Bacteria; phylum Pseudomonadota; class Gammaproteobacteria; order Steroidobacterales; genus J054. The sequence goes on from CAWEDX010000005.1 coordinate 578,621, forward strand.
GGGCGGGGAAACCTGTGCGCCGAGATTGCCCTGCGACATATTGTCGGTAATGGCGTTGCCCGTCGGCATTTTCCATACGGAACGGTAAAGACCGGGTGCTGAATCCGGCAGTCGGTAGGTAACGACCCGCAGACTGCCAAGTGCGCCGTTGGTAAGTCCCTTGAGTTCGCGATGATTGCTGATGGCCGGCTGTATGATCAGGCGCCGGCTGCCGGCACGCGGATGCGCGAAGGCGAGCAGCTCTGCCTGATCAAGGCAATCTTCGCCCTGGCACCACCTCTGCTGTTCTTTGCTGTAACACCAGCGACTCGCGCCCCTGCCGCTGGTTCGATCGGGCGGTTTGATAAACAGGTCAGCGGCTGGTAACACGGCTTCGCCGAACCAGCGCGGCTGGTTTCCGTCCAGCTCCGCAATGATGGGTATGCACGGCAGATCCGCATCACGGCAAGCCTGGAAGAATGCCGTCTTGTCCTCAAGGTGTTCGATGGGCCGCCCGTGATGCAGGTCTTCAAACAAATGCGCGCCTTCGGCGTTCTGCAGATAATTGTCTGCATCGGCATATCTATCGCTTTTCCACAGCCGGTAGACGTAGTAGCTGCTCGCTGAAACGTTATTGCCAATAGCGAGCTTAAAAAGCTGCCAGGCTTGTAGCGGTTGGCTCGGACCACCGTTTTCAGTGACCTTGCGAGCAATGCTGCTGCCGGCCCCTCGCCAGGCGTTCACGCCGGCCTGCAGTGGCCAGCGCAGCGCATACTTCGCAAACCGCAGCGGTGACGCGCCGCGCCCGGAGGGTTGCCTGGATCGGAACAGCTGTCGTCGCAAACGGCTGACGGGGCTCTTATCATGCACGAAGCGAAACCAGGGCAGAGCCACCGGGCAGAAGTAGCGCCCTTGTTCGAGTCTGCGGATACTGGAATCTGGTTGAGTATTTTCGCTATGCATCGCTTCGCGCATTAATCCAGGAATCCAAGCTGTCGAATCAGTTCCGGGAACTCAGTCTCGCCCAATCTTTCTCCATAGACTGTCTGTATTCCCTCGAGGCTGCCGCGCGGGTTGCCCTCAATCAAGATCGCCCCAATTGGGCTATAGGCAATATCCCAGCCAATTATTCCATCCGCGCCAATCGTGTCGTGGGCCCGGATGGCCAACGCCAGCATCTCACGATAACCGGGCAATGTAATTCCTTTAATCCTGGCACCGGTGTCAGGATGATGACTGTAAGCCTGTGTTTCCAGGTCGCGTGCCATGCCCAGCCGGCCGTGCTCAAGCAATGGCGCTGCGATTCCACCGGTCTCCATATTGTCGGTAATCTCATTGCCGACGGGCATCCGGAACATGGCTCTGAAAAACCGGCTTGGCTGCAGCGGAATACGATAGGTGACGACGCGTAGCGTGCACAGGCTAATTCCGCTCAAGGCCTGAATATCTTGATGGTTCTCTACCCGAGGCTGGACAATCAGTCGGCTACTGCCACCACTCTGATGCTCCCAGGCTAGCAGCTCGTTGGCGTTGAGCGAGATTTCACCGTTTTTCCATCGCTGGTTTGTTCCGTCATAGCGCCAGCGGCTGGCACCCCGACCGTCGGCCAGGTCCGCCGGTTTGATGAACAGGTCTGCAGGCGGCAGTGCGGCCGCCGCTAACCAGCGCGGCGCGGCATGCTTGCGTAGCTCCACCAGCACAGGCGGCGTCAGTAGCCCGGCCGCATCGCAACGCTGAAAGGTTTCGGTTTTATCGTCGAGGTAGCTGACATCGTGTTTCAGATGAAGTTGATACAGAAGCTGGTGACTCTCGATTCCCTGCAGGAAAGCATCCGCATGTTGGCGTTGCTCGTGTTCCCACAGACCGAAACGATAGTAGCTGTTGGCGGTAAAATTGTTGCTTAGTGCCAGGTAGATCATTTGTCCCAGCTGCGCGAACCTGGAAGGCCCGCCTCGGGCGACCAGCCGGCGGCCCGCAACGCGCGTGCCCTGCCATGCTTTATAGGTAGCGATGACAGGCCAGCGCAAGGCGTAGCTCGCGATCCGCAGAGGCGAGCGGCCTCGGCCGACGTTTTGTCGATTCACAAATAGTCTTCTGCGGATCGGATTCAGTCCTGCGTCGTCGCGCAGGAAGCGAAACCAGGGCAGCGCTACGGGGCAAAAATACCGGCCTGTCGCAAGATTGGGTTGCGGCGAGTTCTGACCTTTGGCGGATGGCCTGGACATGTTGATTAGCTTATGCCGAGCTGTGCTGCTTCAGGCTACAGACTGTTGAGCGCTGCAGAACGGTCAGGTAGACCCGTCCTGCCCCGCCAATGCTGTTGGCTGGCCCTTGCAGCTGTCGATACGCCCGACGATATTGAGAAAATCACTGTCGACAATGGGGCCATTATGGGCGATCTCCCAATGCTCGACGCTCCAGCTTTGGTTGGCCTCGACGAGCAGAGGTCCCTCGGGTGACAGTGCAACGTCCCAGCCGATAATGCTGTTGTTTATGATGGCATCGTGAGCGCGCAACGCGAGACCAAGCAAATCCTGCCACTGCGGCATCATCACTCCCGTTATCGCCGCGCCGCTGTCCGGATGGCTGTGGACGGGCTCGGTGCCGAATTTCTTCCACGCCGGACCCAGGCATCCGTTGCTGTCCAGCGGCGACGACAGTCCCCCGGCTGAGTAGTTATCGATCTCGGCAACGCCCGTTGGCATGCGTAGAATTGCCGCAAACAATCGGCTCTGTTCGTTGCCGATCCGATAGGTAATTATCCGAAGCGTGCATAGTGCGCCCTGGCTAAATTTCGCAAGGGCCGGATGATTCTCTATGCGGGGCTGAATCAGCATCCGCGAGCCGTCACCCTTTTCGTGTTTGAAGTCGAACAATTGCGGTTCTTTGAGCAGCGAATCCGCGTCGAGCTGCAATGCTTTGCGCGACCATTTTTTCGCGGCCGGATCGAAGCGCCAGCGTGCGCTACCTACACCACAACCTTCGTCAGCCGGCTTGATGAACAGGTCAGCTTCGGGCAAGTGATTCGCGTCGACCCATTGTGGCTGGGTATGCCTGTTGATTTGCGCCACTATTGGCACTGTCGGCAGACCAAGCTGACGACAATGGTCGTGAAACTTGAGCTTGTCCTCGAAGAACCCAAACTTCTTGCTTGGTTGTAACACGGCGAAAAAAGCGACGGCCTCACGATCCTGCAGCCAATCCTCAGCACGCGCTCGCCGCGCCGAATCCCACAATCGGAAATTGTAATAGCTGGGCACGCCGATGTTTTGGCCGGAACTTAGCCGCCAGGCCTGCAGGAATTGTCGTGGCGCGGGTCGGGCCCCCCGCGCGTCGGACCGCATCACCCAGATCCCTCGAACCTCGCCAGGCATTCACTGCGGAAATAAAAGGCCAGCGAATGCCGTAACGCAGGCGCCTGCCTAATCCCCCTTCGCGCCCCAGTCTCAGATTCTCCTCAAAAATATGGCGCCTGATACTCATTCATCGGCCCTTTCTTGCGCAGAAAACGGAACCATGGCAGCGGAACGGGAGAGATGGTTTTCCTGATTGTCTGTAGCGCATAGCCATTGTCTTGTCCCGGACATGCATTAGTCCAATTCTAATCACAGGGTAGATTCTTTAGGTATTCCGATACACGGCGATCGCAGTCACCTGAAGTAGTCAATTTACTGCAAATTAATCCACCTGAAATGCGCGCAACACATGTTTGCCAGATGAGGTGGATTGCGGCAATTCCTGTGGTCAGGTGCAATATGTGTTTCTTGTCAGCGCTCACATAGATGTGCCGGGGTAACTAAAAAATTGACCCCGCTGCCACTGCGAGAGGCTATCGGCCGGATCAGCGTTTTACATAAGCGCCCGTCTGCGCTGCGCTTTTTAAACGTGGAAATCCGGCGAAAGCGGCTTGCCATACTTGCAGGGTTGTGATTAGATGCAAAGATATAGATCTTTGCAGATATTAATGTTCATATAGGTATTGCTGCCAGCTGCCAATTCTCCGGAGTCTTTACATGCCCCACCGTCAAGTTGTTGCCAAAGAGCTGGCCGAAATATTCAAGATAATCGCGCATCCTGACCGCATAAGAATTATCGAAGAGCTGGGCGGCGGTGAAAAAGATGTCAATACGCTGGTTGAGAGTCTCGATCTTCCGGGGCCAAGAGTTTCTCAACATCTTGGACTGATGCGTGCAAATCGCATCGTTCAGGAACGGCGTGAGGGAAGACATCATTACTATCACCTGATCCAGCCAGAGATTGCCAACTGGATCATCGACGCGCTCAGTTTTGTCGAGGGTCGGATCAGCGGGATCAGCAAATCCGAGATCAACAAAGCCCGTGATCTCTGGACCTCAGCCTCAAAAGACCAGGCCGCTCAATAGCCTGTACAAAAAACTCTCATCGGAGTAAGAAAATGCCACATTTCGCAGCCGGAGTAATTCGATTTCAAAATGAAGTCTATCCGCAGAAAAAGGATTTGTTTGAGAAGCTGAGCAAAGGCCAGGCGCCGGAAGCGCTGTTCATTACATGTTCGGATTCGCGAATCGAAACAGCAATGATTACGCAAACTGATCCTGGCGAGCTGTTTATTTGCCGCAATGCCGGCAACATCGTGCCGCCACATACGACCCATACCGGGGGTATGACGGCGTCCATCGAGTTTGCCGTGGCCGCGCTTAACGTACCGCACATTGTTATCTGCGGGCATACCGAATGCGGCGCCATGAAGGGCGCAATGGATATCGGTTCGCTTGAAAAGCTGCCGCACGTTAAGGAGTGGCTTGATTATTCCAGGGCCGCGGTTGCTGTTGTCGACCAACTGGCGCCCGAAGGCAAGGAGCAGCGCATGCAGATGCTCCTGGAACAGAATGTGATTCTGCAATTGCAGCACCTGAAGACGCACCCCAGTGTTGCGGCCCGACTGGCCAAAGGCGATTTAAAGCTGCACGGCTGGGTCTACGATATCAAGACCGGCGATGTCAAAGCCTATGACGAGGTAAAGAATCGTTTCGAAACAGTTGACGTGTATTACGCAAAAGAAGTCGCTGCGCTGGCCCATTCTTCGAATTGTGCCGCGTGATGAACCTCAAACGAGAAGCATGCAATGAAATTCTTTGACTTATCCAATCTACGTGGCGACACTTTTGGTGGCGTTACCGCCGGCATTATCGCCTTGCCGCTGGCCCTGGCTTTTGGCGAAGCTTCGGGCGCCGGGCCAATCGCCGGTATTTGGGGGGCAATATTTGTCGGCTTCTTTGCCTCTCTGTTTGGCGGCACGGGTTCCAACGTCTCGGGTCCGACTGGACCGATGGTCGTTGTATTCGCCGCTGTGTTCGCCTCGCTGTCCGGTAACCTGGCGCTGGTTTTTGCTGCGGTTGTTCTGGCCGGCGTCCTGCAGATTCTGCTGGGCGTATTCAAGATGGGCCAGTACATTCGCCTGGTGCCATACCCGGTGGTGTCCGGGTTTATGAGTGGCATCGGTTGCATCATCATTGCCTTGCAACTGTCTCGTCTTTTTGGTCATGAGCCTGATGGCGGCGGCACCATCCCCGCCCTAACCGCGATTCCAGGCGCAGTCGTTGATCCGAATTTGGCTGCGCTTCTCGTCGGAGTGGTGACCTTGGTCACTATTTTCTCCTGGCCTGCCAAATGGGGAAAGTTTGTGCCCGGGCCCCTGGCGGCGCTGGTCATTGGCACGGTGACGAGTCTGTTCGTGAGCGGGGCGCCAATTCTGGGCGACATACCCACCGGATTTCCCGCCTTCATAATGCCGGAATTTACCGCAGAGACGTTTGCCATTGTGCTTGAGGCAGCGATCCTGCTTGCAGTGTTGGGCGCCATCGATAGTTTGCTCACTTCGCTTGTCGCCGACAATATGACGCGCACCCGCCACAACTCAGATAAGGAACTGATTGGTCAGGGCATTGGCAACACGATCGCTGGCTTTTTCGGCGCCATACCCGGCGCCGGCGCTACTATGCGCACCGTGGTAAACATCAGGACTGGCGGTCAAACTAAAATTTCCGGCATGATCCACGCCGTTCTTTTGGTCGCCATTGTGATTAGCCTGGCGCCGTTGGCTTCAAAAATTCCGCACGCGGTGCTCGCCGGCATCCTGATTAAGGTCGGCTATGACATTATCGATTTCGCCTATCTGAAACGCTCCCATCAAGGGCCTCGCCTCGATCTCGCATTGATGGCTATGGTTTTGTTGCTGACGGTGTTCGTTGACCTGATATCTGCGGTCGCGGCAGGTGTCGTGCTTGCTGCACTGGCATTTATCAAGCAACTCGCCGACCAGCAGTTGAAGCAATTTAGCGGCGAAGATACCAGCCATCTGGTCACGACTCAGGAAGAGAATGAGCTGCTCGAGAAAGTTCAGGGTCGAGTCACGATGTTTGATTTTGGCGGGCCGTTGAGCTTTGGTGCGGCAGCCGATGTTGGTCACCAGGTTCGCGAGCGGGTAAAGGGCAAGACAAGGGCGATTATCCTGGATTTCTCGCGGGTGCCTTTTGTAGACGTGTCAGCAGCGCGCGCTGTGGAAACGATCATCCGTGACGCCTACGATGCCGGCAAGCTCGTTTACGAGACAGGCATGAATGACGATGTGCGCAAAACGCTGGTCAGTCTGAACTCGCTTCGACATTTGCCGGTTGATACCAGTTATAAGACTCGTGTCGAAGCCTTGCGAGTGGCCGTTGAGCTGATACTTTCTGATCCAGACGGTAAAAATACCGAAAGGGGTGAACCGCAGGTGGTTTAGCCTGGTAGGTCTTTGGTCTCTACCGTGGTGTATTGCGGTCCCTCGTAAACATTGCGTATTGGTCTGTGTGGCGTGTTTTGCGCTACTCCGGCCGGATCGCCAAAGCTTCTGTCAACGCTCGCTCATGTATTGATAAGGTCTAATCCAGTGCGCTATCCGCAGCTGCAGGATCTGGCCGCCCTAACTGGCGAAATGGCGGAACCAGGCTTTCAGGATTAGCTGTACACGCAGCTGGTCCACTTCCTCAGCCTGATACGGCGCGCCGGATGCGCTTGAGCAGAGGCCATCCTGGATGGCGCTGATCGACACCGGCGATAGCTGGACGTGACCCGGCGCCGTGTCTACCCCTGAAGCATCATCGGGCTTGACAGTCGAGCAAGAACTAATATATATACTCCTTCAAAGCTGCAAAGATTCGCAGATGTAGATATAAGTTAAAAGACCATATGGCGAAAATTGGAGACAAAGCATGCCCCAGCGCAACCTGGTTGCAAAAGAACTCGCCGACATCTTCAGAGTGATGACCCATCCGGACCGGATCAGAATTATCGAATCGCTGGGCAGTGACGAAAAAGACGTGAAAACACTTCTTAATGATCTGGAACTGCCCGGACCTCGGGTCTCCCAACACCTGGGGCTATTGCGCGCACATCGTATTGTCGATGAGCGTCGTAATCTCCGCCATCATTTTTACCATCTGATTCAGCCGCAACTCGCAGACTGGATCATGGATGGTGTGAAATTTACTAAAGGTCAATCAAGCACGACATGCAAGTCAAAGACCGGTAACGCAAGTGAGCAAGGCGCCACTGTGCCGACACGCACAGGCTTAGCTGACTCGCATGCAAACGATACTTAACCCATCAGAGGACCAGAAAATGCCAAATTTTGCCGCCGGAGTCATTCGCTTTCAGAATGAAGTCTATCCCCAGAAACAGGAATTGTTCGAAAAGCTTAGTAAAGGTCAGGAGCCCGAAGCGCTGTTCATTACCTGCTCGGATTCCAGGATTGAAACGGCAATGATGACGCAAACCGATCCGGGCGAACTGTTTATCTGCAGAAATGCCGGCAACATCGTGCCGCCGCATACGACGCACACTGGCGGCATGACAGCATCGATAGAGTTCGCAGTTGCAGCGCTGAAGGTTCCGCATATTGTGATTTGCGGGCACACCGAATGCGGCGCCATGAAAGGAGCGATGAACCCGGAGGGCTTGGATTCTCTGCCGCACGTTAAAGAGTGGTTGAGCTATTCGAAGGCGGCGGTCGACGTTGTCGACGAACTAGCGCCGGGTGCCAGCGAAGCCGAGCGGATGCAAATGCTCTTAAAGCAGAACGTAATACTGCAACTCCAGCACCTTAAAACCCATCCCAGCGTCGCAGCCAGACTGGCCAAAGGCGATCTGGTTCTGCATGGCTGGGTATACGATATCAAGACGGGCGGTGTCGAAGCCTTTGACGAGGCTAAGAACCAGTTTCTTCCGGTCGATAAGCGCTACGCTGAGGAGGTCGCGAAGCTGGCGCAATCGAAAACCTGTGCGGCCTGATATGCCTAACTCCCCGCTAAAGGAAGTACGAAATGAATGGTCCCTGCAAGAATGAGGTTCCAAAATTCTTCGTTATTTCTTTGCGCTCCTATGACTCCATCCTGACCCTTTCGAGGGTTCGGTTAAAGAGCGGAACGGCACCAGATTCGCTGGTCACCGCTTCGGTCGGAGAAGGTGTTGAGCTTGCGAAAACGCAACTTCGAAATCAGAAATTCAGGGTCTACGAATATGTTTAAACACTTGAAAAGCGATCTGCCCGCGAGCGTAGTCGTGTTTCTTGTTGCCTTGCCCTTATGCCTGGGCATTGCTCTCGCAAGCGGCGCGCCTCTCTTTGCCGGCTTGATTTCCGGGATTGTCGGCGGAATCGTGGTGGGTATCCTGAGCGGATCCCAGGTTGGAGTCAGCGGCCCGGCCGCCGGGCTCGCCGCGATCGTCCTGGCTGCTATTGCCACACTCGGGAATTATCAGGACTTCCTGCTCGCTGTTGTGCTCGCCGGGCTAATTCAGATGGTGTTTGGCTTTCTGAAGGCCGGAACCATTGCCTACTATTTCCCGTCATCTGTAATCAAAGGCATGCTGACCGGCATCGGTATCATCATTATTCTCAAACAGATACCGCACCTGTTCGGTTACGACAATGACCCCGAAGGAGATTTCGCTTTTTTCCAAGTAGATGGCGGCAACACTTTTTCCGGAATTGTCGATGGCTTTAGTGCCATTAGTCCGGGCGCGACTTTGATCGGTTTGGCAAGCCTGGCGATCCTGCTGTTCTGGGAAGGCGTTCTGGTCAAAAAAGCACGAATATTCCAGTTGATTCAGGGACCGCTGGTCGCTGTAGCGCTGGGCATCGTCTACTATTTGATTACCAGGGGCAATGAAACTATTGGTATCGCATCTGAACATTTAGTGAGCGTGCCCAATCCTGACAGCGTATCTGCCTTTCTTCGGCCAGTTCAGTTTGCCGAATTTTTCAGCGATTTCGAATCCGGAGATCTGGGTCGTGGCTTTCACGGTCGCCCTGGTCGCCAGTCTGGAAACTCTGTTGTGCGTTGAAGCGACGGACAAAATGGATCCGGAAAAGCGTGTAACTCCAACTAACCGGGAGCTGTTGGCTCAAGGCGCGGGCAATATTGTTGCCGGCATGATCGGCGGTCTGCCCATTACCCAGGTCATCGTCCGAAGCTCTGCCAATATTCAGTCCGGAGTCCGTACCAAGCTGTCGGCGATTCTTCACGGGTTCTTTTTGTTGATCCTGGTGATTTCGATTCCCGGCATTCTGAACATGATTCCGCTTGCCGTTCTGGCCGCCATTCTGCTGCAGGTGGGATACAAACTGGCCAAGCCGGCCCTGTTTTTCAAAATGACACGAGCTCGGCTGGAAACAATCCGTTCCGTTCACGGTTACGGTGCTGGGCATTGTCTTTACCGACCTGCTCATCGGTATCGGCATGGGGCTGTGTGTAGGCGTCGTAGTCATCCTGATAAAGAGCTATCAGAATTCGCACTTTCTTCACAAGCAAGAAGGTGAACAGGGCATCGGCCGAATGAAGATGACTTTGGCGGAGGAAGTTACCTTCTTTAATAAAGGAGCAATTCTAAGAGAACTTGATAGCCTGCCGGAAGGATCATATCTCGAACTCGATGTGACCAAGACCCGTTATCTGGATCACGACATTATCGAAATTCTTGATGACTTTTCTTACAAGGCCAAGCTAAGAAACATCACGATCAAAATTGTTTCTGAGCGTGGCGAAGTCGAAAACCCGCCAAGCTATATTGAGTACTTCAAGTTGAAACCGAAGATTGAAGACGGCGCCCGTTCAGCGCTTACAGAGTGCCAGTCAACTAGCGCCCTGACGACTCGTTGGCCCCGACGCTGACCCGCTCTGCTGCCGCAGGGCAGGGGGCTAATAACTCGCGGAGACAGGGCTAGCTTGCGGCCTGGCAGGGTTAAGCGTTGGGATGGGTGGAAACAAGCGACCGGAATGGCCTTAAACAACTACGAAGATAAATCACGGCCCAGTGTTGAATCTTGTCTTTCACATGATTCTTATACACTGGACCGTGACGTTCCCAGTCAGCGTGTAGCGATACGGGTCACCCAACCCGCTGAAGTCCCGGATGCTGCCTGATTAGAACGATACATCCCACTGCAGGCGAACCCGGTTAGCGCTATCGTCAGTATTCAGCAGCCCGTCGTCAATGGTCAGGTACGAATAATCCAGCGTCAGCTTGTTGTTGTGGCCCGCGATAAACCAGTTGGCTGCCATCGTGTATTCCTCGCGCTCGTTGTCAAGCTGCCGGTCTACTTCGTTCGGTTCCTCGAGGAAAGCATAGCGGACCGCTAGCTCCAGTGGCTCGGGCACAAAGGAAAACAGATTGTTAAAGAAGTACCCGGTTTGTGCATAGCCGCCGGACAGATCGCTCGTGTCGCCGACCACCCGGTCGTCCACGGTCTTGCGGTGATACTCCTGCTGGACCGAGAAGCCGCGATACTTGAAGGCGAATTCCTGGACAGCCTGCTTGACTTTGAACTGATCCTCTTCTGCTATCAACGGTGAGGCGAAGCCATCAAGATTGCCGCAGCCCGACGAAGACCAGCGTGTGCAGGGCCCGGTGGTTGTCATACCGCCGATAGCGAGGGTGGCGGTCGGCTTTTCGGTGAATTCAACATCCGTCTGACGCAGTGCCAGGTCTCGCCCGAGAAAATTCCATTGCAGGCGACCCACGTACATCACGTCACCGTCTGTATTATTTACGCCTCGGCCTTCACCGTTAAACACGCCGGCGTAGTAGCGCAGATCTGCCGGAGTGCTGTTAAAAAGGCGTCCGCGCAGCTGCATGCCGATCTGGCGATCGATGGTAAAGATGCGATTGACAATAGACCGCTCGACAAACTGCTGGCGACCAGAGGAGTCAACACGCTCGCGGTTATAGTCAATCTTCCACTGACCGACGCGCAGGCCAAAGGCTTCCCACTTGGCAACGTCGATTCGGTAGTCGATGACCCGCGCACTTGATGAGATCGCATCAGAATCGGGGTCCCGACCAGGCTGCAGGTCCACTTCGAAATAGTACTTCAGCCAGGGCTGATACCCGTGACCGCCAATCTTCATCCGCAGACGGCGTGGTTCGAAGCTGCCCGAGCCGGAGGCATCCAGATCTTCAAGTTGCCGCGGATCGCCGAGAAAGGGGTTGGAATAGCGTAGCTGCGCACGCCACTGAAGGTTGGTTTGCCAGTTGCCATCGCGAGTTTCCAGGCGGAAACCCTTGCTTCCATAGCTGGCTTTAACCGGGAACTCGTTCTCTATTTTCTCGGCCAATGCATCGGCTACGGCGATATCGACATACGCCTCGGTCTCGGCATCTGCCGCTGCGACTGTGGCGCCCGGGCTGGCATCGGCTGCCGCCTGCTGTTCGCTTCCGGGCTGCTGAAGAACATCTTCAGTCGTGAGCGTGTCTTTGTCGGCCAGCCCGTCATACTGTTCCTGGGTAATCGCGCCGTTTTCCAGCAAAATATCCAGCAAAGCCTTGTTCGAGGCCTGCCCCGCAGTTGCGACGCTTAGCAAAAGCCCGCTCAAAATCAGGGCCTTTACGCTGCCACTTAATCCGTACACATCCACCTGTGCTTCTCCAGTTATCGAGTTTCTTGCTTCGGGTTGGCCGTGCTCATGACCACGCGCCCACGAAAAAACCGATACTGCTACAGGAATGTTACGGTTCTATTACAGGTCAATTCGACGGACTAAGCTTGCGAACTGTGGAAATTCCCAGGTTGGGAGATAAATCAGCACCTTGATCACGCCCCTCGCGACCTGCGGTCGCGGATGCTGGGGCCAACCTTACGGCGTCGCCATAGCGCTTTTCTATGGCAACGGGTGGGAGAATTCAGGCGATCTGCCTAAAAGGCCTGGTGCAGGCTTAGCTGGGCCTGGCCTTTGTTGAACGCATTGGAATATTGCTGCATATAGCCTGCCTGCAAGCGCAGCTGATCACTGAAGCTGTAACCCAGAGCGCCATACAAGCGGTTGCGGTCAAAAATTTCGACCGTGCGATCGTCGCCAATATCGCGCTCGCCATTGAGAAAAATCTCATTATAGAAGGACAGGTACCAGGCGCCCTTTTTGAGGTCGGTCTGATTCAGCGGGATATTCATGAAAATCGCGTAGCGAAAGCGCGTGCGAAAATCCTGATTGTCGACCCAGCGCTGTTCGTAGCGAAACCTGTGTCGAAGATATATGCGTTCGCCAACTTTTCTGAGGCAGCGCCGCTTCCTGATAAATCCGGCTCTCCGATACAGTAGTGCTGGAGGAGCCAAATTCCCCGCTGGTAATATTTGCGTAGCCCAGGGTAAGCAGGGCATCCCCCGACTTAGGTCGCCAGGTGAGTCCGCCCCTTAATAGCAGTTGTTCGAGATCGCCACCAAAATCCCAGTTTCGGTATTGAACGTCGCCCTGAAATCCCCATTGCGATGCCTTGAGAGGCGCGTCAAAAAAGTACATATACCAGGCACCGACCTGGTCATCGTCAATCTGTGCCTGAGCCACCCCGGGAAGGGCAAGAATCAACAACACTGCCTGTTTTATCCGGGCAAAAAGCACTTAATCAGTTCCGAAAAATTGGAGCAACAGTATACGGACTGACTTGTCGCGACTGTCGTTCTGAACAGCACATTGTCCGGATGGCTAAGGCACGGCATTTCCGAGGTGATTGTTCGGGAAAACTTGGGTCAAACACTATAGGATTCGTCCCGTCGTCGGCCCGGATGGTTAGTGAAAAACATTGTATTGATTTATGCGCGGAATCTTTGACGATGCAAGATTTATCTGGTCACGACTCGAGCCAGCGTAAGTATCCGGAAGACTCCCAGAGAACTCGATGATGCTGGCGACGACGCTGAGTGTGAGACTGAAACGCTAACGAGCAATCTGAACGATAAAATCGACCACCGAAAACAGAAAGTACAGGATACCCTCGCAACCCGGCCCTGATGGGAGGACCCAGCTATGCAGCTATTCGAGTTTGACTGGAGCCAGGTCAGCTACAATTTGTGGCACCTTGGAGTCGCATACATCGTGGCTTTGCCCGTGGCCCTGGATCGGGAAGCCAGTAGCCGAACCGCCGGTTTGCGAACTTTCCCGCTGGTGGCCGTTGCCGCATGTGGTTACACGTTGGTGGGTTTCGGTGTGCTCGACACAACTGGCGCTGAAGGTCGTGTCCTTCAGGGCCTGATCACCGGCATCGGTTTCATCGGTGGCGGCGCCATTCTCAAAAGCCGCGGCGGCGTTCAGGGCACGGCTACGGCTGCCAGTATCTGGACTACGGGTCTCATTGGCATCGCAGTGGCGACAGATCGTCTGGAAGTTGCATTACTGTTGTCGCTGCTGACTTTTCTGACGCTGCGCGTCGGCGGCGCGCTAAAAAAATCGGTTGCGGACAAAGGCGCTGGCAAGAGCGGTTCTGACGACTGATTGGCTTAGCCATTCAGCATGCCCGCCGCGGTCAGAGTGTTTTCAGGGCTATCAATGGCCCATCTCAGCAAGCCACTGGCGGATAAATGTGCGGCCTTTTCGGGTCAGGAATACCCGTTTGATGCGGAGGTTCATCGGGTCTGTGCGCAACTCCAGCAACCCGGGGCCGGGTTGCTTGCGCGTATTTAACGCTGACAGGTCGGCAATATTACGAGAAAGCGCGGTGATGGATGTCGAATCCAGCCAGCGCAATAGCTCGCTCTGGCTAAGACCTTCGTGGGCCTGGACTGCTATCAGAATGAGTAGCCGCTGTGCAGTGATGTCACCGCTCAGGCGGGCGCGCGCGAAACGCAAGCCTCGATCAAGCGTATCGAGGGCTGATTCAGTGGGCAGCGCTTTGGTGGCCATGCTTGTGCTCTCGTCTCGCTCGAAACGCGCATGCGCGTCGCTTTAAGGCCTATCCTGCCGCGCGCAGGGCAAGCACCCCGCGCGCGGAAGATGCGGTGCCTGAGTCAGGCCGCGTCAACGGCAAACTGTAGATTGCTTTGCGCAAATTCCCAGTTAACCAGGTGGTCCAGATAGGCATTCACGTAGTCTGCGCGACCATTCTGATAGTCGAGATAATAGGCATGTTCCCAGACATCCAGTGTGAGCAGGGGAGTGGCACCCTGCGTAATTGGTGTCTCGGCGTTAGTCGTGTTTGTCACACGGAGACCTTTCTCGTCCTGGGTCAGCCAGGTCCAGCCGCTACCGAACAAGCCAGTAGCTGCGGCCGCAAATTCCTTGCGAAATTCTGAGTAGCTGCCAAAGGCATCATCAATCAGTCGGCCCAGCGGGCCTTCTGCCCGACCGCCGCCGCTGGGCGCCATGCTGTTCCAGAGGAAGGTATGGTTCCAGGCTTGCGCCGCGTTATTGAATAATTGTTCGTCGCCCGCGTTTTTGGCGTTCAGAATGATTTGCTCGAGGGTTTGCTCGGACTGAGCAGTGTTTTCAATCGCACTGTTTACCTTGTCGACGTAAGCTTTGTGATGCTTGCCATAGTGATAAGCCAGCGTGCGCGAGGAAATGTATGGCTCAAGGGCATTATCGGGATAGGGAAGATCAGGTAGCTGAATAGGCATGAATGCTCCGTAAGGTCTATTGATGTTGAGGGCCTTAATACAGCCCGTTGATCCACACTTTATCAAAAACCTTGCGATAACGCAATGTTCGTGGAAAAGCGAATATTGCGATAACAGGCTTGGTTAACGGCTAACGAAGCCTGTGTGGATCGAAAGGAAAGACCTCTGCGTTTAGACACACGCGGCACGGCCGTGCTGATGAGAACGCCTGTGCGTATCCCGCAACGGTGTAGCGAAAAATCAGACGGTCTCCGGCTCTGGGTCCCCTGCACGACTTTTTTGCAAGCGTCGCGACATGGTATCTCTGCGCTTGTGTCCTGAGTCTTTAGTGAGACCACCTTCAGCCTGGATTGAGCGAAGAGTAGTTCCGCTGATCGATTCGACAGGCTTCTATCGCTTTTCACAGCGCATTGCGCTTCGGATGCCTTGGCAAGCTTGTCTCCGCGCCACGTGCTCGCGTGCATCCGCGTATAAATGGAGGCTGAACGGATGCCCGCCGTCGTGCCGCAATGCGGCGCAGACAGGGTCGGCGATCTGCGTTTCGCAGCGCCCCCTGCCCACTGAGCTGACTGGCTGGATCGGTTAAAATAACGCTTTACTTGTTGCCCAGTTGGGCAGAGACTCCGCTGCCAATTCTTCATCCCCCCCATTCCCCATTCCCCATTCCCGCTGCCCCCGGGCAGCCAGGCATAGCCGAGGAAATTAGATGAACACAACCGCAAGATGGTTTGCCGCAAGTATTGGTTGCTTGCTGGTGTCCGTGTCGGTCGCGCAGGATCTGCGTAGCACACTCTTTCAGGAGACAGACGCAGCGTTCGAGCGTGCCCGTGCCGCCGATCTGCCGTTGCTCTCGCCGCAGAATTTCGCCAACGCCGAAAAGTATTTCGAGCGCGCGGATGAGAACGTCAAGCGCGGACGAAGCATAGACAAGATCAAGGAAGAATTGGCCGAGTCCAATGCTTATCTTCGCGCTGCCGAAGAATCCAGCAAGCTCGCCCGGGTTACTTTCTCGAGCACGCTGAAGGCTCGCGATGAAGCCGTGGCGGCGCAGGCCAGCCGGCTGGCGGAAGAGCAGTGGAGCAAAGCTGAGGACCGCTTCAATCGCGGTGCCAGCGCACTGGAAGATGGCAACGTAAATCGCGCCAAGGATTACGCGGGCGATGCACTGGGTATATATAAGGAGGCCGAACTGACGGCGATACAGGGAACGATTCTTAATCGGGCCCGTGAGCTGATTGCAGCGGCGCGCGACGACAAGGTTGAAAAATTTGCACCCAAAACGCTCGGCCGTGCCGAGGCATTGGTGGCAAGAGCCGAAAGCGACCTCACCAGTGATCGCTACGCTACCGAGAAGCCCCGGGCGATGGCACGGGATGCCGAGTATGCAGCCACGCATGCGGCTTACATTGCGAGCGTTGCCGGCAAGATTAAGGACAAAGACCTCACAATCGAGGAGCTTATTCTCGACTGGGAGCAACCTTTAATCGCCATCGCGGAGCAGTTGGACAGCCCGAAGGACCTGAGCAAAGGTTATGCGGGGGTTCAGGATGCCTCCCTCGCGCGTATCGAGAAGCTGCAAACCTCGAATGCAGGCCAGGAAGAAGAAATCAACACGCTGAACCTGCGGGTACTGGACCTTGAGCAGTCGCTGGGCATCACGACTCAGCGCGCCAAGGCCAACGAAACCCGTAACCAGCAGGTCGCCGCGCTTGAGCAGCTGTTCTCGCCGTCAGAGGCCCGCATTGTCCGCGAAGGGGACAGCGTCATCATCCGGATGATCGGGCTGCAGTTCGACAGCGGCGAGGCTGTGATCCAGTCACGCTACTTCACGCTGCTGCGCAAGATTTCGGAAGCAGCCGATGTCTTCCCCGGTGCAACCATGATCGTTGAAGGTCACACTGATTCGATGGGCAGCGAACAGCTGAACCTGGCCTTGTCAGAACGTCGTGCGAACTCCGTGCGTGACTACCTCCTGGCTAGCACGGTTATGGGGGCTTCCCAGGTGCAGGCTGTCGGATATGGCAAGAATCGACCCATAGCCAACAATGAGACTGCCGAGGGGCGCGCAAACAACCGTCGCATCGACGTGGTCATTGTCCCGGATCTGCGTTAAGCAGGATTAGGATTGGCAGCTGGCTGCGGCATACCGTGGCCAGCTGCCAGCTCCGTTTCCGAACCGCAGCGGCCTGCACGCCTCAGACCGCTGCATCGAGCTTGCTGTCGGCGTTCGCCTCATCTGCTTCCGGCTGTGGCACATTTCCTTTCGCATCCAGTGATAGTTCGTCCTGTACGCTGGTCAGCCGGCGGTTTGCTTTACGCGTCTGCTTGAGAATTCGGCGTAACAAGCTGCTGTAATGCAAGACACCATCCATGCTGGCCACGTTCAGTCGGCCCACTGCCGCCGCGATCAGCGCCTGTTCCTTCAGGGCTGCATATTCTGATTCCAGTACTTCGAACGCCGGCTCGGCGGCTCCCGGCGGCGTATTCGGCACGGTTGCTCCCAGTTGATCGAGGACGCGCCCTGCTGCCTTCCGGAATTCGCGCAAGGCGGTATTAACGGTATCGTCCTGCACGGAAGCCGAGGCCGCTTTCGCATCAGCGAGTTCGAGCAGCGATTGCATCACTGTCGTGAACTGCTGTGTGGCACGGATCAGGTTCGGCAACATCCGGGCGATATCCGTCGGTAGGGGTGTGCGACTCAATTCTGCGGAATAACTGCCCACCGCATTGGAGAGTTTTTGCGCCACTCCATACAGCGGCTCCCTGCGCGGCGCTGGCTGGTCCGATAGCGCCTGCCTGAGCTCGGCCAACGTCATTTCGCGGATACGACTGACTTCTTTGGTCAGTGCCTGCAGGGCTATATGCGGCAGTGCCAGCACGTTCTTGTCCAGGTAGCGGGGCTGAGACTCCAGTTCTTCCCGGGTCTGGAACCGGCCGGATAGATACTTCACGAGCCGGTCGGAAATGGGCCAGATCAGCAGGACGCCGAGCACGTTGAACAATGTATGGAATAAGGCAAGGGTGATAGCTGGCGAGCTGCCCATGTTCAGCAGCTCGCGGAGTATGTCCACCAGCGCCAGCAGCGGCGTGATAATCACTGCGGCCACGGTGGCCGTCACCAAATTAAAAGCAACATGGCTGAGGGCGACGCGTTTGGCCGTGGGAGTGGCGCCCCAGACAGCCAGCAGGGCCGTGGTCGTGGTGCCGAGATTGGCGCCGATCACTACCAGGGCTGCGGTACTTACTGGCAGGATGCCGCCCTCGGCGGCGCTAAGTGCAATTACCAGCGCGGCACTGGAGGACTGCATGAGACTGGTCAGGATGAAGCCGAGGCCAACATAGGCCAGCACCGACCAGAGCCAGGGCTCCTGGATCACCGGCAGGCTGATTTGCTCACCGAGATTGGTAAAGGTGTCGGCGAGCACACCGATGCCTAGAAACAGCAGGCCGAAACCGACAAAGGCCTGACCGATATAGGCTCGCGCAGTTTTTTCGCCGGTGAGCTTCAGGAGCATCCCAATGCCCACCATGGGCAATGCAAAGATTTCCACCTTCAGCTTGAAACCGATCAGCGCAACGATCCAGCCGGTCAGGGTGGTGCCCACATTGCTGCCGTAGATCACCCAGACCGACTGGGAAAGCGTCAGCAGACCGGCATTCGCGAAACCGATGGTGGCAACCGTGACCGCGCTTGAGGACTGCACCAGGCCGGTGATCAGAAAGCCCGCGCCGAGGCCGCGCCAGGGCGTGTTGGTCCAGAGCGCCAGTATGTTGCGCAGCGCCTTGCCGGCGGCCAGTTTCAGGCCCTCCGTCATCATCGACATGCCGACCAGCAGCAGCCCGATGCCGCCCAGCACGATGCCCACGTTCAACAGAAGATTCATGGTGTCGCTTTCAAGTAAACCGTGTCAGTCATAGATATCAGGCATGGCATTGAGGCTGTCCGCGTCAATACCGCGCAGCAGTCGCCCCAGTAAGTCCGCGCCAGTGATAACGCGTCGGTGTTCAGGCGTCCAGAGCAGAACTATATCCCGGTCGATGGCTGCGTCGTTTCGTTCGTCGATGCCCGCCTTCAGCGCGCCGATAATGTGCCCCAGCGGGCTGCGCGGATTGGTGATCACAATCGGGCGATGACAATGGGTGTAGGCGTCCATGCTGCTGCTGTTCGGCAGCAGCGAGCGTAAAAATCCGTCGGCGTCGAGCAACAGCAGCGGCTCACTGGCTGCATTTGTGAGGATCACCCATTTCTTGCCCGAGGCATTTACCTGGGTGACGAATTCATCTCCGGGTTGCGGGTTTTCCGGCAGCATGGGCAGGTCCACGCGAGTGGGCAAGCTGATGATGCTGGCCGGGTCTACCGGCTCGCCTTCCTCTGAGATGGGTACGTCGTCAATGTCCAGAAAGTTCAGCGCACCCCGGCCTTCCACGTAATCGATTTCCGCATTGTCCGACAGAATATGCTGCTCGATCACGCCCTTGAGCTGGCGCTCCTTCAGGTAGCTCACCTGCTCGAGTCCCATGAACCGGTCCAATATCCAGGCGCTGGGCTTCGCTACCGGATAAAACACATACTGGTAGAAGCGCATCACCGGGCTGAGCAGCGAAGCCATGCGCATGGCCCGCCGTGAGAAATAGGCCTGGGGCATGATCTCGCCGAGGAAAGTGATCACCACGGTGGAAAAGCCGAAAGCCACCACTCCGGCCATTACGGAATTGGATAGCAGCGTAAGCAGCACGTTGATGCCCACGTTGCCCCACAGGATGGTTGTCAACAAAAAATTCGCGTCCTCCCGCAGGTTCAGCACCTTCCGGGCGGCGTGGTTACCCGCCGCCGACTCCGCTTCCAGCCGCAAGCGGCTGATGCTGAAGTAAGCGAGGTTGAGCCCCGAGAACATGGCCGAGTGGGCAAGACACAGGGCGATGCCAATCCAGATGACGCTGTCCATTCCTGGTTTCTCTTGTATTACTTACGCTGCCTATGGCGCCAGCGCATGGGGCTGTATTATGGCGCAAAGGCAGCACGGCACCGTCGCAAGGCCCTTCACCCCGGAGCTAATTTGATGGAAACCGCCGAGACAGACAGTCGCCCGTTTTTGGGTGCTCTATGGGCGCAGATCGAGCGCGGCGGAGATTATCTGCCCAACCTGGTAGCCGCCATCCTGGTGCTGGTGTTGGGCTGGGTCATCGCGCGCCTGGTTCGCAGCGGAGTGCAGAGACTGGCGATTTCCTCTAATCATCTGCTGTCGCGGGCCTTCCCGCGCGGCGTGCTGGCCGGTACCCGCGTTTCCACCGGCGTCGCCTCGCTCCTGGGGGAGTTAGTGTTTTGGGTGGTGTTGCTGGTAACGGTCACCGTGGCGGCCCGCATGGCCGGTCTGAACGCTATCACCGGCTGGCTCGACCGGATCACTGCACATCTGCCGAACCTGATTGCCGGCAGCGCGATTTTTATCATTGGCTATTTCCTGAGCGTGTATGTGCGCGAGCAGCTCGCCCCCCGGTCTGCCGTCGACACGTCCCGACAGCAGCTATTGCTGGGTCGTACAGCCCAGACTTTGGTGGTGGCCATTGCGCTCATCGTGGGTCTGGATCAGGTGGGCATCGATGTGGCCGTGCTGGTGGGGCTGGCCGTGGCTGCGGCGGCCGCGGTGGGCATCGGTGTGGCCGTGGCCTTTGCTCTGGGTGCGCGCGAGCATGTAAGCAATCTGATTGGCGCGCGTGTGGCGCGTCAGCAATTAAGCGAAGGCCTGCGAGTGCGTATCGGTGATGTGGAAGGCGAGGTGCTCGAAATCACCACCTCGCAGATCGCACTGGACACCGACGCCGGCAAGACATTGCTGCCGGCCAGCTGTCTGGATCAATGCGAGGTGACCATCCTGGCGCCCAATGGACCAGCGCGGCGTATCGATGTTTAGCGCGCCCGAACTCAGCATCGGATTTATTAAACGGCGGCCCGCCTCCGCTGCGCGGGTGCTAGCGTCCTTGCCGCCGGTTGATGCCGCGGGTTTTCTGGCTGCCATCCCGACGCGTTTTTCTGCCACTGCCCTCGGGCGAATGAGCCCATGGCCCGCGGCGCAGATCGTCCGGCACCTCGATGCTGTCGCCGCAGCGGCGGTACTGCGGGAACTGCCTTACGTCGAAGCAGCAAAGATCCTGCGCCTCGCGCCTGCTGCCGATCGACCTGCATTACTGGCGGAGCTACCACAACGCCTGCAGCGCAGTTTCGAACTGTCGCTAAGTTTTGCCGCCGACAGTGTGGGCGCCAATATGACCACGGAAGTGGCGACCTTGATGGTCTCTGACAGCCTCGCGCAGGCGCTGGAACTGGTGCGCCGCTCGCCGCACGATACCACCGAGCTGTTGTTTATCACCGACGCACAGCATCACTACCATGGGGTGCTGCGCGCGCTAAATCTGCTGCGCCATCCGGAATACTTCAGCTTGGCGGACCTGGTGGACACAAACTGTCCAACGCTGCCCGCACAGGCGCGCCTGGACCGCATTGCGTATCTCGACGCGTGGAATGACTTCGGTCAGCTGCCCGTGGTCAGTCGTTCCGGGGAGCTGATTGGCGCGCTTCCGCGGCGGGCGCTGCGTGGCCAAGCATCCAGCGCGCAGCCGGTTGACGGAACGCCGTCGCTGGCCGCCTCCCTTATTGGCGCGCTGGCCGAGAGTGTGACGGGGCTTGCCAAGCTGGTGGCCGATGACACGCCGACAGATTCGGGAGACGCCAATGGCCGCTGATCCAGTCATGGTTGCCGATACGCTGAATCGGCAGTTCTTCGTGGAGCACCCGCTGGACGCCGCGCGGGAAATCGAAACCTTGCCGGTGCCGGATGTGGCGGAGGCCGCGGCACGTCAACCGGCGAAAATTCTTGCGCCGGTCTGGCAACGACTGATGCCGGAGAGGGCCGCTGCGCTGTTGAAAGCGCTGCCCGACGGACTCGCAGACGAACTGCTGGAAGAAATGGCCCCGCCGCGGGCGCTCCGGCTGCTGGGTTTTCTGCCGGAAGCCGAACGCGAACAGCGGGTGGGCCGACTGCAGGAGGGCGTGCGCGAAGACCTCCGCCTGATGATGTCCTTTCCCCCGAACACTGCCGGTACGCTAATGGACACCGGGGTTGCTGGCTACCGCCAGAAAATGACCGTGGGTGAAACGCTGGAACTGCTGAAAGTGCGGCGCATGAAAACCGCACGCAGCCTGTTCCTGGTGGACGAGGAGCACCGCCTCACCGGCAAGGTGAGCCTGCAGCAGCTGGCCCTGGCCCCGCACGAGCAGGTGCTGGGTGATTTTGAAGAACCGCTGGTAGCCGTGCTGCGACCGGTGGCGCTGCTAGAGGAAGTGACTGCCGCCTTCGCAGACAATCGCGTGCTCGACATCCCGGTAGTGGATATCGACGGCGTTTTCCTGGGTGCGGTCACCAATGACGCTCTCGCTCGCACCGTACGGCAGGATAGCTCCGTAGACATTCAGACCATGGTGGGTGCGAGCAAGGATGAGCGTGCGTTATCGAGCCCGCTGTTTACCGTGAAAAAGCGCATGCCGTGGCTGCAGATCAATCTGCTCACGGCTTTCCTCGCCGCCGCCGTGGTGGGCTTTTTCGAAAACACGATTGCCCAGGTCACGGCGCTCGCCGTGCTGCTGCCTGTGGTGGCCGGTCAGTCCGGTAACGCAGGCGCGCAGGCCCTGGCCGTAACCATGCGTGGCCTGGCGCTGCGCGAAATCACCATCCGTCAGTGGTTTCAGGTGATGCGCAAGGAAGTGGCCGCCGGCTTCATGAATGGCGTGGCCATTGCTATCACCTGTGGCCTCGGCGTTTACATCTGGAGCGGCTCGCTGCCGCTGGTGGGCGTGATAGCGGCTTCCATGGTGATGGCGATGATCGCCGCCGGCTTTGCCGGGGCATTGATTCCCATTATGCTGACGCGGTTTGGGCAGGATCCGGCCACCTCGTCGTCCATTCTTCTGACCACCGTGACGGACGTGGCAGGGTTCTTCTCGTTCCTCGGAATTGCGACGATCTTCATGCGCTTCCTTTAGCAGGCCACGGCCTGTGATCTATAGAGTTGGCTGCCCGGCGATTGGCGTTCATCAAGACATCGGCGCTGTTCTTACCCGGCGCCACCATCAGCTTGCTCCCCGGAACACTTGGCAGGTATTTCTTTTCCGTTCTTGTCTGCCCGGGGATTTCTCTGCGGCTGGCGACTGCTTCGCTGGTGTGCGCTTGGAGGGCCTTTGATGGTGATACAGTTCACAGATGCGAATCTCGGCATCACTTGCCGCCTCCATTAAGCACTGCGCGCATGCGTGAAATCGTCCGGACCTTGCTGAGTTTCGCGTTCCGCAGCTTCTTCCTGTTGGGGTCGCTGTGCGGGTTCTGTGTAATCCTGTTCTGGACGCTCGCGTTGCTCGGTTACGGTCCACTCGTTGGGCACATCAACCTGGTTTACTGGCACGCACATGAAATGCTGTTCGGGTTCGTATTCGCGATTATCGCGGGTTTCACGCTCACGGCGGTCGCCAACTGGACTGGCAGAACCCGGGTGCACGGCGCTGAGCTGGGTGTCCTTGTCATGGCCTGGATAATCGGCCGCATTGCCATTGCCTACACGGGTCAATGGCCGGCGCTCATTATTGCCGCCGCCGACATGTTGTTTCCCTGTTTGTTAACGCTCGTATTCGGCAGAGAAGTGTTCGCGGCCGGAAACCGGCGCAACGTGCCGCTAGTTGGTGTTGTTGCTTTGCTGGCAGCGCTGAACCTGTTATTCCATGTCGGGGAAAGCATTTCGCCAGGCCTTGATCGCCTGGCGTTATTGCTGGCCGTGCATGTCATCCTGATCCTGGTGGCTACCATTGCCGGCCGCATCATTCCGAGTTTCACGACCAACTGGCTGCGCGCGCGGGGGGCTGCGGACGAGGCCATGCCACGGATTGTGCCGGCACTGGATATAGCCTCGATCGTCATGACGATCATCACCGGCCTTGCCATCACTTTTGCCCCCGTAAGCCCGATTAGCGGCGCCCTGGCGCTGGTCGCTGCGGGCGTGCATGCGCTGCGTTTGAGTCAGTGGTCGGGCCTGCGTACCGTCGGCGAGCCCATGCTGTTTGTTCTGCACATCGCCTATTTGTGGTTTCCACTCGGCTATGTGGTGGCGGCGTCCTCCGCGTTCGGCGCCTACCTGCCTGGCGCCGCTTTGCACGGCCTGACCATCGGTGTAATCACGGGCATGATCATCGCCATGATGTCGCGGGTTGCGCTTGGACACACGGGCCGGCCCTTACATGCAGCGCGTATAACCGTATTGGTCTACGTTTTGTGGATGCTGACTGTGCTGGTCAGGCTGAGCGGGCCGCTGTTGGGCGACTGGTACATACTGACGGTGGAGACGGCGGCGTCAATTTGGATGGTGGCTTTCATTTTGTTTGCCTGGGTTTACTGGCCAATACTCTCGAAGCCAAGGGTCAACAATTAGAATCGGCCCTGTCTTGTGTTCGGCATGCCCGTCGCAATCCCATTGATCGAGTGCAATTAGCCATTTTTCGCGTCATCTGATGCGCAGCAAACGGCGTTGCCCAAAAAGTGTGGTAACAAGAGTGCCGTGAAAAGACTGGCAGAGCGCAGGGCGATAACACAATTGACTGCCCAGTGACTTCTTGCAAGCGTGCAGCGAAAAGTCAGCTTGAGAATCCGCGACCTGCAATCTCGTATCCGACTACAATGGCACCGCGGTTGCAGTGAAAGGGCTCTGGTATGCCGACGAACTCGGAATTTCGTGTTGAGTACGACTTACTCGGTGACGAGCAGGTGCCATCTGCGGCTTATTACGGAATACAGACCCTTCGGGCGCTGCAAAATTTCAATATCACCGGCGTACCGATCGGACATTTCCCCGAGCTGATTCGCGCCCTGGCGATCGTCAAGCAGGCCTCCGCACAGGCTAATCGCGAACTCGGGCTGCTCAGTGCTGAAAAGGCAGTGGCAATCGATGCTGCCTGCGCCGAAATCGCATCCGGTGCGCTGCATGATGAATTCGTCGTTGATCTTATTCAGGGCGGCGCCGGCACCTCTACAAACATGAACGCCAATGAAGTGATCGCAAACCGGGCGCTCGAATTGATGGGTCATGCTCGCGGCGAGTATCAGTTTCTGCATCCTAACAACGATGTCAACATGTCGCAGTCGACGAACGATGTCTATCCGACGGCAGTTCGACTCGCGTTGATACTGGCCGACGATCCCTTGATCGAAGCGATGCGGGAACTGTGCGAGGTATTCGAGGCCAAGGGCCGCGAACTCGCATCTGTGCTGAAGATGGGTCGCACGCAATTGCAGGATGCCGTACCAATGACCTTCGGCCAGGAATTCCAGGGCTGGGCGATCACCGTCGGTGAAGATATTGAGCGGCTCAACGAGATGGCCAAACTGTTTACCGAGATCAATCTCGGCGGAACGGCCATCGGCACCGGTATCAACACCCACCCGGAATATGCACAACGGGCAGTCGATAAACTGACTGCGCTAACCGGATTTGGTTTTTCGCTCGCGCCCAGTTTAATCGAGGCGACTTCAGATACCGGCGCATTCGTGATGTTCTCCGGCATCCTGAAACGTGTGGCAATAAAGCTGTCGAAAATCTGCAATGATCTGCGCCTGCTGTCGAGTGGTCCGCGCGCCGGGCTGGGCGAGATCAACCTGCCACCGATGCAGCCGGGTTCGTCGATCATGCCCGGCAAGGTTAATCCGGTGATCCCCGAGGCAGTCAACCAGACGGCTTACCAGGTCATCGGTAACGACCTTGTCGTGGCGATGGCGGCGGAGGCTGGGCAGCTGCAGCTAAACGCGTTTGAACCGGTCATCGTGTACAACCTGATGAGTTCGCTTCGTATGCTGAACAAGGCGATCGTCATGCTCACCGATCGCTGTGTCCGTGGCATCACCGTGAACCTTGAGCATTGCGACCTGCAGGTCAAAGACAGCATCGGCGTGATTACCGCTTTCAGCCCGCACATCGGCTACGAGAATGCGACACGCGTCGCCGCTCGCGCGCTGGTAGAGAAGCGCGGCGTCGTGGAAATCATCAGTGAAGAAGGGCTGCTCGACGATGCTCGTATCGACGCGATCATGCATCCAACGAATCTGACCGGTCCAAGCCTGCTGCTCGGCGTGACGTTCGATGAGGCCGATCGCACGCATACGCATCTGACGTTTGATCCCGATATGAAACCGCCGGACGATTTATCGGGGACCTAAATGTCTGGTTTCCGGGCCAGCTCCGGATCAATTCAAGCAAATCCAACCCGCATTATTGGCTAGACCGTGGTGTGGCTGGCCGTAAACCTCTGCATTCCGTCACGTAGTCCTCAATTGGAGGCCTCCAATTGATTGTTGGGAAGCTGAGGCCCTGCCATTAGACGACACCCGCGAAGTGTCTGGTTTGCGGGGGTTCTACAGTCGAACGGTGTGACGCGTCACGGTCGGGTGGTAGAGAAATAGTTAAGGGTGATCGGGTGATTTTGCGACGTTGCCCTTCGGGGCATGAAATACGGGGCTAAGAGAAAATGGGGCCGAACCAATTTTTGTAAATTGTAAATCGGTTCGACCCCTTTATTTGCTTTTTTATTTTGCGTTCCGAGGCCAGCGCAACCGGCCCACAAAACTGAGCGGCGTAGCGCGAAGGCCGTTCTGCTCCCACTACCAGGAAAAAAAGCCAGGCCTGTCCCTGCGGCGGCTCTTAGCCTGACTACGTATTTGTCTGCATTGACCGCGTCAGATCTGCAGTCAGTATATGGTTTTCAAAACATCCTTATTGACCGGAAACGACTATGTGGTTTCCTCTCGAAAGTCGCTCATCGCGAAGACTTAGCCGGAGAAATTCATGCTGAGAACTGCAAATTTCTTAACCTTTACGTTGTTGCTGCTGATTGTCGCAGCTTGCGCCGATCGCGATGATTCCAGGGGTGTCGCGTCCCCGGCACAGGCCGGGGACATAAGCTATGCCCCGATCCCGGAGTCGATCCTTACACCGGACTCCGTGGATACACGCCTGGGCACACTCGATTTCTTCGACGGCTATCCGAGCGATGCTGCCGTCGATGCAGTCTACGACAACCTCGATTTCCAGCGCGGTGTTCGCGCGTTTCTCGATACCCTTCCGATAGCCTCTCTGTATGCCATGCGCGAGGGTATGAAGGGCGTCGGCCTGGTCGACGGCACCGTTGGCATCTTCGAGAACCTGATGGACTCGAAAACGCTGTTTCTGACGGCCAATACCGAGAGTATCTACGCCTTGACGTGGCTTGATCTTAGTAATGGGCCTGT
The DNA here is from genome assembly GCA_963807995.1 of uncultured Gammaproteobacteria bacterium. Lineage (GTDB taxonomy): Bacteria > Pseudomonadota > Gammaproteobacteria > Steroidobacterales > J054. Next base: position 605,819 of record CAWEDX010000005.1, read on the forward strand.
CGTCGTAGAGAGTCCGCCGAACACACTCGGTTTTGTCGACGACGCATTCTTCAATTACGTGACCGACCTGGGTAATGCTGGCCCCGACCGCGGACAGGGGGGCAAATACCTGTTCCTGCCGCCGGGCTACGACGGCGATATTCCTGACGGGTACTTCACCTTCGAATCCGGGACCTACGGCAACTGGCTGATCTGGCGCGGCTTCCTCGTTGACGGGGATTCAGGTCCTGGTGTCGAGAGCATGAAGGCCAACACTCGCGTATACAGACTGGCCGATGCCAGCGCGCCCCCTGAACAAGCGTTCGTCAACCTATCCGGCCAGTCATTCAATACGATCCACGCCAACGACTACAGCTACTTCGAGGAAATCAACGCGATCATCCAGGAGGAGCCGGTCGAAAACGTTGATCCGGAGGTGCTCGGTCTGCTGGCCGCAATAGGCATCGAAAAGGGCAAGCCATTTGCGCCGGACGAGCGCATGAAGACACTGTTGACGGATGCGGTGGCGGTCGGCAATGCGACGGCGCGCGCGCTTGTTTTCGCCACCCGGGACCCCGAGGCCTACATCTTTGAGAACAGTAACTGGAAGACCGGCTTCATCGGCGGCAGCCATGAATTCCAGATAGATGGGGTACGGTTGTTGGACGCGCGCAGCCTGTTTTTCTATTACGCCACCGGGATTACTCCGGCCATGGCAGCGAAAATGGTCGGCGTCGGCTCCCAGTACGCGGGCGCTATGTTGGACTCCGGGGGGCGCTACTTCGACGGCGGCCGCACGTACAAGCTGACGATGCCGCCCAATGTACCGGCCAAGGACTTCTGGTCATTGGTGCTTTATGACAACCAGACACGGTCTATGCTGCAGACGGACGAGCAGTTCCCGAGCCTGAACAGTCAGCGTGGGGTCCAGCAGAATCCTGACGGCTCGACGGATATTTACTTCGGTCCGAGCGCTCCCGCAGGTAAGGCAAGCAACTGGATCCAGACTGTGCCCGGCAAAGGCTGGAGCGTCATACTGCGCTTATACGGGCCGCTCGAGCCCTGGTTCGATAAGAACTGGCAGCCTGGTGAAATCGAATTGATGGAAGAGATACCGGCGGTCGAGCCTGGCGGCCAACAAATGGCTATGTCCACTGACATTCCGGCTGCCATCACGACCCCTGACAGGGTCGAGACACGCATAGGCACGCTCGAGTTCTTCGATGGTTTCCCGACCGAGGAGACGGTCGAACTCGTTTACAACAACCTGGACTTCATGCGCGGCGTCGAGACATTCCTGACCGCGATGCCTGCCGCATCAGTTCACGCAATCCGTGAGGGCGTTATGAGACGCCGGCGTCTCGCGCAACGGGATCATCGTCAGTACCGAAGACCTGATGGACGCGCATTCCCTGTTCCTGACACCGAATACGGAGAGCGTTTACATCATGTCCGTACTTGATCTACGTGACGGCCCCGTCGTGGTGGAGAGTCCGCCTAATACGCTTGGCATGGTCAATGACTTTTTTTTTCGCTACGTGGCCGACATGGGCAATGCCGGCCCGGACAAGGGCCAGGGGGGCAAGTACCTGTACTTGCCGCCGGACTGGGAGGGCGAGGAGCCCGAGGGGTTCTTACGTATCGGTCGCCGACTTACATGAACATCATGTTCTGGCGTGGCTTCCTCGTTGACGGGGATCCCGGGCCCGCGATAGCAAGTGCAAAGGAGACACTGAAGGTATATCCGTTGGGTAGGGAGGCTGATGCCGCGCCAATGGAGTTCTACAACGTCTCCGGAAAGTCGTACAGCACGATACATTCCAACGATACGGAATTTTATTCGGAGCTCAAGGAGGTAATCGACGCAGAGCCTGCGTCCGCCTTCAGCCCCGAAATACTCGGCTTACTCGCCGGTATCGGAGTCGAGAACGACAAGGCGTTTATCACCCGATCCCCGTCTGCAGGGCATTCTTGAAGAAGCCGTGGCGGTCGGCAATGCAACGGCGCGAGCGATCTCTTTCCGGGCTCGCGATCCGCGGGCATACTTTTACGAGGGGTCCGGGTGGTTCACTGCGTTCGTTGGCGGCAGTCACGAATTCCTGACCGAGAGCGGTGCGCGGGATCTGGACGCGCGAACGATGTTTCACTACCCGTACACGGCCGTGACCCCGGCGATGACGATGGAAATGGTCGGTATCGGCTCGCAATACGGCGTTATCACTGTGGATTCGAACGGTAATTACCTGGACGGATCCCGGTCCTATTCGCTCACGTTGCCAGCTGGAATTCCGGCGAAGGACTTCTGGTCATTCGTCAACTACGATCCCGCAGACTCGATCGATCCTGCAGACACCGACTACTGCTCAGCCCAGCGTCAGCAGCCAGAGCGGCGAGGTGCAGGCGAACGACGATGGCAGCGTGACCGTCTGGTTCGGACCCGAGCCACCGCCCGGGAAAGCGTCAAACTGGGTTCCGACGGTCGCGGGCAAAGGCTGGTTCACGGTCCTTAGACTCTATGGGCCGCTCGAATCCTGGTTCGACAAGTCCTGGAGACCCGGCGAGATAGAGGTGGTCGACTAAGCGCGATTGGGCTGGTGTAGAAGCATTTGGACTGGGCCTGTCGGAACAGTGCAAATCCTGCCCCCGTTACCAGGAAAGCAGGCCAGTCCCATTCGTGGGGCCGGCTTTTTTCTTGCCTGTCGTCGCACACTGCTTGCGGGAGACCATTCAGGGGTTCAAACAGGCCGGTCGCAGCGAAGAAAAATGGGGTCGAACCGAATTTTTGTAAATCAGTTCGACGCCATTTACTTATCCCTTTCCCTAAAAAGCAGGCCGCGCAGGCAACTGCGCGGCCCATTCTTTTGGGAAAAGGTACCGGATTTAACTACGTCGCCTGTCAGCGTGAGAGGGGCGGCGAGTGAATCGGTTGGAGCGACCGCTAGGGCGCTCTTTGCCCGGGCCGATTCAGTGGCACCGTAAGGCCTGGCAAAATAGACCCGGCACCATTAGAACCGTCGTTCGAAGTAATTGCGATTGAATGTGCAAATCGCAGCTCGCGGCTGGGTGCTGTCAATACCCTATCGCGTGCTCCATCAGCAATTGCCGACGCGCTCGGCTGGCGAAAACCGCGGTGTCAGGGGAGAATAGCGTCGACATGAATGAGACCACGGCAGAACAGAAGATTGTGGTGGCAGCGCTGTATCAGTTTGCCGTGATACCTGACTATGCGCAGCTGCAGGCTCCATTGCTCCAGGCCTGCCTGAATAGTGGCGTGTTCGGCACCATTCTCCTTGCCAGCGAAGGCATCAACGGCACCATTGCAGGATCTCGCCAGGGAATCGATGCCGTTGTCGCGCATATCCATGCAGACGAACGATTGCGCCAGCTCGAGTACAAAGAGAGTCACGCAGTATCAATGCCATTTCGTCGAATGAAAGTAAGGCTCAAACGAGAAATCGTGGCGCTCGGCGTCCCAGAGGTCAATCCAGCGCGCGATGCAGGCACATACGTGAAGCCTCAGGATTGGAACGCTCTCATTAGTGACCCAGATGTCGTTGTTATTGATACCCGCAATGACTACGAAGTGGCTATTGGCACATTCGAAGGCGCTCTTAACCCGAATACGAAAACGTTTCGCGAACTTCCCAAACGCATTGCTAATGAAGACTCACTCAAGGCGAAACCCAAAGTCGCAATGTTCTGTACAGGCGGCATTCGTTGCGAGAAGTCTACTGCCTATATGCGATCGCTCGGCTTCACAGAAGTGTTCCACCTCGAAGGCGGTATTCTCAAATATCTAGAGACCGTCCCGGAGGAAGAGAGCCTATGGCGCGGCGAATGTTTCGTATTTGACGGACGTGTCTCAGTCAAGCATCGCCTGGAATTGGGCAGCTACGATCTATGCCACGGCTGTCGCCAACCGCTTTCCGCGGAAGAAGCCAGGGACGTACGTTTCATACCCGGCGGTTGCTGCCCGAAGTGTCACGACACGGTGACTGAAGAACAACTCGAACGCTTTGCTGAACGGCAAAAGCAAATCGAACTGGCCTGCCAACGCGGCGAACGTCACTTGGGATGGCGTGCCCGCGAACAGAACTGATATGCAAGTTCCCGGTCTGCCAATTCTGTACAGTTTTAGGCGTTGCCCGTATGCAATGCGAGCACGAATGAGCATTGTTAGCGCAGGCATCCGTTGTGAATTGCGGGAAGTCGTCTTACGCGAAAAACCTGCCGAAATGATCGCCATCAGTCCAAAGGCAACCGTGCCTGTCTTGCAGCTCGCCGAAGGGACAGTAATCGACGAGAGCATTGACATCATGCACTGGGCGCTGGCGCAACGCGATCCTGAGGGCTGGCTCAATCCCGCCAGTGCGTTACCCGGCGAGGCGTTTGCGCTCGTTGAGCAAACTGAAATGCAGTTCAAACCCCATCTGGATCGTTACAAGTATCCGGATCGCTACACCAGTGCGAGTGCGGTAGAGCACCGCGCTGCGGGCAGTAAGTTCGTTACGCTGCTGGAAGAACGGCTTGCGGTGATGCCTTATCTATTTGGCAAGCAGGCATGCATTGCCGACATGGCCATCTTTCCGTTCGTACGGCAGTTCGCGAATACCGATCGCGATTGGTTCGATGCATCACCGTATCGGCAAACGCAAGCGTGGCTGGCAAAGCTCTCAGGTGGGACGAATTTTCGTATCGCGATGAAAAAATACCCGCAATGGCAAAGCGGTAATGAAGTAGTGTTTTTCCCGGAATGAGCGAGCTATCTCAAGACACCGCTATGAGTTCTTGCTGATATCCGCGTTTATCATTTAGTAGTTAGGATGAACGCGGCTAATCACCATCTCCGGGTCCCCTGCCTGTTAAGACCAATTCCTGACCTGACATAGTTACTCAAGTGATTATTCAGTCCAAAAATTTGTCACCATTCCTCTACCGGGGATGGTCAGGCGAGATATTGGTAACAGTCGAATCGCCTGAGTACACTACTGGCAACACGAACTAGCGGGTGTCGTCTAATGGTAGGGCCTCAGCTTCCCAAGCTGATGACGAGGGTTCGATTCCCTTCACCCGCTCCATACATCACTTCGGGTTCCAGGTGGACCGCCAGTCAGCCAAGAGCCGGCAAAGTCCATTGCTCGACGAGGCCCGTTTCGGGTAACGCGAGTGGGCTGTATCCCGGATACCCGTGAAGAGTGCGGCCAACTATACTAGTCTGAACACTCACTTCGATGCTGTCAGCTTGCGTACGCAGTGATCCGGCAGGTAAAAGCTCACCGTGCAACAAGGATATACTGCTGTCGTGATCCGATCGCTGCTTAACGTGCCTATGATCGCCGGTGTCGCCGCGAGCAGGCGGGTCCCGCCGGCCTGGGCATCCTGGTCTCGGAAATCTCACCGCCAGGATAGATGTGTCTGAGCCGGTTGTTCTGACTATCAATAGTGGTTCGTCAAGCCTGAAGTTTGCGATCTACAGGCTGAGTCAGCCACGTCATCCGCTTTACCGTGGAAGCATCACGGCAATAGGATCGACCGGCCATTTTCAAGTCGGCGATGCCGAGGGCCAGACGGTAGAAGACCATGTGATCGCAGTCGGCGATCATGAACAGGCACTAAATGCGCTGCTGGCTTGGCTGGATCAACAAGCCGCATCGCTGGACCTGATCGCCGCCGGCCATCGTATCGTGCACGGCGGCGAACGCTTTCATGATTCCGTTGTGATTACCGACGGCGTGATGGCCTATCTCGATACGCTGGTTCCGTTAGCACCCAACCACCAGCCCAACGGCTTGCAGGGGATTGTCGCGTTACGCGGCCTGCGTCCTGATTTGCGTCAGGTCGCCTGTTTCGACACTGCTTTTCATAGAACCCGGCCGGCTGTCGAGAAACATTTTGCTCTACCCGACCGGCCTGAGCTTAAGGGCGTACTAAGGTATGGGTTTCATGGGCTGTCTTACGAATATATCGCGAAGGTTCTGCCCGAATATCTTGGTGAAAAGGCCGAGGGAAAGATCATCGTTATGCACTTGGGCTACGGCGCCAGTTTGTGCGCCATGCATAAGCGCTGCAGTGTCGCCACCACCATGACATTTACCCCGCTCGATGGAATCCCCATGGGTACGCGCTGTGGATCCCTTGATCCTGGCGTGGTTTTGTACCTGCTGAGACAGGGAATGCAGCCCGATGAGTTAATGAAATTGCTGTATTTCGAGTCTGGTTTGCTGGGCGTCTCGGGCGTGAGTGGGGACATGGGTGCATTGCTGCGTCAGGAAACTCCGGGAGCTCAAAAGGCTATCGAGCATTTCGTTCACTACACGGTACGCGCCATCGGCTCGCTGGCGGCAACGCTCGAAGGGCTCGATGCAATTGTTTTCACCGCTGGTATCGGAGAGCGTGCTGCAGCGATTCGCGCGGCGATTGTTCAGCGTTGCATGTGGCTCGGGCTTGATCTGGACGAGGAAGCCAACAGTCTGGGAAAGGACTGCATCAGTCGACCGGGCAGTCGAATACAGGCCTTGATCATCCCGACGGACGAAGAGCGGATGATCGCCGAACATACCCTGCGCCTTCTATAAGCAGAAATCCTCACGAGAGTTTTACCCCGTCCGCATATAGTTGACCTGCGGAAATCACGGCGAACATACGGAGATGAGCATGGCGGAAACCGCGATGGATACAACAAACGGACCACTTAGCACCGATGAGTTAGCCAGTACCCACGCTTACTGGCGCGCGTGCAACTACCTGGCGGCCGGCATGATCTATCTGCAGGAAAATCCGTTGTTGCGGGAGCCGTTGAAGCCGGAGCACATAAAAAAGCGCTTGCTTGGCCACTGGGGAGCAAGCCCAGGGCTGTCGTTCATGTATGTGCACCTGAACCGTATCATCAAGGCGCACGATCAAAGTGCGATCTTTCTGGCCGGCCCCGGCCACGGCGCCCCGGGTGTGCTTGCGCCGGTGTATCTGGAAGGCACGTATTCCGAGTTCTATCCTGAAAAGAGCGAAGACGTCGAAGGCATGCGTCGGTTCTTCAAGCAGTTCTCCTTCCCGGGCGGCATCGGCAGCCACTGCACGCCGGAGACACCGGGATCAATCCACGAAGGCGGCGAGCTCGGCTACTCCATCTCCCATGCATTCGGGGCGGCGTTCGACAACCCGGACCTGCTGGTGGCGGTAGCGGTGGGCGACGGCGAGTCCGAGACAGGACCACTGGCCACCTCCTGGCATTCGAATAAGTTTCTGAACCCGCAGCGCGACGGCGCGGTGCTGCCGATCCTTCATCTCAACGGCTACAAGATCAACAACCCGAGCATCTTGTCGCGAATCTCCCACGACGAGCTCGATCAACTGTTTCGCGGCTACGGTTGGGTGCCACATTTCGTCGAGGGCGACGACCCTCAGATCATGCACCAGTTGATGGCCGCGACCATGGATCAATGCATGGCCGAGATCCGGGCAATACAGTCCGAGGCGCGGTCGGGCGGCACGGTCACTCGCGGCCGCTGGCCCATGATCGTGCTGCGCAGCCCGAAGGGCTGGACGGGACCGAAGGAAGTGGACGGGCATGCGGTCGAGGGCTACTGGCGTTCGCACCAGGTGCCGATGGGCGGTATGCGTGAAAACCCAAAGCATCTCGCCGCTCTTGAGTCCTGGATGAAGAGCTACAAACCCGATGAGTTGTTTGACGAATCGGGTGCGCTGGTCCCCGAGCTCAAAGCACTGGCGCCCGAAAACCTGCGGCGGATGAGCGCAAACCCCGTCGCCAATGGTGGCCTGCTTCGCAAGGCCCTGCGGATGCCGGATTTTCGTGAATACGCGGTTCCGGTGCCTAAACCGGCCTCCACGGATGCCATGAACACGCCGCCGCTCGGTGAGTTTCTGCGCGACATTATGCGTCGCAATATGAAGAACTTCCGCGTCTTCGGCCCGGACGAAAACAGCTCGAACAAGCTGCAGGCAATTTATGAGGTCAGCAAGAAACTCTGGCTGGCGGACTATCTGCCAGTGGATGAAGACGGTGGCGAACTGTCACCCGACGGCCGGGTTCTGGAGATGTTGTCCGAGCATACGCTGGAAGGTTGGTACGAAGGCTACGTACTGTCCGGGCGCCACGGTTTTTTCGCTACTTACGAGGCCTTTGTGCACGTCATCGACTCAATGTACAACCAGCACGCCAAGTGGCTGGCCATCTGTAACGAAATACCATGGCGTGCTCGGGTATCCTCGATCAATCTTCTGATCACTTCGACTGTCTGGCGCCAGGATCACAACGGCTTTACCCACCAGGATCCGGGTTTCCTTGATGTAGTCGTCAACAAGAATCCGGAAGTAACACGCATCTACCTGCCCCCCGATGCGAATTCCCTGTTATCGGTTGCGGACCATTGTCTGCGCAGTAGGGATAACATCAATGTCATCGTCTGCGATAAGCAACAGCATCTGCAGTTCATGGATATGGATGCCGCGGTGGAGCATTGCACAAAGGGCATCGGTATCTGGGGCTGGGCGAGCAACGATCAGGGTGTAGAGCCCGATGTAGTTATGGTCGGTTGCGGCGATATCCCGACCAAGGAGGCGCTCGCAGCCACGGCATTGCTGCGCGAGAATTTTCCAGACCTTAAGCTTCGATTTATCAACGTCGTGGACCTGTTTCGCATGCAGCCCGCCGGCGAGCATCCGCACGGGATGTCGGATCGGGACTTCGACAGCATGTTCACCCTGGACAAGCCGATCATTTTTGCGTTCCATGGCTATCCCTGGTTGATTCACCGACTGGCCTATCGACGCACCAACCACGGCAACCTGCACGTGCGCGGGTACAAAGAGAAAGGCAACATCAATACGCCGCTGGAACTGGCGATCAACAACGAGATTGACCGGTTCAGCCTGGCTATCGACGTGATTGACCGGGTGCCGCGACTGCAGGTGGCCGGCGCACACGTCAAGGAGAAGCTGCGCGGCATGCAGATCGAGTGCCGTCATTACGCGCACGCTCATGGTACGGATTTACCGGAGATGAGCCATTGGCACTGGCCCTATTGAGTGCGGCAACGGCAGTGGCCCTTCAGCACAGAGCTGGTGAGGAACACGGGGCTTACCGTATCTGACTTTCTCCCAGACGGCTCCCCTGTTCTGACTGGCGCTGGCTGTCCCGGTTTTAAGAAATTGCCGCCCGGCCGAATCCGGACGGCCTTTCAGCGCGATAACTGACTTGGCAGGCTAAGGTGCTTGAAAAATGTACTGTGGCCTCGGCTCGTTGCGAGCCTGGCTGATTTCTTATTTGCTATTTGGCATAGTGACAATTCGCGCGTAACCACGAATAGCGACCCAGCGGGTGAGGCTAAAATGAAGCGACTAATGCTACCGATCATGCTCATTGTCTTGAGTGCATGTGGGACGCAAGAAACCTCGCTGGGCAAAACCCAGCCTGAAACTGAGTCGGAAATGCAGTGTTCGAGGACTTGCGAAGCCATTCACGGCGGAACGGTTCGCGGATGCGGCGCCGGTCCGAGCGGAGCGACGCGTTCGGTATCGATTATTGCCAAGTGTGTCGACGATGCTTATTCGGAGCTCAGGCGTTGCTATCTTACTTGCGAATAGACGGGATGATGCCTTTTCGCTGTTGAACCGGCTCGGATGGACAGGGTGTCCGCGTCAGAATGAGCGAACCGGGTCAGGCCATTTGTCGCGATCCGTAAATATCAGCTAACTCACCCCCGCAAGCGTCAGGCGCACCTGCCCGGGCCTGGCGATCAAATCCAGCCTTTGAGGATGGCTCTCAAACGATAGATACACCCGGCGATTGTCAGGACGCCCGTTGCGCCAATAACGAGTGCGGCAGCATCGGCTTCTTCGAGGTTCGCCGACTGCCTCAATGCCATCAGGACGATGGCCAGGTACCAGATGCCAACGCCGAGGCCGAGTGCCGGCACCCAGCGAGGAACCCCGGGCCCCCATACTCCTATCGACCAGCCGATCAAATACGGCACTATGAGGATTCCCCACCAGATCGACAGCCCTGATGTTCCGCCGAAGCCACCGGCAACGCTCAGGCCCCATAATGCCGCTACACCAATTGCAATCAACAGCAGCGACCACAATCGGAAAATAAGCAATCGTTTTGCCCCGTGGCCGGGAAAGCTGCCGAGCGCAACCAGTCCACTACCGGGCAGAATGAGAAGCGACCCTTCCATAGGGTCGATGGCCCCAACTAGCATCGCGATGTAGCCTGCGGAAATCAGCAGTCGTGGTGATCGGCTGGCCGTATTCATGAAACCTTATCGGATCACTATCAAAGAAACTTGGGGGCGCGAAAAGACTATAGTCCGTCGGCGAAGGCCCGGATGGCTTTTGTCGCTGAAACTCAACGAAGGTTGCGCCGAGCACTTGTTCCAAGCGCCCATGACCCGCTCCCGTCTTCCGGCGCCTCGTATGAGCAGCCAAGGTTGATGGCAGCGCAGCGGATTTGGCTCTATGCGTGTTCGATCAAGGCCGCGGCCAGTGCGTCTGCAAGGCCTGCCCGATTCGTTTCATGCAAGACCGAGTCGGTACTGCAAATCTCCCCGATACCCGCGTCGCGCAGTAGACTCAGCGCTTCACTGGCGAATAGCGCATGGGTAACGAAAACGGAAACTGACGCTGCGCCCCGGGCCTTAATCTGCCGGGCGGCTTCAGCCAGTGTGTGTCCGGTGCTCGCGACGTCGTCGATGAGCATGATGTTGCGGTTTGCGAAAGCTAGCTCCGGCAATTTGATAACTACTTTACTGTCACCAAGCCGTGTCTTCCGCGCTACGCCATAATCGAGACCGCCCGGCGCTGCGATCGCGCTGACCCACTGTTCGGATTCCTCGTCCGGCCCGATTAGTAAGGGATTATCGGACCGCCGCGCCAGCCATACTGAGATAACCGGCGCCGCGCTCAGCGTCACGGCGCGTCGCACGGGTACCGCCTCGGCAAGTGTGCGTGTGCGGTGCAGGTGTGGATCAACGGTAATCAGTGTGTCAAAACGACGCGCCAGGAATTCACCGATAATCCGTTGGCTAACTGCTTCCCCCGGGTTGAACGCTTTGTCCTGCCGCATGTAGCAAAGATAGGGCGCTACCAGCGTTAGCTGCTTTGCGCCTAACTGCAAAGCCGTTGCCGCCGCCAGCTCCAGTTCAATGAGTTGCCGGTTCGCGTCATCGAACGAGCTGTAAAAAATTGCCCGTTCCGGAAGCGGGTCCGGCAGCCGCACGAGACTTTCGCCATCCGGAAAACGATGAATATGGATATCGGCGTAGGCCATTTCCGCCTTGTCAGCCATGCGTTTTGCCGGCTCCCGGAAATTCGGAAAACCAAGCACGATCGAAGCGTTTTTCCTAACGCTCATGGCGACCTATGGAGCCGTTTCACGGCGCTATCGTAAAACCGTTGTTCTGCGCAGCCGCCTCGGTGGCGAAAGAGAAATCTGCGGGAAACTCGGCGTAAATTGCATACAGGGGGTCCCCGCGGTTTACGCTATCGCCTGCCTTGAGAAAAAGATCCACGCCGGCACCTTTGTCCATGGGCGCACCGGCCAGCCTGGCGATCCTGGCCATTTGCTGATTATCAATTGCTGCTACACGACCATCGCTCTCCGCACAGATTTTCTCGCACAGTCGACCCACTTCGAAAGTCGTATCGCTCGGTCCCTGTGCCTGAATAATTGCAAGCATTTTTTCCAGTGCTCGCCCGGATTCCAGAATGTCTCGTGCCAGCGCGTAGCCTTCGCCGCCGCGTACATCCGGATCAAACTCGAGTATGCGGCTGGCTAACTGCAGACCTTTCTCGCGCAACCCACGCGGCTGGTCCGGACTGTTTTCAAGCACCTGCATAACATCCCGAGCTTCGAGAACCGGGCCAATGCCCCGGCCGATGGGTTGTCGACCGTCGGTAATCATGACTTCGATCTGCAGACCTACGCGATCGCCAACGAATTCGAACAGCTTGCGCAGCCTCAGTGCATCGGCCTGATCGTGAACCTTGGCTGTCGGCCCCACAGGAATATCGATCAGCAGGTGGGTTGCACCGGCTGCGAGCTTTTTGGACAGAATCGAGGCTACCATTTGGCCTGGCGAATCTATAGCCAGCGGGCGTTCTACAGAGATAAGAATGTCATCCACCGGCGCAAGCCGCGCCGTCCCGCCCCACGCCAGGCAGCCGCGTTGCCGGCGTACTATCTGATGCAGCTTTTCAGGCGCAAGCTCCACGCAAGCCAGAACTTCCATTGTGTCGGCTGTACCAGCAGGCGAAGTGATCGCTCTGCTCGAGGTCTTGGGAATAAACATGCCGTGTGCAGCGACAATTGGTACCACGAGCATGCTGGTGCGGTTGCCGGGTATACCGCCGATGCAGTGTTTATCGGCAACCAGCGGTTCCTGCCAATTGAGCCGTTCGCCACTGTCGACCATGGCGCGTGTCAGGCTCAGGATCTCGTCACGCTCCATCCCGGATTCGCTGCAGGCGACAAGAAAGGCCGCCAGCTCGATCTTGGCATAGCGATGCGCAACGATGTCGCGGGTTATCGCCTGATAGTCAGCGAAGTCGAGCCGATCACCGGCTATCTTGCGGTGCACGGCCTGCAGTGATGATGGCGGCTTGGCATGCGCGACCGTCACGGAAGTACCCGCGTCCAGGCCGAGCTGCTCAAAGGCATCGATGCTCAGGCCGAGTTCACCTGGTTCTGTAATGTCGGCATCATCCACGACATTGAGCGCCGCCAGCAGGGAGTGCGTGCCGGACTCGTCAGCGACTTCGACTTTGGAGAGCGCTTGAAAGCCTTCGCTGCGATAAACCTGGCAATCGCGATGCAGGTACGCGACGTTTTCCTCGTAGGTGTCTATCGCGACACGTCTTAGCTGAAGAGAAAGCTTCTTACTCATATGATCAGAATAGCATCGCCGGCCGCTTATCCGTTATCCCGGTGAATCCAAAAATTAGGCGTGCTTGGCAGCGTAAATTAGAAGTCTTTAGGTATTTCCTACGCGCGCAGCCATGGACAAGGTAGCACCGCACGAACATTTGATAGTTTCAGCGACGATACTTTCAGGATTGTCCACTTCGATGAGGGAAAAGTATTTAGGTAGAGATACTTAGCGGATCGACTCGATGTTACGCACGGGACGGGGAGCCAAACTATCCGCTCCAAATATTAGTTGCCGGTCAGTTACCTGAGTCCAGCTTAAAATGTGCCGGCGTGCTGGATCAGGCAGCTAGCGTTTGCTGCATAGACTCAATATCAGACTGTCCGGAAGCGACCAGGTCGAGAAAGCTGTTTTCGCCAAAATTTACCGCGGTCATGCGTTCATCGGCATCAGGGTGCGACTCACGCAGTGCAGGCTCGTGAGCAATGCGATTACGGAGTTTGGCTGCCGACAGTAATTTCGATAATGGCTGCAGGCCCTCGCTGTCTTCACCCAGTAACTCGTCCTGCTGGGCAACAGCTTCACCAATTCGCTCGGGCAGGCCCCACTCGGCCAGGATGGCGCTGCCAATCTGTGCTTGCCAGCCGTCCAATATGTCCTGAAAGTCCGGGTCATCGCGCAGACTGGGGTCGTTGTTCAGGGCATGGGTGAGGATATACAGGCGGCCGATCTGGTGCAGCAGGCCCGCCAGCATGGCTTCATCGGGTTGGCGCCCGAAAGCACGCTTGGCCACCACGTAACAAATGGCGGCGACTTCATTGCTTGAACGCCAGACACTTTCCAGTTCATGCCGAATCGGTTCCAGTTCCTGGGCGCGGCGCATCTGGCCAATGGCATAGGCTGCGGCCGTGCCACGCACCAGGTTGAAACCGAGCCGTGTGACGGCGCCGTTGATATTATTGATGCTATGACCGCCCGGATTCATCGCGGCGGAATTGGCCATGCCCAGCAGGCGTGCCGACAGGACAGGCTCGGAACTGATAACACCCACGATGTCTTTCACGCTGGCATTGGCATCGGTAAGCGCTGCCTGCAGCCGGCCTACCACGTCGGGAAATGCCGGCAAGTGAAGCTCTTCCTGGCCGAGTTGTGCGGCCAATTGCTGGATAAACTGAAAGGCACGACTGTTTTGCTGGGTCACTCTGGTTCCTTATCTGATAGCTTTGTAGTCAATCAGGCGGCGGTCGCCGTGGCGCCCGCACCGGTGGGAAGTTCTACGACGCGCCAGAACTTGTCCATCATCTCTACGGCTTTGACGAAGCCATTGGCCAGGTCTGATTTCAGCATGTAGCCGGCGACATTCAGGTTGTAGGCTTCGATCTTGTCCTGGTCATCGTTGGACGTGGTTAGAACGAAAACAACCAGGTCCCGTAATTGCTTGTCAGCACGAATCTTGCGCAGCAATTCGATACCCGACATGCGCGGCATGTTGATATCCAGCACAATAATGTTGGGTCGTGGAAATGGCTCACCGCCGTCAGCGCCCGTCAGTCGGTCCCAGGCCTCAACACCATCCTTGGCTATGGTTACGGGGTTGCTGATGCGCACCGTATGCATGGCCCGCTGAAAGGCCTTGGCATCAATGCGGTCATCTTCAACCAACAAAATATTGACGGGTCTCATCGCTTCCTGGCACATCGCCTTCAATGTCCTGTGTTGATTGTTCGGCTTCATCCGGAATCTCTGTCAGTTTGTTCCAGGTGAACTTGAATACCGTGCCTCGTTCCGAGGGCCCGGGGTGGAACCAGACTCGACCGCCCTGCCATTCGACAATTCGTTTAACGATAGCAAGGCCCATGCCGCTCCCTTCGCGTTCATCACGAGGCTGCAGGGTCTGGAACATTTTGAAAATTTTGTCGGCATACTCATGCGGGATTCCCGCGCCGTCGTCCTCCACCGCAAACATCACTGTATCGCCCTGGTCACGCGCATACACGCGCACACAGCCGGCTTCATTCGGGTGATGCTTGATCGCATTGTTGATCAGATTGCGCAGCACCTGTTCGAGTGGAGCAGCGTGGGTCAACAATTTGGGCATTTCCGTTTCGTTGAGTATCTGCATGCCTTCGGGTGGGGCCAGTAGCGTGGCGATATCGCTAACCAATGCCGCCGTATCGACTTCGTAGCAATCACCCACTCGACGGCCGGCTCGTGAGTAGGCGAGCAGGTCATCCAATAATCGGTTCAGGCGCTGCGTGCGTTGCTCAAGCAAGCCCAGATTTTCCTGTACTTCACCTTCCTGGTGTTGCTTCAGGTCTTCACGCAACCACTGCACCAGCACTTCGATAGCGCGCAGTGGTGCTTTCAAATCATGTGAGGCAACGTAAGCAAACTGCTCAAGGTCCTTATTAGAGCGAATTAGCTCTGCAGACTTGGCTTCCAGAGCTTCCTCGGCGAAACGTCTTTCGGTGATATCGATGGCCAGACTCATCACGCCCAGTACCTGGCCGTCATCATCGCAATGGGGCTGATGGGTGACCGTGAAATAGCGCTCCTCACCATTGGGCATCACCCGCGAACCTTCGTGGTTGACCGTCGCACCAGCCAGGGCTTGATCGTAGCGGGCGCGTCGTTGTTCGAAGGCCGGCCAACCAATCAGCTCGCCGATATGCTGGCCGATCAGCGACTCGGTCTGGCGATTGAAGATACTGCGGTACTGGGAGCTCATGAACTGAACTCGATAGCCCGGATCAATATAGGAAAACAGGCCAGGAACGCCGTCGGCCAGATGCTGGAGTCGATCCGTGGTGCTGCGCAGCTGATCTTCGAGCTCGCGACGGTCGGTCACGTCTATGCAAACCCCTTTAATTGCCGGGGCAGATCCCGGTAAGCCTGGCTGTGCGCGACCACGACTACTGATAAAGCGAATGCTGCCGTCTTTACAGACGATACGGTAGTGCATCGTGAACACGCCGCCGCGCAGGGCTTCCTGCACGGCTTGCCAGTAGGGGCCGATGTCGTCCGGATGAATGCGTTGTTTGGCAACTTCGATATTCATTTCCTCGCCGGTGTCGAGGTCGAACATTTGCCGGCAGATTTCATCCATGCTGAAAGTGTTAGTTGCACCGTCGTAGGACCACATACCGACGCCGGTGGTTTCCAGCAATAGCTGCATATCCGACAGCGAACGCTCGCCGGTACTGTCCGTTTTCAGCATGTCTTCTTGTTTGGCCATGCGCGAGTCTCAGGCAAACTCTGCCGCGGTCAGCCGCGATGTGACGAAACCAGGGTCATCCTCAATCAGGTCTTCGAGGAACGGCAATACTTCCGCAGCTTTCATGGGGTGACCGAACAGAAAACCCTGTGCAATCATGCAACCGCGATCAACCAGGAAATTCAATTGCTCGCGGGTTTCTACGCCTTCGGCTACGGTTTCCAAGTGCAGGCTGCGCGCCAGTGAAATAATTGCGTCGACGATGATGGCGCTGTCTTCGGTGTGATCGACATCGTGGACGAAAGATTTATCAATCTTGAGCACGTCGATGGGGAAACGCCGCAGGTAGTTCAGGCAAGAGTGCCCGGTGCCAAAGTCGTCAATGGAAATGCGTACGCCGATGTCCTTGAGTTTTTGCAGGCTGCGTTGCACCTGCTCGGTGTCTTCCATCAGCAGACCCTCGGTCAATTCGATTTCAATCAATGCGGGGTCAATGGCGTGACGGCTCAGTGTATCGGCCACCCGGCGATAGAAGTCCGGTTGCTGAAACTGCCGCGCCGAGACGTTGACGGATACAGGCACAACGGGCAGGCCCTTGGCCTGCCAGCGGTTGATGGTTCTGCAAACTTCGCTGAACACCCAGTGGCCAAGGGGGACAATGTGTCCGCTTTGTTCGGCCACGGGAATGAACTCCGCTGGTGATACGTTGCCACGGTTCTCGCAGTTCCAGCGCAACAGGGCTTCGAGGCCCTGCAGTTTACGCGTCACCAGGTTGACCTTGGGCTGGAAGGCCAGGGTAAACAGCTCACGACTGATGGCGTCGCGAATGTCTTGTTCGAGTTCATGGTAGGCGAGCAGTTCGTCGTGCATGCGCTCGGTGAAGAACTTGAAGTTATTGCGTCCCTTCTCCTTGGCCTGGTACATGGCAATGTCGGCATTCTTCAGCAACGTAGCGGTGTCGCTGTTGTCATTCGGATAGACTGTTATGCCAATACTGGTGGTGACTTTGACCTCGCGCCCATCTACCTGGAACGGCTCGGCCACCATCTCGAGGATGCTGCGTGCGATCACTTCGGCTTCGAGGGCGCCGGTCAGACCTTCCAGTAGTACTGCAAACTCGTCACCGCCCAGGCGTGCCAGTACATCGCCGCCGCGAATGGAGCGACGCAAGCGCGTGGCCATTTCGCGCAGAAGTTTATCGCCGGCGTTGTGACCCAGGGTGTCATTGACGACTTTGAACTGATCCAGGTCGAGAAAGAACAAGCCGACTTTTTTGCCCTCGCGACGCGCTCGCGCAATAGCTCTTTTCAGCTGGTCGTTAAAGTACTGGCGATTGGGTATTTCAGTCAGTGGGTCATACTGCGCGAGGTAGTTCAGCCGCATTTCGCTACGCTTGCGTTCCACGGCATAGCGAATGGAGCGCAGAATAGTGCGGGTCTCGCCTTCCCATTTTACCAGGTAGTCCTGCACACCCTTATTCAGGATACTCAGTGCGAACTTCTCATCGTCCTGTCCGCTTAGCACGACAATGGGAGTGCTGGAGTCAGCCGCCTGAATTGCATCGATGCACTCCAGGCCGGAGCCGTCGGGCAGATGCAAATCCAGTAACACCACATCGAAGCGCTCCGCTCCCAGGCGCTGCACAGCGTCGCGCAGGGTGGCGACATGCTTCAGGTTCAGGTCCTGCACCCGGTGACGACGCAAGGACGCGCTGAGAAAATCAGCGTCCTCGAAATTGTCTTCAACCAGCAGAAGCTTCATAAACGACAGCCGCGACTCGCATGGCTCGACCCCCAA
This sequence comes from uncultured Gammaproteobacteria bacterium, assembly GCA_963807995.1. GTDB lineage: Bacteria > Pseudomonadota > Gammaproteobacteria > Steroidobacterales > J054. The sequence continues at coordinate 623,690 of CAWEDX010000005.1, forward strand.
GGCCGGCCTCGCAAGGCGCACACAACAACCCCGCCACCCTAATAGATAGGCGACTCTGGCATTGAGACTGCTTTCACAATAAGTCGTCCGCCTGGCGGGAAAGGCTCGCGGCAAGGCGATTTTGCCGCCGAAAATGGCTGATTCCGGACTATTTGCAGCTGGTTCACGAGACATAGCCCTGTTGAGCTGTCATCCATGTCTGACATGAAAATGTTGCGAAACTGGCGTCGTGGCTGGGGCTTGTTGCTGCGAGCCGAGCGTCCGCCTGCCCGGTTGCAGCGCCGCCCACTGGCGCGTCTATGGCTGAATACCCGGGCTACCTTCAGCATCGCTGGCGATCGCGATGGGCGCCTGTTGTTATTGGCCACACTATTGTTGCTGACGCTTAGCCGCATCGCTGTGTGGCACTTTGACCTGCGCGGGGGCTGGGCCCAATGGATGCCGGCCAGCCCCTTGTTGGTGCTGGCACCCTATTTTGCACTGGCAAGATTCCGCGCCCTGCGGCGGCTGCACCTTGCGCCTGCGCGCGTCGGATTGGGATCAGTTTCACAGACAAGCCCGCCATCGCCGAGCGAGAGTTCATCCCTGTCCTGTCGCCGTCATCGAATCCGTGTCTGTATCCCTGCGCAAGTTCCCGCAACGTCGCCGTTTCGCGCTCAGTCGTGTCGACATCGCGGTGCTGGTGGCCTGCTTTTCGGTGCTGGCGATGGTGGCGGTGCCTCGGCATCTCAAGCTGTCTGCCGATATCCGGCGCAGCGATGTGCAGGCCCTGGCCGCCAGCGTTGTCTATGCGAGCGAGATCGCCAATGCCTTGTGGCAGGCGCAGTTACGACCGCAAACCTTAAGCCTGCCCGCCGGGGACGTAGTGATAATTAATGGTTACCCGTCGGCAGCTACCGTTGCTGGTGCGCTGAAACCGATGGCTGCCCGCGGATTCGAGTTCCGGGCCGGTCGCTGGTCGCACCCGGAAGCACCGGGCTGTGGCGTGGAATACCAGCCACCAGCCAGTCCTGGCGGCCTGCCCAGCATTATTCCCTTCGATAAGGGCTGCTAGCTCCAAAAATTTGCTGTTGCGATAGTTGGCCGGCTCGCGCCGCAGTGCTGTAATGGCTCCATGAAACTATTATTGAAGCTCATCGGTGTCCTGCTGGGGCTGATTGTCCTTGCGGCGCTGCTGGTCGTCGCGGCCGTCGCGCTGTTTGTTGACCCCAATGACTATCGCGAAGAAATTGCCAGTGTGGTGCAGGCGCAGACGGGCCGCGAGCTGATCATCAAAGGTGATCTTTCCCTTGGGCTGCTGCCTTGCTGCGCCATCGCGCTGGGCGAGACCAGTTTGAGTAATCCGGCCGGGTTTGAGCAGACGAGCTTTGCCCGGGTGGACTCGGCGCGCCTTGGCTTGCAGCTTTGGCCCTTGCTGAGCCGCCAGGAGCTTTTGCTGGATGAGCTGACGCTGACGAGATTGAAGGTGAACCTGTTGCGCCGCGCCGATGGCCAGGCCAATTGGGAATTTAGTAGACAAGAAAACCGGGATGTAGCTTCGACCGAAGCTGCAGCTGCGGACCCTGAGGATTCAGGGAGTGGGCTTTCGGCCTTATCCCTGGGCGGTATTAACATTAGCGATGCAGAGCTCACTCTGCGCGATGTTCCGGCCGGCACCGACCTGCGGGTGGAGAATTTTAATCTCGTCACCGGTGCATTGGCAGCCGGTGAGCCCTTTGAGTTCGAGACCGCGCTACGTTATATCGACGCTGCTGCGGATACCCGTGCAGATCTCAAGCTCAGCGCTGAGGCCACCATCGATGACGAGTCGGCGCGTGTAGCCCTCACGGGTATTGACGGTTCTATCGTCGGCGAGGGTGCTGACACCGGCCGCTTTGACCTGGCCCTGACCGCACCGTCGGCAACACTGGACTTAAGCGACGATATACAGGCGAGCGCAGAACAACTGGCTGCCGACATCAGGCTGAACGACGGACCACTGGGTACAGAGGGTGAGTTGCTTGCCAGCGTGAGTTCGCCGCGGCTTGACTACGATGCTGCCGGCGAAGGCAGCGCAACGCTGGGCCAGCCGAAGCTGGAGCTGCAGCTCAAGTCCGGCGAACTCCCTGGGGGTAGCGCTGCGGGTAAGTTTCAGCTCGGCGCTCTGACCCTGAACCCGGATTCCGGGAAAGTCACGTTAAAAGCCCTGCAGGGGAATCTTGAGCTCGCCGGTGCGCAGCTGGATATCACGGCGGATGGTCAGCTGGCTGAGAAAAAAACTGATCTAGCCGGCGCCTTTGTCCTGGCGCCGCTCTCGCCGCGCGAGTTGCTGGCTGAGCTGGGCGAGCCGGCGCCGGATACTGCGGATCCGGAAGTACTCAAGAATTTTTCAGCCCAGGGTAACTGGCGCCTGGGTGCGGACCAACTGAAGCTGGACAAAATGGTGGCGCAACTCGACGAGACTCGCCTGAACGGTGAACTGGCCGCGGCGAATTTCGACCAGCCGCGCCTGAGTTTTAAGCTGGCCGCAGACCAGTTGAACCTTGATCGATACCTGGCGCCTGAAAGCGAAGATACAAAGCAGGCCTCCGGCGCCGGTAATGCTGATAGCGACACAGATCTTAAATTGCTGCGCGAGCTTGATCTGACCGGCGCGCTGCAGGTGGACAGGCTGACCGTCGCCAAGCTGAAAATTGAGAGTCTCGACGCCAGGCTGGTGGCCCGTGATGGAGTGATCAAGCTTGATCCGGCTAGCGCAAATCTCTATGGCGGGACCTACAAGGGCTCGGTGACCGTCGATGTCAGCGGCCCGGAAACGCGCCTGACCCTGGACCAGACCCTGGACAAGGTCAACGCGGCTGGACTGCTGACGGATTTTGCCGAGCTTGATCAGATACAGGGCTTGATGGCGGCGCGCATCCAGGCCAGCGGCAGCGCGGCCAACCAGGCGGATTTGCTGCGCAACCTGAAGGGCGACTTATCTTTTGATCTGACCGACGGCATTTACCAGGGCATGGATCTCTGGCAGGAAATCCGCCGCGCGCGTGCACTATTGCGGCGCGAACAGCCGCCCGCGCGCAGTGGGCCGAACCAGACGGTAATTAACAGCCTGACGGTACGCGGGCGTTTGCAGGACGGTGTGTTGCGCAGTCAGCGTATGCAGGCCGAGATTCCCTTCCTGCGCCTGACCGGCGACGGCAGCCTCGACGTGTTGGCGGAGGAGCTCGACTATCGCTTTGAGGCCAAGGTCTTCGAAACACCGACTTTTGCTGATGGTGAAAGTTACGATGACCTCACGGGCCTGACGATCCCCGTGACTATTAGCGGCGCAGCCGACGCCCCGAAAATTGGCGTAGACATTGCCGCGCTGGCAACCAACGTTGCGGTGCAAAAGGCGACAGACAAGTTATTCGATAGACTGGGTCTGGGTAAAAAAGAGCCAGCGCCGGAAGCCGGTGAAGGCAGCGATACAGGCCAACAGGCCGTGCCGGATGCCGAGCAGCAAGAGCAAGAGCCCGAAGACTCGCGTGATGCCCTGCGTCGTGGCTTGCGCGATTTACTCAAACGTTGAGCCAGGCCAAGTGAGTACCGCCGGCGAACTGGCCCCGGCGCTGCTGGCCTGGTGGCAGCAGCACGGTCGCAAGAATCTGCCCTGGCAGAAAAACCCCACGCCCTATCGCGTGTGGGTATCTGAAATTATGCTGCAGCAGACACAGGTTAGTACTGCAGAGGCATACTACCTGCGTTTTATGCAGCGCTTTCCCGATCTGCTCAGCCTGGCCGACGCCGGTGAAGACGATGTCCTGCATCACTGGTCGGGTCTGGGCTACTACGCCCGCGCCCGCAACCTGCACCGCGCCGCCCGGCAGGTTCGTGACCAGCATGCCGGACAGCTGCCCGAAGACTATGATGGCCTGCTCGCCTTGCCTGGCATAGGTCGCTCGACTGCCGGCGCAATCCTCGCGCTGGCCTGCGATCAACGCCATCCAATTCTCGATGGCAATGCCAAGCGGGTAATCGCGCGCGTATTTGCAGTCGACGGCTGGCCTGGAAAGACTGCTGTCGCGAAGCAGCTCTGGGCTCACGCCGACGCATGTACACCCGCGGAGCGGGCGGCGAATTACACGCAGGCGATCATGGACCTGGGTTCGAGTATTTGCTCGCGCAGTCGGCCGGCCTGCGGGGAATGCCCGCTGGCTTCACTGTGTGCCGCTTTTCGGGCGGGTAAGCCGACCGACTACCCGGGGCGCGCTCCCCGTCGCGCGCGCCCGGTTAAATCTACCGCCGTGTTGATTTGCCTGCGCCACGACGGTTGCGTGCTGCTGGAGAAGCGCCCGGCCGAAGGAATCTGGGGCGGGCTCTGGGGTCTGCCCGAGACAGAGCTAGCCAGCGATGCTTCGGCCTTTTGCCAACGTCAGCTCGGCGCTACGCCGCGCAGCATCGAAATTCGCTCACCCGTTAGCCATGCTTTCACGCATTTTGAACTGACCATGACCCCGGTATTGCTGCGCTTGCAGTCCGCACCTGCCGCTGCCATGGAGGATGAACGCTGGCTTTGGTATAAGCTGCGCGATCCAGCCAAGGTGGGGCTGGCAGCGCCCGTGTCGAGGCTGCTGACAGAAATTGGAGAAGAGCTATGAGTCGCCAGGTTAAATGCGCATTACTCGGCATCGAAGCGGAGGGCCTGGATCGCGTTCCGCATCCCGGAGATCTGGGCAAGCGCGTCTACGAAAACGTTTCCAAGCAGGCATGGCAGCAATGGCTGGCTCATCAGACCATGTTGATTAACGAATATCGGCTAACGCCCATGGAGCCCAAGTCACGGGAATTTCTGGAGGCGGAGATGGAAAAGTTTTTCTTCAGCGGCGGTTCATCCGCGCCGGAGGAATTCGTTCCCGAGTAGTTCAAATGGGGGCTAAATCGCTTCCAGGTATTGCACGCTGAAAAGATCCTGTGGGTCTGACCAGACCGCTTTGACGGCAAAGCCTGCCTGCTTTGCAGCGCTGGCGAACGCTTCGCGAGTAAATTTGTGTGAATGCTCGGTGACGATGTATTCGTTGGCTGCCAGCTCAATATTCTCACCACTGATCTGAACCGTTTGTGGATTCGTAGCGATAAGCCGCATTTCAATGCGCTTGTGCTTAGTGTCATACACGGCGCTATGTTCAAAGTCCCGGGTCGAAAAATTAGCGTCGAACTCACGGTTCAGATGGCGCAGCAGGTTCAGATTGAAATCTGCTGTAACGCCGGCGGCATCGTTGTAGGCGGGTTCCAGAATGTCTGGATCCTTGATCAGGTCGACCCCGATCAGCAGCCCGCCACCCGTGCCCGCCTGCTCTCGCATCAGGCCCAGTAACTTCTGCGCTTCGCTCGGCGAAAAATTGCCGATGGTGGAGCCCGGGAAATACAAGACCTTGCGGCGGCTCGCACCGGCAGGTTCCGGTAATTCGAGTGCCTGGGTGAAATCTGCGCACAAGGGCAGAATTTCAATTTGCGGGTAACGTCTGGCCAGGTCGTCGGCCACCTCCAGCAGGAAATCGCCGGAAATATCGATGGGGATATAGGCAGCGGGCTGATCCAGTTGGTCGAGCAACAAACGGGTCTTCACGCTGGCGCCGGAGCCATACTCAATCAGCGTAACCTGCGGACCGATCAGGCGAGCCATTTCACCGAGATGTTCGCGCATGATGCGCAGCTCGGTTCGCGTCGGGTAATACTCAGGCTGTTCGCAAATGGCCTCAAACAGTTCCGAGCCACGCTGGTCGTAGAAATACTTGGGGGAAACCCGTGGTGGCGATTTCTTCAGGCCGGCGATCAACTCGCCTGCTTCATCTTCTTCAGGCAAGTCCTGAATTGTCAGTTTGACTGCGGCGTTTCTCATAATAGGCTCTAACTGTCCTTAGCTAAGCGAATGCCGAAGAACTGCCAGCGGTCCTGCGGGTAAAAGAAATTTCTGTAGCTGGCGCGCACATGGCCCGGCGGGGTGACACAGGAGCCACCACGACACACCATTTGATTGCACATGAACTTGCCGTTGTATTCGCCCAGGGAACCAGCCAGGGGTTCGAAGCCCGGATAAGGCGAGTAGGCCGAAGTGGTCCATTCCCAGGTATCGCCGAACATTTGCGCTAGTTTGTGCTCGCGGGACTTAAGCGGTTGCGGATGCAGCACACCTTGCTCCATCTGGTTGCCGATCACTGGCACATCGGCTGCGGCATTCTCCCACTCGGTTTCCGTGGGCAGGCGCGCGCCGGCCCAGCGGGCATAGGCCTCGGCCTCGTAGAAGCTGACGTGGCAGACGGGCGCATCATCGTCCAGGTCCCGAATGCCGCTGAGTGTGAACTCGCGTTTCAGATCCTTCGACCAATAAAGCGGGCGATCAATCTCATTGTTCTGCAGCCAGGCCCAGCCATCGGCCAGCCACAGGCTGCTGTCTGTATAAGCATCTGCCTTGATGAAGGCGCGATACTCACCATTGCTTACCAGTCGATCGGCCAGTTGATAGGGACGCAACAAGACTTCATGGCGCGGTGTTTCATTGTCGAAGGCAAAGCCGTCGCCGCTGGCGCCGATTTCTGCCATACCGCCGTCGAAAGATACAAAGCTGAGATCCGGTAACGGCGTCAGCCGCCGTTGAACGTCCGCGTTGACCAGGGCAGGGCGCAGCGGATTTACGGAAAATACGTGTTTGATGTCAGTCAGCATCAATTCCTGATGCTGTTGCTCATGCTGCAGTCCGAGTTCGATCAGATTGCACAAATCGACATCGTCGCTGTGCTCGAGCAGTTTAAGAATCTCGATGTCGACATGCTCGCGATAGGCGGTAATCTCTCTGACCGTAGGTCGCGAGAGCAGGCCACGCTGGTCGCGCGCATGCATCTGGCCCTTGGTGTAGTAATACGAGTTGAACAGGAACTCGTAATGCTTATCGAAAGCCGCATAGTTGTCGACCTGCTCGACGAGGATAAACTGTTCGAAAAACCAGCTGGTATGCGCAAGATGCCACTTGGTCGGGCTCACTCCGGGCATCGACTGGACGACATAGTCCTCCGTCTCCAGGGTTCGGCACAGCGCCATGCTGGTGGCCCGCACCGACTCGTAGCGGGAATCCAGATCAGTGCTGCCGATGACGGCAGGCAAGTCTTGTGAACGAAGCGCCATATATATAAGGAGTTTGAGTGGTTAGCCGGCCGCTGGCCGGCGGGCCGGGCCGTTGGGTTTTCATCAAGGGTAGAGAGGCGGGCTGCCGCTGTCAAAAGTCAGCCGGGTCTATTCCATTCAGTGGCAAGTGTCGGAAAAACGTCACCTTGACGCGCATAAGGCTCTGCGGCTTTAATACCCGCCCCGCGCAGGCTGATTTAATTGGCCGGTGCGAGCTTCAGATCCGGCCCGCCTTCCGCGCGAGCCAGCTTTCGGAAGGCCAGGTAGCTCAGTTGGTAGAGCAGCGGACTGAAAATCCGCGTGTCGGTGGTTCGATTCCGCCCCTGGCCACCATTTAACGCGCAGATCCGTTTAGCGTTACTGCCAAGCCCTAAGTCATCGCATTGGTGATCGGCAACGCTTCTGGCGCAATCTATCGAGATGTGCGAGAGCTTCCAATTGCTTGCTACCGTCTAAGCTGTCAGAACATGCTCCATTTTTTCCTGTCTGAAGGTCTAGAAGCTCGAAGAGTGGTGCTGACCGGAAAGTGCTAAGGTTTACTGACGCTGTGGCGAAGTCTATCGTTACGTTTCAATCGACAAATACTGAGACCACTATGCAAAGACTGATCGCATGTACCTTGTTGCTATTATCTGTTGTTAATGCCCCAACGGCAGTTGCCGATGTACTAGACAACATCATCAAGCGCGGCACGATTCGCGTTGGCATTGCTGAGGTTGCTCCCTGGACCCTTCGTAATTCCGAGGGCGAGCTGATCGGGTTCGAGATTGATGTGGCAAAAAAAATCGCCGCCGACATGCGCGTCAAACCCGATTATAGAGTTTACGACTGGGAGGATCTTGTGCCAGCTCTGGATAAGGGCGAGATCGACGTCATCGCCAGTGGGCTGACCATTACTCCCGCGCACGCGCTTCAGGTAAATTTTAGTCGACCGATAGCGACGTCGGGCGTCAGTATTGCGACAAATACTGAACTAACCAAAGACATCAAGTCGCTAAGTGATTTAGATCGAAAAGAAGTAACTATCGCGGTTGTTGCTGAAACGCTGTCTGCTAACGCTGCCGCGACATTCTTTGACAATGCCAATATTGTCGCCTACGCCAACGCTGAGTTGGCGGAACAAGAGGTCATCGCCGGACGAGCCTATGCCTATGTAGCATCGCTCCCGGAGGTGTCCTTCCTGGCGATGAAGAATGCAGATTCCATTGATGTGCCGATGAATAGCCCGATGATCGCAGCCAGCGAAGGTCTGGCAGTCAAAAAGGGTGAACAAGAGCTGCTTAACTTCCTTAATGCATGGGTCACTGCGCACCACTCCGATCGCTGGCTGGAGTCGACGCGTGATTATTGGTTCCAGACGATGGACTGGATGCCGGAAAGCAGTAAGTAATGCGTTTGAAGACAGTTTTTAACAAGTCCTGTATCGGAGCTTGCGCTGCCTTGATGTTTTCCTGGCTGACGTTTTTTGCGTTTGCCGAGAACGCAGAGGCCCAACAGGAAGTTGAAGAAAATATAACTCAACAATCGAGTAAGGATGATTCGAAAAGCGAGACCTCAATTGAGGACATTGTCGTTATCGCCCCGTTTCCAGATGGCCCGCTCAGCCTGGATCCGTCTTACGATGAGCTTCTAAAAGCCCGTATCAGGAAAGAAATCGAGATCCTTATGCGAGAATCTGAAGCCGAGGACTGGCGCGCCGAATTCACCGAAGAAAATGACTCGCGCATCAAGTTCGGCTATAACCCGAGTGATGAGTACCGGATACGCAATGAGGTGGAGCTTTCACCAGACATCAACGAAATAGTGAAACCCGCGACCGTCTTTCGACTCCAGTTCTAGCCGTCGATAAGAACCAAAATAGTATAAAAATCGGCAGCGTTACCGAGATTACCCGAAGATTCGGCAGAGCGCACTCAGGTCTATCCAGAGTCATGAACAGCATGCGCGACTCGGCCAAATAAGTTACGCACTGAGTTACCATCGGCGCAAATTCGCCATTCTGCTTTAGCTTTCTAGGGTGCCGTCCGCAGAGTAGGCATTGTATGCTTTCTACAAGTAATTCAAATGCGACCATCCTGTTTATCGTAAATATACAAGCCCATTTCTGTGATTTGCGTGGGGTCGAGCTCGGGCCCATCCAGCTTGAAGCCTCGGACCTGAGGGTAAAAGCTGGAGAAGGGAATCTTGACAACGCTCCAGTCGCCAGCGGGAGCTTGGAAATCGGCCCAGTAGCTGATCCGATAACGACGCCAGCGCGCGTTGGTCTGTAATTGCCAGGTGTAGCGACGGCCGTCCGTTTTCACCCGCAGTTCGATTCCGTCACTACCCGACAAATTTAGCTGCAAAGCTGCAGTGAGTATTGAACTGAAACCGCCACCATTGGTGTTCGTACTGCCGGTAAAGATCAGCCCCGCCTCTGTTTGCTCAAAACCACCCTTGCTCCGTCCTCCCATGACGTTATCGTTTTGGATATACCAGCCAAGGTCCGGGCTATCAGCAGTAAAGTCAGTGATCATGAGTGCTTTCCTGGACTCAGGGCCCGAGGCATCGAGTGCTGAATCAGGGTGGATCATCAACAATAATCCAAGAAATATCGAAAATGACCTTAAACCTGTTTCTCGCTTAATGGCCACAGCAATGAATGGGCATGCCCTGTCTTATTAAGATTGACGGCGACTTACAAATTCTGCAGCGACCAGCAGAAGACCCAGCAACGCAATAACCGTTGCGGCTCCTGCAACTGATGGAACGGCTGCTTGCTTAACAGCGATTCCGGCGCTGGCCCATACCGCTACTAATACAAAAGCAACATCGCGACGACGAAAGAGCACTGTTGCCGCTATTGAGCCTGCGACGGCGATCTTGATAAGTGTCCATGTCGGCGCTTCAAATCCTGAATTATCCCAACCTTGATCAATTTGAAACGCGCTGAAATTCGCGATTGTCGCGACCGTAATCCAGGCCGTATAGATACTGAATGGTAGGCGAGCTATCCATTTTTCCGCCGGAGTGACGCCAGATAGCGCGATATCCAGTTGACGATAAATCTGGATGAGAGAAACCAGAATACCCAACATGAAAACCATCGATAAAATCAGAAGATCGTAATGCCAGACGAATATCCATAAGGCGTTGCACGCGCAACTAACGACGAACGGAATGCTGATGACGGCGAGGCTTTGATTGGCTCGCTGCTTCGGCAAGGCCTGCCAAACAACGAAGATTGCCAAGCTAAGGTAGATCAGCCCCCAAATGGAGAAGACGTAGCCCGCCGGAGTGAACAAAGACGGGTACTTTGCCGATATTTCTCCGGTAGTCTGTCCGCCAGTGGCACGGCGTTTGCCAGTCCATTGGCAATGATGACAATAACGAAGGCAAGAATGTTTCCACCCCAATCCGCTATAGATCTATTCATCGAGCTACCCCCTAGATAGACAAGGCCTCTATCCTAACCCTATCAATCCAGATAAACCTCACAGGGTCGTTGGATCGGCAACGCATATGGGAGCAAGTGTGGAATAACTCGGTTACAGAGCATGGCTCAGATCAATCTCAATGCTTGTGCGCGCCATCGCTCGGCCTGGCAGTGACGTGAGCAGGGCATAGATCTGTCTCCGGCGGAAGCGCGCACTCAGCTGCTATTGGCTGCAATCATCGCAGCGGCTTCTGCATGTTCCGGGTAGCGCTCCATAACGGCGCGGTAGGCCGCGACCGCGGCGTCCGTATTACCGCGGCGTGCCTCGGCGCGCGCAAGATATACCAGGATTGTCGCATCAGCTGGAAAGCGCTTTGCTACCTCGCTTGCATGCGTAGCCAGAGTATCCCAGCGACCTTCGCCTTCTTCCGCGACGAGTAGCCGAAGATGTGCATAGTAGTTCCACGGCGCTACAGACAGCACTTTTCTCGCCGCCTCTGACGCCTCCCGCCACCGAGCCTGAGCCAGTAACGGCAGGGTTAATCCAAGTTGTGCGTCCAGCGAATCGCGGTTTATTTCAAGCGCGCGCCGATAATCGCGGATTGCGGCGTTATAGTCGCGATTGAGGTACCTTAGCCACGCGGTACGCAACAGCGCGAACTCGTGATCCGGGTTTGCCTTAAGTATGGGATTGATAGCCTGTATTGCACGGGAATATTGTCCTTGTCCCTCCAGCAGATAGCTGTCTGACCATTCATTCGCTGACGCAGTTGCAGTAAAAATAAGTAACAAAAACAGCAAACGTCTTCTGGACCGAAAAAACTCCACTGTCTTCTCCTTATTTGAATTGATGGCCAAAATTCAGGTATACATAACCGTTGTTGTAAGAGTCATCGATAGTTCGGTCTTCGTACTGTTCGAGTCCAAATTGCAGCAGTATTGAACTGCGCTCGTTCAGTGCCCACTCACCGCCGAGCGTAAATCCACCGGTTTGAATATCGGCAAGGTTGTAGACCACAGCGGCATCAGGATCGACGGCATACAAACGTTCACCCACGAGCCCTGAAAGACGGATGTTATCCATCCCCAGCAGCCCCGCGCCATCGAACCAGTGTGTCCACTTAATTTCCAGCGCGGCAGTGCTGTCTTCCCCCTGCGCGCGTTCGGCATTGGACAGGTCAATCACATAAGTGCGCAGCTGCACCCAGTCCCTGCTTTCATTAAATCCAAAGCCAACGGTAGGCGTCCATTGGGTGACATCCAGGTCGCCGGCAACATTCGAACTTGTCCCGTATGACGATGTCGCATAGCCGATATCAACATAGAAGGTTTTTTTGAAGTTCATATAGGATATTTGCGGGGCGGCAATGCGCAGGTCTCCGGTACCCTCGCTGGGATCGTTGTTGTCTATGGCGTATCCATCCAGGCGCAGGCTTATCCGACCAGCAGCCCAGTCGGGCGTCAATGAATAACGGCCGCTGAGGTAAAACTGGTCCTGATCGATATTGCCGCCGGAATTGCGAAGCGAAATGCTGGTCCGGTTGTAACCGGCTACTAGTCCACCTCGTTCGAGATAGTCCGCAGCCAGAAAAAGGCTGAAACTCGTAAGTCCATCCCGTTCCACGCTGCCACTAAAGGATCCTACCAGCGCGCCGATGTCCATCTTCATGTACCAGTTTTTTTCCGCCGCATCTGCCCAGGACATGTTCATGGACAACAATAGCGCCAGGAAGACTAGCGTCCTGTATGCGTTCCTGTTCATCAGAGTTCTCCTGTTCGGCCTGCCGAAACATGCTGCACGGCAGGGATATCGTTCTTCCAGCCTGGAATACCCCAGTCCTGGAGCTGCCCGATCGTGGTCAACTCGGCGCGCCAGAGCTGGTCGTTGGATCGCATCTCAAGCAGACGTATGCCGGATTCAGGACAAAGCAGCGCTGTAGTTGTGGCCGCGCATTTCAGCCTTCCTGCCTCAAGCACATGCGTGCCGGATTGCAGCCAGCAGCGATCCGTGTCGGGCGATTTCCGGCGCTCATAATGACTTTTCAGCCCGGCTCCAAGAGGTCGTATGCATCGCAGTACGCCGCGCTGCAGGGTAGTCAAGGACAGCAGACGGGCTGGCGGTGCATCCACCCAGGAGACTGCATGCCTGGACAACGGCGTCAGCCCGAGAGCCAGACAGAAGGCGTCCAGAAGTGCATCTGCCGGTCCCTGCCGATCGTAAAATGCAAGCGTGGCATTTTTATGTTCGAACGCGACGCTTGCATCGTTGTCCGCCCTCAGTCGCATCTGGCCGAGCAAAGTAACTTCGGCTGTCAGTGTTTGCTCTGTCGCACTCGCCGTCGGGAAGCTGCAGTCGATAGGTAAGCGTTCGCCCGGCCGGCAGTCGCAGCGGAGTGGCCAGTATCGTGTCTTCCTCTGCCCGGCGAACTGATTCGCCCTCCGACGGCTGCGCAACCAGTTGAAATTGCCGCTCAGCACCGGCGCTCTGCGTGACGGCGCTGACCAGGTGAAACGGAATCGTGGCGCCGCCCAGCGCACCGTGACTTTGCACCTGCAAGTGCAAGTGTGGCTGCGGTGACCTGCCGGAATTTCCACAGGAGGCGATGACCGTTTCCGGCGTGACGCGCTCGCCTCGTTTGACCTTGACGCTGTTCTGTCGCAGGTGCGCGAGGAGAATATAGACGCCTGAATCGGCCTGCATAATGACGTAGTTGCCCCAGTTGTTGGTGAGGTCCATGTCGCCAGGCAGGTTGTCCGCCAGATCGTCCCGGGACTCTGTGACAATGCCGAATCCGGGGGACAGTACAGGGAGCCCAAAGCAATAAAAATCCTCCAGTCCTGCGCCACTGCCGTCATAACTCCTGCCGTTTTCCACGCGATGGAAGTCCAGCGCGTAGCGCCAGCGATCCTGATGTGTATGACTGCCATCGAAGCCCTGGTATACGTTCCACTCACCGAGAAACGGTGCCAGCAGCGGCACGCTGTCTCAGCGAACCCAATCGGGTTCGCGCCAGCCGCGCACGCTCGAAATTGGTTTCCGGCAGACCGGGTTGTTCCAGCAGCAATATCGGTGCGGCAGTACTTTGCCTGAGACGAAGCGCTGCGAGGATGGTCAGGGTGGTCAGCAGGAACGGCGCAGCCATAACGGGCAAGCCGTACACCAGGAACAGTCGGCTGAGGGCCGCAGTTACAATTGCGGCACAAGCCGCGGCGAGCATCGCCAGACTAAACGAGCCAATGCCGGGGACACTGTAAATGCCGCCAACTGCCATTGCGGTAAGCGCAAAATTGAAACCTGTCCAGGCCAGCAAGCCTGGTACCGGGTCCACCGCCAGTGTAGTGAACACGAATTCTCCACTGGCAAATCCCGAGAGGCACAAAAATGCAAGAAACGGCGAGCGCAGGAAAATGCCGACGAACAAAACGGCGCCAACTATGGGGTGCGGGCTAAAGTATACGGAGCCTAGCGAGGACAGGAACGAGTCGATCCAACCACCAATCCAGGCTGGCGGAAGTGCGGAGGGCGGCATGTAGAGCGTCAGTCCGCCGTAACTGCTGGCCGCCAGTGAGACCGTGAGTGCAACGATGACGAACGGCATGCTCAGGACCGGCAGGCGACCGAGGCGCCAGAGCACGTCCCGCAGCGCCGCGGCCATCAATACGGTCAGCGCGGCGCTCAGCACGATCAGGATGCCGAGCTTCAGATCGACCCGGTAGTAGGCTCCCAGTGACAGGCCAACGAGCAGGCTGCTGTAGACATTGACGCCGCTGGTCGCATAGGGGAGGCGTAGTCCGTAGCCAACGAGCATGCCGATGACCGCACCAAGCAGGCCGGCAATGCCGACATTGGGGAACCAGAAAGTCGCAATCAGGAAGGCCAGCCCGATTAGTGCGTGATCGACAAACAAGATGCTGCTGTAGGCGTTTAACACCCCGGCCACAACCATCCGTGCCTCCTCCAGGGGTCGTGAGTTTTTTCCGGGCCGGTTTGGAACAGCTGTCATCTGCGTCGTCATCAATCGCCCGGAGACAGCTTCTTATGCCGAGTCCAGCTGATCTGTTGGTGGCCGCGGGTCGCTAAGATGTGCCGGCAACCTCTCATTGCAATTAATGTTCTCCAGGCTTTCCGCCTCGCGTATGACGGACACCGACAGGTCGGGATGCACCATCACCACGTTAGGTCGATATTCAATAAATTGTAGCCATTGGGTGTTGTTGTATGCGCCAACCGGGCTGATCAGCAGGCTGTCGCCCCGATTGAGCGGTGGCAGCAAAATGCTCTGTCGAATTACGTCGATGTTCATGCACAGCGGCCCGTAAAGGACGGTCTCCTCGGGAGCGCCGAGCAATTCGCGGGTTGGACGCACCTCGTGGTTGTACCAGAAGGCGGTGAAAAGAAGATTTACACCGGCGTCCAAAATAACAGCGCGCCGGCCATCCGGGAGCTTTTTGTTGCCGACTACGCTGGTCAGGATAGAGCCTGCGTCGTCCACAATTGCGCGCCCGGTTTCAAGTATGAGAAGCGGTGGCTGCCGCCCGCTGGCCGTACGCTCGCGAGTTGCTTCCAGCAGCGGCGCACAGATTGCTTCGGCATATTGATCGATACTGGGCACGACCTGTTCGGGCGGAAGATAAATACCCTGCAGCGCGTTTCTCGAGGCGAAGCCGCCGCCTATATCAAACCGCTCGATTTGACAGCCGGTTTTCCGCTCTGCTTCCTGCATGAAGTCGCACATGATTCGGACCTGCTCGCTGTAAGCGCGTCGATCAAGCACGAAGGTACCGATATGACTATGCAAGCCCACCAGGTTCAACTGCTCGCTGCCTGCCAGTTGCCAGGCGGCGTCCATTGCCTGGCCTGACTCTACGTTGAAGCCGAATCGACTCCAGTTTTCGGTATATCCGGTCTCGAAATTCAGACGGATACTGACATCGACTTTGACGCCGCGATCGCGAGCGATTTCCTCCAGCATGTGAAGTTCATCGAGGTGGTCGATATGAATATGTGCACCCTCGACTATCGCTCGTTCCGCCATCTCGGGCGACTTGTGCGGCCCGTTGAACAGTATTTTCGGGCCGGGTATACCTGCCGCCCGGGCCTTTTCGTATTCGAATCCCGAGACTACTTCAGCCCAGGCCCCTTCCTGGTGCAGGGCATTGCAGACCGCGCCAAGGTAATTAGTCTTGTATGACCAGGCATGCTGGACCCTGGGATAGCGCGACCTGAATGCCCTGAGCATATGCCGTGCGTTATCCCGCAAACGTTTCTCTGAAATCACGAATAACGGCGAACCAAAATCTTCAAGCAGCTGTGCGGTAGGCACGCCGAATAGCTCCTCCTGACAGGTATCCCGTCGCGCGGCACCGAATTTATTGACCAGGCCGCTACGATGAATCACCAGCGACGGCTTAATCCAACGCCGCCGTCCTGTTTCATGTTGCCCGGAAGAAGAGGATTCATTCATTGGCTGAACTCGGTTCTGTTGTCAGATTGCAGGCGCCAACCGCGCATGACCATCGATTCGTATTCGGCTAACGGAATAGTGTTGTCTTCGGCGTGTCGGATATAGAGGACGCCAGCCGGGGCGTGTGAAGTATCGTCCGGCTTTTCTCCCGCCATCAGCTGCACAAGCACCTCGAGCAGATTTCGGTTGGTGCCCTGACTCAGATATATCCAGGCCGGAAATCTCGGATTGATTTCGATCAGCTGGTACACGCCCCCGGGGGTCTGCATTACTTCAACTTCCAGCGGGCCGCGCCATTTGATAGCCGAGGCAAGCGCGCGACTTGCCTCATACAAATGCTCGTCAGCAATGCTGATCCCTGCCCACGCTTTGCCTTTGTCGGTTACCGCCAGCTTCTTCATCATCACGGGACTGAGCAGGTTTCCTTCACCGTCACCGACCGCCGTCAGGTTAACTTCTTCACCCTCGAGAAACCGTTGCACCAGAACCGGTAAGCCCCACTGGCTGGCTATACGCCGAAATGCAGCTGCACCCTGTGCCGCGTCGTGGACAATTTCTGCATCATAGAAAATCCCCTTGACGACCAGCGGATATCGCCAGCCCGCACGACTGCAGTTTGCGAAGAAGCCATCGTCGGTCACCGGTTTTGTTTCGGGCGCGGCAATCCCGGCATGCGATGCCAGTTCGTCGAGTCTGTCCTTGTCGCGAAATGCCAGTTGCTCAGGTGACGGAAGAAATGTAGCGATTCCCAATTCGTCGAGTTCTGGTTTCAGCCGACAGATCGCGGGAAGTTCCGCATCCAGGCACGGAATGAGAGCGTCGACGCCTTCGCGCTCCTTGATCAGATTAATACGTTCGAGAAACGCGTCGTCGCCACTCGACGGATAGGGAAGGAGATAGCCGGTGTCGCTATAATCGGGCGCGTACAGGCCGGGATCCAGTGCCTCATAACCCAGGCCGACGATGCGCCCATCAAAACTTTTCGCTTCACGCAGGCAACGCGCTACAGCGAGTCCCGGCCCGGGATTGTCCGGCCGGGCGTTCATTCCGGTTACCGCAATGCATGCGGCGTCTTGGGCACCTTGTTCGTTCATCGCTAAGCAAACTGTTCTCTAAGCGTGTTCACAAATTCCGACAAATCCCGCTCCAGCGTCGGCTGATCCACTGCAAATTCTTCCATGAGCCGTACTCGCAGGTCTTGCCAGGACACGTCCTGTTGTAGCGCGCGCAGGATACTCAGCCCGGTTTCATTGACGGTGAAGCTGCGGCCGCTGGTCGGATCAAATACGAAGCCACTCTCACTCACCGCAAACCGCTTTACAGCCGACCTGTCCGGAAGCGGGTCAGGGGCATTGCTGGAAGGCATGCTGAATACTCCGTTTTCTTGTATAAGAAGTCTCTAATATACATGGTTCTGAGTATGGTAACTAATAGGTAAATGCACCTATTGAGAGGCTGTTGTGTCATCCGGGCGACGAGTCGCTGCAACTGCAAAGATTGGATTGCGTGTCTGTCGGGCGCATTGCCCATGCATGGATGGCATCAGGGCCGCAAAAAGGGGCCCGAAGGGGGTTGAACCGGTTTTTGCAAAGAAAAAATCGGTTTTCGACCCCTTTCTTCCCCCGACCCCTTTCTTCCCGCTTTCTTCCCGAAAGGGGTTTTTTACGTTTGAAGCAGGCCAAAATCTCCGGCGGACGCTATCCTGCGTTACTACGCCCCTCAAAATAGTCAGATAGAGACTCCATGCTCGCATTCATAAGGCGCAACTTCCGTTGGATTGCCGGCGGATTCATGCTTACGTACTTTTCCAGTTTTGGACAAACGTATTTCATATCTGCGTCTGTTGTCGAGTGGCAGGCTGCTTTCGAGCTGAGCCACGGGGAATTCGGGCGGCTCTACATGTTTGCGACGCTGGCCAGTGCACTTTGTCTTCCCTTCGTTGGGCGGCTGGTGGATTTCGTGCAGGCCCATCGCATGATCGCCCTGGTGATACCTGTTCTCGCCGGCGCGGCATTACTGGCGGGATACGCATCTTCCGTACCAATACTCGTCGTTGCCATTTTTGTGCTGCGGCTGTTCGGTCAGGGCATGATGACGCACATAGCGCTGACCACGACTGGGCGATGGTTTATTGCCGAGCGGGGCCGGGCGGTATCGCTTGTCGTGCTCGGTCACCAGGGAGGCGAGGCTACGATTCCGTTGGCTTTTGCAGCAATAACGATCGCCTATGGTTACCGTGTCGGCTGGTCTGCCGCCGCAGTTGCATTGCTTGTCGTCGGTCTTCCCTTCGCCTATTGGTGCTACCGTAAGCCGCGGGTACCCCACGGGCAGCTATCAACCGAGGCAATGACGTCGCCCGCGGTTCGTAGTTGGACGCGGCAGGAAGTGCTAAGGATCCGATATTCTGGGTGCTGCTGACGGGCGTTCTGGCGCCCGCATTCATCGGTACGACGATCTTCTATCATCAGAATTATCTGACCACATTGCACAACTGGCCGCCGCAGCTTTTCGCCGAGTCGTTAGTGGTCATGGCATTGACAACCGTCGGCTGCGCTTTGTTGACGGGTGCAGCGATCGATCGATTCGGGGCTAGCTGGTTCTGCCGTATCTTCCTGTTGCCGCTGTCGGGTGCCTGTTTCGTATTGGCCTACAGCGGACCGGAAGGTAACATTGTTCCTTGCCATGGTTTTGCTCGGAATCAGCTACGGCATAGCGCCACATTATTCGGCTCGCTGTGGCCGGAAATCTACGGTCTCGCCAATCTTGGCGCTGTTCGTTCAGTTACCGTCTCAGCGGCAGTCATGGCAACGGCCGCAGGGCCTGGCCTGACAGGTACCTTGATTGATCATGGTATGGATCTGCCGGCGCAGATGATGTTCTTTGGCCTCTACTGTCTCTTGGCAGCTGGTGCCATGACGATAGCGTCGGTGTCGTTGAGACGGCGCGCCTTGAGAAACGGTGTCGAACTTGCGAAGAATCTAATTGCCCGGCGGGAAGCAGACCGGATTATAAGGGCTGGCAATCAGCTCCCCTGGCTCGACTCCCGGCATGAACTTGCGCCAGTCGCCGGAAATCATCGTCGGCGCCTCGACTAACTCGTGCGCCGTCTTCGAAATACGTCGTTGCCAGCACCATGCGTGAATCCGACGTGAGATTGGGTCCGGCCGTATGAAAAGAAAAGGAGTGATGAAAACTGATCTCGCCCAACTCGAAAGCACCATCGTCCGTTTCTATCCCATTCTCTGCAAGGCTCTCGGCGACCGCGCGATCATAACTGGTGTCGAATTTATTAAACGGCAGATCCTCCAGATGGCGATAGGTTTCCATGCCTACCGCAAATGCCAGGGGGCCCATGCTGCGGGGAATGGCTTGCAGGGGGATCCAGGCCGTACAGATATTCGGACTCGCGATGGGGAAATGATCACGGTCGTAATGCCAGGGTGTGCGGCCGCAGCCCGGCTCTTTGGCCAGTGCGTTGTCGTGATAGAGACGCACGCTGGATACTTGCAATAAGGCAGCAGCGATCTCGGCGATTCTTGGGCTCAATACGAACTGGCGAAAAATCTCATTGCTAAGCCACATCATCTCAGCACTGCGAAAATCGAGGCCAGGATCCTCGCCCAGATCAGCCACCAGGCTGGCCGTCATTTCCTGGCGCAGCAAAGCCAGGGCGCCGGCTGACAGGACGCCTTTCAATTTAATGTAGCCATCCCGATTGAAGCGCTCAATCGCAGCCGGTTCGAGACTATAGGGAGTAGTCAGCTCGCGCTTTAGCGCCTTGGCCGATGGTAAAGATTCGACGGTCTTGGCGAGCTCTTCGGCAGAATCACCCGGTACGACAATGTCGTTGTCGGCACTGGCCATATACCAGTTCCACCACTGCTGGTTATCGCCTTCCCACTCCTCCGCAACGCTGTTGTCCCGTGCATTGGACTTGGACAGAAAGTCATGCTTCATGGCTTGAATCGCTGTCGTTCAGGATCAGCGCCTCGGCGCTGTGCGCAAACACGATCATGCCAACGCGCTGTATAAAACGATATTCATTAGTCTCCGCATCAAAGCAATCACGAAGATAGCCCGCCAAGGGTTCATGCTGCAGCATTGTGTCGAAACTCACCGTATCGTCGAAAGCGCAACGCTGCAGATAAGACTCAAGCAGCTGCGCTTGGCTTGCCGGCACCACCGTGGTGTATTCGATATCGCGACGCTGCACGGCCATGCCCAGCCGTCGCAAGGCAGCTTCTACCTGGGCGCCATCGCTGTAAGCTGTGCCCTGGCCTTCGCGGAGGCTGGCTCGAAATTGATCATAGAAATTGACGTAGTGCCCGTCGCGAAGACCTTGCGCGACAAAGCCAAACCCTTCCTGCGACAGCGCCTGACACATGCGTGAAAGGCCAAGATCCAGCTCCTCAGCGGGCACACAGTAGAGCGCGTGCGTCGCCCATGCGATGTCATAGGCAGCAGCTTCGGCATCCCAGTCCTGCAGCGTGCAGCAGAATTCTTTGGCCGGGTGAAAGGGAGGCGCCAGAACCTGCTTCGCTTCCTGCACGGAAAATGCACTGGGGTCGAGCAAGTCGTAATCGACATCAATGCCTGGGATAGCGCCCAGATCCGCATGCTCTAGCAGGGCTTCAGGAAACTTGCCGCTGCCGCAAGCTACGTCGATCAGGCGCAGGCGAGGCCTGCGGGAGCCCAGTGCCTTGAGGGCCGCAGACCAGTCATAAGCCTCGGCCAGATAGCGATAGTCAACTTTGGCCAGCGCGTAGAAAGCCTCCATTTCATCGCGCGCATCTTCGCTCCAGTGATCGCAACTCCGTGCGAAGGTATCTGCGGTTTCATTCATATGCGTGTAGCCATCCTTAGACTGTGCGGAACGACGACACGCTCTGCAAGCTCAAATAAATATTGCACAGCGATAGCCAGTGCCGCTGCCGGTATGGCGCCTTCAAGAATCAGGCTCGTATCATCCAGGCGAATGCCCGTGAGGATTGGCTGTCCGTAACCCCCTGCACCGATCAAGGCGCCCAGTGTTGCTGCTCCCACGTTGATAACCGCGGCGGTCTTGATACCCGCCAGAATCGACGGCGCGGCAAGCGGCAACTCAATCAGGCGTAAACGGGCGCCTGCGCTCAGCCCAAGGGCTTGCGCGGATTCATTCAGCGGCTCGGCAATGCTTGTCAGGCCCGTGTAGGTGTTGCGAACAATGGGTAGCAGGCTATAAAAGAAGAGCGCAACCAAGGCCGGGCCGGCGCCGATGCCGAACAGCGGAATCATGAACACCAGCAGAGCGAGGGCGGGGATGGTCTGCAAAATTCCGACCGCGCCAAGAATGACTTGTCCAAGTCGCCGCCGGCGCGCGGCCGCAATGCCGAGTGGTATGGCGATAAGGATCGCGGCGGATAATGAGATGGCAACGAGAGCAAGGTGTTGACGAGTATTTATGAGCAAGCGACCCATGCGCGTGGTTTGTTCGGCCGCCATCTGGATCTGCAAGCTATCGCGGAGAAAATCCGCAGCAACCATTTGCTCCTGGTCACCATCAAGTTTGACGCGGGCATTCAGCGCGATCATCTGGTCTTCACTAATTGCGCCCTGCAGGCGCAACATGGCAGCGATGGCGGCCGGTTGCGCTTGCGCCAATGTTGCTCGGTATAGCAGTACGGCTTCATAGGGCGGGAAGTAAGCGCGATCATCCTCCAGAACCTGGAGATCGTAGTAGGCAATCTCTGCGTCGGTTGTATACAGGTCGGTCAGGTCAGCATCACCTGCGGCCAGGCCGCGATAGGCCAGGTCGTGTTCAATACCCAGAACATCCTGTTGCGGCAATCCATAGTGCCTCTGCAATCCGGGCCAGCCGTCACTGCGTTCGACAAATTCCGTACCAAAACGAAATACCAGCGCCGGGTGGTTGCGCAAGTCAGAAATTCGCCGAATGTTCAGACGCTCGGCCAGGTCTTTACGCATACCCAGGGCAAAGTTGTCGCGAAAACCCAGAGGCTTACTCATCAACAGGCCGGACTCGGCCAGGAGCGCCCGCAGTTGCTCGATCGAAGATGGTTTACGCTGCGCGAAAATTTCATGGGTAAGCGTGCCGGTATATTCGGCATAAACATCAATCTCGCCCGCGACCAGAGCATTAAAGACTAATCGCGTCCCGCCCAGGGCCCGCCGATGCTCCGCTTGTGCACCGGCAGATTCGGCCATGCCGCGAATCAATTCACCCAGCACCACGCCTTCGGTGAAATTCTTTGAGCCCACGACTACATCAGCCGCATGGCCAGGGGAGGCAAAAAGCGCAAGCGTCAGCAGGCAAAGGCCGCGAGTAAGCCGTGTTTTATGACAATTCTGGGGCATGTGATGAAATGACAGCGGCGCCACAGGCCATGGTGCTGGAAGCGCAGCGGCATTGCCAGAGTCCCGGAAACCACCGGGTCCACGGTCAAAAACGAAGCGCTCGGCACAAGGCGCCTTGACAAGTGCAGGCATGATCCCTTGTCATGGTCGGCCTGAATTTAGCAACTATAAGAAAATCTTGAATATCTCCACGATTCGCAAAGAACTCGGCCAGCTCGAGCACCGCCTGGACGCTCTACCGCTGCAGGGCGAGCGCTATGCCAGCTGCATGGAAAGCTATGAGGGCGCGAGCAGTCAGCGCCGCCAGATTCTGGCTTGGATACAGCGCGTCCTGATCCCCCAGTGCAGCAGGGAGAGCGCAACTGTGCTGAGCGTTGGTTGCGGTGCAGGTGACCTGGACAAAGCTATCCTGGCAGCGGGCGCTGAACACTCAGCAACGATATCGTATGTCGGCCTGGAGCCAGACGCCGCTCAATGCGAACGCTTCGTCAAGCAGATGGGTTTTGACGAAGACGAGAACGTGCAGATCAAGGCGCATAACATGGGCTTTGAAGATTTTCAGGATCAACAAAGCTACGACTTGGTGCTGATGGTGCACTCGCTGTACTACATGCCAGATCCCGCCTGGGCTATCGAAAAAGCCTTGAGCCTGGTTAAGGAAGGTGGCCAGCTCGTTGTGCTGCTGGCCGCAAATGACACGCTCAATGAATTATCTTCATCTTTCTGGCAAATAGAAGCTGAACGAACTGCATGGTTTAGCCAGGATCTCAGCGCCCATCTCGACGCACTGGGCCTGAATTTCACGCGTGAGCAGATAGAGGCCCGCCTGGACGTGACGGCTTGTTTCGACGCCAACTCGGCGACGGGTTCTGAAATCACAGACTTCCTCGCGCAGGTTTCAACCGATGCGCTGCCCAATCGATTGCAGGGCATGATCGGTGAATACCTCGATGCGACCTCACATCGAGGCGAAGCGGGTCGTTGGCTGCCGCACAATGTCGATGCCTTCAGCATTCCTGCCCAGGCAATCAATTACCTGGGTCGTGTCGCAAATTCAGGCTGATAGATAAGCGCTGGCCTGTTGCGGCCACAAGTTTTTCATTTGGCCGTGCGGTTCGTGCAAATGGATAGCTGCAGACCGCTCGCTCTAGCTGCAAACGTCGACAATCGGGATTCGTTATTGGCAATACTCGATCATGCTTGAACTGAGTCATGTCTCAAAACACTACGCTGATGTCGCGGCGCTGGTGGACTTCGACCTGTCCGTCGAGGCGGGCCGCACCACAGTGTTGATTGGTCCCTCCGGGTGTGGAAAGTCCACTGTCTTGCGGCTGATTATTGGCTTGCAGTCGCCCGATAGCGGCATCATTCGATTCGCTGGCAAGCGCGTCGATGCTGCCAGCCTGCCCGCGGCGCGACAGCGGATGGGTTATGTGATTCAGGATGGCGGACTATTCCCGCATCTATCGGCACACAACAACGTGACCCTAATGGCGCGCCATCTGGGCTGGTCCGACGAGCGTATTGCGGAGCGCGTTGCGGAACTCGCTGATCTCACCCACTTTCCCATCGACGCACTCGATCGCTTCCCCATTCAGCTTTCGGGAGGGCAGCAACAGCGAGTGAGCCTGATGCGTGCCTTAATGCTGGACCCGGAGGTTTTGCTGCTTGATGAGCCGCTCGGCGCGCTTGATCCCGATGATCCGCTTCAATCTCCAGACCGATCTGCGAGAGATTTTTACGGATCTTGGCAAAACAGTGTTGTTGGTCACTCATGATCTGGGTGAGGCCGCTTATTTCGCAGATGCCATAGTTCTATTACGCGATGGGCGCATCGTTCAGCAGGGCACCCTGCAGCAGATGGTCGGTAATCCCGCTGATGAGTTCGTGGCCCGATTTATTCAGGCGCAGCGCTCGCCACTCGATGCGACGGATAGGTGAGGCAAAAGTTGGTTAAAAGGGCCCATCAAAAAGCGCCGGGCCCATTTTTCGCTCCCGATGTCGATATCGGCCTGTCTCCGCTGGTAGCAACTTCCCGCAATAGAGAAACAAACCAGGGCCCTTTTGGTCGGTGGTTCAGTTCTGCCGCTGGTTTCCATCACAGTCATACTTCGCTTGTCTTGTTGTAACGCTTGCGGTCCAGCGGTGACTGGCCGCAAGAATTATTCTCTGGCAGTTTGCTTCGCCTATACATCACCAGTTTGAGCTGCTCGCCACCGCGCGGGTGTGTCGCCGCTCCAACGACGGAAAGCCCGGATGAAGGAACTCGCTCGAGAGTACCCCAGGGTCGCGCTGATCTGACCTATGCTGATTGACGTATTTGAAAGCATCTGTCGGGCGATATTGAAGCGACACTCGTCAGCAATCTCGTGAAAACCAGTGTCGAAATCCTCAAGTCGTCGAGCGAGGGTACGAGACGACATTGAAAACAGTGCGGCGACCTGTTCCTCCGACGCTTCGCCGGTCAGCAGGGCCGAGTGCAATACGTTTCGCACTTGTTGTGGGAACTCGAGGCTCTGTCTAGCTACGAGCATGTTGGTCTGATCTTGCAGCAAGCGATGAATCTCCACATCGGCACCGGGCGGGCAAACGTCCAGCCAGGTTCGGGCGAACACCAGGGCGTAATACCTGGCATCGAAGTAAAGAGGAACCCGGAACAGCTTGTTAAATACTTCAATATCATGCGGCTTGCGATGGCTGAACGATGCCTCAATGGGCCAAAATTGCGGGCCGCACAATTCGTCCATTACGTTGAGCATCATTGCTACCGCGCCATCCCCGGTTTGGTCACTCGCCTCAAGCCCTGGGGGTAAAGCGTCGTAGGTCAGCATGGCCACCTCGCCGTCAATTTGCAGTGTAGTCACCGCACCTTCGGAGTGCAGATGCAGGTATTCGACAAGGCTGCGCAGGGCCGTTCCCACGTCGGGCGAGGTTCTCATCAACATGCCAATGAGGCCCAAAGAATTCAGGTTCATGCGCTGCCCGACCAGGAGCCCAAAATGCGGACATCCGGTTTCGGCTACGCATTCTGTGAAGAGCCGATCGCGAGCGGCATAGGTAATTAGATTCCCGGGGTCGTCGAACAGGTTTGGGGTTATGCCGGCCCTGGCCAGAACCTCATTCGGATTGGCGCCGAAATCCCTAAGGACGGGGAGAATCTCCGCAGCACCGGCGACGCGGAGCGTTGCCGTTTGCGGCTTTTGTCTGGTCGTTTGCCGATTCATTTTTGGTGCGCATGTCGAACGCTTTGTTGTGGACAATACTAATCGACTTTGTCAGAAATTGTGCATTCTGCGGCAGAAAGTGCGTACCTCAGACACGCCCCCGCTGACTAAGTGACGGGCGGTTACGAACCAGCCATCAGGCGCACATGAGGCCATGTGGCAGTACTTGAAATCGGCTGCGTGGTCAGGCGGGTTACGCTTGTCATTGCGGAACTGTGCAAGCTTTCGGGAGTTCTTATGCCTTGGCGCAGTCGGCTGGTGAAGCTGATTTCCTGCAAGGTACTGGCCCCGGCAGAGATTAGCGGGAGCGCATTCTTGACTGGCCCACCGCGGCACTATCTTCGAGCTCAGGTTCAATTCCAGGCGTGCGAGTGGCCAGTGGGAGCGACCTTTATATCGTATCGCGTGACAAGACTGCGGACCGCCTGCCCTAATTCTCGAGCGCGTTTCGAAACCTGCGAAAGCGAGCTGCGGAAAGTACTAACCCTGTCTGACAAGAACTGTGCATTCTTTGACCACAACTGTGCATCGGGGCTTCGCTAAAAGTGATGAACTGCATCAGACGAATAGAGTTATTTTTCGAAAGGACGAGAGACTATGAGCGACCCTATTGAGACTGGAATGACACGACGCCAAGCATTAGGTGCTAGCGCAGCAGTCGCGGCGGGCGCAGCTCTCGCGAGTGTTAGCGGAGAAGCGCAGGCACAAGGCGCTGGTGGCGGCAGCAGGGCCGTTAAAAAAGAAATCGACGGCAAAATGACCACCACGATTAGCTTGGACTGGAACGAGGTTTACTACACTAACTGCCCCCTTATTTCCGCCAGCAACGTGGACCAGGAACTGGGCTGGACTGCCGAGGAATTTGGAAAAATCGGCGTCAATTACGCGTATTTCCGCTCTCGCCCCGAGACCGACTGGTACCCACACTACATTCATAACCAGGAAAACCTGATTCGTTTCGGCGGATTGTTCCCGCCCATCCACGTTCACGCAGACTATCGCAGGACCCGGATGCTGGGCCTGACGCACGTCCCCTATGAGGGCGGCTGCATGATGGTGCGCGCCAAGGACAATCTGTTCCGGATGAGTGATCTGAAGGGCAAGAAAATCGGTATCACCAAGAGCATGAACACGCTCAAGAACGACTGGTGGCGGATCCAGGAGCACCAGGGCATCCTGGCGATGCTGCGGATGAACGGGATGACAGAAAAGGACGTCAAGTTAGTGGACTTCCCGTATCCGGACGACTGGTACGACGACCCCGCAATGCTGAAGCCCATGATTAATCCGAGCTTCTGGCAGCTGAATCGTGATCATAAACATGACCTGGCTTTCCGTCCGCTGGAAACGGCGCTGCTCGAGGGCAAGGTTGATGCGATTTACTCGCAAAGCAAGGTCTTCCAGCATATTCAGGAAGCGACGGGGGAAATGGCTAGCGATCGAAGATCTGTCCAAGTACCCGGACTGGAGGCTGCAAGTGGCCAATATCCCGGCCATTATTACCTGCACGGATGTGATGGCCAGAGGAGCATCCGGAGCTGGTGGTCGCGTTCATGAAAGGCATGATCCGGGTTGGGCGCTGGGCGAATCAGTACAAGCGTGCTGCGGCAGCAATTCTCAACAAGCAAACCTACTACCTGGACTATGAGGACACCTACGAGGGCATCAAGCATGTAGACATGGTGCCTAACCTGTCTGCTCAAAATATAGCCATGGTTGATATCGGCAAGTACTTCATGCTGAAACACGGATACATCAAGAATGATTTCGATATAGAAAAGTGGGCCGCGCCGGAGTTTCTTGCGCAAGCGGGTAAAGAGTTGCTCGAAGATGCCATCGAGATGAAGAAGATGGAGAAGATTCCGACCATGCAAGGGCGGGTTGGATAGTGGACCTGAACAGGAGAGTTAAATCATGTCATCAATTCGCCGCATCACAGCCTTGGCCAGCGACGCTGACAGCCCTCCTGGTTCCTGATCTGCGCCTTGGCGATGACGGCCGAGCTTCGGCGCTGATCTCAGCCAGCATGCGAGTCCGCAGCTTCCCGCCGGGAAGCAGACGACTCTCGGGCTCTATGTAACTTCAAGGGAAGCCTACGAGAAATGGCGGCGGCGCCCACAAGACGTCAAGATTATGGACGTTCGTACACCGGAAGAGTTCCTGTTCGTCGGTCATGCGGACATGGCCTGGAACATTCCGGTGGCCGCGCAATCGTATCAATGGGACCTGAAAAGAAGCAGTTGCCGATGAGTCTCCTGCCGGACTTTGTCACGCGGGTGCAGAGCATCGCGAAGCCGGACGACATCCTGTTGGTCACGTGCAGGTCGGGTGGCCGCAGCGCCATCGCAGTCAACCTGCTGGCGAAGGCCGGGTTCAAGAATGTCTACAACATAACCGACGGCATGGAGGGTGATGCGGTAAAGGACCCTAACAGTGTCTTTAATGGCCAGCGAATGGTGAACGGCTGGAAGAATTCGGGGCTGCCGTGGACCTATCGATGTCGATCCTGATCGCCTGGTGCTGCCTGCGCGACGATAGCTGCAGGCGCTCTCATTGGCCTCGGCTCAGCAAAGACACTAGCTTGACGCTGCACAAGTCAGTGATATCAATCAGTTGGTCATGGGATTCCATTTTCGTCCAGGAGTTCATGAAAACTTGCATCAGATGATTTCAGTCCTCAACACCGTGGCCGCTTGCAAGGCGGTGACTTGAATAATCGTTCTGCCCGCTCAAATCCGGTCTCGGGAAAGCAGGCCGGTGCGACTGATCAGCGCTTCTGGTCTATGGTTTCCGGCTCGCGCGTCGCTATAGCCCTGGGCGCGCTGCTGCTTGCCGGTTTTTCGCACACCGGAGCAGCGGTCAACGACGATGAATCGTCCGCGGTGGTATTGATTCAGAACGTCCGGCTCATAGATAGCGAGGAGCGTGGAGAGGATCCGCTCGTGAATATAGTGATCCGCGCTGGCAAGCTCGATCTGATCACTAAAGACGCTTTCATTCCCAAGGAAACGACCTTGACTGTGGACGCGGAGCGTGGATTTCTACTAGGTCGGCTTGAGATCGGCTTGCCACCCAGTTTTCTCGTGCTAAATAATGATCCGCGCATCGATTTCAGCGTGCTGCTGGATACCGAAAGCTATACGCGCTTTGCAGTACGCGATGGCGAAATTGTGCTGAACAAGCTGCCCTCTGTCGTACTAAGCGGGGATTCAGAACTCGCGCGGTCGGAGGCTACCTGGCTCGCCTATACCCCACCACCGCTCGCGCTGCCCACGGGCTACCGCAACAGCAGAAAGTGGAACCGCTGGGAGACTCCTTATGTGTCGGGCATCTTCGCCGGCATGGTGGCCATCGACCGTATGCGCTGGCTCTCGCAGGACAGCAATAGTACAGACCAGGTCGGCGATCTTGCCGAGTTCACTGGTGGCGAGATTCGGGGTTTGCGTTTCGGGGCCGTCGGCACACTCAATTTTGAAAAACCCTGGGTTTACTCGGTGCTCGTTGCCAACAATGGCTTTGATGGCGGTTTCGATGCCAAGAAGGATGATCAATTAACCTTCTATGACGTCCGGCTGGATATCCCGTTTTATGCAGGCACGACGCTCAGCCTCGGTAAACAGAAAGAACCGATATCGTTGTCCCGGCTTATGCCGCTGATACAGCTGCCCATGCAGGAACGGGCGGGTGCTATTGACGCCATGTTGCCGGCAAGGAATACCGGAATAGTTCTTTCGGGCAATGCCCTCGGTAGCCGGGTGAGCTGGGCGGCCGGTATGTTCAACAATTGGCTCGATGGCGATGAATCCTTTTCCGATACGTCGACCCAGTTAATTGGCCGCTTGACCGGCATTGCCTTCGCATCGCCCGACCGGAGCAACCTTTTGCACCTCGGTTTTGGGTTGCGCAGCACCAACGCCAAACAGGAAGTTCGTTACGTCACCGAGCCCGAGTTCAAGCAGGCGCCGGATTTCGTGGATACCGGATTGATCGCTGCCGATGGTGCGCTCACCTGGAACCTGGAGGCTGCGTGGCGCAGGGGGCCGCTATTGTTGATGGGCGAATACCTGCAATCCGATGTCGATTCCGCGCTGGCCGGTGACCCTTCTTTTCGTGGCTACTACCTCAGTGGCGTCTGGGCGTTGACGGGCGAAATGCGCAGCTACAACACCAAGGGGGGCGTTTTCAGCGCGCCGCCCGTCGCCCGGACTGTATTCCAGGATGGCTGGGGCGCCTGGGAGCTCATGTTCCGCTATTCGTCGACAGACATGACCGATGCTGTGGTTGAGGGCGGGAACATGGATATCTTGTCAGTGGGTGCTCGCTGGTGGCTCACGCGGTTTTTCAGTATCGACATGAATTATCGTTACGTAACACTCGACCGTCTTGGCGTGACGGGCGACAGCAGCGGCTTTATGACCCGTATCGTCTTGTCCCTGGAATGATCTTGAACCTCCACCTACATACGCAGACAAGCACCTGAAGCTAGCGCGTCTGCCAATTCCGCCACCTGGGCAATACAGTGGCGAGAATTAAACAGTAAAAGGTGCCGGGTCTATTTTTCGGCTTCCAATGCCAATGTCCGCCTATCCCTGCTGGCCGCAACTCCTGGTCAAAAGAAATAGCCCCTCCACCACGTTTTTCAAAATGCGCGCGCTTTTTTAACGTTGTTTTTGGTTTAGTTTTTCATAACGTCGTTGACGTCTCGTCTTTTGGAAATTGAGCACGGGCGGTTGAGTCAAGCAACGGCGGGCCTTGGCCGGTCGATGGGTAGCCACCGAAGCCAGGCAGTATTAAGTTAAATAATCCTTTATTTGACCCTTTGACAGGTAGCGTCTAAGTTTGTATCTGTTAGCCCGCCCGAAAGCGGGACGAATAAACAACAAAGCCTAACAATCCGATGACGCGGGATTCGGCTTTGGTCTGAGGACCCAGTGGCAGCGCTGACGCGTTGTCCTGCCGCCTGCTTATTCGGGTTCGTTCCGGGGGGGACGAGCTGATGAACAAGCGGGCACGTATTTTTTCAGAAACCCTCGCGGTTGCGCTGGCCGCGATGGCGCTGAGCGGCCCGGCCTGGTCACAGGTCACAGCGGCCGACGACAACACGAGTGATCCAGGCTGCGGCCTTACCTACAACGATCCCGACTGCTGGAATATCGGCGTCGTGCCCAGCAACAACGGCACTAACTACTCAGTCACTCTGAATGACGCGACACCGCTGACGCTGGATACGAACATCACCGTCAACAGCCTGATGATCGGCAGCGGCAGTGCCTTCACCATCTCGAATAACCGGACGTTCACGCTCATCGGCGATAGCGGGGGCGGCGACAGCGGCATGCTGATGATCGACGGGCTGTTGACGCTCGGCTCCACCAATCTGAATTCCACGCTCGCCTTCAATGGCGGCATGTCGACGATAAGCGCCACGGCGCTGCCGATGATTGGCACGCCGACCCTCACTTCCACGACGTCGTCGCGCAATAACATCACCGGTGCCGGTACCGCGCCGCAGCTGATGGTGGAAAGGCAGAACATCTGGTGGACCGGGTCCAGTGGGCAACTTTGAATCCCTTACATTCAGCGACAGCCTGGTCCAGGCAAACATGGGCACGACGCTGGAAGTTGCCGATGCCGGGCAGGTCACGGCCGGCAACACTGGGTTTACCTCGTCCGGCGCGGGCACGCTCATGGTCTTTATGAATACGGACCTCGACGGCACGAACACCAGCACGATGGTGGCCGAGGACGGCGGCACCATCGAGCACAGCGGCGGACTGGTGACCAACTGGGGCTATGACGTGCGCGACGACCTTAGCCGGATCGTCAACCGTGACACGGTGATCGACAACAACGTCTACAACATCGGCGACGGCGGCGCGAGTGCGAATTCCAGGGCCGCAATGGCCGGGTCGAGAACACCAACCAGTTCACCATCGGCGCCGACGGCTAAGTGGAGATTTCGGCAACGCCAGCGACACCATCCTGGCCGCCGGCACCGTGTTCTTCCAGGAGACCGGCGGCGTGGTGCGCTCGCTGGACACCGGCAACCTGACCCGCCAGTACATCGAGGGCAATGGCGGCGACGCGGTGACCTTCCGCTCGGCGACGCTGCCGGTCTCGGATGTGTACAGCTACGACACGACCGGAGCCGGGCGGCGCAACGATACCATCGGTATCGGCGACACGCCGCGGGTGGTGTTCGAGAACCAGCGCAAGCGGGCCACCGGCACGATGCAGGACCTCGACGAGATCACCTACGACAACAGCCGGGTCGAGCCCAACGCTGGTAGCACCTATGCGTACGACGGCGTCAATCGAGTGATCGCACGCGACACCGAGTTCCGGGCCTCTGGCGCCAACACGCGGTTCGCTTACAACGCTGTCGGCAACCTGCTCGACGGCACGGGCACCAGCACGATGGTGGCCGAGAACGGCGGCACCATCGAGCACAGCGGCGGACTGGTGACCAACTGGGGCTATGACGTGCGCGACGACCTTAGCCGGATCGTCAACCGTGACACGGTGATCGACAACAACGTCTACGACGTCCGCGACGGCGGCACAATCGAATTCCAGGGCCGCAATGGCCGGGTCGAGAACACCAACCAGTTCACCATCGGCGCCGACGGTAAGGGCGATTTCGGCAACGCCAGCGACACCATCCTGGCCGCCGGAACCGTGTTCTTCCAGGAGACCGGCGGCGTGGTGCGCTCGCTGGACACCGGCAACCTGACCCGCCAGTACATCGAGGGCAATGGCGGCGACGCGGTGACCTTCCGCTCGGCGACGCTGCCGGTCTCGGATGTGTACAGCTACGACACGACCGGAGCCGGGCGGCGCAACGATACCATCGGTATCGGCGACACGCCGCGGGTGGTGTTCGAGAACCAGCGCAAGCGGGCCACCGGCACGATGCAGGACCTCGACGAGATCACCTACGACAACAGCCGGGTCGAGCCCAACGCTGGTAGCACCTATGCGTACGACGGCGTCAATCGAGTGATCGCACGCGACACCGAGTTCCGGGCCTCTGGCGCCAACACGCGGTTGCTTACAACGCTGTCGAACCTGTGACGGTAGCGGGACGAGCACCATGGTGGTCGAGAACGGCGGCACCATCGAGCACAGCGGCGGACTGGTGACCAACTGGGGCTATGACGTGCGCGACGACCTTAGCCGGATCGTCAACCGTGACACGGTGATCGACAACAACGTCTACGACGTCCGCGACGGCGGCACGATCGAATTCCAGGGCCGCAATGGCCGGGTCGAGAACACCAACCAGTTCACCATCGGCGCCGACGGTAAGGGCGATTTCGGCAACGCCAGCGACACCATCCTGGCCGCCGGCACCGTGTTCTTCCAGGAGACCGGCGGCGTGGTGCGCTCGCTGGACACCGGCAACCTGACCCGCCAGTACATCGAGGGCAATGGCGGCGACGCGGTGACCTTCCGCTCGGCGACGCTGCCGGTCTCGGATGTGTACAGCTACGACACGACCGGAGCCGGGCGGCGCAACGATACCATCGGTATCGGCGACACGCCGCGGGTGGTGTTCGAGAACCAGCGCAAGCGGGCCACCGGCACGATGCAGGACCTCGACGAGATCACCTACGACAACAGCCGGGTCGAGCCCAACGCCGGCAGCACCTATGCGTACGACGGCGTCAATCGAGTGATCGCGCGCGACACCGAGTTCCGGGCCTCTGGCGCCAACACGCGGTTGCTGTTCGACGCCGTCGGCAACCTGGACGGTAGCGGGACGAGCACCATGGTGGTCGAGGACGGCGGCACCATCGAGCACAGCGGCGGATTGGTGACCAACTGGGGCTATGACGCGCGCGCCAATGTCATCAATTCCGGGGTGACGCACGAAAACAATACGCTGGATATCGGGCTCAACGGCGTCTTCGCCTACAACGGCGTCGGCAATAGCCTGCGCCGTTCGAACACGGTGAACGTCGACGGCGGGCAGATCCAGTTTCGCAATGCGAGTACCACGGATGTCGAGGACGGCGTTATCTTCGACATCGAAAACGGCGGCAGCGTCGCGACGAACGGCAACATACTGACCACGGTAAATTTCGGCGGTATCACCGCCGACCCGGTGGTTTTCAGGTCCTCCGCGTTCCAGCCAGGAACCCCGTCCATCGCCAGTTCCACGCGCCAGGGCAATACCTGGAATGGCGTCGGGCCTGCCGCCAACCTCAATTTCCAGAGACAGCTTGTCTTCTTCACCGGCACCTGGCAGAACTTCGACAACGTCGTGTTCTGGCACCGAATGTCGCAGGTGTAATTGGTTCAGCTCGTTGCTGCCCGGCACCCTTCTCGAGAAGTTTTTTACTGTAAGAAAATAAAATTCAACATATAAACACGCATTCATCCGTATCACTCAAAGTTGATCGGGATGATTTTCTTTCGGACCTAAGACTCCACGATTTCTTCCAAATAGGCATTCTACCCCACCAACCAGCTTTGAAAATCGAGCCAAAGACCTTCTAGATGGGCATGACTTTTCGTTTTCCTATTGGGATTACTAAACTTAATATTCTTACATTTGTAACATGAATATCATTGACCAACATTCAGAAGCAAATACAAAAATTGTGTTTTGAGCACATGGTTGATCAGATGTTTGTATTTGGTTCGGTCTTAACAGATAATTTTAATGAGAATAGTGATATAGATTTTTTGGTTAAATTCGGGAAAGTTGATCTTTATGAATATTTTAACAACCTTTTAAACCTGAAGGAAAAACTTCGAAAACACCTTAAATAGAAAAGTGGATATTTTGGAAATGCAAGCAGTTAAGAACCCATACTTGAAAAAATCAATAGATAGCAACAAATTATTAATTTATGGAAGCGAATCACCTGAAATGGCTGTATGATATTAATTTAGCCATTGAAGAGATAGAAAGTTTTCTTGAAGATAATGGAAATACCTTTGAGACTTACAAGAATAATTTGTTATTAAAGAAGGCAATAGAGCGCAATCTCGAAATCATCGGTGAGGCCGTAAACAGGATCGTAAAACGATATCCTGAAATCAAAATCGAGAATGCTCGAAGTATTATTGGGTTAAGAAATTTCATTATCCATTCTATATGATAACATAACCGATGAAACCATTTGGGCTATTATAATCAACCATTTACCGAAAAGCTTAAACTGGAAAGTAACCAAACTCCTTGAAAATGAT
>CAWEDX010000006.1:0-223878 GCA_963807995.1 uncultured Gammaproteobacteria bacterium
GAGGTCACGTATCGCCTAACTACATCTTAAACAAGGCCATGCAACTCGGCGAGGATAAGCGGCGAAATGTCTGCGCGCCTGGTTTACAACCTGAATCACTATGTCGTGCCTATCCTGGCCGAACAGCTGCCGCAATTTGCGCGTGTGCGCATTCGGGCCCGCCACTGCAGTGGGGAGCCGATAAACCCGGGGGCGACCGGGGTAATCACCGGCTTCTCCGCGGGTGTAGACTCCTTCGGCGTGCTTTATGACCATTCGCGTGAGGATTTACCGCCGGGTTATGCGGTAAGCCATCTGTTATTTCACAACCTGGGTTCGAACGGGGATTTTGGCGGCGAAGACGCCCGCCGGCTGTTCAATCAACGCTATGAGTTAAACAGGGGCTTCCCGGAAGAGAACGGTATGCCGTTTCTCAAGCTGGATTCGAATCTGAGCGAGCTACTGCAGATGTCCTTCGAGCAGACCAATCCGATTCGCAGTCTGGCCGGCGTGCTGATGTTGCAGAAGCTGGTGCGGCGTTACTATCTCGCTTCCTCGTTCCGTTACGCCGATGTGTACATCGCGCCGACCTATGACATCGCCTTCGCCAGTCCCGCCCTGGTGCACTTGTTGTCAACGGAAAGCCTGGACTGCGTGGCCAGCGGCAGCCAGCATACGCGCGTTGAGAAAACCCGCCTGATCGCCGAGTTGCCGGCTGCACGGCGCTGGTTAAATGTCTGCACGACGGTTGCAGCGCAGGGCCAGAATTGCTCGCGCTGTGCCAAGTGCCTGCGCACCATGTTTACCCTGGAGATGCTGGGCCTGGAGCAGTCGTTCAGCGAATGTTTCGACTGGCAACTCTGGCCGCGGCTGCGTAATCGCTATATCTCAGGCTGGGTACTGCAACCTGATCAGCTGCCACTGACCCGGGAGATGCAGGAGTATGCGCGTGCCAGCGGTTACAAATTTACGGTCTGGCAGCGGTTCATGGCCGCAGTATTGTGGGCGACACCCAAACCGATTCATAAGCTGTTTTCTTCGCTGCGACGACGATTGTTTGAGCGCAGGCGTAGTCCGATCTGACGGTACCGCGCCAGCGCTTTTTCAACTGGCAGTTTTTGCCTGCTCGACCAACTGTGTCCAGTAGCGGCCGATCAATGCGGCCTTGCTGATCAGCGTATTCAATCCGTGCTAACTGCTGTTCGATTCTCAGCCTTTGTGCGTCGCCCTCATCCGGCTGCGCCAGGCTCCCGGTTAGATAGCGGGCACCAGCCGCGACGCGCAGGCCGCCGACCTCAGGCTGCAACGAATGGGCGAGCGCGACCGGCTGTCCGGCATGGCAGGGGCAACTGGCGAGTTGACGTTGTGTATCGTCGGCCTCAGCCGGCAGCAGGCCGCTAATGTCGCTGTTTAGCCATCGATGCGCTTGTTGCGCTTCGGCGAAATCCAGATAGCGATTCGGGCCGATCCTGATCAGGAAGGTAAAAATACTCGGCTGCGGCGTCCCATTCTCTGGGAGCTCCGAAAACGGGCGGGCTGCGATCGGCAGGTGCAATAGCCTCCAGCCACTCGCTGTCCGCGATGCCCTTTGCCGCACATTCAGCGAACTGTTTAAGGCGGGCTACGCGCGATTCGTCGTCAGTGGCCTGAAAAGCGTCGATCTCCCAGAGCGCCGCGATCCAGCGCAGTAGTTGCCCGACGTTGGGTCCGCTGGAAGTGGGCCGGATCCGGCAGCTTAGCTTTCGCGGCAAGTCGGCCTGGGTAATGTAGTCTGCGAGGCCCGCGGGCACCGTTGCCAGTGCCTCCGCCGGTGGCATACAGGTATCAGGGACTAACAGGGCGCCACTGAATGGCGGCCCGGTAAAAAATTTTGAGCCGGTGATCAGCACCATGCAGCCGTGTTCGAGATAAGCCGTCAGCACTGCATTGCAGGCACGCATCTGAGCGGCATCAATCAACACGGTTAATCTTCCGCGATGTCGCTTCTGTAGCTTGCCGAGGACTTCGCCTGGCGGAGCCATGATATCGGTTTTCGCGGAATCCACCGCGTGCAGCAGTATGTGCTCGTCGCGCTCCATGGCCTTCTGAATATTGGTTTCGATGGCCGCTTCCAGCGCCGTGCAGGGATAGGGTTGCCGTTGTTGTCCCTTGCGTCGATCTCTGCGACGCGAATGCTTTCCGCTACAAAACCATGCAGGGTGTCGCCCGAGCTGACACAGCCTGCTAGCGGTGCGTACGGCCCTGAAATGCTGTGCGCTGGCGGCCACCAGCGAGCCGCTGCCGAGTTCACGAGATGCCGCGACAATGTTCAGTAGCTTGCGGCCGTTCTGCCGTGCCAGCGTTAGCCACACGGCAAGCAGTTCTGCGCAGGTGCCCGACGAGCAGGAAAATACGTGAGTTGCGGGTGGCAGTTGGAAGGCTTTCAGCAGCCGTGTGTGAATCTGCTGTGATGAGTCGAACAGAAACCCGGCCAACTCTCCGGATAGTCCCTGAGCAACCGCCGTTTGTCGGAAATGTTCCACGGCGGCATACGCGGGAGCTGAAATAGTCGTGGCGGTGCAGGAAGAGAAGGTGATTCCGCCCGGTTGAGGAAAAGGCGCCGCGCCATCGTCGTTTCGGCCGGTCTGCCGATCCACGTCGACGCGGTCATCGCCACCGTCTGTAAGCAGCAAAGGGATGGGCCACATCAGTGGCAGTATCGCGGTAGCGATTCGGCGCGCGCGCGCAGTGGGCTGTCCGTCACTCAGCCGGTACCAGCAACCGGACAATTCAGGTAAGTCTTGTGCAAGACGGTCGAGTGTATTTCCCTGCACGGGAAACCCGCTGGCCTTGTCCAGCAGTGCGATAGCCAGGCCGGTGCGCATTCCCTGACCTCGGTCCGGTGTTCTTTCGGCATGCTGGCGTAGTAGGCCAGTGCCAGGTGCAGGGCGCCCAGCACGATGGCCGTATCCTGGTCCCGTTGCGCCTGGGCGGGTGCCTGCCAATGCAGT
The DNA here is from genome assembly GCA_963807995.1 of uncultured Gammaproteobacteria bacterium. Lineage (GTDB taxonomy): Bacteria > Pseudomonadota > Gammaproteobacteria > Steroidobacterales > J054. Next base: position 2,970 of record CAWEDX010000006.1, read on the forward strand.
TCGGCGGCAAAGCGCAGCAGGAATTGGCACCATGCCGGGTTCGTAAAGGCGGTCTCTCCGAGGCGCAGCAAGCCATCAGGCTCCAGCCGCAGTGGCAGTGACGCCGACGATTTCAGGTGGTCAAAGCGCAGGCCGCCGGTCAGCGGTGCAATCTGCACGCAGGACAACGCAAGCTTTAGTTGATTTGACGCCCGGCTATTCAAGTCCCTCAGGGTGCAGGATTCCTCTGCCGAGGTCTGCGCAATCCTGGAATCGACGTAATGTCGGGTCTGTGCTCACTTGTGAAGCCTACCAATAACCCGCGCTCGGCAGGATGGGCCGGTATAGCCGCTAGAAGATATTGGCAGGCAATTAGTCATGGGCCTTAGCGCTGCTAGCAGTGGCCACGATCCAAGAGCATTTGCCAGGCAATTTCAGGAAAATCAGTGACGCCCAGCGGCGAATTCCAGCTCTCCTGCAGCAATAAAAGGCCGCCGTCGGTATTGGCCTCGATCAGTGTTGCACCGGATTCTGTCATCGCAACGTCCCAGCTAACGAAGCCGACCAGCGCGGCGGCGTCATGAGCGCGCAGGCATAGTTCTGTCATTTGTCGGTAGCCGGGCAACTCGCGTCCCTCGAGGGCTACCTGCCAGTCGGGATGATGGCTGAAACCAGGTCCAATCCAGCGACCTTCCGCGGCGCGCAGTCGACCGTCTGGCTCTACCGCCGATGCGATTCCGCCGCCACAGGCGTTGTCGGTGATCATGCCGCTACGGGGAAAGCGCATGCTAGCGCGCGACACGCCTGCTGATTCGCCCGCGCATTTGTAGGTCATACAGCGCAGGGTACCAAGGGCATCAGGGTTGAACTCTGTGTGCGACGGATGGCTGCGGACTCGAGGCTGTACAAGCAGCGCATACTGGCTGGCGTGTTTACGCCAGTGCTGCAGCAGGCCGGCCTGGTCCAGTTCGACATGGTCCCGCCGCCAGCGTCTGGATTCAGCAAGGTACTCCCAGCGCTCGGTGCCGATGCCGCGCGCGAGATTGATGCTTTTGACGAACAGATCGCTGTCCGGCAATCGTTGTTGAGGCGACCGCCAGTGTTCGGCGCCGTCGCGCGTCAGGCCCAGCGAGACCGGCACGGTATTCAGCCCGTGTCGCCGGCAGAATTCTGCGAAGCGCAGCTTGTCATCCAGGTCCTGGTGATTCTGCCCCTGGCGTAGCAGGCTATTCAGCCAGTTGCTCTCAAACTCCTGAAAATAAAGATCTGCCGAGGCCAAGCGTTCCGGGCGCCAGAGCTGGTAAGCGTAGTAGCTGACAAAACTTATGTTGTTAGCCGTTGCCTCCGCGACCAGCTGGGCCCGCTGTTCAGGCATTGAAACACCGCCCTCGGCGACTGCGGCCTGACCCCAGGTCGCACAGGCGCGATCAGCCAGCCGGGCGGCAAGCCGCGGCCATGCAATTCGCTGCCGGGCTATCCGCAAGTTTCGTTTCAATGACTTCGGATACCTTTTACGGTACAGCAGCTGCCTGATCCGGCTGAGATAATCGTTACCCTGCAGGAAGCGGAAGCCTGGTAAGGCGACGGGGCAAAAATATCGATGATCATCGAAAGTCGCGATCAGCGGAGAGCTCTTAGATTCGTGCTTGCGCGCGTTCAAATCAACTTTCCTGAATGACCAGAGACCAGGTTGTTGACGATGCCGGCCTCGCCAGTAGCGCTCCACCATTCATGGGGGCCGCTATTTTATTTAGAGATGCTCTAAAGCTGCAGCACTAATTTGCCAGGCGCTATCAGTAGCGCCACAACAGGTCAGAAACTCGGTGTCAGAGTAAGCCCCTGTCGCTCAGCAAGGCGAGCATAAAGTCCGGATACTCCGTCGCGCCCAGGGGTTCGTTCCAGGTGGTCTGAATAAACTCGAGCCCACTGTTGGTGTTCGCTTCAATCAGCGTAGCGCCGCTTTCCGTCATGGCCATATCCCAGCCGATAATCCCTGTGAATGCCGCGGCATCGTGTGCGCGGCGCGCGAGTTCGATCATGTCGTGATAGCCGGGCAGCAGCTGGCCACTGATCGCTACTTGCCAGTCGGGGTGATGCGTATAGCTAGGGCCGATAGTCCGGGACTCTGCCGCGCGCAGCCTGCCGTCGGATTCGACCGCAGCTGCTACGGCTCCGCTGCTGCCGTGGTCGGTTATCATCCCGGCGCGCGGAAAGCGCTGGGCGGCACGGAACAATTTTGATGCCTGCCCGCTGAGGCGATAGGTGACACACCGAAGTGTGCCCACCGCGTCGGGATTGAACGCAGCATGCGACGGATGACTAAGCACCCTTGGCTGAACGATCAATGCGCCATTTGCCGCGAGCTTGCGCCAGCGCCCCAGCAAAGCCGGCTGGTCCAGGCTGAGTTCTGCGCGTTGCCAGCGAGCGGACTGGCTGTCGTACTTCCAGCGCTCCGTGCGGAGGCCTGCCCAGAGATTCATGCTTTTGACGAACAGGTCGGTTTCCGGAAGTTGACGGCGCGAGGAGCGCCAGTGTTCCGAGCCGTCCTCCATCAGCCCCAGTAAAATGGGTACGGTGTTGAGCTCGTGCCGTTCGCAGAAATCCGCAAAGCGCAATTTATCGTCCAGCTGATTGTGGTCCTGACCGTGTGCCAGCAGGTCCGTTATCCAGTTGCACTCGAAATCCTGCAGGTAGAGGTCTGCCTGCGCCAGTCTTTCCTGGCGCCAGAGCTGGAACGCGTAGTAACCGACAAACCCGATATTGTTGTCGATGGCCTCTGCAATCAGCTGCGCGCGTTGAGCCTCGGTCGGAACACCGCCCTGGGCAACGGCGGCTTTTCCCCATATTGCACAGGCGCGCTCTGCGATGCGGGTAGCAAGGCGCGGCCAGGCTAATCGGTGCCGGGCGCTCCGCAGCAAGCGAAGCGCAGCCCCTTTCTCGCGCGAGCGATAGGCCAGCTGCCTGATACGACTCATCGTGTCCTGACCGCGCTGGAACCTGAACCGGGGTAGTGCGACGGGGCAGAAGAAACGCTCCCCGCCAACGGCCTTGATCACGGGCGGGAGTGACTCCGCTGAGCCGCAGGCAACCGAGTTATCAGCGTCAGGCGTCATGGCTCCGATCCATGCGCATCAGATCAGGCCTCTCGGGGCACCGGTTTCAAGGCAAGGAATGTTGCTCCGGCAATGAACACGGGTATCACGGCGCACCAGGTAAAGCCCCATTGCCAACCGGCGGCCGCAATGATGTAGGACACCACCAGCGGTCCTGCGCCCAGGCCCAGGTTAATCGCCAGGGAGCCGGAGAAGCTGGCGGCCGTGGCGCGTAGATCGGGTGGATAGTTTTCGGCGATAAAAGTCGCGATGACGGCGTAGGCGCCGTAAAAAAAGAATGTCATCGTACCGAAGCACAGCAGAATGATGCTGTAGCTTTCGGCCAACCAGACCATGGCAGCGAAGGCTACGCCACCGAGCCAGCACCAGAGCACAATGGCATTGCGTCGCTGCATCAGGAATTCGCCGACCACGGCAGCCGTGACGTAACCGCCCGCACCAATCAGGAAAGACAGACCAACGGTTCGAATGGCCAGCTCCGCCTCCCATTCCAGTGACTCGCGGAAGTAGGCTGTCAGCAGGATGGTTGTACCATAGGCGAAGACATACAGAAACTGACCGATAAACAGCAGGATGGTCTTGCGACGCAGATCCGGGCGAAACAACTCCGCCGTGCTCGGGTTGCCTCACCGGCGGCGCGACGGTCGCGGGCAGCGACCCAGGCAGCCGGCTCGCGCAGATAGCGATGAATGACCCAGATATACGGTAGAAAGAGCAGTGCCAGCAAGAAAATATAGCGCCAGCCCCAGGTTGAATAGACCCATGGCACCAGCAGCGAAGCCAGAAAAAAGCCGATGGGGAAGCCAATCTGCAGCACGCCGGAAAACAGCCCACGTAGACGCGCCGGCGATTCTTCTATCACGGTGGTAATGGTGATCGGCGACTGTGCGCCCGCCAGCGAGAAACCGATGGTGCGGGCAATCAATAACATCAGGGTATTCGGTACAAAGGCCAGCAGCGCGACGAAAAACGGCATCAGCGCCGTGGTGGCCAGCAGCATCTTTTTGCGACCCAGGCGATCGGTCAGCACGCCCAACTGGGTAACGACCAAGCCAGCGACCATAAAGGTGATGAAGATATACCAGCCGCGCTCTTCCAGTGACCAGGAAAATTCCTCCGAAATTTCTGTCAGGACGAAGGTAAACAAGCTGTGGTCGAAATTGGCGAAGGTGACGCCAATCAGGCAGATGAAAAACACCCGCCAGGTATGCGCCGGTACCGTGGCCAGCGCTCGGAGGCCGCCCAAACCGCGGTCTGTCGGTGAATTCTCGCTGCTACTCAAGTTACCCGGCTCCCCAATTGCGCTATATTCACAAGCCTAGCAGGAATCGCCGCAGTGCAAGAAGGTGGTCGCTGAGGACCTGTATTTTGACCGCGCGCTGGATATTTAGGGGCATAGGATGACGTTGCAGTACACGGCGGTGGGAATTCAGAACGAGTCCCACATGGCAGTCAGCATCGATGACTACTGGGTCGACCTGGAAAATCTGGCCGGCTCCATTGGCTATGCGGTCTGGAACTGCAGCCTCGACCTGCCGGTGCGCCTGGTCGCGATCTCCGAAGGCGGCATCGGCGGCTGGTGCCTGGGTGGCGGCGAAGAACACCTGCGTATCGCCCGCGATGTGGTGCCGACAATTCCGGGTAAGGAAACCGCTTTCCTCGGTGACCTGTGCCGCGAGTTCAACATCTACCTGATCGCGCAAATGATTGCCAAAGATCCGGAATTGATGGACGACCGGGTTTTCAACATCGCTTTCATCATTGACCCGAACGGCGAGGTCATTCACAAGCACTACAAGACAGCTTTCTATCAGCGCGAGCCCAATATCGCGCCCAGCGATATCTGGAACATATACCTCGAACGGTTTGGCGACGATCCGGAGAAACTGTTTCAAGCGCTGTATCCTGTTGCCAAGACCGAAATAGGCAACATCGGCACGCTGATTTGCGCCGAGGGTAGCTTTCCCGAAGCAGCGCGGGGCCTGGCGCTGAACGGTGCAGAAATTATCTGGCGCACCCAGTATCCCGAGCCCTGGATGGGTAACGGCTTCGCCGAGATACAGAACAAGTCGCATGCAATCTTCAACACCTGCTATGTGCTGGCGCCAAATATCGGCGAGATCTGGTTCCCCGGCGGCAAACAGAAGATGAGCTGCGGCAAGAGCCAGATCATCGATTATCGCGGCAACGTGATCTCCGAATATCTTGGCGGCGGCCAGACACTGGTCAGTTCAATCCTGAACATCGACGGTCTGCGAGACTTCCGGGTCCGCGCGCAGTGGCAAAACCTGGCCAAGGACATGCGCGTGGAAGAGTACAAGGTCATCTACGATGCCATGATGGCCCGCGGCGGTATTTATCCGGCCAATCTGGCTATGGAAAAGCCGCCCTTGACCGAAGAGCAGCAGCTTGAACTGGTTAAACACCAGATCAATCGCATGGTGTCTACGGGTGTGTACACTGCACCCAGGGACTGGGAACCCTACAGCATAGATCCGGAAGTCAGCGACCGGATCGACGCAGCCAAAAAACTGACTAAAGGAGCCTGAGCATGAGTGAATCGCCCGAAGTAGACTTCTCGCAAATCCGCGGCGACTGGTATTTCCACATGAATTTTCTTAGCAACGCGGTGGACAAGACCTTGCTAAGAGCCGGTAAGTTACTCGGCGAAGTCAGTGAAGACGTTGGACCGGAAATTTCCCAGTTAGTAAATACTGCATCAGAAACCTGGTCTCAGCTCAGCCGTGATCGCGGTGACAAAGGTACCGTTAATGTCCAGAACCCTTTGCTGGACGAGTTCATTGCCCAGATAGATCAGACCAAAGAAGCCTGCGACGCCATGGAAACGGCCAAGGGCTGCAGTGGTTCTTCGTCGATTTACGACACCACGCTGGAGCACTTTACTGAGGCGGTACGCCAGGCGCGCGGATTTGTGCCTGACCTGGTGATGATGCGCGAGCAGCGTCCGAGCTAGCCGCTAAGGCTGTGCCGGAGGATCGGCGGCAGGCTTGCTCTCGAATGCGGCCAGATGCTGACGACGCAGTTGGCGGTAGCCAACGATAGCAGCGTCGCTCGGCACCAGTTTCTCTTCGCCGGCGTGGTCAGCGCTGTAGGGAAACTGGGACCTCAATACGGCCTGGTCCTCGTGAAACACCAGGTAATTGCTGAACCGGCACCAGAGACGCATTAGCGGGCTGAAAGCCCGCCAGCGCCGTGGATAGTGGACCCGGCAATAGACCTGTGTGCGGCGCTCGTCGATGGGCGCAAAGGCCGTCGACATGGCATAGCCGTCGGTGAGTAGCTGGGTCCAGATATTGGGGTACGTCAGGTCTACGTGATGACGGACCCTGTCATTTTCCATCAGCTTGGCCCGCAGTCCGCCCGGCGTTTGTTCAACACGAATGCGGGTAGTCGGATCCTGAATACGTCGCCCCAGCGTGCGGCGATGCACAAAGGGCAGGTGACTATGGTCCAGTACGCCCTCCATGCAGCGGGTGTGATCGGCCGGCCAGACTTGCTGGCATTCCTCGCTGATCAACGCATCGATCCCTGGCTGCCTTGGCGGCGGTGGTAGCGGCTCATCGCCGAGCTCGGGTCCGGTCCACAGCCAGATGTAGTCCTGGCTTTCGCAGACCTTGAAGGCACTGGCACGAAAGTGTGCCGGAATCTTGAAGTCGCGCCCTTCAGCGGGAACACGCCGGCAGTGGCCCAGCCCGTCAAACTGAAAACCGTGATAGGGGCAGGCTATATTGTCGCCAGTGCAATCGCCCAGGCTGAGCGCGGCGCCGCGGTGGGGGCAGCGATCCAGCAGGCAGGCGGGCTTGCCGTCAGAATCACGCCAGAAAACCAAATGCTGACCGAAGCGAGTTCGCGCCAGCGGCCTTGATTTCAGTTCGCGCGCGCTGAGTACCACGTACCAGTGCCCGCTGGATTGGCTCATGGCTTAATCCGGTTTGATCTTGCTACGAGTAAAGGCGCCACGCTTTATCAGTTTCTCGACGGTTTCTGTAACCACCTTGCCCTTGTCAGCGTGTTGCAGCGGCGGCAGGTTTTTCGGCCAGATCGGTTCGGCAAATAACTTGCTGAAAATTTCCGTCTTTAAATACGGCAACCAGTTCTGGAAGCGGGAATGTTCGCGGTAATAGCGCAGCGCTTCGATATCGATCTGCGTCGAGATGTAGCAGTCATCCACCACGGTGCTCTCGGCCAGTACTTCACCTCGATATCCGTAAATGCCGGAGCGACCGCCCAGCGCGCCGCCGATGGTTGTGGGCGGAGTGCCGGGCGGACCGCTGACAATCAATGAACCGGTATTGGGCGCGAGCATATAAGCGGTGTTGTCCAGCGCGCGGGCGCGATTCATCAGCTGGAACATCTCGCGTGAAACCCATGGCTCGGGCAGCGATGCGTGGTAGAGAATCTCCGCACCGTTCATGGCGAAGGCACGCCAGGCTTCCGGGAATGCGCCTTCCACCCCGACGCTGCCGGCGATGTTGCCGATTTCCGTACGCACCACGGGGAAAAATGTTTCCAGACTATCGCCGTGCTTCGCGATCCACTGGTCATAGACATCGTGCGGCGTGGTTGAGTGTTCGGTGTAGAGAATAATGTTTTTCTGGTGCTGGTAGACGACCTCGCCCTGCGGGTCTACCAGGAATACCGTATTAAAAAAACGGCCTGGAAAATCGGCATTACGAGTCTTTAGCTGGGCAAGAATGTAGCAACCGTGCTGGCGTGCTTTTTCGCCGATGGCCTCGGTCTCCGGACCGGGGATTTCGGCGGCCATTACCTCGGTGTATTCGGCTTGCTCCATATCGATGATTTCATCGATGAAGCCCTGGATAGCGCCTTCACCGAGCGTAATCAGGCGCACCGGCAGTTCCAGGGAACAGATATGAATTACCAGATCGATCATATTGCCGATGTGCTTCAGGTTTACATCCACCTGTTCGCGATTCGGCACGTTGTGCACGCTGGTTTGCAGCGCAACGGCAGTGTAGGGCGCGGTCATCGGTCTCTCCGGCGTGTCAGGCGGCCGACTTGCGGCTGCTGCTGATATAGTCCTCGAGTCGGATATTCTCGGCGCCGGGCGTGATCGGACGTACCAGTTTTTCGACGTCCTCCAGGTCCATGGTGGCATCAATGCCAATGCGCACAGATTTTTGCCCGGCCTTTGCGGCGCGTTCCAGTTCCCAGCTTTCCACTTCAGGAATGACCTGGAACTTTGTGTGCGTGGCCGCGCGATTCCAGATTGCCCATTGCACATCGTCCCAGTTGTGCACATCGATATCGTCGTCGACCACGATAATGCGCTTGGTGATTTTGCTCATGGGGAAAATATGTCCGCCGCCGGCAAACCCTTTGTTAATAATCTCCTGCGGCTGCGCATCGGAAGTCTTGTCGATGGAGACGACCACGTGGGCCAGCGTGCCCAGGCCGGGTTCCAGGTAGACGTGTACATCACTGATGCCCTTGGGCACGGCCTGCTCCAGCGCGGCACGAATGCTTCGTTGCACGCCATAAACCGCAACGCTGCCCAGCGTGTTGTGCTCCGGATTGCGTCCCGCCATGATGCTGTAGAAGTAGGGGTCCGGTCGGTGGGTAATGGCCGTGACCTGGGTTGCAGGGGCCGTCTCGGGGCCGTACTGCCCGGCAAATTCACCCAGCAGGTTTTCTACCCGCTGCGAAAAGTCGACCTGACCTTCGATAATGAATTCCGCCTGCGCGGGTACCAGCAGGTCGTTGGTCTTGCATTTGACCAGTTCCATCGGGCGGCCCTGCAAGGCACCGCCAACATCGTATTCCGGTACGTCAGGGGGCAATTTACAGGCGGCGGCCGTCAGCATGGCCGGATCGACGCCGATGGCCAGCGCAATGGGCATCGGCTGGCCGGTCTTTTCCCAGGCCAGATAATGGCGCCGCAAATCGCTCATGGAGCTCGCGTTGATCACGCAACGGTTCTTGCCGATGATCAGCGTGCGATACACGCCGACGTTTTGGATGCCGGTATGCGGATCGCGGGTCGTGCCGATGGCGGCAGTGATAAAGGCGCCGCTGTCCAGCTCAAAAAACTTGGGTACGGGTAAATCGTGCAGGTTAATTTCGTCACCCGTCAGCACTACCGTCTGGCTGGGCGCGTCATCTACCGTCACCGGCTCCAGTGCGCTGCGCTTGGCGGCCTCCAAAAGGGCATCAAATTGAGCATCGTCGAAGGGCTGGTCCTGCGGATGCCCCAGGGCCAGGCCGAAGCGTTGAAGCTTGTTCAGCAGTCCACCGACCGCGGGAAAGCGAGCACCGCGGACGTTCTCAAAGATGAAGGCTTTGTGTTGTTGCTCTAGCGCCGCCATTACAGCGGCCATTTCATAGTTTGGATCCACTTCACGCTGGATTCGCACCAGCTCACCTTGATCTTCCAGGGTTTGGATCATTGACCTCAAATTGTGCACGCCTGCCTCCAATGGCCTATGCGGTAATTGCGGGGAGGACGTATTCTACGGGCCGGCTCCGGCAGGCGTATCGACAGGCATCCCGGCGACCACGCAAAGGCCATGCAACGAATCGCGTGTGAGGCTGTCGTGTCCGGCACCGGCAGCCGGGGCCGTGCGACGCGCGCAGGACGGGCGGAGAAGTGTAAATAGAATGTCATATAAAACAGAAGTTTACTGGACTAATATTAGGTAATTTATCAATGACTGACCAGTTCGCCCCTGCGTTGATCCAGAAACTGAAAGCAAGCCTTGATTCCTCCGCCGTTCTGCAGGATGAGCAGGTGACCGGCCGCAGTGCCGGCAGTTGGGGGCCGCCGCGCCAGATTGCCAGTACGCTGTTGGTCAGGCCAGCCGATGTCGAAGGCGTCCGTACCACCTTGCAAATTTGTCATGCGGCCGGCCAGCCGGTGGTTACCCACGGGGGGCTGACCGGGATTGTCGACGGTGCCTGGGCTCGGCCCGGCGAACTGGTGCTGTCTCTAGAGCGACTCAAGCAGGTCGAAGAACTCGATGTTAGTGGCCGGACCCTGCGTGCGCAGGCCGGGGTGCCGTTACAAAAAATTCAGGAAGCCGCCGCCGCCCGTGACCTGATGTTTCCGCTGGATCTCGGTGCCCGGGGCAGCGCAACGATTGGCGGCAATGCGGCCACCAACGCCGGCGGCAACCGCGTGATTCGCTACGGGATGGTCAGGCAGTCGATTCTGGGTCTCGAGGCAGTGCTGGCGGATGGCAGCATCATTTCGTCAATGAACAGCGTGCTTAAGAACAATGCCGGCTATGACCTCAAGCATTTGTTCATTGGTTCCGAAGGCACCCTGGGTGTGATAACCCGGCTGGTGCTGCGTTTGTTGCCGGCACCGCGCAGCCAGTCGACGGCTTTGCTCAGCCTGCCGGATTTTTCCGCCGTGACGCAATTGCTGGGCATGGCAGATCGGGATCTCGGCGGGCAGCTGAGTGCCTTTGAGGTGATGTGGCAGGACTACTACGACTTTATTCTCAGCCACAGTGCGCAGGCGCCGCCATTGGCCATGGGTCAGCCTTTCTATGTCTTGCTGGAAAGTCTGGGTGGCGATGCCCAGCGTGACGGCGCGCTGCTGGAGGAAGTTTTGCAGCGGGCCGTGGAAGCGGGGCTGGTCAGCGACGCCATCATTGCCAAGTCCGAGAGCGAGCGCCTGGCGCTATGGGCCATTCGCGATGATGTCGCCAGCCTGATGACCGTCTCTCCTATGTTCATGTTCGACGTCAGTTTGCCGGTGAAGCATATGCCCGCCTATCTGCAGGGCTTGCGCCGGGCCCTGGCCGAAGGCTGGCGGGATGCCCGCCTGTATGTTTTCGGTCATCTCGGCGACGGAAATCTCCATCTCGCCATCCAGGCCGGACCGGCCGACGGCTCAGATCACGGCGACGTGGAGAAGCTGGTCTACAAACCGCTGCAGGACTATGGCGGATCCATTTCCGCCGAGCATGGTATCGGGCTGGAAAAGCTGCCCTGGCTGAATGTCAGTCGCACGGATGCGGAAATTGCCCTGATGCGTCAACTGAAAAAAGCCCTGGACCCGCGCGGCATCCTGAATCCGGGCAAGATATTCCTGAGCGAGGAGAATGATGAAAATGCCTGACCATCAACCGGCGAGAGCGGGACTCGCGATTGGCGCATCAACCTGGCTGAGGCATTATCCCGCCAAACCGCCTTACAAGGACCCTCAATCGTGAGCAATGTGGCCAGTTCAGGCAGTCTGCCCGCCGAAGATATCGATCCGCAGCGTTTTCTCTGGTACGGCATTTATGTCCTGATCATGACGGTGTGGGCGCTGCCCCTGTTTGGTCTGCGGGTTGCGCAAATTTTTCCGTACTTGCCAACGCTGGTGGTGCATGAATTCGCCGCGTTCGTGTTTTTTGGTCATACCTTCTTCAGCAATATCTGGGCCATGCGGATTCGCCAGACTCAGCCCACCGAGACCGGCGTCTGGGCACGCGCAATGTTGCGCAAAATGGCGCTCGGTATTACCGGAACAACCTCGATCATCATTCCCCTCGCGGGCCTGATGCTGGTCGAGTCATGGGGCGGGCTGCTGAATGCGCCCTGGGCCTGGGATGCCTACTTCGTGTTCTGGCTGATGGCTGCCGTAAGTCTAGTTCCGGACGTCATTCGTTACGGGCGCAACCGCAATGCTGCAAATCCTGAACACGGCATGAAGAGTGGTGCAATTCGCGGAATCACGGCCTTATTCCTGACGGTCTACATCATGTTTGTGATGATCACCAAAACGTCCGTGTTTGCCGGTATTTTTGTGCCTGGGCTTTAATCCTGGTCGATGTAGTCACCAGGCAATCTGCGCACCATCGTAGCGACGAAAGCTGCCTGATTCCTCGGGTCCAAGATCCTCGATGAGCTGACGCAGCCCGCTCACGCTGTCCTTGGGACTCACATCGGCGCCGCCGAAATCCATGCGTGTCTGAACATAGCCCGGACAAAATATCCCGACGCAGATGCCAGCTTCTCTCAACTGGCCGGCCAGCAAGCTCAAGGCCTTGTTCAGCGTAGCCTTGCTGGTCGCGTAGGCCATCGCCGGAGTATCCCTTTCAACCAGGGATCCGACCGTACTGGATAGTGTTGCGATCTTTTTCTGCCGGCCAGCCTTTAATTGCGGAAGAAAGGCCTCGGCCATCTTGATGGGTGCTAGCGTATTAGTGCGCAGTACGCGCTCCCAAAGCGCGTAGTCGATACTGCCGAAGTGTTGCAGGCCGATATTTTCGGGGATCGGCAGCGGGCCGATAATGCCGGCGTTATTTAGCAGCACATCCAGCTGCAAATCCGCATAGCGCGAGGCAAGGGCATCAATCTCGTCGTGCGATGTCACGTCGAGGCGCTCGATCTGCACACCATTGTTACCGTGAGAGAGCGCCTGCAGCGTATCGGCATCGGACGGGTCGCGGCAGGTGGCAATGATGTCCCAGCCATTCGCGGCATACTGGCGCGCGAATTCCAGTCCAATGCCCCGGTTAGCCCCGGTTATCAGGATCTTCGGCAATGATTTTCTCCGGGCAAATAACTCGGTCGATAACTTAGCACGCGGCGGACCGCTCCGTGGCGCGTGGCCCAGGGGCGGGACTTAAGCGTGATCTGCGGGTGCGTTATCATGCGCGGCACTGACCATCTGGACGTATCACTATGGCAATGAAAGGCTGGCAATTCTGGGGTTTGAATGTGCTTGCCGTGCTGGCCCTGGCGCTCTGGGCGACCAATCTCTGGTTCAGCAATGGCAATCAACAGCTGCAACTCGAAGCCAATGAAAATCAGCGCGTCCTGAATCAGGGCGATCAGATCAATCAGCTGAATAACCAGCTGGCCCAGGCATTGGCAACGGCCGCAGTGCAGAGCGACGATAAATATATTCGTGCATTGCTCGCAGACAATGGCATCACCTTTACTTTTAACCCGACGCCCGAATCTGTGGAGGACAGCAATGAATAGCCCGGAACAGCGCTCGGCTTACAGTGCCTTTGTGCCGCTATTGCTGGTCATAGTTTTGCTTTTGGGTATGTTCGCTGCGGAGCTCTACGAACGTGTCCAGCAGCGTCAGATTTTGCAGCAGCTGCTCAGCAATCAGAGCGAGCCGCTCGAAGAGACTCGCCGGGTCCGCGAGCAATTTCAAAGCCTGGTTTCCGGTACCTCGCGCCTGGCTGCTGCAGGCAATGTCGAGGCGCTGCGCATTCAGGGCGAACTGGAACGCGTCGGTATTCGTTTTAACGCCAATGATGAAGGCTAGCCAAGACGGCAACCGACAGGCACAGAAATGGCAGTAGTGCGGGTCGAGCGTGCATTTGCGGACGGCGCCTATGGGCAGCTGCATTATCGTCGAGCTGGTGAACCGGGACAGGGCCTTACGCCCCTGATTTGCCTGCATATGAGTCCGTCATCGGGACGAATCTTTGCGCCACTCCTGGCGGAAATGGGCCAGGAGCGCTTCGTCCTTGCGCCCGATACGCCGGGTTTTGGCGAGAGCGAACCACCGCCGGCGCCCATCGAAATCAGTGATTTTGCGGCCGCCAATTTCCGGCTACTGGAAAGCCTCGGTGTTGACGGCCCTGTTGACGTGCTCGGTTATCACACGGGTTCATTGACGGCCGCGGAAATGGCGCGCCAGCGACCGCAGCAGGTGCGCAGGCTGGTGCTGGTTTCGGCGCCCATTTTCACGCCCGCAGAATTGGCTGAATTTCGCAACGAGTATGCGGAAAAACCGCTGCGCGAAGACGGTGCGCAACTGCTCGAGCTATGGCAGGCCATTCGCCGCTGGGCCGATCCGGAGCAGTCGCTGGCCCTGACGATGGAACATGTGGCCGAAAGCCTGCGCGGCGGTGAGACTGCCTGGTGGGGTCATCGAGCGGCCTTTAATTATGACCTGGGCCAGGTGCTGCCGAAATTGCGCCAGCCCATCCTGGTGCTGAATCCTGACGATGACCTGCACCAGCAGTCCTTGCGTGCGAACGGGCTAATACAAAGCGGTCGAATCCAGGCGTTACCAGGTTGGAGTCACGGCTTCATTGAGGTGCGTGCGCCGCAAACCGCCGCTATTCTGCGCGCCTTCCTCGACGCAAGAGTAAATACTAGGCGAGCAAGTCTTCGTCCTCACGTTGGCTCAAGGGGTCGGCAAAGTCGAAACCTGCGGCTTTGATGCGCGCATTAGAAACTCCGCGTGGCCCTTTGCTCAGCCCAAGCCAGATTATCGGTTCTAGTCCTGCGTCCTTGCAGACCTGAGCAAAGAACGTCGCCTTCGAGTCGCTGACATCGTTGAACAGGTTGTAGAGCCCATCCAGTCGATGTTCGATGGCAAACAAGAGCCCACGCACCACATCGTCGCGATGCACGATCATGGCGTCGGATTCACCGTCGAAGGGGATCTGCTGCCCGGCAATCCGGCTGGCTTCAACTGCATGCGTGCGGCCGGGTCCGTAAATGGTCCCGGTCCGGAAATTGCAGACTTTGAGTTGCGCGGAACCCGCCGCGCTGAGCAGATTTTCGGTATCAATATAAACCTGCGCGAAGGGTGAAGCGGGCGTCGCCGGGGTATCTTCATCCACGTGCTCGGCCCCGCCGGCATCGCCGTAGGCGTTAAGGGAACTGCAGAAGATAATCTGCTCAAGCCCCGGCGCGGTGTCCAGGTTGGCGACCAGGGATTCTGCGGTGCCGACGTAGGCGTCCCGGTAAAGTTCCGGGTCCATATAGGGCTTGCCATCCTTTTCCGTCAGTCCGCCGGCCATGGTCAACAGGACCACATCCTGGTCGGCCAGTAATTTGCGCATGCCGGTCTGATCGCTACCTTTCATCACCACGACCCGCGAGGCCACGGCCTCAAGTTCTGATACCCGTTCGGCGCGTGTGGTTGTGACGCTGACTTCGTGCCCCTGGCTGTGCAGCGCCCTGGCGGTTGCATAGCCTGTGTAGGCAGCACCTACGATTGCGATTTTCATTATATGTTTCTCTGAAAAACAAATTAGTAACTAATTATTGACGCAGGTTCTGCATCAGGATCTGGCGCATGGCATGGCCCTGCTCGTCGCCAATTATTCGATACACGCCTTTCCAGGCACGCCGGTCGAGACTTTCGTCGAAGAAGCTGTGCAGATGCCGCTGATCGCGCGCGCGCATCAATTCAGCGTCGGGTGCCGGGTAGTCGAGTTTTTCGCCCAGCGCGAGGCTGTGATCCAGGTAGGCAAACAGCTGGGGCGTCAGCCGCGATAACTCTGCACTGTCCGTAGGCCGTCCGGCGCCGATGCTCCAGGGTGACAGGAAAGCCGCGATGGCTGGATTGCCCGGTGCGCTGGCACAGGCATTTTCCGGGCGCTGGGTAGCTTCCCAATAGGCGCGTGACAGCGGTTCGAAGACCAGCCGGTAGTAGCCAGGATGGTCCACCGGATCCAGTCGAGGCAACAGATCCGCGTTATAGACGCAATTGTCCGTCCCAAATTGCACCGCCTGACCGTGAAAATGCGGACAAATGCTGCCAGCCAGGGCAAATAGAAAAAACAGGTTGGTATCCACCGACTCGGACTGCAGCCGAACCTGCACCATGCGATCCCAGGCCGAGTTGTCGGCGGCCTGCCAGAGACGGAGGTAACCGGCAGACTGCTGACGATCAGCAGCGGAATGAAATTTCAGCTGAAAACCACCGGATTCATTTTCCAGTTCACGCCAGCTTGTCGCCGCGAGACAACGTGCTGCCAGATCGCAAACGAAGTCATGCGCAAAGGCTTTTTCAAACAACAGCTTCTCCGGCTAGATCAGGTCCACCCAGGTCGGTGGCGACTCGCTGGCTATTCTAGCTGGCCTGCTGGCAGTAAGGTCTGGAGTGCTGCCAGTCTTGACCACGCAGCGATGCCGGCGTGCTGCGACCATCGCTTGACAGCCAGGCGGGTGGCAAGGCCTAGTCGTCGCCATGAAAGAATCGCACGACACAGCTCCGGCTTCGCGGTGAATTGTTCACCGGCCTCGGTCTGGGCACAGGATTCACGCGCTTGCCCTGGGCGGTGGAACAATTTGTCGCCGGGTTCGGCATTGACCCGCACCCCGGGACCTTAAACCTGCGCCTGACCGGCGAGCTGGATCAGCAGCGCTGGCTGGAACGTCAACGGCAACCCGCGACTCTATTGCAGGCCGAAGACCCGACCAGTTGTGACGCGCTGGGTTTCGCGGTGATGCTCAATGAACGAATCCCAGCGGCGGTAATTCAACCGCAGTTGGCAGGCTACGCCGACAACCAGTTAGAAATTATTGCTGCCGTTAACCTGCGTGAGACCCTGGATCTGCAGGATGGCGACAGCGTGAGCGTGGAATTCATAGAGCCAAAGGTACTGGAGGCGGTCATTTTTGATGTCGACGGTACTCTGATCAATTCCGTGGATGCCTACCATATTGCCGCTGGTCTGGCGGCTGCGGAGCATGGTCTGACGGTAACTCGGGAGCTGGTACACCAGGCTCTGGACAGCCAGCAACCTTTCTGGCAGCTGCTGTTGTCGAAGCAGCAGCAGGCTGATCAGGCTTTTATCGACGGCTTACGCGCCGCAACCTTGCAACACTGGCCGGCGGTCCTGGAGACTCATGTCAGTGTGTTTCCGGGCCTGGAGCTGACGCTGCAAAGGCTGACGGCGGCAGGGCTGCGCCTGGCCATCTACACCGGATCGCAGGGCGAGTCCTTCGCGCCGCTGGAGCGCAGCGGCCTGCTGGAGTGCTTTGAGTTGATTCTTACCGGTGGCGATGTTGCGCAAGCCAAGCCTCATCCCGAAGGCCTGCTGCGCTGCCTGGATCAAATGGGCGTGGCGGCGAACCAGGCAGCCTATGTCGGCGATACCAGTGTGGATATGCAGGCTGCCGCCGCTGCGGGTGTAATGCCGGTGGCTGTCCTCAGTGGAGCAGGGGCCGCAGGCAGCTTGTCGCGGGCCGGCGCGCGGCATCTGCTGCGCGATCATTCAGAGCTATCAAAAGCAATAAAAACAGAGAGTTAAGTTTTTATTATTAAAGTCTTTCTAGTTTAGCTTTTGCCCGGCCAGTCTTGCCAGTATTCCGCCCAGCGACTCGCCACCAGTTCAAAGGTGTCGGGGCTTTGCTGCTCGAGCAGCACGCGAGAGACTTCCGGCCATTTTTCCGGTCCGCCTTCAGACGGCAGTTGGCGGGTAGCGTCGATGACGATTTTACTGGTTAGCCAGCGTGTCGGAGCACTGGGATCCAGCGGCATGCCGCGCGTTTGCGGAATGATCAGTGCGCCCGGGTTAGGCTGCCAGCGCGTGCCCAGGGCATGGAAAATCTGGGTTTTGTTTTGCACATCGATATCACCATCCACCACGATGATGATCTTGGCAAACAGATCCGCTGCCGCGACATGCTGGCCAGCCGCCATCCCTTCGCCCGGCAGACGCTTGTTAATACTAAGTACTGCCACGCCGGTGGTTTCCACCGGACGATAAAACTCCACCAGGTTGCGAATCACCCGCGCGTAGTTCAGGTTATTCGTGACAATCTGCGGAATGCTCATCGTCAGCTTGGTGATGCCCGCAAAGGAATTGCTTACCCAGGGCTGAGGGCGGTGGGTCACTGCCTGTATATCCATGAAGAAGTTGCTGGGTTTTTTCAGGCCCATGTAGCCATACACTTCCCCATAGGGACCTTCTTCTTCCAGGTCGGCGAGCTGGATTTCGCCTTCAAGCACGATTTCCGCATGCGCCGGCACAAGAATGTCGTTGCTGTTGCACTTAACCAGCTCTACCGGCTTGCCACGCAGGCCACCGGCTATTTCCAGTTCGTCCTCACCCAGGGCACTGAGTTTGGAGGTGCCCAGCGCAAACGTAATGGGGTCTGCGCCCATCACTACTGCCGCGGGTACGCTGGTAGCGCCGCGCTTTTTCGCGCGCATGAGAAAACTCCAGGCATGCTGACCAATCTCGGTGTTGACGCCGATCTTGCGTGGCCCCTTGACCTGGCATCGATAGGTGCCGACGTTGCGGCCCATTTCCGGATCTTCGATGAACACGGTGCCGGCGGTAATGTAGCGACCGCCATCCGCAGGATTGGTCTGGATCCACGGGAATTTCAGGATGTCGATCTGTTCGCCGCGCAACTCAACCGCTTTGCAGGGCGCCGCCGCGGCATCAATCTCCGTCGGCGCGAGCTTGGGCCAGTTGCCCTGTGCGTCAACCTGGTTCTTGAGATGTTCGAAGGTCGCCCGGTAAATTTCGCGCTGATTGTCTGCTTCGGCGGGCGCGCCGTAGGCCAGTGCCTCGCTTAGCCAGCTGCCGTAAATATTGCCGAGCAGCGGACCATCAAGCCACTGACCGTCCACTTTAATGCGCTCGATCAGAAACGCCGGCGCGTCATGCCAGCCATATTCCTCGATCAGGCGATAGGCGAAACCGGTGGCCTCGAAGCGATCCTGGTCCATCTCGGCAATGCGCAGCAGCTGACCACGCGCTTCCAGTGCCAGCGCGAATTCTCGCAGCGAATCAAACGGTCCGGCCGACGTAGCGGCCTCGGATAATTGCACGGCTTGGGTCATGGTTTTGCTCCACGGCAGGACCGACAGTCGACGCTCACGCAAGCTGGGGCGCCCCAGCAGCCTCATGATAGAGGTGATCGCTGCCGACGAAAAACCCCCCGGCAGTTAATCCACGTAGTGGGTACCAGCCGGCGGCCGCCGGCCACTCAGGTATCGCCAGTTCGGAGCTGGCCAGAACGGCGCAGATTGAACCCGGCAATTTCATACTCTAGGCTTGCCAGCCATCGCCTGCAGAGCTATTCGGAGTGATTCGTGACGACAGAACTCAGCGGTCAGGACATGCACGGTAAAACCGTACTGATCACCGGCTCAGCCAGCGGCATGGGTCGACTGACAGCGCGCGCTTTGGCCGGGCAGGGCGCAAGCCTGATACTGGTAGACAAGGATGTGCCCGAGGGCGAAGCAGCTGCACAGGTCTGTCGTCAGGAAACGGGTAATCCGGAGATCAGGTTTTTCGCCTGCGATCTTACCGATTTCACTCAACTAAAGACTTTTGTCGCCCAGCTGCTGGCCGACTATCCGCGGCTTGACGTGCTAATTAACAATGCCGGCATCACCGAGTCCGTGCGACGCGAAAGTGTGCAGGGGCATGAACTCACCATGGCGACGAACTTCCTGGCGCCGTTTCTGCTCACGCAATTGCTGCTCGAGCGACTGCGCGCCAGTGCGCCGGCACGAGTCATCAATATTTCTTCCGACGCGCACAAGATGGTTAAGAACCTGGAATTCGACGATATCGACAATCGCGCCGGCTGGGACGGCGTTAACCACAATAAGGGATTTCAGGCTTACGCGCGCTCAAAACTTGCGCTGGCGGCCGTCTCATATCGGCTGGCCGAGCGGCTGCAAGGCAGCGGCATTGACGTTTATACCGTTTCGCCTGGTTACTTTATCCGCACCAACATTCACCGCAACATGCGCGGCCTGTGGAAGCTCGGGGTCAAATTATTCTGGCCCTTGCTACAGGCGCCTGAACGGGCCGCCCGCACTTACATTTACCTGGCCAGTTCACCGGCGGTGGTCGGCGACAGCGGGCACTATTGGGAGCACCTCAAGCACAAGCCACCCTCGGAGGCAGTGACGGACAAACAGCTGCAGCAGCAGATCTGGGACTACGCGGCCCGGGAAACCCAGACCGCTGACTGAAACCCAGCCGCCGCTGGCTCTAGATAATGCCCTTATCAGCCATCTCAGCCAGTTCGGCATCGCTGATGCCGAGAATGCCGCCGAGTACTTCCTTATTGTGCTCACCCACCTCCGGGCCTGCCCAATCGGTGCGGCCGGGGGTTTCCGAGAGGCGCGGAATCATCGCGGGAATCTGCAAGGCTTCGCCGCCGACCTGGACTTCCTCAAACATACCGCGGGCGTTGTAGTGCGGGTCAGCCAGCATATCGACGACGCTGTAGATAGGGCCGCCAGGCACACGCGCTTCGTCCAGCGCGTTGAGCAATTGGTCACTGCTTAGCGTGCTGGTCCAGGCTTCGATGGCTTCATCAAGTTCTTTTTCATGCACCACCCGGCCGGCGTTGTCGGCCATGCGCGGATCGTCGCCAAGATCATCCCGACCCATGGCGTGACAAAGACGCTTGAAGATTGAGTCACCGTTGCCGCCAATAATCACGAACTTGCCATCATTGCAGCGATAAGTATTGGTCGGCACGATGCCCGTGAGGGTCGATCCCGAGGGTTCACGAATAACGCCAGCGCCAGAATATTCTGGAACCACGCCTTCCATCAGGTTAAACACGGCTTCATAGATGGCGGTATCGATAACCTGACCACGACTCTTGGGGTCTTTGCTGCGCTGAATGACAGCCAGCAGGATTCCCAATACTGAGTGAATGCCCGCCAGTGTGTCACCGATACTCAGGTTGGGCCGCACCGGCGCTTCGCCCGGATAACCATTGACATAGCGGAAGCCGCCAAAGCCTTCGCAGACAGAGGCAAAACCGGGCTTGGACGCATACGGCCCATCCTGTCCATAGCCTGAAATCCTGGAATAGATCAGGCCCGGATTTTTCTCCCACAGCGCGGTGGGACCAAGGCCCCATTTCTCCATGGTGCCCGGCCGAAAATTTTCCACCACAACGTCGGCAGACTCCGCCAGGCGACGGACTATATCGCGACCTTCATCGGTACGAAGATTGGCCGTGACGGACTTTTTATTGCGCGCCAGGCTCGACCACCACAGTGAGGTGCCGTCTTTCATAATCCGCCAGCTACGAATCGGATCGCCTTCGCCCGGCGTTTCGATTTTGATCACCTCGGCGCCAAAGTATCCGAGCATGCTGCCGGTAAACGGGCCAGCCAGAAGCTGGCCGACTTCGATCACGCGAATGCCGTCCAGCGGGCGCTGTTTCTGGGTATCGGTCATGGGATGTTCTCCGGGCTCTGTGGCCGGGTTTTGTGTATCGGAAAAAGCTAGTCTAGCCGATGCCATGAGGCGCAGGGACAGGACCTGGATCACTGACCGGGCTTGCGACCGGGCGGGGCTCTCCGGTTCCCCGGCCAGGCAGCCAGGGAACCGGAGCGCTGATCAGCTATTCCGCAAGCGGGACGATCTGCGCGAGATCGTAATCGATAATGGTGTCGATCTTGTTTTCGATCTGCAGGTAACGCAGAACCTTTTTCTCGGGCAGGGCCTTGCGGAAGTCTTTGAGAAATTTCATGCGCAGGGCCTGAAAATTATCTTCCAGCTCTATCGAGTCGTCGAGCAACTGCTTGGCAACTTTCGTCATCCAGGGTTTCAAAATTATCCCTGAACTCAGTCAGGATCTTGATGCGCCGATCGACCAGTGCCGAACGCTCATTCTGGAAGCGCCGATACACGGGCCAAAAGGCTTCGCTTTCTTCCGCGGTCAAATTGAGATTTTCGGCGACCAGGGCTTCGCGGTCAGCAGTAATCTGACCACGAATCACCTCGATCATGTCCTGTTCCTGCATATGGCCGCCAGCCAAGGCAGGGACGGCAACGCTCATGCTGATGATCATTATTGCGAGAATTTTACGTCATGGGAACTCCGTTGGGGTCTAAATCTATTTGCTATGTCAGGCCTTGGTATGAAGGCGCTATTCGGCCAGCGGCACAATCTGCACCAATTCAAAATCGATAATGGTGTCGATCTTGTTGTCGATCTGCATGAAACGCAGGACTTTCTTTTCCGGCAGGATCTTGCGGAATTCACGCACATATTGCTTACGCAGTTTTTGCATGTCTTTTCTGACATCCAGGTACTCATCAAGAATTGCACGCGCCTGATCGTCGCCGAGATCCATATAGCTATCGCTAAAATCCCGCAGCGCACGAAGTTCGCGATCATCGAGCTCTGCGCGCTTTGCCTGGAAACTGCGATAGACGGGCCAGAAGGCTTCGCTTTCCTCGGCAGTAAGGCCCATGTTGCCGGCCACCACGGCCTGACGGTTCGCCGCTACCTGGGCACGGATAACCTCCATCACATCGTTATCCTGTTGCGCGAAACAGGCTGCATACCACCGAATGCGCAAATCAACGCAAGCATCGGTAGCAGGGGTCGAAAATACATAGTTATCTCCAATATCAACCGGGCGGGGTTTCGAGCCGCCATAACCACTGACTGCCTGGTGACCGGTCAGACATAATTCTATTTTCGCATGCATCCGGGGCAAAGATTCATTGCAGTGAAAGGCCATAGCGCGCAGCCGTAATCGAGAGCATCCCTAAAGCGCATTCAAGCCGACGTGCCAGCCGGCTATGGCCGCAGCAATCTCGGCTGCCGAGTCCTCCTGAATAAAATGGATGCCTGGGCACTGTAACTTCAGTCTGGTTCGGCCAGCGACGGCAAAATTCTCGCTGCGCGCCGACCAGAATCGCGCCCGGCTCTGCGTTAACGAATAGTTTGGGCAGCGTGCTGGTGGTCAGGAAATCAGCATACGCCTGCACGAGTTCTACGACTTCTGCGGGTTCGCCATCCAGCGGCAGTTGTCGCGGCCAGCTCAGGGTCGGCCGTCGATCTTCGCCGGCGACGCTGAAAGGCTGTCGGTAATGACTCATTTCCTCGTCACTCAGGCTGCGCTGAATCGAGGCAGGCAAGATTTTTTCAACGAACAGATTCTTCTCCAGCACCAGGTTTTCCCCGGCTGGTGAGCGCATTGCCTCGAACACACCACGGCTGGGTTCCGGCCATTCCGACCAGCTCAGCGGTCGCACCAGGGCTTCCATATAAACCAGACCGGCGACGCGTTCAGGATGTCGTCTTGCCCAGTCAAAGCCAAGCGCGGAACCCCAGTCGTGCAGAACCAGGGTGATATCGTCGCCGAGATCCAGCTGGTCGAGCAAGGCATCGAGGTATTCGCGGTGCTCTGCAAAGCCGTAGCGATCAGCAGCCGAGGCCGGCAGCTTGTCGGAAAAGCCCATGCCGAGGAGATCGGGCGCCACGCAACGTGCCTGAGCGGTCAGCGGCGCGATCACATCACGCCACAAATAGCTCGAGGTTGGATTGCCATGCAGAAACAGCAAAACCGGCCCTCGTCCCTGATCGTGGCAGGCCATTCGCAGTCCGCGCACCGGGTAGAAACCGGGCTTCGCCAGGTCGGCCATGAGTCAGGCCCCCAGGGGGATAGCCTCCGCAACGAAGTCAATAAAGTCGGCTTCGGTCTGGACCTTATCGATGCTTTCGGCCGGAACGCTGTAGCCGAACTCCCGCGCAACCGCCTCATAGCGCGGCCGCCGCGCGCGCGCGAGACGTGGAAAAATCCAGCTGACGAAATGATCAGGATCAATTTCATCAGCGCTCTGCAGACGCTGCTCACGCAGATACACGCCGAGATGCTCGTCGAGAAAGGCCTCGCGGTAATACAGTGGCTTGGGATCACTCACCGCGCGTCTTATCAGTTCCTCTTCCATTTCCGGGCCAGCCTGCAGATACAGGATCAGCGTATGTTTACCCAGGGTCTGCATCACGGCCGGATCGTCCAGTTCCACAATACTGCCGCCTGCATCGTTGAGGAAATTGTCGTAGCCGTATATCTCGTGTGCCTTGTCTATAAAGCTGGCTACATCTCGCATTGCTGCCGCTTCTGCTTCGGCGTGCAGTCGCTGGCGATGTTTGAATTCTGCCAGCGGTAAACCACCAAGCTCAGCGCGACCAAGCTTGCCGAGAAAACTGGATACCGGTTCCAGGTTGTGCACGGAAATGTTGCTGGAGATATAAATGGAGTCGCTTCTCAACAGGTCACGCAAGAAATCCACCTGCATGGCCTGGCGCTTGATATTGTCAAGAATGGCTTCTTCGAGATACTTGGTGCCAATCCGATAGTCGCCCGAATAGTGGAACCAGTTGGTCTTTGGCAGCCGATTGGCCAGGTGGGTTTTACCCACCCCCGACATACCGAGCAGCGTGACAGCCTTGCGCGGCCAGCGCTTGAATTCCTGACGAGTCATTTGCATGCGCGGATTGTTGCGTTCGCTGGCAGCCCTTGCAAGCACTGCGGGCGAATCAGGCCCGGCAGCGCTGGCTAGAGACCGGCCAGGCGCCGGTGAAGATCCAGAGATTCAGTACTGGGTCTATGCTCTTCCTGGGTGGGGTAAGTGATTGGTCGGCCGGCCAGTATGCGGTAATTCGTCGCCATCAGGTCTTCTGCGACAATCACCGTGAGCGTGCGCGTATCCACGGCAATCTTGCCGAGGTCGAACAAGGTATGGATATCGGCGCGCAATAACAGACCGTTGCTGGGGTGTTGGGTAAAGCGACCCCGAAAAGGAATGATGTAAGCCGCTTCCAGCGCATCGACGGCATCGCTGCCCGTGATCGCGCATTTGAAGTCATAGGCTGACAGCAGTCGCTTGCGAAAATCGGGATGACCGCGGCGCCGAATAATGCTGTCGACTACGCCGCTGCGGGCTTCTTTGCTGCTGCTCTGGTCAAATTTCTTCAGGCGTTCCTGATCACGTTCTGACATCTGGATGATGCCGCTCATGTCGAGGATCGGCCCGCCGGCGCCTTTATTCAGCAAGCGACGTCGGATAAAGCGGTCGAGGCTGCCAAAATCAGCCTCGATCCGATCTACTGTGGCCGCCGGCAATTGCTCGAAGTCAGCATAACGACCGGGGAGATAGTCCTTAAGCTCCGCATAGGGCAGGGACAGCGGAATCGGCTCGGACAGAAAGAACAGGAACTCCCGGCTGGCCTCACCATTCTCTGCCTCCCCCCAGATCGCTTCGGCGGCACGATCATTTTCGTAACGGCCCAGCACCTTGGCATAGTGGCGATAGCTATTCTTGTAGCCCACAAGAATCACGTCGCCAACGCCCATGTGAAACCATTTTTCGATATTTTCAGGGCCCGGTTGCAAACCCCAGGCGTAGAAGCCCCGGCCGCGGCGTTCAATTTCGATCAGTTCCGGATAGGTAGCGTCACTAAAACTGCGAATGACCGTCTGGCGTTCTACGGCATTTAGCAGGGATCTTTCCAGATCGCTGTGAGCGCGCGGATTCTCTATAGGGGCAACGAATAGTTTCGGCATTTTGTTGTTCTCGGCCGGGAAAGGATTATTCAGGTCGAACTGACAGTTTGCAATCATCCGAATCGTGTCGACCCCGACCATAATCGGTATGATTGGCGGCTTTGTCGCGCCTTTTTGGCCCCAAACACGATAAAAGCACAAAAGATGTCCAATTCGCCCTGGCAAGTTCATAAATTCGGCGGCTCCAGCCTGGCCGATGCCGCGTGCTTTCAGCGCGTCGCGGAAATTTTGCTGAGCACCGACAGCCACCCGCAGGTCGCGGTGGTCTCCGCCATGGGCGGCATGACCGATGCACTGCTGGCGCTCATCCTCACGGCCGAGCGGGCCGGCAAGGACATAGAAGTGGGTCTGGAGGCGCTGTCAAAACGTTATACCGAGACCTGTCATGCGCTGCTGGCCGATGAATCCGAAGCAGCCCGGGTCCTGGAGGCCTTTACGCGCGACGTTCAGGATGCCCGTGACGTCCTGCAGGCCATTTCACTGGTGCGCTCGGCCGCAGATCGCAGCCGCGACCTGGTAGCCGGATTTGGGGGAGCTCTGGTCTTCCCGCCTGCTGGCAGCTTACCTGGGCCAGGAAGCGCGCAGTCGGCGCCGGACAGATCCGGTTCGCTGGCTCGACGCACGTCAACTTATTGTCGTAGAGCATGGTGACCTTGGCCCGGGCGTGCTGTGGGAGCCCTCACGTGCCAACGCCGCCAAGTGTTTCCCGTCGCCGGCGGCCGGCATTACCGTGGTTACCGGTTTTATTGCTACCGATGCCGCAGGCCTGCATACCACGCTTGGCCGCAATGGCAGCGACTATTCCGCCTCAATTATCGGTGCGCTGCTGGCAGCCGAAAGCATCACTATCTGGACCGACGTGGATGGCGTCATGAGCGCCGATCCCAATCGTGTGCCTGAAGCCTCGGTAATCAAACAGCTGAGCTATAGCGAGGCTATGGAGCTGGCTTACTTTGGCGCCAAGGTAATCCACCCGCAGACCATGTCGCCTGCAGTGACGCAGGGTATCCCGATCTGGATCCGCAACAGTTTCAACCCGGCGGCCCCTGGAACCTGCATCGGGCCTGCGGGCGATGGCAGTGAACTGATCAAGGGCATTACATCCATCGATCAGGTTACGCTGGTGAATCTTGAAGGTGCCGGCATGATTGGTGTTCCGGGCACCGCCGACCGCCTGTTTAGCGCTCTGCGCGAGTCCGGTATTTCCGTAATCCTCATTTCTCAGGCCAGTTCCGAGCATTCCATTTGTTTCGCGGTTCCGGCTCGTAATGCCGCAGAGGTTGAGGCAGCAGTGCGCAGGGCCTTTGCCACTGAGCTGGAGCTCGGCCAGATACAGCGTGTCGAGGTCCAGCATGACTGCAGCATCATTGCCGTCGTAGGTGACGGCATGGCCGGCATACCCGGTATTGCCGCGCGCTTTCTCGGCACCCTGGGCAGCGCGGGCATCAACGTGCGCGCCATCGCCCAGGGTTCTTCGGAGCGGAACATCTCAGTCATCATTGATGGCGAAGACGAAACCCGTGCACTGAGGACCGCGCATTCGGGTTTTTACCTGTCGGCAAAAACGCTGTCGGTGGGCCTGATTGGGCCAGGAAATGTTGGTGGCGTATTGCTGGCCCAGCTGGCCCAGCAAGCTGAACAGCTGCTGAAGGACTTCAACGTCGATTTTCGCGTCCGCGCTATTGCCAGCTCAACCCGCATGCTGCTGGCCGAGCACAGCATTGACCTGCGTAACTGGCGCGAGCAGTTCGAGCGCGCTTCAGAACCCCTGGACATGCAGCGTTTTGCTGCGCATATAAATGCGGATCATCTACCGCACGCGGCCATAATTGATTGCACCGCAAGTGAGTCCGTGGCCGCGCTTTACGCCGGATGGTTTGCCCACGGCATTCATGTCGTCACACCGAACAAGAAGGCGCAAAGTGGTCCCTTGGTCTACTGGCAGGAACTGCGCGACATTCGTCGCCGCCACAACGCACACTTTCTCTATGAGACAACGGTGGGTGCCGGCCTGCCGATCATCGAGACGCTGCGCGATCTGAAGCGCACCGGCGATGAAATACTCAGCATCGAAGGCGTCTTCTCGGGGACGCTCGCCTACCTGTTCAACGTCTATGACGGCAGCCAGCCCTTTTCAGCCATTGTTCGTGAGGCCCGCGACCGTGGCTTCACCGAGCCGGACCCGCGCGATGACCTGTCCGGTATGGATGTAGCTCGCAAGGTGATCATCCTCGGGCGCGAAATGGGCCTTGAACTGGAGTTGGAGGACCTGACTGTTGAGAGCCTGGTGCCTGAGGCATTGCGGGAACTGGGCATTGAGGAGTTTCTCGACGCCCTGCCAGACTACGATCAGGTGATGCATGCGCGTTTCGAAGCCGCGCAGCAGGCCGGCCAGGTATTACGCTATGTCGGTCGACTCAAACGTGATGACGGCGCCAGCGTAAGTCTCGATGGCCTGGGCAGCGATCATCCCTTTGCACGAATGAATCTGACCGACAACATTCTGCGTTACCAGACGGCGCGTTACAGCGATAACCCGCTGGTAGTGCAGGGTCCCGGGGCCGGGCCGGACGTTACGGCAGCCGGCGTATTTGCCGATCTGCTGCGCCTGGCGACCTATCTCGGCGCCGGACGCTAGACGATGCAATTCATCAGTACTCGCGGCGGCCCGGCGTCTCGCTGGAACAGGCGATTATGAGCGGCACGGCGCCGGATGGCGGCTTGTATGTGCCGGCGAGCCTGCCCGGTTTTGAAGCGCAGGATTTTGCCGGGCACACGGAGTTTGCGGATATTGCCCGGATCCTGCTGGCGCCGTTCTACGCAGGTACCAGCCTGGCCTCGCGGCTGCCTGACATCTGTCAGGATGCCCTGAATTTCCCGGTGCCCTTGCGCGCGCTGGAAGACGACCCGATGCCGCTGTCGGTGCTGGAAATGTTTCATGGCCCGACCGCCGCATTTAAAGATGTCGGCGCGCGCTTTCTGGCAGCCAATATGGCCGAGATTGTTGCCGACGGGGTTTACGCCCAGGCGCCCGTGACGATACTGGTAGCCACCTCCGGCGACACCGGCGGCGCAGTGGCAGCGGCTTATTATCGGCGGCCGGGTTTGCGCGTGGTGGTGCTGTTTCCGGACGGGCGCGTATCGCCGCGCCAACAGCATCAGTTGACCTGCTGGGGCGAGAACGTGGTGTCGCTGGCTGTACGCGGGGAGTTTGACGATTGTCAGCGCCTGGTCAAGCAGGCCTTTGCCGATACAGCTTTGCGCGATCAGCAACATCTTTGCTCGGCCAACAGCATCAACGTCGGGCGACTGCTGCCTCAGGCGGCTTACTACGCGAAGGCCAGCCTGGAGCATTGGCGTGACACGGGCGAGCCGCTTAACTTCGTGGTGCCCACCGGCAATCTCGGTAACGGCTTTGCCTGTGTCTGGGCCCGCCGCATGGGCTTGCCCATCGGTAAAGTGGTATTCGCTACCAATGCCAACACCACGATCCCGGATTATCTGAACAGTGGCGACTGGTCGCCGCGCGCGAGCATCGCCACCCTGGCCTCGGCTATGGACGTAGGCGATCCGAGCAATATGGAGCGTTTGCGGGCTCTGCTCGGTGATGCAGACACAATTGGTCGGGAAATCAGCGCCTGGGCCGTCGACGACGAGGCTATTCGCCGCACGATCAAAGATGAGTATCGTCGCCACACGATCGCCTGGTGCCCGCATACCGCCACCGGGCTGCACGTCTACCGCGAACTGCCCGAAGCGCTGCGCCGTTCCGGTCGCTGGGCCGTGGTCGCTACCGCGCATGCGGCCAAGTTCGACACCATTGTCGAACCACTGTTGGGCATCGAGGTGCCGCCGCCGCCGGAACTTGCCGACCTCTTGAGTTGGCCCGCTGAATACCTCTGCATCGACGCGCAGCTGGACCAGCTGGTGGCACAGTTGTGAACAGCTTGCGGACGCGCTAGATCGACATGCCCATGCTGGAAAATCCGTCGCCTGATCTTTTAATCATCAGCGCCGCATTATTGGGGTTTGTGCTGTTGCTGATTGTGCTCTGGCGGCGCCGCAAAAAAAATCGCAGCCCGGAGGCGCAACTGCAAGCCGTAGTGGATGAATTGCTGAGTCACTTTCTCATTCCGGATGGTGACGGTGGCGAAATCCACGTAGAGCTTGCCGCGCTGACCAGCGAGGGTGTGCTGGTGATCGACATCAAGCAGGTGGCCGGTCATGTATTTGGCAGTGATGCGATGCAGGACTGGACCGTTATTAGTGAACGACGACGGTTCACTTTTGGCAATCCACAGCCGGCGTTGTACGACCGGATTGCCGCCGTGAAGCGATTGTTACCCGAGGTTCCGGTCAGCGGCTACGTGGTTTTCACCAATGGTGCAGATTTCACCAAGGGTTTGCCAAATCGGACCCAGCGCCTCGATTCGCTGATTGAAATTCTGGACAACGCAACGCCGTGAAGCCGGCAGCACGGACAATGCATTTCGGAGTGGCTGGGAGCAGCTGCGCCATGAAGCTGTAGCCGCCCAGGTCGGCCAGTTGATGAAAGACCGCTAGCGACCGCACGGCAGCGCAAACAGGTTTTCAGTATTCCGCCTGGTCGCGGCCGCCAAGTCCGCAGGTTCCTGCCGCATAATTCGCGCCACGCTGGCCAGGATATGCGGCAGATATTGCGGTTCATTGCGCCGCCCGCCGGGTTTCTCCGGCAAGTCCCTGGGCACCAGGTAAGGCGCGTCAGTTTCCAGCAATACGCGTTCCATGGGCAATTCGAGCACCGCCTCGCGCAGCGAGTGGCCGCGACGTTCATCACAAATCCAACCGGTTATGCCTATGTACAGCCCGAGATCAAGGTATTCGCGTAGCTCATCGAGGCCGGCCGTAAAGCAGTGGGCCACGCCGCCGGGGATCCGAGGCAGATAGTCTTTAAGCAGCGCGAGAAAGTCATCGTGGGCATCGCGCTGATGCAGAAACACGGGTTTTTGTAATTGTTCAGCCAATTGCAGTTGCGCTTCGAAGGCCTTTAGTTGTGCGTCGCGCGGTGAGTAATTGCGGAAATAGTCCAGTCCACATTCGCCGATGGCAACAACACCCGGCCGGTCAGCAATGGCGGCCAACTGGCCGCTGCTGTTTACTCCGAGCTCCGCAGCATGGTGCGGATGGATCCCGGCGGTAGCGTACAATTGGCCCGGCCGCGCTGCGGCGAGCTCTGCGGCATCCAGACTGGCAGCTACCGTGGTACCAGTAATGATCATTCGGCTGACGCCGGCCTGACGCGCGCGCTCGATCACTGCATCACGATCCGGGTCGAAACTGTCGTGGGTCAGGTTGACCCCAATGTCGATCACGTCGATAGTCTGGTTTTCCATGGCTCCGCTCCTGGCCTCAGGCGGGCGGCGCAGTTTACGGCAGGCAGACAGAGAACAGAACTTGAGCCAGCAAAAACGTTTCAAATTCCCATTCTGGTTCATTGCCAGCGGGCTGATCATGGCGACTTCCGCCTATGCCGACTTGCAACTGCGTGAATGGCGAGATCAGCTGGATCAGGCTGTTTTTAGCGGCGATGTTGAGCAGCTGGAAAGCCTGGCAGAGTCCTTTGCGGCCAGTTCGGGGAACCTGGCGGTCTACTACCAGGCCTATACCAACTATCGACTCGGCGAACTGCGCTTCGAGGACAAGAAGCTTGGCAAGAAATATCTCAATCGCTGCATCGATTTACTAAAGCCCCTGGTCAAAGAATATCCCCAGTTCGGCGAAGCGCACTCACTGCTGGCGACCTGTTATGGCGTTAGCGCGCCTTTTTACATGTTTCGCGCAGCCACGCGTGGCATCGCCGCGAATGGCGCGCAGGAAAGGGCTATGCAGGCTGCGCCGGATAATCCCAGGGTCATTCTGGCCGACGGCATCAGCCTGTATTTTCGTCCCAGCGCCTTCGGCGGTGACAAGGCCAAGGCCATGCAGCGCCTGCGCGAAGCGCTGCAGCGTTTCGCTGACTTCCAGCCGCCCAGCGATGACAGCCCGCTATGGGGCGAAGCCGAAGCCTGGCTGTACCTGGGGCGTATTGCCAGCGACCAGGGAGATCCTGAAGCCGCACGTGCAGCCTATAACGAAGCCTTGCAACTGGCACCGGCTTTTCGCGTTGCCCGCGAGGAACTGGCTAGTCTTGACGACTGATCTGCAGGCGCCGGCCTCAAGCTAACGCAGCGAATACCACCTCGTCAGGCCGCCAGCTGGCGCAGCACGTAGTGCAGGATGCCGCCGTTGCGGTAGTAGTCACGTTCCTTCGGCGTATCGATGCGCACCCGCGCCTCGAAAACCTTCTGACTGCCGTCTTCGGCGGTCGCCGTTACCGTCACCATCGTGCCGCGCCGCCGTCCAGGCCGGCGATGTCGAAGGTTTCGCTGCCATCAAGCCCCAGCGACTGCAGCGCTCTCGCCATCCATGAACTGCAGCGGCAACACGCCCATGCCGATCAGGTTGGAGCGATGGATGCGCTCGTAGCTGTCGGCGATCACCGCTTTGACGCCCAGCAGCAGGTGCCTTTGGCCGCCCAGTCACGCGACGAGCCGGTGCCGTATTCCTTGCCCGGCGAGGACCACCAGCGGCGTGCCCGTCTGCCTGGTAGCGCATGGCGGCATCGTAAATACGTCATCTGTTCGCCGTCGGGCTGATGACGGGTCCAGCCGCCTTCGGTGCCCGGCGCCAGCTGATTGCGCAGGCGGATATTGGCGAAGGTGCCGCGCATCATGACCTCATGGTTACCGCGGCGCGAGCCATAGGAATTGAAATCCTTCGGCTGCACGCCCTGTTCCGCAGGTACTGGCCGGCCGGACTGTCGCTTGGCAATGGAGCCGGCCGGCGAGATGTGGTCGGTGGTGACCGAATCGCCGAGCAATGCCAGCACCCGCGCGCCGTGAATATCATTCGACTTCGGCTCGGTGTTCTGCGTCATGCCCTCGAAGTAGGGCGGATTCTTCACGTAGGTCGAATCGGCCTCCCAGGCGTAGACGTTCGCCCGTCGGGCGCATCCAGATCGTTCCAGTTCGCGTCGCCGTCAAACACATGCGCATAGCTGCGAGCGGAACATGTCCGAATTGATGTTGCCAGCGACCATCTCCTGAACTTCTGCCTGGCTCGGCCAGATGTCTTGCAGGTAGACCGGTTGCCGTCGATCACCTGTTCCCAGCGGATCGTTGAGCAATATCGACGTCCATGTTGCCGGCCAGGGCATAGGCGACCACCAGCGGCGGCGAGGCCAGGAAGTTCATCCGCACCAGCGGGTGGATGCGGCCTTCGAAGTTGCGGTTGCCCGACAGCACGCTGCAGCCGAGCACGTCGTTTTCACGCACCGCCTTGTCGATGGCAGGATCGCAGCGGGCCGGAGTTGCCGATACAGGTGGTGCAGCCGTAACCCACCACGTTGAAGCCCAGCGCGTCGAGGTCATCGATCAGGCCCGCCTTCTCAAGATAGTTGCGTGACCACCTTGGAACCTGGCGCCAGGCTGGTCTTGACCCAGGGCTTGAGTGTGCAGGCCTTTGGCCGCGTGCATTGCGCGCCAGCAGGCCGGCGGCAACCATCACCGCCGGATTGGAGGTGTTGGTGCAGCTGGTGATAGCAGCGATCAATACCGCGCCGTCACGCACTTCGAATGATTCGCCATGTCGCTCAGCCGTGCCGAACGTCGGCGCCGCCTCTTACGCGAGGCCAGCATTGTCCGCTGCGTCACGCTGATAAGCCGTAGCTGGCATCTTTCAGCAGCAATGCGGTCCTGCGGCCGCTTCGGCCCGGCGATACTGGGCTCACATCGCCGAGATCAAGTTCAAGCATATCTGTATACAGCGGGTCTGCCTGGCCGTCTTCACGCCACAGGCCCTGCGCTCGGGCATAAGCCTCGACCAGCGCGATCTGCTCCGCGTCGCGACCGGACAGCTCCAGGTAGCGCATGGTTTCTGCGTCGATCGGGAAAATGCCGCAGGTGCTGCCGAACTCCGGCGCCATGTTGCCGAGCGTGGCGCGATCGGCCAGCGGCAGATTCGCTGAGGCCGTCGCCGAAAAACTCGACAAACTTGCCGACCACGCCCTTGCTCGCGCAGCATCTCGGTGACCGTCAGCACCAGGTCGGTGGCGGTGGTGCCTTCAGCGCAATTTGCCGGTCAGACGGAAGCCGATGACCTGCGGAATCAGCATGGTGACCGGCTGGCCGAGCATGGCGGCTTCGGCTTCGATGCCGCCAACACCCCAGCCGAGCACGCCCAGGCCGTTGATCATCGTCGTGTGGGAGTCGGTGCCGACCAGCGTGTCGGGGTAGGCCAGCCGCTCGCCGTTGCGTCTCGGCGTCGAAAACGACGCGCGCCAGGTACTCGAGATTGACCTGGTGAACGATGCCGGTATTCGGCGGCACGACTTGAAAGTTATCGAAGGCATTCTGACCCCAGCGCAGGAACGAGTAGCGTTCCTGGTTGCGCTGAAATTCGATCTCATTATTGAGCGCTCAAGTGCGTCCGCGCTGCCGTAGTTGTCGACCTGCACCGAGTGGTCGATGACCAGTCGGCCGGCGACAGCGGGTTGATCGACTCGGCATTGCCGCCGAGCTTGACCACCGCATCGCGCATGGCGGCGAGGTCGACCACGGCCGGCACGCCGGTGAAATCCTGCAGGATGACGCGGCTGGGCGTGAAGGCGATTTCCTGGCTGGGCTCGGCCTGCGGGTCCCAGTTGGCCAGCGCACTGATGTCTGCCGCGCGTGACGTCGCCGCCGTCCTCATGGCGCAGCAGGTTTTCCAGCAGAATCTTCAGCGAATAGGGCAGGCGGTCTACGTGGCCCTCGTCTGACGGCATCCAGCCGAAATATTTGATAGTCGTTGCCGTTGACAGACAGCGTTGCCTTCGCACTCGGTAGTGGCGCCATGGAAATCTCCGATGGATGGTTCAGGTTGTCAGCCGCACAGCCTGCAGCGGGGGGCCGGAAAAGGTCGCGACTGATAGCGGATCAGCCCGCTTTACGCTGTTCTGGCCTGGGCCGGCACGTGACTCAGCCTGGCACTCAGTGCCCTGAATCACAGCCCCGCCCAGACAGCTCGTCGCCGGTATAAAACACCACGTATTGGCCAGGGCAACCGCCCGCTGCGGCTCGCTGAATGTCACCTGCAACTGGCCGTCGCGGCCCTGAAACAGCCGGCAGCTGGCATCAGCCTGCCGATAGCGAACCTTGGCGGTAAGCTGCAGTTCGCGCCCGGCAGCCAGGCCTGCGGGCGGCCCGTTGATCCAGCTTGCATCCAGGCGCTCAATGATCGAGACCAGAGCAACGGGTGCTCGCGGCCTTGAACGACGATCAGGGCATTGCGTTCGACCTGTTTGCCTGCGACGTACCAGGCAGCATCGCCTGCGCCGGCCTGTCCGCCGATGCCAAGCCCCTGCCGTTGCCCCGGCGTGTAGTACATCAGCCCCTGGTGTTCTCCAACGACTCGTCCATCGGGTGTTTCCATCGGGCCTTCGTGGCCGGTGAGATAACGCGACAGAAACTCGCGGAACGGCCGTTCGCCGATAAAACAAATACCGGTGCTATCACGTTTCGCATGGACCGGCAGGCCAGCGGCATTGGCCAATTCGCGCACCTGCGTTTTGTGCAGTTCGCCCAGCGGGAACATTGCCTGCGCCAGGGCAGGCGCGGGCACCGCGTGCAGGAAGTAGCTCTGGTCCTTGCCGGCGTCTACAGCGCGCAACAGGCGCGTGCGTGGGCCCCGATCAAGACGTGCGTAATGACCCGTCGCCAGGCGGCAGGCGCCAAGCCGTCGCGCATGCGCCAGGCAGACCCCAAACTTGATTTCGCGATTGCACAGAACATCGGGATTGGGCGTGCGGCCGGCACGCATACTCAGCCAGAAAATGCGCAAAAACCTGGTCTCGATATTCGGCGCTGAAATTCACTCGATGCAGCGGGATACCTAGTTCGATGCACACGCGGCGGGCATCCTGATAGTCGGCCGCAGCGCTGCAGTAGCCGTCATCGTCATCCCAGTTAGTCATGTGCAGGCCTTCGACCCGCAGTCCTTGACGCAGCAGGCTGAGTGCCGCTACCGCGGAATCCACACCGCCGGAAAGAGCCACCATGATCGTTTCGCTGCGCTTGCTCATGGTCGCTATTTTAGCAGCGCAGCTGTCTGGTTCCGGCCGAGCGGCTCGGCCAGCTCCAGAAGACCCTGCCAGTCGAGCGCCAGGCAGGGCTCAAGCGCCATCAGATTACCTTTGGCGTGATCCTGCAGACAGCGCAGCACCATTGGGCTGCGCAGATGCGGGGCCAGCTCCAATTCACCTGGGGTGAACCAGCGCGCAGCAAGAATTTCCTTGTCCAGGGCCTGGTCCGGATAGTTGTGCGACCAGCTGCCGGCAAAGGCTACGCGCAGATAGCTGCTCGCTTTCACCGGGTGGCGCCAAAGAAAAACACCGACTACGGCTTCGGCTTGAAATACCCAGGCCGTTTCTTCGCGGGCCTCGCGAACCACGGCACTGAGCAAGTCCTCGCCCGGATCAACATGCCCGGCCGGCTGATTGATGACCCGCTGACCGTCGATGCGTTCTTCAACCATCAGGTAGCGGCCGTCGCGCTCGCCGACCGCCGCGACGGTTAGCGCTATGCGGCTGCCATCGGGCTGCTGGCGTACGGGGGAATGATGTTTAGTCCTGATCACAGGACGGCAAAGACTACACGCGGAGTTCGCGTAATTCCTGCTCGATTTCCGAAGCGTTCCAGATCTCGTCGAACAAACTCAGATAGCGACGCGCTACGGCGGGCTCATAGGTATCGGCAATACCCTCCCACTTTCGACCTTCAACGCGGTAGAGCAGGGCAATGTCATCCGCGATCAGATAGGCCTCGCGATGTTCGCGATAATCCTGATGAACATTGCGAAATTCAATATAGCTGTTCAGGCGGCGACCGACCGAAACAAAGCGGTTGCCAATGCGCACGGTGCGGTGTGGTTCAGATATCAGTACCCGGATCTTGGCATAGCGTTTTGCCAGAACCAGGCGTTTGGCCACATCGAGAAACTCTTCGGAATCGTAAATTCCGGGTTCGAGATCAGGCGTATAAATAGAGATCCACCGCTTTGCCTGGGCGGCAATTTCGGCGGTTGCGGCGCGATTTTCCGCCATGCTGGAGATAACCCAGCGTCGTCCCTGAATACGCGATGCCTGCATATGGTGTCGATTCGTCCGCAGCCCTGGTTCGATCCCCGCTGATCGTGCCATCAGTCAGCGCGCACAATGGGGGAGCTAAAGATTCTACGGGAATGCTGCATCACAGCCGTGACGATTGCGTCACGTTTCCCTGCCGTCAGCGCTTGCCGGGCTCGGCCAGTTCACGCGCCAGCCGGGCGGCGAGGCCCGTGTAGGTGGCCGGCGTCAGTTGCAGCAGCCGTTGCCTGTCGGCCTCGGGAAGGGCGAGTCCACTAATGAACTCGCGCAGTATCTCTGGCGTGATGCGTTCGCCGCGGGTCAGGTCTTTCAGTTGCTCATAGGCATCGGCATGACCATAGCGACGCATGACCGTCTGAATCGCTTCGGCCAGCACTTCCCAGCTGCCGTCCAGGTCGGCGCCGATTTCGCGCGTGTCGTCCTCGAGTTTGCTGAGGCCTTTGCGCAGGGATTCGTAGGCCAGCAGCGCTATGCCCCACGGCCACGCCCAGGTTGCGCAGCACGGTCGAGTCGGTCAGGTCACGCTGCCAGCGCGAGATCGGCAGTTTCGCGGCCAGATGACCCAGCAATGCATTGGCGATACCCAGATTGCCCTCGGCATTCTCAAAATCGATCGGGTTGACCTTGTGCGGCATCGTTGATGAGCCGACTTCGCCTGGCCACCTCGTCGCTGGCGGAAGTAGCCGATGCGATATGTAACTCCAGAAGTCGCGGCTGGTATCGATCAGGATGGTATTGATCCGCGCCAGGGCGTCACAGTATTCGGCGATCCAGTCGTGCGGCTCGATCTGCGTGGTGTAGGCGTTGCCGGTCAGGCCCAGCGACTCGATGAACGTCGGCGCCCAGGCGCCGGCCAGTCGAGATCCGGGTAAGCCACCACGTGCGCATTGTAGTTCCCCACCGCGCCATTGATTTTGGCCAGTGCCGGCACCGCTGCGAACAGGCCGCGCCTGGCGCTCGAGCCGAGCCGACCACGTTGGCCATTTCCTTGCCGAGAGTGGTCGGACTGGCCGTTTGCCCGTGGGTACGCGACAGCATGGCTGAGATCGGCGGTCTCGCCGCGCCATGCTCGCTCAGAGCGGCGATCAACTCGCGCAGGCCGGGCAGCAGCAGCTGATCGCGACCCTGGCGCAGCATCAGGGCGTAGGCGATGTTGTTGATGTCTTCCGACGTGCAGGCGAAATGCACGAACGGGCGCAGTGGCCTGAGTTCCGGGTCGTCGCCGCAGCCGCTCGCCGATCAAAGTATTCGACTGCCTTCACATCATGGTTGGTGGTGGCTTCGATGTCCTTGACCCGCTGGGCATCTCGCCGGCCCGAAATTGTCGACCAGGCCATCCAGAAACCGGTTAACCACGGGCGATAGTGGTCCGATACTCTGCGAGCTCACTGCGGCTGACGCCAGGAACTGCAGCCAGCGCACCTCGACCAACATCCGCAGCCGGATCAGGCCGTATTCGCTAACAGCGCCGCGTAGGTCCTTCACTTTGCCGGCGTAGCGGCCGTCCAGGGGTGAAATGGCGGTAAGGGGTGATAAATCCATGCTGTTCGGGCGTGTTCTCGGCGGGTGGCGATAATACACCAGCAAATTCCTGAAACCTGCGCTGAATGCTCGCGCTGGCTAGCTGGCGCGGTAGAATCGCGGCCCGGTTATCAAGGCTCGTTCGGACGGGCCCAGTGAATTCAGGAGAGTTTGATGTCGGAAAAGGAATTCCGCACGGAACACGACAGCATGGGCGAATTGCAGGTGCCGCAGGATGCGCTCTGGGGCGCGCAGACGCAGCGCGCGGTCAATAATTTCCCGATCAGCGGGCTGTGCCATGCCGCGGGCCTTTATTCGGGCGCTGGGACTGGTGAAGTGGGCGGCCGCCGGCGCCAACTGCGAACTCGGCCTGATGACCACGAAAAAGGCCGTAGCCATCCAGGCCGCTGCGCTGGAAGTCGCCGAGGGCAACACGACGCGCAGTTTCCCGATCGACGTATTCCAGACCGGCTCGGGCACCAGTTCAAACATGAATGCCAACGAGGTCATTGCGCACCTGGCCACCAGCAACTCGGCGAGTCCGTGCATCCCAATGACGACGTCAACATGGGCCAGAGCATCAAACGATGTTATCCCGACCGCCGTGCATGTCAGTGCTGCGCTGCTGGTTCAGGAGACCCTGTTGCCGGCCCTGCGCCACCTGCGAAAAAACGCTGCGCAGCAAGGCCGAAGAACCGAGGACGTGGTCAAGACCGGTCGCACGCACCTGATGGATGCCATGCCGGTGCGCATGGACCAGGAACTCGGCGGCTGGGCCAGCCAGATCACCATGGTATCGAGCGCATCGAGGGCGTGTTGCCACGCCTGTGTCGGCTGGCCCAGGGCGGCACCGCTGTCGGCACCGGGCATCAATGCGCACCCGAATTTTGGCGCCAAGGTTGCGGTGCTGTTGTCCGAACAGACCGGCCTGAGTTTCGCGCCGGCCTCCAACATTTTGAAGCTCTGGGCACCCAGGACACGGCGGTCGAATTGTCCGGGCCAGCTGAACACCGTAGCCGTGTCGATCATGAAAATCGCCAACGACCTGCGCTGGATGAACAGCGGGCCCGCTGGCCGGGTCTGGGCGAAATCGCGCTGCCGGCGTTGCAGCCGGGCAGCAGCATCATGCCGGGCAAGGTAAATCCGGTGATTCCGGAAGCGGTAGCGATGGTCGCTGCACAGGTCATCGGCAACGATGCCGCGATCACCGTGGCCGGGCAGTCGGGCAATTTTCAGCTCAACGTGATGCTGCCCATGGTCGCCTACAACCTGCAATGCAAAGCATCGAGACTGCTGGCCGATGCGGCGCAGGCACTGCTGGCTGACAAGGCCATTGCCGGCTTCACGCGTCAATCGAGGACAAGCTGAACGAGGCGCTGGATCGCAATCCGATCCTGGTTACCGCGCTGAATCCGGTGATCGGCTATGAGAAGGGCGCTGCCGATCGCCAAGCAGGCCTATGCCCAGGGGCGGCCGATTCGGGATGTCGCAGCCGAGGAGACGGACCTCACCGATGCGGAACTCGATCGCTTGCTGGATGCCGCTGGAACTGACCCGGGGCGGCATCAAGTCCTGATCGGCTGGCTGCGGCCGTGCGCGCGCGTATCCTGCAACGCCTGGCCGGCAGTCAGGCTGCCGGCAGACGTAGCCGGCGGCGGCACTGCGGCGCGCATGGATCCGACGATCGCCCGTCAGTTGGTTCCAGAAGCGCTGATCCCGGCGGCCGTGCTGGTCCCGCTGGTGGAATATCCGACGGGCTGCAGCTGCTGCTGACCCAGCGCACCCACATCTGCGCGACCACCCCGGGCAAATCAGCTTTCCCGGGCGGGCGTGTCGACCCGATGATACGGACGCGGTGCATACCGCCCTGCGCGAAGCGGCTGAGGAAATCGGCCTGCACGGCCGAGCAGGTCGAGGTGGCCGGGTTGTTGCCGCCGCACGCCGTGGTGACGCGGCTTCGCGGTAACGCCCGTGGTGGGTCTGATCAGCGCGCCGCTGGCGACTGCGACTGGATGACTGTGAGGTCGCCGAGGCTTTCGAAGTGCCGCTGGATTTCCTCCTTGACCCGCGTCATCTAACAGCAGCGACACCGCGTGGTACGCGGCGTGGAGCTGCCATGGTCGAGTATCACTATGGCCAGCGGCGCATCTGGGGCGCTACTGCCCAAATGATCCATAGCTTCCTTAAAATATTATAGGAAACAGAGCCTAATGGAATCTATAGAGAAACTACTTGATGTCATGGCGGCGCTGCGAGATCCCGACACCGGCTGCCCCTGGGATCAGCAGCAGGATTTCGCCAGCATCGCGCCTTACACCATCGAGGAAGCCTACGAAGTTGCCGATGCGATCGACGTGGCGACCTGGACGAGCTCCGTGATGAGCTGGGCGACCTGTTGCTGCAGGTGGTTTATCACAGCCAGATGGCCAGCGAGCTCCGGGCCTTCGATTTGGAGCCGTGGCCGCCGGCATCACGGACAAAATGATTACGCCGACATCCGCATGTGTTTGCCGAGACACCGTCGGCCGACTCGGCGGCGCAGAGCGAGGCCTGGGAAGTCACACAAGCAGGCCGAGCGGGCCGCGTCGGGCAGCCATGGGGCGCTGGACGACGTGCGGGCCTGGCACTGCCTGCCTTGCTGCGTGCCAAAACTCGGCAAAAGAGCTGCCCGGGTCGGATTCGACTGTGCCGATGCGCAGGCAGCGCGGGCCAAAATTATTGAGGAGCTCGCCGAACTCGATGAAGCGAGCCGAAGAGCGGAAGACCCGCAGGCTGTGGCCGAAGAGATGGGCGACCTGCTGTTCGCCGTGACCAACCTGGCGCGCAAGCTCGACGTTGATCCGGAAGAAGCTTTGCGCACTGCGAATCGCAAGTTCAGCCACCGTTTACCGATCCGTTGAAGAGGCGGTCAAGCGACGCTGGCGGCGACTGGGTCAGCCTCTAGCGACCTGACGCAGCTGGAGGCCTTCTGGGACGCGGCTAAACTGCGTCCGGCGGTCTGGCGTAGTCCTTTGCGCGGGTCGCGGTCGCCGGGCCGCCGTCCGCGGAGGCTTCCGCATCCCAGCAAGGGTTCGATCAGGTCCATCGGCAGCGGAAAAACAATGGTGTTGGTCTTCTCCTTGGCGATTTCCGTCAGGGTCTGCAGGTAGCGCAACTGCAGCGCCTGCCTTCGGTGGCCAGATTTGCGCGGCCTGTGGCCAGCTGCTCCGCAGGCCTGCTTCTCGCCCTGGCATGGATCACCTTGGCCCGCCGTGAACGTTCGGCTTCGGCCTGGGCCGCAATCGCCCGGATCATGCTCTCGTCCAGATCGACGTGTTTGATCTCGACGTTCGAAACCTTGATGCCCCAGGCGTCGGTCTGCTGGTCGAGAATGGCCTGGATGTCGGCGTTCAGCTTGTCGCGCTCCGAGAGCATCTCGTCGAGCTCGTGCTGGCCCAGCACCGAACGCAGCGTGGTTTGTGCCAGCTGGCTGGTGGCCTCGAAGACGTTGGCGACCTGGATGATGGCCTTCTCCGGGTCGACAATGCGGAAATAAACCACCGCATTGACCTTCACCGACACGTTGTCCTGCAGATCACATCCTGGGTGGGCACGTCCATGACGATGACGCGCAGATCAGTCTTGGTGATGTGCTGAATGACCGGGATGACGATGATCAGGCCGGGGCCTTTAACGCCGGAGAAACGTCCGAGGGTAAAGACAACGCCACGTTCGTACTCTTAGCATCTTGATGGCGGAGGCCAGAAGCAAAAAGACGGCGCCGCCTATTACCAGATAAATCATTGTGTTCAGCTCCTGACAGCCAGTGGGCTGTTATTCGTGATCATTCAGCGGTTCAACTTCGAGTTGCAGCCCATTGATGGCGGTGATTCGCACGGACTGCCCTGCCTGCAGCGGGCTGGCGGAATTGGCGTGCCAGCGTTCGCCATGCACAAATACGTTGCCGCTGCCCTGAAAGTCCTCCAGCACCCGCGCCAGGCTGCCGAGCATTTCCTCCTCACCGCTGACCACCGGTCGGCGCAGACTGCGGACCAGAAAATACATCAGCGCCATGAGTGCCGCAGCGGCAACTCCGGCAATGCTGCCGATCAGGCTGCGGCTGATGGAAAATCCCGGAATTTCAGAATCGAGCAAAATAATTGAGCCGAATACAAAGGCGGCAATGCCGCCTAAACCCAGCGCCCCGAAACTCGGGACAAAGGCCTCGGCCACCATCAGGATTACCCCGAGCACAATCAACGCCAGACCCGCGTAATTGACCGGCAGTACCTGGAAGGCGAACAGCGCCAGCAGGATACAAATGGCGCCGACGATGCCGGGCACCAGCGCGCCAGGGTTGTAGCCTTCAAATATAAGGCCGTAAATACCCACCAGCAGTAGCATGTAGGCGATATTCGGGTCGGTAATGGTCGCCAGAAGCCGGGTTCGCCAGTCAGGCGACAAAGTTTTCCACCATCAGGCCCGCTGTCTCCAGGGTCCATTCTTCCCTCGCCGATTTTCACCACCCGCTGGTCGATGGCCTTTAGCAAGGCGGGAACGGATTCGGCTACCAGGTCGACAACCTGCTGAGCGGCGGCTTCTTCGGCGCTCAGGCTGGCGGCCTCGCGAACCGCCTGTTCGGCCCAGTCGGCATTGCGTTCGCGTAATTTTGCAAGGCCACGGATATAGGCCACGGCGTCATTAATGGATTTACGTTCCATGGCCGTCCCTGCTGCCGGGATGGCTGGCTCAGTAGCCTCGCCATCAGCGTCCCCAGTTTTGTCCTTCTCGTCTTCTCCAGGCGACTGTCCGGGTATGGGCGGTCCGCCACCGCCAATCTGCACCGGTGTTGCCGCACCCAGGTTAGTGGCCGGCGACATGGCTGCAACATGACTGGCATACAGGATGTAGGTGCCGGCACTGGCGGCGCGCGCGCCCTTGGGCGACACGTACGTCACCACGGGTATGGGTGAGGCAAGAATGTCCTTGATAATCTCGCGCATCGCGGAGTCGAGACCACCGGGCGTATCCATTTCCAGGATCACCAGCTGCGCGTTGCTGGCCTTGGCATGCTCAATGCCCTTGTGAATGTAGTCACTGGTGGCCGGGCCTATGGCGCCCTTGATTTCAAGACGCACAGCCGTGGCAGCGGCCGCGGGCAAGGCGAGAGCCAGTAAAACGGCCAGGGCGGGCAGCAGGCGTAGAACCCGTCGCGAACCCCGGACAGCGGCGATTAGCAGCGTTCTCATCACAATCGTAATTATAGCAGCCCCCCGGCAGGCGCTGGCCTTGGTCGCAAGCACAAACATGGAATAATGGCGCCAGACATCCAAGGAAACTGCGCCATGAATTATTTCCCGCTCCGTCTGCTGGCTGGCTTGTTGCTAACGCTGATGGCGCTGCCTGCTGCCGCGCAACAGCAAGATTTCAGCAAAATCGAAATATCCACCACGACGGTGCGCGGCAATATCTACATGTTGCAGGGCTCGGGCGGAAATATCGGTGTGTTAACGGGGCCTGACGGTGTGGTACTCATCGACGACCAATACGCGCCACTGACGGAGAAAATTGGTGCGGCCGTGGCGAAACTCAGTGACCAGCCGGTGCGGGTGGTGCTGAATACCCACTGGCATGGCGATCACACCGGGGGCAACGAAGACTTTGCCCAGGCCGGCGCGATGATCGTGGCGCATGACAACGTGCGTGTGCGTATGAGCAGCAGTTTCTTTTCTGATTTTTTCCAGGAGCAGGTGCCGGCGTCGCCGCAGGCCGCGCTACCCGTCGTCACTTTTGCCAGTGAAGTCACCCTGCATCTGAATGGACAGACGATCGATGTTTTGCATGTGCCGAACGCGCATACCGATGGGGACGCGATAATCTTCTTTGAGCAGGCCAATGTCGTGCATATGGGCGACACGTATTTCAATGGCTTCTATCCGTACATAGATAACAATTCCAAGGGTTCGCTACCGGGCATAGTTGCCGCCATTAATGCCGCCTTACCGTCGATTAACGACGACACACGCATTATTCCTGGGCATGGGCCGCTGGCCAACAAAGCCGAACTGCTGGAATTTCGTGACATGCTGCAAACGGTCGCGGAGCGAGTTCAGGTGCTGCTGCAACAGGGCAAGTCCCCCGCTGAAATTGTGTCCGCT
The DNA here is from genome assembly GCA_963807995.1 of uncultured Gammaproteobacteria bacterium. Classification (GTDB taxonomy): domain Bacteria; phylum Pseudomonadota; class Gammaproteobacteria; order Steroidobacterales; genus J054. Next base: position 46,956 of record CAWEDX010000006.1, read on the forward strand.
AAGCCCAGCGCAGAGTTTGACGCGAAATGGGGCCAGGGTTTTATTCCACCGGATCGCTGGATCGAACTGGTGGTCGCCGGCATGTCTGACTAGCCATGTCCGCAGCAGACACAGTTCACGATTGGCAACCCGACAGCTGGAGTCGTCGCGAGGTACTTCAGCAGCCTGTCTATCCGGATGCCCAGCGCCTGCAGTCAGCGCTGGATGAGCTGGCGGCACTGCCACCGCTGGTGACCAGCTGGGAGGTGGACAAGCTGCGTACGCAACTGGCGCGCGCCCAGCAGGGTAAGGCCTTTGTCCTGCAGGGCGGCGACTGCGCAGAAAGCTTTAGCGAATGCACGTCGCCGCGCATCGTCGCGCAGCTGAAAATTCTGTTGCAGATGAGCGTGGTCCTGACCGGCGGATTAAAACAGCCCATCGTGCGCATTGGCCGAATGGCGGGACAGTACGCCAAGCCGCGCTCGGCCAACCTTGAATCCCGCGACGGTGAGGAATTGCCCAGCTATCGCGGCGACCTGGTTAATCGACATGCATTCAATGCCAATGATCGCCAACCCGATCCACAGTTATTGTTGCGCGGCTACGAACGTGCGGCACTGACCATGAACCTGGTGCGCTCACTCGGTGCCGGTGGTTTCGCCGATCTGCATCATCCGGAAAACTGGGATCTGGATTTCGTCAGCCACTCTGATTCCGGCCGAGCTATACCAGCGCATTGTTGAGCGGGTCGCCGACGGACTCGATTTTTTCGAACATATAACCGGCGCCAAGTTGCGCGAGGCGAGCGGGGTGGATTTCTTTGCTTCGCACGAGGGTCTGCATCTGAGTTACGAGCAGGCCCAAACCCGCTATCTAGAGCATCGCGAAGCCTGGTATGACCTGACCACGCATTTCCCATGGATTGGTATGCGAACTGCCGACCCGGAAGGCGCGCACGTGGAATTTTTTCGCGGTATCGCCAACCCGATTGCGGTCAAAGTCAGTGCGGCAATGCAGACAGATCAGCTGCAGGCGCTATTGCGCAAGCTGAATCCCGAGAACATACCCGGCCGTCTGACGCTGATTCATCGCCTTGGCGCCGGACGCGTGACGAAAGACTTGCCGCGCCTGATCAATGCCGTACGCGCCGCTGATAGCGAGGTACTGTGGATTTGCGATCCGATGCATGGCAATACCGAAAGTACACCATCCGGTCTCAAGACTCGTCGCTTCGACAACATCGTCGCTGAACTGGACGCCGCATTCCGCGTGCACCAGGCTGAGGGCAGCCGACTTGGCGGGGTTCATCTCGAGCTCACAGGAGATCACGTTACAGAGTGCATTGGCGGTGCACGTGGCCTTACCGAGGCTGATCTGCCGCGTGACTATCGCAGCCAGGTTGACCCGCGCCTGAACTACGATCAGGCGATGGAGGTCGCCATGCGTATCGCCGGTCACGGCCCCGGTTTGCAGCGAGACTGAGCGATGAAGTTTTCCCCGGACTGCCGGCGCTGCGCGCGCCTGGCCGGATTTCTTGACCAGGTACGCCGTGAACACCCTGACTATCACGCACGACCGGTACCGTCCTTCGGGCCTGCCGAAGCGCGTCTGCTGATCGTCGGACTGGCGCCTGGCATGCACGGCGCCAATGCCACCGGCCGGCCTTTCACCGGTGATTACGCCGGAATTTTGCTCTACGAAACGCTGCACCAGTTTGGTTTCGCATCGGCACCGCAAAGCATACATAGCGATGATGGCCTTGTGCTGCAGGATTGCCGGATCACCAACGCTGTGCGCTGCCTGCCGCCCGCTAACAAACCGCTGACGGCGGAAGTCGATCAATGCAACGACTATCTGGCTGATGAAATCCATCAGTCACCAGCGCCGAAAATCGTGCTGGCCCTGGGTACCATCGCCCATCGCGCAGTACTTCGCGCCTGCGGGCGCAAGCTTTCGGCTTATAAATTCGGGCATGCTGCCCGGCATTCGCTGGATGACCAGTTGTTACTGATCGACTCCTACCATTGCAGTCGCTACAACACGCAAACCCGTCGTCTTACGCCCGAGATGTTTGCTGACGTTTTCCGTCTGCTGCGCAAGCAGCTTGATGCTCTGCCTGCATGAGCGAGCCGTTTGACGCAGATGCTTTCCTCGCTTCGCTGACTCACCGTCCGGGTGTGTACCGCATGCACGCCGAGGACGACAGTATTTTGTATGTTGGCAAGGCACGCGATCTTAAGCGCCGGGTAGCCAGCTATTTCGGCAGCAAAGCGCATCACCCGAAAACGCAGGCGCTGATGAGCCATACGCAGCGGGTGGAGGTCACCGTGACGGCCAGCGAGCAGGAAGCTCTTCTGCTCGAACATAACCTTATAAAACAGCACCGGCCGCGCTTCAATGTGGTGCTGCGCGATGACAAGAGCTACCCGTACATCCGCCTGACCACACAGCAGGAATACCCGCGCTTTGAATTTCACCGCGGATCGCGGCGCGCACCGGGGCAATATTTTGGCCCGTTTCCCAGCGCCGGAGCGGTCCGCCAGGTACTGGCTCAATTGCAAAAGCTATTTCGCGTGCGCCAGTGCAAAGACTCGTTTTTTGCCAATCGCAGCCGGCCATGCCTGCAATACCAGATCGCTCGCTGTACCGCGCCCTGCGTGGGCCTGATCGATGCTGATGATTACCGCCGTGATGCGCGCAATGCCGGCTTATTTCTGCAAGGTCGCAATGACCAGGTGTTAGCTGACCTGGTCACCCGGATGGAATCGGCAGCTTCTCAGCTCGCCTATGAAACGGCGGCGACGCTGCGTGATCAGATCGCAAGCATTCGCGATATTCAGGCTACCCAGACGGTCTCCGGCGCAGGCAAGCTGAATGTTGATGTTATCGGCCTGGCCAGCGAGCCTGGTCTGTATTGCGTGTCCCTGATTATGATTCGCAACGGACGCGTGCTCGGCAGCCGAAATTTTTTCCCGCGCAGCGCTGGCGCGCCACGAAGGGCGAGATTATTTCGGCTTTATCGTGCAACACTATTTTGCGCAGCAGCCGCCTGCAGAAATATTGACCACCGAGACACCCGACGACCTGGAATTGCTGGAACGGGCCCTCAGCACACAGGCGCAGCAAAAGGTTGCAATCCGCCAACGCGTGCGTGGCGATCGCCGCCGCTGGCTGGAAATGGCTGCCACGAATGCCAGCCAGGGACTGGCTATGCGCAGAGCGGCCAACGCCGGCTCGCGAGCCCAGGCTGAGGCGCTGGCAGATGCTCTGGCGCTTGGGGAAGTGCCCGAGCGGATCGAATGCTTTGACATGAGTCATACCGGCGGCGGTGAAACGGTGGCCGCCTGCGTAGTCTGGGGACCACTGGGGGCACTCAAGTCCGACTACCGGCGCTACAACATCGAGACGGCCGCAGCCGGGGATGACTATGCGGCCATGGCAGAGGCCGTTCGACGACGCTATACCCGCGTAAGGCGCGGCGAGGGCCCGGTGCCGGACCTGATCCTGATCGACGGCGGTAAAGGCCAGCTGAAGGCTGCCATGGAGGTACTCGAGGAGCTGCCAGTTTAGCGAACTGACTGTGATCGGCGTGGCCAAGGGCGCCAGTCGGCGACCGGGTCAGGAGCAGCTGTTTCGGCCCGGTGAATCGGTCCCTTTCAGTCTGAAGCCCGATTCGTCGTCGCTGCACCTGATTCAGCAGGTCCGCGACGAGGCGCATCGGTTTGCCATCACCGGCCATCGCCAGCGACGGGGCAAACAACGGCGCAGTTCGAGCCTGGAAGAAATCTCGGGTCTGGGGCCGCAGCGCCGACGCGCCCTGTTGCAGCAATTTGGCGGCCTGCAGGGCGTACGTCGTGCTGCGGTCACCGACATTGCCGGCGTTCGCGGCATCAGCAAAGCCCTGGCGCAAAGGATTTTCGAACATTTTCATGGTGGCGCAGAGGATTAGCGCGCTCCCGGCAGATAGAATATCGGCCAGGCAAGCATGCCGAAAACGGCGAAGGCTCAGAGAATGTCACCATGCAACTAAACATTGCCACCTTCCTTACCTGGCTGAGGATAGCCGCGATTCCACTGGTGGTGCTGGTCTTCTATCTGCCCTTGCTGGTTGGGCCCTACAGCTGGTCGCGGCCCGCGGCAGCGCTGGTCTTTACGCTTGCGGCGATCACCGACTGGCTGGACGGCTACCTGGCGCGACGTCTGAATCAAACCTCGGCTTTTGGCGCCTTTCTTGATCCGGTGGCCGACAAGCTGATGGTAACCACGGTGCTGGTGATCATCGTGCAGGCCGATCCGCAGATCTATCTGGCTATTACCGCGGCCATTATCATCGGTCGGGAATTGACCATTTCCGCGCTGCGCGAGTGGATGTCAGAGCTCGGCCGGCGCCATCATGTCGCGGTATCCGGTACCGGCAAGCTCAAAACTATCCTGCAAATGGTTGGTCTGGGCGCAATGCTCTGGTACGAGCCGACTTTTGGCCTGCCGGTTTATGCCATCGGCAAGGCCCTGCTGATCCTCGCGGCGGGCCTGACGCTCTGGTCCATGGCCATTTATCTGCGTTCCGCCTGGCCGCATATGGCAGAAGCCGATATCAATTCTTGACAGTGGCGGTCGCGCCGCTACCATTACCACCCCTAAGCGCGGGCGTAGCTCAGCTGGTAGAGCGCAACCTTGCCAAGGTTGAGGTCGACGGTTCGAACCCGTTCGCCCGCTCCAGGATTACGCGCTAAGGAAAAACCCTGCTTCGGCAGGGTTTTTTTTGGCCGCAGGAAAGCTATGCCCGTTTCGCAGGGTCAATCGGCCTAGCGAATACAGGACCGGGATTGGTTATTGTTAACCTGTAATTAATGCATCGGACGCGAGTAAGGGCAATCATGGGTAAAACGCTGAAAATATTCGGCATTGTTGCAGTCGTCTTGCTGGTGGTCGGCGGGTTACTGTTTAGCTATGTGCTGTCGAATCTGCGACAGCCTGGTCAAACAGGCGATTGAAACCGTCGGCACCCAGGTGGTCGGCAGCCGGGTAGTGACGTTGACCAGGTTGCCATTGCTCTGGACGAAGGGCGCGGTGAGATCAGCGGGCTGCGAATTGCCAATCCGCGTGGCTTCCCGGCCGGAGATGCGCTGTCCTCAGAGCGCATCGTGCTGGATCTGGATATCGCGAATACCAGCGCCGAGCTGGTATCGGTCGAGTCCGTCATTGTCAGCGGCGCGCGCATCAATGCCGTCCAGGCGGGCGGCGAAAATAACCTGCAGACACTGCTGGACAACATCCGTCGCTAGCTGGTGACGACAGCAGACAATCAAAGCGAATCCGGCAGCACCAAGCTGATCATCGACGAATTCCGGTTTGAAAATGCCCAGGTAACCGTTGCTATGGCCGGATTGCCCGACGCCGGACGGTCAGCCAGCGTCCCGGACGTTGTGCTGCGCGACATCGGCCGCCAGGCCGGCGGTATCAGCGCAGCCCAGGCGGCTCGTCAGATCCTCGAACCGCTGATGCGACGTTCCATGGAAGCCGGCATCGGCATCTCCCGGCAGCAGCTTGAGAATCGCGCCGAGGAGGAACCGGACAAGGCGATGAGAAAGGGCCGTGAGAAGCTCGGTGAATTATTGCGTCGCTGACGATTGCCGGTTGCAAGGGTTTTCCCGCCCGGGGTGCTAGAATCCCCGCCGGTTGTATTCCGCGCCCATCATTTGGCTAGGTGGCAGAGTGGTTATGCAGCGGCCTGCAAAGCCGTGTACACCGGTTCGATTCCGGTCCTAGCCTCCAGTTTATGTGCGTCGCGCCAATACAATGAGTTGCAATGCCCCCATGCCCGGGTGGCGAAATTGGTAGACGCAAGGGACTTAAAATTTTGAGCACCCGGTCGGAAACGGTCGGGATGAAAGGAGTCAAATTCGGGGAAACCTCAGCGCCGATGGCGGTGGCAATCCCGAGCTAAGCCGCGCACAGCGCGGAAAGTGTAGAGACTTGACGGCTCCCGCCTAAGTTCGCAGTTCCGGATAGGGTGAAGAGAAAGTCCAGACCCCAAATGCCGGCAGGCAGCGGCGAAAGTCGTAGCGGGTAAGAAAATCCCTCGGGGGCAACCCCTTGCCGGTTCGAGTCCGGCCCCGGGCACCATTCAAGCCGCAGGACGTGGCCGCAAGATGCGCTGCGAGGCTGCGTACGGATGGCATCTCAAACAGGTCTTCCACTTCCAGCCGGCCCGGGAATTTTTCCTCGATGCGCTCGTGGATCTCTACCAGGGCGAGGGAATTTACGCCGGCGTCGAACAGGTCCTCATCAACGCCAATCTTCCGATCCACGACCACTTCGGCGCAGATCGCCAACAACTGCTGCTCCAATTCGCTGAGACTCGTGCTGCCAGCAGCCGATTCGATATTTTCTGCCGCAGCAATCTCGGCTAGTTCGGCATCGAAATCGCCTCTGGCTAAAAGCTTCAGCCAGTTTGCGTCGTTGAATCTTTCCGCTGGTGGTCTTGGGAATATTGCGAACCGGGACGCAGAGCGACAGTTCAACGCCGGTTTGCTCTGCCAGGCAGCGGCGCAGGGCACGCGACTGCTCCACAAAACCTTCAGCGTCGCCGCGATGTAACAGGAAGGCAACAACAATTTCGCGGTCCTCATGCGCCCCGCGTGGCAGCACCGCCGCTATGGCAATTTTCCCGAGTTCCACGACGCCTTTTTGTTCAGCTACCGCTTCCAGATCATGCGGATAATAATTTTCGCCGTTAACAAACAGTATCTCTTTCGTGCGACCACAGACGTAAAGGTCGCCGTGACGCTGGAAGCCCAGGTCACCGGTATCCAGCCATCCATCGGCTGTAAAAGGCTGCTCGATGCTGTCATCGGGATCGAAATAACCGCCGGTCACATTGCCGCCGCGAATCTGGATATGGCCCACTGACCTCCACCAGACCCTGCGCCTGGCCATCAGCAATGCGGCATTCGCAGCGGTCGAGGGGAGGGCCACAGCCCACCAGTTCGATGGCATTGCTGTCCTCGGCAGCCAGTTCCTGCACCGTCGTCACCGACGCTCAGATGTCGCCGGTCCACCTGCAGGCTGGGAAACTCTCGTCCCGGGGCCGGAATTGTTACCGCAAGACTGGCCTCAGCCAGACCGTAGACCGGATACATCGCTTCGGGTCGCAGACCGAAAGGCGCCATGGCTTGCAGGAAATCCCGGCACAGGGCAGGGGAGATGGGCTCGGCGCCGTTATAAATCAGCCGCACCTGGTCCAGGCGTATATCTTCCAGACCCTTGCTGCGAAAAACCTTAAGGAAGTGCTTGTAGCCAAAATTAGGCGAACTCAGCAAAGTGGCGCCCAGGCGATGCGCATCCAGCATCCATAGCAGCGGTCGGCGACTAAAAAGGCGCGTATCCATGATGCCCTGACTGACGCCGGCGGCGAACATGGACAAGTGCAAGCCCAATCAGGCCCATGTCGTGGGTTAGCGGCATCCAGGTTAAAACCCGATCGGACGGACTCAGCCCGGAGCGCTGAATAATGTCGCCGATATTGGTCAGAAGGTTCGCGTGGGTCAGCTGCACGCCCTTGGGTTCACTGGTAGAACCGGAAGAAAACTGGATCAGGGCCAGGTCCTCACTGCGTGCCGGGTGAGGATCTCCCGGAGTACTGACACTGTCGATACGCTCGACACAGAAGCAACGCCGGATTAGCTCACGACAGTCGTCTTCAAGTCCGGTCTCGGTGCCGAATTCGCGCAGCCGGATCAGGCGCGCTTCATCCGTATATACCCAGGGATTGCCGAGCCGACGAAAAATTCGCAGTAACTTGTGGCGGTGATCGTCGCTGATGCCTACTGCAACGGGCACCGGTACCAGGCCACCTAACTGGCAGGCCCAGAAACCGTCGATAAATTGCTCCGTCGACGGCGTAAAAATAATCACCGTGTCGCCAGGCTGCATGCCGGCGGCCTGAAAATGGTGCAGCACGCCCAGTGCGTTTCGCGCCACCGTTGCAAAAGGCAAGCGACGCCGATCAGCCTGGCCATCGATGTATTCGATAAAGCCATCGGCCTGGCGTTGTTGCTCGAGAATGTCGGGCAGGGTCTGCCAGTTGGTCATGCAAGCTGCTCTCGCTGGGGCGAGCGCTAGTATGCCAGAACCAAACGGCCGAGCTGCGTTGCCGCGCTGCCGGTCAGCGCCTAGACTCTCGTGCCATCAGCGCAATCGCAATCCATGAAACAAGACAGCGAAGAAAATCCAGGCGACGACTCCGGTGCCTACGCTCCCGGACGACGTGCATCGGCAGCACGCAGAACGGGCCGCGCCGAATCCTCTGACCGTCGCATGTCGCGCGGTCGGCAGATCTGGTACGCGCTGATTGTGGCGCTGATTCGCGGGGTAATGCGGTTGTTCTGGGCCAGCTGCCGGATCCAGGTCGTCCAGGGCGAAGAGCATCTGGATGCCCTGCGTGAGTCTGGCGGCCCGGGCATTGCAGTTTACTGGCACCAGATGCATATCATGGTCAGCAACTACTTGTTGCGGCGAATAGCGGCTGGCGACCGGGTGGGATTTTTAATCAGCCCGTCTGTCAGCGGCGAGGTGCCGGCGGCTGTGGCCCGACGCTGGGGCGCCAGTGTGGTGCGCGGCAGTTCCAGCCGCACCGGCGGACAGGCTTTACGCGATCTGCACCTGGCACTGCGCAAGGAAAAGCTGCTGATAGCAATTAATCCCGACGGCCCCAAGGGGCCTCTGCATGAGTTCAAGAGCGGGGCCGTTCTATTGTCACGCGTCGCAGGCGCACCGATCTTGCCCATGGCCTATGCAGCGTCGCCCGGCACGTACTGGAATAGCTGGGATCAATTCCTGGTGCCCTGGCCGTTTAGTCGCGTGGCCATTGTCATTGGGCCGCCGGTGCAGGTGCCCAAGGGTGGGGGGGCGGATGAATTGCTTGCCTGGCAAAAAAAACTGGAATTGATCATGGCCGATACTGGCCGGGCTGCTGAAGCAGCGGTAAAAAAATGAGCGACGAGAAAGCGCCACCCCTGGCGAGTTCACCCGGAGCCATGGAACGCCTCAACCAGCGCCTGGTGCGTTGGCGACTGCTGGACTCTAAGTTCCGTCAAAACAAACTACGCTACCTGGCGCAGACTTGCGGCGTCGCGGTGACGATGCTGGTCGTGCTGCTGGCGCTGGACTCTGTCAGCCAGACAGTGCTGATTGCCTCTCTGGGGGCGAGCGCCTTTATTGCCTTCGCTGTGCCACGCAGCTATGCCTCCCGACCTCGCGCACTGCTGGGCGGCTACCTGGTCGGTACGGCTGTGGGCTCTACGCTGTCGCTGCTCTCGATCTGGCTGGCACCGCAGGTCGGCGCCGAATTGCATACGCTGCAGATTGTATGCGGCGCAATAGCCGTCGGACTCTGCTTCTTCATCATGGTGGTGATGGATACCGAACATCCACCGGCCGTGGCCCTGGCCTTGGGCTATGTTCTGAATGACTGGAATATCATCACGGTGCTGGTAGTGCTGTCCGGCATTCTCGCTCTGTCTCTGGTGAAGGAAGCGTTTCGTTCAAAATTAATGGATCTGATGTAGCCATCAACTAGAATAGGTCCAGCAAAAAAATTGACGGAGATACGCGCATGCGCAAAGCAGAACTGGCTGAGTTTGGACTTGAACATCTGCACATCGTCAACGCAGAACAGTCCAATCCGGCCGCCGGGCAGGTGCTGGTGCGCGTGCAAGCCGCGTCCCTTAACTATCGCGATTTTCTCATAGCCCAGGGTTTCTACAATCCTGATCTGGCGTTGCCATTGGTACCTTTGTCGGACGGGGCCGGCGAAGTGGTGGCCGTGGGCGAGGGCGTGACCAGCGTGTCGCCTGGTGATCGCGTCTCATCCGTATTCTGGCAAGGCTGGACCGACGGACCAGCGGCGCTGAGCAAGATAGGTGCTTCCACCGGTTGTGAAGCACCTGGCATGGCCAGCGATTTCGCACTGTTGCCGGAATCCGCCGTGCTGAAATTGCCCGACAGCATCAGCATGGATACGGCCGCGTCAATTCCCTGTGCAGCAGTAACCGCCTGGACCTCGCTCACCAATGTCGGCAACACCGGGCCGGGCGATACCGTGTTGTTGCTCGGGACCGGCGGCGTCTCGCTGTTCGCACTACAAATCGCCAAAGCGCTGGGCGCCCAGGTAATCATTACTTCAAGCAGCGATGAAAAACTCGAGCGTGCCAAAGCCCTCGGTGCGGATCACGGTATTAATTACAAGACCACGCCGGATTGGGGCAAGCAGGCCTTTGGCCTGGCCGGACTCGGCGTCAATACCGTGGTCGAGACAGGTGGCGCGGGTACGCTGACGCAATCCATAGAAGCGCTGGGCTGGGATGGCAGCATTGCTTACCTGGGCGTGCTGGCTGGTATGAGTGCTGAGTTGAACCTGATGGGCATGGTGGCTAAAGGCGCGCGGCTGCAGGGCGTGATGGTGGGCAGTCGCGCCGACCACGTGAAGTTGCTGGAGTTTATTGCCGAACATCGCATAGAGGCTGTGATCGATTCACGCCATCCGCTAGAACAGCTGGGCAGCACACTGGGCGCCATGCCTGGCGGCCAGCACTTCGGCAAGTTACTGATTGAGCTTAGTTAGCGGCCGCCGGGTCAGTGATTCTGGCCGATCGCTGCCTCGCGCTCGGATTCTGCCTGCTCGGGACTAATGCCCTGGGCTGAACGCATCACCATGGTTTCAGTGAAGCTGGATGCAGACGTGCCATTGAGTCCGGTTGCGCGCGGAACCGACGGGTTTTCATACTTCAGTCGACAATTACCAATGGTAATAATGTCGCCGTCTTTCAGTGCTTGCTGAGCCACCTGGACGGAATTGACGTAGGTACCGTTGGTACTCTTGAGGTCAACGACATAGGTGCCTTCGGGCCGGTTGACCAGCAAGGCGTGATGTCGACTGACGTAGCGGCTGACGATGGATACATCATTGTGTTCGTTACGACCGATCATCAATTGCGGGCGTCGCAGACTGTGGCGGCCAATCAGCTTGCCGTCCAGACTCACCAGCAACTGTCCGGCGCCACTGCCGGGCGTTGCCGTGAGTCCGGCCTCGTTGGCTGCAGCCTGCTTGCCACCGAGATCAAAACGCTCACTGGTCATGGCCGCGACCGCCAGCATGCCGGCGGAATCCAGCACCCTGTGCAGCTCGGGCAGGCCGCGTAATCATGAAGGTAACCGCCGGTCGTTCCTCGGCGGCATTGGCCTTGGCGATGGATTGCATGGTCTCCAGTACCCGCGGCCCGCATTCCTGTGCATCTTCAATAATGATCAGCGTTCGTCGATCCTGGCCGTACTCGTGTTGCAGAAACACCGACAGCAAGCGTTCGAGTTCCGTGGCAGATGATTCAAACGGTTCAAAACCCAGCTGGGTAAGGATTTGCTCAAGCAAATCGTGCGGGTCGTCCAGCGCCTGGGTAATCTGCGCCATGTTTTCTTCGCGATGATCCTGCAAAAAGCGTCGGATCAGCGCAGTCTTGCCGCTGCCGGCAACGCCGGTAACCACGGCGAAGGGGCGTTCCTCCTCGAGGCACTTCTGCAAATAGTCCAGACCGCCTAGAATCCGATCCGGGCTATGGAGGGACGTTTCTGGCGCGAGGGCGCCAACTTCTGAGTCTTGCATTTTTTGTGGCCCTCTTCGGCTTATGGCTGCCGGTTAGGCTATTAAGAACAAGTGTTTGAGTTTTTCTTCTAAAGGATATTGTTATTAAAACCCAGTCTATGCAAGCGTCTGCCTTATGTAAAGGCCCCAGTGCCGCACATCAAACCTGCGGATTGTTCTCGATATCCATCGCTAGCATATGATATATAAAGTTTTTTCATCTACCAGGCCAACATTTTGCTGAGCGTTTCCCAGCTCACCCTCTGGCGCGGTTACCAATGCCTGTTCGAAGCCCTATCTTTCGAGATTAGCGCCGGCCAGGCCATGCTCGTGCGCGGCCCCAACGGCTCCGGAAAAACGACGCTGCTGCGCGTGGTTTGTGGTTTAACCCGACCGGAAGCGGGGCAGGTGAACTGGCAGCATGCGGACCTGCACCGCGAACGCGCAAAGATCGGCACGGCCCTGGCCTATAGTGGCCATCAGACCGGGCTGAAAGGCGATCTCAGCCTGGCCGACAACCTGAGCTTTTTTGCCCGGCTGGCCGGACAGACAGACAGTGCCTGGCAGACACTCCTTGAGCCCCTGGGCTTGCAGGAACTTGAGCAACTGGATGTGCGCCTGCTATCGGCCGGGCAGCAACGTCGCGCCGCCCTGGTGCGCACCCTGATATCGCCGGCGCCCCTGTGGGTGATGGACGAACCACTGGCTAACCTTGATGAGCAGGGCAGGGGCTTTGTGCTTGAGGCCGTCAATGCGCATCTGGCCGGCGGCGGACTCGCACTGCTGGCCGTGCACGAGGTCGTTCAACTGGCGCATAACACGCTCACCTTGACCCTCGGTGATCCGGCGTGAGCAGCGGTGCACTGATGCTCGCAGTCACTGCGCCGCGATCTGGCACTCGCTTATCGGCGCTGGGGGAGACATCGCCAGCCCGCTGATGTTTTTTGCCATTGTTAGCGCCTTGTTCCCGCTGGCGCTGTCGCCGCGACGCGAGGTCTTGCAGGAACTCGGACCCGGGGTGCTGTGGATTGCTGCCTTGCTGGCTATGCTGTTGTCCTTAAACGCTTTATTCCGACAGGACCTGGAAGACGGCAGCATGGAACAGCTGGCCATCGGTCCCCAGTCCTTGCCTGCGCTGATGCTGGCCAAAGCAGCCGCTCACTGGCTGGTGGCCGGTTTGCCGCTAATTGCGCTGGCACCCTTGCTGGCGGTCACCTACCATTTGCCGGCGCCAGGCGTCACTGCGCTTTGCGCGACGCTGGCCCTGGGCACGCCGACATTAAGTCTGCTGGGTTCAATCGGTGCGGCCTTGACCGCCGGTGTGCGACAGTCGGGCGGTCTGCTGGCCTTGCTGGTGCTGCCCCTCTGTTTGCCAGTGCTTATTTTCGGTGCCCGCGGCACGGCCCTGGCAGCCTCCGGCGAGGTAATCTCGGGGCCGCTCTATCTGCTGGCAGCATTTTTGGTACTGGCCGTTACGCTGGTTCCCCTGGCCACAGCAACGGCCATTCGCATCAGCCTGGATTGATCCTTATGTATTTGCCGAACTGGATGCACAAACTGGCCTCGCCGCCGCATTTTTACCGCATCTCCGGAAGCCTGGCCGGGTGGTTTTTTTGGCCGGCTCTGGCCTTGATCGCAGTGGGCTTTTTCGGCGGTCTGGTGCTCGCGCCAGCAGATTATCAACAGGGCGACGGTTTTCGAATTATCTATGTACACGTGCCCAGTGCCTACCTGTCTACCCTGATATACGCGGTGATGGCCGGCGCCTCGGCGGTGGGTTTGATCTGGCGCATGAAGCTGGCTCATGCGGTGGCGGCAGCAGCAGCGCCCATCGGCGCCTGGTTTACCTTCCTGGCCCTGGTGACCGGCGCTATCTGGGGCAAACCAATGTGGGGTACCTATTGGGAGTGGGACCCGCGCCTGACCTCCGAATTGATCCTGCTGTTTTTATACCTGGGCTTTATCAGCCTGCGCGCATCCTTCGAGGAACCGAATAAAGGCGACCGGGCCGCCGGACTGCTGGCGCTGGTTGGCGTCGTTAATATCCCGATCATTCATTATTCGGTGATCTGGTGGAGCAGCATTCACCAGGGGCCGACGATCAAAAAACTTGATGCGCCGTCGATTACCTGGGAAATGGCCTGGCCATTACTCACCCTGATAGTGGGCTTTACGTTATTTTTCATCGCCGTCCTGCTGCAACGCGTTCAGGCCGAGGTGCTGGAACGCGAGCGGAACGCGCGTTGGGTGACGGAAGTCATGCAGGCCCAGACGGAGGGCGGTTAGACTGTGAGCGAGTTTTTTGCCATGGGCGGCTACGCGCCTTATGTTTGGTCGACCTTCGGCCTGACATTGGCAGTGCTGGTGATCAACGTGATCGCGGCCAAACGCCGCTTGCGTAGCGTGCAACAGCAGCTGAAACTCACGCAGGCACGTGCAGCGCGCAGAAGGAGCAAGACATGAAACCCAGACGTCAGCGTATGTTGACGGTGACCCTGATCCTGGTCGGCGTAGGGCTGGCCGTGGGTCTGGCTCTGCAGGCTTTCGAAGAGAACCTGCTGTTCTTTTATAGCCCCAGCCAGGTGGAGGCCGGTGAACCGCCGGCCGATCGAAAGTTTCGCCTGGGCGGACTGGTGGCCAGCGATAGTGTCAGCCGCGAACCAGGCCAACTGGAAGTCAGTTTCGACGTTACCGACAACCAGAATACGGTCAGGGTTTTTTATGATGGCGTGCTGCCAGACCTGTTTCGTGAGGGTCAGGGCGTGATCGCCAACGGCAGTATGCAGTCGGACGGCAGCTTTCGCGCTGAAGAGGTGCTGGCCAAGCATGACGAAAATTACATGCCACCCGAGGTCGCCGAGATGCTGGCTGCCCAGGGGCACCCCGACGAGTCAAGCAAACCCTAGGATCTGCCCATGCTGCCCGAATTGGGTCAAATATGCCTGGCCCTGGCCCTCTGCCTGGCCCTTGCCCAGGCATTTTTTCCGCTAGTTGGCGCGCAAATCGGACGGCGCGCCTGGACCAATGTGGCCGCCCCGGCAGCCACCGGTCAGTTTGTGTTTATTGCGCTGGCGTTCGGCTGTCTGACCTGGGCATTTCTGAATCACGATTTCTCGGTGCTCTACGTTGCCAGCAACTCCAATACTCAATTGCCAACCCTGTATCGGGTCGCCGCCGTGTGGGGCGGTCACGAGGGTTCATTGTTACTGTGGGTGCTGGCGCTTGCCAGTTGGACCCGGCAGTGGTCTATTCCAGCCGGCAACTACCTGACCGGCTCAGCGCCAGGATCCTGGGGGTGATGGGCCTGATCAGCGCCGGCTTCCTGTTGTTTATCCTGATTACCTCGAACCCGTTTCTGCGCCTGAGCCCGATACCGCTGGACGGCAATGACCTGAATCCGCTGTTGCAGGATCCGGCCATGGCCCTGCATCCACCGATGCTCTACATCGGTTATGTCGGTTTCTCGGTGGCCTTCGCCTTCGCTGTTGCCGCCATGCTGGACGGCAAGATTGATCAGAACTGGGCCCGCTGGGCAAGGCCCTGGACTACGGCAGCCTGGGGCTTCCTGACCTCGGGCATAGCCCTTGGCAGCTGGTGGGCCTATTACGAGCTCGGCTGGGGCGGCTGGTGGTTCTGGGATCCGGTGGAGAATGCTTCGTTCATGCCATGGCTGGTGGGTACGGCGCTGATCCATTCCCTGGCCGTTACGGAAAAACGCGGTCTGTTCAAAGGCAGTACGCTATTGCTGGCCATCGGCGCCTTTGCGCTGAGTCTGCTGGGTACTTTCCTGGTTCGCTCCGGTGTGCTGGTCTCGGTGCACGCCTTTGCCAGTGATCCGACGCGCGGTCTGTTTATCCTGATCTATCTTGGCGTTGTAGTGGGTGGCGCACTCACGCTTTATGCCTGGCGGGCACCCGGCCTGGATCGCGCTGTGGGCTTCAAGCCCCTGTCGCGCGAAACCTTTCTGCTGATCAATAACCTGCTGCTTAGCGTAGCGGCCGGGCTGATTTTGCTGGGTACCATTTATCCCTTGATCCTGGATGGTTTCAATCTCGGCAAAATCTCCGTCGGACCGCCTTACTTTGAGACGGCATTCCTGATTCCCATGCTGCCGCTGGTGTTGGCCATGGGCGTGGGCATGCACACTATCTGGCGCTCCACCGATGCATCGCTACTGGCGCGACGCCTGCGCTGGCCTGCATTGGTCGCGCTGGTGGGCGGCATAGCTGTGCCCTGGTTCGTCTACGGCAGCCAGTCGGTGCTTACCGCCATTGGCATCGTGGCCGGCCTGTGGGTGGTAGCGGCGTCGCTGCGCGATCCGCTGGCGCGTCTGTTCGGCAAAGGACCGCGCCTGACCCTGGCCATGCTGGGCATGCAGATCGCGCATCTTGGGCTCGGCCTGAGCGTGCTTGGTATCACCGTAACCGGTTCCTATGGCCTGGAGGCTGATCAGCGCGTGGTGTTGGGGGAAACCCTTGATCTGGCTGATTACCAGTTGACGTTTAAAGACATCAGCCAGCTGCAAGGCCCGAACTACATGGCTATAAGAGCGCAGATGGAATTGCGTCGCAACGATAAACTGGTCAAGACCCTGTATCCGGAGAAGCGTATTTACCGCGTGCAGCAATCACCCATGACGGAAGCCGCCATCGACGATGGCTGGAGCCGCGATATCTTCGTGGCCCTGGGCGAAGACCTGGGACTCGATGCCTGGAGCGTGCGCCTGCAGTACAAACCGATGATTCGATTTATCTGGTTTGGCTGCGTGGTGATGGCCCTGGGTGGGTTTATCGCCATCTGCGATCCCCGTTACCGACGACGCCGAGTAACCGCAGCAGAAGACAGCAGCAGCGTCCCGGCTGCGGGCAGCGCCGGTTAGAGTCATGTCGCGCTTTATTGTGCCCCTGGTCGTTTTCGGCCTGATGGTGGTGGTCTTCTGGCTGGGTCTGGGTCGCGACCCATCGGTGGTACCGTCGCCACTGATTGGTAAAACCGCGCCGAGTTTCAGCCTGCCGCGCCTGGATGACCCCAGCCAAATGCTCGGTGACGAGGTATTGCGGGGTCAGATCAGCCTGGTGAATGTCTGGGGTACCTGGTGTGTCGGCTGTCGCCAGGAACACGATACCTTGCTGGCCATTGCCGCCAGTGGTGAAGTGCCGATCTATGGTCTCAATTGGAAAGATGACTCACTGCAGGCGCGCGCCTGGCTGTCCAGGCTGGGCAATCCCTATGCGGCAACCGCTGTAGATGCCGATGGCCGGGTGGCCATCGACTGGGGCGTGTACGGGGCTCCGGAGACGTTCCTTATCGACGCCCAGGGCACAGTCGTCTACAAACACATTGCACCCCTGACACTCGAAATATGGCAGAGAGATTTTATGCCTATTATTCGGGAGCTTAAGGCCGGAACCTGATGAAATATCTAGGCGCAATTCTGAGCATTCTGCTGCTTTCGATGCCGGCTTTCGCCATTGATGTCGGCGAACCTATCACCGATCCGGAACAGCGCCGGCTGTATGAGGAGTTGACCAAGGAAGTTCGCTGCCTGGTCTGCCAGAATCAGACAATCGCAGATTCCAGTGCGCCGTTGGCCCTCGATCTGCGGCGCGAGATTCGTGAGCGCATAGAAGCCGGACAGGACGAGGCGCAGATCAAGACCTTCCTGACCGACCGCTATGGCGATTTCGTGCTCTATAAGCCGCGCTACACCGGCCCGGCATTTCTGCTCTGGTTAACACCAGGGCTGTTGCTGCTGATCGGTGGCCTGTGGATAGGACGCATCGTTGCGCGTCGTGCGCACCTGCCCATCAGCAGCGAAGAAGAAGATTTGCCTGAGGTCGCCGATTCATGAGTCTGTTTATCGCCCTGGCGATACTGGCGGCCTTATTGGCTGCCGGCCTGGTGGCATTGCCGTTGTTACGCGACCCTGAGCAGCCGGCACCCGTGGCGGCTACCCTGGCGGCACTGGTGATTCCTGCCATGGCGGCCATGCTCTATCTCGCCGGCTCTAACTATGGCTGGCAGCCCCCGGTACAGGCAACGGCCGGCAGCGGCAACGATGCGATGGCGCCTGAACTGGCCACGGCCATCGCCGGCCTGGAGGCCAAACTCGCTGAAAACCCGCAGGATCTCGCCGGCTGGCTGCTGCTTGGCAACTCCTTCCTGCAGGTGCAGCGTCCCACAGATGCAGAGAGCGCTTTTCAGCGTGCGCTGACGATCAGTGGCGGCGAAGACACGGCCGCCAAACTCGGCGTCGCCGAAGCACAAATTCTGGCCAGTCGCGACAGTCTGGCCGGCAGCGCGGGTGCGTTGCTGGAAGAGGTGCTAGCCCAGCAACCAGATAACGCCAAAGCTTTGTTCTATGGCGGGCTTGCGGCCAGTGCACGCGGAGACAATGCCTTACTGCAGAGTCGCTGGCAGCAACTTCTTACCCTAAACCCACCCGAGGCCGTGCAGCGCATTGTCAGCGAGCGACTGCAGGCCATGGGTGCAGAGCTACCGGCGGCAACCAGCAATGAGGCAGCCGGTATCCAGGTGCAGGTCGCCATGGCCGATGGCTTGCAAGCTCAGGTGGAGGAGGGCGCGCTGCTGTTCCTGGTAGCCCGCGACGGCGATCGGCCGGGTCCGCCGGTAGCCGCGGTGCGCCTGCCCGTTGGTACTTTCCCGCGCACCCTGAACATCAGCGACGCCAATGCCATGATCCCCGGTCGAACGCTCACGGGCATCAGCGAAGTCAAGCTCATTGCGCGCGTATCCAACGGCGGCGACGCGCTGGCGCAACCGGGCGATGTGTTTGGTGAGGCGCGCTGGTCGGCCGGTGACGGGCCGGTCAGTATCCTGATGAACCAGGTCGTGCCGAGACCCTGAAAAAATTCAGGCCGAGGCAGCCGCCGGGATGCGACGACGGGGCAGCCGCAGGTCTTTGACCAGGCCGAGCCAGCTCATCAGCTTTAGCGTCATCCAGGTCATGTCCAACTGCCACCAGCGCAAGCCATGTCTTGCGGAGTAGGCGAACTTGTGATGATTGTTGTGCCAGCCCTCGCCGAGGGTGAGCACGGCCACCATCCAGTTGTTGGTGCTGGTGTCACCCGCATCGTAGGCCTGCTGTCCCCAGATATGGCAAACGGAATTCACCATGAAGGTGGCATGCCAAAGCGCCACCGTACTGATAAAGAACCCCCAGACCAGCATCTGCAGACCTGATGTGCCCAATTCGGGATAGGCCACCGCCAGAAAAGAGCCCAGCGCATAAACAGCCAGCGCTTCGACCAACAGCAACAAGGCATAATTTTTTTGCAAAAACTTTAGCTCGGGGTACCGATACAACTCTTTAACGTTGGTGGCGTTACCCTCAAAGCATTCCTTATCCATCATCCAGCCCATGTGTGCGTACCAGAAACCTTTCCGAGACGGGGAGTGGATGTCCCTGGGGGTTTCGGTATAGCGGTGGTGATTGCGATGATGACTGACCCACCAGAGCGGCGCCGCCCTGAACGGCAAGGCTGCCGAGCAGAGCGAGCAAAAACTGTACAGGCCGACTGGCCTTGTAAGCACCGTGCGCCAGCAGGCGATGAAAGCCTGCCGTCACACCAAAGGCGCGGGCAACATAAAGTCCCAGCGCAACCCACAGGGCAACGGGGCTAACGCCAGTAAAAAAAGGCACCCAGGCAGGCGAGGTGAAAAACCAGGAAGCCCAGCTGTACAGCTCGCGCATTACGTTCCGCTGTCGACATAGTGTAAGGATCTCTTAAACGTTATCGATAAATTCGTCTGCGATAAGGAATTAGTTGCAGAACCGGCGTAAGAACCTGGTGAGGACTGGCCAAGCCGTTAAGGCATTAAACCGATATTATACAGCCAGCCGGAGCCCCTGAAACATACTGTTTGCAGGGTTTTGGGTTACGCCAGCGACCCCGATCACGGAGTTAATTGTGAACAAAAAAGCGCGATCCAAGACCATCGACCTGCACGGCCATGACCTGATTCGTGAACCGCTTCTCAACAAGGGCGGCGCTTTCAGCGCCGAGGAACGCGCAGCATTCGGGCTGGAAGGTTTGCTGCCGGTGCGCACTGTCAGCATTGAGATGCAGGTCCAGCGCATGTACCGAAATCTGCAGAACTACGGCGATCCGCTGCAGAAATTTGTCTACCTCGCGTCGCTGCAGGATCGCAATGAACACCTGTATTTCCGCTTGCTCAGCGAATATCTTGAGGAGCTGCTGCCCATCGTCTATACCCCGACGGTGGGCCTGGTCACGCGAAAGTACAGCCATATTTTTCAGCGTGGGCGGGGCATCTGGATTTCTCCGGACATGCGCGGCCGAATTGCACCAGCGCTCAAGACCGCGGCGCGTGGCCGCAATGTGCGCCTGATTGTGGCCACGGATAACGAGTCTATTCTCGGCATCGGCGACCAGGGCGCCGGTGGTATGGCAATCGCTATCGGAAAACTGGCCCTGTATACCGCTGGCGCAGGAATAGATCCGGCCACGGTATTGCCGGTGAGCCTGGACGTGGGCACAGAGAACGCAGCCTTGTTATCTGATGAGCGCTATCTCGGCTGGCCTGAACGGCGCCTGCGCGGTGCCGAATATCAATCCTTACTGGATGAGTTTGTCACTGCGGTGCGTAGTTGCTTCCCGGATGCGCTGGTGCAGTGGGAGGATTTTCGCAAAGACAACGCTTTGGCCGTACTGGATCGTTACGCGAAACAGTTGCCGTCTTTCAACGACGACATCCAGGGCACCGGCGCAGTGGCACTGGCTGGAATTCTCAGTGCCGAGCGGATCCACGGCAGGCGCCTGGTAGACGAACGCGTATTGATTCTCGGCGCCGGTGCGGCGGGGCTGGGTATCACCCGACAGATTCGCGCCGCGCTGTGTGCAGAAGGCATCAGTACTGACCAGGCTCGCCATCAAATTGCTGTGCTAGACAGTCGCGGTCTGCTGGTCAATGACGGCGGCATTCGCGATACCTATAAGCAGGAAATGGCCTGGGATCCAGCCGTTGCGAAAAATCGCGGACTGACTGCACAGCACGATCTGCAAAGCGTGGTGAATAAATTCAGACCCACGGTACTGATTGGGACCTCGGGGCAGCCTGGCGCATTCCATGAACATATCGTGCGCGCCACCAGTAATGTGGTGGACCGACCTTTGATCATGCCCTTGTCCAATCCAACGGATCAGTCGGAAGCCGTTCCGGCGGAGGTGCTGGAATGGTCAGCGGGTCAGGCCCTGATCGCCACGGGCAGTCCGTTCCCGGATGTAATCCGTGGCGAACGGCGTGTGCGTATCGGGCAGGGCAACAATGCGTTTATTTTCCCCGGGGTCGGGCTTGGAGCGCTACTGGCCGGTACCAGCCGGGTTACCGACGATTTGTTCTACGCAGCCGCCAAGGCGCTGGCTGGAATGGTGAGCGAGCACGAACTGAACAGTGGCTTGCTGTATCCGCCTATATCAAGGCTGAGAGAAGTTTCGACCGCCGTAGCCAGTGCGGTGATGCGGGCAGCTGTAGAGGAAGGCCTGTGCCCGGCGCTGAAAGAAGCGGAAATGCAAAAACGCCTCAGTGAAGGCGTCTGGACGCCGGAATATGAGGACTATGTGCCGGCAGAAAAAAGCTCGGATTTGGGCTAGAGGGGAGCTAAGGCAGACAGGCGTCATCGGGGGATATTTACGATTTAACATAATATATATTATGCGTATTAAGGCTGGGTCGCCTGGTAGCAGGAATTCCTCAGCGCAGCCGCCAAAACCCTCTAGCCGCTAACTATCGCCATCGCCGTCATTCGGCCATCATTGCTGCCACTCGATCACAGCACCGATTAATCTCCAATGATGTTTTCACTCTGGCTTGCTGGCGCATTTATTTCCGGCCTGGCGGTACGCCAGCTTGGCTTACCCCCGTTGGTGGGCTTTCTGGGTGCCGGCTTTGCCTTTCGCGCGCTGGGCTTCGAAGCCGACGAATTGCTCGCCCAGCTGAGTGAGATCGGCGTGTTGCTGCTGCTATTCACGGTGGGCCTCAAGGTTCGCCTGATCAGCCTGATTCGACCCGAAGTTGTCGGCGCAGGCTTAGCACATATGGCCCTGGTGGCCGGAATAAGTGTCTGGTTGCTGATTCAGCTCGCTGGCATGAATAGCCTTCCGGCACTGGCTCTGGCTACCTCGCTGGGCTTCTCCAGCACCGTATTGGCAGCAAAACTGCTCGAATATCGCCGCGAGCTGCGCGCCTTTCACGGACGTGTGGCTATCGGCATCCTTATCATTCAGGACCTGGTTGCCGTGGCAATGTTAACGGCCCTCGGCGGCCATAGCCCGTCACCCTGGGCCCTGGCTTTACCCTTGTTACTGCTGGCGCGGCCGCTATTGACCCGCGCCCTGGACTGGATAGGACACAACGAATTACTGGTGGTCTATGGCGCCGTTCTCGCGCTTGCCGTGGGCGGCCTGGGCTTTGAGGCTGTGGGCATGAGCCCGGAACTTGGCGCCCTGGTCATGGGCAGCCTGCTGGCCGATCATCCCAAGGCAAAAGAACTGGGTGACGTGCTCTGGAGAATCAAGGAATTCTTGCTGGTCGGATTTTTTCTGTACATCGGACTGTCGGCAGTGCCGACGCTGGAAATGCTGCTAATCGCTTGCCTGTTGACGCTACTGCTGCCGATCAAGGCCCTGTTGTTTCAGTTTCTGTTAATGATGTTCGGACTGCGTGCACGCACCGCGTTTCTAACCGCCTTGTCATTGGCCACCTTCAGTGAATTCGGTTTGATCGTGGTGCAGTTAGGCGTTGAGGCCGGTGCGCTGCCCGAATCATTACTGATAATTGCAGCGCTAACGGTATCGATTTCTTTTGCCATCGCCGCGCCGCTAAACCGCCACGCCCACCGACTCTACGGACCGATTGGCAGTCGGTTCGAGCGCTTTGAAACAAAGCGCCGGCACCCCGATGACCAACCCCTGTCACTGGGTAGCGCCGAAGTGGTGGTGGTCGGCATGGGTCGAGTCGGCGCAGGTGCCTATGATCATCTGCATGAACAGGGTTATTCCGTCGCCGGTATAGAAAACGATCCGGGGAAAATTCATTCGCATCGCGATGCCGGTCGTCGCGTAGTGTTTGCCGACGCAGAAGACCCGGGCTTCTGGCATCGTCTTAAACTCGAACGAATCCGCGCCGTGATGCTCGCCCTGCCCGATCTCGAGGGCAAGGTATTAGCCGCAGAACAATTGCGCTTGCGCGGCTTCGATGGACTGATAAGCGCCACGCATCAGTATGAAGATCAACGCGAAGAAATTCTCAGCGCCGGCGTGGATGTAACTTACAACAACTATGCAGAAGCCGGCCTCGGTTTCGCGACCCACACCTGCGACTCGCTAAGCCTGCCTGCTGGCATGTCAAACAGCAGCAATCCCTGAATCAGGCTGTTCTTGCTGAGCGGCTGGAAACAAGCTGGCAATACAGGGACAAGACACCAACGCTCGCCAGCAGAACAATGGATTCGTGATTCATACGTGCTACGTCCGGGTTGCAGCCGTCAGTTTAACCGGGTCGCTGGGCTCGTGACTGAATTGCTAAGCTTGCGCAAAGCGAAAACGCAAAGGAGCCGCCCGATGGGAAAAGAATTCAGCGAAATCGACGCCGATTTGCAGAAATGGGTAGAGCGTCAGCAGCTGTTTTTCGTCGCCACCGCGCCGTTGAGTGGCGACGGACTGGTGAATTGCTCACCCAAGGGCCGCGATACGCTGCGAATTCTTGGACCGCGGCAGATTGCCTATCTGGATCTCGGCGGAAGCGGCATCGAAACCGTGGCGCACGTCAAAGAAAATCGCCGCATCGTTATCATGTTATGTGCCTTTGAGGGCCCACCAAAAATCGTGCGTTTTCACGGCCTCGCTCAGGTCATCGAGCACGGCGATGACGGCTTTGCCGAGCTGGTAGCAGGTTTTCCGCCCACCCCGTCGCCGCCGCGTTCGGTGATTCGCGTCGACGTCAGACGCATCAGTGATTCCTGTGGCTACGGCGTGCCACTGTACGAATTCAAAAGTGATCGCAGCTCGATTGAAAACTACGTTAAGGACAAGGACCCGGCCGATTTGCGCGCCTACCTGCGCAGCAATAATGCCCAGAGCCTGGACGGATTACCTGGCCTAGAAATAAATAAATATCAATAATTTGAAAGGTAATCGAATCTATTTACTAGCTATCGGGCCGGGTCGTCAGTTCATCGCGGCTGCTTCTGCGGCAGGCAACGGCAGGACATAGACCTCTTCGTTGTGCTGCTGCCAGGTCACGTAAACGGTGCCATCGGCGGCCACCGCCGAGGCCGGCCAGAAACTATTGCCCTCGGGCGTCGGCAGTTCCACCGGCGATGACAATGCAGCCCCGTGATCCATGGACTCAGCCATGAACAGCCGGCGCGGCCCGTCCAGCTTGGCCTGCCAGACCAGGCGAATACGCCCATCGGGTCCGACAGTCATCTCGGGGGCATCGGAATAAGCCGCTTCGGGATGCACGCGGACCCGACCCTTAAAACTCTCGCCACGATCCGAGGAACGCGAGAAGTAAACGCCCGGCTCTGCCTCACCGGCGGTATAAGCCGCGGCAAACACCCAGTTGCCATCCGTCGCCAGTTCGGTCGGTTTAAGCGGGCATCCGTCAATATTCCAGGCGGCGAACGGCAGTCTGCGCTTCACCATCAATGCCCTGCTCCACTGACATGGCACGGGCTACGGTGCTGTCGCGGCCATCCTCATAAATCTTGCGATAGCCCAGCAACATCTCCGGGCCATTGAAGTGCATCGTCAGCTGACAACAGGGGCATACAGCATTGGTCTCGATAGCCGCCAGCTCCTCGGTCCAGGTTTCCCCGTCATCGCGGGAAATGGCCAGGTAAACGTCTGCGCCGGCACCCTCTTCCTGCATTTCAATGATGTCTTGCCAGGCGGCTACCAGGGTGCCATCGGGCGCCATACCCATGGTGCCGAAAGAAAATGATGCCGTCAGACCCTCGCCCAGCAACTCGCTGCGATTAACGTCGGGCAGCTGGTTAATGGTGCGCGCGGGCTCAAAGCTGCGTCCGCCGTCAGTGGAACGCGTATAGCGCGCCGTGACCACATCCGTGCCATTACTTGACGAGACTTCGTTAGCCGGGAAAAAATACATGGATGGTGCCGCTTTTGCCGACCGCAATGCGCGGTTTACTCACGGCAAAGCCCCACACGGAATTGGCTTCGGTATTAACACGCACTGCCGGCGTCCAACTCGCGCCGCCGTCGCTGGAACGACTGAAATAAAGGTCCGTGGCGGAGCGATGACTATGTTCTCCCGGCTTGCGGTTCTTTTTCGGCGCGGGTCGATCAGCTGTCAGGCCTTTGTCCAGCCAGATCAGATTGATGCTGCCGTCCGGCGCCACGGCAATCTCCGGACTCACTGCACGCCGGCCAGGCTCGCTCACCCGTACCAGGTTAGCTGCATTGACGGCCGTTAGCGCCGACACGCAGGTAAGGAGCAGGCCGAGAATTAATTTGCTGCGATGCATTACAGATCCCCCGATCGAATATTCGTCATTTATGCCCCGTTGGCGAAAGTTCTGCAAGCCAATCAGGGAGTGGCGGTCAGGATCATCGCAATCCGGACTGCGCGGACCAACGGCGGCGCTGCACAATCGGTAGCGTAGCCTGACGGATTGGGGAGACATCCATCCGCCGGTCCGGCCTGTCAGCGTCGAAGCTGCTGATTGCAGCAGCAAAGACGCCGGGGAGCGCCGTGGATGGCATCATAAACGCATAGCCAGCTCGGCATGCAGACAAGCATTCGCGGATAGCGCAGGCCCACAACTGGCGATACATCGGCGAATTCGGCGGACACGCAGCGCCAAACCGCCGTCAGCCGCGAATCAGGCCAGGCTAATCCCCGCCCCTGTTGCGTTGCTTACGTATATTTTCAAAGCGCGCAGCCTGCCACACATATACTTGGTTCTGGACGGGCACAGGCAGCGCAACGCAAGATTCGATGATGAGTGGCAACTACGTTTACCTGATCACCACCCTGGTTACATTAGGCGTGGTTATTACCTCGGTGCTGTTCCACTACGAGGGTCTGCGGCTGCTTAGCCGCTGGGTAACCCTGGATCTGTTGCCGGCGCGGGTGCGCATCGTCTCGCTGATTTTCGGCCAGCTGATTTTGCATTTCCTCGAGGTTGCCCTGTTCGCCATGGCCAATCATGCGCTCAGTCAGCGGCCTGGCTATGGCACTTTCATGCAGATCGGTGCGGCGAACTGCATGGAGCCAGGTTTTATGACCGCAGTGGATCATCTCTACTACTCAGTCACGGTCTATACCACCCTGGGATTCGGCGATATCGTTGCCGAAGGACCGGTGCGCATTCTTGCCGGCGTCGAAGCTCTGGTTGGCCTGGTGCTGATTACCTGGTCCGCGTCATTTACCTTCCTGAAGATGCAGATTTACTGGGGACGCGGCTAGTGCGCATCCGCTTCAGCAATCGCCGCGAACAACCCTTTTCTATCCGGAGCCAACGCTTATGCTCAACTATCGATTTCTTGGTCTCGCAGCGGGTCTGCTACTGATGACCGCCTGCGCCAGCACCGGCCAGGGCGGAGCTAAAAGCCACGCAAAAAGTGATTGATCTGCCGCGCTTCATGGGCGACTGGTACGTCATTGCCAGCATCCCGGTGACGATTCCGTTTTTCAGCGAAGCCGGCGCGCACAATGGTATCGAATCGTATGCGCTCAATGACGACGGCGAAATCAACACCACCTACACGTTTCGTCAGGATGCCTTTGACGGCCCGATCAAGCGCATGCAGCCGAAAGGCTTCGTCTACAACCAGGAAACCAACGCCGAATGGCGCATGCAGTTCCTGTGGCCGTTTCGTGCGGCTTATTTAATCGCTTACGTCGATGATGATTATCAGACCACCATCGTCGGTGAGCCGAAACGGCGTTTCGTCTGGATCATGGCCAGAACACCCGAAGTGGACGCTGCGACCTATGCCTCTCTGGTCAGCCGTGCGGGCGATATGGGCTACGATCTGAGCAAACTGGAGCGTGTTCCTCAGCGCTGGCCTGAAGACCCATCTGCGCCGCCCAGGTAGCTGCGCACCAGGTCGGGAAAATCCGTAAACAGTGCATCGACGGCTAATTCCTCGATGAACAGGTCCAGTAACTCGGTAAAACTGTTACAGAACGCCGGCAAGGCATCCGCGCGAAAAGTATAGGGATGGACCGCCAGGCCGAACGCACGCGCTTCACCGGCCAGATCCCTGCCCGCGTTTAAGCGACCCTGCATTGAGCGCAGCTTGAACAGCTCTGATCGACGGACCGATGGCCGCTGCATAGGCCGCAACTCCGGCCAGATCTTTGGCTAAATGGGCCTGCTTGCTACCCATCAGCTGAACCAGCGGCAGCTGTCGGGCGCGCGGCTCGCTGCGCACAGCCTGCAGGGTTTTCGCGTCGAAGCATTGCAGATAAATTTGCTCGCCGGCGCGCAGATATCCCTGCGCCTCCAATACATCCAGCACGGCGCGCTGCAGGTCGATGCCATGCTCCTGGTGCCAGAGCGGGTCCTTCAGCTCCGGATAAATGCCCACTGCCTGCCCGCTGGCCTTGTTCATGCCGCGGATAAGTGCCAGTTCCTCGGCCAGTGTCGGGATGCTAAAGCCCGCCGCCGCAGGCGGAAAACGTGTCGGCCAGACGGTTTCCCCGGTGCTCGGGTCGATGCGTTCGCGCAGCACCAGCTGGCGCAGTTCGGCGAGATCAAAATCGATACAGTAGTGGCGCCCATCGGCCCGGGCGCGGCCCGGGAAGCGCTGAGCGACGTCAGTCAGCGCATCCAGGTAAAGATCGTGAAACACCACCGCAACCCCGTCGCGACTGGTGATGACATCCTGCTCGAGAAAATCAGCACCCTGACCATAGGCCAGCACCTTGGCGGCCAGGCTGTGCTCGGGCAAATAGGCACTGGCGCCACGATGGGCAATGATGCGTGGTCGTTGCGCGGCCTGGGTGTTCATCCGGCCGCGTGCGGGCTAGCCGGCCTGCTCAGCGATGTCATCCTCCACGCCCAGTCGCTCATGCATGATCGGACTGGTGGTGGTGTACTGCAGCGGAATCTTCTTGCCGGGTTCAACGATGGCCTTGGCCGCAAAAGCAGCCAGTGCAGCCTCATGAAAACCGCTCAGAATCAGTTTCTTCTTACCCGGATAATCGGCGATATCGCCGATGGCGAAAATACCGGGAATACTGGTCTCGAACGTTTCAGTGCCAACGGCTATGGTCTTGCGGGTAATTTCCAGGCCCCATTCGGCAATCGGCCCCAGTTTGGGTGACAGGCCGAAAAAAACCAGCGCATGATCAGCGGGCAGCACCTCGGTACTGCGGTCTTTGAATTTTATTTGCACGCCGCTTAGCCGACCGTCGCTCATTTCCAGCCCTGCCGGACTCGCGTTCAAAATAATCTTCGCCTGTCCGGCATCAACTCGCGCCTGCAGCGCGGCGGCCGTAGCGGCGGCACCGCGGAATTCATCGCGGCGATGTACCAGCGTAAGGCTGGCAGCAGCCGGCGCCAGTTCCACGGCCCAGTCCAGCGCCGAATCACCGCCGCCAAACACCACCAGGTGCTGATCCTTGAATTGCGCAGGATTGCGTACCCGGTAATGCACCTGGGTATCTTCCAG
Source organism: uncultured Gammaproteobacteria bacterium (assembly GCA_963807995.1). Lineage (GTDB taxonomy): Bacteria > Pseudomonadota > Gammaproteobacteria > Steroidobacterales > J054. The sequence goes on from CAWEDX010000006.1 coordinate 75,261, forward strand.
TCCCTCGGCCTCGGGCGCGCGCAATTTGCGCGGCGTGAAGGAACCAACGCCACCGGCGATGAATACCGTCTTCGCCACAAACTCGGTACCGGCGCTGGTGGTTACACGGAAGCCGCCGTCCTGGGGCACAACCTCCGTGACCTGCTCACCGAGGTGAAAGCGTGGCTCGAATGGAGCAATTTGCTCCATCAGCTTGTCGACCAGTTCCTGCCCCGTGCATACAGGCACAGCGGGAATGTCGTAAATGGGTTTGTCCGGATACAGCTCGGTGCACTGGCCACCCGGATGCGCCAGGCTGATCGATAATGTCAGCTTTAAGACCCAGCAGGCCCAGTTCGAAAACCTGAAACAGCCCGGAAGGGCCGGCGCCCACGATCAGGGCATCTGTCTGAATTGTCATATGGAGTTCCCGGCAGCTATGGCCGTTGCAGCACTTCGTGCCGCAGGCGGCAGCAGGCGCGGAATGTTACTGGAGGGGGCCCCGGGCAACAAGCGAAGCGGCCTGACGGGCTTAGTCCATATCGAACTCCAGGACTTCCCATTGCGAGGTGTCTTCATTGCGGGCCAGCTTTTTGATCGCATCGGTGATGGTCCGGTCATTCCATTCGACGACATCATCGGACCGATCCAGGATCAGCTTGTTCAGCGCCACGGTCCCACCAAAGGACTGTAGTGCCAGCACCGGCTTATGCGCTGCCTGGGCCACATCCAGCTGAAACTTGGCCAGATCTTCGTTGCGATCGTAGGTGGACATGGGAATAACCACGATCTCGGCATTCTCGATCTGGCTGCGCAGCTCTGCCTTCATGGGCTCCAGACCGCCCTCCGGCATACTGTCGGGACGGCTGAGATTAATATAGAAGAAGCTGTCTCGATTCTCGAGGTATTCAAACAGGCGCAGATAGTCGACATCTGACTCGAACAGATGGACAACATAGACGCGGATCGGATCTTTCTCTGACACGGCCAACTCCCCGTTAAAGCGCCAGCATATTTTAGCCCACTCCCCCGCCCAGTCCCATGCGGGAGGGCAAAAAACGCGATCCAGTTCGCAAGCCATCGGCGCAGTTCACCGCTGGCTGCCATCGCACACTAGAATAGCCCCCATGCGCCTGCTGATTTACAACATTCGCTATGCGGTAGGCACCGGTGTGCCGTCGCATGTCCCGGTGCCGGGCGCCGGGTATCTGTTCGGCAATCCCGGCGTACTGGAGCAGATCACCGGCTTCATCAAGTCCCAGGATCCTGACATTGTCGGCCTGATCGAAGTCGACATGGGCTCGGTGCGCAGCGGCCGGGTCAATCAGGCTGACCAGATCGCGCGTGCACTGGGGCATTTTTCTGCCTACGAGTGCAAGTATGGCGAGTTATCCGTCAACCAGTATTTGCCCATTCTGCGCAAACAGGGCAATGCCTTCCTGGCGGCACCGCGAGTTGAGGGTGAGCGTTTTCACTATTTCGACCAGGGCATCAAACGCCTGATCATTGAGCTGGAACTGGACGACATCGCGATTTTCCTGGTGCACCTGTCACTCAAGTATCGGCATCGACATTTTCAGCTGCGCCATTTGTACGAACTGGTCAAAAAGTGCGAGAAGCCCGTCATCGTAGCCGGTGACTTCAATACGTTCTGGGGCGAAAACGAGATATTCCTGTTCAAGGAAGCGGCTGGATTGCGCAGCGCCAATCTGCAGGGACTGCCCTCTTACCCGAGCCGCGCACCCCGAATGGAACTGGATTTCATCCTGTACAGTCAGGGCATCGAGGTGCACAACTTCGAAATACCGGCGGTGAAACTGTCTGATCATCTGCCGCTGGTCTGCGACTTTGAGGTTATAGGAAAATCATGACAACGCCGTTTCGACATTGGCATTTGCAAACCGACGAGCAGGGGCTGGCCTGGCTAAGCCTGGACAAGGCCGAGAGCAGTACCAACGTTTTATCCCGCGAGGTACTGGGTGAACTCGGTGAGCTGCTGGACCAACTCTACGCGCAGCCACCCACGGGCCTGGTGATTTATTCAGCCAAGGAAAAAGGCTTTATCGCCGGCGCTGATATTAACGAATTCCCGGACCTGGGCGATGAGGAGCAGACCCTGGCAAGCACCGAGCATGGTCTGGAATTATTCCAGCGCCTCGAGGACCTGCCCTGCCCTAGCGTGGCCGTAATTAACGGCTTCGCCCTGGGTGGCGGGCTCGAGCTGGCCCTGGCCTGCAGCTGGCGCCTGGTCCTGAAAGGCTTTAAGCCAACGCTGGGACTCCCGGAGGTCAACCTTGGCCTGCATCCGGGCCTGGGCGGCACCGTCCGCCTGGTTCGGCTGGTGGGGGCGCGTGAAGCCCTGCCGATGATGCTCACGGGCCGGCCGGTAACACCCGAGAAGGCGCGCAAGATCGGCCTGGCCGACAAGCTGGTTACCAGCGACAACTGGCGCACTGCCGCAGCTGAAATGGCCCAGGCGGCAGTACCGCGCCGTCAGCCGCCGCTCATTGATCGTCTGCTGAATCTGCGACTGATTCGACCCATACTGGCTTCGCTGCTGCGCAAGCAGGTAGCCGCCAGGGCGCGACGGGATCAGTACCCGGCACCCTTCGCCATGGTGGATTTGTGGCAAGCCGAGGGCGCTCAGGGCAGTGCCGCTTACCGGGCCGAGGCGCGCTCGTTTGCCCGGCTGGTGCAAAGCGACACTTCGCGAAACCTGGTGCGCGTTTACGGCCTGCAGGAACGCCTCAAACGCCTGGGCGGCAAAGCTGACGCTGAAGCCGCCCACGTGCACGTCGTCGGCGCCGGAGTGATGGGTGGCGATATTGCTGCCTGGTGCGCGCTGCGTGGCCTGACCGTTACCCTTCAGGATCGCGAACTCAAATACATCGAGCCGGCGCTCAAGCGCGCGCGCGAACTGTTTGCCAAGAAGCTGCGAGCGCCCGGCGAAGCTGATGCTGCAGGCGAGCGCCTGCAGGCCGACGTCGCCGGCACCGGCGTCGCGCAAGCGGATGTGGTGATTGAGGCCATATTCGAGGATCGTGAGGCCAAGCAGAATCTTTATCGCCAGCTGGAACCGCAGATGAAGGCCGCGGCGCTGCTGGCCACCAATACCTCCAGCATTCCATTGCAGGAGCTGGCACCTTGCCTGAATCGACCAGAACGCCTGGTTGGCCTGCATTTTTTCAATCCGGTGGCCAAATTGCCGCTGGTGGAGGTGGTCAGCACGCCGGATACGGATGCGGCGAGCACCGCTGCGGCGATGGCCTTTACCCGCCAGATCGGCAAGTTACCCCTGCCCTGCCGCAGCCTGCCCGGCTTCCTGGTTAACCGGATTCTCGGGCCCTATATGGGCGAAGCCATGGAATTGTTGCGCGAGGGCCATGCCCCGGCCAGCATCGACCAGGCAGCGGTGGACTTCGGCATGCCCATGGGGCCAGTAGAACTGGCTGATTCCGTGGGCCTGGATGTGGCCAGTCACGTGGCTGCCGTGCTCGAGCCGATACTCGGTCGCAGCGTGGCGCCAGAGCTGCTGGAGCGCGTTGCCGCCGGCCGGTTAGGTCGCAAGACCGGCGAGGGCTTTTATCGCTATAAAGCCGGCAAACCCCAGCGGCAGCGGGTCGCCCGCGACAGCACCCCGGCTGAGCTGCAGGAGCGGCTTATCCTGGCCCTGCTCAACGAGGCGGCGAATTGCCTGGCGGATGAGCTGGTCGAGGATGCCGACCTGGTGGACGCGGGTGCCATTTTCGGTACCGGCTTCGCGCCTTTCAGAGGCGGCCCACTGAACTACGCCCGCAGCCAGGGCATTCAGTCCATAGTAGGCCGACTGGAGTCATTGGCGGCTGCGCATGGCGAGCGATTCAGTCCTTCGACAGGCTGGGGCAAGATAAAAACCCACAACGCGAACTAGTTTGCTTTCGCAGCTGAAATCCTTGCGGTTACAATGGCCGCCGCCCTGCCGCCGGCAGAGTATTAACGACAACGCGAACAATCTATGCCGTCAAGGAATGTAACAATTCAGGAGCTGCGCAGCTTCAGCCCCCTCGACGGGCTCAAGCGCGAGAATATTGCTGCCCTGGCCAAGAAGACCGAGGTGCGCAAGCTGGGCCCGGGCGAGAACCTGTTCAAGTCCGGCGATAGTGAAAAACGAACTTATTATTTGCTGTCCGGCGCGATTGAACTGACCGACGCCGATGGCGGCACGCGCGAAGTTCGTGCCGCTACAGAACAAGCGCGCGGACCGCTGGCCCCCATGCTGCCGCGGCGCTATACGGCAGACGCGCTGGAAGAAAGCGAATATGTGGCGCTGGATACGGATCTGCTGGACGTAATGCTCACCTGGGACCAGACGGGTGACTACGAAGTCAGCGAACTAACCCTGTCTGCCCAGCAATCCAATCCCGATGACTGGATGACCACGCTGCTGCAGACCAAGGCGTTTCATCGCATCCCACCGCAGAATATCCAGGCGATATTCATGCGCATGCAACGGATGACTTTCAAAGCCGGCGACATAATTATTAAACAGGGCGACGAAGGCGACTTCTTCTATTGCATCATTGATGGCACCTGCAGTGTCACGCGTGAAACCCCCCTAAATAATGAAGGTATCAAGCTGGCCGAGCTGCACGTTGGCGACACCTTTGGCGAAGAAGCGCTGATCTCGGAAAACCGCCGCAATGCCACGGTCAGTATGATTACTGACGGCGTACTGATGCGCCTGGGCAAGGCAGACTTCAATACCCTGATGAATGAGCCGATGCTCGACTGGGTCGATCATGAAACCGCCAAACAGGTCGTCAGTGAGGGTGGCTGCTGGCTGGATGTTCGTCTGCCCAGCGAGTTTGAAACCTTTCACGAGCCGGACGCGATCAATATTCCGTTGTATTTCATTCGGCTGAAGATCAACACTCTGGACGAAAATATGACCTATGTGTTGTGCTGCGATACCGGCCGACGCAGCTCTGCCGGCGCCTTCATTCTGAATGAACGCGGCTTCAAGACACGAGTCCTTAAAGGTGGGCTGAATATGTCGGGCTTGAACTGAGCAAAACCCCGCGCGGCTACATAGTATGGGTCGGTTTATCGCCGCCCAGCGCACCGGCCAGATAGTTCTCAATTTTCTTTTGCGTGGTTCCGCCGTCCTGGTCGCTGAACTGCACACCAATGCCCGCTGTGCGCTTGCCCTGCGCGCCCTTGGGCGTAAGCCAGATAACCTTGCCGGCCACGGGAATCTTTTCGTCTTCGCCCATCAGGTTCAGAAGCATGAATACTTCATCACCAAGCCCATAGCTGCTGTTGGTTGGAATAAACAGGCCGCCGTTTTGAACATAGGGCATATACGCCAGATACAAGGCGCTCTTGTCCTTAATTGTCAGTGTCAGCAAGCCTGGCTTGGACATACTGCTCTATCCTGTGAGTTGTGCATGCGCGCGTTGCCATTGGCCCAGCAGGCGCGCCAGATTCAGCTCAATATTAAGCCCGGAGCCCAGCAGCCGTCTCAGCTCGCCGATCTCGCGGAGATATGTAAAAAACGGCTCCATGTTTAGACCTTCGGGGTCATTTTGCAAGTGCTTAGTCGCCGTTTTAGCACTTGTTTGCAGCTCTGCGCGCAGCTTATTGGCCGAACGGCGGTACAACCAGTCGAGGCAGGCAGCCTGGTCGAGCCGGGCCCAGCGCCGCGCAATCAGCAAGGCGCTGACCTGACCGCGCTCAAGACCGGCAAGATCTGCTTCCAGGCGCCCTGCCTCCGCCACAAAATCCTTTGCCTGCAGGCTTGCGGCCAGCAGAGGAGCGCCGCCGGCCAATGCCAGGGCCATTTTCCAGTCTGCTGCAGACCCGGCTTCACCCTGCCAGGCTTCGGCCTCTGCCCGTGTGGGCAAAGCCACCCGCAAAATCTGGCAACGGCTGATCAGGGTGGCCGGTAAACGCGTCAGGCTCTCGGTAACCAGCAACAAATGGCAACCCGCCGGCGGTTCTTCCAGGGTTTTTAGCAAACTGTTGGCCGCAGCATGACTGAGCGAATCAGCCGGGCTAATCAGGGCCACTTTAGCGCCGCCCTGATGAGCGGTCAGCTGGAGAAAGCCGATCATTTCGCGAATTCGATCGATGGGAATACTGCGCTTGTCCGGCGGCGGCTGAACCAGCATCAAATCAGGATGTGCTGGTAATTCATCGGCGTTCAGCGGCAGACCCGGCTGCATCGCCGAGCGCGGATCTGGTGCCGGCTGGGCAAGAATTCTCAGCGCCAGGCTCAGGGCCAGGTAGCGACGCCCCGTGCCTGCGGGTCCCTGGATAAGTAATGCATGCGGCAATTGCCCCATTTCCAACTGGGCATAGCGTTGCTCAAGCAAATCATTAAGCCAATTAAAGTTCATAAATACAATAAGTTAAAAAACGTTTATGACATCTTTTCGAGATACGAGTCAAGCACTTTTCCCAACACCGCTTGTACCGCCGCTAAAGGCAGCGTGGCATCAATCACGCGAAATCGCTGCGCATCTGCCGCGGCCCGCAGACGATAACCGCTGGCGACACGCTCGAAAAATGCCTCGTCTTCGGCTTCGAATCGGTCCGTTACGCCGCGTGCATGACGACGCTCGCGAGTGAGGGCCGGCGTCGCATCCAGCAACAGGGTCAAATCGGGACGCAGATCACCCTGCACCATTTGCTCCAGCGTGGCTATCCAGTCTGCACTCAGGCCGCGGCCCGTGCCTTGATAAGCGTAGGTCGCATCGGTGAATCGATCACACACTACCCAGGCTCCGCGCGCCAGGGCGGGTTCAATCAGAGCCTGCAGATGGCTGGCCCGGGCCGCAAACATCAATAGCAACTCGCTGGTTTCCGGCACGCTGCCGCGGGCTGAGTCCAACAGCAGGCCACGGATACGCTCGGCCAGCGGGGTTCCACCGGGCTCACGAGTAATGACCACTTCCAGCCCCTGCTTACGCAGCCGCTCGGCCACCCAGGTCAGGTTGGTGGATTTACCCACTCCCTCAATGCCTTCCATGGTAATAAAATGTCCACGGGGTAAATCAGCCACCATTGTTTCCTCCGCGCAGGCGCGCCAGGTAACGTGCGACGGCAGCATTGTGCTCATCCAGCGTCGCCGTAAACACGTGGCTGCCATCAGCAAGGCCGGTGGCGACAAAGTACAGGGCATCTCCAGCCGCCGGCGCCACGGCAGCGCGCAGTGATGCTTCACCGGCCATGGCAATGGGCGTTGGCGGCAGGCCGCCGCGCGTGTAGGTGTTGTAAGGCGTGTCGCGGCGCAAATCACGCCGCGTAAGATTGCCGTTGAACCCGGGGAGTAGCCCATAGATAACCGCCGGATCGGTCTGCAGGCGCATGCCCAACTGCAGTCGCCGGGTAAACACCCCGGAAATTATCGGCCGCTCTGAAGGTAAAGCTGTTTCACGTTCGATCAGGGAGGCCAGCACCAGCACCGCCTGTTCATCGGCCAGCGGCAGTCCGTCAGCACGTGCCTGCCAGACGGCAGCCAGTCGTTCGCGCAGCAGTTGATGGGCGCGCAGCAAAAGTTCGCGGTCAGACATACCACGCGCATGCATGTAAGTCTCGGGCAGAAACTGGCCCTCGGCATGCGCGTAATCCAGCCCCAGCTCGGCGGCCAGTGTTTCAGGGTTCGTCGCTGAAAGGGTTTGCACCAACGTTGCATCCTCGCGCAAGGCGGTCAGCAATTCCCACACCGTCCAACCTTCTACAATGGTGAAGGCATGCAAGCGCACCCGACCTGCCACCAGCATATCGAGCAGCGTGCGGGGTGTAAGTTGAGCATTCAGCTGATACTCACCGGCCTGGATACGGGCGGCAAGGCCTTGCCAGCGCGCATAGCCAGAAAGCAGCTGCGGATAGCCAATGACGCGCGCCTCGCTGAGACCGGACAACACGCTGATCAGAGCACTGCCTTCGGGCACGTCAAGCAGGTAATTATCTGCCGCCAGGCCCAGCGGCGTGTCCAGATAGCGGCTCAGGCCCCAGGCGGCTGCCGCTACAAGCAGCAAGGAGGCTACTAAAAAAATCAGCACTACACGGCGCATTCACTTACCCCACGATCTGCCAGCGCCGACATCAGCCGGCGTGTGACCGGCCCCACGGTATAAACCTGCTCGCCAATGGAACGCACCGGCCACAATCCGATTTGTGAATTGGTAACGAAACATTCACTGGCCTGACCCAGATCCTCTACTGACAGGTCGCGTACGACGACCGGCTCTCCCAGGCTGGCTGCCGTTTCCAGCACCAGCTCGCGCATGACACCGGCAATACCGGCGCTGTCCAGCGCAGGCGTCAGCAGACACTCATCAATTAGCACAAACAGATTGCTCATCGTACCGCAGACCACCCGTCCGTCGAGGCCGCACATCAGCCCCTCGCTAATCTGCTCATCGTCCCATTCGGCCCGGGCTAATACCTGGTCCAGGCGATTCAGCGTTTTAAGACCTGCAAGGCTGCGGTTCTCGCTCAGTGACGTGGTGCACAGACGCAGTCGAACACCGTTGCGATACAGCAGCGCGTCTGGCTTTTTACCGGTGAAGATTCCCAGCGCCCGTGTCGTCTGCACATCCTGCGGCGGGCGATAACCACGCGGTCCGCGACCACGGGTCAGGATCAGTTTTGCCGTGCCCCAATTCAGACCGGCGCAGGCAGCGAGCAATTCTGCTTCGACCTCAGCCTGATCAGGCGCCGGCAGTCGCAAGCGCTCGGCGCCGGCCGACAGCCGTGCGAAGTGCCTTTCCAAAAAGCGCGGGCGCCCGTCGCGCACCGCAATAGTCTCGAACAGACCATCGCCATAAGCCAGGCCGCGATCATCGATGGCCAGATGCTCGCCGGGACGTCCGTTGATTAACCAGTCAGTCGCCATCAGCCAGGGTGCTCTGATCGTTCTGCTCAGCCAGCGCCAGCAGCATGCCTTTAGCCTTGGCGCGCGTCTCCTCCAGTTCCAGGCGCGGATCCGAATCCGCGACAATGCCGCTGCCGGCAGCCAGGCTTAACTGATTGCCGCGCACCTCGATGCTGCGGATCAGAATATTCAGGTCCAGACTGCCGTCATGCCCAAGATAACCCATCGCGCCGGTATAAAAGCCGCGCGGTCGGTTTTCCAGTTCTGCAATCAGCTGCATGCAGCGCACTTTCGGACATCCGGTGATGGTGCCACCCGGAAAAGTTGCGCGAATCACCTCGCCCGGCGTAACGCCAGCCCGCAGGGCGCCCGAAACGTTCGAAACAATATGGTGCACATGCGAGTAAGACTCCACCACCATGAATTCATCTACGACGATGCTGCCGGCACTGCAAATACGTCCCAGGTCATTGCGTTCCAGGTCGATAAGCATCACGTGCTCGGCACGGTCCTTGGGGTCGCCCAGCAATTCTGCGCGCGTCGGCTCGTCGCCACGTGCTGCACGCCGCGGACGGGTGCCCGCGATGGGTCGCGTGGCAACCCGTCCATCGCGAACAGCAACCAGGCGTTCCGGCGAGGAACTAATGACTGCCAGATCATCGAGTACTGCGAGTCCTGCGAACGGACCAGGATTACTGCGTCTCAATCGTGCATAGATTTCGCAGGCCTGAACGCCCTTGGCCTGCACCGCCTGCCATTGGCGTGACAGATTGGCCTGGAAAATATCGCCGGCAGCAATATGCGCTTTGGCCTGCAGTACGGCATCAAGAAAGCTTTGCGCGGGTTCCTCATCAACGGCGCTGTGCAGCACCTTATCGCTATGCAGGCCGGCAGCCGTTGCAGCCGCCACATCAGCGCGCATCAGTGGCAACAGCTCAGCGTGGTCAGGTTCACTAACCAGCCACGCGCGTTTCAGCTGATGATCCCGCAGCACCGCTGCCGGCACGCGCACTGCGGTTGCCACGGGTCCGGTTGCCGGCTGCTGCAGCTGTAAAGAGGGCTCAATTTCGGCCGCAAGCTCATAACCCAGAAGCAGGAACCAGCCGCCGCTAAATACCAGTCCCGGTATCGGCGTGGCTGACGGCTCACGCCGCCACCAGCTATCCAGCGCGGCAAGAAAGCCGTCTTGGTCAGCATGCGGCCCGCTTAGCTGGCCGTCCGGATGCAGGCTCAGACGCTCGCCGGGAAACGCCAGCAACAAATCGAAACGACCCTGCTCAGTGCCGCTGGCGGTGCTTTCCAGCAAAAAGGGATATCGATCAGGGCGCGCCGCATGTAATTGCAAGGGGTCAAAATGATAGTCCAGTTCAAGGAACTGGGCCGGGGCCGCGGAATCCGCCTTGGCCATATTCAGCTGACTGCGGTGGTCAGACCTGAGAGAAAATCAGGCTGCCGTTAGTGCCGCCAAATCCGAATGAATTAGTTAAGACGGCCTTGATTGGCATCTTGCGCGCCTGTCCAGGCACATAGTCCAGATCACACTCGGGATCCGGGTTGTCCAGATTAATGGTTGGCGGCGCAACCTGGTCGCGGATGGCCAATACACTGAACACCGCCTCTACCCCGCCCGCGGCAGCAAGCAAGTGCCCGGTGGTGGACTTGGTGGAACTGACCGCCAGGCTGTCGGCATGTGCACCGAATACAGAACGTATTGCGCGTGTTTCCGCCATATCTCCCAGCGGTGTCGAGGTGCCGTGGGCATTCACGTAACTGATATCGGACGGTGACAATCCGGCATCGCGAATCGCCGAAGCCATGCACAGTGCCGCACCCTCACCGTTTTCCGGCGGCGCCGTAATGTGATGCGCATCGCCGCTCATGCCGAAACCAACGACTTCAGCATAAATTTCCGCGCCACGCGCACGCGCTGCTTCAAGCTCTTCCAGAACCAGGCAAGCGGCGCCTGCGCTGAGCACGAAACCGTCGCGGTCTTTGTCCCAGGGTCGACTGGCGGCCTGGGGATCATCATTGCGTGTAGACAGTGCGCGTGCGGCGCAGAATCCGCCCAGACCCAGTGGGGTCATGGGTGCTTCGGCCCCACCGACCACCATCGCTTCAGCGTCGCCGTAGGCGATGGTGCGCGCGCCGATACCAATAGAGTGCGTGGCTGTCGTGCAGGCAGTCACCAGGGCGATGTTCGGCCCCTGGAAACCTTCGCGAATGGAGACGTGACCGGAGATCATATTGATGATGCTGGCCGGCACGAAAAACGGCGAGATCTTGCGCGGCGCATAATCTGCCGAATACTTCTCGTAGTTCGCTTCAATGGTGCCGATACCGCCGATGCCCGAACCAATGGCAACACCGATACGTTCCGCCGGGTAAGCCTCGGTGTCGAGGCGGGCATGCCGGACAGCATCATGCGCGGCAGAAATACCATATTGAATAAAGGTATCGATCTTGCGCTGTTCTTTCGGCGCTATGTAGTCGCTGGGGTCATAACCCTTCAAAGACCCGCCGAAACGCGTACTGAACTTACTGCAGTCGAATTCAGTGATCGGCCCGATACCACTACGCCCGGCAACCACGTTCTGCCACGCAGTTTCCAGTTCATTACCGACACAGGAAATAATTCCCATACCGGTTACGACAACACGCCGCCGGGACATTTCAGCTACTCGGTTTTGCTGGGCGGTCATCGCAGACCGCCTTGCGGGAAAAAATAATCAGGACGCCTTGCGGGCGTTGATGTAGTCGATGGCCTGCTGGACGGTGGTGATCTTCTCAGCGTCTTCGTCAGGAATCTCGGTCTCGAACTCTTCTTCGAGCGCCATGACCAGTTCAACGGTGTCCAGAGAATCTGCTCCCAGGTCATCGACAAACGAGGCTGCGTTAATGACCTCGTCTCCTTTCACACCGAGCTGTTCAGCCACGATGCTTTTTACCTGTTCCTCAATACTGCTCATGCTCGATTTTTCCTCTCGAAATGCATTTCCGGCTGTACCTGATTTCGCACAGGCCTGACCGGGGATCGCTATTTTAAGGTAAAGCCACGGGGCAATCTACTCGCTCTGACAGGCCCCGTTGCGCGAAAATAAAGTCTGCTAGACCATTAGCATCCCGCCGTTAACATGGATCGTCTCGCCTGTGATGTAGGCGCCAGAGGGGGCACACAGAAACAAGACTGCGGCCGCCACGTCATTAACGCTACCCAGGCGCTGCAGGGGAATCTGCCGGGTCAGCTCAGCCCGTTGCTCTTCTCCCAGCGCTTCGGTCATGGCCGTCTGGATAAACCCCGGGGCCACGGTATTGACGGTGATATTACGCCCACCCAGCTCGCGAGCCAGCGATTTGCTAAAGCCCACCAGGCCGGCCTTTGCGGCGGCGTAGTTGGCTTGCCCGGCGTTGCCCATGGCACCAACCACAGAAACTATATTGACGATCCGGCCGCGTCGGGCCTTCAGCATGCCGCGCATAAAGCTGCGGCAGGTATAGAAAGACGCCGACAAATTGGTCTTCAGAATGTCTTCCCATTCTTCATCTTTCATCCGCATCAACAGGTTGTCGCGCGTGATGCCGGCATTATTAATCAACAGCGTAACGGCGCCTTCCTGGGCCGCTATGGCCTTCTGCGCAGCATTGATTGCGGCCGCGTTGGCCACATCCAGCACCAGCCCCCGCCCCGGGATACCGGCAGCGGCGAAACGTTCACTAATCGCCGCAGCGCCAGCCTCGCTGGTGGCAGTCCCAATCACGGTCGCGCCCGCCGCGCCCAGCGCATCGGCAATCGCCGCGCCGATACCGCGTGACGCACCGGTTACCAGCGCGACCTCCCCTTGCAGGGAAAACCACTCGCCTAGCTCATTCAAAGCTGTTTACCCAACCCGTAATGGCGCCACATGACGCCCAACCCGCGCGCATTATAGCGATGCACCGCGCCGGCGCCAGCCGGGCAACTCGAGCAGCGCCGCCAGAAAGCCGCCCACAGCACCCCAAAGATGCGCATCGGTGACTACGGAGCCACCCACCATGGCGCTGGTCATGGGCAATTCACCGCCCACTTGCTCGTAGGCCAACTTGGCCAGCACCCCCGCCAGCAAGCCCCAGCCCAGCCGCTCGCCGGACAGGATCAGGCCACAGGCGCCCAGCACAAACAGGCCGTGCAGCGCTCCAGACAGGCCCACCATCCAGTGGATTTCCGGCGTGAAAAAATGCACCCCAAGACTGGCCATTCCGCCGCTGAGCAATAGCCCGATCAGCCAGCGCGCGGCGCTGCGATCGCCGGCATATAGCCAGCCCACAAACCACAATCCGGCAACATTGAGCAGAAAATGCCCCCAGCCGAGGTGTACCAGGTTGGCGCTCAGCCACCGCCAGTAGTCGCCCTGTGCCACGGATTCCCGGTCATAGCGCCAGGCGGCCTGCCAGTCAGCCGGCAGAAGCTGCACCAGGGTCAACACGAGGGTTAAGGCCAGAACCGGCCATAACTGGCCCAGCGATGGAATTCCTGTGACAGAGCTTGGCTTTTCGTTATTGATCACTTTGCTACAATTCGGCCGGTTGTGGCTGGCCCGAACGGGCCTCATTGGCTGTCCGGCACGTGCAGCTCTGGCATGGATTGCCGCAGAGCATCTTCGCAGAAACATGGGTGGTTTTCATGGCACGAAGCAAGCGCGCAATTGGCGCGGTTCAAAACGCTGGTTTCACACTGATCGAAATCATGGTCGTGGTGGTGATTCTCGGCATCCTCGCGGCGCTGATAGCACCCAACGTGATCAGTCGTATCGACGAAGCCCAGGTCACCAAGGTTCGCCAGGATATTCGTGCGGTGGAAAGCGCACTCAAGCTCTACCGCCTGGACAATTTCCGCTACCCGGACACCGATGCGGGCCTGGATGCCCTCGTGACCCCGCCCGCCGATCCAGGCGCGCGCTGGCCTGAAGGTGGTTATCTGGACCGTTTGCCGCAGGATCCGTGGAACCGACCCTATGTCTACCTGTATCCGGGCAACAACGGCGAATTCGATATTTACTCGCTGGGCCGCGATGGCCAGCAAGGCGGCGATGGCCTGGATGCCGATCTCGGCAACTGGGATCTGGATTAAATATCCGCTCGGTCGGCTCAACCGACGCTAACGGGCCCTTGGTTTGAAATCAGCCCGACATTTCCGCGGCTTCTCTCTGATCGAGTTGCTGGTGGTGGTCGTGATCATCGGCATCCTGGTGACCATGCTTACGCTGTCTATCGGCGTTACCGGCAGCGACCGTGACCTGGAACGCGAAGCCGATCGGCTGCGTGCACTGATCGGCATGGCCAGCGAAGATGCCCTGCTGCAGGGCCATGAACTCGGCCTGACCTTTCTCGAAGATGGCTACGAATTCGCACTACTGGACCCGGACGAAAACCGCTGGGTGCGTCTGGCTGCGGATCCGGTTTTTAAAGCTCGCCGCTTTGACGCAAGCATAGAAGTGACGATAGAAATCGAAGGCCGTGAGCTGCGCTTGCTCAGTGGCGAAGAATTCAATGATCAATTCGACCTCGACGAGGAGGACGAAGATGAAGCCGAAGATGGCCGCGCAGACGAGAACGCCTTTCGGCCGCAGATATATATTTTTTCCAGCGGCGATCTAAGCCCGGAATTCGAGGTTCGCCTGCGACGCGAGTTTCAGAACCAGGTGCTGGTGATCAGCGCTGCGGCAGACACCAGTATGGAAGTGACTCGTGAGAGTTACTAGCCGCGGCTTTACGCTCCTCGAAGTGCTGGTGGCCCTGGTCATCGTTGCGCTTGGCATGATCGCGGTATTCGGCCAGGTCAGCCAGTCACTGACGGCCACGGCGATAATGCGCGACAAAACCCTGGCCTACTGGATCGGCCTGGATCGCATCACCGAACTCCGCCTGGCCGGCGAATTTCCCGAGGTCGGTGAACGCTCCGATGAAATTGAAATGGCTGGCGTCGGCTGGGCCTATCGGGTCAAGACCACCGCCGTCGGTGTCGACGATTTTCGCCGCATCGATGTCACCGTGGCCTTCGCCGACAACCCTGATCGGCAAATCGTCGAAGTCTCTGGATTTCTGCGCAAGGTCGACGCGCCGCCCGTTGCCAGCAGCGCAAGCTTCGCACCACTGGATCCCAACGCCGATATCAGCGACGGCGAACTGCAATGAAGGCGCGCGGATTTACCCTGATTGAGCTGTTGGTCGCGATGACCATTTTTGCCGTGATCAGCGTGATGGCACTGGGCGGTCTAAACGCGGTGGTCAGACAACAGGAGCTGGCGCGCGAAGATATGCAGGCGCTTAACCAGTTGCAGCGCGCGGTCCGCGACCTGGTCTGGGACTTCACCCAGCTGCAGCCGCGCTATGTGCGCGATGAACTGGGTCAGGGCAGCGAGGCGCCGCTGCTGGCCGACGGTCGTCTCGACTACCTGGTGCGCCTGACGCGTGGCGGCTGGCGCAACCCGGCGGGTTTCGCGCGCGGCACGCTGCAACGGGTGCAATATCGACTCGAAGAAGGCGCGCTGATTCGCGAATACTGGCCGGTGCTGGATCATCCCCTTGGCATGGAACCGCGCGCCGTTACGCTGCTGGAAGACGTGATCGATCTGCGCCTGTTCTTCCTGGACGATCAAGATGAATGGCAACCCCAGTGGCCGCCGCTGAGCGCCATCGATGCGCCCGTGGCGCCGCGCCCCCGCGCGGTGAGACTGGAACTGGAACTGGACGGCTGGGGCGAGATTCAACGCCTGATCGAGCTGACGCCATGATCCGCTCACCCGGCAATCCCGCAAAGCAACGCGGCATCGCTGCGCTGACGGCCATGCTGGTCGTCACCATTGCCACGATCCTGGCCGTTGAACTGGTCTGGGATCTGAACCTCGATCTGCGCCGCACGGAAAGTCTACTGACACGGGAACAGGCTATGCAGGTCGCCCTGGGGATGGAATTGCTGGCCGAACAATTACTCGAAGCCGACTACGAGGATGACCCGCAGATCGACAGCCTGACGGAAGTCTGGGCCGAGCAATACGATTTTCCCTTTGAAGGCGGCACCGTCAGCGGCAAGCTGGAAGACCTGCAGGGGCGCTTTAACCTGAACAATCTCATTGACCTGAATGGCCGTCGCAATCCCAGGGTTACTGATCAGTTTCGTCGCCTGGTCAGCATCACGACCCAGAATCTTCCGCGCGAGGAGCAGGTCGATGTGGATACCGTGGTCGAGTCCGTCCTCGACTGGCTGGATCCCGATCAATTGCCGGAATTGGGGGGCGCGGAGGACAGCTTCTATACGGCGCTGGATCCACCCTATCGCACCAGCAATTTCTGGTTCACCAGTATCAGCGAGCTACAGGCGGTTAACGGCGTCACACCGGCCGGCTACCAGGCGCTGGCCAGCGCAGTGGCGGCTCTTCCGCCAGTGGCTTCCGGCGCGCGCAGTATCAATCTCAACACCGCGCCGGAAGCTGTCTTGCGCAGCCTGTCCGATGAAGTGACCGAAATCCAGACCGCGGATTGGATTGCCCAGCAGCAATCAGCCCCCTATGACAATCTGGACGAATTCATGGAAGGCGCTAAAGACGTGCTGGATGAACAGGTACGCCCCTACCTGGGGATTACCAGCAGTTATTTCCGCCTCAGCGTGATCGTGTCTATTGGCACTACCCGGCTCGCTATGTACAGTCTTCTGGAACGTAATGCACAGGGCGTGGTCACGGCCCGATATCGGTCCTTCGACACGGAGTGAAATGGCTGAACTGCTCGTAATCCGGATGCTTGCAACCGATGCCGAAAGGGCTGAATGGGTTGTGGTGGACGATCAGGGCGCGCTGCTCGAACCGGGCGGCCAGGCAGCATTGCCGGATTTGGCCCTGCGCGCCAATAATCGGCGCGTGGTGCTGCTGGCGCCGGCCCTGGAGGTTTTACTGACCCGCGCCAGTGTTCCGGTGCGCGGTAAGCAAAAG
The DNA here is from genome assembly GCA_963807995.1 of uncultured Gammaproteobacteria bacterium. Classification (GTDB taxonomy): domain Bacteria; phylum Pseudomonadota; class Gammaproteobacteria; order Steroidobacterales; genus J054. Next base: position 92,061 of record CAWEDX010000006.1, read on the forward strand.
ATTCAGCAGGCCCTGCCCTTTGCCATGGAGGAGCAGCTGGCCGAAGACGTCGACAGCCTGCATTTTGCTGCGGGCCAGCGCGACGCCGACGACGCCTTGGCCGTCGCCGTGATTAATCGGCAAATGGTAGAAGACTGGCGGGAGCGCCTCAGCGGCGCCGGGATGGCCGCAAATGCCGCCTACTCAGAGGCCGAGGGACTCGACCAAATCCCCGGCACAGCGGTGCTGCTGATTGAGAATGACACGGCAAGTCTGCGCGAACCCGATGGCAGCCTGGCCAGCACCGATCTAGACGGGCTGGAGACCTTGCTCGAACTTTGGCTGGCGCGGAGCGCCGATGGCGAAAACGGTACCCAGCCACATTTACTTGTTTATCAAGCGGGTACTGAATTCTCTTCAGATGTTACTCAGGTACTGGACGGACTGCAGCCGCGCCTCCAGGGCGTAGAAATCCGCGCACTGGGCGAGTCTGCGCTGCCACGACTGGCCGCTAACCTGGCCGTGGCGCCCGGCATCAACCTGTTACAGGGCAATTACGCCAAGCGCTCCAACCTGACTCGCTACTGGCCGGCCTGGCGCCTGGCAGCCGCACTGCTGGCTGCGGTACTGGTGGTGTCTGTGGCCAGCCTGGCGGCAGAAAACTGGCGCCTGGCGCGCCGCGCAGACGCCCTGCAGCAATCGGTAGAACAGGCTTTTCGTTATACCTTCCCGGACGTCGGCCAGATTCGCGATCCGCGTGCGCAGCTGCAAAGTCGCCTGCGCAGCCTGGGTCAGAGCGATGCAGCCGGCAATGGCGCCGAGTTTCTGGATGTCTTGCAGCAGGTGGCGCGCGCCGTGAAGGACTCTGGCGGCACCCGCCTGGAAGGTATCGATTACCGCAGCGGCACCCTGGAACTGCGACTGCGCGCCCCCAACGTTGAAGTACTGGATCGGATTCAACGTGACATCGCCGCGGTTGGCGGACTCAGCGCGGAAATACAATCGGCCAACGCGGAAGACGACGGCGTGATGGGTCGTCTGCGTATCAGTACCGCGGGCGCCTGAGCATGAATGCTATAAGCAATTGGCTGGAGCAACTGGAAGCGCGCGAGCGATGGATGGTGTACTTGGCCAGCGCCTTACTGGTCTTCGCGATCCTGGTGTTGTTCGGCCTGCGCCCCTTGTTAAGCCAGGCTGACCGCAACGCGCAGCGGGTCAGCGACCAGGAATCTCTGCTCGCGGAACTGGAGCAGGTGGCACTGCGTCTCGGTCCACAACGCGGCGCCGGTGGCGCCAGCGGCGGTAATCAGTCCCTGGTCCTGCTGGTGGATCGCAGCACCCGGAGTCGCGGCCTCACCGCCTACCTGAAACGCAATCAGCCCGATGGCGACGACAGCATTCGCCTGCGCTTCGAACGCGCACCCTTTGATGAACTGATGCAGTGGCTGGCGGACTTGCAGAACAGCGACGCTATCAGCGTACAGTCGGCAAATATAGATGCCAGCAACGAGACTGGTCGGGTCAATTGCAATCTGATTCTGAGCCGGAAAGCGGGCTAGCCATGTCCGGTCGCAAGCTGTTGCTCGCCGCCGGCGTTGCCGGCTTCCTCTTGTTTCTGATCGGCAATGTACCGGCGCGCCTGGCCGCCGACCTGCTGGGCACGGCCGGACTGCGTGCTGGCAGCGCCACGGGAACTCTGTGGCGCGGCGAGTTTTCCAGTCTGAACGTAGCGGGCATCTCGCTGGGGCGCACGCGCTGGAATCTTAAACCGCTGAGGTTGCTGCTCGGTCGCCTGACCGCCGATGTTGACGTGGACCTGCCGGGCGGCTTTTTGCGCGGTCGCGCTGAAGTCGGCCTGGGTGGCCGGATTAGCCTGAGCGATGCGCAAGCCGCCAGTCCGCTCAAGTCCCTGGGACAAATGTTCGGATTACCGGTGGATGGTGGCGAAGCCAGCGCCAAGATCGCACAGCTGGTGCTGGAGGATGCCTGGCCGACGGTCGCCATTGGCGAAGTGCGGGTCGGCAATGTGCCCCTGAGCCTGCCGGGTGTGCGCGCAGAACCCGGCGCCGAGGGTAGTTTTCTGGCCAGCTTCGACAACCCGCAATTGACACCCGGCGACAGCCTGGTTGGCGAGTTGAGTGATCTGGGTGGCGCACTGGAACTCAGTGGCAGCATCGAACTCCTGCCACCAAATAACTACAACGTGGCGGGTTTGCTTAAGCCGCGTGCAGAGGCGCCAGACTCGTTGACTCAAGGCCTGGTGTTGCTGGGTCCTGAAGACGCGCAGGGTCGAAGGGAATTTGCGCTCGGCGGGTCATTCTGAGTCGTCGGTATCCGCCCCATCAACATCGACTTCGTGCAGACGCTGTAACAGCGGAAAGTACAAGGCAGTTCGAATCGGCCGCGAATCCATCCTCGCAAGTGCATTCCGGTATTCGCGCAACTGCGCGCGATAACGATCACTTTCAGAGGCAAGAAAAACCTCAATATCCTGGCCCTCGTGGCGGCCGGTCTTGTAGTCGATTATCCAGCGCTCGCCATCGGCAGTGACAAAGCTGCGATCCACGCGCAGCGTTTTAAAGCCGGATGTTTCGACGCTGGCGACGGCCAGCTCAGCAGACTGTTCCTGATGTTCAGCGGACAGAACCCAGCGACCCTGCGGATCATCAACACAGGCCTGCAGCGACTGGATCACCCGTCGCGTTGCACGCTCGAGTTGCGCACTGCCGACACCGAGGTGCTGCAGCTGCCGGGCAATGGCAGCTCGCTGATGGGCAAAGTCATGCCGTTCCGGCTGCAGACCACCCTGGGTAACGATATCTTCCAGCCAGCGATGCACGACAACACCGACTTGCCGGGTCCAGCGTTGCGCCCAGTCGAATTCCAGCGCATCGGCATCTTCCGGCGCTGTTGGCCAGCGCGGCGGCTGTGCGCGGACACTGTCCGGCAGCTTCCAGCCTCCCACCAGCCGGCGCAACACGGGACTGGTCCAACGCGGCGCAGCGGCTGGCCCGGTCGCAACGCTGGCGGCGCTCGGTAACGGTATCTCGTCGCGGCAAACCGGCCACAGCGGCGCCAGCAAGGTATCCGGGCGCGGCTGCCAATCGCTGTCGTTGTTCGCGGGTCGTGCGGCGAACAACCAGAGTCGGCGGCGCGCGCGGGTCACTGCCACGTACAGCAAGCGGTCACGTTCATAGCGCGCTCGCTGCTGTTCCTGGCGCCACAGCAACTCGTATATGTCATCAGGTTGATCGCCGGTAGCGTTGATGGGTGCCAGCACCAGCGGCGCGTCCACGTCGGCGAGTTCGCGCCAGAGCAACGGCGGTCGTGTGTCCTTGCGCGTGCCGTAAGCCAGCCCGGGCAGAAACACGCTGTCGAACTCCAGTCCCTTGGCCTTGTGCATGGTCAGTACATGTACGCGCGCATCGGCGCTGCCACGCGCCACTGCCTGCTCACCTAGTTGCTCGTGCAACCGCGCGAGGTCGGGCCAGTCACTGCCCTGCTCGTGACTGGCCAGGAACTCGAAATAGGCCTGGGTAACATCCAGACAGGCAGCATCCTCGAGGGTCGCCGGCCCACCCAGCCAAAGCCAGCAGCCTTCCACCAGCTCGCGCAGACTGCAGGCGCCGCGACGAGCGAGCCAGGGGCGCAGGGACTCACGCAAGCCGCGAGCCCGAGCGGCGCCATCACGGCTGAGCGCGTCGAGCTGTGCATCTGACTCCAGCAAATCCCAAATACCGGCCTTCAGGTCTACCGTCGCCAGGCTGTGTAAATCGGCCAGCGTCAGGCCGCACCACGGCGCCCGCAGAATCGCCAGCCAGGCAATGCGATCGGCCGGATGCAGCAGCGCCCGCGTAAGCGCCAACAGGTCCTGAACCGCTGGCTCCTCGGTCATAACTTCAAGATCGGGCGCTGCAAATTCAACGCCCGCAGCGCGCAATCGCGGTGCCAGCAAGCGCGCGTGGGCGCGGCTGCGCACCAGGATCCCGATGCTGTCCTGCGGATAGCGACGCGTGCAATCCGCGACCAGGCTTACCAGTTCTGCCGCCTCGGCGGCACGATCACCGGCTGCCGTTGCCACCCAGGACAGGCCGGCCTCCTCGCAGGCATGACGTTCGGCGCGGCTGGGCCAGAAAGGCACGGCGGCCAGCGCGGCATTAGCTTGCGCCGGCAGTATCTCGGCGAAACAGCGATTCACCCAGTCCACCAGCTGCGGATCGGCGCGGAAATTGCTTTCCAGTTGCAGGAATTCAATCGGGAGGTCACCCAGGCCCTGCTGTTGTATGCCGAGGAACACCGCCACGTCCGCTTCGCGAAATCGATAAATTGACTGCATCGGATCGCCGACCAGGAACAGGCTGCGCGCATCACCGGCCTGCCACCCGGCTGTCAGTTGACGCAGCAACTCGTATTGGCTGCGCGAAGTGTCCTGAAACTCATCCATCAGGATATGCTGCAAGCGATAATCCAGTACCAGGCTCAGTTCACTCGGCGCATCAGCCCGACCCAGCGCGCTCAGGGCATCGCCGGCCACCTGGTTAAAGTCAACGCTGGCGCGACGCTCGAATACCTGCTGCAACAGTGCGGCGGACACGGGCAACACAGTCAGCAAAGCCTGCAACACCGACCATTGCGCATCACTGTACTGCGGCTGCGGTAACTTCTTTACCCCGGCCAGCGCTGCACAGAGTTGTGTGTCATCGGCCAGCTCTTTCAACAGCTCCAGGCAACTATTCTTGAGGTCCCGTTGCTCGGTACCAAAACCCTGGTTCTTGTTGACGGTCTTTCGCCATTCACCGCGATCAGTTAACAGGGTCTGGGCCAGTCCACGCCAATAGGTCAGTGAGTCGGCCGAGGCCGGGGAAAGTACGGCTGCTGCACCCAGGCGGTGACTTCGGGCAGCGGATCGCGGACTGCAGCGACTCCCCGGCATGCTGTAACAAGGGCAATAGTCGGCTGCGCAGATCGGCCGACAGCAGACCATCGACAACGCTCAGTTCCTGGTTGACCAGGCTGGCGAGAGATTGTTCCAGCGCCTCACGTAAGCCCGGCATATCGCCAGCAAGGCCGGCACCCGTATGTCGTAACCACTGATCGCGACGCGCCAGCATCGCCGCCAGCAAGCCCATCAGACTTTCCGCACGATTGTCGAAATGTTCGAGCAGACGCGTCGTAGCAATGCCCAGCGGGCCTTCTTCGGCCACCAGCGCTACCGTGTCGCGCGCCGCTTCCTCGTATAAGGGCCGCGCATCTTCACTGACTTCGCGCAAGGCGGAACTGCCACTGCTAAACGGCGTACGTGCTGCCAGGGACGCGTTAATTGCATCGATGGTGCCGATGCGCAGCCGCGCCGGTTGCTGCAACAAGCCCCACTCCTGCGCGGTGTCCTGGCGAAGCACGGCCTCGGCCAATTCATAGCCACGACGCAAATGTTCGGCTTCAGGCGCTTGCCCTGCCGCGGCAGCCAGTAATGCCTCAAGTACACGGCTGCGCATTTCGGCAGCGGCCTTGCGGGTAAAGGTAATAGCCAGCACCTCTTCCGGTGCCCTGGAGAGGCTCAGCAGGCGCAGGTAGCGCTGGATCAGCAACTCGGTCTTGCCCGAGCCGGCCGGCGCCTGCACCAGGAACGAGCGAGCCGGATCGAGCGCCTCGGCGCGCACCGCGGCATCGGCCGGCGCGCTCACGGGGTCTGCTCAGGCAGGGCAGAATAGACGCGCGTCAGGGGTGCGAACTGCCCCTGGGCCTGCTCCGGATGGTCCGCATCAATAGCCGCAAAGCCAGCGGCAAATTCGCTGGCCAGTGCACTTAGGGCAACCTCCCAGGCACTACAGCAGGGATTGCCAGGATTCAAATTCGCCGCCGGCAAATTTCTCAACGGCTTTCAAACCTGGCACCCCGAAATCTGCCGCGCCGACGCCCTGCAGGCTCACCCCGTCGGCGTTGATTTTTACAATGGCGATGGCATCGACGGCGTTGGCGATGGCATATAGCGGCAGCTGCGGCTCTGACGGACGCTCGCCCTGCCAGGCGGCCAGCGTAAAGCGTCGGCCGGTTTTGTAATCGATCACCATCTGAGCCTGCCCATCCAGCTGATCGAGACGATCCAGTCGCAAGGAAAGTTCCAGCGGGCCGATCCGCGCCTGGCCGGCCTGCTCCATGCCGAGAACCTGGAAACCCGGGCGCAGCGCATCGAAGGCCAGCAGCGCCCGCAATTGGCCGCTCAGCCGCTGCTGCTCCAGATCGGCAAGTACCCGCAGCAGTGGATGTCGCGCATTCAGCCAGGCCGCCAGCGCGCCCTGCACAGCTGCCGGCACCAGGCCTCGCGCCGTCGCGCTGTCCGGTGACAGGCTCTCCGCCTGTATACCGCTGTAAAGCGTCTGCGCAGCCTGATGCAACAACTTGCCGCGCACGGCCGCATCCAGGCCGAAGGGCGGTATTTCGAGCGGCTCGGCACCCAGGCGCAGTTCAAAAAATGCCCGCGCAGGACAGGTTGCCTGCAGCTGTAACAAGCGGCTGCCGCCGCGCACCCGTTCGCTGTCGCGCAGTGGCGGTGCCGGGTCCGCCGGCAAGCTCTCCATCTCTGCCTGCCATTGGATCAGTTCAGCCTCGGCTGCGTCTGAGCCGGACCCACCCTCTTCCACCGCCAGTGCAGGCAGCGCTTTAAAGGCCGGACTCGGCGCACATAGCCGATCATTGTCAGCGCGCGCATAGCTCAATACGACGGCCGGGGCACTGCCGGTCAAGGCCTGCAGGATTTGTTCTGACCAGGCGACATGAGCGCGGGGTGAACAAGCAGGAATCCCCGCCTGACGTTGCAGAGACAGCGGTAGCAGCGCGTCCGGCAGCGCCGGCGGCGGCCAGGCTTCGCTATGCAGCCCGGCAATCCAGATTCCCTCGAAACACTGCCCCAGGGCCTCCTGTGGCGCCAGTATCTGGATGCCACCCGCGCTGGCGCCGGGTTGAAACTCCTGCTCGTCGGCCATCTGCCGCAGCAGCGCCAGCGCGCCGCCAAGATTGAGCTTGCCGGTCACCGGGCTGGTGGCGCCGAATTGCTCCAGGCAGCTTCGCCAGCTATCCAGTGCCGCCTGCTCATCCAGCTGTAGCTGCTCTCGCCCGGGCCAGCCCAGCGCGTCCAGCAGCGCTTCGAACCAGCCCACCCAGGCGTCGGGTTCGCGCCGAGTTCCGCCATCGCGCATCAGCTGGCGCGCGTTTTCCAGTCGCTGTTGCAACTGCGGGGCCGGGAAATCCGCCAGGCCCAGCAACTCGGCCAGCGACAGATCGCGCTGACACTCCTCACGCAGCCGCCGCTCGAGTTGTGCGCGCGGCAAGGCTTCCTGGTGCGCATCGCCCAGGTACGGAGAACGCAGCAACAGGCTGAAATCACGATAGTCGAGCCGGCCTTCCGCCAGGCTCAGGGCGGTTAAGGCCGCGTGCACCAGGCCGGTGCTGTGCAGCGATCGACCCCGCGACAGGGTCACGGGCAGCTCACTGGCTTCGCTATGCCGCCAGGCGGGCGACAGTCGGTCGAGCAGGCTTTGTTGCAGGGCAACACTCGCTTGCCTGCTGTTGTCGGGCAGCACCAGCGCCAACACCGAATGGTCCGACTGTCGGTACCAGTCAAGCAGCCCGTCCAGGGCGGCAGAACGCTCGTCCGCTGCGCGCGCGAAGGCGCAGGCCCTGGTTTCTGTATGGCTCGCAGCAGGCCGCAAAACCCGTGTCTGGCAACCTGCTTGCTGCAGTGCCTGGTCCAGTCGCCGTTGCACCGGGTCCGGCTCTGCAAAGCCCAGCCAGGCCAGCCGATCAGGCGGTCTGATAGCAGCCTGCTCCAGGTCGTTGCAGAGCTGCACCGGCAGGAGCGCCAGATCGGTCCAGTGGCGCTCAGCCAACAGCGCCTGATAGCTGCGCGCCCAGTTCGAAAAAGCTGTGGAGTCCGGGGTACTTGCCTGGGCGGCGATGCCGGCCAGTGACAACTGCCAGGCCTGGCTTGTTTGCCAGGCTCGCCGCACGGTGCGTAGTCCTGCAGCCGTGGTCATGCCGGCCAGCCCGGCACCCTGGTCGCGGAGGATCTGGCGCCAGACCAGTTCGGATTGTTTCGGCTTCAGCAGGCCGCGTGAGCCGGCCTGGCCATCGGCCAGCAATGACAATTCCCACTGGCGTTCCAGCCATTCGTTGAAACTGAAGATCGGCGGTGCTGGCCAGCTGAGGCGACCGGCATCGCGCTGGCGATGATCGAAGCGCCAGCGCCAATGCCGTGCCTGGCGCGTGCTGGCCGTCACCAGGGGATCGCCTCGCTCCAGGGCAGCCAGAATATTATTCATTAATATTCAGTAATTTATTCTATTTTTATGAGGTTTTACTTTAGTTATGAATTCGCATTAGCAGACAACACCCGGTGTATACGCGTGAATACGTCTGCCAGCATGCCATGGTCCGGCAGCGTGGTGATGCGGAAATAGTTGTTATAGCCGCTGTTAAAGCTGCTGCCGGGTGCGACCAGGACGTGCTCCTGCTCCAGCAGATCAAGGGCAAACTGGTTGTCATCGAAATCCGGCAGCTGTTCCGGGTCAACGCCGATAAAGGCAGTACATTGCGCCGGAGGGCGGCACCAGGGTCAGATAAGGACTGGCAGCAACCCCGTCCAGAACCGCCTGGCGCGACTCATACAGTCGCCCGCCTGGCCGCACCAGCTCCTGCAGGCTCTGGTAACCACCCAGCGCCGTCTGCACAGCCCACTGGCCAGGGACATTGGAGCAAAGACGCAATGAGGCAAGCAGATCCATGGCTTGCAGGTAGTCGTCCGCATGCTCCAGGTCGCCGGAAAAAACCACCCAGCCAACGCGATATCCGCAGGCACGATACACCTTGGATAGCCCGCTGAAGGTCAGACACAGGGTGTCTTTCACCAGTGTTGCCATGGGCGTGAACTCGGCCTGGTCGTAGACCATGCGGTCGTAGATTTCATCGCTGAAGATCACCAGCTTGTGCGCCTCGGCCAGCCGCGCCAGCCCCTCGAGCGTGGCCCGCGAATACACTGCACCGGTGGGATTATTCGGATTAATCACCACGATACCGCGCGTGCGCGGGGTGATCTGGCGCGCCAGGGCTTCCAGGTCAGGCTGAAATCCATTCTCGGGGCGGCAGGCGTAGTGCACCGGCAATCCCTCATTGAGGGTCACGGTCGCCGTCCACAGCGGGTAGTCCGGGCTGGGAATCAGCACCTCATCGCCGGGGTTCAGCAAACCGCGCAGGGTCAGATCAATCAGCTCGCTGACCCCGTTGCCCATGAATACATGATCGGCCGCGACGCCGGACACACCGCGTTCCTGCTGCTGCAAAACCACGGCTTCGCGGGCCGGGAACACGCCTTTCTGGTGGCAGTAGCCTTCGCTGCTGGCGAGGTTCTCAATCATTGCCAGGCGCATGGTTTCAGGTGTGCGGAAACCGAAAGCCCCCGGATTGCCGATATTCAGCTGCACGATTTCATAGCCCTGCCGCACCAATTCGTTGGCACGGTTAGCCAGGCGTCCGCGAATTTCATAACGGACGTCGCGCAGGGCTTCACTGGGGCGAAAGGCTTCGGTCACGAGGCTGGGCCTGATTAATAAACAACGACCGGAAGCATAAAGGAAAGCCGCCCTGTCAGTAACGGTAACGGGCCGGCGTCTCGAGTTTTATGCCAGCGCCCGCGGCCGAAACAGGAAGGACAGCAGCAAGGCGATGGTCACCATTACTGCGATCACGGTAAACGGCACGGTATAGGCACCGAAGCGGTCATACATGAGACCGGTGATAAACGGCCCCATGCCGCCACCAAAAGTATCCAGCACTGTAATGGTGCCAAGAATCTTGCCCAGGTCACGCACCCCGAAGGTATCTGCGGCCAGCAACTGCAGCAGGGTATACAGGCCACCCCAGCCAAAACCGAGCAACACGATAGCGGGCCAGAAAGTTAATTCGTTGGTACTGATCAACAGCCAGGCTCCGGAACACATGATCGACAGGGCGCCGACAAATACCACACGCCGGCCGAGCACGTCGGCCAGCACGCCACTCAGTAACTTGCCCACGATGCCGAGCAGGAACAACACCGTTAAACCGCTCGCCGCCACCTGCGGTTCAAACCCCTGTTCACGCATGTGCAGGAATAGATGGGTCAGCAGCGACAGGATCGAATAAAAGGTCAGCATGGCGATGCCGGCCAGCAACCAGAATTCACGCGTGCCCAGCGCACCGCGATAACTCATGCCGGTCAGCGCCGGGGACACGCCATCGACAGACGCCTCCGCGCCGGGTGCTGTCAGACCCATATCCTCGGGTCGCTCGCGCATGACAAAAATGACCAGCGGAATCAACAGCAGCGGAATAATACTGGTATAGACAAACGCCGTGCGCCAGCCAAATTCCGCCACCAGCCAGGCGTTCAACTGGGGCAGGGCCGCATTGCCCAGGCTGGTGCCGGCGACGGTAATACCCAGGGCAATACCGCGATGCTTTACAAACCACTTGGACACGATCATCACGTTGATGACCAGGCCCGAGCAGGCCAGTGACATGGCCAGCACCACGTGAATTAAATAGATATCGTTCATGTCGGCAATCTTCGAATAGAAGAAGTTGCCGGCCGACAACAACAAGAACCCGATCACCATCAGCGGTCGCACACCGACCCGATCAGCGATGGCACCAATAAAGGGTGCCATCAGACCGCTGGCAAACAGGGTTATCAGGTCGCGAAACTTGAGTGGGCCGCGTAAACCCTCGCTGCCATTCTCACCGCCGAGAAAATTAAGTATTTCTTCGTCGAAGACGGTCAGACCGGCCAGGGTCAGGCCGTTGGTGATCCACATGATCAGCAAGGAGCAGAAAGCGATCACCCAGCCGTAATAAAAACCCCTGGAAGTACTTACCGTGGTTTCCACGCTATCCCCTGCTCGTCTAAAGGCGCAGTCACCATACCGGAATCCCCGAACCCCCCCAAGCCCTTTGCGGCAACGGGACAGACCCCGCTAGAATCAACCCCCAGCTTTTCCGGCGGAGGCCGCTCATGCTCAAGTCCATCCTGGTTATCACCATTACCGTGGCGCAATTGCAGGGGCTCCCTGAGGCCTATGATGCTTACCTGGACTATGACCTGGTCGAGAGTGGCACAGTCAGCGATGCCAAGGCGGCTGTCTGGGGCGCACCGGAAAGCGGTGGTCAGCGCTACGCGCTGTTGCAGCCGGAAAGCGACGCCGAGGTCTACCTGCGCTTTATCGAAAGCGCCCAGCCGGCGAGCTATTCGCCGATGACCACACATGGCTGGAACGCCACAGAAATACTGGTGGTGGATCCCGACGCCGTGGCTGCCCGCCTGGAAAACTCACCCTTCGAGATCATCGGCCCGCCCTACGATCTCTGGGAAGCACCCAATGCTCCGCGCGCAATGCAGGCTATCGGTCCGGGCAATGAACTGGTGTATTTGACGAGCAATGCCGATTTCACCGTGAACACCGCTATTGACCGGGTGTTCATCATGGTACTGGCCGGCCCGTCCATGGCGGCCTTCAATGATTTTTACGGCGATCGTCTGGGCTTGTTTGTGAGCGAGCCGACCCCCTTCAAGATTGGTGTTATCGCCAGGGCCCAGGGGCTCTCACCAGACACGGAATATCCCTTATCCGTTGCCCGGGTCTCTTCAGAATTTCTCATAGAGCTGGACGAATACCCCGATGTGGCGCAGCCGCGGGAAGTGCCCGCCGGCGGCTTGCCGCCCGGCATAGCGATGGTCAGCTTTATCGTCGAAGATCTCGACAAGGTCGGTCTGGACTGGCGCGCGACTCCCGCGGCATTACCCGGCACACCCTATAACGGCCGGCGAGTGGGCGTCGCCGTGGGTCCCGCCGGTGAATGGCTGGAACTCATTGAGCAACCCGCGGCACCGGCAAGCGCCGGCGACTCGCCGGCGCACTGAGTCAGTCGCTGCCTGCCGCCCGCTTGTCAGCGTGCCCGACGGCATGCGGATTGATGCCGGCCACGCGTAGCGCTTCGTACACGACCGCGTAAACCAGCATGGAAACCAGCAGACCGAACAGCGCCGGTACGGTCCAGCCCGGTGACCAGTTGGTGCTGACGGCACCCGCCAGATAGGCGATAAATGCCGCCGGATTCCAGGCCGGAGACGCCTCCAGTGCCTTGACGTTGAAACGTCCGCGATTCACCAGGTAATAGTCCACAATCACCGGGCCGATTAGCGGCGGCACCAGCACTGCGAGCAACTCTATCCAGCTGGCGAAGCGCTGATAGATGCCCAGGCCAAGCAAGGTGCCGAGCACACCGCAGATCACCGTCATCACGTGTTGCGGTCGACGAAATACGCTGGAAGTCTGAATCACGGGCAGATACAGGTTGGCGTCGCCGGTGGTCCACAGTGCCAGGCTCATGCCCATCACACCGATACCACCTACCACCATGCCCTGGGCCAACAGGTAGGTGGTGAAGTCAAAGGTACCGGAGACCACACCGCCCAGCGCGCCAATGACCTGCAGGAACCACTGCGACACCATCAGCACAATAAACGGAATGGCTATTGCCACCCAGGCCTTGCGTGAGAAGCGGGTGTATTCAGGCATCACAATGGCACCGACAATCCAGGAGCCGATCACCAGGTTAATGCCCTCCAGCACGGTAAGACCGGAACCATCAGCGCCGGCTTGCCGGCGCGACATGTCCAGGAACTCACTCCAGCCACCGGCCTGATCGATATTCAGCCAGGCTGCGTAACCTCCCACCGCAACGAGAATAACCACCGCCGGTACGCTGACTATTTCCAGCCCGCGCACGCCGAAGTAAGTCGTCAGGGTAAACAGCAGGCCGGCGAAAACGGCCACGGCGTAAAAAGTCGGGCTGGTAAAACTCTGCGCCCAGGCGAAGCCGAAAGCGCCGACAACGATGCCCTGCCAGCCGATGGTCAGCAGCGCAATCACCAGTACCGGCACGTAGGCGCCGATTCGGCCATACACATAACGGTATAAAAGGCCGCTGTTGCAGGCTGTCTTGTAGCCAATGTAGCCGACCACCGCACCGATCACGAAGTTGGCCAGGTTGCCGGCAAAGGTGGCCAGCATAATGTCCGGCCAGAACGGCATGCCGCTGCCGAGCAAGCCACCCGCAATCAGCCCGGTGACCAGAAAACCCCAGCCAAAGGCCAGGGTCAGCAGCGGCCAGGTATCGCGGCGCTGCGCGTCACTTAATGGCGAAATCGGATTATCAGCGCTGGCCTTCTCAAGTTCCGGATCCCAGTGCCACCATTGCCTGAGCCTTTCGATCATCACGTTCTCCCGGAAGCGAACCTGGCTATTAAGACCTCGCCCCTGTGGGGCAGCGGGTCTATTTATCTTCGTGAATCAGTTCCACGAGTTCGTAGTGCGTTTGCATGTAACCGGCCGCGGCGGCGCGCAACAGAATGAAATCGTCGTCATTACTGCACCAGACATCATAAGGCGGATGCTCCTGGGGCAACCCCGGTGCGGCGACCATACGGAAGTGCAACGCGTCGAATTTTCCGGCCTCGACCTCAATCGCCTCCTCACCCACATATTCAACACCCATACCGATGCGAAACAGCATCGGCCCGGTGGCGCCACGATGATCCGGCGAGCAGAGCAGAACTTCGTCGATGCCCTGCACACCCGGACCCTGGCTGCGATCGTACAGACGCATATGCCAGGCATCGCAGGCAATGGCATGGTTTTGAAAAGTCTTTAGCCGGCCGTTGGTCTGCATGCGCTGCGTAATACGACCTTCCAGTGCTGTATAGGTTTCGCAATCGGTGTAGTCAGGCCCGAACAAAAACCAGCCGGTGCCCATGAATTTATCGGCCACGGTAAGCCGCACAAAACAATCCACCGGATTCCAGTCTGCGTCGAGGCTGTAGGTTGCATCGCGCATCACGCTGGGCCGGTCATCAATTTCCGAGTGCACGTTAATAGTGCGCGCACCATCATCATGAACATTAATAATAAAAAATTCCCGGCCACGCTCCTGATCCATGCGCTCCGGCTTCTTGCTGGTGTAACGAATCACACCGCGAATAGTGCGGTGATCCCGCTGCAAAATATCGTTCATGGTTCCCCTGCTTCCTGCTTGTCGTTGGAGTTATCGCCGCCCTCGCCCGCCAGGGGCTCGATCTCGGCCTCGGTTTCATTTTGTGCCTCCAGGCCCGCCGCGGCCGGCCCGCCATTGCCACGGAGCAAGTCGACGGACACCTGATCAAGGCGTCGTACGTCCATTACCACGTAGCGGAGACTGTTTTGACTGTCGAAGTATATGCTCTCGCCGGCGCGACCACAGATCTGCCCGCCACGCGACTCAAAGCGCAGTCGCGTCGCATTGCGCAAGGCGCTGGAGGGCGGACTGATGCGCAGTTGAAAGGCACGCGAATCATTCGGCGCCAGCACAATCAGACGGCTGCGATCAATGACGCGAAAATCCTGTACATCTCGCGCATAGAAGCAGCCAGGCGCGCCCACCAATTCATCGTCCACGGCCCGCTCTTCACGATTCTCCGTCGCACAGGCGCCCAGCAGTAAGACACTGACAGCCGCAACCGTCCAGGCCCTGCCGACGGACAGACCGTGCACCGGGTCAGTCCGTAGCCACGGGTCGGGACGGATCGCTGATCCAGTCCGACCAGGAGCCGGCATATAACGCAGCGCCTGAAAGGCCGGCCTCATCAAGAGCCAGCAGGCTGTGACAGGCGGAAACGCCGGAGCCACACATCAGTACCAGCGAGCCGGCGCTGCCACCATCCAGATAGGGCCGATAGAGCTCGGCCAGTTCAGCAGCCGGTCGGAACCTGCCCGACGCGTCGAGATTCCGTTCCAGCGGCAAATTGATTGCCCCGGGGACATGGCCGGCACGCTTGTCGATGGGCTCGGATTCGCCACTAAAACGGGCGAATGCACGCGCGTCGATGAGACCTCGGCGCCCGTCACCAATGCGGGCCGCGACCTCGTCGGCATCCACGACGGGCATCTGACCAGGCTCACCGTGAAACTGCTGTGGCGGCGGTGTTTGCTGATCTGTGCTCAGCGACAGACCAGCGGCTTCCCACGCCGGCAGGCCACCATCCAGAACAGCGACGCGCGTATGGCCCAGCCAGCGCAGCAGCCACCACAAGCGACTGGCCAGCATGCCCGAGGCGGCGTCATAAGCCACAACCTGGCTATGATTGCCGATACCCAGCTGGCCAAGGGTTCGGCACAAATACGCTTGCAGCGGGCAGCGGATGTCGACCACCCGCCGCCTCAGAAGCCGCAGCGGACAGCTGTTTATCGAGGTCCGCAAAGACCGCGCCTGGAATATGTCCGGCCTGCCAGGCAGCGTGCCCGGCCGCAGGCTCCAGCAGGTTAAAGCGACAATCCACCACCAGCAGATCTGGCCGATGCAAACGCCCGGCCAGTTCGTTGGCACTGATGAGATTGGAGTGCATACGCTGAGTATCTCGCTCGAGTTCCGGAGCGCGGCTTGTAACGCCCGCGCCGGTCACGGAAAATAGCAGGTTTTGCGCCTGCCTTCAGGAGCTTCCGAATGCAAAAAGTCCTTGTTTGCCTGAAACGCGTGGTGGACTACAACGTCCGCGTACGGGTCAAGCCCGATCTTTCCGGTGTCGCCACCGAAGGGGTAAAGATGAGCATCAACCCCTTCGACGAAATTGCGCTGGAAGAGGCCTTACGACTTCGTGAAGCGGGTAAAGCCGAAGAAGTGATTGCCGTTTCTATTGGCAGCGAAGACTGTCAGCAACAACTGCGCACCGGTCTCGCCATGGGCGCCGACCGCGCCATCCTGGTGCAAACAGACGAAGCGCTGGAACCCCTGGGCGCCGCCCGTGCCTTGTTAAAGCTGATTGAACGCGAACAGCCCGAGCTGGTCATTCTCGGCAAGCAGGCCATTGACGATGACTGCAACCAGACCGGCCAGATGCTCGCGGCCCTGTGGGGCCGACCCCAGGCAACCTTTGCCTCGAAACTGGAACTGGCGGACGGCAAGGCGACGGTAACCCGCGAAGTCGACGCCGGGCTGGAGGTTATCGAGGTTGATTTGCCGGCAGTGATTACTACCGACCTGCGCCTGAATGAGCCGCGTTACGTGAAGCTGCCCGGACATCATGAAAGCAAAGAAAAAGCCGCTGGAAAATCTGGCCCTGGCAGACCTCGGTGCGGACACCGCCAGCCAGTTTTCTATTAGTGCCTATGCCCCGCCGCCTGAACGCGCCAAGGGCATTATGGTTGAAGATGTTAACGGCCTGATCGGCGCATTGCGCGACAAAGGCCTGCTGAATTAACTCCCGGGACCCCTACGCATGAGTAAAGTTTTAATCATCGCTGAGCACGACGGCCAGACGCTGAACCCAAGCACGGCAAAGTGCCTCACTTGCGCCGCCGAGCTGAACGCTGACGCCATAGACATTGCGGTTTTTTCTGCCGCGCCTGAAGCCGTTGCCACAGCAGCGGCCAAGCTCGCCGGCGTCAACACCGTTCGCACCATTACCCGGCCCGAGAATGCACAGCCCCTGGCGGCCACGCTGGCGCCGCAAATCGCCGCGCTCGCCAAGGACTATGACTATTTGCTCGCGCCCTCCACAACTTTCGGCAAGGATGTCTTACCGCGCGCCGCCGCCTTGCTGGGCGTTGGGCAAATCAGCGATGTCATGGCGGTGGTCGGCGCGCGTAGTTTTCAGCGACCGATTTATGCCGGCAATGCCTTGATCACCGTGGACGTGCCTGACGGCCAGCTGATTGTTGCTACCGTGCGGGTCGCCTCCTATCGCGCCTGTGAGGAAGGTGGCAGCGCAGCCATCGAAGCCGCCGAAGTGTCCGTCGATCTGCCTGGTCACAGTCGGTATCTGGAACTGCAGTCCGGCGGTGGCGACCGACCCGATCTGCAGGCTGCCCGGGTGGTGGTATCCGGCGGCCGCGGGGTTGGCAGTGCAGACAATTTTGCCCTTCTCTATCAGCTGGCCGACCATCTTGGCGCCGGCGTAGGCGCTTCACGAGCGGCCGTAGACGCCGGTTACGTTCCCAACGAGATGCAGGTGGGGCAGACAGGCAAAATCATTTCGCCCGAGCTATATATGGCGTTCGGCATATCCGGTGCGATCCAGCATCTGACGGGCATCAAGGATGCCGGCACCATCGTCGCCGTCAACAAAGATGCCGAGGCACCCATTTTCGAAATTGCTGACATTGGCCTGGTCGGTGACCTGTTCACGGTTATTCCCGAGCTTGAGAAACAATTGGGCGGTTAATTCGCCCGATTTCAATTCGTGCTCAGCAACGCCAGCGCGCCGCCCGCGAGCACTGTCAATATCTGGTTGCTGAGCCTGGCCAGTGCGCTATCGCCTTTTGGCATGGTCGTGGTGGTGCCAACCCTGGGCGATCTGGCGCGCAGTTTCGATATCAGCTTCGGCGAAGCCCAGTTCCTGATCTCTGCCTACCTGTTCGGTCTGGGCGTCGCACAACCCTTCAGCGGTCTGCTCTGTGATCGGCTCGGCCGCCGTCCTGTGCTACTTGGCGGCTTCACGCTATTTGTTGTTGCGAGTCTCGCCTGCGCTTTCGCCGACAATTTTTCGCTGCTGATCCTGATGCGCTTCCTGCAGGCCGTCGGCGTCAGCGTCGGCACCGTCGCTACCCGGGCGATTGTTCGCGACACTCACGATGAAGCGGGCACCGCACGGGCACTGGCCACCATAGCGGCGGCCATGGGCATCGCGCCGGTCGTGGCACCGATCATAGGTGGACTATTGGGCGAATTGGCTGGCCCACAGGCCGTTTTCCTGGCCAGTGCTGCGCTTGGCGGACTGGTCTGGCTGAGCATCCTCGGACGCCTGACCGAAACTCGCCCGCCCGGCGTTGTCGCCGCGTCCAAACAGGCTAACTTGCTGGCCGACTATAGACAGCTGCTCTCCTCACGGCTGTTTATGGGCTACACACTCATGTTTGGTTTCGTGCAGGGCGGGTTTTTCTGTTTTCTCGCCGTCGGCGCCGCGGTGTTCGAAACGGATCTCGATATGGGTCCACGAGAATTTGGTCTGGTCTGGGGTTTGATGGCACTGGCCTACGTAGCCGGCGCCAGCCTGGCCAATCCCCTCACGGCTCGCATGGGTATGCGCCGAGTAATTTACCTCGGCATGAGCCTGACCTTTGTGGCCGGCTGGGGCACCTATCTCGCAGTACTCGTTTTTGGCGTGCACTTTTACAGCCTGGTGCCCATGCTGGCGCTGCTAACGGCTGCCAGCGGCCTGGTAATCCCGGGCTCCATGGCTGGCGCCGTAAGCTACCGACCCGAGATTGCCGGCACCAGCTCAGGCCTTTCCAGCGCGCTCGGGCTGGTCCTGAGTGGCACCTTTAGTATTGCCGCGGGTTCACTCTACAGTGGCAGCTTTCTGCCCGTCGCGATGCTGATGGGCGTCGCCGCGAGCCTCACGGCCCTGACCGGCTGGATGATTCGACCCATCCGAACCGCCGCATAGTTCACAGGCGGTCGGCGCCGGTTCGAATTGACCCCGAAGCGCGATGGAAATTCGCGCCTCAAGACTTCGGTAAGTTAGCCACCGGGCCTGGACGGCCCGGTGGCATCTCGACTAAACCCGGTGCTTAGAGTCCAGCCAGGATGGAATCCGCAGAGCTGACTTTAAATTCGCCGCCGGCCTCAACCTCAACTTTTTCCGCCACGCCGTCGTTTACCAGCAATGCAAATCGCTGACCGCGCTGACCCATGCCGAAGCCGCTGGCATCAAGTCCCAGCCCCAGTGCTTCGGTATACGTGCCGTTACCGTCGGCCAGCATCAAGACATCGTCGCCGGCATTCTGATCTTTGCCCCAGGCGTCCATCACGAATACATCATTCACCGACATACAGGCGATGGTGTCGATACCTTTGGCTTTAAGCGCAGCGGCCTGATCGACATAGCCGGGCAAATGCTTCATCGAGCAGGTGGGCGTAAACGCACCGGGTACCGAAAACAAAACGACTTTTTTTCCCGCAAACAGTTCGTCAGTAGAAATACCGCCGGGACCCTCACTGGTCATGATGCCAAAGCTGCCCGCAGGCATTTTTTCGCCGACTTGAATACTCATGAAATTCTCCTGAAAATCGTGCTAAGCGTTATTGTTTTGGGCGGGCAAGCCGCCGAGCGCCGTATTGTACAGATTCCGCGTTGGCCGGTTACCGCCCGTGTAGCCGCTCAGCGCAGTAAAAACAGCGACAGGCCTGGCCAGAAAGTAACTATCACCAGGCCCGTGAGCATCAGGAACAGAAAGGGTATGACCGCGCGGCAGATCGTCCAGAAATCCTCACGGAATGCGGTCATGGCCACGATCAGGTTAAGACCCAGCGGCGGTGTCAGGTAGCCAATCTCCAGGTTGACCACCATGATGATGCCGAAGTGCACCGGATCGATGCCCTGGGCCTCAGCGAGCGGCTGCAACATCGGCGACAGGATCAGAATCGCTGAGCCAATATCCATCACGCAGCCCAGCAACAGCAAGAACAGATTCATGCCGACGAGCAGCGCAACGGGGCTGTCGAGGCGACTGCTGAGGGCGTTCACCAGCATTTCCGGGACCTGCTCGTAAGTCAGGAACACGTTAAGACTCAGCGCGATCATCAGCACCGGAAACAATGACCCCAGCAGCTTGGTGGTCTGGCCCACCACCGCATACAAACCCTGGAAGCCCAGTTCCCGATAGACCACCATTTCAATAAACAGCGCATAGACCACGGCCACCGCCGCCGATTCGGTGGCGGTGAAGTAACCGCTGTAAATACCACCGAGTATCAACACCGGCATCAACAAGGCCCAGATGCCCTGGCGGAAAGACTCGCGAACCTCGCTGCCATTCCAGCGGCCGCCGCGAAAATGTCGATTGACCACCACCGCATAAATGACCATCAGCGTGGTAAGCAGCAAGGCCGGGCCAATGCCGGCAATGAACAGGTCAGCAATGGAAGTTTGCGTCATCACGCCGTAGAGAATCAGCGGGATACTCGGCGGGACAATGATGCCCAGGGTGCCTGCGGCACAAATAGCGCCGAGAGAGAAATTGCGCGGATAGCCTGCATCGCGCAGCGCCGGATACATGACCGTACCCACGGCCAGCAAGGTGACGGTGCCCGAGCCCGAAACGGCCGCGAACACTGCGCAGGACAAGACCGTGGCGATGGCCAGACCGCCGGGTACCGGGGAGCTGACGGCGCTCATCAGACGAATCAGGCGCTGGGCCATCACGCCACGCGACATGATATTGCCGGCCAGGATATACAGCGGGATCGACAGGAGAACTTCCTTGTTGGCCGCGTCCCAGGCGTCGATAACGATATTCGCCACCACGCCGTCGCCCCATACCAGGTAAGCGTAGGCCGTCACGACCCCAAGAATAACCATCAGGTTCTGGCGCAATGCCAGCAGTACCAGGACGATTAACGGTAATGCAATGACGCCCATGCTCAGTCCAGCGAGCCTGAGCCGGTCAGCGCTGCGCCAGACGAGGCTTCATCGGGTCGCAGCGCCGGGTACAGACCAAACAGCGTGTGGCGCAGCGCAGCCAGCAAAAACACCAGCGGAATAACTGCCTGCACGGGCCAGACCAGTGTGCGCAGCACCGCGGAGCGTTCCTGCAAGACAAAGGTTTCGGCCACCACACTGAAGGCCACCCAGGCGAAAACCCCGCAAAAAGCCGCCATCAGGAACTCTTTCAGACGACTGACCAGCGGATCCCAGCTCGCCGGCAACCAGCCATCGGCAAAGCGCGGCCGCAAATGGGCGCCATCCGCTGAGGCGAGTCCGATGCCGAACATGACCACGATAATGTTGGCATAGACGCCGGCCTGGCGCGCCCAGTGAATGCCGGTGCCGCTGACTTCGCGGCTCACTACGTCGCCAAAAACTACGACGATCAGCAGCAAGAAAGCGACAAAGGTCACCGCCCGTTCAAACCGGCCACAGGCGCTTAGCCAGCCCCTGGCCCATGCGGGTGCTGTGCTCACAAGCAAGCTCCTGATATAGAATTGACTTTACATGCTAGTTTCAAATGATTGTTCTTTATGACTTATTGGCATTATCTTGGGAATAAACCAGCTAATCACCGCGGCCGACAGAAATTGCGTTACACCGACGGCGGCAAACACGGGCAGGTAGCCAAAGGCATCCACGGTCAAGCCTACCGCGGAATTGAAAACAACACCGCCCATGGCACCCACGGCGCCGAATAAACCCCAGGTGGTAGCCACCTGGGCCGACGGATAGATATCAGCCGGCAGGGCGAACAGGTTGGCTGCTTTGCCCTGAATGGCGAACATCGCCACGCCGATTAGCCCAATGGCCAGATACGGCGAGTCCACCCAAACCGCCGGCAAGGTCGCCAGCACCAGCAGGGCACCAGCCCAGATCAACAGTTTACGCGAGCGATCCAGACTCATTCCTGCGTCAATCAAACGTCGCCCCAGCCAACCACCGCCGAGGGAACCCAGGTCTGCCGCAAGGAATGGAATCCAGGCAAACACCGCGATTTGAAAGATGTCGAAACCACGTTCCTGGGACAGATATAACGGCAACCAGAAGATGAAAAAATAGAACGCACCGTCGTTCAGAAAACGGCTCAGCATCAGCGTCCACATGGTCGGCTGGCGCAACACCTGGCCAATACTCAGCGTCGGCAACTCGGCCGCAGCTGCCATGGGCTGCCCGGCAAGTATCAATTGCCGCTCTGCTGCGCTGACCCGTGGATGAGTTTCCGGCGGATGATAGAAACGTTGCCAGACCCAAAGCCAGATAAACCCGGCTGCGCCGGGAATCAGAAAGGCCCACTGCCAGCCGAAACTCAGGATCAGCCAGCCGAGCAGTGGCGGCGCCAGGACCGCACCGAGGCCCGGGCCGACAAATACGATACCAACGGCCAGCGATCGCTCCGAAGCCGGGAACCACTGCGATACCGACTTCAGGGCTGCGGGAAAATTGGCGGCTTCGGCCATACCGAGCAGGGAGCGCAGGCTGAGAAAACTCCAGAATCCGCGGCCCGCCGCGCACAGCATGCCGGCCAGGCTCCAGGCCACCACGGCGATGCTGAAGGCGCGTTTAACGCCAATCCGGTCAATGATGGGGCCCACCACGATATGGCCGACGGCGTAGGCAAACAGGAACGCCGAGCCAATGAATCCAAACTGCGCATTACTTAGCCCGAATTCCTCGATAATCACCGGACCGGCCACGGAAAAGGCTTGGCGGTCGATATAGTTCACCGTGGTGATCAGACACAGCAAAATCGCCATTTGCCAGCGCACGGCCAGGAACCGGTTCAGCAACGGCCGAGTACCGCTGGCGGCATTCAGCCGCCCGAAAAATTACCGGCAACATCAGTCCTTATCACCAGGCGCATGTTCACCCGCCTGCCAGCCTCTGCCTGCCAGCGCGGTCTTGGCGAAAGCCAGTGGCGCATCTTCCAGCGGCGTGGCGAGACTCGCATTCCAGCGGTTAAGAAAACCGAACAAACCGATGACCCCGGCAAGCTCAAGAATCTGCTGATCATTGAAATGCGCTTTCAAATCCGCAAAGTCAGCATTACTCACGCCACTGGGTGACTGTCCTGCGCCGCGCGCATAGGTCAGCGCTGCGCGTTCAGCCGAACTGAATAGCGGGCTGGTCAGGTAGTCCCACACTGCCGCCTGTTTTTCCGCATCCATGCCGTCCTGCTGCATGCCATGCGCATTGTGGGCAACGCAATACTGGCAACCGGCGGCCGAACTGGTCATCAGGGCAACCATGCGTTTCAGCTCCATCGACACGCTGCCAGGCACAAATACCGCACCCACCAGACCGGACATGGCTTGCAGTAGCTCAGGCCAGCGAGCCATGATCAACACATCGTTGGGCCGGAAGCCCATGGTTTGTTCAGCGTAGTCTAAGACCGCCCGCATATTGTCCGGCAATTCGTCCGCTGTCAGTGGTTCGAGTCGCGCCATCTGGAGTCTCCTGTTGATGAATCCCCTGCCCCGCAGCGAATCTAAACAACCCGCGCGCAGATGCCAACGTTGGTTTGCTGTTTCCCGCGCTGCCGGCCTGCTGGCTGGCCTTTTTTTTCTGGCCGCTTGCGGCGAAGCACCGAGCACCGACGAACAGCTGGTCAGGGTTGGATCCTTATCCGCGCCAGGCACGCCCTGGCACGATGAATGGCTGCGCTTCCAGGAAAATTTTGAGGCCAGGCCCGACACCGGCCTGAAGCTTAATATGTTTCTTACCGGCCAGTTAGGCAGTGAGGAAACGGTGCTTTCCAATCTGCGCCGTGGCCGGGTGCAGCTGGGCGGCTTTTCTCTGCATGGCCTGGCTTCGGTAGTGCCCGAACTGAGTGTGCTGCTGGCACCCTACTTATTCGAGTCGCGCGCCGAAGTTGACTTCATCATGGACAACTATCTCACTGACATCTTCACACGCCTGTTTGCCGAGCAGGGAATTACCCTGTTGCGCTGGAGTGAAGTGGGCTGGAACCACGTCTTCTGCCGTGAGCCCGTGACTTCGCCGGGAGATATCAAGGGCATGAAAATTCGCGCCTCCAGCGCCATCGGGCCGCAGGAGTTTGCGCGTCGGATCGGCGCGGACAACGTACCGGTCAACTACGCCGAGCTGATTACCGCCCTGCAGACTGGTCTGCTGGATTGCGGTCAGGGCGGTGTGGGTCTGTATGCCCTTAGCGGCGCTGCTCAGGAAGCTCCCTACCTGACACTCACCTACCATATCTTTGATACCGGCCTGATAGTCGCCAATCGGACCTGGCTGGAAAGTCTGAAAAATGCGCAACGGGACGCCCTGCTTGGCAGCCTGGAACCTACAGATATTGGCCGCCGGAATTTGCGCTCAGCACTGGCCGATCTGCAGGAGAACCGCCTGGGCGAACTCGGCGTCATTGTGCATACACCCAGCGAAGCGCAGGCCGCTGAATGGCGGGGCGCCACGCAAGGCAGTCATGCGGCCGTAGTTGCAGAAACCGGTGGCCAGGCCGCCGAAGTCTACGCGCTAATTGTCGCCGGCAAACAAGCCTTCGCTAAACAGGCAGCGGCAGAATCAGCTAACGCTCAATAAGGCAGCTGTTCACCACTGTAAGCGGTGACATGGCCTAGGCTGTCCAGGCTCAGGCCGGCAATCACCTCGCGCACGCCCTGCACCGCCGCTTCGCTGTCCAGCTCTGCCTGCGGCCCACCCATCCCTGTGCGTGCCCAGCCCGGATGCACGGCCACGGCAATGATGCCGCGCGGTTTCAGATCGATACCCATGGAATGCATTACCGCGTTGACGGCAGCCTTGCTGGAACGATAGGCATACAAGCCGCCGATGTTGTTCAGACCCATGCTCCCGAGCATGCTGGTGGTGGTGACGATTTTTTTCTGCTCGCTGGCGGCCACCTGTTCGACAAAGGCTTCAGACATTTTCATCGGACCCATGACATTGACGCGGTAGACCTGAGCCCAGTCATCGAAATCAGAGCGTCCAAATGACTGCGCTTCGACACCACCTTCAGCAAAACCAACGCGCCCGAACATTCCGGCGTTGTTAAGCAGAACATCTATAGCCTCGCCCCTGAGCTCCGCAGCCAGCGCATCGATCTGCTCGTGGTCGGCCACATCCAGGCTATGCAAGGATAATTGTGCTTGTTCGCCAGCCAGCGCGGTCAGCGCATCGCCCGGTGTGCGACTGCAGGCAAAAACGCGCCAGCCGTCCTGTAAATACTGGCGCACGAAATCCAGACCCAGACCACGATTGGCGCCGGTTATCAGTACTGAGCTCACGCTTAACTCCTGTTTCGAGGGCTGCTCATGATAAAGCGCCGACTGACGGCATCACGAGCTTTGCCTGCATCGACCGCTGGGCGAATCCGCACTCGCCCGGCTTGATCGCCCGGACGCCGGAAGGCTATTCTGACAACACATATGATTACAGGAATTGACCATGAGTGCGGCCGCCGAGACCTTTGCCCCCTCCTCCCAGACCCAGGAATACCTGGCCGGCGAGCATAATCTTCTGATCGACGGGGAGCGTGTCCCGGCAGCCTCCGGCGAACGCATCGAAGTCTTTGATCCCGCTACCGAAAACCTGGTCACCACCGTGGCCGGTGCCGGCCCGGAAGACATCGATCGAGCCGTGGCCGCCGCGCGTCGCGCTTTCAAGGGCGAATGGTCAACCATGACTTCGTACGAGCGGGCCGGGCTAATGTTCCGCTTTGCCGAGGAAATCGAAGCGCATTTGCCGCTCATTGCCGAAGTTGAAGTGCTTGAGAATGGTCTGCCGCGGATGATTTCCGAGTTCACCATCATGAAGTTCGGCGCTGAATTCATGCGCTATTTCGCCGGCTGGACCACAAAGATTCATGGCCTGACCATTCCGGTTTCACCCATGGACTCACGCAACGGCGAAACGCTGACCTACACGCGCAAGGAACCCATTGGCGTAGTCGGCGCTATCATTCCCTGGAATGCGCCGCTGGCTATGGCAATTCTGAAGCTGGCACCCGCCCTGGCGACGGGCTGCACCATCGTGCTGAAGCCGGCCGAATTAACCCCGCTGACCGCGCTGTTACTCGGTGAGCTGGCGCATAAAGCCGGCATTCCGAAGGGTGTCGTAAATGTAGTGCCGGGCTTCGGGCATAGCGCAGGAGCGGCACTGGCCGAGCATCCGGATGTCGACAAGATCTCTTTCACCGGCTCCACAGCCGTTGGCAAGCAAATCATCAAGGCCTCGGCCGGGAACCTGAAAAAAGTCACCCTGGAGCTGGGCGGCAAGTCGCCGTTCGTGGTGTTCCCCGATGCGAACCTCGAACAGGCTATTCCCGGCGCCGTGCGCGGCGCTTTCTTCCTGCAAGGGCAGAACTGCATGGCCAGCACGCGCCTGTTTGTGCATGAAGACGTTTTCGAGCCGATGGTCGAAGGCATCTCGGCCATGGCCGGCGGCATGCAACCGGGGCCGGGTCTGAAGCCTGGCTCGATGCTGGGACCGTTGATCTCGGAACAACAGCGCGAACGCGTGCTGGCATATATCGAATCCGGCAAGCAGTCCAGCGCCGAACTGCGCTTTGGCGGCGAAGCACTGCCGGGACGCGGCTACTTCGTGCAACCGACCGTATTTGGCCGCACCAACATGGATATGAAAATTGCACGCGAAGAAATTTTCGGCCCGGTGATGTGTGTCCAGTCGTTCAGCGATTCGGAACTGCAAGCGGTGGCCGATGAGGCGAATAACACGATTTACGGTCTGTCCGGCAGCGTGTGGACCAAAGACATTTCCGTGGCCCACAAGATGGCAGCGAAAATTGACTCCGGACAGGTATCAATCAATTGTCACGCAGCCGTGGACCCGGCCATTCCGTTTGGCGGCAACAAGCAGTCAGGCTGGGGCCGGGAATTTGGTCAGGAGGGTCTGGAACCCTATCTGAAGACTAAGGCCACGACGGTTTTGTTTTAGTCGTCAGGACGGCTACCAGTCAACGCTGCTGCCAAAGCGGTCAATGAAACGACCGCTGTCGGCGGCGGCCAGTTTTGCGAAAGTCTGCTGCTGTTCCCGCACGCTGTCGACGGGATCCACCACCGCGTCGGGGCCACCCAGGTCCGTGCGACACCAGCCTGGCGCCATGGCGACGACAATGATGTCCGGCCATTCCACTGCCATACCCTTGCTGAGCATATTCAGGGCCGCCTTGCTGGAGCGATAGGCATAGGAACTGCCCTGGCTGTTGTTACTGATGGAGCCAAGATCACTGGACATCATCACCAGTAGCGGCCGCTCGGCCAGGCGCAGGGAGTCGGACAGGGCCACGGCCACGCGAAACGGCGCCAGCAGGTTCACCTCAAGCATATTTCGCCAGATGTCATAGTCCATATTGGCCAGACTCTGATAGGCCAGCCCCTCAGGCGCGCCCTGGGGACCGAAGGTACCGGCGTTATTCAGCAGAACATCAATGCGCTGACCAGCCAGTTCTTCCGCCAGCGCATCAACTGCAGCAAAGTCGGTGACTTCCAGCGCGAAAAGTTTCACCCGCTCCGAATGTTCCGCGCTCAGCGCCTGCAGAGCCGACGCCTGCTCAGGACGACGCGCGCAAGCCAGCACCTGCCAGCCGGCGCTGGCGTATTGACGCGCATGTTCCAGCCCGATGCCGCGGTTGGCACCGGTAATCAGGACGGTTCCGCCAGAACTCATTCCGTGCTCACCCGATCACCCGCTGCTGCCGGTTCCCCGAACATCATGCGATGGAAGAACTCACTGCTTAGCAGATTGGCCGGATAGCGCGCTGGTGGTGGCGACAATGCATCGAGCTCAGCAATCTGAACGGCATTCAGGCTCACCTCGGCTGCCGCCAGGTTGTCCTGCAATTGCGCCAGATGACGCGCACCGATAATTGGTACCACTGCAATCTGGCTACGCTGGCGTAGCCAGGCCAGCGCTAACTGCGCGCTGCTGCAGCCAATCTGTTCAGCTAGCCGGGCCAGGCCTTCGGCAACGGCGCGCTTCTCGTCTGTCAGTGTGCGTGCACCCATGGGGCTGTTGCTCAGTCGGGCATCGGCACGTGCGGCGGGATCAGCGGCAGCATTGAATTTGCCGGTGAGCAAACCGCCTGCCAGCGGACTCCAGGGAGTCAGCGCCATATTCTGGGCCTCGGCCAGTTCGAGAAACTCTGGCTCAATGCCACGCTCAGCCAGGTTGTAATGCATCTGCATGGCCGTAAACGGTGTCATATTGCGTTCGGTAGCCAGGGTATTCGCCGCGGCAATCACCCAGGCCGGCGCATTACTGATACCGACATGCAACACCTTGCCAAGACGTACCTGGTCATCCAGCGCACGCATTACGTCAGCCAGCGGCGTGCTGGCATCCCAGCCGTGAATCCAGAACAGATCGAGATAGTCCGTTTGCAGGCGTTCCAGGCTGGCATTCAGGGCTTGAACGAGGTTTTTACGATGGTTGCCACCGGCATTTGGATCATCCGGGCGCGTATTGAGCGTGTACTTGCTGGCGAGCACCAGGTAATCGCGATCGGCGGCAATCAAATCGGCAAGAATTTTTTCACTCGTGCCGCGGTTATAAATATTCGCAGTATCAATGAAATTGCCACCAGCACTTACAAAGGCTTCGAATACAGCACGGCTCTCTGCCGCGGGGGAACCAATGCCCATTTCCTCGCCAAAAGTCATTGCGCCCAGACAGAATTCAGAAACCATCAGCCCGCTATGGCCAAGTCTAAGGTATTGCATATCCCCTCCTTCGCGATCCGGGGCAGCTTTGCAATGCCGGCCCAAACCCGTAAAAATCCGCCGCGAGATTAACTCCGCAGCACCTATCAAAGGAGATTATGGCGCATGGAAACTGAAGCAACGAGTCTGGGTATCGATCTGTCCAGTATCGATACCAGCCTGCTGATTTCGTTTGGCTATCGCTTGCTGGCCGCGGCAGCCATTTTCGTCATCGGACGCTGGGTGGCCAAAATGCTGACCAACGTGGCCCGACGGATGATGCACAAGGCCAGCATTGAGGACACACTGGAACGCTTCCTGGGCAATATTCTGTATACGGTTTTGCTGGCCGTGGTGGTGATCAGCAGTATCAACCAGCTCGGTGTAGAAACAACCTCGCTGCTGGCGGTGCTCGGTGCCGCCGGCCTGGCCGTTGGCCTGGCCTTGCAGGGGTCGCTGTCCAATTTTGCTTCCGGGGTGCTGATCGTCGCCTTCAAACCCTACAAAGTCGGCGACTTTATCGAGGCCGGCGGGGTGACCGGCGCAGTCATCGAGGTGCAAATATTTACCACGGTACTGAAGTCCGGCGACAACAAAAAGATCATTGTGCCGAACAGCCAGGTAATGGCGGGTGAGATAGTCAATTACTCGGCCAATGAACATCGGCGCGTCGACCTGGTTGCCGGCTGCGGATACGATGATGATCTGGATAAGGTCAAGCGCGTACTGACAGAGATTGTTGCCGCCGACGAGCGCGTGCTGAAAGAGCCTGCGCCAACCATCGCCGTATCAGAGCTGGCGGATAGCAGCGTGAATTTCGTGGTCAGACCCTGGGTCAACAGTGGCGACTATTGGGGCGCGTATTTTGGCCTGACGGAACAAATCAAAAAGCGTTTTGATGCAGAAGGTATTGCAATCCCCTACCCGCAGCGCGACGTGCACGTCTATCAGCACGGCGCGGACCAGTAAAGCTGAGAACTGCCCGGCAGTCTACGCTGCCGGGCAGTTCGTTAACGGGTCATACGTAACAGGTATTCAAGAATTCGTCGTTCTCGCTCGGGATCGTTCTCGTAGCCGATCATCGGCGGGAAGCGCATCCGGTTGCCCGGCACCATCTCGCCGGAATTCGCGATGAAGGCGGCCATACTTTCCGGCGTCCAGACCAGGCCATTCTCCTGCGCCTCCAGGAATGCACCGGAGTAGGTAAAGCCTGACACCGTCGCCGCAGGCTTGCCAAAGATACGATGTAAATTCGGGCCTACCCGGTGTTCTCCGCCGGCCTCCAGCGTGTGACAAAAACGACACCAGGTAAACGCCTGCCGCTGGGCTTCCAGTTCCTCGGCAGAAATTTCAGCCGCTGGTACTGCGTAGTAGTCTGGTAAATCCAGACCCACCAGTAATTCTTCAATGCGCTGTTCCGATACCTGGTAATCGGAACCAAAGGGCAGGACGCCGAACCACAGGTACGGGAAATACAGGGCAAATCCCAACAGACCAAGCAATGCGATGCTGTGAAAAATTCGTGCGCCGAAGGACACGCTTTCAGGGGCTCTATTTTCTGTGCTCATGCCTAGACCCTCGCGCCTGGAAACAGTCGCAACAGACCACAGCGATAGCGCAGGTGCTGATAAACGCCAAATACCAGCCAAACGCCAACCAGCATCAGATAATAAAAGCCAAGCGAGCTATGCAAATAGCCGAAAGTCTTGCGTACCGAATCGCTTTCACCAAACGGTGACGCAATGGTCAGGCCAAACATCACGACCTCGCGGTCGAACTCGCCCCAGCCATAGATCAGACCGACGGCGCCGGTAATCACGAAGGTCAAATAAAGCGCCACCAGCAAAGCACGATTAAAACCAAATGAATTGACCGGCAGGCCGTCCGGCGGTCTGGGTGCCGGTCGCCTCGCCATCCAGCTCAAGCGCCAAATCGTCAGGACGATGAAAATCAGCCCAAACGTATCGTGAAAAGCACGCATTCCCGCGCGCTCATCCAGGGGTAAGCGTGGCAGGCTGACGATGTTGTAGAGCAAGATCAGAAAGGCGATGGCCATGACCCAGCCGAATATCGCCTCATCGCGATGCTGGCGCCCAGGAAGTAGAACTTCAGACATGCAAATCCCCCGAATCAACACCGACCTCGCAGCGCCGGCGCCGTATATTAGCCCAGCCGCTGAGGCTTGCCGAACCATCCGCAGGCGAAGGCGATGAGGGCATTCGCGTAAATCGAAAAAAGCTGACAGTACCGATGCTTAGAACTTGTATCTAAATGTAACGTTCGCAGAAACAGGGCTTGTGAGTGACCACAGGACCGACTATATTCGACCACCTGTCGGACAATAAGGGCATAACAAGCCGATGAGTTCCACTCGACCAATTCGTGCACTACTGCGGGGTCTCGAGGTTCTGCACGTACTGAACCAGCACAACGGCGCCACGGTTTCAGAGGTCGCCGCGGCGATCGATCTGCCGCGCACCACCACCTATCGGATTCTCGAGACCTTGTGTGTCGCCGGCTACGCCTACCGCGCAGCCAGCGACGAACGCTACCGCCTGACCATCATGGTGCGTGGCCTCAGCGACGGCTTTGACGACGAAGCCTGGGTCACGCAGATTGCTCGCCCGTATATGTATGAGCTATGCCGGGACATCGTCTGGCCCGTTGCCATCGCAACGCTGTCAGGCTCCAGCATGCTGATACGCCAGACGACCGATCATGAGAGTCCGCTAGCCGTTGAAAAGCGCGGGCCTGGCTTCAGGGTGCCTCTGCTGGCGTCCGCCTCGGGCCTTGCCTATCTGGCCTTCTGCCCGAAGGAACAGCGCGACACCTTGCTGGACGTGTTATCCAAATCCAAGCGTGAGGCTGACAAGGCCGCGCGCAATAAAAGTAAAGTCTATGAAACGCTGCTTGAGGCTCGCAAGCGCGGCTTCGCCATGTCCCGGCGCGAAAGGCGGGTTTCTGACGAAATCAGCGTCTCCGTGCCAATCTTCGCCGAGGACCGCCTCCTCGCGACGCTGACCACGCGTTTCTCGATTACCGCTGTCGAGCTTGGCGAGGCGGAAAAACGCTTTGTACCGAAACTCAGGGCCCTGGCACAGACTATTGGCGAACAGTTCGTCGACCAGCATTCTCATGATGCCCTGGTTTCGATACCTACCGGACCGGCAGACGGTAGCGACTGAATCTAATGCAAAAAAAAGCCTAACTCGCTTTTCAACGAGTTAGGCCGTTTTCCTTATCTAGACTCTAGCTAAGTCAGGCTGCTTTACGGCGCGCCTTGGCTTTGCTCTTCGCCTTGGTCTTGGCTTTTTTAGCCTTGCTCTTAGCTTTGGCTTTGGCTTTCGCTTTGGCCTTAGTCTTGGGCTTGGCCATGTCCGCATCGAGGAACCAGGTCTGGAATTCCGGCGTCGTCGGCGGCTCCATTCCCGTTTCTTTCTTACAGCGCTTCTTAAGCTCAGCGATGGTGCCGCCCTTATCGAACAGCTTGGTGCGGCCGCGCTTCTTGCTCAGACGTGCACGCAGCGCCGTGGTCTTCTTCTCGTCGACCTCGCCCTTCTTGTCAATCACCACGCCATAGCGCTTGGCGCCGTCGACACTAACCAGTCCGGCCGCAACATCGAAGGCCACCTGTTCTGTGGGCCGCTTGTAGGGATCACCCCAACCGCCGCCGCCCCAGGTATCGAAGTTCAGTAGATCGCCCGATTTCACAACAATCCGGTCGCACTTGGACGGTAACAACTCAAAACTGCCATCGGCGCGGTGCAGCTCTTTCTTACTGCGCTCGCCCGGCGCTCCGCCGTTGACGCCCCAGGGATAGGTGAGCCAGCGATCATCGTGAATCGAGATCTCACCGTCTTCAAGGAAGCAGTAGGACACCCGCAAGGCGTTTCCACCACGATGCAGGCCGGCACCACCGGTGTCGACAATCGTTTCGTAAGCTTCAATGCGCAGCGGGAAGTAGCTCTCCAGGAACTCGTTAGGCACGTTGGTAAAGCTCGGCCACAGCGAATGACCATCCGGTCCATCGCCCGAGGGCTTGCCGGGTACACCACCAAAACCAATCTGGTAGAGCTGATACCACTTGCCCTGCTGGTCATAACCCGAATACATGAAGTGCGGACTGTCAGAAAAGCCGGCCGCACACAGGAAGTCGGGATTACCCTGACCAAGCAAACCGCCGAGAATGTCGAAAATTCGACCCAGTGCGTGGGTTCGGCAGGACAAGGCCGCAGGTTCCCTGGGTTTAAGCAGGGTGCCCGCCGGAATGCGTACTTCCATCAGATCATAGAAGCCATCGTTAAACATGATCTGCGGATCAAACACCATGATCATGTAAACGCCACAGAACATCTTGAACATTTCCTCATTGAGGAGGAAGTTCACCGAGCCAATGGACTGCGGATCGGTGCCTTCAAAGTCGAAGATGACCTTATTGCCCTTCCGCCACATGGCGCACTTGATCTTGTAGGGGCCCATACCCATGCCGTCATCGCAGAGGTAATCCTCGAAGTACTGCTTCTTGGTGGGGATCGTATTCTTGATCAGCGTTGCCATGGCCCGTTTGTTGCGGTCCAGAAGGTCCTCAAGCGCTGAGAAATAGATGTCATCGCCGAAGCGCTCGGCAATTTCGATCACACGCTTTTCAGCAGTCCGAATGGCCGCCACGATGGCGTTAAAGTCACTGCGATTCCAACGCGGCATACGGCAGTTGTGCAGGATCAGGTTGAGGATGTCTTCCTGCAGCTCGTTGTTCTTGATGATCTTCATCGGCGGCACGCGAATGCCTTCCTCAAAAATCTGACGAGCGTCGGTAGGCAGACTGCCGGGCACCTTGCCGCCAATGTCGGTCATGTGACCAAACTGGGCAGCATAGGAAATCAGTCGACCGTCTTTGAAAATCGGTCGTAGCAACAACCAGTCGTTGGAATGACTGACCGCACCGTTACAGGCGTAAGGGTCGGTGGTCAGGAACATGTCGCCTTCTTCGATAGTGCCGTCATAGGCTTCCTTGAAGCCGTGGATGAAGCTACCGAACTGGCCGACGACCATCTTGCCTTCGAGGTTGGCGATCATCGGGAACTCATCATGCTGCTCGCGGATACCCGGAGACATGGCGGTGCGGAACAACACCGCATCCATCTCCCAGCGCGCGTTGAGCATCGCGTTCTCGATAATATCGAGGGTAATCGGATCAATGGAGACCCGATCGAATGGCCGAGGCCGTGATTCAATGATCTTTGCTGGCATTTTGTCAGTCTCCGTTGATTACTCGGGGTTGATCAGGATGGTGCCGAACTTATCGACCTTCCCGACGTAGCCGTTGAGGATTACCGTTGTCGAGTCCATTTCGAGCACCACGGCCGGACCCTTGATTACATTACCGGACTTAAGCTTGCTGCGATCGTAAAGCGCCGCTTTGCGATCCTTGCCATCCATATAGACCGGGATTTTCGCCATTTCGGCGCCGGCCGGACTGGCCGAGCCTTTGTCGATGACCTGGGCACGTACCGAGGTCGGTTTGCCCTGCACTACGGCACGCAGATTCACCAGCTCCTTCTCTTCTTCCAGGGCGAAGGTAAATAACTGTTCATGCATGCTGTCGAACTCGGCACCGATGCCTTCCAGGCCGCGCTTTTGCAGGTCAGCCAGCTCGAAGTCAACGGTCAGCAAAAGCCCCTGACCGTGGTAGCGAATATCCACCTGGTAAGTAGTACTCTGGTCTTTGCGCGGGATACCTTCCTGGTCAAGCGTCTTGGCCGCATCGCCGGCCAGCTTATTGAAGATGCGTGTCACTTCCGCGGCGTTGGTGTTGCTGAACTGTCGAATGTAAGTACGCGAAGCTTCATCGCGCACCCGCGTGGTGGCGTCACCATAGGCACACAGGACACCTGGGCCAGGCGGGATGATGACGGGCCAGGCATTGGTTAATTTGCCCAGCGCATTGGCATGCAGCGGTCCTGCACCACCGAAACCCATCAGCGAAAAGTCGCGCGGATCGTGGCCTTGCTCCACCGACACCAGGCGCAGCGCGCCATACATGTTCTCATTCACAATATCGATGATGCCGGAAGCGGCTTCCTTGACCGTCAAACCCAGGGGCTTGGCAATCCGGGCCACGGCCTTCTCGGCCAGATCGCGGCGAATAACCATGTCACCGCCAAGCCGCACTTCACCGCTGGGCAGGTAACCCAAAACAACGTTCGCATCAGTGACCGTCGGCTCAACGCCGCCTTTGTCATAGGCTGCCGGACCCGGATCAGCGCCGGCACTCTGCGGACCGACGCGCAGCGCCTTGGTCAGCTCGGGTACGTGCGCAATGGAACCACCGCCAGCACCCACCGTACGCACGTCTACCGAAGAAGCGCGGACCGTGACGTCGGCGACGCTGGTTTCGCGACGCAGCTGCGCCTTACCATTCTGCACCAGGGCAACATCCGTGGAGGTGCCGCCCATATCAAAGGTGAGAATGTTCTCGAAACCCGATTGCTTGGCGACCCAGACTGCACCGGATACACCACCGGCTGGGCCACTCATCAGCAGGTTAACGGGATAGTTTTCAGCCGCTTTCGCGGAAGCCAGTCCACCGTCCGAACGCAACACATGCAACTGCACATCTTTCATCGTCCGCTTCAGCTGTTTGTGCAGGCTCTTCATGTAGGTCTGCACACGCGGACGAACATAGGAGTTCACAACCGTCGTGTTGGTTCGCTCGTACTCCTGCATTTCCGGCACCACGTCCGAAGACAAGGAAACAGGGATACCGGGCAGGATCTTCTTGGCGACCTTGGCCACTTCCTTTTCGTTGCGGGGATTAGCGAAAGAGTTGATCAGTGACACCGTCAGGGCCTCGATGCCTTCTTTCTTCAGGCTGCGCAGTTCGCGCTCGAGTTTGCCCTTGCTGAGCTTGCGAACAATGTCGCCTTGGGCGCCAACACGCTCTTCGGCCTCAATGGTGCAGCGCAGAGGAGCCAGCGGCAGGCTCTTGTTATAGATGACCCAGCCGCCCAGACCGCCAGGTACGTATGAGCGGGCAATCTGCAGTACCTGCTTGTAACCCTTGGTTGTCACCAGGCCGACTTTTGCGCCGGTGCCGGTCAGGACCGTGTTGGTCGCAACCGTGGTGCCGTGCATCACGTGGCTGATAACCTGCGGATCAATGCCTGCGCTGGCGCAGACCTTATCGATGCCGTTCAATACCCCAATCGAGGAGTCGGCGGGCGTACTCGGCACCTTCGCAGTGAAAATGTCTCCGTTTTTTTCGTTGACCAGAAGGAGATCCGTAAACGTTCCTCCTACGTCAACCCCTAGACGGTAACTCATACTGTTCCCTCAGGTCGTTTATCTAATTAGTCAAAAAACCAGAGCCCCGGCCCATGCCGAAGCGCTGCTCGATCTAGTTTTCCGCCGCCCGAAGCAAATTCGGCCAGCGCGCGCAGGGTTACCTGGCTACCGTCTGTTCCGCCATCAACTGGCGGCGCGGTATTGCTCGGCAACCTGGGGAAAAATGCCTGCTTTCGGCAACATCGCGGGAACTCCGCGACCCAGCCGTTCCTCCAGCCATTGGGTAGTCTCGATTATCGCCTCCAGACTCACGCCGGTTTTTACGCCCGAACGATCAAGCAGGTAAAGCAGATCGTCGGTCGGAATATTGCCTGTAGCTGCCGGCGCAAACGGGCAGCCACCAATGCCGCCGATACTCGCATCCAAGCGAGGTCACGCCCGCTTCCACGGCAGCCTGGGCATTCGCCAGCCCGGTATTGCGGGTGTTGTGAAAATGGCAGCGAATGGGCAGATCACCCACGTGTTCTTTGACGGCGGCCATCATCTCTGTGACCTGCCCGGGACGCCGACGCCAATGCTGTCGGCCAGGCCGAGCTCTACCGGCTCGCCTTCAATAATCTGGTCAACGATTTCCAGCACACGCGACAGCGCAACTTCGCCCTCAAAGGGACAGCCGAAAGCTGAAGAAACCATTACGTTAGCGCGCATACCCGCGGCCTTGGCATCGCGGGCAATCTCCAGCCAGGCTTTGATCGACTCGCTGGTGGGGACACCCTGATTGCGCTGGTTGTAGGTATCGCTGGCAACTACCGCCATTCCAATCTCGTCAATACCCGCATCGCGCGCGCGCTCGAAGCCTTTGCGATTTAGTACCAGCCCAATATAGGTAACATCGTCACGCTTCGGCAAAGCGCTGATAACGGCCTCGGCGTCAGCCATCTGCGGAACGCGTTTGGGATGCACAAAGCTGGTAACTTCCATGCGGCGGATACCGGCGTCGATGGCTCGAGTAATAAACTCGACTTTGGTCGCGGTATCGAGGATCTCAGGTTCGCTTTGCAAACCGTCCCGCGGACCGACCTCAATAATGGAAACTTTCTTGCTCGCTGACATAGCTGCCTTGCAGTGCGCCCAAATTTGGCTATTGTATAGCACGCCTTCGCCGTTACAAGCGGCGCTTGGCTCCAGCCCGGCCGAATTGCGCCGCGCTGGCACCCGGTTTCCCGACCACTGTAAAATCGGCCACTAAACAAGCCCAAGCATGCGGTCGCGCTGAGCGGTCGATGCAACCTGGAGATGAGCTGAATGTCGAATGAACAGACCCCGAACCGCGGCCCCCTGTCGGACCTCCGCTTGATCGAGATGGGCACCTTGCTCGCCGGGCCCTTCTGCGGCCAGCTGATGGGCGATTTTGGCGCCGAGGTCATCAAGGTCGAGCCACCCAACCAGGGCGACCCGA
The DNA here is from genome assembly GCA_963807995.1 of uncultured Gammaproteobacteria bacterium. GTDB lineage: Bacteria > Pseudomonadota > Gammaproteobacteria > Steroidobacterales > J054. The sequence continues at coordinate 129,028 of CAWEDX010000006.1, forward strand.
TGCGCGACTGGGGTCAGGAGAAAGCCCACGGCATGTCCCTGTGGTGGCCGGTAATTGCGCGCAACAAGAAATCCGTCACCCTGAATCTGCGCGAGGCGGAAGGCCAGGAGATCGCCCGTGATCTGATCGCCAAGGCAGATTTTCTGCTCGAGAATTTCCGTCCCGGCACCATGGAGCGCTGGAATCTGTCCTACGAGGAGCTGAAAAAGATCAATCCCGGATCTGATCATGATTCGGGTCTCGGGTTATGGCCAGACCGGCCCCTATTCCAAGCGCGCCGGCTTCGGCGCGGTCGGCGAAGCCATGGGCGGCCTGCGCTACGTTTGCGGCGATCCCTCGACACCGCCGAGCCGGATGGGTATCAGCATCGGCGATTCACTGGCGGCAACCTTTGCCTGCCTGGGCGCGCTAACCGCCCTGCACCATCGCGAACGCACCGGCGAGGGCCAGGTTGTTGACTCGGCCATTTATGAAGCTGTTCTGAATATGATGGAATCGCTGATCACGGAATACGACAAGGCCGGCTATATACGCGAGCGTCAGGGTTCGATCCTGCCAAACGTCGCGCCCTCCAATGTCTACCCGACCCGCGACGGTAAGCTGATCCTGATTGCGGCCAACCAGGACACCGTGTTCCGCCGCCTCGCCGAAGCGATGGGCCAGCCGGAACTGGCCGAAGACGAGCGCTATGCCACGCACTCCGCGCGCGGGGCCGTGCAAAAGGAACTCGACGACATAGTTTCGGACTGGACCCGGACCATCGATGCCGAGGAACTCGAAGCGATGATGGAGAAACACGGCATTCCCTCAGGCAAGATCTACCGTCCGCCGGAGATGCTTGCGGATCCTCACTTTCAGGCACGCAACGCCATCGTCAAGACGATACATCCGCAGTTCGGCGAAATGCTGATGCAGAATGTGGCCCCCAAGCTGTCTGCAACGCCCGGCAGCGTGCGTCTGCCATGGGCCCGGCTTGGGCGAGCACAACATCGAGATTTACGGCGGGCTGCTGAATTTCGACGAACAACGCATGGCCAAACTGACTGCCGAAGGCATTATTTAGCCCTTCATGAGCAGTCCGCAAAGCAACAAGCCCGGCCTGGGGCCAATCACCTGTGTGACCTTCACTGCGCCCGACCTGGCCGCAGTCGAAGACGCCTACAGCCGTTTTCTTGGCTATCGGGTGGTTCAGCGCGGACCACTGAACGCAACGCAGGCGAAGGCTTGGAATTGCCCGGCCGATGCTGCTGCCGAGACCTTGTTAATGGCGCCAGCGGCAGCCGATGATTTCCTGTTTCGCGTCGTTCAGAGCCCGGCAGTAGACGACTACCTGCCCTTCGGCAGCTTCGGCTGGAATGCTGCCGAGATCATAGTGCGGGATGTAGACGCGCTGGCCGAGCGGCTGGTCGATTCACCTTTTGAAATCGTTGGCGAACCCCAGGATTTGTCGTTCAGCGAAGATATCCGCGCCATGCAAATTCTCGGCCCCGGCAAGGAACTGCTGTATCTCACGCAGTTTAAGCGCGCGGTACCCGGCCTGGACGTGCCCGCCGCCCGCTGCGACGTGGACCGAACCTTCATCGTGATTCTTGGCGGGCCGTCAATGGATGACCTGCAGCACTTCTACGCAGACCGGTTCCAGGTCCCCAAAGCACCTGCGGTGGAGTCCAGAGTCAAAGGTATGTCGGCCGCCTTCGGCCTGGATCCGGAACATCGCTATCCCATTGCTGCACTGCCATTGGCCGGGCAGTGTCTTATCGAGGTTGATCAAATGCCTGATCAGGCGCAAGCGCGACGCGGCCATGCCGGGCGACTGCCGCCGGGAATCTCTGTGGTCAGCTTCGCCGCCGCCGGGCCAGAGACTAAGGCAGGCAGCCTGGTCGGCGCGGCGGGGGAAATTATTGAGCTGGACAGCGCTGGCCGCTGAACCGTGTCAGACCTGGCGTTTGCGGGCCAGACTGAGGCCGTCGCTTAACGGCAGCATAACGAGGTCGATGCGCTGATCCTCTGACAGAGACTGGTTAAACGACCGTATTGCCTGTGTATCGTCATCCTGCTTCGACGGATCCACGACAGCCCCATCCCACAGCACGTTATCGACCAGCATCAGTCCGCCGGCGCGCAATAACTGCAAGCCGAGTTCGTAATAGCAGCTGTATCCGGTCTTGTCCGCATCGATAAACATGAAATCAAAGCTACCGGCCTGCCCGCCCGCGAGTAATTCGCGCAGCGAATCTTCCGCTGGCCCCAGCTTCAGATCGATCTTTTCTGCCAGTCCGGCGGCTTGCCAGTGGCGCTGCGCAACAGCCGTCCATTCTGCGCTGATATCCAATGCCAGCAACCGGCCGTCCTCTGGCAAGGCTTCGGCGCAGGCCAGCGCGCTATAGCCCGTAAATGTCCCCACTTCCAGACAGCGACGAGCGCCTGTAAGACGGATGAGCATCGCCATGAACTGGCCCTGCTCCGGGGAGATCTGCATGACGGACAGGGGCAAGTCGGCCGTTTCCTGCCGCAAACTGGCCAGCGCCGGCGACTCGCGCAGGCCCGTTTTACACAAATAGCGATAGACGGGCTCGGTCAGATTCAGGGTCTGGTTGGACATACTCGGTGTTCGCTCGTGGAATCCGTCGCGGCCAGCTTAGCCAGGAAAGGCCAGCCGGCAAGACAAGCGCATCCGGCCTTCCAGGTCCGCGTCCAGACGATCGCCATGGCGCAGGGCGCGCCCGGCAGACAGGCCCTGCCGGGCAGCCGAAACCAATAACGTCGCCCGGCCGCATGCCATAGCGCGCTGACAGGCGGGCCAGGTCGTCAGGAATATCATCCAGACTTATCTGCAAGGCTTCACTGGCTACACCGTTCACGCTAAGCGCTATCTGCAATGTTTGCCGTGCATCAAATTCACCGGCGGTAATCAGTCGCCGGCCCCATCGGACAGGATCCCGGAAACTGTTTGCTGTCGATATAACGTCGCCAGCTGGCTGAATCTTCGCCGCGAGGCTGTGGCAGTGAGAAGTCCATTAGCAGGGTAAATGCCGCGACGGCATCCGCCGCAGCTGCAGCGGTGGCCCGATGCAAAGGACCGCCCAGAACTACGCCCAGCTGCAGCTTAAGCTGCAGGCCGTCCGTTTCGGGCCATGGCAGATCAATGCTCTGACCCGGGCCAATGGCCGTGTGCGGGCTCTTGATCGAGGCAGCGGGCAACGGTTCGCGAGTGTCCTCGCTTACCGACTCCGTTAGCAGAATAAGTCCCGGACGGCGCACTGGCGCCATCAGCTCGGTGCTATCTGCCTGGAGCAAGGCACCGGCGGCGCTCAGGCGCGCATGATTATCCGCATCAGCCGCACGGCTTAATAATTCATTAACGTGAATGAGACCTTGTTCGCCGGCAGCCAGCACGCTGATTACCGATTGTGGAATCCACTGCGACTCACTCAGCGTAGACGGCGCAGCGATCAGGTCCAGAATTTCGCCGGCCGACGTGATCACGCCCGGACGACCGGCCACTTCGCGAGAATCGATAGTGACCAGTTGCATGCCCGGCCCCGCTCAGGACTCGTTGTCTGCGACTTGGACTATGAGGCCGTCGAGTTCGCTGGTAATTTCCAGCTGACAGGTCAGGCGGCTGTTGGCTCGACGCGCGAGGGCTGAATCCAGCATGGCATCTTCCATCTCCGCCATGGGCGGCAACTTGTCCAGCCATGATTCGTCGATATAAGCATGGCAGGTAGCACAGGCGCAGGCACCGCCGCATTCGGCGACAATACCAGGCACATTATTGTCAATGGCACCTTCCATAACGGTGCTGCCAATATCGACGTTCAGCTCGTGGCGTGCGCCAGCGACGTCGAGGTAGGTTATCTTGGGCATACTAGCTACTCAGAAATACGCGCAGGCAATCCGCGATGGTGCTATTCGCGACTGCGAAGAAAAACGGGTAAACAGGAACGGATCAGTTGCTCGCGCTACGGGCCTGGTTCAGAGATTCTTCAAGCTGACGAATTCTGTCCTGCTCGCGCTCGATGAACGCTAACCACTGGCGCGCGGTCTTCTCACTGCGCTTATCACTGGCAGCAGACCGGAAAGCGCCCTTTGCCTCGTTAAAACGATCCAGTTCAAACAGGCACATGCCGAGCACAATCTGGGCACTGTCCTCGCGACGCACCCCGCCCTTCTTGAGCCCGCTGCGTGCCGCCGAAACGCATTCGTCATACTCGGACAAATTCAGATAGCTTTGTGCCAGTCGCACATCCAGATCACCGTCGCTGGACATGCTTGCTGCGGTCTTCAAAGCCGGAATGGCCTTCCGATCCTCAGCGGCCAATGCCCAGGCCTGCGATAGCAAGCGGTAATTCGTAGCGTTCTTTTCAATCGTGCCGGCTTCCAAACCCGTTTCCATAACTTTGGCAGCTTTGTACGGCACCTCAGCCTGAAGCAGCAATTGCGTCAGCTGGACCAATTCATTCGAGCGGACTAACAGGCCCTGATCGTAGGCAGCGCGGTAGGCCGCAAGCTGGTTGCGCTCATTATCGAGTTCACCATACATCGCTGAAAGCTGGGTCCAGTATTCCTTTTTCGGCCAGTTAACCACCAGGACTTCGAGAATGTCCTTAACCTTCTGCAGGTTTTCCAGTTCGTAGTATGCGACCCGCAGCAGCAACCACCATTGTTCTTTGACATCGACCCCGCGCTCGCGAGCGATCGCCATCGCCTTTTCGATGGGCTGGATCATCGCCTTGAAATCATTAGTTTGATAATAGGCGGAACCCAGCAATATGTAGGGCTCAGGACCGGGGTTGGGTGCCGATGCCATCCACTGCTTCATCAGATCAATGGCCTTGGGCCAATTCTCGGTGGTGAAGTGCAGCTGAGCGAGAGTATAGAGCGTTTGGTCTTTAAGGCCCTGCGGAATATCCGGTTGCTTGAGAACCGTTTCGTAGGCGCGAATACTGTCGGGGTAGCGATCCTGCGCGTAGTAAACGAAGCCGTAAAAATTGTACAGCTGCGCCGTTTCGTAAGGCGAAAGTTTGGGGTTGGCCTTGATTTCATCAAGTATTGCCCGCGCGCCCGCATAGTTCTCAGCGTCAGCGAGCTCCTGCGCTTCGGATAGCTTGCGATAGACTTTTTCGCTGATCGAACCGGTGCGACGGGTTTCCTGTTTCGATTCTTCGCTCTCGCCCTGCTGCTGTTGAGCCAGAAGGCTAAGGGGAGTCATAACCAGTAAAGAAGTCGCGATAGCGACCAGCAACAGGCGACTCTTGCGTGTAATAAAAGCTCTGTTAATGGCAATCATTGCTAACTCCGAAGACCTCATGTGTTTTCGGGGACTAATCCTCAATCTCAAAACTAATCCGATGTTTTACACCAGGTACGTCAATCGGCTCGCCGTTCACAACCCGTGGTTTGTATTTAAATTTGAGCGCTGCGTTAACTGAAGCACGCTCAAACAGGGAGCTGGAACACTCAATCACAGCAGCATCAGTAACAGTGCCCAGCTTGGTAACGGTGAAACTCAGTATGCAAAAGCCGGACAGACCTCGTTGCTGAGCGCGTCGCGGGTATATCGGTGCAACTTTAACGATCGGCAAGTATTCGCCGTCAACATTGTCGAAACCACCGATGCCGCCAATATTGATGCCGGTGTTCACAGAAACGGCCGAGATGCTAATGGAACCAGCGTTAGGATCAAGGTTGTCGATCTGTGGCGGCGGAATATCGGGTGGCGGCTGGTCCGGCTCAGGCGGCTTCTTGGGCTTGGGTTTCTTCTGTTCCAGCGTTTCTTCGCGTTCTACACGCACGAAATCGGCGAACTTGAAGTCTTCGGTATCTGTCAGGGCTTTTTCACCCGACGCAATCAGGTACTGCATCAACCACAAGAGTGCGAAAGTCATGACGACACCCGAACCCAGCGCGATACCCACACGTCCGAACATACGGCTTACTCCACCTCGGCCGAGACTGAACTGACCGGAATACCTGCAGCATTGGCAGCTTCCATAACCGCCAGCAGCGGCTCAGCATAAGATTCCTGATCCGCCTGAATCACGATACGGCCTTCGGGATTCTCAGACAGCAGACGTTCGATGGCAGAACGCACACCATTAGCTGGGACTTTGCGCCGATCGATCCATATTTCATTGTTTGCACCGATAGCGATAATGATATTGGCATTCGGCTTCGGTGTAGCGGTGCCGGCAGACGGGCGTTCGACATCAATTCCGGCCTCCTTGATAAAAGAGGCGGTAACGATAAAAAAGATCAACATGATGAAAACCACATCGAGCATCGGAGTCAGATTGATCTCTTCCGCTTCGTCTTCTGCACCTGCTTCCAGGATTGATCGCCGCATTAGTTACTCACTCACTGCAAATTAGTTGCGTTACTCAGGTAACGGACTGACAGGAATAGCCACGCCTGTGAACCCCGCCGAACGGGCCGAATCGATAACACCGACAATCAGCTCGGTCCTGGCCCTTTTGCCCGCCAGCACGGCCACGGCGGCTTCGGGATCCTCAGCTGACCGCCGGGTAATGACAGCAGCTACCGCACGCGGATCAACGTTGCGTCCGTCAATAATTATGTTGTTGGTACTGGTGATACGAATGGTGATGCTTTTGTTGTCGTTCTTTTCCTGCTGTACCGATGGCGGCTTGGTCGCCTCTACACCATATTCCTTGAGGAACGATGCCGTTACGATGAAAAAGATCAGCATAATGAAAACCACGTCGAGCATCGGCGTGAGATTGATCTCAGCTTCTTCTTCGCCCTGGGACAAAGCGCGACTCAATTCACTCATTCGGCTCATTCTTGAGGCTCCTCAGGCAGCGCTGCCAGCGGCGGCGTTGCCGTAATCCATGGTCAGATCATCCTGAAGCGTTTCCACTTCACGATCGACGCGACGCGTCAGCAGTGTCACCAGGAACACACCTGACAGGGCACCGACCATTCCAGCCATGGTTGGAATCGTGGCTCTCGACACGCCCGACGCCATGGAACGCGCGTTGCCGCTGCCCGACAGGGCCATCACGTCGAATACTTCGATCATGCCGGTTACAGTGCCCATCAGGCCTAGCAAAGGACACAGCGCCACTAGCGTCTGGATCACCGGAATCGCGAAATTCGCCGACATGGAAAACTCCGAAATCATTCCGTCCCGAATGCTGTGCGCGTACCAGGACTTACGATCCCGACGTGCCTTCCACGCATCGCGTACCTTCTTGCCTTGCGCCCTCAGCCCGGTCTGAAAAAAGATCAGGCGTTCAACAATCAGGACCCACATGGCGAAGATGGTCCAACCTATTAGAGTCAGGACCGGCCCGCCGAGTTCCATGAAATCCCGAACAGATTCGAAAATATCGATTAACCATTGCATAGCAGCAGTATCCGATCAGGCTTAAGCGGAGGCGCCGTGTTTCTCGGCGTGTCTGGCAATAATACCGGCGCTCTGTTCCTGCAAAACTTGCACGATACGCTTGCTGCGACCACTAACCAGGGTGTGCAGCAAGACCATCGGAATAGCCACCGTAAGACCCAGCACGGTAGTCACAAGCGCCTGCGAAATACCGCCAGCCATCAGCTTGGGATCGCCCGTGCCATACAGGGTGATGGCCTGGAAAGTCTGAATCATGCCGGTAACCGTACCAAGCAGCCCCATCAGTGGCGCGACCACGCCGATAATCTTGATAAACAACAGCGCCCGATTGAGCGCCGGTGTTTCCTTGAATATCGCCTCCGACATCTTCAGTTCCAGGGTTTCCGTATCCACGGATTTGTTGGAACTGTAGACGCCGAGCACACGACCCAGCGCATTGTCATCGCTGGGCGTGTCATTGTTGAGCTGAGCGCTGACCTTGCGACTGGCAATGCCCAGAACCAACATGCGCTCAAGCGCAATCAGCAAACCGATAATGCCGAGTGCAATGATCAGGTAGCCCACCGTGCCACCCTGCTGTACGCGTTCGGTCAGATTCGGACGTGCCACCAGGGAATTGAGCACGCCACCCAAGGTGGGATCGAAACCAAACTGCACTTTACCGCTGGTGGCGTTGAACAAGTCTGCCGTGCTGTCCGTAAAGCGCGCCTGTTCGGGCTGACGCGGCAGCTCAGAGACCGTGCCGGTGGTCGGCTCGAATTTCAGGTACTTGCCGTCATCAACAATATTGAAGACGCCAACACGCACCACGTCGCGCGGTGCTTTGGTGCCTTCAAGATCCACGACATCGGCGGTAAACCGCACCACGCGGCCGCTCTCAGTCATTTCGCGCTGCAGTTCAAACCACAGCTGCTCGATTTCACCCAAAGACGGCAGTTGTGAACTACTGCCAATCTTCTTGGCCAGACCCTCGAGGAACTCGCCACGGTCCGGGTACTGGATATTGGTCAGCGAACTGTCAAAGCGGGCTCGCGAATCACCAGCGACCTGCTGCATAACGCCGAACAGCTCTTTCAATGAACCCAGACGCTGATCAAGGGTCGCAGTCAGTTCGGCAATCTCGCCTTCGTTGACATCATATTCAGACTCGAGCTGCTCGCTGCGATTTTCTGCAGCGCGCTTGGTAGCCTGAGACTGATTAAGCAGTTTCTGCTGTTCGCTTTTGGCGCCGGCGAATTCACGTTCGCGCTGCTGGTTTTCGCGGTTGTCGCTAACACGACCCTGCTCGACCAGACGCAGCAGTTCACTCATCGACTTGGCCTTCGGCGCATCCTGGGCCTGAGCCGCGCTCAGGGCCAGCAGGCTGAGACAGACAGTGGCGGCCATCGCCGTCGAAAAATTAGTAAGCGTTCTCATCAGCCGGCCTCCGGAGCGTCAACAGGCAACAGAACCAGGTCAGGTGCTACCTGCTTTTTGGCGATCTGCAAACCAAACTTGATCTGATTTTTGAATTCATTGCCGAGCGCTACCCAGCCGCCGCTCTGCTTATCCCAGGCGCCGGAGATCTTGCCGTCTTCCGTCTGGTATACCAGGGCGATTCGGCCGACCCGCAGGAAATCAACCTGGCGCGTGGCGTTGTCGATGGTCAGATCGCCTTTGTAGGCCTCGATGGTACGACCGAAGTCATTCTCGATCTGATAGGCCTCGGTAACCTTGCGGAATTTCTCCGAAACGGTCACATCCTGGCGTTCCATCAGCTCGCGCAGTCCAGCCACACGGTTGCGGCGTTCATCGAGCAGAAATGGCGTATCCAGCTCTACAAACTGCTCGAGGCCATCGATCATCTTGGTCATTATCGGAACAATCTGGCGATTGATGACCTCGACCTGATCAATGGAATCGGCCAGCTCCACCATTTGCTGCTTCTGGTTGTCCACCTGACGCTGCAACAGGGTGTTATAAATATTGAGGCCTTCGATTTCCTTCAGTACGGCTTTGTACTGATCCTCGAGGCTGCGAGTCTGCTTCACGACATTGTCGATTCGCTCCTGAGACTCCTGTGCAACGCGCGTGCGGGCAGTTTCCGCCTTCAGCACATTATCGAGGGACTGTGTCGTACCGGTCAGTGGCAGCATCAGCGCAGTCAATACGCTCGCTGTCACGATCCACGACTTCCAGTTAGTTGGATTCATGAAGGATCCCCTTGACGTTTGTTCGAATTAGGTAAATGCGGCATCAGACAGCCGCGCTTTCTGCCGTGAAGAAAGCGAGTGCGCCCGAATTTGCCTACCTTACTACCGTGGACAGAAAACTGCATCAGCATGTGGTTGCCATAAGTCGGCGTGTGCCGGTGCGTATGCCGGCAATTGTTCCCACACGAGACGGGCTTCTATCCGTTGTTGCCCCGGCGTGCTGACGACACCCTCGCAATGCAGCCGGGACCCGCCCGACGTTGCCAAAGTTGCGACGCCCGACGGAAAACTGAGAATAGCACAGCAAATGGCTTGTGCAGCCGCTATTGCGGCAAATTCCTGTTCGCCATGCAGCCTGTTGACAGCGCCGAATCGATACCTGAAGATCCGAATATGTCTAATGTGTCAGCAAGCAATACAGAGAGGCTGGCCCCGCGTCCGGGGAATGGCGTAGTATTGCCCGCCGATTTTCTGCTCCTTGACCTTGCGAGACGAAGGTGCGGGCCACCGGCTGCCTGATATCAGGCAGCTGACGCAAAGGACCCCGCACCCGCCAAGGTTGCGGGGTTTTTTTATGCCGTTGGATTACGAATTTACTGGGAGAGACTGATGAAGATTTATTCAGAGAGCGACGTGGACACTGGCCAGCTGGCTGGCAAACGGGTCGCCGTACTGGGCTACGGTAGCCAGGGTCGGGCTCATAGCCTGAATCTGCGCGATAGCGGAATCCAGGTAGTCATGGGCCTGCGCAAAGACGGCACAACCTGGAAAAAAGCCAGTGCCGAAGGCCTGGAGGTGAAGGAACCCGCCGACGCCGTCGCTGATGCTGACCTGATTGCTTTCCTGCTGCCGGACACTGCCCAGGCTGAGCTCTACCAGTCCATCGAAGCTCGTATTCCCCAGGGCGCTACACTGTTGTTTGCGCATGGCTTCAATATCCACTACCAGCAGATCAAACCGCGTGCTGACCTGGATGTGGTGCTGATCGCGCCCAAAGGACCGGGCGACCTGGTGCGCCGTCAGTATGAACAGGGCAAGGGCGTTCCCTGCCTGGTCGCCGTGGCGCAGGACGCCAGCGGCCACGCCCAGGCCAAGGCCCTGGCCTATGCGCACGGCATTGGCGGATCGCGCGGCGGCGTGCTCGAAACCACATTTGCTGAAGAAACCGAAACCGATCTGTTCGGCGAGCAGGCTGTGTTATGCGGCGGCGCAACGGAACTGGTGGTTGCAGGCTTCGAAACGCTGGTCAACGCCGGCTACCAGCCGGAAGTGGCCTATTTCGAATGCATGCATGAACTCAAGCTGATCGTCGACCTGCTGCATGAGGGCGGACTGGCGAAGATGCACGAGTTCATCAGCGAGACAGCGCAATATGGCGACCTGGTCAGCGGACCGCGGGTCATCGACCAGCATGCCCGCGAGCGCATGAAGGAAGTGCTCAAAGACATTCAGGACGGAGTATTCGCGCGCAACTGGATTGAAGAAAACAAGCAGGGCAAGCCCGAGTTCAATCGGATGTTGAAGGCGGACCTGGATAACCCCATCGAGATCGTCGGCGCGGAGCTACGTGGCCGTATGTCCTGGCTGAACGAGGAGACTTAGGCCGGCGCTGGCCGGCAAAACACCCGGCGGCAAAGCCGGGTTAGTACGGAGAAGGAAGATGAATGAGCAAGCAGATAACGGGTCGTAATATTCGATACGACACTGCGCGACGGCGAACAGGCACCGGGCTGCAGCATGACGCTGCGCGAAAAGCTCCGCGTGGCTGGCGCGCTCCGTGACCTGCGAGTGGACGTCATCGAAGCCGGCTTTGCTGCGGCGTCACCGGGCGACTTTGAGTCGGTGTCGGCTATAGCCGCGGGAGATCGAGGGCCACGCATCTGCCAGCCTGGCCCGCTGCCATCCCGGCGATATCGAAAAAGCCGCCCGGGCGCTGGAATCGGCTGACAAGGCGCGCATCCACGTGTTTGTCGCAACCAGCGAGATTCACCGAAAATACAAGCTGGAACTGGCCAAGGAAGAGATCATTCGGACCGCCGTCGACGCGGTAAGACTGGCGCGCGAGTCATGTGACGACGTGGAGTTTTCTGCCGAAGACGCCTCGCGCACCGAGCCTGCCTACCTGGCTGAAGTGGTTCAGCGGTGATCGAGGCCGGTGCCAGCACGATAAATATCCCGGACACCGTAGGCTATACCGTGCCCGACGAGTTCGCGCGACTGTTCGGCTATCTGCGCGAACACGTTGCTGGCATCGAACGGGCACGCCTGAGCGTGCACTGCCACGACGATCTGGGCATGGCCGTGGCCAATAGCCTGGCTGCCGTCGGTGCCGGCGCGCGGCAGATCGAGTGCACCATCAACGGCATCGGCGAGCGCGCGGGCAATTGCTCGCTGGAAGAAGTGGTGATGGCCATGCGCACACGCGCCGAGCTCTTCGGGCGTTGAAACCGGCATCGAACAGCCGACTGCTCTACCCCACCAGCCGGCTGGTCTCGAGCATTACCGGCATGCATGTGCCGCGCAACAAGGCGATCGTCGGTGAAAATGCCTTTGCCCACGAAGCCGGGATTCATCAGCATGGCATGCTCAAACACGCCTCGACCTACGAAATCATGCGCCCGGAGGATGTCGGCCTGGGCCGTTCGAACCTGGTGCTGGGCAAGCACAGCGGGCGCCATGCCTTTCGCGAACGCGTCGAACGAGCTGGGCTTTAGCCTGGATGACGAGCAGCTGAACCGTGCTTTCGCAGGAGTTCAAGAAGCTTGCCGACCGGAAGAAAGAAATGTTCGATGCGCGACATCGAGGCCATCATCATGAATGCCGAAGGCGGCAGCCTGGTCCCTGGCGATGGACGAACTGCAGATCTACCGCCGGCACGCGGCGCGATAGCCGCGGCTGCGGTGCGCATGTCGCACAGTGAGGACGAAATCGTCAATGAAGCTGCCGTGGGCGACGGCCCGGTGGAGGCGGCCTTCAAGGCCCTCGAACGCGCCACCGGGGTCGATCTGGCGCTGAACTGCAACTTCGAGGTCCGCAGCGTCACCATGGGCGAAGATGCTCAGGGTGAGGTCACCGTAACGGTGGAATATAATGGCCACAGCTACCGTGGTAACGGCGTCAGCACTGATATCGTTGAGGCCGGGAGCGCTGGCCTACCTCGAGGTCATCAACCGGATCTGCCGGCGAAAACAATGACTCAGCGGCGATCGCGGACCCGGAAATTGCTGAGCAGATCGCGCACCATTTAGTGGCGGGCTTGCCGCTTGGGAGAGCATGGCAGCCATGAAGACGAGTGAATGGATCTGGCACAACGGGCAACTGGTGCCCTGGGAACAGCCACACGTGCATGTACTGACGCATGCCCTGCACTACGGGTCTTCAGTTTTCGAGGGCATCCGCGTCTATCCGACGCCGAGAGGGCTCGGAGGTTTTTCGGCTCGGCGCGCACACCGACGCCTGCTGGACTCGGCCAAGATCCACCAGATCAAGGTGCCCTACTCCGCTGACGCAGATCAACAGCGGCCTGTCGCCAGGTTATTCTGCGCAACGACCTGACGCAACGGCGCCTACATTCGGCCCATCGCTTTTCGCGGCTATGGCGATATCGGCCTTGCACCGCCGCCCGAGCATCCCGTCGATGTGGCCATCGCGGCCTGGGAATGGGGTGCCTACCTGGGTGCTGATGGGCTGGAAAAAGGCGTCGACGTCTGCATCTCTTCCTGGCAACGGGTGGCGCCCAACACCATCCCTGCGCTGGCCAAGGCCGGCGGCAACTATCTGTCCAGTACCCTGGTCAGCCTGGAAGCGCGAGAGCCGCGGCTTTGCCGAAGGCATCGCCCTGTCGACCGATGGCACTGTCAGCGAGGGCGCCGGCGAAAACCTGTTCCTGGTTCGCGATGGCGTGATTCTGACGCCGCCGGCTGCGGCCTCGATCCTTACCGGCATCACCCGCGACGCCGTGATCACGCTGGCCGCCGAGCTTGGCCTGCGGGTGCGAAGAACGTTCATGCCGCGCGAGATGCTATATATCGCCGACGAGATGTTTTTGACCGGCACCGCCGCCGAAATCACCCCGGTGCGTTCTGTCGACCGGATTGAGATCGGTAACGGCGCGCCGCGGAGAAATTACCCGGCGCTTGCAGGCGGCCTTTTTCGGGCTGTTCAACGGTGCAAACGGAAGATCAATGGGGCTGGCTGGATCCGGTAGAAACGGACGATGCGACGGCAGCTATCCGCCAACAGATAAAACCCGCCGGCCAGCCGGCCGGCCATGTACACCTGGAGATTACCGAGTTATGAGCGGCCAATCGTTATTCGACAAGGTCTGGGACAGACCACATGGTCGTGCCGGAAGGACCCGAAGAACCCGGCGGTACTCTACATCGACCTGCACCTGATTCACGAGGTCACCACGCCCCAGGCATTCAACCTGATGCGTGAACGGGTATGCCGGTGCGTCGGCCCGGACCTGACCCTGGCGACCATGGATCACTCGACGCCGACCGTGCCGCTGCCGAGCCTGAGCGGAGCTGGAAGTGGTCGCGGAACCCGCGGCCGCCGGACAGATTCGCGCAGATGATCAAGAACTGCGAAGAGTTCGGCATCGAGCTGCATGGATTCGCAGCGACGCACCGCGGCATCGTGCACGTCATCGGCCCGGAACTCGGCGCCACGCAGCCCGGCAAAACCATCGTCTGCGGCGACAGCCACTCCGCGCACGCACGGCGCGTTCGGCGCGCTGGCTTTCGGCATCGGCACCACCGAAGTCGGCCACGTGCTGGCCACGCAGTGCCTGCTGCAGCGCAAGCCCAAGACCATGGCGATCAATGTCACGGGCACAGCTGCAGCCGGGCGTCGCCGCCAAGGACATGATCCTGGCGCATCATCGGCAAAATCGGCGTCGACGGCGGCACCGGCCACGTCATCGAGTACCGCGGCGAGCGCCATTCGCGCGCTGAACATGGAAGAGCGCATGACGGTCTGCAATATGTCGATCGAGGCAGGCGCGCGCGCCGGCATGATCGCACCGGATGACACCACCATCGAGTACCTGCCGGCCGACCGAAGAGTGCCGCAGGGGGCCGACTGGGACGCCGCGGTGGAGCGCTGGCGTCAGTCTGCCATCCGACGCCGATGCGGTATTCGACCGGGAGGTCAGCTCGACGTCAGTCACAACTGACGCCGAAGGTAACCTTCGGCACCAACCCGGGCATGGTGGTGCCGATCAACGCAGCCCGATACCGAACGACACACGCATGATGCCAGCTTTCGCAAGGCGCTGGACTACATGCGGCGTGAAAGCCGGTCAGCCGATGCTGGGCACGAAGGTCGATGTGGTGTTCGTCGGCAGCTGCACCAATTCACGCATGACCGACCTGCGCGAGGCGCGCAGACGTATCTGAACGGCCGCAAGGTGGCCGACGGATGTGCGCATGCTGATCGTCCCCGGCTCGCAGTCCGGTCAAGCAACAGGCCGAAGCGGAAGGCCTGGACAAGATCTTCACAGCCGCCGGCGCCGAATGGCGCGAGCCGGGTTGCTCGATGTGTCTCGGCATGAACGGCGACATGGTCCCGGCCAGGCCAGCTGTGTGTCAGCACCAGCAACCGCAATTTCGAAGGCCGCCAGGGCGCCGGTGCGCGCACGGTCCTGGCCAGCCCCGCGACCGCGGCCGCATCAGCCGTGGCCGGCCATATCGCCGATCCGCGCGACCTGCTCGCCGCTGATCTGAGAGGAAACCAACCATGGAACAGATTACCCGCTATCGAATCGCCACGACCGTGGTGCTGGCCAGACGATATCGACACCGACCAGATCATCCCGGCGCGCTATCCTGACCACGACGGAGCGCGAAGGCCTCGGCAAGCCGCTCTTCGCAGACTGGCGCTACGACACAGACGGCAATCCCGATCGCGGATTTCCCGCTCAACCAGCCCGGTGCCGAACGGGTAGCCAGATCCTGGTGGCCGGCCATAATTTTGGCTGCGGTTCGTCGCGCGAGCACGCGCCCTGGGCGCTGGTGGACTTCGGCTTTCGCGCCGTCATCAGCTCACGAGATCGCCGATATTTTTCGCAACAACTCACTTAAGAACGGCCTGATCCCGGTCATTGTCGACACGGACATGTCAACGACTGGCTGCTCGAAAATCCCGGTGCCGAAGTCAGGATCGATGTCGAAGATGCAAAGTCTGACTCTGCCGGATGGCCGCAGCAGTGGGTTTCCCCATCGACGGCTTCTCGCAGGCATTGCATGCTCGAAGGCGTCGATCAGATCGGCTACCTGCTAAGTCAGCACAGGATGCGATCAGCGAGTTCGAACAAAGCCGGCCGTGGCAGCCCTGATCGCGAGCTCACTGCCGGGCGACGGCATCGGCCCGGAAGTTACGCTGAGGCGCTGCGCGTACTTGAAGCCGTCGCTGCCGACAGGCATGATTTCAAGCTCGAGACCGAAGGTCTGATCGGCGGCGCGGCGATCGACGCCGGAGGCGACGCCCTTCCGCCGAATCACCGCGGCGCTCTGTGCAGGAAGCCGACGCGGTGCTGCTCGGCGCCGTCGGCGGACCCAAGTGGAACGTCCCGAATCGCAAGGTGCGCCCCGAACAGGGCCTGCTGGACCTGCGCGCCGCACTGAGTGTCTACGCCAACCTGCGCCCGGTAGCAGCCCACCCCGCGCTCTACGATGCCTCGCCGCTGCGGGCTGAGCGCCTGCAAGGGCGTCGACATGATGGTCGTGCGGGAACTGACCGGCGGCATCTATTTCGGCGAGAAGACCGCGCAGCGAAGATAGCGCCAGCGACCTGTGCACCTACGACGCGCGACGAGATCGAACGCGTGGTGCGCATGGCGGCGGAACTGGCGCAGGCCGGCGCGGCAAGCTGACGTCGGTCGACAAGGCCAACGTGCTGGAGACCTCGCGCCTGTGGCGTGACGTGACCACCGAGTTGATGGCAGAAGAGTTTCCGGACGTGCGAGCTGGAACATCTGCTGGTCGATGCGGCGGCCATGCATCTGCTGTCGCGCGCCGGCGGATTTCGACGTGATCGTCACCGAAAACATGTTCGGCGACATTCTGACCGACGAAGCCTCGATGCTGGCCGGCTCGATGGGCCTGCTGCCGTCAGCCTCGCTGAATGCCGAGCGCGACGGGCTTGTACGAACCGATTCACGGTTCGGCCCCGGATATCGCCGGCCGCGGCATCGCCAATCCCTGCGGCACCATCCTCAGCGCCGCGATGATGCTCGACTATTCGCTGGGCCAGGCCGAAATTGCTGCGCGCATTCAAGCCGCCGTGATGCAGGCCCTGCAAGACGGCCAGCGTACCGGCGATGTAGCCGGCAAGGGTCCAAGCATTGGCACACAGGCTATGGGCGATGCCGTTATTGCCGCGCTGGAAAAAGTCTGAGTTTTCCTGGCTTGCGCCTGAACCTGGGCAAGTAATCCACGCAGCTCAGCGCAGGATTTTTCTCGGCATGACTCAGCCCTGCGCCGCAGCCAGCGCATGATCAATGTCGGCCAACAGGTCGGCCGACGCCTCAATGCCCACAGACAGGCGCAATAAGCCTTTGCTAATGCCGGCGGCCTGCAGCGCAGCGTCGTCATAGGTCGCATGACTCATGCTCGGCGGATGGCAGACCAGGCTTTCGACACCGCCCAGGGAGACGGCCAGCGAAAACAGTTCAAGGCGCTCCAGGAAACGGCGCACCGCGGCCTCGCCACCCGCCAGCTCGAAGCTCAGCATGCCCCCGTAGCCATCCTGCTGGCGTGCCGCCAGCGCATGCCAGGGACTGTCCGGCAAGCCGGGATAATGAACCGCACTGACGGCCGCATGCCCGCTCAGCAACTCCGCCAAAGCGAGCGCGTTTTCTTCGTGCTGACGCATGCGCGGGAACAAGGTGCGTAGCCCGCGCAGGGTCAGGTAACTATCAAAGGGTGCGCCCGAAATGCCAAGGGTGTTTGCCCACAACTGCATCTGCGCATGCAGATCGGCCGATGCGGCGACTATGGCGCCACCCACGACATCACTGTGGCCATTCAGAAACTTGGTGGTGGAATGCATGACCAGATCAGCACCATGCTCGATCGGTCGCTGCAGTGCCGGGGTCAGAAAAGTATTGTCCACCGCCACCAGCGCACCCACGGCCTTGGCGCGCTCGCTAACCGCGGAAATATCTACCACCCGCATCAATGGGTTGGTGGGTGACTCTACCCAGACCAGCTTGGGGCGCCGGCGCAGCGATTTTTCCAGCGCACCCAGATCTGTCTGGTCGACCAATTCGACATCAAAAAGACCTCGCGCCTGGCATTGCCGAAACAGCCGGAAACTGCCGCCGTAGCAATCTATCGGCGCAACCACCAGGTCACCAGGGTTGAGCAGCTGGCAAGCCAGGTGAATGGCCGCCATACCTGTAGCGGTAATCGTGCCGCCAGCGCCGCCTTCCAGGTCAGACAGCGCCGCTCCCAGCTGATCCCGTGTCGGATTCCCGGAACGGGTGTAATCGTAGTCCCTGGGCTCGCCGTATCCGGAAAAGTTAAAGGTCGAGGTGAGGTAAACAGGCGGCATGACAGCGCCATGCTGATGGTCCGAATCTACCCCCGCGCGCACGCTGCGGGTCTGTCTGCGATCTGCTTTGCTCACCTGCTCTCTCTGTCTGACCGGCGGGGCCCGCAAGGGCGGCGGAGTTTAGGGCTGGGGCGCCAACAGGGTCAAATAGCAGGCCGTGCTTGTTTTGCCTGTTCTAGTGTACTAGCATGCTAATACATTAATACACTTGAGTCGCGATGAAAGATCACCGCACACTCAGCCGCCGCGAGGAGCAAGCGGCTGAAGAGGCCCTTTACCGGGCAATTCTCGCACTGCGCAGTCCGGCTGAATGCCGGGCTTTTTTTATCGACCTGTGCACACCGGCTGAGTTGCAGGCGCTGAAGGACCGCTGGACCGTGGTGGAGTTGCTGGATGAGGGCCTGACCTATCGACAGATTCATGACAGAAGCGGCGTCAGTCTTACCACCATCGGGCGCGTGGCCCGCTGCCTGGCTGACGGAACCGGCGGCTACGCCAAAGCTCTAGACAACCTAAAGAAGTAGTAATAAGTGATTGATAAAAAAACACGTATAAAGCTCGCGGTACAAAAGTCTGGGCGCCTGACAGACCACTCGCTGGACCTGCTGCAGCGCTGCGGACTGAAGTACACGCGCGGCCGCGACCAGCTCATCGCTTTTGGCGAGAACATGCCGCTGGATATTCTGCTGGTCCGTGATGACGATATACCGGCACTGGTGCGCGACGATGTCTGCGATCTCGGCGTGGTCGGCCTGAATATCGTCGAGGAAGCTCGCCTGGCCTTTGCCGCCGAGGGCAATACGGCACCCTTCTCGATTCTTCGCAAACTGGACTACGGCCATTGCCGCCTGTCCTTTGGCTACCCCGAGAACGGCCCGGTGCAGGACGCCAGCAAGCTGAACGGTACCCGTATCGCCACCAGCTATCCGGCCATCGTTAAGGACTACCTGGCACGCAACAATATGAAGGCCACCGTGGTCGAGTTTTCCGGCGCCGTGGAAATCGCCCCCAGCCTGGGTCGCGCCGATGTGATCTGCGACCTGGTCTCTACGGGCACCACCATGGCGGCCAACAACATCCGCGAGGGCGAGACGATCCTCGAGAGCGAAGCGGTCATTATTCAGACGCCCATCGCCATTCCCGCCGACAAGCAACAATGGATTGATCGCATCATGCAGCGTATCGAAGGCGTGATGCAGGTGCGCGAGAGCAAGTACATCATGATGCACGCCCCCAAGGCGGCACTGGCAAAGATTTCCGCACTGCTGCCCGGGCTCCGAGGCGCCCACCGTATTGCCGCTGGAAGTGGCTGCGACGACAAAGTTGCGGTGCACGTGGTGTGTCGCGAAAACGTGTTCTGGGAGACGCTGGAAAACCTCAAGGGCGTCGGCGCCAGTTCCATCCTGGTGGTGCCCGTGGAGAAAATGCTGGCATGAGCGCCGTTGCAAGTCAGTATCTGGAGTGAACCTCGACGAAAGTGAGCGCAGCGCGCTGCTGAGTCGACCCGCGGTGCGCGCCAATCCGTCAATGGCCGGCTCGGGTGGCCGAAATCATGGCGGCCGTTCGCAAAGAGGGCGACACGGCCCTGCTCCGCCTTACCGCTGAGCTCGACGGGGCAGAGCTGGACTGACTGGCGGTGAGTGCAGCCGAGGCCGAACAGGCCCGCGCCAGCCTTAGTGCGGAGGCCATAGCCGCCATTGAAACCGCGATCAAAAATGTCCGTTGCTTCCACAGCGCACAGCTCAGCGAAGGCCTGCGGGTAGAGACGGCACCTGGCGTCGTGTGCGAGCGGCAGTCGCGGCCCATTGATGCCGTCGGTCTGTATGTGCCGGCTGGCAGCGCGCCGCTGCCCTCCACGGCCATCATGCTGGCGGTACCCGCTGCGCATGGCAGAATGCCCGGTGCGCGTTATGTGCACGCCGCCCCGACCCGACGGTCGTGCCGACCCGGCGGTTGTCGTGGCAGCGCAAAACTGCGGTGTATGGACAGATCTTCAAGCTGGGTGGCGCCCAGGCGGTGGCCGCCATGGCCTACGGTAGCGAGACAATTCCCAAGGTCGACAAGATCTTCGGGCCCGGCAATGCCTGGGTCACGGCTGCCAAGCAGGCCGCCGCCGCGGACGCCGAGGGTGCTGCGCTGGACATGCCTGCGGGGCCATCCGAAGTCATGGTCGTGGCCGACAGCGGGGCCGATCCCCGCGCGGTGGCCCTGGACCTGCTTTCACAGTCGGAACACGGCGCTGACTCACAGTCGATCCTGATCTGCCTGGATCGCGGCCAGGCTGAGGCAGTGAAGGCAGAAATTGCCAACGCCCTGCCCGCGCTGCCGCGACGGGAGATTATTGAGCAGGCGCTGGCCCATGCTGCGGTGATCCTCGCGGAGGATCTGGATCAGGCCTTCGAAGTGGTCAATCGCTACGCCCCGGAACACTTGATACTTCAGCTTAGTAATGCACGAGAATATGTTGATACTATTAGAAATGCTGGCTCAGTATTTCTTGGCTACTGGACACCTGAATCGGTGGGAGACTATTGCAGCGGTACCAATCATGTACTGCCGACCTACGGCTATGCCCGCAACTACAGCGGCCTGTCCGTGAGCGATTTCCAGAAGCAGCTGACCTTCCAGGAGCTGACCTATGACGGTCTCGCCGGGCTGGCACCGACCGTGTTAACCCTGGCGCAACTCGAAGGCCTGGATGCACATGCCCAGGCCGTCAGCGTCAGGCTAAAGGATGCCGCAGGAAGCACATCCGCATGAGCGAACTGGAAGCCCTATTTCGGCCGGAGTTGCGCACACTGCGGCCCTACCAGGCAGCAGAATATGTTGACGGTTATCTGCGCCTGAACGCCAATGAGACGCCCTGGCGACCTGCTGGCGACGATTCCGCGAGCGGACTGAATCGTTACCCGCAAGTGCGCCCTGTGACCCTGACAGAGCGGCTGGCAGGTCACTACCAGGTAGATCCCGAACAACTTCTGGTCACGCGCGGCTCCAGCGAAGGCATCGAACTATTAATCAGGGCCACTTGCCGCAGCGGTCTGGACGATATCGTTATCTGCCCGCCCACCTTCGGCATGTATGCAGCTTATGCCCAGGTGCAGGGGGCCGGAATAATCGAAGTGGCCCTGCAGCGCGACGCCGCATTCACGCTGGACGTTGAGGGCATAAAGTCGGCCTGGAACGAGCGCTGCAAGCTATTGTTCGTCTGCTCGCCCAACAACCCCACCGGCAACTGTATGCCCGCGGCACAGATCAGCGAGTTGTGTCGCGCCCTGGCCGGTCGTGGCCTGGTGATCCTGGACGGCGCCTACCTGGAGTTTGCCGATACCGATCCCAGCCGCGCGTTGCTGGCCGAGCATGACAACCTGGTGGTATTGCGAACCCTGTCGAAGGCGCTCGGTCTGGCCGGCGTGCGCTGTGGCGCAATGCTGGCCGATGCTGCCGTTATCGATATGCTCGGCCGGATAATGCCGCCGTATAGTCTGTCAACGCCCTGTACCGACGCGGTACTGGCGGCACTGGATGAGGTCGCAGCCCGCCAGGCCGACATCGCTGACTTGATCTCCGAACGCGAACGCGTGGCTAAGGCGCTGGCAGCAAATCCGCGGATCACGAAAGTCTGGCCGAGCAGCGCCAATTTTTTGCTGGTACAGGCTCGCGATGCCGGCCAGTTGGTGGCAGATGCCAAAGCCGGCGGTGTGTTGATTCGGGATTTTTCCGCCAGCGAGGCGACCCCCGGCTGTGTGCGCATTACCGTCGCCACGGCGGAACAGAACAACCAATTGCTAAAGGCGCTGGGTTAAAGCATGAGCGACGCATTGAAAATTGCCTTCCTGGACCGTGACGGCACGCTTATCCTCGAACCGACGGACGAGCAGGTCGATAGCCTGGACAAAGTCGCGCTGGTGCCTGGCGTCATCGCTGCCCTGCTGGCCATGAAACAGGCCGGATACGAGTTTGTAATGGTCAGCAACCAGGATGGTCTCGGCACCTCAAGTTTCCCCGAAGCAGACTTTAAACGGGTGCAGGATTTCGTCCTGCAGTTGCTGGACAGCCAGAATATCGGCTTTCGCGAGGTGTTTATCTGCCCGCATCGCCCGCGTGATGCCTGTAGCTGCCGCAAACCGAAAACCGGCTTGCTGGACGAGTTTTTTGCCGAGAACAACATCGACCGCCAGTCGAGCGTAGTCATCGGCGACCGTGAAACGGACCTCGAGCTGGCGCGCAATCTCGGCCTGACCGGCATCCGGCTCGACCCTGAAAACCGCGGCGACTGGGCCGCCATCTGCCCGCCAGCTAACTGCACCGGAGCGCCGCGCCAGCGTTAGCCGAGAAACGCGCGAAACGCGCATCCAGGTACAAGTAGACCTGGACCAGGAAAACCCCATCGAGGTGCAGACCGGCATTGGTTTTTTTGACCATATGCTCGAGCAAATTGCCAAGCATGGCGGCTTCTCGCTGCGCCTGCGTTGCGACGGCGATCTGGAAGTCGATGAACACCACACTGTGGAAGACACCGCGCTCGCGCTCGGCGAAGCCCTGCGTGAGGCACTCGGTGACAAACTTGGCATCGCTCGCTACGGGTTCTTGTTACCCATGGATGAAGCGCGCGTTCAGGTAGCACTCGACCTGTCCAATAGACCCTATTTCGTCTTCGAGGGTGAGTTCCCGCGCGAACAGGTCGGCGAGCTACCCACGGAGATGGTCAGCCACTTCTTTCGCTCCCTGGCCGAGAGTCTTCGCGCGGCCTTGCACATCACTGTCCAGGGCGAAAACACCCATCACATGGTCGAAGCGTGCTTTAAAGCCACCGGCCGCGCTCTGCGCCAGGCCAAGGCCCGTGAGGGCCGCGAACTGCCGAGTACCAAGGGCAGCCTGTAAGGCATTGTGAGTATGAGCAACAAGGCACTGGCCATCATTGATGGCGGCGGCGCGAATATCGCCTCGCTGAAATTTGCGCTCGCCCGCCTGGGCCGGGAAGACGCTGTGCTGACCAAGGATCCACAGCTTATACGCGCAGCCAGTCATGTCATTCTGCCGGGCGTCGGCGCTGCCCGCGACGCCATGCAGCGCCTGGCAGCTGCTGAACTGTGCGAGCTCATCGGCGAACTCCGTCAGCCATTGCTCGGCATCTGTCTTGGTATGCAACTGCTGTTCGAATCTTCCGCCGAAGACGACACGGCTTGCCTGGGCTTAATACCGGGCCGCGCCGAACGCTTTATTCCCGGTGGCGGGCGCAGTGTTCCGCACATGGGCTGGAACCGGGTTTACCAAACGCAAGCGTCGCCGTTGTTTGGCGGAATCCCTGAAGGCGCACAGTTTTATTTTGTGCATAGCTACGCCCTGCCCGTCGGCGACTACACCCTTGGCCGCTGCGATTACGGTCTGCCGTTTTCTGCCGTGGTTCAGCAAGGCAATATCATGGCCACCCAGTTCCACCCGGAACGCTCGGGCGCGCACGGTGCGCGCCTGCTCGCCAATTTTCTGGACTTGTAAGACATGGACGTAATTCCAGCGATTGATTTGCTTGATGGTGGCGTAGTTCGCCTGCTTAAGGGCGACTTCGACAAAGTTACTCGCTACCCCCAGGCGCCGGTAGAGCTGGCACAGCGTTACCTCGATGCCGGGCTCAGGCAGCTGCACGCCGTTGATCTGGACGGCGCTAAAACCGGTGATCCCGTCAACTTGCCCTCTTGGGTGCGGTGGCGCTGTAGGTTCCCATGACGGGAATTTTGATCTCGACATTCGCGGTTTGGCCCGCGCGCCAGCGGACGAGTTGGAGAACACCACGCGACTCTTCCTGCTCGGCCCGCATGACGGCGCGGGCGAATTGGATTCGTGCGTCATCACTGAATGGCTTGTTCCCGACGCCGAGAATCACATCATTGACATCCAGGACGCCATCGGCGGGTGAGCCTTTGGCCACCTCGGTGATCAGGATCTGACGGGCATCGGCGGTGTGCTTCCGGGCATGGATCCAGCCCCGTGCTCCGGTGGGGCCGAGCGTCCAATCGTGGCTGCCGTCGGTTTTGCCTCCCTGGGTGAAATCCGGGATGGCCCTTGTTGCAGGAGGCCCGGCCGACGACGGCGCAGCGCAAAACGAGATCATCACTGCAGCGGCGAGGAACACGACGACAGACTGCTTTACGATCATAAGAGTTCTCCTGTTTTCTCTTCTTGACGGCAGACGGTTGTCCGTCTTACCGCGGCGGGAGTTTGTGTTTGCGTCGGCGACAGGCGGCCCGCCCGACTTTCAAACACAAACCGTTTGTTGGCAGGAGCTTCCGATTGTATCAGATGGCAAAACTGTCTGCGGGGCAAGATTCATTGTTTCTCAGAACGCACGTTTTGTCGCGGAGTAGCCCGCGGTTGGGTGGCGATAGACGCCAAACAGGCTCAATTCGCACCAAGTCGGAATTGGAGACCGGTTCGTTGATCTATGCCGACGGCCGTTTTTACTGCTTGACTGCGCAAGGAATGATGACGCTGCAGAAGCCCACGGCAGATGGATTTCAGACCGTGGGTAGCTTTCGAATCGGGGAAGGGAGAGATATCTGGGCACACCCTGTCATCTGCAACGGCAGGCTCTACCTGCGTGTCCACGAAACCCTGTTTTGTTACGATATCGGTTCCTAACAGAGCCGCTCTCGTCATTCCTGCGCTTGACTTCGCGACGCAGTAGAGATGGTCGGCGCCGCGAGGAACAGAGCGCCGTTCGCCACCGCCGGGGTCGACCAGGCTAACTCGTCGATCTATTTATCCAGGGCACCTTGAGCTCCCGACCGGGCTCGATGACATAGACCGTGCCGGTCTCCGCGAGCGCAAACACTTTGCCGTCAAATGACCAAGGCGATGCCCAGAAGGCCCGCGCACCGGCAACCATTCACGAAATACGTGTTCTCCCGTCTTCGCATCGAGACTTCACCACATTGAGTCGTCGCTCGAAAAGGTATCAACAGCAAGTCGCCTCGCTGATCTAGCACGAGGATGCGGTCCCACTAGCGATCAGGCTCCATGTAGGCCAGCGTATTGTCATTCCAAACCTCATCCAACGTGAAAGGCCGGCCAAGCCACCCGCCAAAGTTAAGCGCCCATTCGAGTGAGTCTTGCGCGCTTGGGGCCGACACGCCCACGCATCGAATCAATCTGATTTGGGACGACCTCCCACCGGATGACCGGGGACTCTTGGCGTCATCATTCTGATACTCGGGTTCGGTCTTGGGCGCGGACGTCGATGGGGTTGGACCGGCCGACCGACTGCCTCCCGTGTGCGTTCGGTCGCCCCCACCTCCGAAAGTGGACATGAGCCGCCAGATTCAGTCGGTGTGCGCCACCGCCGCAGGTTGCGCGCAACTGAAGAACTTCGGAGGTGTGTCGGACCCAAGCACGTTACGGCTCGCCTCACTCGGAGCCAGATGGCCCCTCGCCTGTGGGGAATGAGGGGCAGCAAGCAGGGCCTGCCAGTGTCTCATTCCAATTTTCACGGGTACTCGGCGCATAGATTGATGAGATGAGTTGTTGGGACTGGCCGGCCTGGAGTTGCGGCTGACCACGGCTGGAACCGCCCGTATCCCGGCAAAGGAACGTTTTTGAGGCGGCGTGCGGTGTCACTACAATGGGGGCTGGCGAGACGGCCGGATACGCCGAGAGCCGCGCCGTTTCCCTGTGCGCAGTAGATGACGCCACCAAACGTCCTTCGTCCCTCCCCAGCGATCCGGTTGCCCAGCCGCAAACGCCTATCAACTTTACATCGCAGAGACGAAGCACACCGCAAGCGGAAAGACGAAAGGCAAACACGATGACAAGACGAATGCTGATGAGATTGGTGGCGTTGTTGATCCTTATCGGTTGTATTGGCACATGCTCTGGACAGAGCAACGCCTCGGACCAACCGGCTAAGCAGGGCGACGACTCTGCCGCCAACCCCTCGAGCGAAACGCCGCAGCAGCGGGATGCCCGCATGCAATGGTGGCGCGAAGCGCGCTTCGGCATGTTTGTCCATTGGGGGCTCTACTCCGGCATGGCCGGCACGTGGGACGGCAAGCCGGTCGGCAAGAGCGGCGGCATGGAATGGATCCAGCAACGTGTCAAAGCCGACACCGACACCTACGCCAGGGAGGCGATCCCGAAGTTCAAGCCGACCGCCGAGTTCGCCCGCCAGTGGGCCAGGCTCGCCAAGGAAGCCGGCTGCAAGTATCTCGTTTTCACCTCCAAACACCACGAAGGCTTCGGCCTGTTCGACTCGAAAGCCGGCGACTACAACGCCGGACACGTATTGCACCGTGACCTCGTGAAGGAAATCGTCGAGGCGTGCCGGGCCGAAGGTTTGAAAGTCGGCTTCTACCACTCCGTCATCGACTGGCACCACGACCAGTACGCCTACGCCAGGTCGAAGCAGTTGCCGCACCCGCTCAAAGGCCAACCGTACCCGAACGGCCAGCGCGATCACGCCAAGTATCAAGCCTACCTCCACCAGCAGGTCGACGAACTGGTCTCCAACTACGGGCCCGTGGACATTCTGTGGTGGGATTACAGCTCGCAGGATTTCCAGGGCGACGAAGCGTGGCGTGCCACCGAGCTGATGGAACTCGTCCGATCGAAACAGCCCGGCATCATCATGAACAACCGCCTGTTTCGTACCCGCGAGGCCGGTTGGGCCAGCATGGGGACCGAAGGGTTCATCCCGCAACTCGACCCGAAATACGGCGATTTCATCACGCCCGAGCAACACATCCCCGCCACCGGCATGCCCGGCATCGACTGGGAAACGTGCATGACGATGAACACGACGTGGGGTTACAGCGAACACGACCACGCCTGGAAATCCGACGAGACGCTGATCCGCAACCTGATCGACATCGCCAGCAAAGGAGGCAATTACCTGCTGAACATCGGCCCGAAAGGCGACGGCAGCGTGCCGGAGGAGAGCGTCAAGTCGTTGCGGGCCATCGGGGCGTGGATGAAGACCAACGGCGAGGCCATCTACGCCACGCAGGCCAGCCCGTTCGAGAACCTCGACTGGGGCCGGTGCACGCAGAAGCAACTCGGCGGCGGCATCACGCGTCTGTATCTCCATGTGTTCGACTGGCCCGAGAGCGGCCAGCTTGTTCTTCCCGATCTCGCGAACACCCCGGTCAAGGCCGTCCTGCTGGCCGGCAACCAGGGGCTCCAGGTCGCGACCGACAACCATCGCGTCACGATCGATCTGCCGGCCGAAGCGCCCGACAAGATCGCCACCGTCGTGGCCCTCGACATCCAGGGCACGCCGCAAATCGTCAAACCCGACCCGTATGCCGATGAGACGCAGGAGCAGCGCGACGCCCGCATGCGCTGGTGGCGCGAAGCGAAGTTCGGCATGTTCATCCATTGGGGCGTCTACGCCGTCCCCGCCGGCACGTGGAACGGCAAACAGATTCCCGGGATCGGTGAGTGGATCATGAACCGCGGCAAGATCCCGTGCGCCGACTACCAGGCGTTTGCCAAGCAGTTCAACCCGGTCAAGTACGACGCCGACGCAATGGGTCCGGATGGCGAAAGACGCCGGCATGCAATACATCGTCATCACCTCGAAGCACCACGACGGCTTCGCGCTGTTCGACTCGAAGGCGAGCGACTGGAACGTCGTCGAGGCCACGCCGTACGGCAAGGACCTGTTGGCACCGCTGGCCGACGCCTGCCGCAAACACGGGCTCAAGCTCGGCTTCTACTACTCGCAGGCCCAGGACTGGAACAACGGCGGCGTCCGCCGCCGGCGGCAAATGGGACAAGGCCCAAGAGCGCGACATGGACGACTACATCGACCAGGTTGCCGTGCCGCAAGTCCGCGAGATCCTCACCCGCTACGGCGAGTTTCCAGCCGTCCTCTGGTGGGACACGCCAACCGACATGAACCAGGAGCGCGCCGAGAAACTCATCCCGTTGTTGAAGCTCAAGCCCGGCATCATCCACAACAACCGACTCGGCGGCGGATTCAAGGGCGACACGGAAACCCCCGAGCAACACATTCCCGCCACCGGTTTCCCCGGTCGCGACTGGGAAACGTGCATGACGATGAACGGCACCTGGGGCTACAAGAGCTACGACGACAACTGGAAGAGCACCGAGACGCTCCTCCGCAACCTGATCGACATCGTCAGCAAGGGCGGCAACTACCTGTTCAACGTCGGTCCCACCGCCGAGGGCTTGATTCCGCAGCCCAGCATCGAGCGGCTCGCCGAAGTGGGCAAATGGATGAAGGTCAACGGCGAGGCCATCTACGGCACCACCGCCAGCCCGTTCAAGAAACTCCCCTTCAACGGTCGCTGCACCCGCAAGCCCGGCAAACTCTACCTCCACGTCTTTGACTGGCCCGCCGACGGCAAATTGCTCGTCCCGATGACCAATCCCATCACCAAAGCCTATCTCCTCACTGCCCCGGCCAACGTGCTCCCCGTCACCAGCACCGACAACGGCCAGAGCGTCGCGCTGCCCGCCGAAGCGCCCGACAAGATCGCCACCGTCATTGTCGCTGAGATAGCGGGCGAGCCGGAAGTCATCGTCCCCCCGGTGCAACCGGTCGCGCAGGCCGCCGACGGCGTCCTCAAACTGGACGCTACCGAAGCGATCTTGCACGGCGACACTCAAGCTCGAAACCAAGTACGAGAACCAGAACATCGGCTACTGGCTCAACGCCGCCGACTGGGTCGAGTGGCCGATCGACATCAGCCAGCCCGGCAAGTTCACCGTCACCGCCGAAATCGCCGCCCAAGCCAGCGGCACGCTTCGAGATCATCGTCGGCGACCAGAAGCTCACAGCGAAGGCCCCCACGACCGGCGACTACGGCAAGTTCCAGAAGGCACAACTCGGCGAGATCGAGATCGCTGCCGGCAAGACGACGCTCGTCATCAAAGCCGTCAAGGAAGGTTGGCGTCCGTTCAACCTCGCCACATTGACCCTCTCACCGGTGAAGTTCGGGCTACTGAGCCCGCCAGAACCCTGGGACGAACAGGACCAGAATTGCGAACACTTCCAACCGACCCAATAGCATCAACCACGTGAGCACGAATTTGCTGGCCGAGTGGAAATGGGCGTAGTTTTCCGATTCTCCAACGATGCCAAGGCCCGGACCGACGCCGTTCAGCGTGGCGGCCACGGCGCTCGCGCAGTCCATCAGCTTGTTGTCGGGCGCATGCCCGCCTCAATCCACGTGGTGTCGGGCTCGACTGCGACCAAGACAATCCAACCTACCACAAAGATCAAGGATCACGCCGAAGTAGAGAACCACTTCTTTGCGGATGTCCGGGTTCTCCAGCGCCTACCGCCGATCCGCACTGGCCGGACGACGGTGGGATGAAATACCTGCTCCAATTCAATCGGAGGATTTTGAAGAACAGGATGTAGCGAATCACCTTGACGCTGCAACTGGTGCTGCCAGCACAGCCGCCTACAAACATCAGCAGAAACAACATCGCCCGGCTGAAGCTATTCCAATTGTTGAAATCGCTGTGCCGAATCCCGTATTTGTCATAATCGAGACGATTTGAAATATCCCGTACCGAATCGCATCGCCGACATTGGCATAGTCGGCGAAGCCCACAGGGCGAGATCACGATGATCGCCACGACCACCATGACAATGATGTAGACGCGAAACTCGACATCGCCAAAGAGCTTTGCCGGTTGTCCGGAGCACGACCAAATAGAGGAGCGTGAAGTTGGTGCAGGCGATCGTCATGAAAAGCGTGAGCGTCATCTCGACGTTGACACTGCGGAAGTGTTCGACGCTGTTGTTGTAGGTGCTGAATCCCCCTGTTGCGATTGTCCCGAAAGCATGGCACAACGCGTCGAAAAGCGAGACACCCTGGAAGACCAGACAGCGCGGTGAGCCGATCGTAAGGCCAACGAAGATCGTGGCAAAGATCCAGGCGGTTTGAGCGCATTCGCGTGTGAATGCTGTGATGTCTGGGACCTGGCATCTCGGTGAGCATCAGGGCTTTGCCAGCGGAGCCCTGCCGAGCACCGCCACAAATAGGACCATGATTCCCAGGCCGCCGAGGAAATGGGTCTCGGATCGCCAGAAGAGGATGGCCCGCGGCACCAAGTCGGGGTCTTCCAGTTCGGTCAGTACCGTCGCACCCGTGCCGCTAAACCCCGAAGCCGACTCGAACAGACCATCGAAGAAATCGGCCCGCACGAGTTGGCCAGTGGCGCTAAGATCACAGCAGGTTTCGCTCAACCAGAAGGGCAGCATCCCAGCATGGTGGCCAACAGCCAACTAAGCCCGACGACTGCAATTGCCTCCTTGCGAAAGAGGTGTTGCCCCTTCGCTGCACGGCCCGAGTACATCAGCAGGCTGCCCAGCACCACGCAGACGACCATCGACCCCAGCAGAGCAAAGAAACTCCGTGCGTCAAACTCCGGAACCTGACCAAAGATCGGTAGCGTCCACGGCAGGCTGATCCCCATCGATCCGCCAATTAGCAGACTGATAATTCCCAACAATCGGGAGATGGATGACTTGTTCATTGGCTGTTATGTCGTGGTCGACCTCAGCGACGAACATGGAGACGGGAATTCACCAGCCGTCAAGCAGTGGCGTTTCAGCGCGGAAAGGCTGCGCGATCATTCCTGTCATTGATTGAGCTTGACATATTGACTGAACGAGGCCGACCAACGAGAGGCCGGCTGCGCTGGCCTGCCGCCTGGCTGCTGGTGTTCAATGAATAGGCAACCATCAATAGCTTCCCGCAGGAGGCCTACCGCCGCCACGGCCAATCAATTGGGCGAGTTGCTTCCCCAACCGCTGGCCACGGCAGTTCACGGCCGCCACCTTCCCGTCCCGCCCAATCAGAATGAACGCGGGGATGCCGCGGATGCCGTACTTTGCACCCATCGATCTCTTGTTACCGGGGAATTTGTCGGCTACCACGACCCAGGGCGGATTCTCTTTGGCTACGAAAGTCTTCAGCGCGTTCATGTCCTGATCGACACTGATCGCGATGACGTCGAAGCCCAGATCATGGTACTTCTCCCAATTCTGTAGAATGTTGGGAATTTCCGCGCGGCAGGGACCACACCAGGTTGCCCAGAAGTCCACGAGCACGACTCTGCCCTCGTACCGAGACAGATCAAGCGGCTTACCGTCGATCGTATGGCCTTCCAGTTCGAGGGGTTTGCCGACCAGTGCCTGCAGTGGATTGGCATGTTGCGGTGGTGCCCCCTCGGCTTCGAAATCGATCGACTTCTCACCCTCTGGATACGTGGCGCTCAGGGCGAATACCGCCCACTGATCTTCCTCGTAGCGCAGGTGCAATTTCGTCTTGTGCAATGCTCCACCAGCACGCACTAAGACGGGGATTTCTGCCAGCTTTCCATCGAGTTGCACTTTGCCCACCCGGATCGCCCTACGGCTCGACTCGGGCACCGGGAGATCGGCCAGGGGCGACCGCCGATCCGTGAGAAGTGTCTGGGCCTTCTTCGTTAGGGTCTGTTGGGCTACCTGGCGATCCCAGTTGCGCAGATCGTTGTAGAATCGCTCGGCAATCTGTCGGAGGACCTTGCCCGCCGCGTTGCGGTCAAGAAGATCGCTGTTCCCTAGCCACTGCTCAACGAAAGTCCGATCGGTGTCACATAGGCGTTCCAGGGGCACGGTGACCTCCTTGCCGTCCGCCCGGCGAAGTACGACGATGCCCCGCGAGACCTTAACCAACTCGGCGGTCATCGTGAATCTTCCCGTTGCATCTGTCCATGTCCGCTGCTCGGCCCAAGCATCCTCACAAAAACGACGCATATGATGACGACTGCAGACAGTCGCCAACTTGTGTTCTTGGCCATCGCGAGCCACCTCCTCCGACGCTGAACCGTGACCCAGAGTCAATTGCCAGGTATGATATTGCTGCAGCGGTAGGTTAGTCTATCATGAGGAATCGAGCAATCTGCCGGCACAGATTTCGTCACGAGCAAAATCAGTGGGATCTGCTGATCCGCATTCTCGCCTGGTTCTGCTACAATCGGGCTGCCGAGACAATTTGGCCGACAATTCGCACTTGCACGGCTTTGGCGGTGATTTGCTCAGATTGCCAACAACGTCCCGCGCGGAGCCACGGATTACGGCCGACCCGGATATGACAAGCACCCGTGGGGGCCGTACACTGTGGACGCCTTGCCACGGTCATTGTGACACAGAGTTGACCTTTTGAGTTATCTAGACATTCTTGATCAATGGAGGATTGGTGCACCATGCCCCGAGACGAGACCGCAGAGATCCCAGCGATAAACATGGCGAATACCAAGAACGACACAACGGCCCGTGTCAGTGCCGAATACGAGCATAAGCTGGCCCTGCAGACACAGCAGTTCGAGGGCGAGAAGAATGTCCTTGCCAGTCGCATCGAGGGGTTGGAGCAACTTGTGGAGAGCCTGCGCAGGCAGGTTGAATCACTCTCCCAACAGCAGGAGAAGGCGTACGAGAAAGTCCAAGACATCGCGACCCGGGCCGTCGACCGCGCCAGCGGTGTCATTGCGACGCCCGGCGCACCGGCAGCACCTCCTGCATCGCCCTACGATTGACGCCGCGCACGACGAGCAGCAAGACGCTCGGCTTGCGTCAGCGGGGGGAGGCAAAGGACCGAGGACGCCCACGGACCAGCCGTTGACGTCCCCGGTAAGCCGTTGTCCAGCAAGCTCAGACGAGGCTCACAGATTCTGCCGCGGCCCCTTGGGCCCACGGCCTTCCGTGTAGTCCACTTTCTGCCCTTCGCAGAGGGCCTCAAACGGCGTGCCTTCCACTGCCGAGTGGTGAAAGAACAGTTCGCCCCCCTCACCCTCGATGAACCCAAAACCCTTCTCAGAAATCAACTTCTTGATCGTGCCTTGTGACATACTCTCAACGACTCCTTGAAACGAAAAGAAATAGACGAACCATCGTGACACAGTCACCGGACCCCTTGCGGTAATCTGACGCAAAGGTCGCACAGGAGGGACAATCAAGTCAACCGCGATCAAAGAGACGTCCGCGGCGAGTCGCAAGAGCACGACCGGAGAGGAAGAATCTAGAAGGAAGCTGAAGGGGCCTGAGCCTTTGCACCCCCACACTCAAAAGTATAGCACTTCAGGTGCCGAGGGGAAAGGGGGGGGGCCGCGAATTCTGCTCTGCGCGGTGCTGCGCGCATCGCCCAGACGCTGGAAGTCCCCCAACGATCCCAATTCGAGTGCGATCAGTCGCTTCGCGAGAGCCAACTCAACTGGCAGCAGTGGGCAACGGTGCGATTCTGAAACATGCTCAGCTGCCCGGCTCCTCGGTGACGTGCTCGTGGTCGTGGAGATGTTCGGTGCAGTAGCCGCACTGGCCGACACACTTGGTGCAGTAGCGAAACTGCATCTTCGGGATCGGTCAGATTCGTGACCCCACAGACGACGCAGCGTATGCCGGGGCTTCGCCTTGTCCTGCCGTTGCCGCGTCTCCCACGCCCGCCGCCGCTGCCCCGACCGCAACCGGCCGATCATATCGCTGCCGAAAAAGAGGACGAAGTTGGCGACCGATGCAGAGATCAGCAGCGACGACAATCCACTCGCCGCGGGCTAGACTCGTCACAAACCCATAGCCGTAGCCAATCCAGGCCACCAGCGCGAGCCACTTGATCTTGATCGGCAGGACAAAGAAGAGGTTCAAGACGAAATCGGGATAGACGTGGGCAAACGCCAGGAAGACGGAACCTTGCACGAACAGGTTCGACGACTCGGCGACGCGGGTCTCGGCGGTTAGAAACGACACCGCAATCGTCGCGACAAAGCCGACCAGCAGGAAGACATTGTAGCGGAATGTGCCCCAATACTGCTCCAGGGCGGTTCCCATGATGTAGAAGAGGTACCAGAAGAAGAAGGCGAAAATCAGATTCGTCTGCGGCGGCACGAACAGAAACGTCACCAGCCGCCAGACCTCGAGATCCGGCTTCAAGACGAGTTTCGGCACCAAGATGGCGTTGGCCAGGATCTCCGGCCGATTCTGCGAGATGAAGTAGAGCAGCACCTGGCCCAAAATGAGGACCCCGGTCACATTCGGCACGGCAAAGCGTCCGAAACGCCGTTCGAGTCTGTCAAGCCATCGCTGATTGCGTGTCATAAGCGGCGCATTATCGCACGCCCAGCGCCGGCCGCAAGCGGCAAAGGCAGCCGCCCAGACTGTGCCGCAACGCCGCTGATACTTCTCGGGCCGGCTGCCTGCGGCCTTGCGCTCCGTGAAAGTGCGCCGCGGTGGCCTGCCACTCCGCACGAGGACGCTCTTTCGTGGCGCGGGAAACCACCACTTGCAGGCCATACAGCCTCAAGCAACTGAACGGCGTTGCCGGTGCCGGTGGATCCGTGATTGGCGACGACGGCGCTGCATATTTTGCTCCAGGCGAGTAGAATCGAGGTTGCTTCGAAGAGCCTATTCCAGAACCGTGTCGGTCTCGGAGATCCCGACCTACATTCCGCGTTCTGAGCCACGATTCAGACACGGATCCGGTACTCGTCTTCTCGTCCCCTGGGCAAGCAAGGAGTGCAACAGATGGTCAATCGATCGAGAGCTGGTCTGAGCGTCGAGCGCCGTCGCTTGCTGCCTGCTTCGCGTCGCCGCGCCGGCGTGGGCCGCCAGCCCGGTTGCCAGCCGCCAGCCAGCGGTCGGCATCGTGCGGCCAGCCGATATTGCCACGCAGACTCGATCGGGGTATCAAGCGATGGTGATGCCGGGGCGGCCGGGGTACGGCGGCTATCATAGCAGCCGGGCGATTGGCCCTCGCTGGCGGGGTTCCTACCGCTCTCCGTACCGCCATGGTTACGGTCGCTGCGGCTACCCGGTCACAGCCTGGGCCTATTCCGGCTACGGCGTCTCTTACCTGCCCTACACTTACTGGTCCTATTGGGATGCCCCCTACGCGGCCTGGCCGATCGCACCGATCGGGTTACCGGCCGACAATCTGTTCGGCCCCTGGGTTGCGCAGCAGCCGGTCGGCCTCGCTGGCAACCATCCCGCGCCGATCGCATCCGGTCGGCCGGTAAGCCGTGGCCCGCGGCAGTCGAACGCTGCCGCCCGAGGGCGGGCAGGGCGGCTGATCGAGCAGGGCGATGCGCGTTTCGCTAAGGGCGACTATATCCAGGGCGCGGCAGCGCTACCCGGACGGCGGCGGCCGCCGCGCCCGATCGGGCTGAGGCCAGTTTCCGCCGAGGTCATGCCCTCACCGCGCAAGGACTCTATTCGCAGGCCGCGGCGGCCTATCGTCGCGGGCTACAGCTCGATGATGACTGGGCCCAATCGGGCTTCCGGTGGGAGCAGATCTATGCCGATGACCAGGCCACCGCACAGGCCCATCGCGACGCACTGGTTGATCAAGTGGCCGAGCATCCGCACGACGCCGATCTCCTGTTCCTACTCGGGATCCGCCTCTACTTTGATGGCCAAGTCGATCGGGCGAGGCCTTTTTTTCGCCGTGCCCAGCAACTCGGTGGTGACCGACCGGGACTCGACGCCTTCTTGGCAGAATCACTCCCCGCGGCCGCCGCCGGACAGGAATTCTAACCGCCGTCGGTTCCCGCTGATTCGCTGCACCGATGACGCCAGATTCGGGAATCGACAAACACGTCAGGCGTCGGCAGGAGAACCGTTCGAGAGGAGGGGTCAGGACCCTGGCACTCCAGCCGTCTACTGCTCACCGCTGAGGTGTTACGGAGATCGCTGGTGCTTCAATTCCTTGTGATTGGGTCGAGCAACCGAGCGCGGGCGGCGCGAGTGGCCTGCCGAAGGCGGAACGTTACCCCGAGCAGCAGAACCAGCTGGCCCAGAACGACCAACGGCAGGCCGACGTTCCAGAGTGCACTGCGGCTCTCAAAGAGTCCCGTTGCGGTGAGTAGCCCGCCGCAGGTCAAGCAGGCCAGGCCCAGCCCCGGAGCGAGCCACGCGAGGGTCCCCCTGGTCGCGATTTCAGCGGCCGGCTCGGCCGCGTCGTCGGCCACCGTCGGACCACTTTCCGCGTGGCGGCGGCCGCCGTGCGACCTATCGACACGAACCACGTGCTCAGGGTCCCAGGACGTCCGGCGCTGATCGCGAACACCTCGCGATGCCAGCCGGTGGACCGATTGCAGTCGCTGGCTTAGCTCCCAATCGTCCCATTCAGCCGGCGGCGAGAGACCGATCACTTCGACAAACTGTTGCCGGTCAGATCAATGCCGCCATCAGCCACGGCCTCCAGCTCGGCGGCACGGCCGCCGAGAAACTCGCGACTCGCCCAGACGTCCGCCGCAGCGCGGGCAGGCGATCGCCTTGCCAGGTGCCCCAGCGACACCGGCACGTCCTGTCTGCAGATCCTGCACCACATAGAAGACTCCACGCGAAAACCGGCCCGCAGCAGCAATCTTTCAAGGCAATTCAATCTCAAGGCAACGCCGCGCCGTCACACCGCCACGGTCACTCGTATCGGCCCGGCGAAGTGGCAAACTGTAACGATTCCGTCGACTTTAGCGATCTGCAGGAGTTGGCGGACATTGCCTTTTGGATCGTTACAGGTACTACCGCGTCCACGGCCGTCGCCTTCCATCGCGGCGAGGATGACCCGCAGCATTCAGCCTCGGCCTTGCCAAGGGGCGCGGCCAGCGTTGCGCCGGCGGCCGCCCGATGCCCGCCACCGCCAAAGTGTTCTGCGACCCCGCGGACATCCACTTCGGACCGGCTCCTCAGGCTGGCCTTGATGGTCCCTCCGGCTGCTCTTGGAAGATCACGGCCACTTCGCTGCCCGCAACGCTCAGGAGCATATTGACCACGTCTTCCGTGTCGCCTGGCTCAGCTCCGGTCGCCTCAAAATCGTCTTGTCGTGGCGTAGGTCACGAGCAGGCGGCCGCCAAGGTGGCTCTTGGCGGCCGCCAGAATGCGTCCCCGCAGGTGGAGCCTGGCGAGCGTATTCTGCTCGTAGAGTGCCGCGTAGAGCGTCTTCGGGACGGGCACCCGCATCGACCAGTTGGGCGGCGGTGCGCAGTGTCTGGCCGCTGACCGACGAAAATCGAAACCAACCCGTGTCGGTCGCCATCGCGGCCAGCAGCGGAGTGGCAATCGGAAGCGTCAAAGGCACCCCCAGCGCTGCGGCCGCCTCGACGACCAGGCGCCCGGTCGAGTCGGCGGTCGAATCCTTAAACATTTCGGCATCCAGATCGTCGTGCCCCACATGGTGATCGATGACGATCTTCGTCGCTCCGCTCGACCGCACCAGATCGGCCATCCGCCCGAGCTGGATCCAGCGCTGGTGTCGAGCACGATCACGACGTCGACCGCCGCGATCTGCTCCGCCGCGTGGGCGTCGTTCAATACATGAATCCGGTGGTCCAGGATCGATGAACTGGAGATGTTGCGGGCACCGGTTCGGCATTGACGATTGTCACTTGCTTGCCGAGGGCCTCGAGCAGACGGGCCATCCCCAATTCACTGCCGAGCGCATCACAGTCGGGCCGCACGTGACTGGTCAGCAGGAAGCTCCTGCCACGGCCAACCAATGCAGCAAAACGGGGCCAGGCAATCGACATAGTTATTCTCGAATCTGCAAGAGCATGTATGCTCGCGTCGACGCGTCGGTCGCGCCGCCGCTGTCGGACTCCCCGGAGTACCCTGCGGCAATCTGTCGGGCACGCTCCGCGTCCTCGGCCAGCTGACGCTTCAGCGCCGGCGACCGAGTCGAAACATTGAATGTCCCGGAGCCGGCGGAGAAAGTCAACCTCGAGCGGCTCACCGTACAGGTCACCCTGAAAGCCAATCAGGTGGATTTCGACCCGCAGCAGGTCGAGGCCAAACGTCGGGCTCGGGCCAATATTGATGGCCGCCGGCAGCAGACGGTCGGCCACACAGCCGCGCCCTGCGTAGACCCCCGCGGCGGGCAAGAGCGTGTCGATCGCGTCGAGGTTGGCGGTTGGAAAACCGATCTGCGCCCCGCGTGCGTCACCGTGCGTGACCATGCCGCGAATACGATACGGCTCGGTGAGCATCTGGCATGCCAGCTGGACATCGCCTGCGGCAATCGACCGCCGGATCCGCGAACTCGAAACGACGTGGCCTTCCAGTTCGAACGGATCGACCACTTCGAGTTCGACACCAGCCTCGGCGGAGAGCTTGCGAAGGACGTCGATCGTCCCGGCCCGGTCGCGGCCAAAGAAGAAATTCGGCCCTTCGACGATCGCCCGTGCGTCGAGCCTGCGGCGGATGATTTCGGCAAAGAATTCGTCAGGCGACCAGTTGAGGAGCCGGCGGTCGGTGGCGCAGATGACCATCGCGTCCATGCCGAGCCCGTCGAGCAGTCGTGCCTTGCGAGTCGTCCAGGTCAGCGGCAACGGACAATCGGCCGGCCGCAACAGACGCGCCGGGTGAGGGTCGAACGTCACCACCACCGCTGGCCCTCCTGCCGACTGAGCCGCCGCCAAGAGCCGCTGCATGATGCGGGCATGGCCGCGATGGACACCGTCAAAGTTGCCGATCGTCACGGCGCCCGATCTGAGTTCGGCAGGCAGTTGGTCCAGACCGTGAATCATCTTCATCGGCGTTACGCGATCTGCAACAAGGCCTTCGGCAAGAAGTCGAGTAAGTCGCGGGCGATCATCCCCACCTGGCCCAGCTCGTCGGCCGCCAGATCGCCGGCCAGGCCGTGCAGATGAACACCCAATCGCGACGCAGCCAGGGGCGACAGGCCCTGGCACAGCAGCGCGGTAATCACACCGGTCAGCACGTCGCCCGAGCCGCCGGTGGCCATGCCAGGGTTGCCAGTCGAACCGCAGTACGTCTTGTCGCCGTCGCTGACCACCGTCTGATGCCCCTTCAGGACCACGATCACGCCACACCGACCGGCCAGGTCGGCTGCCAACCGGGTCCGGTCGACGGTCGTCGTCACTGACTGGCCCGTGAGCCGTGCGAACTCACCCGCGTGCGGCGTCACGATCCTCGGCCCCGCGGCTTTGGCAAGCACCTCGCGGTGCTGCGACAGGGCATACAGTGCATCGGCATCGACGACCATCGCCTGAGGGATGACCCGGTAGAGCGACTCGACCAGACGCTCAAGTCCCGGCGATCGTCCCAAACCCGGCCCCAGGGCGACGGCGGTGGCGGCGGTGGCCAGCGACCGAACCGTCTCTTCAGCCATCGCGGCAATCCGCCCGGCGTCGTCCGATTCGACTCCAACAGTCATGTAGCACGGTTCATGCCCGGCCACTGTCGCCTGGCACCGATCGGGCACCGCCAATGTGACCAACCCCGCCCCGGCCCGCAGCGTGGCCATGCCCGCCAGCGAGATCGCGCCGGCCATGCCGAGCGAACCGCCAATCAGCACCCCGCGCCCATAGTCCCCCTTGTGACTCGCGGTGCGCCGCGGCGCCAGCCGCGGGAGAGGTTCGGAATCAGGAGCGGGCAATTGAGTCATCGCGGTACGTGATGAAGGGTCTCGCTACAGAAAAGAAGAATTCGGCCTCTGCAGGTCGAGCTGACGTTCATTCCATGTGACCTGCCCAGTGTACCGGCCCGCTAGCGGCTTCTCAATCGCCTAGCGAAGTTGAGCAGCCGCCGGTGGGCCAATTCGCGGTCTGGGAATGTGGCGGGCAGCTGGCTTTTTGCGCGAACCTTTTCGGCTGTTGGGGTGTCTAACCCAGCACACTAGCCAGCGGCCGCAACGATCGACCGGTGTTCGTGATTTCGGTTGACAAGAGTGCGGCCCAAGGCGATCCTATAAGGTGCGTTCGTTTCTTTCTCTCTATCTCTCTAGCCGCGCTTGTCGCAGTGAGGGACATCATGGACACGATGACAAAACAGATCCGCCAGTTCGCCAGCTTGGGTTACCGCCTGGGCGATATGCTGGTGAACCTGTCGCGCGGATCCCGCGTGTCCGTCCCCGTCGCTGCGCCGATCTTTCTCCGCGCGGCGGCGCACCACGGGCTCGCGGAACGTCGCGGCAGTCAGCCGCGACGCGGTGGCGCGACGCCATGGCCAGTCAAGCCGGGCAACGGCCCGGCCGGCCATTGGTGGTAGCTGGGCCGCGACGCTGCAGCTTTCGCCTGCGGAAGTAGGACCGTGGCCGTCACTGCACGTTGCCCGAAGCAAGGTCACCGCTGCCGCGGTTCGATGACGCGCTGATCGTCTGCGCGAAACCGGGCCACGCTAAGCCGCCAAGGACCCATTCGGCTGAAGTCCGCGTGCCGCGACTTGTTTGACACCGTTGATCTTCGAGCTTCGACTTGGTGTCTCAACTAGACATG
Organism: uncultured Gammaproteobacteria bacterium; assembly: GCA_963807995.1. Classification (GTDB taxonomy): domain Bacteria; phylum Pseudomonadota; class Gammaproteobacteria; order Steroidobacterales; genus J054. Next base: position 169,381 of record CAWEDX010000006.1, read on the forward strand.
AGAGAATGATGACCACGACTTGTTTGACCAACGACATCCGATCGATGCCCGTCGATCAGCTCGTCTCCGCGGCGCGACGCGGTGGCCGCTCGGCGCTTTGGCGAACTGGTACGCCGGTTCGAGGGTGCCGTCTACGGCACCGCGCTCCGCCAGATGGGCGATCCGCTTGAGGCGGAGGAGTTGGTCCAGGAGGTCTTTCTGCGGGCGTTCGAGAAGCTCCCGCAGCTCCGCGACCCAGCGGCCTTCGGGGGCTGGCTCCGCGCGATGACTCGCCGGATGGCGATCAACCGGATGCTCCGCCGACCGGTGGCGGTGGCCACGGCGCCGGAGGTGCTCGAAGCGACCTGCGCTGACGCCAACTCACCGCTCGACCAGGTCCTGGCCAGCGAACGTTCCGCCGAGGTCCAGCGCTGGCCTCGACCGGCTCTCCGACATGGACCGGCAGACTCTGGTGGCGTTCTATATGCGCGGCGAATCGCTCGATCGAGATGAGCCACGGGTTTGCCGCGCCGATCGGCACGATCAAGCGCCGTCTGCACGTCGCTCGAAAACGGCTCGCCGAAGAACTCGCCCCGCTCAGCGAGGCGTGACCGGCCGAGGCCGGAGGATGTGGCGATAGGTGTGGCTCTTCACCAGCGTCGCCACAGGAACGAGTCGACGAAAGGAAGAGATGAACAGAAGGGAACGGAGACAACCGAGCAATGCCACCGGTAGCGTCGTTGGGTCAGCAGACAACCAACTGCTGAAGCACGGTTAGCCTCTCCGTTCCCTCTGTTTCCTCCTGCTGAAAACAGCGCACGCCGCAACGGCTCGATACCAGCGCAGCTGCCGCGGCCGAGGAAACCACGAAACAAGCCCGACGCTCCGTCTTGACCGACCTCTCCGCCCTTGACAAGATTGCCCAATTCCTCTCTGTTTCTGTCTGTTTCCTTCTGCTCAGGCTGAGCCGCGGCCCACCGCAGCGTCCGTCCCAGTGCGCAAGCGGTTCGCCTGGCAGCGCCGGTCGGTGCCGGCGAACCCGCGGAGAGACCATGACGACCACCCCGTCGCGCGACGAACTGGCCGAACGCTATCTCGATCAGCTCCCGTACGATCCGTATCCGGTTCAGGAGGAGGCCCTGCTGGCCTGGTTCTCGGCCGACCAGGGGGTGCTGGTCTGCGCGCCGACCGGCATGGGCAAGACGCTGATCGCCGAGGCGGCCCTGTTCGAGGCCCTTCACACCGGCAAGACCGCCTACTACACCACGCCGCTGATCGCGCTGACCGAGCAGAAGTTCCGCGAGATGCAGGAGCTGGCCGTCCGCTGGGGGTTTGCGGCCACCGACGTGGGGCTGGTGACCGGCAACCGCCGCGAGAATCCCGACGCCCGCGTCCTGGTCGTGGTCGCCGAGATCCTCTTCAACCGGCTGCTGCACCCGGAGGCGTTCGACTTCGACCGAGGTCGATGCCGTGGTGATGGACGAGTTCCACAGCTTCAACGATCGCGAGCGGGGCATCGTCTGGGAGTTCTCGCTGGGCCTGCTGCCCGAGCACGTCCGCACGCTGCTGCTTTCGGCCACGGTGGGCAACTCGCGTCGAATTCGTCGGCTGGCTGCAAGAAGAGCTACAACCGGCGCCTGGAACTGGTCCAGGGCGACGAGCGCAAGGTGCCGCTCACGTTCCAGTGGGTCCCCGACCGGCTGCTGAGCGAGCAGATCGAGGAGATGGCCCGCGGCGAGCGACGAGGCCCGGCTGACGCCCGCGCTGGTCTTCTGCTTCAACCGCGAACAGTGCTGGACGGTGGCCGAACAGATCAAGGGCAAGCAGGTCCTGGCGTCGGGGCAGCAGGACCGACTGGTCGAGCGGCTCAAGGAGTACGACTGGTCGCAAGGCGCCGGGCCGAAGCTGCGGCAGCTCCTGCTGCGCGGCGTGGGCGTGCACCACGCGGGCGTGTTGCCCAAGTATCGGCGGATCGTCGAGGAGCTGTTCCAGCAGAAGCTGCTCTCGGTGGCCATCTGCACGGAGACGCTTCGGCGGGCATCAATCTGCCGGCCCGGTCGGTCGTCTTGCCGACCATCCTCAAGGGCCCGCCGGGCAAGAAGAAGGTCATGGCGCCGAGCAGCGCCCACCAGATCTTCGGCCGCGCCGGCCGCCCGCAGTTCGACACCCAGGGCTACGTCTTCGTGCTGGCCCACGAGGACGACGTGAAGATCGCCCGCTGGCGCGAGCAGTACGACCAGATCCCCGAAGACACCAAAGACCCGGGCCTGCTCAAGGCCAAGAAGCAGCTCAAGAAGAAGATGCCCAAGCGGCGGACCACCGAGCAGTATTGGACCGAAGCGCAGTTCGACAAGCTCCGCGCGGCCCCGCCCGGCAAGCTGCGCAGCACCGGCCCGCTGCCCTGGCGACTGCTGGCCTACATGCTCGACGCCTCGCCCGACGTCGAGATCCTGCGCCGGCTGGTCAGCAAGCGACTGATGGACAGCAAGCGGCTGGCGAAGGCCCAGGAGGCGCTCGACGCGATGCTGCTCACCCTCTGGCGGGCCGGCTACGTGACGCTCGAGCCGGAGCCGCCCAAGGCCGACGCACCGAACCGGCCGAAGAGGCCACGCCGGAGCCGACCGAAGAAATCGACCACGCAGCGCCTGCTGGAAGAGGCCCTGGCGGCAAGCGGCCAGATCCAGCCAGTCGCCCCGGACCGCCCGATGCGCCCGCCGCCCTATCAAGCCCAGCTCGCCCGGCCGACTGACAAGTTGCAGCAACTGCTGCTGCTCCGCGGCCTGAACCCGCTCTACGGCGTCTTCCTGGTCAATCAACTGGGCATCGCCGACCGGGACGAGCGGATCCAGGCGATGGAGAGCGTCCTGGAGCTGCCCGGCTCGGTGGCCTATACGTCCGCGTCCCCGACCACGACGAGCTGCCGCCCGGCCCGCTGGCCACGATGCGGCTGGACGATCAGCTCCTGCGACTCGGCCTGGTCACCGCCGAGCAGCTCGTCGCCCCGCCGCCATCGGAGCAAGACGACCGCCGCGGCACTGTTCGACGAAGAGCGGCCGCTGGGTGCTGACCCTGGCCGAGAAGCTGCGCCTGCAGTTCGACTACGATTTTCCCGGCGTCCACGACGTGCGCACGCAGGCCGTCTGGGCGGCCGGCGAAGTGCTCGAGTTCGGCGGCGACTTCAACAAGTACATCACCAGCAAGCAGCTGCAGAAGCAGGAGGGCGTCGTCTTTCGGCACCTGCTGCGGCTGATCCTGCTGGTCGGCGAACTGACCCAACTCTGCCCGCCCGACACGACCGCGGACGAGTGGCGCGACGACCTCAACGATATCGCCCAGCGACTGACCGCCAGTTGCCGCGAGGTCGACCCCAGCAGCACCGAGAAGGCGCTCGAACAGGCCCAGCGGGCCGATCCGGGGGTGCTGTAACGTGACGAGTGGAGGTGTGACGATGCGCAGATGCTTTGGACCCGCAAGAGAAGTCCTCGGGAGACCTTCGGTCATCGTGCTGCGAGGTTTGCGAGAGCCCGGCAGGCGGTCCGTTGCTGTCGATGACCTGCGCGCACATTCAAAACAGTGCTCTTGAAGGCGCAGGCAGCGGCGGATCTCGGCCCGCACTGTCATGCTGTTCGGCAGGAGGATCCGCACCGCTTCGCACGGGAAGAGTTGTTCGGCGTGGAGCAGGACGACACCGCAGCGCGAGACGTCCTTCGTGTAGATGCAGAACAGTTCGTCTCGCCGCTCCATCACGGCGCGACGCCGATAGTAGAACCGGCAGAACTGACGGCGGTCGAAGTATTCTGCCCTCACCGGGCCTTCCTTGTCCATGAAGTCGGCAAGGTCCCCAGGCAGGTTCACGCGACAGCCGAGCTCGGACCACGCGTCGTCGATCGTTAGGTGCTGAATGCCGCTGTCCAGCATGCGACCATCTCCCTGTCAAAATGACGCCCCGCCTGGTCCCGGAGGAATTCCAGGACCACGTGCGTCCGCATTGCCTTACGATAGGGTCGCGCAGCGGTCAACGCGTCAAAGACGTCGGCGATCGCGGTGAGTCGCGCCAGCGGATGGATTTCGTGTCCCACGAGTTGTACCGGATAGCCGCGACCATCCCACCTCTCGTGATGCTGATAGACCATCATCAGTTGGGCGAAACTCAGTTCCTTGCGCTGGACGAGCGTCTCATAGCCAACTTGCGAATGCGTGCGGACGGTGTCGCGCTCCGCACGCGTAAGCGGCCCAGGCTTATTGAGGATCTGTTTCGGAAGCATCCGTTTGCCGACATCGTGTAACATCCCGCCGATGGCGATCTCCTCCAGTTCGGATTCAGCGTGAATCCCGAGCGCTTGGGCCAGCAGTACGGCGTAGCTAGAAACATTGAGCAGGTGAGTGAACGTCGTGTAGTCGTGTTCCATGACGTCAAAGACAGCACGCGGCGTCAAACGGCTTCCCGTCAACACCTTCGCGACATGGCGTCCTACTTCGTGCGAATACCGCACCGACTCAGCGACGTTGACCAGCCGGTAGGTCCGTTCGATCAATTCACCGACCGCCGACCGCAGGATCTGAAAGCGGTCGCCTGGAGCAATCGCACTGTCGGCGAGCAGCGTGGGCAGTTTGTCGCGGAGCTTCCTCCGGTACTTACCGCTATCGAAGTGGCTGACGTAGAGCGTGCGTGGGCAGCGGCTGCCCAGCGATGCGAGCTTCGCATCGAACTGGTCGAGGCCTTGGCGACAGAAGAGCAGTGGGCTCCCGCCCGGTCCATTGAGGGTGTAGAGGTTGAAGTCGATCTCGTCGAGGTAGCCGAGCGCCGTGGTCGAGACCGGAAAACAGTCGTTCGGCCGCCGCTGTGCCGGCTTCTTTTCGACAAGTGTGGCGGAACTCATAACCGCTGCCCCGATACCCCATCGCCTCGGCCGAATCATCCGATCGGTCCTGCCACATTCGAGCGTGGCATGCCGAGCAACACGACACAATCAGTGAATCTGTGCCAGCGGCAGCGATCGGGCGGTCAAGAAAACCTGGCCACCCGAAAGTGGCAGGTATGATAAGTCTAGCTTCAAAAAAGGCGAAAAGACAGGTCTGTGGCGGAAGAAACCGTGGCCTGCAACGAGCCGCGTGGCCACTGGTTGGCCCCCAAGAATCGAACTTGGTCGGCACGGCACCGACAGTTTGGATCGGTTGCACCACAAAGATCGACTGGTGGGATGATTCCTGGGAGTGGCCGCATGCCCCTCAGCGCGGGTGTTGACAGCAAGGCGCCCGCAGCGATAATAAGCTGAAGTTGGGATAGTTCCATTATACCCCGCGTTCGTGGGGCGGAAGACCCCACTGAAGGGATCGTGTCGCACTGGGCGGGGGATCGTTTTTGAATTCTCTTCAGATCGGAAAGATTGACGTGCCTGTTCTTGCATTGCTGCAGCGGCGGAGCTTGATGTGGATCGGCCTTGCGTGTCTCGGTCTCGTCGCGGTCGGTTGCCGTGGAAGCCAGACGCAGTCGTCCGATGTCGAGCAATCGCACATCAAAGTGTTGGCGATCTCCTACGGCCTGTTCACTGGCCGCCACCGGGGCCAACCGCCGGCCAACGAAAAGGCGTTTCGGGAGTATGTCGAATCGAGGAACAGCGATCGGGTCAAGAACATCGGTGGCATCGACCAGATGTTCATTTCGGAGCGCGACCAGAAGCCCTATGTCGTCTTCTACGGCAAAGACGTTCAGAAGAACAACGGCGTGGTCGCCTACGAACAGGAGGGGTCCGGAGGAAAGCGGTTTGTGGCCGACGATCTGGGTGTGATTGAAGAGCTCGACGAGGAGCAATTCCGGGCACGAGTTCCCGGGGCAAAATAAGGTCAATTAGCGTTTCATTATTCTTTTAGTTTTTCAGCCGACCACCGTCACCGAGAGGGGAAAGAGAATGACGCACCGAAAACTTCGTTCGCCACCACGGCGGCCCGGATTCACCCTGGTCGAACTCCTTGTCGTGATTGCCATTATCGGGATTCTCATTGCGCTGTTGCTGCCGGCCGTGCAGGCGGCCCGCGAATCGGCACGCCGGATGCAGTGTTCGAACAAGCTCAAGCAGATGGGCCTGGCGGTCCACAATGTGGAAAGTTCATTGAAGATCTTCCCCACCGGTGGCGATACGCCCTGGCCACAGATCGAGGATTACGTCACTGGCGGCAATCCGAATGGACCCGAGAAGCAGGGAATGAGCTGGGCCTTCCAGATTCTGCCCTACCTGGAGCAAGACGCCGTCTATGGGTTGACGACGACGGTTGCGATTGAGAACACGCAGGTCGGACTCTACTACTGTCCTTCACGCCTGTGCTCCGGTCCGGGGCGACTGGGACGCATGGCTCATGGACTACGCCGCGGCGACCCCCGCCACGGTACCGACGATGCGGCAGATGCTCCAGAACAATTCTCTCCCCGAAACGAATTCTGGGGTAATGGTACGATCTGGGACGTGCCCGAGGAACGCAGTATTACTGGGGCATCATCGTCCGTACTCCCTGGGACGTGCGTGCGAATGAGATGCGTGGAGCGACGCCGACCATTGGTTTCGGAGCCATTGAAGATGGCACGAGCAATACGCTCCTGATCGGTGAAAAACGCCTCAAGCCGGGCTACTATCAATCGGGGGACTGGCATGACGACCGTGGCTGGTCGGACGGCTGGGATCCCGACACGCTCCGCTTCACCGCCTACCCAATCGGCCCCGACACCGACACTCCAATGTTCAATAACCGTCAGCTGAGCGTCCGCGAATTCGGTTTCTGCTTCGGCGGCGCCCACCCGGGCGGGATGAACACCGTCTTCGGTGACGGTTCGGTTCACTTCATCAATTTCACGATCGAACGCGAGCTGCTCAACCGCCTGGGACACCGGGCCGACGGTCTGACTGTCGACCTCGACGCGATCTGAGATCGTTCATGGCGATCAAGCAACTGACCGACAGAGCAGGTCCGCGACTGGACGCTGGAGCAAAAGGACCGCTGGTGGCTGGAAAACGTCTACAGGGGCAATATGCCCCAGTTGACGTTGCGCGTCGGCGCTGTCCGGCATGTTCATCGGCGGCGTTCCTGTCGCTCACCAACCTCTACGTCGGCATGAAGACCGGCTGGACGCTCGGCGTCGGCATCACGTCGGTCATCCTCGCCTTCGCCCTGTTCAAGGTGCTCCAAAAGATCGGCCTGGGCAGGGAGTTCACGCTGCTCGAAAACAACTGCATGCAGTCGATCGCCACGGCGGCCGGCTACATGACGTCGCCACTGATCGCCAGCCTCGCCGCCTACATGATGATCACCCACGACGGTGGTCCCCATGCATGACCGCCATGGCCTGGATGATCTCCATTGCCGTCCTCGGCGTCCTGTTTGCCTTCCCCTTAAAACGCCGCTTCATCAATGACGAGCAGCATCCCTTCCCGGAAGGGCGGGCGGCCGGTATCGTCATGGATGCGCTCCACACGAGCGACGCCAGCAGTGGCATGTTCAAGGCCAAGCTGCTGACGGTCTTCGGATCGGGTCGGCGCTGCTCGAACTGCTCAAGAGCGGACTCGTCCCGTTGATCGAGATCAAAGAGGGCCTGGAACAATACGTCTACCAACTTTTCAACTGGCATCCGGCGCTGCTGGGCACGCAGCTGCATCAGCTAACGGTCAGCGCCGCACCGGACCAGGTCATGATGGCGGCCGGCGGCCTGATGGGGATCCGCACGGGCGTTTCGCTCCTGTTGGGCGCGATTCGTCAACTATTGTTTTCTGGCCCCCTATATGATCCAGCATGGCGACATCTTCGGCACCGTCGGACCGGACGGCACGTCGAATTCGGCTTTCGAGCGATCACGACCTGGGCCCTCTGGGGCGGCGTGGCCATGATGACCACGGCCAGTATCTTCGCGTTCTTGAGTAAGCCCGCACAGATCGCTCAAGGCCTTTACCGGGATCTTCCGCGGTCGGAAAGCGGCGGACGGCGACGACTGCCTGCGGGATATCGAACTGCCGATGTCGGTCTTTGTCATCGGCATTCCGCTGGTCGGCACGGTCGTCGTGCTGCTGGCCTGGCGTTTCTTCGGCGTCGCTCCCTGGCTCGGCGCCCTGGCCATCCCGCTGGTCTTTGTCTTCAGTATCATCGCGGCCCATTCGACCGCCCTGACGGCCATCACCCCAACCGGCGCCCTCGGCAAACTGACGCAATTGACCTATGCCGCGTTGTCGCCTTCGATGACGACCAATATCGTGACCGCCAGTATCACCGGCGAGGTGGCGGGCAACGCGTCGAATCTGCTCATGGACATCAAGCCGGGCTACATGCTCGGCGGCAAGCCGCGCCACCAGGCCATCGGCCATGTCCTGGGCATCTTCGCCGGCGCCTGGTCTGCGTGCCGGTCTTCTACTTGGCCTTCTTGAAGAACAATCCGGACGGACTGATCAGCGACGATTTTCCCATGCCGGCGGCCATCATCTGGAAGGCCGTCGCGGAGATTCTGACCCGCGGCCTGAGTGAACTCGCCCCGTCGGCACTCCTGGCGGCCATCATCGGCGGGGTGCTCGGCATCGTCATGGAACTGGCCAAAGTCGTGACCAAGGGGCGGTTTCCCGCTGTCGGCGGTCGGCATCGGCCTGGCCTTTGTCATTCCCTTTTCGACCTGCTTCGCGATGTTCCTCGGCTCGTTCTTCTTCTGGCGGCGGCCAAGGTCTGCCAAGCGGAAAGAGTCGATCGCGTACCGCACTTTCGTCGAGAACCTCGAACCGGTCTGCGCGGGCGTCATCGCCGGCGGCGCGCTGATGGGCATCGCCTTGGCGGTCGCTGTCGGTGCTGTGATGTCACGGACATCGGGTGGGCTGACAAGTGAAGTATCACCCAGAAGCGCATCTGGTCGCGGTGTGCTCTGGAGTTCGTCCATTTTGCCTCCGGAAACGCTAGACTCAATGAGAGCCTGTCTCAGAACCGTGTCGATCTCGGCGAGACCGACCTACACTGGACGACTGCGTCGGTTTCGGAGATCCCGAGCGACACTCGACAACCGTGTCGGTCTCGGCGAGACCGACCTACACTGGGGGTTTCGGGATCGGCTCTTCGGCTGAGTCCAAGGTCAAGAACCTCAAGAAGTCGAACTAGGTGATTGAGACAAAATGATTGAACCGTGTAACAGAATCAGTTGTTTCGGCGCAGCTTGCCGAACGTGGTCGCGAGTGCGGTTGTGCCGATACCGAGGCACCGATTCTGTGATCTGGTCGCCTCGGCGCCACCTTGTGACGGCCCTGACGCTTGCTGCCGCACTCGTTCTCACCGGCTGCCAGCCTCCCGAACCGACTGCCGATGACATCGTTGCGTACGCCCGCAACGGTGCGGTCGGCGCCGAAGTACGCTACCTTGGCCCGACGGCGCAGCAGTACGTCGAGCAGGTCTTCCAGGCGTACGGCCCGTGGCATGAGAGCTTCTCACCGGTGGCCCATCTGACCGGTCCGAAGAGCCTGTGGCCGGTCGATAGCCCACTCTGGCATGATGCCGAAGCGGTCGACGCGCAGCGCAAGACGATCCAGCAGTGGCGCGCCGATGCACCGCAGCGTAAGCAACTCCACGACGAACTGCTGACCGCCATCGACGCGGTCCCCGCCGCCTATCGGGCCGACGCCGTCCGGATCAGGGCACAAGTGGCAAAGGTCCTCGACGAGACCCAACCGAAACGGATCGACGCGATCGTTCGCCTGTATGAGTCGCTCTTCTCCCAGGTCCACGATGCCCGCGGCAGGTTCGATCCAGATGCGCCGGGACTGGCGCTTCGCGACCCGCAGACAACCGCCCAGGCCCGCCAGCTGTACCGCCAACTCCGCACCCTCCTCGACGAAATTCGTGCGGACGAACTCAACCAGATTGACTGGGTGTTGACCAGTGGCAGACAGTCTCGCCGCGACGCGCTCCAACTCAAGCAGAAGCTCGACCGCTACGGCCCGAACGCCGAGCAGGCCCTCCGCGAGATTCGCAGACTCGATATCGATGTCCTTTATTACGACAAGATCATCGATGAAGCAGAGCAGCGGAGCAAAGCGCTTGCCGGCTAAGGATGGATGCGTCAGCCAACGGAGTCGTCGCCCCAGGCGCAACCGGTGCCACGGGGCAATCCGCAGACCCAACGTCCAGCGGGTCACATTCGACGGCCCATGGCATCCCACTGTACGGTTTGGCAATCTGGTCGCCGTGCCCTGTGTCCCGGTCGACCTGTTGTGTCGCCCCTTCAGGCAACGCCGTGAAGGATTTCCATCTGGGCCGAAAGCCTCGTATTACAAGCACGACGCGCAAGCGAGTGGGTCGGGTGGCCCATCGTCCTAACGTTGTCGGACACACTCGCTTGCGCTTCGTGCTTGTATAGTCGCTCCAGAATCGTTCACGGCGTTGCCCTTCAGGGCTTTGTGATCGTATGATGATTCGGGACCCGGGGCGGCGCAACCGCTCGTGGAACTCGCGGTTACTTGCCCCGGGCTGATATGTTGCAGCCCTTTCAGGGCGGAAGAACGCCGATCGCGAATCCGCCACCGTTAACCGCGCCGCTCCCAGACGGTGACTTCGCTGAGCGAGTGCTGGAACTTCCGCTGGGTCTCGCGGATCACGAACGGCACGCTGATCGGTTCGCCGACGGGCGTGAAATGCGGGCCGAGGCACTCGTGTAGGCCGTCGCGTGTGGTCGACCGGTTCGCCGGCGATCCGCACTCCGCCCAGCCACTCGGTCCTTCTCGGTGAACGCTTCGTCCCACGAATAGGGGGAGGCAATGACGAGAAGCCCACGCGGACGGATCCGTTCGTGGATCGAGCTGAGGAACTTGCGCGGGCTGTAGAGCCGATCGATCAGGTTGGTTGCAAGGACCAGGTCGTAGTCGGTGTAGAGTGGCTTGAGGTTGCAGGCGTCGGCCTGCTGGAAGGTGACTCGCGACTGGGTGCCGTCGAGGCCCAGGTCGGCCAGTTTGGCCTCGTGATACGAAACGAGTTCGCCTTCTTCGATGCGCGTGTACCGAACCGTACCTCTTTCCTTCAGCTGCACGCCGATGCGGATGAAGCGGGCCGAGAAGTCGAGCCCCATGACTTCGTGGAACTGGCGCGCCAGTTCGAAGGTGGCCCGTGCCCACGGCGCAGCCCAGGTCGAGCGCTTCGATCGCGTGGCCGGTCGGCCATCAGCTCCAGGCACATCCGGCTGATCGCCTTGGGGAAGTTCGCCACGCCAAAGTAGTCGTCACCGTAATGGCTCTCGCAATATTGCGCGACCAGTTGGTCGGTTTCATAGGTATCGACATGGACCGACACGGGCTCATCCGATTGGACGTAGCGGAATCCGGCGTGCTGAAAGAAGTGGCGACGAAACGCGTAGCGGCAGTCGCGGGTCGCTTCGTTACCGGTCGAAATCCACGAACCGCCCTTGATCAGGTTGTGCAGGCCGTCGAACGTGGGGGTCGAAAAATCGTCGTAGTAGGGATGGACTTCGAAACCGGCGAATCCGGTGATCGGCGTCTCCGTCCACTGCCACACATTGCCGATCACGTCGTAGAAATCGCCGAACGCAAATCGGGTCACGGGGCAACTCGACGCAGCGTGCTCCAGGTTGATGTTCCCCGGTGCCGTCTCCCAATAGGGCTGGTCCGTGGCGACGCACGTGTCGCGAAGCCGGTACCATTCCGCTTCGGTCGGCAGCCGCACGGTCGCGCCCATCTGTGCGGTCTTCCAGTTGCAGAAGGCCTTGGCCTCCAGATAGTTCACTTCGACCGGCCAGTCCCACGGCATGTCGATTTCTTCGGCCACCGTCCGCAACCGGTAGCCACCGTTCGAAGGGACCCAAAAGAGCGGCTGATCAGCCTGTTTGTAGCACCGCCACCGCCAGCCTTCGTCGGTCCACCAGCGCTCTTGCCGATAGCCGCCGTCGTGCCACGAATCCTGGAACTCGGCGTTGGTGACGAGGTAACGGCTCGCGCGATGGGCCTTGACTTCTTCGGTGAAGTGGCCGAATTCGTTGTCCCAGCCGTACAGGGGATGGTCTTTCGCCTTGCCAAGGACAACCTGGCCGGCGGGCACGTCGACCAGCTCGTTCTCGGGCGCTGCACCCGACTCCGAGCAGATCCGCCAGAGTGGATGCGGGCGCACGTGTTCGATCGGCAGTTGCCGGATGAGGACCGACGAGGTTTCGAGGTGAATTCGGGCGTGTTCGATGCCCATCATAATGACCCACCACGGGCTATCCCACGTGATCGGCAGATCGAGCGGCAGGGTCTGGATGACATGGTCCACCACTTCACGGACGCGGTCGCGATAGGCCTGCACGTCCGCCACCGAGGGCCAGTCGTAGTGCTGCTTCGTTCAAGTCGTCCCACGACATCTCGTCGACACCCACGGCAAACATCGATTCGTAGGCCGGATTGACGCGCTGCTGGACGAGCTTCGCCAGGACGAGTTTGTTCATATAGAAGGTCGCGGTATGCCCGAAATAGAAGATCAGGGGATGCCGCAGGGGATCGGCGCGGCAGTAGAACGACTCGTCGTAGCGCAGCATTTCGAGCAGTGCTTCGTCGATGTCGTAGGTCGCGTGGAAGTAGTGCCGGATCTCGGCACGCTTTTCTTCCGGGAGTCCCCGTATTGAGAACAATCGTCCGCGTCTGCCGCAAATGCGGGTCGGTCCTCCAACCAGCGTCGTCGGCCGCTCATTCATGGTCCTCTCCCACCGCCCCATTGATCTTCGCAGTCACGCGGTCGCTCCATAATATGGCCTGGGTGCCGATGCGATCAATCATGGCAAACTCGGAGGACCAGACGATGAGCAGATCACCAGCCGCCGCCTCACGCCGATCTCCCGCCGCGGATTCCTCGGCGGTATGGCGCTGTCGACCGCCGCCTTTCACGTGGTCCCCGGCACCGCACTGGGACTCAACGGCGCCACGCCGCCGAGCGCGCGACTCAACATCGCGGGCATCGGCGTCGGCGGTCAGGGAGGGGGCGACATCCGGCAATTCGAGAAGGAGAACATCGTCGCCCTGTGCGATGTCGATGCGCGACGGGCACGGGGATCCTTCCGGCGTTTCCCGCAGGCGAAGCAGTACCAGGACTTCCGCAAGATGCTTGACGAGATGGGTGACGCGATTGACGCCGTCGTCGTCGCCACTCCGGACCATGTCCACGCCTTCGCGTCGATCATGGCACTGAAGATGGGCAAGCACGTCTACTGCGAGAAGCCGCTGACCCACCTGGTATGGGAGGCCCGCAAGGTCGCCGAGGCGGCACGCGCAGCGAAGGTGGCCACGCAGATGGGCAACCAGGGCCAGGCGTCCGAAGAGACGCGGCGTCTGTGCGAACTGGTCTGGCACGGTGCGATTGGGCCAGTCCGCGAAGCGCACGTCTGGACCGACCGTCCGTCCCGCGGCCTGTTCGATGAATATTGGCCGCAGGGCGTCGACCGCCCGACGGAGACGCCACCCGTGCCCGCAGGGCCTCGACTGGGACCTCTGGATCGGCCCGTCGCCGATGCGCCCTTACCACCCGATCTACTGTCCCTTCCAATGGCGCGGCTGGTGGGACTTCGGCACCGGCGCGCTCGGCGACATCGGCTGCCATAGCCTCGACCCGATCTTCCGCGCCCTGAAGCTCGGCGCGCCAACCGCCGTCCAAGGGAGTTCCACGCGAGTGAACAAGGAAACCTTCCCGCTCGGCTCGATGGTCACGTACTACTTCCCCGCACGCGATGCGGCCGTGCAAAGCAACAACTACCACGTCCAAGGCATGACTGGTGTCGGTGCCGGCGGTGTTGCCATGCCGCCGGTCAAGGTCGTCTGGTACGACGGCGGTCTGCGGCCACCGCGGCCCCGCGACTTGCCGGCAGGTGTGTCGATGGGCGATAACGGCCGCATGTTGGTCGGTGACGACGGTTATCTTCTCGGCAACCGCGTCTTCCCGGAATCGGGTCGCGCAGCAGACGTGCCGAAGACGATCCCGCGAGTTCAGGACCATTACCAAGAATGGGCCCAGGCCTGCAAAGGGGGCCACGCCGCCGGGTCGAATTTCGACTGGGCCGGACCACTGGCCGAAGCCGTCCTGCTGGGCAACGTCGCCCTTCGCGTGCAACTCCGCGAGGAGCTGACCAAGACCAAGCTCGAGTGGGACCCAAAGCAGGTCAAGATCCCCAACTTAGAAAAGGCCAATCAGTTCCTCCGTGGCGAGTACCGTGACGGCTGGCAGGACATCATCACGTAGCGGATAGCAGTCCGTTGAAAGAGGCCATCGTGGCCATTTTCAGCGTCGGCCACGCGACAACCAGTTGCCGCAGGGCCTCCCAAACAAGCGATTGGGACTGCAACGCGAAGGAACAAAGAGGGCGCAGAGGATTCTCGCTAACGTGTTCACGGTGACTGGGGATTGCGGAGTACGTTGATGAATTCAGCAATCGGATTCACCGAAATCGTGCTTGTGATCGTCGCCGCGATCGCGGCAGTTAGCCTCGGTGGATTCGGCTACTGGTCGCTGGTGGTCATTCTTTGTTTCGTCGCTGCGATGCTGCTAACACCCGCGGACCCGCTTTCGACATTGCTGCTCGCGGTGCCTGCTTTGGTCGTTATCAGATTCCTGTCAGCACGGGGGGACCGGCACAATGAAACAACAAGACAATGATCCACGCACGCACCAGCCGGGACATCGGCCGGCGATCCAGCGGCGTGAGTTCCTCAAATCGGTCGGTCTGGGGACCGCCCTGTTGACGCAGCAGGACCTGCTGTTCAGCGATGAATCGAATGAGACTGCCGCAGCATCTTCATCGTCACTCCCTACGACCGGTGGGTGGCCGGTCTTGAAATACTATGACCAGATCACCTGCGCGGATCGCGATGCCGATTGGTGGCATTGGCACCGGGACCGTTTCGTTGGGCGGGCGGGGCGACCTGCGAGACTGGGAGATCATGAATCGTCCGGCCAAGGGGTTTGTGCCGATGGGGCAGGCGGGGCCGTTCGTTGCCCTCTACCTGCGAACGCCGGATGGCAAAACGTCGGTGCGGGCAATCGAAGGGCCGCTGAGCCCGGACGCGTACGAGGGGAGCCACGGCAGCCCGGCACCCAACCACGGCCTGCCCCGATTTCGTGAGGCCGCCTTCGCCACCGCCTATCCGCTCGGCCAGGTCCGACTGGCGGATCCGGAAATCCCGGTCGACGTCCGCGTTGAGGCGCTTCAACCCGATGATCCCCGGCGACGCCAATGCCAGTGGCCTGCCAGTCGCCGTGTTGCGCTATGTGCTGCACAACAAGACCGCCGGCCAAGTCACGGCATCCATTTGCGCGACGCTGCCCAATTTCATTGGCATGGACGGTCGGCGCAAGCCCGCGACTGGAAGGGAGATCTGCATCCGGTCGGTGCCAAAGACAATCGCAATCAGTTTCGCCGCCGCAACGGGATTCAGGGCCTGCTGATGGATTCCGACGGGGTCGACCCGAAGTCGCAGCAGTGGGGCACGATCGCCCTGGTGACAACTTCCCAGCAAGGCGTCTCCTACCGGACAACGTGGCCCAAGCGAAGCTGGGGCGGCGACCTGCTCGATTTCTGGGAAGACCTGAGCGACGACGGAGCGCAGCAAGAGCAGCAGGAAGAACCGATGGACCTGCCGATGGGTCACTCGACGTCCGCATCGAAGTGCCGCCCGGTACCACCAAGAAGATCACGTTCCTCCTCTGCTGGCACTTCCCCAACCGCTACGACATGGACCACCGCAGGGCAATGCGGAAGACCGCATCGGCAACTACTACACGGGCCAATTTCAGGACGCTTGGGACGTGGCCGAAAAGGTCGTCCCGCAGCTGGCACGAACTCGAACAGAAGACGCGTCACGTTTGTGCGGACGTTCTGCGAAAGCGACTTGCCGGACGAAGTCAAAGAGGCGCGCTGTTCAATCTGAGCACACTCCGCACCCAGACCTGCTTCCGCACGCCCGACGGCCGCTTCTTCGGCTGGGAAGGGTGCTGCAATCAGCAAGGGATGCTGCCACGGCTCGTGCACGCATGTCTGGAACTACGAGCAGACCACGCGCGTTCTTTACGGCGACCTGGCCATGACGATGCGCGAAGTGGAATTGGCCTACGCCACGGACGACGACGGGATGATGAGCTTCCGCGTCGGGCCTGCCACTGAGCGGGCCAAGCGCTTCGGCAAGGCCGCGGCCGACGGCCAGATGGGCTGCATCATGAAGATGTACCGCGACTGGCAGCTCTCGGGTGACGACCGGCAGCTGAAGAGGCTCTGGCCCAAGCTGAAGAAGGCAGTTGAGTTCTGCTGGATACCCGGCGGCTGGGACGCCGACCGGGACGGCGTCATGGAAGGCTGCCAGCACAACACGATGGACGTCGAGTACTACGGCCCCAACCCGCAGATGGGCTTCTGGTACCTGGGCGCCCTCCGGGCGGCCGAGGCGATGGCCGAGCACTTGGGCGATCAGGCCTTCGCCAACAAGTGCCGGCAACTCTATGACAACGGCAGCGAGTGGATCGACCAGCATCTGTTTAACGGCGAGTACTACGAACATCAGATCCGTCTGCCCAAAGATGTCGCGGAAATCGCCCCCAGCCTCCGCATCGGTATGGGGGCCAAGAACCCGACCAAACCAGACTACCAGTTGGGCACCGGCTGCCTGGTCGATCAGCTGGTGGGCCAACTGACGGCACACGTCTGCGGCCTGGGCTACCTGGCCAAACCTGAGAACATCCAGCAGACACTGCGGAGCATCTTGAAGTACAACCTGCGGACCGAATTGTTCGATCATTTCAACAACATGCGGTCGTTTGCCCTGGGCGATGAGAAAGCGCTGCTGATGGCCAGTTTCCCCAAGGAGCGACCGCAGTATCCGTTCCCTTATTTCCCGGAGGCGATGACGGGATTCGAATACACGGCTGCCATTGGCATGCTGTACGAAGGCCAGACCGAAGAGGGGCTCGAGTGTATCCGCAATATCCGCGACCGTTACGACGGCCAGAAGCGAAGTCCGTTCGACGAGGCGGAATGCGGCCACCATTACTGCCCGGGCGATGATTGCCTGGGCGGCGGTCCTCGCCCTGACCGGATTCCATTCTCGGCCGTCGAGAAGATCATGACGTTCGCACCCCGCGAAGGATCGTTCTTCTGGTCCAATGGCTACGCGTGGGGACAATGTTCACTGCACACCGCAGCAACGGGTTCCAGGTACGCCTGGCGGTCCTGCATGGAACCGTAGCCTTGCGAAAGTTCGTCCTGCGCAACTTCGGCAGCCACTCGTGGGACGCTGAGCAGACGATCTCGGCAGGTGATATGGTTCAGCTGAGTGTTCCTGCCGACTGAAACTGACTTCGGTTGAACGATTCCACCTCGTCCATCCATGCGATCCGTGTGATCCGTGGTTCTTCCATGACCACGGATTTCACCGATGACACGGATAAAACACGACCTCGGTTGATCCTTCCACCTCGTCCATCCGTGCGATCCGTGTGATCCGTGGCTTTTTCCATGACCACGGATTTCACCGATGACACGGATAAAACACGACCTTCGGTTGATTCCTTCCACCTCGTCCATCCCGTGCTGGCATGTGATCGATCCGTGGTTCGTTATCGTGGTCATGAGCAATGCCCAGCATCTCGATCGTCACCAACAGCAACTCGGCGTTCTCTGCGGCTCTGTGTGCGCACTTACCGTTACGGTCGGCTACTTGTTACCGAGCACCCCCAACTCGGCGGCCGACGCCCATGGGCCGCCGTTGATCTCCGTTAGGATCTGCATCCGCACATAGCGGCCTTTGGTCGGCGGGCACGTTACTTCCTGCGACTCCTTGGTCTTCTGGAATGTGGCCTGGCAGACTGGTTTGCCAAACTCTTTGCCGTCGGCACCGACGTAGAACTCACACTTGCCAATCGTCCCGTTCCAGCCGCCATCCTGCCGGGCGAGGTAACGGAACCCGCGAATCGTCTGTTCGCTGCCCAGGTCGATCACCAGTTCATGAGGCGGCTTTGCCAGGTCGCTTCCGAACCGCGTGTGCCAATGCGTTTGCGGGTCACCGTCGATGGTGTTCCTGGCCAGCTTGCCGTTCGACCTCGACTCGCTACTGACCCGAACGATCTTCCAGCCGGCATTAGGGAGGAGGCCCTGCTGGGGCAGCGAGTTGACCTTGCCGCGTCGCTGCTGCGGCGCTCGGCCGCCCCATTTCGCCCGCCGGTCCTGTTCGTGGATGCTGCGGTCGTGAAACACGCCTTCGCGTGCCGGCGTGTGCGCCTCGTCGGCAAAGGCCTTCATCTTTGCCAGGATCTCTGGATGTTGTGCCGCAACGTCGCTTGCTTTCGCTCAGGTCCTGACTCAGGTCATACAGTTCCCACGGCTGCTGCGTCCGTGGCCGGACCGCCTTCCACGATCCCATCCGGACGGCGGTCTGCCGGCCCAGTTCCCAGTAGAGGTACTCGTGCTGGGCCTGCTTACGTCCTGCTGCTTCGTGCCCACACAGTTCCGGGACGATCGAGATCCCGTCGATATCTTGCGGCGGATCGACACCCGCCAATTCAGCGAGCGTCGGTAGAGACATCGGGGAAGTAGCAGAGCAGATCACTCACCCGCCCGGGCGCAATCCGTCCGGGCCACCGCACGATCATCGGGATGCGGAGGCCTCCTTCGTACAGGTTTCCCTTCTTGCCGCGAAACTCAACGCCCGTCTTCGGGTTGACATTCGCGCCGTGCAGGCCGCGTGGATGCTGCGGATCGCGAAAATAGTCGGCCCCGCCGTTATCACCGCAGAAGAAGACAATCGTCTTCTTCTCCAGGCCGAGTTCTTGGAGTAGGGCAAACAGCTGACCGACCTGGCGGTCGACCATCGTGACCATCGCAGCGTAACGTTTGGCATCTTCTGGCCATGGCTTGTCGGCGTAGATCTTCCAGGCGGGGTCGGAATCAGGGATATCGAACATGCCATGCGGCGGCGTGATGGGCAGGTAGCAGAAGAACGGCCTGTCCTTGTTCGCGCGAATGAACTTCTCTGCCGCGTCGACGATCACGTAATGCGAATAAGTCTGTCCGTCGCGGCCGCCCTGATTGCCGGCCAGCGGCACTTCCTCGCTGTTACGGACCAGGTAAGGGCGGGTAGTACGTGTGGGCGTGGACCTGGTCGTAGTAGCCAAGGAAGACGTCGAAGCCATGCTTCTCCGGCACGCCGTCCGACCCGCGGCCGCCGCAGCCCCATTTGCCAAACCCGCCCGTTGCATAGCCGGCCCGCTTCAGGAGCGACGCAACGGTCACTTCATCGGCCCGCAACGGCGTCCCCCCGCCGTTCGTGCGCACCGATGTGTGGCCGGAGTGCTTGCCCGTCATCAGAGCAGGCACGCGTCGGCGCACAGAGCGACGATCCGGCGAGGGCCTGCGTGAAACGGATCCCCTCGCGGGCCATCTGATCGATCCGCGGCGTCTCGATGTGCGGGTTGCCCATGCAGCTCAGCTCGTAATAGCCGAGTTCATCCGCCATGATGTAGACGATATTCGGCTTTTCGGCCGCCACGAGTGGCCCGCACGAGCAGGCCGCAGCAGCCAAAGGCAAGCAGAACCAACCATCGACATCGCCCTATCGTGGCCGCAGTCCGCCGCATCACCGGCGCACCGAGAACCGCCACTCCAGGACCGATTTCTCTGCCACTCATCATCGCTCCTCCCCGTCGAGGTTTCGGGTCTTCTTCGTAGTTCGACTCTGAGCAGCCCGTTGAAAAACGGGCTGCTAGGCGAAACACGATGTTTCGCTCAAACAAGCGATTCCCAAATCGCTTGTTTGGGAGGCCCTGCGGCCACTTGTTGTCGCGTGGCCGACGTTGAAAATGGCCACGATGGCCTTTTTCAACTGACTGTTAGAGCCTATCCGAGAACTGTGTCGGTCTCGGAGAGACCGACCTACACTGGGGGTTTCCGGATAGGCACTTAGCCAATGATCGCACGGGGCAGCGCGTCGCCCTGTTTCTTCCGGCCTCTCGTTGATCTCGACTTTGATCCATCAATATGCAGCCCTCAATAAGGTGGTCTCCATTGTGCGGCATGCTGGGAGTGATGGCAACCTTACCCGGGGCCGGGGCTGAGGAGCAGCTCCAGAATGACTTCAGTCGATGGCAGCCCCGGCTCCGCCGGGGGATTGCGTCACACGTGCCTCAGCGTCCGACGGCAACTGGTGAATTGGAGTGGACTGGCGATTCGACCCCACGGCAGAGCCGTGGGCTGAACCCGCATTGGGGCAATTGATGAAGTGGTTTCTGCGCCGTTTCTGAGTTGGAGTTGCGACGAAGTACCTGGCGACGCCTGCCCATCAATCGCGCGGAACATGCCCCCAAGCCACAGTGGACCGCTCGGCGCAAAAAACATGCCAACCACCGGCAAAGCCGGCGATTGGCATGCCATTTCGAATCCGTCCTTTAGTCCACCAAGCGGTGTCGCGGTCGCCTGCTTCTACGGGCGCCGCCGTGACCGCACGCACATCCAGAACATCGGCAACGCCAGGGCCAGCAGCGCGAGCGTTGCGGGTTCAGGTACAGACGTCACCGCGGGAACTGGCACCGGTGTGACCGTTAGCGTGAACTCCTTTTCTACAGTCCAGCCGTTCAAGTATAAGGGGTCCGAAGGCCGTCCACCCGCCTGCTTCGCCGTGATGGTATAGTCCCCCGGTGTGACATCGGCACCCACTTCCAGCGGGAACGGCATCATCGATTGGGATTCGTCGAACTCTGGGCAAAAATCTGCCCAGTTGGGCCGAAGTAGCGATGGATACGGCAGTGTAGCGACCGCTGTGCCACTGCCCCGGCTCCTCGCCGACGTCCGCCACGTATTTCGGTGTCGTGTACGGAATGTCCGCGGTCGGCCCCGGAGCGACGCTGAGAAGATCAAGGCCGTTGACGGTGAGGTAGGCACGGCGTACCGTCCCTGGGTTCTGACTGTCTTCCACCAAGCGGGTGAATTCAAACAGGAATTCCGTGGTGTCACCGGCCTGGACCGAAAATCGAATCGGTGATCTCGCCGGCGGCATTCTTGATCTCGAAATCTCCCGTCTGATCGCTCGGTCCAGGAATGCTGTGGCAAATCGCGCAGTCACCCGAGCGGCTCGGATAGGCGTAGGCCGCGGTATTGGCCAGGGTGACAGTCGCCGCTACGAGGGCCACCGGGACAACCCAGCGGCGCCAGCAACGACCAAAGCAGAGCGCGACAGCGCCCAGTACCAGCAGCATGACCGAAGTCGGTTCCGGGATGACCCGCAGTAGAAAATCTTCGTTATAGCCCCAGCCGCCGCTCGGCGTCTGGCCTGTGGCGCGGACATGGGAACCCGCCGCCGATCGACGCGGTGAATTCGTAGACTCCGGGTGCCACCGAGGGGTCGATCTCAAGATGATAGTTGTAGGTTGTGGCCGCGGAATTGGGGCCCTCGCCATAGAACTGGCCTGCCCAGAACAGATACTGCTCGCCGCTCGGGCTTGCCGTATCCCAAGTGGAATCTGGGGTGTACATGAGTGGGAAATAGAGCGGCGTGCCGTGTTCGTCCGATACCGTTGAGGCGATCGAGACCACGCACCGCGAAGCGGTGATAGATCCGGAACGCCGGGGTTATCCACATCGAAGCCGAAATCAACTTGGCCGCCCCGTTCGACTTCAAACAGCTTCACTCCGTCGACCACGGCCGTCTCTCCAGTAATCGTGAAGGCGGCGCTGTCGTCACCATTGTGGCAGTAGCTGCACTCACCACCATACTGGGGGCTGGCGTCGGCCAGGCGTACAGCGCCGAGGACCATCAGGCCGACTGCCATAAAGAGGACTAGGTACTTAAGAGTCATTCTCTGCATTGGAACTTTTTCCTTTCTCTAGGTGTGCCGGCAAGCGACTCAGAGCCTTCTGTCATCTCTGAATTGCGCGTCAGCACCCAACGAATTTCCGTGACGACGTCTGCGTGACAGCTTCGGCTGTGCAATGAGTAACATCGTGCCAGAATAACCACCGGACGTCTCGTCGAGAGTGAGTCGCTGTGCCACACACTCATCCACCATGCCGGCGAAAACAAGCTGCAAATCTCTGACGCCCTTTTCGCTCCTTTCTTTCTGTCAGAGGAAGACGGAATGGAAACATCGAAACACTTGGCCACTCAAGTCGGTTGCCACAGCTGCCTTGCATGTCCTTGTCTTTGCAGCCACGGCGGGTTGCTAGCGCCGTTGCCGACGGACGTCGGGCAAACCGTTGTCCAGCCGATGGCCACCGGCCGGACTTCATACCGATTGTCAGTATGCGACCTCGTCAGAACCGCGTGTATAGGGAAATTTAACTAACCGCCTGTGGGGATTTTCCTGACACGGAATCGTCGTTGCGTCGGCTCTAGCAGTCTGTTGAAAAAGGCCATCGTGGCCATTTTCAACGTCGGCCACGCGACAACAAGTGGCCGCAGGGCCTCCCAAACAAGCGATTTGGCAATCGCTTGTTTGAGCGAAACACCGTGTTTCGACTAGCAGCCCGTTTTTCAACGGGCTGCTAGATAGCCTCTCACGATTCTGGGAACATTCGAGTCCGCCGCCACCCTAGGGGAGGCGGCTCCAAGCTGGCGGAAACTCCCCTAGATCACGCAACTCGATTTAGCCGTGGCAGGACCGGAATCCGTTCTACTTGACAGCGCCCGCGCCAGCGTTCAATCTGGCGGTTGGAGTCTGATCACCTGTTGGCGGGAACTGTCGATGACCCATGCAAGCCGGAGCAGCACGCCGTCTGTCTTAAGCGGTGTCGGTCCGCTCGGTGCAGGCACACCGGGTACCGCCGGTTTTTTCCAGGCTGTGATCGATACATTCCACGATCCGATCCTGGTTGTTGCGCCTGACTACCGGTTGTTACTGGCCAATCGAGCGGCGCGGCAGTTGGCAGGCGTGCCGGCACCCCCTTTTGGCTGTCTCACGTGTCACCAAGTGTCGCACGGTCGCGACCAACCATGCGAATCCGATGAGATGTGCCCGATGCGCACGGCCGCCAAGCTACAGAGCCCAGTCACGGCGCAACATATCCATTTCGCTGCCAACGGCCGCCAGGTTCTGACGGAAGTGACCGCAACGCCGCTGCTCGATGAAACCGGCGAAGTGTCGCTCATCGTTCAGACCTGTCGCGATATTACCGACCGCACTCATACTGACCGGTTGCTTCGGATCACGAATCGTCACGTCGAACTCGAGCCGATGCTCGCCGAGTTTGTCAATGAACTTCGCAGTTTTACCCACTGCCCAGTTGTCGGCCTGGGCCTGGTCGACGAATCAGACGCGATTTCTCCATGCGGACTGTGCGGCTTCACCGCGGCTACCTGGCAGAGTGGCGGTCTGCAATGCGACCACGCGGCGGTCTGCCTCTGCCACCGACTGCTGCAGAAGACGGTAACGGCACAGCTTCCCTGCGCCACCCACGGTGGCTCAATCTATCTGCAGCTTGCGAAGGATGCCCTCGAGGGCTCCACCGATCCGGACGTGCGCACCCTGTGCGATGCGTGCGCGCGTGGCAACTTCGAGTACCTGGCGCTGGTTCCGATCAAGCTGGGCGACCGCATCCTGGGCATGATCCAACTGGCTGGTTCCGGGTCGAACGGCATTGCTCCACCGTTGGTGGAACGGCTCGAGAACATTGCCCTCGAGCTGGGCACGGCGATTCAGCGGGTGCGCGTCGAGGAGGCACTGCGACCGCCCGTGATAAGCTGGAGACCCGAGTTCAACAGCGGACCGCGGAGCTCACCGATACAAATCGCGCGCTGCGTGAAGAGATTGCGGAGCGGTCGCGGTTGGAACGTGAGATCGTTCGCGTGACGGCAGCTGAGCAACAACGGATTGGCCAGGAGCTCCACGACGGGCCTGGCCAGGAGCTGACCGGCCTGAGCTACCTGGCAACGAACTTGCACCAGAAGCTGCGTGCCCAAGGCATCCCAGCCGCTGAAGCCGCAGCGGATTTGGCAACCGGGATTCCACGCGTCTTGGGCCAATTGCGGCCCATTGTCAGGGGCCTGGTGCCACTCGAGATCGATGCCGGTGACCTGCAGCCCGCGATCAGGGCGTTGCTACAGATTACGGAAGACCAGTCTGGAATCGCCTGGCAGTTCCAAGCCGATGCCGGCGCCGTCGTAGCCAACGACGAGATGGCGGTGCAGATCTATCGCATTGTCCAGGAGGCTGTCGTCAACGTGGTGAAGCACTCCCAGGCGAGCATGCTGACGGTCCGAATGGAGGTTCGTGATGATTCGCTCCAGGTTGCCGTCGCTGACGACGGTATCGGCATTCCGGGCGACGTGAAACAGGCCGCCGGATGCGGCCTGCGCGTCATGGCATATCGAGCACGTGCTGCCGGCGGACGCCTCGACGTTCAGCCGCGGAGCGGCGGTGGCACGGTGATCCTCTGCACTTTTCCACAGGATGCAAACAATGACCGCGTCGAAACTATCGCAACTCGTCAAACATCGGATTCTGGTGGTTGACGACCACCCGATCGTGCGGCGCGGACTGCGCGAATTGCTCACCAACGAGCCCGATCTGGAAGTCTGTGGTGAAGCGGAAGACGTCGCGGCAGCGCTGCTTGCGGTCGAAACAGAACAGCCCGACGTCGTGGTCGTCGATCTTTCGCTTCGCGGCGGCCACGGGCTCGATCTGATTCGCCAACTGCAAGCGCAAAAGACGCACGCCCGGATTCTCGTGTCGACCATGCACGACGAGTCGCTCTACGCCGAACGGTCGCTCCGCGCCGGCGCTTCCGGTTTCATCAACAAGCAGGAATCGTCGGACAAGATCATCGTCGCGATACGCCACATCTTGCGTGGTGAAATCTACGTCAGCGCCGAGATTGCGCGCGCTGTCTCTACCGCGTCCAGCATCATCAGACACCCGACACCGATCCGATCGAAGGCCTCTCGAATCGTGAGCTCGAAGTCTTCGAACTGATCGGTCGAGGTCTCTCCACAAAGGAGACGGCCGAACAACTCGCGATCAGTCCGAAGACGGTTGAAACGCACTGCGAACGAGTGAAGATCAAGTTGAACCTGAACAATGCCAGGGAACTGAAGCACCGCGCGATCCAATGGGTGTTGGAGCGGAATTGACCCACCGCCCAGCCACTTGCCGCAACACCGTGAAGTAGCCTCTCACTCCGCGAAAATTGACTGCCGTGGCCTTTCGCTCCGCGAAAGGATGTCTCTTCACGGAGCGAGGAGCCACTCATTGCGCGCTGCGCAGCGTACACCCACTGAACAGCGTCATCTGCACCGTCAAAATGAACGGCGCTATGTGAAGGAGAATGACACGATGCAACCAGACAATCAGGTTTGGAGATGGCACGGGCAACCGGCTGCCGTCAATGTGGGCTGGCTCTCGATCGTGGTCGCCGCCTGGTTCCTGCTCCTTTGCCCTCAGCCCTTGGCCGCAACATTGGTCATCACCGAAGTGATGAGTGACAGCTCGCACCCGGGAGCGGGCGGTACCGGCACCGCCAACGGCGATTGGTGGGAATTGACCAATCACGACGTCGTTGACATCAACTTAGCCGGCTACTCGTGGGACGATGCCGATGCGATCGCGGGTGTCACCATCTTTCCCAACGTGACCCTCGCGGCAGACCAGTCGATGGTGATTGTCAACGAGAACACCGCCAACTTGGCGGGATTCAAGCAGGCATGGGGGTTAGGCAATGATGTGCTGGTCCGAAGTAAAGATGCCTTCGGCGGCACGGAAGGTTTTTCGCGATTCAGTCCCAACGGCGACCAGGTCAACCTGTTCGATCCGACACGTCAGCGGATTGCCTCGGTGACGTTCGGCCGTGCGGCCACTGGCAGGACATTCGCCTGGGACGCTGAGGGTGCGTATCTGGGACCGAGCACAGCGGGTCAGCTGGGTGCCTATGTCGCCCCGGGCAATGGTGCAGGGGGCGTGGGCACGGATGTCGGCAGTCCCGGGATCAGTTTTGATCTGGTCATCCTGCTCGGCGACGTGAATCTCGACACCGTAGTCAACGGCCTCGACGTCGACCCATTCGTCGATCGGCTCATCGGCGGTGTCTATCTGGCGGAGGCCGATATGAACGAGGATGGTGAAGTCAACGGCCTGGACGTCGATCCGTTCGTGGCCGCTGTCGTCGGTAGTGGCGCAGCGAGGCTTGTTCCCGAACCCCCCTTAGGGGTGCTACTCATAGGTGTCCTGGTCGGTGCCGCGGCGTGCCGGATTCACCGCCGCCCGCAGGTCGCGACTCGCGGGGACCTGCCGCAGTCTCCCGCGGGCACCCGGCGCGTTTCCGATCTTGGATTCTAAACGCTTTTCAAAAAAGAAGTTACGATCCGTTGAATAGGACGATCGACGGCATCGCCGAAGGCGGTTCTGGCGGCCTTTTTCACCGTGCCCTCATCCCCTTTCGGGGACACCAGTTGGACCTTCTGTTGGCGGGAAGAGGCGCGACTTTTGTGCCAAAACAGTGCACGCCAAGCAGTTGTCTGCTATGATACAGGGGTGGCATACGAGTCGCCCAAATGGAGGGGCCAGATTTAGGGGGATATCCCGCCAATGGCGGGGTGTTGGCCGACACGTTGGGCAGGTACACTGGCCTTTGGCGGTACTCGTGTGGGGGGTAGCGGTTCCACTTATTAGCATGAGTACCTCTCAGTCAATGTCGCGGCAGTGGGCTTTTCGGTGGAGCAGAACATGGCGATCAGACTATTAATTGCCGACGACCACGAAGTGGTCCGGTGCGGATTGAAAAGCCTCGTCGAGGGGACCGACATCGACGTGATTGCGGAAGCGGCCACCGGCGAAGATGCGTTTCGGATGGCGCAAACGCACACTCCCGATGTCGTGCTGCTCGATATCCGTATGCCGGAGGGCGACGGAATGACGGCGCTCGGCCGGTTGAAGCTGGAGTTGCCCAATATCGCCGTCCTCATGCTATCAACTTACAACAATCCCACCTATGTTGCCCGTGCGGTGGCCCTGGGGGCGAACGGTTTTCTGCTTAAGGGCGCTGACCGGGAGGAGATCCTATCGGCGATTCGGACCGTAGCGTCGGGCGAGAACGCATGGACTCGCGAAGAGCTGCGACGGGTTACCGGCGCGCTGACAACGCCGCGGCTCAACGCGGACGTCGAAGTGCCGTTGACCCAGCGCGAGAGCGAAGTGCTCCGCCAGCTCGCCTACGGGCTGACCAACAAGGAGATCGCCCAGGCCCTGCACATCAGTTACGAGACGGTCAAAGAGCACGTGCAACATATCCTCCGCAAGGTGGGTGTCTCGGACCGAACGCAAGCGGCCGTGTGGGCAGTTCGCAAAGGGTTGGTCTGAATGATCAACGTCGGTTGCCGCCTTGCCGTGATGGCTTGTTTCGCCGCGTCGGCGAGCGGCGTCTGGGCGGACGTTGTGGTGATCGCCAACCGGACTCGTACGGCGGCAGGCCTAAGCGTTCGGCAGCAGGGGATCGCGTCCCACCGCTATCTCATCCCGCCAAATGACGTTCTCCACATCCCATCGCGGGGTGGGCTTTCCGTCGATATCCAAAGCGACCGTCGCGCCGCGATCCGTTACGGCCTGGATGCCAACAGTGCCTATTTTTTGGGCGCGGCGACCAACGGATCGGTCACGTTGACAAAGATCGGCCTGGGAGGCGATTCGCAGACCAGCGATGGCCGTCCGCTGGCCGGTACCGGACCAGGCTCGGGTCCGGCGACGATCACAGTGAAGATTTTGGTGGACGACGACGAGCCAGCCACACAGAAGGTTTGGGAGAAGCGGCTTCGCCGGAGGGTCGGCAACGCATCGTCGGTCCTCGAAAAATATGCGGCAGTGCGACTGCGGGTCGTTGCTGTCGGGACCTGGACGAGTGACAACAAGATCAACGATTTCGGCCGCTCACTGGTTGAATTCGAGCGGCAAGTCAGTCCAGCCCCGGCCCGTCTGGCGATCGGCTTCACCAGTCAGTATCAGATCCCACGTGGCCGGACACACCTGGGTGGCACACGCGGGCCATTGCGATCGCATATCTTGATTCGCGAATGGTCCCAGCATCTGCCGGAGCGACAGCAGCGGCTGGAACTGCTGCTCCACGAACTCGGTCATTTTCTTGGCGCGGTTCACAGCCCCGAGCCCGATTCGGTGATGCGGCCGGTCCTGAGCAGTGGCAAACCGCGGTCCGCGCCGCTGCGCTTCGATCCGGTCAATACACTGGTCATGTACTTGGTGGGCGAAGAGATCCGCGCGGTCGGTCGGGACACTGGCCGATTTGACCGCAGCCACCCGAGATCGCCTTCGGCAGATCTATGCGACCATGGCTCAAGCCACACCCGGCGACCCGACGGCGCGGAAATACGTCGACTACTTGGGCAGAAGTGGACGGCAACCGGCCACCGGCTCGCGGCGCAGAAAGAGGGTCAATCCGCTCGTCGCGGCGACGCGCCAAGTGATCACCGCGATTGTCGACGCTGCCCAGGCGAGTCGCCGCGCCGCGGAGCTCGGGACGACGTCGACCGACCTGCCCGGGCCCGAATCGACCGACGCCCTGATGCAGTTCTATGTTCGCCGCGCGGCCCGGGCCGCTGGCCAACTGCCCTCCAGCCAAGGCCCAAACGCGCTGGTCTTGGCTTTGGGGATCGCGCTGGACGATTCGGATCTCCTGCGGGTCCACCCCAAGACCCGTCAGTTCGTCGCCGCGGTCGAACCGGGTGGCCAACGCCTCAGTCGCGTGTCCGCCGTTGGCCAGCCGACCATCCGGGGCCGACGTGAACTCGCCAAGCGGTTCGTCGTGGCTGCCTATCTGACCACGGTATCTGGCCGTAAAGGGGCGGAAGCCGCCTTGCTCGACTCGCGACACCGGCGACCGTTTGGCAGGTCCTTCCGGCAGACCCGACCAGCTCCTGACGGCGACCATCCGTGCGGGAATCCTCTTCGCCGACGGTCTTCAACAAGGTCGCATTTCGCTTACCGACGTCGCCGACCGTTTTGCGATCGACACGTATTTGTCACCGCCGTAGGTCCCGCTTGCCGAGTGGGAACTGCGGACCCGCGCCGGAAGATCTCCCGCGACTTCGCAGAATCCGAAGCACGAAATGCGACATGCGAAACCAATGAGACTGACCAAAGTCAGATGTTCAGAACTCCAAAAAATCGGGGATTCATGCCGAACCTTCCTTTCGAACATTCTGCTTCCGGATATCGACCGGCTCGACTCTGTCACGGCGGATGACACCACGGATTTCACCGATGACACGGATAGAAACTGTGTTCTCTCTTGATCATTCCACCTGTTCCATCGGTGTGATCCGTGGTTCCCTGTCTTCTCTTCCATCCGTGCCATCGGTGTGATCCGTGGTTCCTTGTCTCGGCAGATGGGACCGACTCGAGTGGCCCTTTGAGTGGGCCCACTGATTGCGTCGGTCGGCCGGGAACGTTAGCATACGAGTGCGTGCAGTGCTCAGATCACTTGTCATCCAGCCAGATCGGACATGACTCAAATGGTAGACGCTGCGTCACAATGACCACGGATCACACCGATTGCACGGAGAAGAAGGCCATATCGAAAGAACCGTCGACCATGGCAAGGCCGCCGATGTAGAGAGCAACTGTGCATCCTTGTTTTCTCCGTGTCGATCCGTGTCATCCGTGGTTCCTCTTGGGACGGTGTTGACAGTCTGAGTCATGACGATCAGTCTTCTCAAGGTGCGATGCGGTTGCGCCGCGTTAGGAGCCGTATGGTTGATTTGAAACGGGAACATGATTTCTTTGTTGGCATCGATTCGGATGGCTGTGTCTTCGACACAATGGAACTCAAGCACAAGGAGTGCTTCATTCCACATTTCATCCGTCATTTCGGTTTGCAGGGGGTCAGCAAGTATGCCCGCGAGGCTGCCGAGTTTGTCAATCTCTATTCGAAGAGTCGCGGTATCAACCGGTTTCCAGCCCTAGTGGAACAGCTTGACTGGCTCCGCCGACGCCCCGAAGTGCAGCGCCGTGGCATTGACGTCCCGGAACTCAACGGGCTGATGCGCTGGGTCGGCACGGAATCGCGACTCGGCAATCCAGCGCTGGAACGAGCGAACCAAATGACCCCCGACCCGGACCTCACCCGGACCCTGGCATGGTCCCAGGACGTCAATGCCGCCATCCGCGAGATGGTCCACGATGTGCCGCCGTTCCCCTATGTGCGTCGATGCCTCGAACAGCTGGTGGGCAAGGCCGACATGATGGTCGTCTCGGCGACTCCGACCGAGGCGCTCCACAGTGAGTGGCAGGAACACGATCTGGCCCGGTACGTCCAGCTCATTTGCGGGCAGGAGCACGGCACGAAGAGGGAGATGCTCACCGCCGCGGCGGACTTCCCGGTCCGCCAGGCGCTGATGGTCGGCGACGCGCCAGGCGACTGCAACGCTGCCATGGCCAACCGCTGCCTCTTCTTTCCGATCAACCCGGGCGACGAAGAGGCAAGTTGGCAACGATTGTTCGACGAAGGGATCCCGCGGCTGTTCGACGGATCGTTCGCCGGCGGCTATCAAGACGAACTGCTCGGCCAGTTCGATGCCTGCCTGCCGGAACAGCCACCCTGGCCGGTGGGACCCGAGTGAGCGAAATAGGGGTCAGGAACCAAAAGCCGGAACGGCCCCGACCAACCTTCGGTCGGTGCCCGGGTGCTTCGCACTTTTGGGTTACTGGCCCCTTTTTCGGATCCTCTTTCGGATCGTTACGCGTTGTAGGTCGACGCCGACGTCGCTCCGCCGTGGCCGGTCCAGTCGGTGTGAAAGAACTCACCGCGTGGCCGGTCAACACGTTCATAGGTGTGTGCGCCGAAGTAGTCGCGCATCGCCTGCAGTAGATTCGCCGGCAGTCGTTCGCAGCGGTATCCGTCGTAATAGGTCAGCGCGGCGGTGAGTGTCGGCACCGGGACTCCCGTGACTCAGCGCCGTGCCACAGACCCTTCGCCACTGCGGCTGGGCACTCTCGACACGCTCCTGGAAGAATGGGTCGAGTAGCAGGTTCGTCAGGTCGGGCGCCCGGTCGAAGGCCTCCTTGATCTTCCCCAGGAAGACCGACCGGATAATACAGCCACCACGCCACAACAGGGCGATTCCGCCGTAGTTCAGATCCCAGCCATACGTCTCCGCAGCGGCCCGCATGAGGGTGTAGCCTTGCGCGTAGGAGATGATCTTCGAGGCGTAGAGCGCACTGCGGAGATCGGCGACAAAGGCCTGCCGGTCGCCGTCAAATTTGCAGGCGGGCCCGTGCAGGATGGTGGCGGCGGAAACACGTTCCTCCTTGAGTGCCGAAAGGCAGCGGGCAAAGACGGATTCACCGATGAGTGTCAGCGGTATGCCTTCGTCGAGCGCCGCGATCGCGGTCCATTTGCCGGTCCCCTTTTGGCCCGCGGTGTCGAGGATCTTATCGACCAGCGGCTGACCATCGGCATCTTTGTAGGCAAGTATATCGCGGGTGATCTCGATCAGATAGCTCTGCAGTTCCCCTTCGTTCCACTCTTTGAACACCGCATGCATTTCGTCGGCCGACATACCTAGCAACTCGCGCATGATGTGGTACGCTTCACAGATCAACTGGATATCGCCGTACTCGATCCCGTTGTGCACCATCTTGACGAAATGCCCAGCGCCGTTCTCGCCCACCCAATCACAGCAGGGGGTGCCATCGTCCACTTTGGCGGCAATTGCCTGAAAGACGGGCCGCACCGATGGCCACGCCGGGTGGGACCCGCCCGGCATGATCGAAGGGCCGGTCAGCGCGCCCTCTTCCCCACCCGAGACACCGGTACCTATGTAGAGTTTGCCCTGGCTCTCGACATACTCGGTCCGGCGGATCGTGTCGGTAAACCGCGAGTTGCCGCCGTCGATCAGAATATCGCCATCGTCCAGGTGCGGCAGGATCTTGTCGATCATTGCGTCGACCGCCGCCCCCGCTTTGACCATGATCATCACCTTCCGCGGTCGTCGCAGCGCCGCGACGAACTCTTCGATCGAATAGGTCCCGATGATCTTCTTCTCCGCACCGCGGCCTTCGACAAACTCCTTGACCTTGCTCGTCGTCCGATTGAAACAGGCGACTGTGAATCCTTTGCTCGCCATGTTCAGGATCAGGTTCTCCCCCATGACGGCAAGGCCGACCAGGCCAATGTCTGCTTGTGACATGAACGACTCCTCTTCGTTATGACGCTTTGTTATGAGCCCATCCCAGAACCATGTCGGTCGCGGAGATCCCGACTGTAACTGCGAGTTTTCGGATCGGCGGTTAGTTTCTCGCGGGTGGTCCAGAGGCCGGTCGCTGGATTCGAGATGAAGAAGATCCGTTCGCCATTCGGGAGCCTGTTCGGGCCATCGCGGAGCGTCCGCGGATTGTAGCGGGTCAGCATCGTACTGAGGTCGGCGTATTCGAAATGGACGGCCTCGATCTCCTCGCGCCGCAGATGTCCGGGGCAGTAGACGATGCGAAATCGGCCTTCGGACGAACCGTGGATCAGGTGCGCCGCACCGCTCAAGTTCTGTTGTAGGTCGGCGTTGTCACGAACCGCCGCCAGGATCGCCGGGGTGCCGCAGTAGCCATACTTGCGGATCACCGCATCGATCGCCGCGTCTTCGCCAAACTGTTTCAGTCCGGGCGCCAGAACAATCAACTCAGCGCCGTCCGCCAGCGCCATCCGCGTTCGGTAGATACTCTTGTTGCCAAGCCAGGTACTCTTGGTACTCCGCCGGATCGAGGTAGACAACCACTTTGTCGAGCGGTTCCGAGACGACTTCAATATTGACCCGTGCCGACAGATCCGCGGCCCTTTCGAAACAGTCGCCGTCGTCACCGATGAAGAGCCCGCGAGTTGCTAGGGTCCCCGCTGCGTTCGCCCCAGGACGGTCAGGACGTAGACAATCGGTAGGTCGTCGGCGCAGTAGCGTTCCGAGCCGTAGTTGAGCACCCGCCGGACCGGCGTGTCGGCACGCCCCATAATCCGTTCCATGCCGTAGGCCGCGCCGAGAAAATGGCTCTTGTTGATACCGTCCGCACCGCCCGTCCCGACAAAAATGTTCTTGTTCTGGTTCGCCATGCCGATCACCTCATGGGGTACGACCTGGCCGAGTGACAAGATCAAGTCGAAGCCGCCCTCCTGCAGCAGGCGGTTGACCTGCACGGGCCAGGCGTAGTCGACCGCCCCGGCCGAGACTTCGCGAACGAATTCGGCCGGCACTACCCCAAGCGTCACCACATCCTCGCGCCAGCGGTGTTCGCGAAACAGATCGATCGGCATGCCGCCAAACATCGTTGCGATCTGCGCTGTCGCTGCATTGCCTCGTGGGTCCCCAACGCTGGCAAGACGTCGGTTACCTGTTTCCCATAGTAGCGCCAGGCGTCGACGGCAAGCTTGCCCGCCCCGAATGGATGCGGGTATGGTCGGGTGGCACGAGCAATACCTTAGCGACGCGGCCCGAGTTGGTCGAGTGCCGCGTAGAGGCCACTCCGCAGATCCTCGTCGGTGAGGGTCGTGGTCTCGGAACCGTCGGCAAAGAGTAACATCGGCAGGGCCTTTTCGTTTAGACGCCCGAATAGGCGTTGAACCCGCCGTCGACGGGAATGACCACGCCGGTGACGAATCCTGACACGTCGGACAGCAGGTAGAGCACCGTGCCGAGCAGCTCGTCCGGCTTGCCAAACCGGCCCATGGGGGTTCCGTCGATGATCTGATGTCCGCGAGGGGTCAGCGACTCGTCGCCTCGTCGAGCAGCAGGAAACGGTTCTGGTTGGTCAGGAAGAAGCCAGGAGCGATGGCATTGACGCGGACATTCTGCTTGCGCCAGGTGGGTTGCTAGCCACTGAGTGAAATTGTTGATCGATGCCTTGGCCGCCGAATAGGCGGGGATCTTGGTCAGGGGCCGGAAGGAGTTCATCGACGAAATGTTGAGGATCACCCCTTTGCCCTGTTCGAGCATGTCGACCGCAAAGACCATGGTCGGCAGCAGTGTGCCGGTGAAGTTCAACGCGAAGACCTGATCGAACCCGGCGATATCGAGGCCGAAGAAGGTCTGCTGCAGGTCGTGCCGCGTCTCGTCCGTGATGAATTCGACGTGCGGTCGTCGCGCGCGGCGAATTCCCACCGGCGCCGTTGATCAGCAGGTCGACCGGGCCGAGCTGGTCATGAATCGTCTGTCGCGCCGCGGTGAGACTCTCGCGGTCGAGCACATTGGCGCCGACACCGAGCGTCTCGACGCCGCTTTTCGCCTGCATCTTCGCGGCCAGTTCGATCGCCTTCGCTTCGTCCAGGTCGACGATCGCCGTCCGGACCCCGCTGCCGCCAGGCCTTCGACCAGCGTGCTGCCGATCACCCCCGCACCGCCGGTTACCACGCACACCCGGTTGACAAGGTCTTCAAATGAGAGTTTCATGGTTCTCGCAATGTCTTGTGCTTTAGTTATCTTCGGTGCCTCAGGCGACCTGACCCGCCGCAAGCTCATCCCGGCCCTCTACCAGCTGCACCGCAAACGGCGGCTGCCGGACGGGATCCGGGTGGTCGGTTTTTCGCGCAGCAAATACACCCACACCGCATGGCGGGATGCCTTGGCCGAATCGACCGCGGCAGCTGGCAGGCAGCCGCTTCGACACTCAGTCGTGGTCAGAATTCGCACCCACGCTGCACTACGTCGCCGGTGACCTCAACCGCCTCGACGACCTCCGTTCGCTCGAGAGGTTTCTCGATGATCAGCGCAAACGACTGCGTTGGCGGACGCGTCTTCTACCTGGCTACCGCGCCCCGCTTCTACCAGCCAGCCCTGATCGGGCTCGGCAAAACGGGCCTGACGGGCAATGCAGGGCACCCACCGCGGATCGTCATCGAAAAACCGTTCGGGACCGATCTGGCGTCGGCACGCGCAGCTGAACGACGTTGTTCACCGCGTCTTTCCCGAAGAGCAAGTCTACCGCATCGACCATTATCTCGGCAAGGAGACCGTGCAGAACATCCTCGTCCTGCGGCTGGCCAACTCCATCTTCGAGCCGGTCTGGAACCGGAACTACGTCGACCACGTGCAGATCACCGTGGCCGAAGAAGTGACCGTCGGCGGTCGTGGCGGGTATTACGACTCGGCCGGCGTCCTCCGCGACATGTTCCAGAACCATCTATTGCAGTTGCTCATGATCACGGCCATGGAGGCGCCGGTCCGTTTCCGCGCCGATCCGGTCCGCAACGAAAAGGTCAAGGTTCTCGAGGCGATTCGGCCGCTCAGCGGCGCTCAAGTCGCACGCGATACCATCCGTGGCCAGTACGTTGGCTACCGCGACGAAGCCGGACGTCGCCAAGGAGAGCCAGACGGCCACGTTCGCCGCGGTCAAATTCTGGATTGACAACTGGCGGTGGCAGGGCGTGCCGTTCTACCTTCGCAGCGGCAAGGCGATGTCGTGCCGCACAACGCAGATCGTCGTCCAGTTCCAGGCACCCCCGCACATGCTATTTGCCAGCGGCCCGCGGCAGGCGATCGACGCCAATCGGCTGGTGATTCAGGTCCAGCCGGCCGAAGGGATTCAGGTCCACTTGCAGACAAAGGTCCCCGATTCCTCCGATATGCAGCTGCGGCAGACCGACTTGGACTTCAACTTCCAGAAGCAATTTCCGGGGACCATGCCAGAGGCCTATGAGCGTTTGCTGCTCGATGCCTTCGAAGGCGACGCCAGTCTGTTCGCGCGGGCCGACGAAGTGGAACTCGCTTGGGGCATCATCGACCCGATCCTCACCGCCTGGTCTGAAGCCGACGCACCGAAACTCGACCTTTACCCCAATGGCCAATGGGGGCCCGTCGACTCGACCGAGTGGCTTCGCCAGCAGGGCCGCCAGTGGTTCGACGCCTGCCCCGTGCTCCACAGGTAGGTGCTACCCGCCCGCAAGGGCCTGCATCACGGTGATCTCGTCTGACTCGGCCACCTGGTCTGATAACCCACGGCGATCCTTGAGCCACTGCTGGCCAATGAACAGATTCACGTGATCACGAAGCCCCCCCTGCGGACCAACCAGATAGTCTTTGACACCGGGGAACTGCCGCTCGAGGTCGGCAACGATATCGGCAATCGTCGCCCCACTGGCCTGACACGACGCGGGGACGTCAAGTTGGTGGATCAGGTGACGAGGAAACTGAACTGTTGGCATGACAAACGCTCCCTCGGCGCACGCGAAGAACACTTGGCTGAGCCCTCGGCAGCACTTCAGCCATTTGCAGAAAACGGTCGCACCGCTCCTCTCAAACGGGTCGCCTGCAGACGGCCGAAGTGTCGCCCATCTCATCATAGCGGGCGCGCAGCGCGCACCGCAACGCCCTTGACTGAGCGGGGCCAGGCCACGCACAATGGCAGCTGTGCAAACCGAACGATGCCACGGTCCGGGCCTGGCGATCGGCGCAATCCAGCTCGACTTTCCCGTTGTCCAGGCCGCTCTGTCCGGCTACAGCGACGGCGCGATGCGGATCGTTGCCAGGCAGCTCGGCGCCCCCTACACGATCGGCGAAGTCATGCTCGACCGGCTGCTGATCGACCTTCGCCGCGCCGGTCCGAGCCGGCGGGCATTCTACGTGACCGACCAGCAGCATCCAGTCGGCGGACAGTTGATGGGCGCCGATCCGGTCGCTTTCGGACCGGCGGCCAAACGGCTCGTCGAGGCCGGTTTCGATGTGATCGATATCAATTTTGGCTGCCCGGTCAAGAAGGTCTTGGGACGGTGCCGCGGCGGGTTCCACCTGGGCCAGCCGGCAGTGGCCCTGGAGATCGTCGCGCGGGTCCGCGACAGCCTCCCCGAGAACATCCCCGTCACCGTGAAGATGCGCCGCGGGATCGACGACAGTCAGGAGAGCCGTGACAAGTTTTTCGCCATCTTCGACGGGTCGTTTCGCCGCGGTGCAGCTGGCCATCACCGTCCATGCCCGCACCGTGCGGCAGCGTTACGAAGGGGCCGCCGATTGGGGTTTCCTCCGCGAACTGAAGCAGCACGCACCGACACGCACGGTATTGGGCAGTGGCGACCTGTTCTCCGCGCAGGCATGTCTCGACATGCTGCGCACCACCGGCGTCGACGGTGTGGCAGTCGCGCGCGGCGCGATCGGCAACCCCTGGATCTTTGCCCAAGCCCGTGCCTTGGCCGCCGGCCGACCGCTGCCGCCACCCCCTTCGGTCCACCAGCAGCGCGACGTGGTCGCGCGGCACTATCGCATTGCCGAAGCGATCTACGGCCCGCGCCGATGCATTGCCCCGATGCGCAAGTTCGGCATCAAGTACGCGCGGCTTCACCCGCAGCCGAAGGAGGTCCGCGACGCCTTCGTCGCCGTCGCAGCAGGCGGGCCAATGGCGCGATGTGCTCGCCAGTTGGTACGCCCGCGACCTGCCGGGCCACTATCCGCAAACGGACTGAGGAGTCACACGCTACACAACGCGGCGTCGATTTCGGCCTGGACGTCGGCATCCGATTCGATCGCACGGCGGGCCGCCAGTGCAGTGCGGGCGGCGGTGTCGCGGTACTGGCCCAACGCCCAAGCTGCCGCACCGCGGACGAGCGGCTCGCGGTCCGTCAATCCCCGCTCGAGCGCCGCGCGGCCCGCCGCGGTCGGTCGGACTCCCAACGCGATGGCCGCATTGCGGAGCAGGCCGCGGCGCTTGGCGCGCCACAGCGCCGTGCCGCGAAACCGGCCGCGAAAGGCACGCTTCGTCCAGCGCGAAGAGGGCCGCCAAGTCGACCGGGTCCATGGCGTCGGCCGGCTGCCAGGCCGGTTCGGCCGTCGGCTCCGCGCGACGGTTCCACGGGCAGACCTCCTGGCAGATGTCGCAGCCAAACAGCCACGGTCCAAGCTGCGACCGCAGGGCAGGGGGGATCGGCCCTTTCAATTCAATCGTCAGATAGCTGATGCAGCGGCGGGCGTCGAGGACATAGGGACGTGGAAACGCACCGGTGGGACAGGCGTCGAGGCAGGCGCGGCAGGTCCCGCAATGGTCCGTTTCCGTCGCCGTGTCGTAGCTGCAACTCGGCGTCGGTCAGCAGCGCCGCCAGGAAGAACCAGCTGCCGGCCTGGCGGTTGAGCAGCAAGGTGTTCTTGCCAAGCCACCCCAGGCCGGCCTGCTGCGCGAACTGACGTTCCATCAGCGGCGCGGTATCGACCACGCCGCGTGTTCTGGCCCCCGGGACCGCGTCGCGGACAAGCGCGGCCAACTCCGCCAGCCGGGCGCGAATCAGATCGTGGTAGTCGACCCGCCCCCACGCGTAGATACTCACCCGCCCCATCCCCGGCCCGGCGGCGGCGGGTGGCGTCGTGCGATACGGCATGGCCAGCACGACAATCGATCGGACACCCTCCAGGACATGTCGCGGGTCCGCGTAGGCGTCCGCCCGGTCGCGGAGATAGTCCATCTGGCCGCCGTAACCGGCCTCGAGCCACTCGGCAAACCGCGTCAGACCGTGTCGGCGCTGACAGCCGGGCAGACGCCGACCAGCGGAAAACCCAACTCGCGGGCACGTGCCTTGACCGGTCCGTCAGTGCGGCACGGTCCATTCGGTCACGCTCCGGTGTCAGGCGGCGCTCGGTGCGCCGCGTGAACGAGGCAAGAACGGCACATTGCGGCGCCGTCGTTTCAGCTCCGCTCCGGATGAGCGACCCTCGCTGATCGATCCCTTCTTCTCTTTGTAGCCGATCCGGTGGAACGGATTGACGACGCTCGACAGGATGTTCTTCAGATGGGCGCTGATCCGCTTGAGGTAGCGGGTGTAGAGTGCCAGGGCGGCGGCGTCACCCGGGCGGAGCGTGTCGACCTTACCGCGCACCACATCGTCGACAATCTGGTCACACGCTTCGGAGACATGTTTCCTATACGTCCGCATCACCTGACGTGCCGTCTCGACATCCTGTTCGCGGAGAACATCGACCGACTGATCAAAGCACTGCTTGATGCCCGATTCAATCTCGACGAGTGTCGCCTCGTAGTCCAGCGCGCGAAGCCGCTGCGGATGGGCCGATGCCAGGTCGAGGATATTCTTGCAGTAGTCGCCAATCCGCTCGATATCGACGACAATACTGACCAGTACCATGCCGGCCGGCAGTCTCACTCGCACCGACCACGCTGCAATGGGTCATCACCTTGCGCCGCACATCGCGTTCGAACTTGTTGACCTGGACATCGAGCTTGCGGATCTCATCGTCGACGTGATCGTCGTCACTCTCACGCAGGATACGGACCGCCTCGTTGAACATCCGGTGGTCGATTTCGAGCATCCGATACGATTCGTCCCACGCCTGCGCCATCAAGCTGCTCGATTGCCAGGCCTGGATCAGTTGCTTCCACATCAGTTCTACCTCGTCAGATAGATGAGGACTATGGGGATCAGAAAGAAGACCACCAAGACGAAAACGATCGGCAGCCAGCGGTGCGCCGTGGCCAATTCGGCCATGGCTTCCGCCATCCGCATCGGCAGGACGCGGATCGGTCGAAATGGAATAATGACACAAATCCCGCAGAAATTGAACAGCAGGTGTGATAGCGCGACGGCCACGGCGGCGTGAAAGTTCTGCTGCGCGGCCAGCGATGCCAGCAGTGCGGTGATCGTCGTGCCAACATTCGCACCCAAGGTGTAGGGATAGATCTGCGCAAGAGTCAGAATGCCTGCCCCGGCCAACGGTACGACCATCGACGTGGTAATCGAACTGCTCTGCACCGCGGCCGTGAGCAGCATCCCGACAAGCAAACGCGAGCAGCGGGGTCTTGAAGAGCGTCCGTTGAAAGAAACCGCTCGCCCTCTGCATGACGACGCCGCGCAACACTCGAGTCAAGTATTTCAGGGCCAGAAAGAGGAGTACGCCAGCGAGCACCAGCATAAGAACCGCCTGAACGATCTTCGATTCGAACGGGCCAGGCGACCACTGCTTCGAGTGCCATGTACGACCGGCTTGATCACCGCCTTGACAGGGCTTTCAAAACTGCACGTTCGCCGTGCCGGTAAACAGCGTGCTGATCCACTCCGACAGTCCTGCTCAGGAAATGGGTATAGTACTGCAGTGGAAACAGGATCATAACGCTCATGACATTGAAGAAGTCATGCACTAGCGACGCGGCGAAGGCGCGGCGGAATTCGTTGCCCCGCGAAATGTGCCCCAGCGAGACGAGCAGGTTGGTCACACTCGTGCCAATATTGGCACCCATGACAATCGGTATGGCCTGGTCGATCGACAGCGTTTCACCACCCACCATGCCGACGACAATCGACGTCGTGAGCGAAGAACTCTGCACGAGCGACGTCGCGAGAATGCCGATAAACAGCCCGCAGACGGGATTCGATGTGAATTCGAAAACCTGGTGGGCGAGGTCCTTGCCGAAGAGCTTAAACGACGCCCCGATCAGCCCGATACTGATCAGGAACAGGTAAATGAGCCCGAGAATCAGACCGGCTAACGCGAGTCGTCGCATCTGGTCGGCTGCTCTCTGCGTGTCGCCTCGAGCGGGGCACTCGAATCGAGGCATTCCCCAATGGTGTACCGACCGCGGCCGCGCCAGCTGCCCAGGTCAGCAGTGGCCTCACGGGCGGATCCTAGAATACCATCGCCGCCTGACTTGCTGAAGGGGCCGATTGGCGGGGCATGGCTATTCATGGCAGTGCCGGACGCTTGTGTCGCCGGGCTGCAGCCCGATAATGGAAGGGCACGGTCGCTTCGATCAGGGGCTACCGCAAGAGTTCAGCAAGGGCTTGTATCCCCCGACGCGAAAGTGCGGGAGTCGATCCCGCCTGGCGGACGGGACCTGTGCCACGCATCGCCAAGGGTGCACCCAGCCTGCCGACGCAGGGCCTCACGAAGGGTCGGTTCCTACGCGGGAGCTAGGCACCGAGCGGCAAGGGAAGTCCACCGTGTCAGCGACCGATCTACCCACGAAGAGCGAACACCAGCAATGCAGCTCGACCAGATCCTGCCCAAACCTCTACCTCGGCAGCTGCCCCGAGAGCGTCACGGATATCGACTGCGATGCAGCGCCAGTTCGGCATATCGGCGGTCCTGAACCTGCAGACGCAGGAGGACTTCCAGACGTGGCATATCGACTGGGAGGCCTTGGAGACCCATTACCGTAACGGCTGGCAATCGCCCTGCGGCGGATTCCGATCCGTGACTTCGATTGGGATGACCTGCAGCGGCAGTTGCCGGCTGGCGGTCGAAGGTCCTGGCCCAGCTGGTCGATCGATCGCTGGTGGCCTACGTCCATTGCACCGCCGGCGTCAACCGCTCGCCCACCGTTGTGATCGCCTACCTCCACTGGGTCAAGCAGTGGCCGCTCGCCAAGGCCCTCGACCATGTCATGCAGCGGCGGCCCTGTGATCCGTCGATCGAAGCCATTGAGAAGAGCCGTCTGGGAGGGGGACGGATCGTCTGAGGTGAACTCGACAGATGACCCGGTCGGAGACGATAGGGGTCGCAACGAGTGAATATCACGTATACGATAAGGATCACCCCGGTCCGCCAGTGACGGCCTGGCAAGACGCGTAGCCGCTTTCCATTGTCTGCTCAACCGAGGTCCTAACACCCGGTCGACGAATGAAAGGAACCCGCCATGACAAGCCATCCGCACTCATCGTCCGACCGGCGACCCGATCGACCGCCGCCGCATGCTCCGCACGTCGCCGGTGCGGCCGCTGCCGCCGGCACCGCCCGGTGGGCAGCGGCCGCACCGCAGTCGCGTGTCCGCGCCGGCGGTGACCAAGGGGCGGATCCACCAGTCGATCGTCAACTGGTGTTTCGAGCCGTACTGGAAGCCGGAAGCCCTCTGCCAGATCGCCACGCAGTTGGGCTGTAAGAGTATCGAACTGATCGCCCCGGAGTATTGGCCCACGCTCAAGAAACATGGTCTCTGCTGTGCCCTGGCCAGCAGCCACGGCTTCGACAAAGGGATGAACAACCCCCGCTATCAGCCGATGTGCCTCGCCAAGATCCGCGACGGCAATCGACGCCTGCAGCGAGTTCGGCTTTCCGAACGTCATCACGTTCACCGGTTTCCGTGAAGACATCCCCGACGACGTGGGGCTGGAAAACTGCGTGCGAGGCTACAAGCAGATCGTCGGCTACGCGGAGAAGAAACGCGTCAACCTTTGCCTCGAAATGCTCAACAGCCGGGTCGCCGTCGAAATGAAGGGCCACCCCGGATATCAGGGGGATCATACCGACTATTGCATGGAGATCATCAAGCGAGTCGGTTCGCCCCGGCTCAAGCTCCTGTTCGATATCTACCACGTCCAGGTCATGGACGGCGACATCATCCGCCGCATCCGGCAATACAAGGACTGGATCGGCCACTACCACACGGCCGGCAACCCGGGTCGCGGCGAATTGGACGACCGCCAGGAGATCAACTACCCGCCGATCATGGAAGAGATCGCCCGCAGCGGGTTTGATGGCTACGTCGCGCAGGAGTTCATCCCGACAGGCGACCCGCTCGAAGGCCTCCGTGCGGCGGTCACACTCTGCGACGTGTAGGACGCCGGCTCGCGCGGTAGCCGGCATCTGTTTCACCGCGACCCAAAGTGAGGTTGCCGCTGCATCTAGCGAGGCAGCCGACTCCTGCTCGTGTCACCCGGTTTTCCGCAACCGCTGTGGCGCTTCAAATGAATCGCGTTGACGGCCGACTTCCCGCGGCAACGTGAGTTGGACAATTGCCACACAGGGGAAACCTCGAGCAATTCTCCGTTTCAGTCGGCTTCAGCCGACTCCCCGTCTGCCACCAGTTTCAACTGGTGGTTGGCAAAGCCGGCTCAATCGATGGAGCCGGCTTCAGCCGGACTTCACTGTCATGTCTTCAGACATTCTCACCCTCCAAGTATGCTGCACCCACCAGCGTAACTTAATGTAACCAAAGAGTCCAACGAGTTGAACCATCTGGCTGCAAGAAGTAGTACTTTTGGGGGGAGTGCTTGGCCACCCTTGGGCATGAACGCCGACCCGAGGCATCAGCGGGGGGCGCGGGGGGAAAAACGAATGGCGAAATCGGGCGGGAATGACGCATGTCGAAGTCGGAATGACGAATGAAGGGGCCTAAAACGAGCCTGATGCGTCAAGCGATCAACGTGGATGCCAGAGGGGGTGGCCTGAGCCACCCATTGTCCGCCACAACGACACGGTTGCGGCGGTCTCGCGAAAACGGTTCTCAGAACCCCTCGCGGAACAAGAGGCGCCGGCCGGATTCGAACCGGCGATGGCGGATTTGCAATCCGCTGCCTTAGCCACTTGGCTACGGCGCCTAAGCACTGCAAAAATACGTGATTGATAACCTCGCCCAAGGCGATCGAATCGCGAGTGACACCTGCAAGTGACACCTATTCCCCGCGGGGGCTCAATCACCATGGAAAGAGTATCCAGTAAGCCACGCTGAATCAAGCCCAAGAAGCCCCATCCCGACTTCCCTCTTTTCCCTCATGCCAGCGGCCGGTGGTGCAAGAAGATCCGGGGCAAGTTCCACTACTTCCGAAGCGATTTCCTGTCAATCGGGTCGCGCCGAATTCGCTTCCGGCGTCTTCGAACCTGTAGCAAAAAGGAGTGTGGGTGTTTTCCCCTGGTGCAAGGTCACCCAGTCGGTTGTCTTGTCACACCTTCTTCTTCGGTCAATTCCCAGTCGCTCCATTCAATGGCGGCAGGTGGACCGGCGCCGGTCCGCCAGACGGGCTCGCCTGGGCGCCGCCCCGGCTGCCACGCGATAATCGGCAGGCTGTACCTGGCCATCGGTTGGCTGCCTCGTTTGGAGCTCGACGTAGCCGGTAGGGGTAACCGATCGTTGGTTCGAGCTGGACGCACCGCGCTGGCGGCACTGCCGGCTTGAGCTGCGGTGTTAGCGGGCCCGGCGGGGTGATGGGCATGGCCCGCGGCTGTTGACCGGCGGGAGCGGGCACGGGAACTGAAAGTCCTGGGACCGGTACTGCCGGAGTCGGGACTTCGTAGCTGTCGAACGGAAGGGTGCCCGCCGGTGTCGGAATCGGTTCGGTGACGTCACTGATCGCACTTGGGTAGATCGTGGTTGTCTCGTCGTCGCCCCAGGCGTCGCGGCGGCCGCGGAGTCCAGAGACGCCATGCAGCTTGATGACGTCCGATAGACACCAGCTCATGCGCGCCGCCTCGACCTGCTTGATCACGTCTGCATCGGCGACGCCGTCGACAACGCGCGGCGTCAGGATAATGAGCAACTCAGTCCGCTGCTGGTTTTCAAGGTCATAACGGAACAGGTGTCCCAGAACGGGGATCTCCGAGAGGAACGGGACGCGGCGGTGCGAGTCCTCGGTCCGTTTGGTGATCAGCCCCGCCAACACGATCGTCTGGCCACTGACCGCGGCCACCGTCGTCTGGGCAAAGATCCGGTCGATCCGCGGCGACTTGATCACATCGCCCACTTCATTGATCGAAATAGGAATTCCCTCCGACTCGGGACCAACCTCCGACTTGATCGCGTCAATCTGCATCACCACGAGGCCGTCGGGGCTGATGCGGGGTGTCACCCCCAAGATGATGCCCACCGACTCGTCCGTGATCTGATTCTGTTGGACACCCACGTTGATCGATGTGCCAATGATCCTCGGCACCTGCTGGCCGACCTGGATATAGGCCGCCTGGTTGTCGAGTGTCA
Source organism: uncultured Gammaproteobacteria bacterium (assembly GCA_963807995.1). Taxonomy (GTDB): domain Bacteria; phylum Pseudomonadota; class Gammaproteobacteria; order Steroidobacterales; genus J054. The sequence continues at coordinate 213,967 of CAWEDX010000006.1, forward strand.
TGATCTGTGGTCGGCTCAGGACCTCGAGACGGCGGGTCGCCTGCAGGGCGCGAAGTAAAATGTTGACGCCCGAACTGGTGGCCGATAGGACCAGGCCGCCGTAGCCCAGTTCGTTGTTCAATCTGCCCAACCTGGAAATTCGACAGCGCCTGGCCGGCCACGTTCGATGCGTTGGCCAGCGCCCGGTCGCCACCGTTGTTCCCCAACGGGCTGGTACTGTTGAAGTTGAATCCCGGCGCGATGGGCGCCGATTGAATGATGTCCTGGGTGACCGTGTTGGAGGTCCCCTGGTCCTGGCTAATGAGTGTTGCGTCGTCGTCAGGAGCGATTCGACGATGCTGCGGTCGAACAGCAGTCCGTCTTGCAGACCGAGTTCCACGCCGAATTCGTCGGTGTCCCGCAGCCCGACCTCAGCGATCAGGACCTGGACATTGACCATCGGCGGCCGCTTGTCGAGCTGCTCGACCAAGGATACGGATCTCTTCGTAGTAGCGCGGTGTCGCACTGACGATCAGGCTGTTGCTGACGACCTCCGGGACCACCACCACTTCCTGCTGAATCTGTTGGAACGGGTTCGATTCACCCGGCGCCAGTTGTTCGACCGCGCGTTCGCTCTGCAGCCAGTCGTTCACTGCCGTCGAGACGGCCTCGGCCGGCGAATTCTTCAGCCGGTAGACGTTGGTCTTGCCGCTCGCGGACATCACTTTCGTCGAGCCGCAGCAAGACAGCTTCCACCACTGCCAGGTCGTTCTCCATGCCCGTGGCGATGATGCGTTGGTCCGCTGATCGACCGAGAACCGCATCTGCACCAGCGGGTTCCCCGCGGTGCCGGCCGTCGCCCCGCCGCCGGCCCCGGTACCCTGCTGGCCGAACAGTTCGCCGAGGACTTCCGCCATGCTCGTGGCGTCGCCGTTGACCACCTCAAAGACCTTGACCTGGGCCTCTGGGGCGGGGATCTGGTCGATCGCCCGGATCAGACCGGCGATCAGTCCCATGCTCTCGGCCGGCGCGGAAACGACCACCGCGTTGGCCCGCGGGTCGGCGGTAATACGGACGTCGGTGAGGATGCCGGAACGGAGTCGCTGCTGGCCGCGACTGTCGACCGATAGGAACGACAGTGCCGTCGAGCGGCTCTGCTGCTGCCCACCGCCGGCCTGCCCGCCACCGGCACCCGCCGCCGCCAGCCGCCTGCCCCTGCTGCTCGATCGCATTCTGCAGCGTCTCGACCAGGTCGTCCGCCATGGCGTTCTCGAGCTGAAAGATCCGCACCTCGTTGACCGCTTCGCTTGTGCTCGTATCGATCCGCATTACCAAGGCGGCGATCTCGGCCAGGTCGCGGGGACTTGCCTGGACGATCAGCGAATTGCTGCGGAAGTCGGCCGTCACTCGCCCGCGAACGGCCAGACCCGCCTGCTCCTCGTCCGCCTGCGTGCTCGAGGAATTCGTCGATCGTCGTCTTGGCATCGACCGCCGACGCATGTTTGAGCCGGAAGACCCGGAACTGGGTCGCCGGTGGCACCGGCTGGTCGAGCTTCGCCACGAGGTCGACAACCGTCTTGACGTTCTCCTTCCGACCGATGAGCAGCAGGGCATTAGGCTTGACCAGCGGAGTGATGCTGACCGCGCCCTGCCGCGGGAGATAGACCTCTTCGTAGAGGCTATCAAGCAGTGCGCCGAGGGCCTCACTGGAGACATGCTCGAGTGGGTGAACAACAATCTCCGGCTCGGTCTCCTTGCTCAACTGCTCGATCTGCTCAATCAACTGCCGCACCCTGGCAACGTCCCGTTCGTGACCGCGGATGACAATCACGTCAGAGCCTTCAAGGAACTGGATATCGACCGGCCCGATGGCCCCGCCACTGAGCAATTCGGCCGCCGCCGGCCCGAGGCCTTCGCCGGAGAAGGCCGTCCCAGGGGGCTCGCCTTCGGCCGGTTCCTGCTGCTGGCCCGGTTGTTCTGCTTGATCTGAAGTGCCTGCCGCCGCCGATTCGGCGGTCGGCTGGGCCTTGGGCTGGAATAGCATGGCAACCATACGCTCGCGATCTCCCGAGCGCGGCGCGGCACCCGTTTGGATTGCCATCAGCGCACGACGGAGTGTCTGCGGTCGCGCAGCACGGACCGCGACCAGCTCGGTCTGTTGCGCTGTCGGCGTTCGGCGGCGCATCGAGTGCCCGAATGACCTGGACCCACGAGCGGACCAGGTCAGGACGGCCGCTGAGCGTGATCTGCCCGGCTGCCGGGCCGGCCTCGACTGCCACTTCCGCATCCGGCGCCGCCTGGACCTGGAATCGAACCCGCTCGCCCTGATCCGAACGCAACGTCGTGGTCGGCAGGCCCTGTTCGAGCAGGCGCTCCAGACCCTTGTGCATTGTCTGCCAAGTGATGTGTCGAAGTACCAGAGGTTGTGCCTGCTGCTTGACCCCAGTTGTCCGGTCGATCAGCTGGATGAATTTGGCCGTCAGCGCATGGGCCTCCGGCGTCCCCTGTACCAGGATTCGTCCACCCTGGCTATCGGCCACGACATCCACAGGCCCTGGCAGGGTTGCTAGCATTTCTTTGAGTTCGGGGACGACTTGGGCGGTGCTGACAGATGCCAATGAGTAGCGCGATAGCCCTCCGGCGCGGCCCCAGAGGCGGGGCCGTTGCTGACACAGACCGCCACGAGGATTGCGAGAATCGTCGCCCGAGCGCGACCCATGTTCCAGCTGCCGCGGCGCTCGGTAAACTGTTGCATCCTTGACACTTGAGCCTTCCTCCTCCGCTTGCGACGATGGCTTCTGGCGTTGCGACCACGACATCCACAGGCCCTGGCAGGGTTGCTAGCATTTCTTTGAGTTCGGGGACGACTTGGGCGGCGCTGACCGATGCCAACGAGTAGGCGCGATAGTCCTCCGGCGAGGCCCCGGCGGCGGGGCCGTCGCTGACGCAGGCCGCCACGAGGATTGCGAGAATCGTCGCCCTGGCGCGACCCATGCTCCAGCCGCCGCGGCGCTCGGTAAACTGTTGCATCCTTGACACTTGAGCCTTCCTCCTCCGCTTGCGACGATGGCTTCTGGCGTTGCGAGCTAGCAGTCCATTGAAAAAGGCCATCGTGGCCATTTTCAACGTCGGCCACGCGACAACAGGCTGCCGCAGGGCCTCCCAAACAAGCGATTTGGCAATCGCTTGTTTGAGCGAAACATCGTGTTTCGCCTAGCAGGCCGTTTTTCAACGGCCTGCTAGGGCAGGATAGGCCCGGAGAATCCGCATCGACGGTAAGATCGGAAAAGTCTGCCATACTTATCCAGTTCTTCCGATCGAAATAATCCATAATGGCGGCATGAACTCGGAAGAACTAGGCGAACCGACGGCATGAGCATACGCCCCACGCTCGGCAACTTGATAGCTGGCGAGTTGCTTGAATTGATCGCCGGGCTCGAAAACCGTCACATGACCGACGGGGATTAAGGCAAGCAGTACTGAACGCAGCATGCGCACTGCAGCGACGAAAGCCCACGATGTTTCGGCATCAGATCGCCGCTGCAACACGACACCGTGAGTGTACTGCGCCAGGTGAGGGACAGTCAGCACGCCAAGAAGGGGCACATGAACAGCCGGTCACGGCTCACGAGGCAGCATATAGCCGACACCCCTGACCGACTTGACCCACTGTGGCTTCCTTGGGTCGTCGCCGATCCTCCTCCTCAGACGAAGGATTTGTACATCGATCGACTTGTTCCTTTCGACGTGGTCCGTACCGCGGACCCGTTGGCTTATTTCGTTGCGGCTCAGCGTTCGTCCGGCATTCTTGGCGAGAAGATACAACAGATCGAACTCCGCTGTTGTGAGATCAACCGCTATCCCGGCAATTTCGACCCGCCGTCGTTCCGCATCCAACATGAGCGAACCGACGACCAATGGCCGCGCTGCTGCGCGCCCGGTGTCACGCGGCACAGCTGGGTCCGCAACCTCGCCGAAAGGGCGACTAATTGCACCGGCTTCGCTATGCAACAGTCCGCGCCGGCCTGCAAGCCCACGACCTCGTCGGCTTCCCCATCACCAGCCGCGAGTTGGACGATCATACCGCGGTAGCTCGCCCTCAGCGTCTCGCAAACGGTACCTCCATCAAGTTCCGATAGACTGATGTCGAGCACAACGGCGTCCGGCTTCTCGACTGTGATTCGCTCGACGGCGGAATCACCGCGATGCTCGATCGACACGTAGAACCCGTCCGATGCCAAAGCGTCTGCTATCGTCGATGCGAGCTCGGCATCCTCCTCGACGAGTAAGATGCGGTAATACCCTGGTTCCAGTTCCATCGATATCCAAATCAGTCAATGAATACCCTGGTTCTATCCAAATCAGTCGAATGGACTCTCTCGCAATGCCCGCGTCGCCGCGTGCGCTCCCCTAGTCATTCTCTATCTCTATCGCTTCGCAGAAGAGTCGACTGAGAAGCAGCGTCCGTGAGCTACTTTGATGTCACTTTCGCTCCTTCACCAGTCTCAACGGGCAGCTCAGTGTGATTGCCCCCCGCGGGCTTCCATGGACCCGCACCTCTTTGAGTTCGACTTTTGCACATTACGCGGCCAAGCGACCGTGTTTTCTAGTAGTTGTTTGATTTTCCGCGACCCTGGCCCTCGCAGGGCCAGTGACAAAATCTTTTGCCGGATACTTTGCCTCCTTAGCGTGGTGAGCATGTCCGCGAAGGATGGTTCCGACTTCGACTGTGTACCACGGACAATCGAGCGGCTTATAAACACGATGGCCTTCCCGCGCGAACCACAACACGATCAGCGAGTAGAACAACATCGCCAGTGGTGCCGTCCGTTCGACTGCTTTGCGCGACCAGCCTTGCGGCTCTTCAAAGCCCAGGTGCTGCTTGCTGTCATGAAAAGCCACTTCGATACTCCAGCGACTGGCGTACCAGGCAATCACTTGCTCGGCGGTGGCCGTGTGACACGTCGAATAAAACGCTTGCCGATTTCGTCCGCCAGTGAGCGGTTCGGTCGCGACGACCCGCAGTGGCCGTGCCGGTGCGGCATGAACCCGTGCTTGGCAGTCAACCAGCCGGGCCTTTTCCGTCCGCCCGTAAATATCGAACACCACACGCCGACAACGTCCGGCAAGCATTTCTCGGGCGTCGGCAAACGATTGCCGCGCTTGCGCGGGCGACCATTGGTTCCCGGTTTGCGCATAGGCGGAGCGTCGTACAGCCGCGCGTCCATGAGCAACCGACTAGTCAGATCGCAGTTCTCCGGCAAGTAGTTCAAAACGCTCTGGCCGCCGTAGGTACTGTCGGCGATCGCGTGAAAACGCAGGTTTTTTCGATGTTTGCACAACGTGGCGCAACATATCGACGGCCAACTCGGGCCGCGTTCGGTAGACTCGCCGATGCTGTTCGGCCGTGGCCTTGTTCAAGTACAAGCGAAACAGGATCGGCAGGCAATAATAGTGCCTTTGCGAAACGGCAACTCGACGATCACGCCCAACACCACCCAACTGTGCCCCCAATTCATCACCGCCTTCGAGCGGCTGGAGAGCAACGGATCGTGGTGCATGCCGCAACCGAACATTTTCGGGCCCCGTTTTCGAGCCAGCGTGTCGTCGATGCCAAGTATCATGTGCCGCTCAAGAACGGTTGGATCAGATCGAACACGGCCAGCCCCACTGCATCGAGCGACCAGCGGGCGGCGCTGAACACGCGATGGTACGACGAATAATGTTTGCCAGCGGCCGAGCCGGCAGCCAAGATCATCCGTGTCACCGTCCGTCGGCTGGCGAACACCCAGCCGGTAGCGATCGTCAGGAAGCTATCGAAGTCGGAGCGGTCATCGTCGAGACCAAGGGTTGCAACAACTGCACAAAACCGGGTACAAGTTCCATCGTGAGCCTCCTTGCTCAATGCCTGGATGTAAGAATCCAAGCATTGTGCCGGAGGCTCGCTTTATGTACCAAGAGCAATTTTGCCTCTCAAAAAATGCAAAACTTGAACTTAGAGCCTATCCGAGAACCCGCAATGCAGGTCGGTATCTCCGAGACCGACAAAGTTCCTGGATAGGCTCTTAGTGGCGCTAACCCTCTTATACTACTACGCGAGGTCCCGCCTCAATTCTACAGAAGTGCGAGTACCGTCTCTCCTTTCGTTCCGGCCCTCCACCGGCCGACCAGTCACCGAACAGCTTGGCATGGTACCAACGGTAGATCCCACTGGATGCCCAATTGGTCGCCGACAGAGACACGGCCAGTGCAAGGGGAAACCAGCCTTGGTGTACCGCATCATCTCGAATCTGCCTTGGCAGTGATCATGGACGACGTTCCTCCGCTGATTGCCGCCACGTCCATGTGCCAACCAGTGCCAGTCAGAACCGGCAAAGTGAGGCAACACACCTATCGTGAGCGCGCTGTGCGATTCACGGCGTCCGAGCACAATGGCCGGCGAAGAACAGAAGCACTCTCCAATAAGACGTCGCGGCAACGACGCCCCCCACTGCGAGTTAGTATCAATAATACTACAGGAGGGTAAAATTTGCTTGAATATTCCGTTTTTTCACGACCAAATTGTAGATTTGCTCGTTACGGGCGGTTACACTATCAGGTGCGCGGGTTACAGCGGTCGTAATCGTTGTAATGACGCCTGTCCTTTTTTCTTGTCATCGATTCGTCTTGGCAACTGTTTTTGATGACAGGCCCCCGCGGGAACAGTGGCGATTGCCGCGGGTCGTGGCGCTCGGGCGCCGCTGGCTGGATCGTGGTGTTGCGGTGGATGCAATGGATTGAGGAGTGCCAATGAGAGCGTATTGCGGCTGACGCGGATGGGGCAACAACACTCGGCGAGAACGGGAAGAGGCAACACTCAAGGGCCTAGCGGAGGTTTATGTTTTTTCAATTGGTTTTTTGTGGAGGTGTGAGATGAAGAGATTCGCACTTGTCTGTGCGGTCGTCGGGCTATTCTGCCTGGCACTGCCCGCGCAGGGCGACTTGGTTTCCTACTTCGATCTGGAGGGGGTGCCGGCATCGCCGTAAAGGGCGTGGGCTCGATAGGCGACACGAACGGCACGGTGCAGAACCCGACCGGAACGAACTGGGTTGCCGGCGCCGGCGGCTTTTCGCCGACCAGCGGCTATGACTTCGATGGTGGTACCGAGTTCATTCTGACGGATGCCACCGCCTCAACGTATTGGGCATTGACGGGGAACTACCGAAAACGGTCTCTGCTTGGGCCCTGACCGCGTTCGTTCAACAATGGCGGCATCTTTGATATCGGCCAGGGCGGTATCGGACGGCCAGGATTTTTCGTTGCGGACGCTTGGCGGCACGGATCAGTGGCGGGCGCAGTTCATGGGCGAGTCCACAGATTTCGATTTCATGGCCCCTGGCTCGCTAACAACTGGTCGCATTTCGTCCTGACGCATGATGGTACGAACGCACGGGCCTACTTCAACGGCCAGGTGATCGGCGGCGAGGCTTCGACGCTCGACACACTCGCGATCCAGCATCCATTCCAGATCGGCAACTATTCGGGCGGTACATGCCACGCCGGGAGGAGACGAGTTCAACGGCGTGATTGATGACGTGGCGGTCTACAACGAGGCGCTTGATGCCCAACCAGGTGGAATACCTCTTTAATGGCGGCGATCCAGCAACGCTGCCGCCCCGGTGAGTGACCCGGACCCGCGGACCGGCCGGTGTCATCTACGCCCAGCAGCCGAACGGCAAATGGAACCGGATTGAGCTTTTCACTATCTGCGTTCGAAACGGCCAACTATGACGAGGCCACCGCGAGGGCCGAGGCAAGCGACTATCGAGGGAATTGCTGGCCACCTCGCGACACCGCGGAGCCTGGTTGAAAACTGGCGGATCGGCCCACCGTGCGTCAGGGCGGCAACAGTGGATCGGCCTGGACGACAAGGCCGTAGAAGGGGACTGGGCGCTGGCCGACGACGGTCAGGTCATCTGGCGCGGACTCGGGTGCGGACGCCGGCGGCGCACCGGTCGGTGGTGCCTTCACCCAGTGGAACGGCGGTGCCGAGCCGAACGATGCAGGCGGCAACGAAGATGCTGCCGAGATCCTCGCCAACGGCAACTGGAACGACCGCCGCACACAATACGCGGGCGTATAGCCGTGACTATGCGGTCGAATACGCAACGCAGTTGGACGAAAACCCCCGGTACCGCTGATCAATGACGGTCCCAGCCGGTGGCAACGGCACGTTCGGTGTCCGCACGATCCGGGTCGGGGCGATGCCCGGCGGGCTCTACGAGTCCGAGATCAATCTGCTCGCCGGTGCGGGCACGGGCACGAATGACATCGTCGATTCACAGGAGCCGACGATCAATTTTGCAGATCCCGACAACCCGGGCGCCGGTCATATCCGCCTAACCCGCGGCCCTACCCGAACGACACACCGGGTGTCGACGACAACTTTTTCGTGATGAAGGCGAAGGGAACGATCCGGATTGAGACGGAGGACGACTACACGTTCGCCTTCCGCGGTGACGACGGTGCCGAATTGAAAATCGTAGGCCAAACTTGGATCGAAGCCGGCAACGCCGGTGGCAACGCGAATGGCTACGATTCTCGACTACACCAGCAGCCCGGGCGATACGCTGAGCCTGCCCTCACTCTGGCCCAGTCCGTTGGTGCTGGCGTACCGGAGCCACTGGCGACACTGGCGACCGGACGTGTCCATCTGACCCGGGCGACTACGAGATCGAGTTCACCCACTTCGAGAACAACGGTGGTGCGGATATCGAGCTGCTGGCCGCCCAGGGCAATAAGACCGAGATCGACGAAGATTTCGTCCTGATCGGTAACATTGCGACCGGTGAAACGACTGAGTACGGTAAGCCGGGCCTGCTCGGCGATGCCACGGTCTCCGCCAGTCCGCCTGGTGGTACCACGCTCAATAGCTTGGCGGATGCCGCGGCTGAAATCGCCGCCGGTCCGAATACGACCGGCAATTACGCTTCGGTCAACTTCGCGGATCCGGAAAACAACGGAGGTGGGGGTAATTTCGGCGGCGATGTCCCGTTCCCGAGCGACACGGCCGCTGATGACGAAGACTTCGCTGTCGCGGTCGAGGCGACGTTGGAGATCCTTCTCGCTGGACAGTATCGCTTAGGATTCCGAGGCGATGACGGTTCGGAGATGCGGATCGTGGGCGAGTCCTTCACTGACATCGTGACCGACGCGAGTGGAGTCGCCGTCATCGCTGCGGATGGAGCGTTGCAGGTTGATATGAACACTGGGGACAGCACAGCCGAGGCGCTCATCGATTTGGCGGTCGGCACCTACGCACTCGAAGCCCTCTTCTGGGAGCGTGGTGGCGGTGCGAATTTCGAGATCTGGGGCGCGAGTCCCTTGACCCGGATGGGAACCAGTTGCTGGTCAACGGTGGCGCTGGCATCTTCAGCTATACCGACGACAAGGACGGTCTGCAGTTGGTCGGCGATGAGGTGGTGCTGCTCGGTGACGTCGAACCTGGACGGCGAACGTCAACGGTCTGGACGTCGACCCGTTTGTCGGTTCTGGTCACGGCGGCACGTACCAGTCCGAGGGCGACATGAACGAGGACGGGTCGTCAACGGCCTGGACGTCGATCTGTTCGTGGCGGCCGTGGTCGGTGGTGGCGCGGCGGCCGTTCCGGAACCGTCGACGATGATCCTGGCGGCGCTCGCGGCCCTCGCCCTGGTGGGCTTCGGCTGGCGGCGGACCCGTTAAGGGGAGTGCCAGAGTGGGTCACGCCGCCGACCGAGCGGCGTGACTGAAAACCTAGTAATGAACAAGGTGCCAGGAGCCGGCCAGTACGGCTCTTGGCACCTTTCTTTTTGCGCCGTCTCGCTCTGGGTCCATTGTTTAACCGCGACCCAGAGTCGGCTGCCGTGCGCGACGCAGCGACTTGCGAAGGGCATGCCGGCAGCCGACGGCGG